>NZ_PVBK01000001.1:0-1197185 GCF_002968535.1 Neorhizobium sp. T7_12 | reverse complement strand
TCATGGTCTCGACCAGGCTGAAGATCGTCATCCTTGCTCCCAACGTTGGCTTTGACCAGTGCGTCGAGAGGCGAGACTGTCGCATCTCTAACTGGCCCAACTGTCGCATTACTAAATAGCCCCTACATCCAAGTGTCGCATAAGATAGATTATGGAACTATCCGATACGCACCCAGGCCTGGAAAACCGGGATTTGTGGCCACTCCACTCCACTATTATTCTGCCATCGATCAGAGATCGAGGACAACCTCGAACGCGAGACCGTCATAGGCTGGTTCGACATGCTGCGGCGTCTGCGCCATCACGGTGTCGTAGTCGAGCGGAAGATGCATATGCGTCAGGATCGCGTGTTTCGGCGCAAATTTCGCGATCCATTCAAGCGCCTGTTCGAGCGACAGATGGCTCGGGTGATATCGGTACTGCAGCGTATCGATGATCAGCACGTCGAGCCCGCCGAGCTTCGCCACGCTTTCAGGCGGAAAGTCGCTGACATCGCTGCAATAGGCCACGTCGCCGATCCTGAAACCCAGCGAATGGATGTCGCCATGCACCTGCAGATGCGGCAGGAAACGGATCGGTCCGCCCGGCCCGTCCACGACGATCGGCTCGTCCATGGTCTCGATCAGGAACGGCCGGACGATCGGCGGATAATTGCCGCCCGGCGGCGTTTCCAGGCAATAACCGAACCCCTGGCGGATCCGGTCCATGGTGACCGGATCGGCGTAGATCGGGATGCGATGGTGCTGCAGGATGAAATAACCGCGCAGGTCGTCGATGCCGTGCAGATGATCCGCATGGGCGTGGGTGTAGAGAACCGCATCGACCCGCTGTACGTTGGCGGAGATCATCTGCTCGCGAAAGTCAGGACCGGTGTCGATGACCACCACGGTGCTGCCGCCATCGGGCGCGATCTGCTCCACCATGAAGGCGGCACGGGTGCGGCGGTTCCTAGGGTTGTTCGGATCGCAGACGCCCCAGTCGCCATTCAGCCGCGGCACGCCCGGCGACGACGAGCAGCCAAGAATGGTGAAGCGTCGCCGATACCTCGCCACAGGTCAGAGCCTCGGCATCTTGGAGAAAATGCGGAACGCGTTCTCCGTGGTAACCTCAGCGATTTCCTCGTAGCTGACGCCCATGCATTCGGCGAGCACCTCGGCCGTATTCACCACATGGGAAGGTTCGTTACGCTTGCCGCGCCAGCGCTTCGGCGCCAGATAAGGCGCATCCGTCTCGACCAGCAACCGGTCGAGCGGCACGGTTCTGGCGATCGTGCGCAGGTCTTCCGATTTCGGGAATGTCAGGATGCCGGAGAAGGATACGTAACCACCGAGTTCCACGCCGATGCGGGCAAGGTCGGCGCCCGACGAGAAACAATGCAGGATGAAAGGGAAGGCCCCCTTCCCGCTTTCCGCCGTCAGGATCTCGGCCATGTCCTCGTCGGCGCTGCGGCTGTGGATGATCAGCGGCAGACCGGTTTCCCGGGCGGCCGCGATATGGCGGATCAGCCCGGTCTTCTGGTCGGCCGGCGTCTGCGTGTCGTAGAAATAGTCCAGCCCGGCCTCGCCGATCGCGACGATCTTCTCATGCGCATTGGCGATCCGCACCAGGTCTTCGGTCTCAATGTCCAGTTCCTCGCCGGCATTGTTCGGATGCGTGCCGACCGAGCAGAAAACCGACGGATATTGCTCGGTGAGTGCAAGCAGTCCGTCGAGTTTTCGAACCCGCGTCGAGATCGTCACCATCTGGCCGACGCCGGCCTCGTGGGCGCGCGACACGATTGCGTCGCGCTCCTCGGCGAAATCGGCAAAATCCAGGTGGCAATGGGTATCGATCAGCATGGATAAGGCCTTATGCGCTCGCTTCCGGCGCCACATAACGCGGAAAGACCGGCGCCGGGGCTTCGAGCGGCGTACCGGGCTTCAGGCGACCAGCTTCGCCAAGCGCCGCAAAATCACGGCTGTCGGCCGGAGAAGCCACGAGATCGAGCAGCTTGGCCGACGATTCCGGCATGAACGGCTGCAGCAGAATGGCGATCTGGCGCACGACCTCCGCCGTCACGTAGAGCACCGTGCCCATGCGGGCCGTATCCGTCTTTTTCAGCACCCACGGCGCCTGAGCCGCAAAATAACGGTCCGTCTCGGAAACGACGCCGATGATCGCCGCAAGAGCGCGGTTGATCAGCTGCTTGTCCATTTCCTCGCGGCAGATGGCGATCAGGCCGTCGGCCGCCGCAAGCAGTTCCTTGTCGGCATCGGTGAGCTCGCCCGGTTCCGGAACATGGCCGTCGCAATTCTTGACGATCATCGACAGCGAGCGGCTGGCAAGGTTGCCGATGCCGTTGGCCAGATCCGCATTGACGCGGGTGGCGATCAGCTGATCGTTGCAATTGCCGTCCTGACCGAAGGAAATCTCGCGGCAGAGATAATAGCGCACGTAGTCGAGCCCGAATTTCTCCAGAAGCTCGAACGGATCGACGACATTGCCGACCGACTTCGACATTTTCTCACCGGCATTCAGCACGAAGCCGTGGGCGAACACGCGCTTCGGCAGCGGCAGCTTCGCCGACATCAGGAAAGCCGGCCAGTAGACCGCATGGAAGCGGATGATGTCCTTGCCGATGACATGCACGTCCGCCGGCCAATATTTGGCGCGGGGGCCGTTCGGATCTTCCATATAGCCGGTTGCGGTGATGTAATTGGTCAGCGCATCAACCCAGACATACATGACATGGGCCGGATCATTCGGTACCTTGATACCCCAATCAAAGGTCGTGCGCGATACCGACAGGTCCCGCAGGCCGGATTTCACGAAGGAGATCACCTCGTTGCGGCGCTCGTTGGGGCCGATGAAATCCGGGTTTTCCTCGTAGTGCTTCAGCAGCTTATCGCCGTATTCGGAGAGCTTGAAGAAGTAGCTGGACTCCTCAACCCACTCCACCGGCGTTCCCTGCGGCCCGTAGCGGACGCCATCGCGCACCGATGTTTCGTCCTCGGCATAAAACGCTTCGTCACGCACCGAATACCAGCCGGCATAGGTATCCTTGTAGATGTCGCCATTGTCGGCCATCCGGTTCCAGATATCCTTGGAGGCCTCGTGGTGGCGCTGCTCGGTGGTGCGGATGAAATCGTCGTTGGACGCGTTGAGCAGCTTGCCCATCGCCCGGAACTCACTCGAGTTGCGCTCGGCAAGCGCTTCCGGCGCAATGCCTTCGGCGCGCGCCGTCTGCTGCATCTTCTGGCCGTGCTCGTCCGTGCCGGTCAGGAAGAAAACATCCTTGCCGTCCAGGCGCTGGAAGCGCGCCATGGCATCCGTCGCGATCAGCTCATAGGCATGGCCGATATGCGGCTTGCCGTTCGGGTAGGAAATCGCAGTGGTGATGTAATAGGGCGTCTTGTCGGACATCAGGGGCACTCGGGCACTTGGATTTGGATCATGCCGCTCTTAGCGCATGTTTCGCTGATGCGAAACACAAAGTTCCTTATGCGGTTCCCGCCCCTGCCCTTAGCTCAGCGCCGCGCGGCATCGAGGATCGACAGGATCGTCTGCTTGCGGTCGAGATTATAGACCTGCGCGATGGTAATCTTCTCGGTCATGTCGCTGACCAGTTTAGCCTGCCGGTCGGCCGTCGGAAGATCGCCGGCAAGGGCCGCGTTGCGCGCCTTGGCGATCAGGTGATCGCTCAGGTGCTCCAGGAAAAAACCGAAGATCACTTCGCTGTCCTTGCCGGACAGCACATCCGCCAGCCGGTGCATCGCCTTGCGGGCTGTAGGCCCGTCGGCCGCGACCACTTCCTCGAAGGCGGAGATGATCTCGGTGCCGCCATAGTTCAGGAGTTTCAGCGCCTGGGAAACGCTGCCCTTGGACTTGGCCAGCACCATCTCCTGCGTCTTGCCGCCGTCGAGCGGCGTACCCAGGCCCGCGAGCGCCTTCGCAAGATCCCGGTCACCGAGCGGCGACAGCCTCAGCGACTGGCATCGCGAGCGGATCGTCGGCAGCAGTTTTCCGGGCGCATGCGAGAGGACCAGGAAGAGCGCGCGGCGCGGCGGTTCCTCGAGAATCTTAAGGATGGCGTTCGCCGCATTGCGGTTGAGATCGTCGGCCGGATCGATGATGACGATCCGCCAGTTGCCGGTGCCTGACGTCTGCGAGAAGAAATGCCCGGCCCTGCGCACCTCGTCCACCGTAATCGCGGTTTTCGTCTTGCCGGTCTTCTCGTCCACCGGCCGGGCCAGATGCAGGAGGTTATGCGAGGCCCCGGACGCGATCTGGCGGCTGACGGACGAATTGAGATCGGGATCGGTGAGACGATCGGGCGCAGTCGCGGGATCGGGATGCGAAAGCACGTGGTTGGCAAAGCGGAAAGCGAGCGTCGCCTTGCCGATGCCTTCCGGTCCTTCGATCAGGATCGCGTGATGCCCCTTCCCCGAGCGGTAGCTGCGCGCCAGGAATTCCTCGGCGGTCTGATGGCCATAGAGATGCGGATTGCGCGCCGGCGGCACGGCGCCTTCCAGAATGCCGGCGGTTTCCTCGCTCATCCGACCGATTCCGCGCTGCTCTTCTGGGTAAAGCTCAGTTCGCGCACCAGCGGCTCGACAATCGCGAAAATCTCGTCGGCGATCTCGTCTTCGGAGCGCTCGGCGTCGACCACATAGCAGCGTTCCGGTTCCGCCTCGGCGATTTCGAGATAGGCCTCGCGGCGTTTTTCGTGGGTTTCGATCTCTTCGCGCTCAAAACGATCGGGCGCGCTGTCGGCGCCGCGCTTGCGGGCGCGTTTCAGCCCGACTTCGGCCGGCAGATCGAGGATCAGCGTGCAATCCGGCACCACGCCGTTGATCGCCACCCGCTGCAGCGCCTCGATGTAATCGGGCTCCAGATTGCCGGTAACGCCCTGGTAGACGCGTGAGGAATCGATGAACCTGTCGCAGAGCACGACGGCGCCGCTTTCGAGCGCCGGCCGGATTACTTCCTCGACATGGTCGTTGCGGGCGGCGGCAAACAGGATCGCCTCCATCCGCACGCCGAACTCTTCCGCGGCCCCCGAGAGCAGAACGTGGCGCACGGCTTCCGCCCCCGGCGAGCCGCCAGGCTCGCGGGTCATCAGCACATCATGGCCACGGCGGCGCAGCTGGTCTGCGAGCCGGCGAATCTGGGTGGATTTGCCAGCCCCCTCGCCGCCTTCGAAAGTTACGAACAATCCGGAATGTTCTGCCACGCGTCTTTCCGCACTCAATTTTATGCTTCAGCTTATAACGCATATGGGTGCGCTGCGAAACATCGTGTTGTCAAAGCCAGAAGAACATCAGTTCGAGCAGAGCGTCCGTCGCCTGGCTGACGAGGCTACCGGTTTCGATCGGCTTGGCCGTTACCAGCGGCACTTCCCGCACCACCCGGTCGCCCGAAGAAATCCTCAGCACGCCGACATCCTGGCCTTCGGTCACCGGAGCCCTCAGCGGCCAGCGATAGATGATTCGCCCGGAGAGGCGGTCGGGATTATTGGCCGGCAGATAGATATCGACCGGTTCCCGGGCGACGAGATCGACATGGCTCGACGTGCCGCCATAGACGCTCGCCTGGCCGATCACCTCTCCCTGCTTGAACAGGACCTTGGTCTCGAACGAAGATAGTCCCCATTCGAGCACCCTTCTCGCCTCCTCCAGCCTTTCCTTGTCGCTGGCAAGCCCACCCATGGCGAGGAAGAGCCGCGTGCCGTTGCGTGTCACCGACGCCACCAGCGCATAACCCGAACCCTCGGCAAAACCGGCCCCAAGGCCATCGACGCCGATATTGAGCGAAAAAAGCGGGTTCTTGTTGCGCTGGAAGATCTTGTTCCAGGTAAAATCCGGCTGGGCGTAGATCGGATAGAATTCCGGATATTCGCGAAAGATATGACGAGAGAGCTCGACGAGGTCGCGGGCAGTCGTGCGGCTCTCCGTATCCGGCAGGCCAGTGGAATTGCCGAAGACGGAACGACCGAGCCCGAGATCCTTGGCGCGAGCCGTCATCCGGGATGCAAATTCGGCTTCGGAACGGGAAATCCCTTCCGCCAGCACGATGCAGGCATCGTTGCCGTTCTGGACGACGACGCCCCTGATGAGGTCTTCGACACGGATCTGGGATTTCAGCGCCGCGAACATGGTCGTGGTGCCCGAGGGCGCCCCGCCGGTGCGCCAGGCAAATTCGGAGACCGGGAAGACGGTCTCACGGCTGATCTCGCCGCGCTTCAGCGCACTGAAAACCACTTCCATGGTCATCAGCTTGGCGAGCGAGGCCGGCGGGAAGCCCTGGTTTTCATTGGAGGCGAGCAGCACCGTGCCGGTCTTCGCCTCGACCATATAGACCTGCTTCGCCTTGGTCACGAAGGCGGGCGGCGGTTCCTGCGCGTTGACCGCTCCCGAAGGCGCGCCGGTTTGCAGGAATACCTGCAGCAATACTAGGCAAAGCAGAATCAGCAGGCGCCGCATGATCACCCCACGAACCGTCCTTCCCCATGCCTAGCAGTGGCGATAGCACCCTGCAATCGCCCATGAACTAGCGCTCGGGCTTTTGAGCGGCCTTGGGACCTTCCAGCACCATGTTGCCGAACACGACCTGCGGGGCTTTTGCCTGCGAAGCGGATGAATAGGCGGTTTCCAGGTTCCGGCCCTGCGGTGGCCGCGCCTGAGCCTCGATGGGGTAGGAAGAGGCGACCTGGCGGGTCTGCGCGGACGCAACCCCGGCAACCGGCCGTTCGATCGGGTGCGGGCCGACCTGCGGCAATGTCGAGAAATTCTCGAATGCCTCGAAGGCCGGGGGCGCGGAAGCTGCCGGCGCCGGGCCGCTTGGCGTGCGGCCTGCCAGCGCGGTCGGACGCGGCATGGCCGAGCCGTAGCTCTGGAGCTGGTCGCCCAGCGTCTGGTTCGACGCGACCATGACGCCGGTTGCGATCTGGCCTTCCGGCCGGATCGACGGCAGGCGATCGCCCTTGCGGATGTAGGAGGCCATCAGGAACGGCATGTCCTTGCCGTCCATGCGGGCGCGGCCGACATACTGCACGTTGACCTTGGCAGTGCCAATCCGCTTCATATCCAGCATTTCGGCCGTCTTGTCGGAAACGTCGATGATGCGGCCCGGATGATAGGGGCCGCGGTCGTTGACCCGGACGATGACCGAGGTGCCGTTGTCGATATTGGTTACCCGGGCATAACTCGGCAGCGGAAAGGTCGGATGGGCGGCCGAGAGGTGGTCGCTGTCATAGACTTCGCCATTGGCGGTCAGGCGGCCGTGGAAGGCGGACCCATACCAGGAGGCAAGACCGCTCCGGTTATAGTTCGGATCTTCCTTCGGAACGTAGGTCTGGCCCTTCACTTCATAAGGCTGGCCGACCATGAACCGGCCGCCACCCTTCGGCACCGGTCGTCCGTCGCCGACCACGCGCGGGCTCGCCTTGACGCCATATTCCTTTTCGGAAAAATACTCTTTGCTGCGAGGTTTCGACTTCGGTGCCTCTGTCGTCGCGCAGGATGCCATCCCCGCGCAGACCATCGTTATCCCGAGCCATTTCGCACCCAGCGAAAGCTTGCCGCCACTCACACCCAAACTCATCCGTCCCATGCCGCCTTCACTGCATCAGGCTGCGAACGATCCTCGCGATCGCACCGCCTTTCACAGCCATTGAACCGGTCCGGGACATACCCCTATGCCGACGGACACAATGGAGGCGAACTTTTGCTAGCATCGCGGCAAAAATGCGAACGAAAATAGGGGAAAAGATAAAATTCTATTTGATATGGTTAATAATACACTAACGACGATTACTCGCAGCCAAGATTAACTTCGGAGGAATCCAGGTATTGCACAGTCATAGTTCCGGATCATCATGCCATTGTGTCTGGAACGACAGCTGGCCGGTAAATACCGACTGCCCAAACTCGTTTCGCACCTCGACGGAAATCGAGCCCTTCCCCCGCTCGGGAAATTCCTCGCGGGCGATGTCGGCCAATATCCGGCTCACCTCCCGGCTGATCTCCTCGCGAGTCGATATTTCCTGACCCTCATTGTCACGCACAGGCCCGTCGCCATTGATCAAGTCGAAGAAATATCGCGCCATTCCATGCTCGCTGCCTTGAGTATCTAGCGACCGAATTTCCTTCGCGGGCATTTGTTCCCGCTCAGTGGCCAGTGTTTCCGAGGGATCTATATGGCCTCCTCATCCGTTCTTTCCCTGGATATTGACACCCGCCGAGGATAACCGTGATCGACTCCTTACTTCTCAATCTGGAACAGCATGACCTTCTCACCGATGAAGAGCGCGACATCCTCCGGCGTATCATTGGCCGTGAAAGGCGCTTTCTGGCAGGAGAAGACCTGGTGGTCGAAGGATCGAGGCCCGGCTACAGCAGCCTGCTCGTCGACGGGTTCGCTGCCCGATACAAACTGACGGCGGAAGGGACCCGGCAGATCACGGCGATCCACGTCGCCGGCGATTTCGTAGACCTGCATGCCTTCCTGCTGAAAACCATGGATCACGGCGTGATCGCGCTTTCCCCATGCCATGTCAGCCTTTGCGACCATGCGGACCTGAAGCAGGTGACGGAACAGAACCCGCACCTGACCCGGATGTTGTGGCTCGATACGCTGATCCACGGCTCGATCCACCGCGCCTGGATCGTCGCCATGGGGCGGCGCTCCAAAGTCTCGCACCTCGCCCACATTCTTTGCGAACTCTATGTCCGGCTGGACGTGGTCCGCCGCACCAACGGCTGGACCTTTCACCTTCCGCTCTCGCAGGGCGAGATGGCCGACGTGCTGGGATTGTCGCTCGTCCACATGAACCGCGTCATTCAGACGCTCAGGCGAGAGCGCCTGATCTCCTGGTCCAACCACACGATCATCATTCTCGACTGGGAACGACTGAAGGACGTGGCCGAATTCGATCCGACCTACCTGAGCCTGTCCGTGGAGCCACGGTGAGAGGCGTGGGGCTATCGCTGCGCGGTATCATGATACGCCAACATGGCGGAAGACCGGTCACCCGCTGAACCTGATGTATGGCAAGCCTCTACCCAACCGGCCTTCTGCGATCACCCCACCACCCCAGACACATAGGCGGGGTCAAACTTCGCGCAATGCTAGTTGAGCCTCGACACGCTGCGGAAGTTCGTCATAATCCCGTCCGTTATTCCGGGGGATTTTATGAAGTACTTTTTACTTGCTGTTTCAGCGTTTGCCTTGACTGCCTGCCAGACCCAAACGCCAGACGAATGGAAGATACATAGATCAATCAGAAATTCCGCTGAACGTAGCTGTCACGACAAGCAGGGGACGGACCTCTATTCGAAATGCGTTGAAGACGGGGTACAAGCAGGAACCAAATTCGTGAAAAGCATCCTGCCTCGCTATCGCGAGCCAGCGAGGCGTTGATTGCCGGGCGCAATTGTTGCTCAAAGAGAACCCCGCTGACTAGGCGGGGTTTTGAATTGCGGCCGACCGATTGGGGTGTTGGCCGCATCGGGATGGCGGAAGAGGTGGGATTCGAACCCACGGTACGGTTTCCCGCACGCCGGTTTTCAAGACCGGTTCCTTAAACCACTCGGACACTCTTCCAGTGCGCTGGCTTTATAACGGTCACGCGTCCAGCGTCAACCTCGCCTGCCCCATCAGCCCTCGGCAAAGCTCTTCAGTGTCTCGCCCGAAAGCCGATAGCGGATCCACTCGTTCATCGGCTCGGCGCCGATCGCCTCGTAGACCCGGATCGCCGGCTCGTTCCAGTCGAGCACGCTCCATTCGAAGCGGCCGCAACCGTTCTCGAGGGCGATCTGCGCCAGCCGCTTCAGCATCGCCTTTCCGGCGCCGAGCCCGCGCGCTGCCGGCGTCACATACAGGTCTTCGAGATAAAGCCCGTTTCTCGCCTGCCAGGTCGAATAGCTGAAAAACCAGATCGCCATGCCGACGGGAACGCCGTCCTGCTCGCAGACCAGCGCCCTGGTCACCGACGTCTCGCCGAAAATGGAGCTTTCGATCGTCTCGACGGTGGCCGCGACCTCGTGCTCGGCCTTTTCGTAGATCGCCAGCTCGCGGATGAAACCGAGCAGCGCCGCGGCATCCCCGCGAACACCCTCCCGTATGGTCAATGCCATCGAAAACCCTTTGAATTGAATAGGCTGAAGCTATGTCTTGAAGCTGACTTCGGTGTCAAGAGACGTGCCGCGGCCCTCACTCGGCGGCGGTCTTGATCTCGATCACCTCGACCTCGTAGGAATACCCGTCCAGCATGCCGTAAGCCTGCTCGATATTCTCGATCTCGGTCTCAGCCCTGCCGATCGCGTCGTTGATCGCTTCACACCGTGATCTCAGCATGCGGCCCAGCACGTCGGTCTCGGGCTTTCGGCCGATACGGTCGATGTGGTTGCGGATGCGGGCGCGGTGGCGCTCCATCTCCAGGATATGGAAGCGGGCATTGACGATCTTGTCGGTCAGCTTGCGCCGTATGGCGGCGACCGGATCGAAACTTCCCGGCTCGCGCTCGTCGAGGATGATCTCGTTCACCAGCGTTTCGAGAATCACCAGCCCCTGGAGATCCTTCGTGTCGGCGAGTTCCGGGTCGTAACCCGTATCGTCGTAGACTTTTCGGCGTACCGGATCAGAGAGCAGTTCATAGGACACGGTCAGTTTTCCGAATGCATCGACGTCGCCGCCGGCATCCGGATGAACCGTTTTTGCGCGTTTGCGATAGGCTGACTTGATGGCTACGCCATCCGCCTCGCGCGAAACACCAAGCATCTCATAAGGGTCGATCACAGTGTCACCTGTTTTCGGCAAATCCGGTTTCATTGTCTAACGGCTAAGGCCAGCGGTCTCAACCCCTCACCGACTCTTGTGGCCAATTATGGGCAGGCCATATCCTTGCCGGATTTTCCCACAGGGCAGTCAAGCCGGCTAGCGGCGCCGGAGCGGCCATGACGGGCGACGGCCCTCGGCGACGGGCGCCATCAGGAAGCTGATCAGGACGCAAGGCAGCAGCACCAGGAAGGTCGCGACGAGATCGACATGTTCGGCAATGAAACCGAGTAGCGGCGGCACGCCGATCGTCGACAACATCAGCGTCAGGCCCAGCGCCGCAAGGTTTTCCGAGGGCTGACCCTTGCCAAGCTCGATCGTCGTCGAGACCGCCAGCGGGTAAGCGAGCGCCACGCCGCAACCGATCAGGAAAAGCGCAAGACCGGAAAGCGTCAGGCTCGGCGTCGCCACGAGAAGGACAATCCCAAGAGCGACGGAAACGGCCGAGGCACGCACCAGCACCATGGATCCGAAACTGTCCCGCAGCATGTCGCCGGAAAGTCGCGTCAGCCCCATGCCGACGGTAAAGGCGGCATAAAGCACGCCGGCAATCGCCGGATCGGCCTTCAGCTGTTCGCGCAGAAAAAAGATACCCCAGTCGTAGACTGCGCCCTCGACGATGCAGAGGCCGAAAACCATGACGCAGATCAGCACGATCATCCTGTCCGGAAGCACATATGCCCCGCGCTTGTGGTCGAGCCGCGTCTGCGGTGAGACCTCCCGGGGGGTGATCCAGAACACCAGCAGGCACGCAGCGACGACGAAACCAGCGGCCATGGTCTGCTGCACGAAGGGCGTCACCGCCTTTTCCGCCAGGAAGCCGGAACAAAGGGAGCCGGCGAGCAGGCCGACCGACCAGAAACCGTGGCTGCGGGACAGCACCTTCCGGCCGGTCCGCTGTTCTATGCCGGCGGAAATCATGTTGGCAGCCACGTCGAAAATCGTGCGGAAGAAACCGAAGAGAAAGAAACAGATTACAAATCCCACGACCGGAAAGACGGTCAGCGCGGGCGTGAGCATGGCGCAGATCGGCAGAGTGACGAGTGCCGTCAGCCGCGGAGTAAAGCGGTCGTTGATACGTCCTGCGAGCGGCAATGCGAGAAACGTACCGACAGGCGCGCTCAGCAGCGCCAGACCGAGGCCAGCCTTGTCGATTCCGAGCGACGCTTGGATAGCCGGCAACCGCGTGAACAGCGAAATGAACAGGATGGCGTTGCTGAAATAGAGGAGAGCCGGCGGTAAAAGGTTTTTCATCGAAATTGCATGTCCGGGCGAATCAATATTCCCGCCGCATTCCTGACAGTGTCGGCCGATACCGACAAGCCGCGATAACGGGACCCTGCCCTGCGCCTCCGATGGGCGGAATATCACGAAAATGTGCGGATAACGGCAGCGGGTGCTTCAACGCGTCATCATTCTGTAATCATTCGGATTCGTTTGCCTTCAAGAAAGGCATTGCGCGAAAAACTCGCAGGCGCCATCTTCTCCTTGCGCCTAAAGGCGCTAGCCTTCCCGTGCTCACCCTTGGAGAAAGCCGATGCTGGTTCGATATGTTGCCGTCGTTCTGTGTTTCGCTCTCTGTTCCTTTACCGCCGTCAAAGCCGAAGATCCGGTTGCCAATGCTCAGGCGGTGATTTCCAGCCAGATCGCCGCGCTCATGCAGGATGACGCGGAAAAGGCCTATTCCTTCGCCTCGCCCGGGATCCGCAGCCTCTATCCCAACAAGGACCGGTTCCTGGATATGGTGCGGAAAACCTACGAGCCCGTCTATCACGCCGGCAACTATGCCTTCGGCCGCTCGAAGATGATCGGCGGCGGCGAAGTGGTGCTGCAGGAAGTGATGATCAGCGCCAGGGAAGGCAAGGACTGGACGGCCATCTACGAAATGCGGCTGATGGACGACGGGTCCTACAAGGTCAACGGCGTGCGGATGATCCGCAACACCGCCAGCCAGGGAATCTGACAGCGTCGATCAGACCGGATCGATATCGCCCTTCGCCCACATTTCCTGGGTTTCGGCGTAGAAATCGGCGAACCGCCCCTCGGCGATCGCCTGGCGGATGCCCTTCATCAGATCCTGATAGTAGTTCAGGTTGTTCCAGGAGAGCAGCATGCCGCCAAGCGCCTCGTCGGCGCGCACCAGATGGTGCAGATAGGCGCGGGAATAATCGCGCGCGGCCGGGCAGTTCGATTCCTCGTCCAGCGGCCGCATGTCCTCCGCATGGCGGGCATTGCGGATATTGACCTTGCCGCGGCGGGTGAAGGCGAGCCCATGGCGGCCCGAACGGGTCGGCATCACGCAATCGAACATGTCGATGCCCCGCGCCACCGATTTCAGCATGTCGTCCGGCGTGCCGACGCCCATCAGGTAACGCGGCTTTTCGAACGGCAGAACCGGAAGCGTGGTTTCGAGCATCTTCAGCATGACGTCCTGCGGCTCGCCGACGGCAAGCCCACCGACCGCATAACCCTTCAGATCGAGCTGTTTCAGGCCTTCGGCTGAGCGGACGCGAAGCTCGGGCTGGTCGCCGCCCTGGACGATGCCAAACATCGCCTTGCCTGGCTGTTCCCCGAAAGCGACGCGGCAACGCTCAGCCCAGCGCAGCGACAGTTCCATCGCCCGTTCGATCTCCTTCGGCTCGGCGGGCAGCGCCACGCATTCGTCGAGCTGCATCTGGATGTCGGAGCCGAGCAGGCCCTGGATTTCGATCGAGCGCTCCGGCGACATGTGGTGCAGGCTGCCGTCGACATGGCTCTTGAACGTCACGCCCTTCTCGTCGAGCTTGCGAAGACCCGACAGCGACATGACCTGGAAACCGCCGCTATCGGTGAGGATCGGATGTCTCCAGCGGATCAACTCATGCAGGCCGCCAAGCCGGGCGACGCGTTCCGCGCCCGGGCGCAGCATCAGGTGATAGGTATTGCCGAGAATGATATCGGCGCCGGTATCGCGCACCTGGTCGAGATACATGGCCTTGACGGTGCCGACCGTGCCGACCGGCATGAAGGCCGGGGTGCGGATCGTACCGCGCGGCATGGTGATTTCGCCAAGCCGCGCGCCGCCATCGGTGGCCTTGAGATTGAACTGGAAAGTCTCGGTCATCGGTTGTCCCGGAAAAGAAGGCTGGAATCGCCATAGGAATAAAAGCGGTAGTCGGTTTCGATCGCGTGGGAATAGGCCGCGCGCATCGTCTCCAGCCCGCAGAATGCCGAGACGAGCATGAACAGCGTCGATCGCGGCAGGTGGAAATTGGTCATCAGCATATCGACCGCCTTGAAGCGGTGGCCCGGCGTGATGAATATGCCGGTCGCCCCGCTCCAGGGTTTTACCGTGCCGTCATCGGCAACGGCGCTCTCGATCAGGCGCAAAGAGGTGGTGCCGACGCAGACGATGCGCCCACCGGCGCGTTTCACCGCATTCAGCCGCGCGGCGGTCTCGGCGCTGACATGGCCGATCTCCTGGTGCATCTTGTGCTCGGCCGTGTCGTCCGCCTTGACCGGCAGGAAGGTCCCTGCCCCGACATGCAGCGTCACGAAATGCCGTTCGATGCCGGCAGCAGCGAGGTTCGAGAAAAGCTCCGGCGTGAAATGCAGGCCCGCCGTCGGCGCCGCGACGGCACCTTCCTCGCGGGCGTAGATGGTCTGGTAGTCCTTTTGGTCCTGTGCATCTTCCGGGCGCTTGGCGGCGATATAGGGCGGCAGCGGAATGTGCCCGACCGCCATGATCGCCTCGTCGAGCGCCGGGCCGGAAAGATCGAAGCGCAGGGTGATTTCGCCGCCCTCGCCCTTGTCTTCCACGGTTGCGGCAAGCGAACCGATCAGGCAGGCGTTCCCGCCATGGCCGAATTCGATCCGGTCGCCGATCTTGATGCGCTTGCCCGGTTTGGCGAAGGCCTTCCAGCGATCGGGGGCGACGCGCATATGCAGCGTCGCGGACACTTGCTGGCCACCCGCTCCTTCGCGGTGGCGGATGCCCTCGAGCTGCGCCGGTATGACCTTGGTGTCGTTAAAAACCAGCGCGTCGCCCGGTTTCAGGAAACCCGGCAGATCGGACACGCGGTGATCGGCAAGCACCGGCTGGCCCGCTGATCCTCCCTCTGGCCGGACGACGAGCAGCCGGGCGCTGTCACGCGGGCTCGCAGGCCTCAGCGCTATATTTTTTTCCGGGAGATCGAAGTCGAAGAGATCGACGCGCATGGATTTTCCAAAAAGAGAAGCCCGCCCCGCCGACAGACGGAGCGGGCCATTCGTTCCGTCGAGATCAGACGTCGGCGGCGACGCGCACCGAAACGATCGAGTCCGGATCCTTGACCGGCTCGCCCTTCTTGATCTGGTCGATGAAGTCCATGCCTTCGATGACCTGGCCCCACACGGTGTACTGCTTGTTCAGCCACGGGGCGTCGGTGAAGCAGATGAAGAACTGCGAGTTGGCCGAGTTCGGGCTCTGCGAACGGGCCATGGAGCAGGTGCCGCGGACATGCGGGACGGCGGAGAATTCAGCCTTGAGGTCCGGCTTTTCCGAGCCACCCATGCCGGCGCGGGCCGGGTTGAAGCTTTCGGAACCCTGCTTGCCGAATTTCACGTCGCCCGTCTGGGCCATGAAATCGGGAATGACGCGATGGAAAACCACGCCGTCATAGGCGTTCTCGCGGGCAAGCTCCTTGACGCGGGCGACGTGGCCCGGCGCCAGATCGGGCAGAAGCGAGATGACAACCTTGCCCTTGGTGGTTTCCATGATGAGGGTGTTTTCCGGATCTTTGATCTCGGCCATATGCTTTCTCCTTGATTCGGCACCCGATTGTCGTCTGCGACAAGGCGCCCTTCGTTTAATTCCTGCGGCCTACTTCTTGCCGCCTACTTCTTGCCGACAGTGACCTTGATCATCTTGTCGGGATTGGTGACCTCGCCATTGCTACCCTGGCCGCGCTTGATCTTGTCGACCAGTTCCATGCCGGACACGACCTTGCCGACGGCGGTATACTGGCCGTCCAGGCTCGGATATTTGGTGAACATGATGAAGAATTGCGAGTTCGCGGAATTCGGATCCTGCGACCGCGCCATGCCGACGATACCGCGCTCGAACGGCACTTTCGAGAATTCGGCCGGAATATCCGGCATTTCCGAGCCGCCCATGCCGGCGCGAGCCGGGTTGAAGCTCTTGCCCCCCTGCTTGCCGAACTCCACGTCGCCCGTCTGGGCCATGAAGCCGTTGATGACCCGATGGAAGACGACGTTGTCGTATTCGCCCTTGGCGGCGAGCGCCTTCATCTGCGCCACATGTTTCGGCGCAACTTCCGGCATCAGCTGGATCACCACGGGGCCATCCTTCAGCTCGATGGTCAGGAAATCATCCGGGCCGGCAACAGCCGGCAGGACCATGGAAGCGAAGGCGAAAGCGCCGGCGACGGCAAGACGAAGCAGTTTCATGGAAAGATCTCCGGGTTTCGGAAACGATCAGCGTTTCAGCTTGTTGTTCAGGGCCTTCAGGACCGCGGCAGGCACGAAAGCGCTGACGTCGCCGCCCATCGCCGCGATCTGCCGGACCAATGTGGCCGTAATGGGCCGCGACGCGGTGCCTGCAGGCAGGAAGACGGTCTGGATATCCGGCGCCATCTGCCGGTTCATGCCTGCCATCTGCATTTCATAGTCGAGATCGGTGCCGTCGCGCAGGCCGCGGATCAACAGGCCGGCGCCGTTGGCGCGGGCGGCATCGACCACCAGCTTGTCGAAGGAAACCACCGATACGTGGCTGACTTTGCCCGGCAACGCTTCGGCAAGCGAGGCGCTGATGAGTTCGGCCCGCTCCTCGAAGGTGAACATCGGCACCTTGCCCGGATGAATGCCGATCGCGACGATCACCTTGTCCGCGACATTCAGCGCCTGGACGAGCACGTCCAGATGTCCGTGAGTCATCGGATCGAAAGAACCGGGATAAAAAGCGGTGGTCATGCCGAGGTCCGGACCTGTTTCAGCGAAATTTCACGCGCCTTTTGTCACGGAAGCCGCCCAACCGCAAGCATCTCCCAATTCTGAACGAAAGATGAATGGCCCGTTCAAGGGCGTTTCAGCGGCGCCATGGTCTTATCACGATCGTGGCGGGCGAAAGACCCGTGCGTATCTCGGGAGAAACGACGACAAATGCTGGCTTTGATGGTGATGGGAGCCGTGGTTCTCGCTTTTGCATTGGAGGCTTTCGTAGTCGCCTTCGGACCGGAAGAAGCCTGAAAAAGACTTCGAATTCTGAACGCCAGATGAACAGAGCATTCAAGGACGCTTCAGAGCCACACGGTTAAGTATCTCTCAAAATGCGGTGGAACCTGTTTGCGCGATGCGCGTTCAGGCTAACAAGAAGGACAGATGGCGATGATCGCGAGAAGGAAAACGATCATGCTGGACAAGATCACCATGATCAACCTGGTCTGGACGGCCATGATTGCGGTGATGCTGACGGCAACGGTAACCCTTTATCAAGATAAATCCCAATTGGCAGATCTCAATTATCCGCAAGTAACGGGCCGTTATAGCGATCTCTCGTACTACTGAGGCGGATACACGGACGAGAAAGGAACCCCATGTTCGTGACGTTGACAGTACTTGCAGGTTTGATCAGCATCATGTTCGTGGCTTCCGTGGCCTCAACGATTTCCGAGCTCCGGCGCGAACGTGCCGACATGAAGGATTTCAGGGATTTCTCGCGCCGCCACAGCGTGTTCTGACGTATTGCCCGATTTGACGATTTGACAGTAGCGAACCGCATTCACGCAGACTTTCCCGTCGCAAGCGGTTCAAACAAAAGCCGGAGGATTTTCATCCTCCGGCTTTTTATTTTGGGCGTTTTTTGATTGAGGTGCGGCTTATTCCGCCGCACCCTCATCCGTTGGACCGGCTTCCGGGGCGGCAGCGCCGAGATCACCGGTCTCGCTGACGATTTCCTCCGGCAGGCCATTGCCGTTTTCCTCGTCGCCTTCCGGCTCGCTGATACGCTCGACCGAGACAACCTTCTCGTCCTTTGCGGTCGAGAAGATCGTGACGCCTTTGGTGGCGCGGCTGGCGATGCGGATGCCGTTGACCGGCACGCGGATCAGCACGCCGCCATCGGAGACGAGCATGATCTGGTCGTTGTCCTCGATCGGGAAGGCGGCGACGAGTTCGCCGATCTCCGCTGTCTTGGACGTATCGGTGGCGCGGATGCCCTTGCCGCCGCGGCCCGAGGTGCGGAAGTCGTAGGAAGACGACCGCTTGCCAAAGCCCTTTTCGGAAACCGTCAGCACGAACTGCTCGCGGGCCTTCAGTTCCTCGTAACGGTCGTCGGAGAGCTGTCCCTCCTCGGTGACTTCCTCACCCACGAGAGCGATATCCTCCTCGTCGACGCCTGCGGCGCGACGTTCGGTCGCCGAACGCTTGAGATAGGCCGCGCGCTCCCAGGGCTCCGCATCCACATGGCCGACAATGGTCATGGAGATGATGCGGTCGCTTTCGCCGAGCGTGATGCCGCGTACGCCGATCGAATTGCGGCCGGCAAAGACGCGCACGTCACCAACGGGGAAGCGAATGCACTGGCCGAGCGCGGTGGTCAGCAGCACGTCGTCCTGATCGGTGCAGGTCTCGACGGAGAGGATTTCGTCACCCTCTTCCTCGAGCTTCATGGCGATCTTGCCGTTGCGGTTGACCTGCACGAAATCCGACAGCTTGTTGCGGCGAACGGTGCCGCGGGTTGTCGAGAACATCACGTCCAGGTTCTCCCAGGTCGTTTCGTCCTCGGGCAGCGGCATGATCGTGGTGATGCGTTCGCCCGGCTCCAGCGGCAGCATGTTGATCAGTGCCTTGCCGCGGGACTGCGGCGTGCCGATCGGCAGGCGCCAGACCTTTTCCTTGTAGACGATGCCGCGCGAGGAGAAGAACAGAACCGGCGTGTGGGTATTGGCCACGAACAGGCGCGTGACGAAATCCGCGTCGCGCGTCGCCATGCCGGAACGGCCCTTGCCGCCGCGACGCTGGGCGCGATAGGTGCCGAGGGTGACGCGCTTGATATAACCGAGATGCGAAACGGTAACGACCATGTCCTCGCGGGCGATGAGATCCTCATCGTCCATTTCGAGACCGCCTTCGAGGATCTGCGTGCGGCGCGGCGTGCCGAATTCATCGCGTACGGCAGCGAGCTCTTCCTTGACGATCGTCTGGATGCGCAGGCGCGACGACAGGATGTCGAGGTAATCGCTGATCTCGGCGCCGATCTTGTTGAGTTCATCGCCGATTTCATCGCGGCCGAGAGCCGTCAGGCGGGCGAGACGGAGCTCGAGGATGGCGCGCGCCTGTTCCTCGGACAGATTGTAGGTACCGTCCTCGTTAATCTTGTGGCGCGGATCGTCGATGAGCCGGATCAGCGCATCGACATCCTGAGCCGGCCAGCGACGGGTCATCAACTGCTCGCGCGCCGTCTGCGGATCGGGTGCGCGACGGATCAGGAGAATGATCTCGTCGATATTGGCGACCGCGATCGCCAGGCCCACCAGGACGTGAGCACGTTCGCGAGCCTTTCGCAGCAGGTATTTCGTGCGCCGGCTCACCACTTCCTCGCGGAAGGACACGAAGGCGCGCAGCATGTCGAGCAGCGCGAGCTGTTCCGGCTTGCCGCCATTCAGCGCCACCATGTTGCAGCCGAAGGAGGTCTGCAGCGGCGTGTAGCGATAGAGCTGGTTGAGGATCACGTCGGCATTGGCATCGCGCTTCAGCTCGACGACGACCCGGTAGCCCTGGCGGTCGGATTCGTCGCGCAGGTCGGAAATGCCCTCGATGCGCTTTTCGCGTACCAGCTCGCCGATCTTCTCGACCATGGTCGCCTTGTTCACCTGATAGGGAACTTCGGTGATGATGATCTGCTCGCGATCACCGCGCATCGGCTCGATTGCGGCGACGCCGCGCATGATCACCGAGCCGCGGCCGGTCTCGTAGGCGGAACGGATGCCGGCCCGCCCGAGGATCAGGGCGCCTGTCGGAAAGTCCGGACCGGGAATGATCTCCATCATTTCCGGCAGCTCGATCGCCGGGTTGTCGATCAGGGCGATACAGCCGTTGATCACTTCCACCAGATTGTGCGGCGGGATGTTGGTCGCCATGCCGACGGCGATGCCGCCTGCGCCGTTGACCAGAAGGTTCGGGAATTTCGCCGGCACCACGACGGGTTCGGAGAGCGTGCCGTCATAGTTGTCGCGGAAATCGACGGTTTCCTTGTCGAGATCGTCGAGCAGCGCGTGGGCCGCTTTCTCGAGGCGGCATTCGGTGTAACGTTCGGCCGCCGGCGGATCGCCGTCGATCGAGCCGAAATTGCCCTGGCCGTCGATCAGCGGCAGGCGGAGCGACCAGTCCTGCGCCATACGCGCCAGCGCGTCATAGATCGCCGAGTTGCCGTGGGGATGGAATTTACCCATCACGTCCCCGGTTACACGGGCGCATTTGACGTATTTCTTGTTCCAGTCGATGCCGAGTTCCGACATGCCGTAGAGGATGCGCCGGTGGACCGGCTTCAGTCCGTCGCGGACGTCAGGAAGGGCGCGGCTGACGATGACGCTCATGGCGTAATCGAGGTAGGACCGCTGCATCTCTTCCATGATGGAAATGGGTTCGATGCCTGGAGGCAGCTTTCCGCCGCCGGGTGTGCTTTGCTCAGTCAAATCGGATCACGATCTCTGTTCGGAATCAGTTTCTTTTTTATAGCGGAAAGCGGTTCCGAGCGCCAATTTCCACAATGGTTTTGAACAGCTTTTGCGGCTTTAACACGGCTTTTGAACAAGGTCGAAACATGCCGCGACGCTGACGGGGTGGGCTTTCTTTCGCTGCCGGCCTGTCCTAACAATCTTCGCATGCGACTGCAAGGATTGCAGCCTGACAGGGAGAGGATATGGCGACCCCCGATATGCTGGTCAATGCGCTGACCACGATGCTCGTGACACTCGACCCGCCCGGTCTGGCGCCGGTCTTTCTGGGCCTGACCGTCGGCATGACCGCCCTCCAGCGCCGCCAGGTCGCCTTTCGAGGATCGCTGATCGCCTTCGGCATCCTCGCCGTCTTCGCGCTGTTCGGTTCGAGCGTGCTCGGGCTGCTCGGCATTTCGATCGGTGCCTTCCGTATTGCCGGCGGCCTGCTGCTCTTCTGGATCTCGTTTGAAATGGTGTTTGAGAAACGCCAGGAGCGAAAGGAGAAGACATCCCAGGCGGCGATCACCATCGACCACATCCACAATATCGCGGTGTTTCCGCTGGCGCTGCCGCTGATTGCCGGACCGGGCGCGATCTCGGCTACCGTCCTGCTTTCCGGCACCCTGCCCGGCGTTCTCGATCGGGCGCTTTTCATCGGCGTCATCGCGCTGATCATGCTGCTCGTCTACGCAACGCTTCTGGTCGCCGAACGGCTCGACCGTTTCCTCGGGGTCACCGGAAGGGCGATCCTCACCCGTCTGCTCGGCGTGATCCTCGCGGCGCTCTCCGTTCAGTTCGTCGTCGACGGGGTGCGGTCGGCCTTCAATCTTTAGGCCCGCACTCTTCGCGTAGGACCCAGCGTTAGATAAGACCTGGGCGACAGAGCGGAATTTTCTGCTAAAACGCGATTCATCTCACCTCACTCGAAGGTCTCCATGATGCGCCGCATGTTGCGCCGACTCCTGCCGGAAGCCACCCCCGTCAGCCCCAAGGAACGATTGCGTGCCGCACTTGGCGCGCTCGCGGGCATTCTGGTGACGGGACTGCTGGGAAGTCTGGCTTTGAAAGCAGATGCATCGCTTCCGGCGCTGGTCGCCCCCATGGGGGCCTCGGCCGTGCTGTTGTTTGCGGTGCCTTCCAGCCCGCTCGCACAGCCGTGGTCGATCCTTGGCGGCAATATCGTCGCCGCCCTTGTCGGCGTGACCGCCGCGCTTTTGATAACCAATCCGTTCCTGGCCTCGGCGGTGGCAATCGCCGTTGCCATCGCCTCGATGATGACGCTTCGGTGCCTGCATCCCCCGAGCGGGGCGATCGCGTTGACCGCGGTGCTGGGTGGGCCGGCCATCCACCAACTCGGATATGGTTTCGTGATCTGGCCCGTCGCCGGCAACTCGCTGGCCCTGCTGCTGCTCGCGCTGGCCTTCAACAATCTGACGGGACGTCGATACCCGCACGCGGCCAAGCCGACGGCGGCCGATCACGGCACGACCGATCCCGCCTCGATCCAGCGGATCGGCTTTACCTCCGCCGACCTCGACGATGTCCTGAAAGAATACGACGAATTCCTGGATATCGACCGCGACGACCTCGAAACCATCCTGCGGCGGACGGAACTGCGCTCCTATCGCCGGCGCGCCGGCCATCTCGATTGCGCCAGCATCATGTCGCGCGATGTGGTGGCGGTCGCACCCGACAATACCCTGAAGGAGGCGCACGACCTGATGCGCGCCCACCATTTCAAGGCCCTGCCGGTCACCAACGACAGGGCGGAAGTGGTTGGCATCGTCACCCAGACAGATTTTCTCGACAAGGCGAACTGGACGAGAGGCCGGCCGAAAATCGGTTTTGCCCAACGTGTGCGCCTCGTTCTGTCGGGCGCCAGCGCACCGAACGACACGGTCAAGGACATCATGACGACGCCGGTCAGGACGGTTGGCCCGGCCACGCCGATCGCGGACGCTATCGTCATCTTCGCCGAGGAGGGGCTGCACTACCTGCCGGTAACCCGGGAGAACAACAAACTGGTCGGCATTCTCTCGCAAACGGACGTCCTGGTCGCGATGCTCGCCGACAAGGCGGCCGCCTGATCGATAATTCAGGCAGCTGCCGTTTCATAAATCGATGCCGACCGACCGATCAGAACGGGATGTCGTCGTCGAGATCGCGCGAGAAATTGCCGCCGGCCGGCTGACCGCCGGAGGACGGAGCGCCGCGGCTCGCGCCGCCCGCAGCGGGCCGACGCTCGTAATCGTCACCGCCGCCAAAATCGTTGCCGCCGAAATCGCTGCCGACACGATTGCCGCCGCCACCGCCACCGCCGAAACCAGCACGGTCACCGCCGCCCTCGCCGCGGCCATCCAGCATGGTCAGCGTCGAGTTGAAGCCCTGAAGCACGATTTCCGTCGAATAGCGGTCGTTGCCGGTCTGGTCCTGCCACTTGCGGGTCTGCAGCGCGCCTTCGATATAGAGCTTGGCGCCCTTCTTCACGTATTGCTCGACGACCTTGCAGAGACCTTCGTTGAAGACGACGACAGTATGCCATTCGGTCTTCTCGCGGCGTTCGCCATTGTTGCGATCGCGCCAGGTTTCGGACGTGGCGATGCGAAGGTTGGCGATCGGCCGGCCGTCCTGCGTCCGGCGGATTTCAGGATCAGCCCCCACATTCCCCACCAGGATTACCTTGTTCACACTACCAGCCATATTCATCACCTCATCTGCCGCCCGGTAACGGCACCAAAAATCAATCGCGGCACTCTAGCCCATCGGGCCCAGCCATTGGGCTTTTGCGATCTTTAATCCACAGGCAAATTTGTTCTTTATTTGTTCTATTTTATTCCTATAGTGCTGTCAACCGACTCGGGAACGGCGTTGCATGGCAGCAGTTTCGTCTCGACAGTCGTGGATCAATCACTACATAAGGGCCTTCGATCCTCCCGAGAGCATGAAGATGAGCGAACTGAAGAGCATTTCCATACGTGGTGCGCGCGAGCATAATTTGAAGGGGATCGATCTCGATTTGCCCCGCAATTCGCTGATCGTCATGACCGGCCTGTCCGGTTCCGGCAAGTCGTCGCTCGCCTTCGACACGATCTACGCAGAAGGCCAGCGGCGTTATGTCGAAAGTCTTTCGGCCTATGCGCGCCAGTTTCTGGAAATGATGCAGAAGCCGGATGTCGACCAGATCGACGGACTTTCCCCGGCGATCTCGATCGAGCAGAAGACGACGTCGCGCAATCCGCGCTCGACGGTCGGCACTGTCACCGAAATTTACGACTATATGCGCCTGCTTTTTGCGCGCGTCGGGGTGCCCTATTCGCCGGCGACGGGCCTGCCGATCGAAAGCCAGACGGTCAGCCAGATGGTCGACCGCATCCTCGCCTTCGAGGAAGGCACGCGTCTTTATATTCTCGCGCCGATGATCCGCGGGCGCAAAGGCGAGTATAAAAAAGAACTCGCCGACCTGATGAAAAAGGGGTTCCAGCGCGTCAAGGTCGACGGCCAGTTTTACGAGATCGCCGACGTTCCGGCGCTCGACAAGAAATACAAGCACGATATCGATATCGTCGTGGACCGGCTCGTGGTCCGCTCCGATATTGCCGCGCGCCTGGCGGACAGCCTTGAAACCTCGCTGAAACTGGCAGACGGGTTGGCGGTCGCCGAGTTCACCGACAAGCCGCTGCCGCCGGAAGAGACTTCGGCCGGCGGATCCGCGAACAAATCCCTCAACGAGACGCACGAACGGGTGCTGTTTTCTGAAAAGTTCGCCTGCCCCGTTTCCGGATTCACGATTTCGGAAATCGAGCCGCGGCTGTTTTCGTTCAACAATCCTTTTGGCGCCTGCCCCACCTGCGACGGGCTCGGCTCGCAGCAGAAGGTGGACGAAGCGCTGATCGTGCCGGAGCCTGCCCGGACGCTGCGCGACGGCGCGATTGCGCCGTGGGCGAAATCCACCTCGCCTTATTACAATCAGACGCTCGAAGCACTGGGCAAGGTTTTCGATTTCAAGCTGTCCAGCCGCTGGAACGAGCTTTCTGCGGAGGCGCAGAGGGCCATCCTCGAAGGCACCGAGGAAAAGATTGAATTCCACTATGCCGACGGCGCCCGCTCCTACAAGACGGTCAAGAATTTCGAAGGCATCGTGCCGAACCTCGAGCGCCGCTGGAAGGAAACCGACAGCGCCTGGGCGCGCGAGGAGATCGAACGGTATATGTCGGCGGCGCCCTGCCCGGCCTGCAACGGCTATCGCCTGAAGCCGGAGGCACTCGCCGTAAAGATCAACAAGCTGCATATCGGCCAGGTCACCGAGATGTCGATCCGGATCGCGCGCGACTGGTTCGAGGTGCTGCCGGAACAGTTGAACGCCAAGCAGAACGAAATCGCGGTCCGCATTCTGAAAGAGATCCGCGAGCGCCTGCGGTTCCTGAACGATGTCGGCCTCGATTATCTCAGCCTGTCGCGCAATTCCGGTACGCTCTCCGGCGGCGAAAGCCAGCGCATCCGGCTTGCCTCGCAGATCGGGTCCGGCCTGACCGGCGTGCTCTACGTGCTCGATGAACCGTCGATCGGCCTGCACCAGCGCGACAATGCCCGCCTGCTCGACACGCTGAAACACCTGCGCGACATCGGCAATACGGTGATTGTTGTCGAGCATGACGAAGACGCGATCATGAGTGCCGACTACGTCGTCGATATCGGCCCGGCAGCCGGCATCCATGGCGGACAGGTGGTGGCCGAAGGCACGCCCAACGAGGTGATGGCCAATCCGAAATCGCTGACCGGCAAATATCTGTCGGGCGAGCTCGGCGTGCCGGTACCGGCCGAGCGCCGCAAGCCGAAAAAGGGTAAGGAAATCAAGGTTTTTGGCGCCCGCGGCAACAACCTCAAGAATGTCACGGCAGCCATTCCGCTCGGCGTGTTCACCGCTGTGACAGGCGTGTCCGGCGGCGGCAAGTCGACCTTCCTGATCGAGACGCTTTACAAATCCGCCGCGCGCCGCGTCATGGGCGCCCGCGAAATCCCGGCCGAGCACGACAGGATCGACGGTTTTGAACATATCGACAAGGTGATCGACATCGACCAGTCACCGATCGGTCGGACGCCGCGTTCAAACCCCGCCACCTATACCGGCGCCTTCACGCCGATCCGCGACTGGTTTGCCGGCTTGCCGGAGGCAAAGGCCCGCGGCTACCAGCCGGGCCGTTTCTCGTTCAACGTCAAGGGCGGCCGCTGCGAAGCCTGCCAGGGCGACGGCGTCATCAAGATCGAGATGCACTTCCTGCCAGACGTCTATGTCACCTGCGACGTCTGCCACGGCAAGCGCTACAATCGCGAGACGCTCGACGTCACCTTCAAGGGCAAGTCGATCGCCGACGTGCTCGACATGACGGTCGAGGAAGGCGTCGAGTTCTTCTCGGCGGTGCCGGCGGTGCGCGACAAGCTGCAATCGCTTTTCGATGTCGGCCTCGGCTATATCAAGGTGGGCCAGCAGGCCAATACGCTTTCGGGTGGCGAGGCGCAGCGCGTCAAGCTAGCCAAGGAGTTGTCGAAACGTTCGACGGGGCGCACGCTTTACATCCTCGACGAGCCTACGACCGGCCTGCATTTCCACGACGTAGCCAAGCTTCTGGAAATGCTGCAGGAACTGGTGAACCAGGGCAATTCCGTGGTGGTTATCGAACACAATCTCGAGGTCATCAAGACGGCCGACTGGATCATCGATATCGGCCCGGAAGGCGGCACCGGCGGCGGCGAAGTGATCGCGGCCGGCACGCCCGAGCAGATCGTCAAGGAAAAACGGTCCTATACCGGCCATTTCCTGAAAGAACTGCTGGAGCGGCGGCCGGTCAAGAAGGTCGAAGCGGCGGAGTAGACTTGTGGACATTGCTGTATTGCTTGAACGGCTCAAGGATTTCGAGGCCAGAGCCATAGAGTTGGCGGCTAGAAAATTGCTGCCAACGAGCGGTGAAAGGCTTGAGTTATATAAATCGAAATTAGAACAGCTCGAAGCAGCACATTCTCGGTCGTGGTTCGGCGATCACTCGTCAACCTACTATCGAGATTTCGAAGCTCCTCCCGGTGGCCGTAGTTTTGACGTGGAATGGGGCTTCGTCCTGGGATTTAATGGCTCGCGCAATCCTAACTGGATTACCTATTCAAGGCCGGAAATACAGAAGTTTGTTTTTGGCGAGATCGGTGAAGGAATACTTCAGGAATGCCATAGTCACGCGGAGGATCTTGCCTCTGATCTTTTAGATATCCGCGACCAAGCACTGGGGTTACTTGAAGTTGCCAACATTGGATCGGTTGGGCGATATGTGAAGCGAATTAATGAGGATATATCGCCTTTCAGATTCTCAGACTATATCACTAGCAAATCCAAGAAACCCCAAGAATGACGAGGGATTCAGAAGAGATTTCTAAAGGTAGCTTTGTACCAGCTCACGTACAATATTTTTCTGCGATCCAGTCTTTTGATGTGAATTTACGAAAATCAAGAGAGCTTTCTAAAATCCTACGAGGAATAATTGAATTGTCACTTTGACGGCAGCACCGTTCTCTGCAGTTATAAATTCAAATCGAATTTTCATTGGACACGGCCGGTCAGAGCAATGGAGAATTTTAAAAGACTTTGTTCGAGATAAACTTGGGTTGGAGTACGAAGAGTTCAATAGAATTTCAGCCGCCGGTCTAAATACGCAAGAGCGGTTACGAGATATGCTGGATTCATGTGGGTTTGCATTCCTTATTATGACTGCAGAAGATCTCCGTGATGACGGCACCTTCCGTGCGCGCGAGAACGTTGTTCACGAATGTGGCCTATTCCAGGGCCGCCTGGGATGGAGAAAGGCGATCGTACTTCTTGAGGATGGATGCGAAGAATTTTCAAATATCATTGGTCTTGGGCAAATTCGCTTCCCGAAAGGAAACATCGCTGCCTGCTTTGAGCAGATTAGGGACGTACTGAAACGAGAATCCTTGATTGAAAAATGATCGATCTTAGAGGGGGAATTCATGACCAAAGCCGGCACAATACGCACGGGCATCGGCGGCTGGACCTTCGAGCCGTGGGAAGGCACATTCTATCCTGAAAAACTGGCGAAAAAGAAACAGCTCGAATACGCGGCCAGCAAGCTGAAGGTCATCGAGGTCAACGGCACCTATTACGGGTCGCAAAAGCCCGAGACCTTTGCCAAATGGGCATCGGAGGTGCCGGACGGCTTCATCTTTTCGCTGAAGGCGAGCCGCTTCACCACCAACCGCAAGGTCCTGGCCGAAGCGGGAGAATCGATTGAGAAATTCCTGACCCAGGGCCTGACCGAGCTTGGCGACCATCTCGGGCCGTTGCTCTGGCAGTTCGCGCCGACCAAGAAGTTCGAAGCGGATGATTTCGAGGCCTTCCTGAAATTGCTGCCGAACAAGCTGGACGGGCTGAAGCTGACCCATGTGGTTGAGGTCCGCAACGACACGTTCAAGGTGCCGGAATTCATCGCTCTGCTTTCGAAATACAACATCGCGCCCGTCTGTGCCGATCATTTCGACTATCCGATGATCGCGGATGTCACGGCGGATTTCGTCTACGCGCGCCTGCAGAAGGGGTCGGACGACATCAAGACCTGTTATGCAGAAGAGGATATGAAAGCCTGGGCGAAAAGGCTGGAAACCTGGGCAGAAGGCAGCGTGCCGGACGACCTGCCGCTGGTCGATGACAAACACAAGCCGAAGAAGGAGCCGCGCGACGTCTTCGCCTTCTTCATCCACGAGGGCAAGGTGAACGCGCCCTATGGCGCGATGGCCATGCGCGAACTCCTGGAAAGCCGAAGCTAGGGATCCAGGAAGATGCCGGCATGGACGGCGAGATCTTCGGCCGTCATGCCCCTGCCCGCCCGCTTGCCGGCTTCGCCATGCAGGTAGACGCCGGCCGCGGCTGCCTCGAAGGCGGGCATGCCTTGGGCGAGTAACGCGCCAATCACGCCGGCCAGAACGTCGCCGGAACCGGCAGTCGCGAGCCACGGCGGCCCGTTGGTATTGATATAGGCGCGTCCGTCGGGGCTGGCGATCACCGTATCGGCGCCCTTGTAGACAATGGCAGCGTGGGCTCGGTTCGCGGCCTTCACCGCCTTTTCCACCTTGCTCAGGTTGTCATCCGCGGCGATGTCGGGAAACAGGCGGGCGAATTCGCCCTCGTGCGGCGTCAGCACCAGATGGGGCTCCCAGCCGGCAAAGGCCTCGAACAGGTCCGCAGGCTTTTCCTTGAAGGAGGTGATCCCGTCTGCGTCGAGCACCAGCGGGCGATCCTTCAGCGCCAGCGCGAACTGCCTCGCCTTCTTGCCGATGCCAAATCCTGGTCCGAGCACGAAGGCGGCGAGTTTTGCCGAACCGAGCCAGTTTTCCAGATCTTTCACCGTATCGACCGGATGCAGCATGATCGCAGTCAGCGAGGCTGCGTTGACCGGCATGGCGGCGCTCGGCGAACCGACGGTCACCAGCCCTGCCCCTGCCTTCAGGCCCGCCGTCGCCGAAAGCCGAGCCGCTCCGGTCTTGCCGGCCTCCCCGGAAAACACGGCCAGATGTCCGCGGCGGTATTTATGGGTCTCGCTCCCCGGTTCAGCCAGGAGTTCGCGCCAAAGCGAGGGGCCGTTTTCCTTCGTCCCGCCGGCAACCTCACGGATAATGCGAGCCGGAATGCCGATATCGAAAACCTGGACGTCGCCGCAGAGTGACCTTCCCGGCAGCAGCAGGTGGCCCGGCTTGCGGGTCATGAAGGTGACCGTATGGGCGGCCTGGAAGGCGGCGCCGAGCGGTACGCCACGCCTTCCGCAGAGACCGGAAGGCAGGTCGACCGCGATAACCGGTATCCGCGCCTCGCCAACCCAGCGGATCACATCCGCGACAATGTCGGGCACGTCGCGCGTCAGGCCGGCGCCGAACAGCGCATCAACCACCACGTCGCCCGCCACCGGCCGATAGGCCTGGAGCGGTTCAGACGGCAGGTCGCAGAGCTCGCGCGCCTGCCTGGCATCGCCCTTCAGCTTCTGCGGGTCGCCGAGATGGTGGACGCGAACAGGAGCCCCGGCTTGGCCAAGCACGCGGGCCGCCACATATCCGTCGCCGCCATTGTTTCCGGGGCCGCAGAGCACGACAAAACGCAAGGCGCCGGGAAATTGCCGGAGTGCGGCCGCCGCAACCGCCTGCCCTGCCCGCTCCATCAGATCGAACGACGGAATGCCGGATCGGGCGGAAGCGGCGTCCGCCGCTGCCATCTCGTCGGGTGTCAGAAGCAATGAGACAAGCGAAGCATCCATAGGCGCAATTGAACGGAAAGATGATCAGAAAACAAGCGCCGTCTCGCCCTTCAAATAGGCAAAAAATTGTGCAAATGCCTAATTTTAAATCCTCACCCGCTTCATATTCGACAATGCTTAAATAACGGGAAAACTTCAAAAAACTCCGATTCTTGTGCCGCAACGCACCAATTGTGAGAAAAACGGAAGCAATTTTGTCACTGAAGCTGCTGTTTTGTAGGGAATTAGGGCAAAACCGCATTATTTTTTTGAAAGTATCGTCTGAGTTTGGCACGATAACTGCATTGGCATGTGCGAGCGGGTAACGGCCTGCTTCAAGAGAGAAGCGGAGATATAGTTTCTCATGAAAAAGATCGAAGCGATCATCAAGCCTTTCAAGCTCGACGAAGTGAAGGAAGCCCTTCAGGAGGTCGGGTTGCAGGGGATCACAGTGACCGAAGCCAAGGGCTTTGGCCGCCAGAAAGGCCATACCGAGCTCTATCGCGGCGCGGAGTACGTCGTCGATTTTCTGCCGAAGGTCAAAGTTGAGGTCGTCCTGGCGGACGAGAACGCGGATGCCGTCATTGAAGCCATCCGCAATGCGGCACAGACTGGACGGATTGGAGACGGCAAGATATTCGTTTCCAATGTGGAGGAAGTCATCCGCATCCGCACCGGTGAAACGGGCGTGGACGCCATCTAAACGCCCCCAATAAACGCCCTAGGGCCAAAGGCCGGGGTTTCATCGTCATCGTACATCGAGGAGGCCATATGACGAGCGCAAGCGAAATCATGAAACAAATCAAGGAAAACGACGTCAAGTTCGTGGACCTGCGCTTTACCGACCCCAAGGGCAAGCTGCAGCATGTCACCATGGACGTCGTCTGCGTCGATGAGGACATGTTCGCCGATGGCGTCATGTTCGACGGTTCCTCGATCGGCGGCTGGAAGGCCATCAACGAGTCGGACATGGTGCTGATGCCCGACCCGGCGACGGTCCACATGGATCCGTTCTTCGCCCAGTCGACCATGGTCATCTTCTGCGACATCCTCGATCCGATTTCCGGCGAAGCCTATAACCGCGATCCGCGCGGCACCGCCAAGAAGGCCGAAGCCTATCTGAAGGCATCCGGTATCGGCGATACGGTATTTGTCGGCCCGGAGCCGGAATTCTTCGTGTTCGACGACGTCAAGTACAAGGCCGACCCTTACAACACAGGCTTCAAGCTCGACTCGTCCGAACTGCCGTCCAACGACGACACGGACTACGAGACCGGCAATCTCGGCCACCGTCCGCGCGTCAAGGGCGGCTACTTCCCGGTTCCGCCGGTCGACAGCCTGCAGGACATGCGCTCCGAAATGCTGACCGTGCTCGCCGAAATGGGCGTGGTCGTCGAAAAGCATCACCACGAAGTGGCTTCCGCCCAGCACGAGCTCGGCGTCAAGTTCGACACCCTGGTGCGCAACGCCGACAAGATCCAGATCTACAAGTATGTCGTGCACCAGGTCGCCAATGCCTATGGCAAGACCGCGACCTTCATGCCGAAGCCGATCTTCGGCGACAACGGCTCAGGCATGCACGTGCACCAGTCGATCTGGAAGGACGGCAAGCCGACCTTCGCCGGCGACGAATATGCCGGCCTTTCCGAGAGCTGCCTCTTCTATATCGGCGGCATCATCAAGCATGCCAAGGCGATCAACGCCTTCACCAACCCGACGACGAATTCCTACAAGCGTCTCGTCCCGGGTTATGAAGCGCCGGTTCTGCTCGCTTACTCGGCTCGCAACCGCTCGGCCTCGTGCCGCATTCCCTTCGGCACAGGACCGAAGTCGAAGCGCGTCGAAGTCCGCTTCCCGGATCCGCTGGCAAACCCCTATCTTGCCTTTGCCGCCATGCTGATGGCCGGCCTCGACGGCATCAAGAACAAGATCCATCCCGGCAAGGCCATGGACAAGGATCTCTACGACCTGCCGCCGAAGGAACTGAAGAAGATCCCGACCGTCTGCGGTTCCCTGCGCGAAGCCCTCGAAAACCTCGATCGCGACCGCAAGTTCCTGACCGCCGGCGGCGTCTTCGACGACGACCAGATCGACGCCTATATCGAGCTCAAGATGGTGGAAGTCATGCGCTTCGAAATGACGCCGCATCCGGTCGAGTTCGACATGTACTATTCGGCCTGATCCGACTGGGCGCGATTTCCGCGCTTGGCTGCGTTAAGAACGGCGGGCCGCAAGCCCGCCGTTTTCCATTTCGCCGAGCCTTGTGGCTTGCGCCTCCATTGCCGGTGTGCCGATGACCTCCCCCAACTCTCCACAACCGCGCCCGATCGACTGGGTGATCTTCGCGCTCGTGCCCGTGTTCTTTTCCAGCAACCTGATCTTCGGGCGCGGCGTGATCGGCGAGATCGGGCCGTTCATCACCGCCTTCATCCGCTGGGCCGGAGCAACGCTGATCATCATGCCGCTGCTGTATCTCGACTGGGCGGCAGCCTGGACCTTTGTGCGCCGGCATACCTGGCTCTGGCTGTGGCTGGGTTTCCTGAGCATCGGCATCAGCGGCGGCTTCGTCTATTGGGCGCTGACACTGACGACGGCATCGAACGCGACGCTGATCTACACGACCTCGTCGCTGTTCATCATCCTTTTCGAATGGCAGTTTTCCGGCCGCCGGATCGGCGGCCGCGAGCTTCTGGGCATGGCGGTCGCATTCGCCGGCGTGGCGGCGATCGTGCTGCGGGGCGACGTCGGCGCCCTGGCGCACATGAATTTCAATGTCGGCGACCTCGGCATGCTCGTGGCGGCGATCTCCTTTGCGGTCTATTCGCTCCTGCTGCGCCGCCCGGCAGCCCAGGCGATCCGGCCATTCACGCTGTTCGGGCTGATCGGCTTTTCCGGGTCGCTCCTGCTGCTGCCCCCGGCGCTCTGGGAACTCTTCCATGGCGGACTGCTGCCGAGGACGTTTTCAGCCTGGTCGAAGATTGCCGGCATCATCCTGTTTGCCTCGCTTGCAGCGTTCTACTGCTTTCAGCATACGGTGAGGATATTTGGCCCGGCGACGGCGGGAGTGACGCTTTACATGATGCCGCCGGTCTCTATCGTCATGGCGGTGATATTCCTCGGTGAGACTTTTGAAAGATATCACGCGGTCGGCATCGTTCTGGTGCTCGGCGGCATAGTTCTGGCGACGACCCGGCCGCGGAGGCTGACTAAGTCTTAAGTCTATCCCGTGGAACGAAGCGGGCCGGTCTGCATTAATCTCTTGATGTCGGAGAATTTTATTCCCACATTAGGATGCGAAAGGACATCGCACCATGAAACAACGCCACGCTAAATTTACCATCGGAGAAGTGGTCCGCCACAAGGTCTTTCCGTTCCGGGGCGTCGTGTTCGATGTGGATCCGGAATTCGCCAATACGGAAGAATGGTGGAATTCCATTCCCGCAGAAATCCGGCCGAACAAGGACCAGCCCTTCTATCATCTCCTCGCGGAGAATGACGAGACGGAGTATGTCGCCTATGTCTCGGAACAGAACCTGGAACATGACGAAAACGATGCCCCGCTGCGCAATCCGCAGGTCTACCAGATCTTCGATCGCGGCCCATCCGGTCAGTTGAAGCCCAAGATCATACTGGCCCACTAACCCGAATTCGCAAGACCCGGAAAGGCGTCGGCATTCTGCCGGCGCTTTTTTATGTCCGGAATCAGAAAGCCCGGCGCTTGGCCGGGCTTTAAGCTGTTTGGTTCCGACTGGAACTTACTGACCCTGCTTTGCAGAATTCTGGGCGTCTTCCAGCTTCTTGCGGGTCTCTTCCGCCTTGCGCTGCATGCCTTCTTCGAGGCTGCGCTGGCTTTGAGCGATCTGTTCCTGCGGCATGGCCGGACCGTCGAATACGCCGGTGAAGCCGGTGAGCGGAACCTTGATCGGGTTCGGAGCGCGGCGGAAGTTGATCGACGTGAAGACCACCTCGCCGCCCTTCTTGAGGCTAGCGATCATGGCGTCGGTCAGCGGCACTTCGGCGGTGCACTTGTCCGGAAGGCAAACGATGTAATCGAGCTTCTGGCCCTTGCCGCCGTCGATCTGCATGACGATGCCGGGCGGCACGAGGCGCGCGGTCGGGACCGAAACCTGCATGATCTTGCGGTTGACCTTGCCTTCCACCGTGATCAGGCCGACGGCGGTGATGAGCTGGCCGTTCTGGGCCGCAATGATGTTCTGCACGACGCAGAGATCGCTGTCGTCTTGCTTGGTGCAGGTCTTGAACCAGCCGAGCGGCGGTGCACCAGGAGCGGCCGCGGCCGGAGCATCCTGTGCAAGGGCTGCGACCGGCAGCGCTGCTGCGCCGGCCGAAAGAGCGAGAGCGGACATCGCCGTCCGCAGAACTTGGGTTGCCTTAAGCATCATAACGAGATCCGTCTCCTGAAATCCGCTGGGTACGGCAGACGCCGTCAACTCCCTCGGGGTGTCCTACTGCCTGTGACCTGTCGGTCAAATGAGGCAATTGAATGACCCGCCCGTGTGGCCAACCTGTTACATCGGGCGGACATCGATATCCAGTCCCTCTTTCGTATTTTTTGACAAGGAGTTAACGTCGGCGATCACTCTTTTGCATATCGCGGCGGTTGGTTGGCCTCATTGCATGCGCTATTTTGCAGGCGAATCAGCGAGGATTTCACCGCCATGGGTTCCATGCGACGCTTTCTTCCCCTCATCGCCGCGCTTCTTATCGGCACCCCGGCCCTTGCCGAACCGGTCCACGGGATAGCCATGCACGGCAGTCCGGCGCTCGGCCCCGACTACAAACATTTCCCTTACGTGAACCCGGACGTGAAGAAGGGCGGGCGTGTAACCTATGGCGTCGTCGGCACGTTCGACAGCCTCAATCCGTTCATCCTGAAAAGCATGCGCACCTCGGCGCGCGGCATCTGGGACCCGGCTTTCGGCAATCTTATCTTCGAATCGCTGATGACCCGTTCCAGCGACGAGCCGTTCACGCTCTATGGTCTGCTGGCCGAGAGTGTCGAATGGAATGACGACCGGACCTTCATCCAGTTCAATCTCAATCCGAAGGCGAAATGGTCGGATGGCCAACCGGTTACCCCGGATGATGTGATCTTTTCGTTCGAACTGTTGCGCGACAAGGCCCGCATTCCATACTCGTCCCGATTGGCGCCCGTCGCGAAAATGGAGAAGGTCGGCGAGCACGGCGTCCGTCTGACCTTCAACGAAAAGGCCGACCGGGAATTTCCGTTGATCCTCGCCACCGGCACCCCGATCCTGCCGAAACACGCAACCGATCCGGCCACCTTCGATCAGTCGACGCTAAAGCCGCCGGTCGGTTCCGGGCCTTACCGGATCAAGTCCATTTCGCCCGGAGAACGCATCGTTTATGAACGGGATCCGGGTTACTGGGGCAAGGATATTCCGGCCAAGGTGGGTTTCGACAATTACGATCAGATCAGCGTCGAATATTTCCTGCAGGACAACACGTTGTTCGAGGCCTTCAAGAAGGGCGCGATCGACATCTATCCCGACGGCAGCCCGACACATTGGGCGCGGGCCTATGATTTCCCGGCGGTCCAGAACGGCGACGTGATCAAGGATGCGTTCAAGCCGCAGCTGCCGACCGGCATGCTCGGTTTCGTGTTCAATACGAGAAGAGCGCTCTTCGCCGACGTGAACGTGCGCGCCGGCCTATCGCTCGCCTTCGATTTCGAATGGGCCAACAAGAACCTCTTCGAGGGCGCCTATACCCGCACCGAGAGCTTCTGGCAGAACTCGCCCCTCTCCTCGCTCGGCAAGCCGGCGGACGAGCGGGAGCTCAAGATCCTCGGACCCATCAAGAACAGGATCGAACCGGTTGTGCTCGACGGCAGTTATCATCTGCCGAAGACCGACGCTTCCGGCGCGGACCGCAAGGTGTTGCGCGATGCGGTCGATCTTCTCAGGAAGGGCGGTTATGCGATCAAGAACGGCAGGATGACGGACGCTTCGGGCAGGCCGTTGACCTTCGAGGTCATGACCCAGACCCAGGACCAGGAAAAGCTCGCGATCGCCTATCAGCGGACGCTGAAAATGATCGGCGTCGACATGTCGATCCGCACCGTCGACGATGCGCAGTATCAGGCCCGTTCCGGCAATTTCGACTATGACATGATCGTCAAATCCTATCCCGCGTCCCTATCGCCCGGCATCGAACAAGCCGGGCGCTGGGGATCGGATTCCCGCAATCGCGACGGCAGCTTCAATTTTGCCGGCACTGCGGACCCCGATCTCGACAAGCTGATCGAGACCATGCTGAACGTTCGAAGCAAGGAGGATTTCGAGGCCGCGGTGCGGGCTTACGACCGGATGCTGATTTCCGGTCACTATCTCGTTCCGCTCTATCATATCCCCGATCAGTGGGTGGCGCGTCGCAAGCATATCGGTTATCCGGAAAAGCTCCCGCTCTATGGCTACCAGCTCAACACCTGGTGGGATAAGCGAGCGCAATAATCCGGTCTCTTCCGGTTACCGAAGAAAGGACGCCGCCATGGAGCGCGTAACCATCGACATCGTTTCGGATATCGTCTGCCCTTGGTGTTACCTCGGCAAGGCGCGGATGGAACTGGCGGTCGCCGAAGTGCAGGACGAGATCGGCGTTGATATCAACTGGCGCCCTTATCGGCTCAATCCGGACCATCCGCCCGAGGGCGTCGACCATCAGGCCGACCTTGCCGCCAAGCTCGGCGGCAGGGATGCCGTCGGACGCGCCCACGAGATGCTGACGAAACTCGGCGAAGAGGTCGGCATCAGGTATAATTTCGAGGCGATCAAGATCGGCCCCAACACGCTCGATGCCCATCGCCTGCTGCATTGGGCGATCGTCGAAGATCGCCAAATTCAGGACAAGGTCGCGACCGCCCTGTTCAAGGCGAATTTCGAGGAAGGCCGCAATGTCGGCGACCACGCAGTGCTCGCCGATATCGCCGAAAAATCAGGCCTGGACCGCAAGGTCATCGAGAACCTTCTGGCAAGCGACGCCGACAAGGACACCGTGCTTGGGGAGATCGAGGCCGCCCAGAAGATGGGCGTGACTGGCGTGCCGTTCTTCATCATCGACGGGCAGTATGCGGTGAGCGGTGCCCAGACGCCGGATGTGCTTGCCAATGCGCTGCGAGAAATCGCCAAGCTGAAGGCGGAAGCCCGCAAGGGCATGATCTGAGAACGGACCGACCGCGTGCGTACCGACCAGACCCTCAAAGGCGTCCTTCTCGCCTTCGCCTCGTTTGCCGCCTATTCCTGGAGCGATGCCAGCGTCAAGATGATCGAGGGCGCGCTGACGCCCTATGAAATGGGCTTTTTCGGCGCCGTCTTCATGCTCGCCGGTTTTCCCTATCTCATGAAACCAGGCGACAGCTGGCTCGACGTGGTGCGAAGCACCAACCGGCCTCTATGGGTCCTGCGCTTCTTCTCCGCGGCTGTCGGGACGATCGGCAGTGTTGCGGCCTTCACCTACCTGTCGATGGCGGAAGCCTTCGCGCTGATCTTCCTGCTGCCGTCCTTCGTGACGATCATGTCGGTGCTGTTCCTCAAGGAGACGGTCGGCATCCGGCGCTGGAGCGCCGTGATCATCGGCTTTGTCGGCGTTCTGATCATTTTGCGCCCCGGTTTCCGCGAGCTTTCGATCGGGCATGTCGGCGCGGTTTTTGCCGGAATTTCCGGGGCGATCTCGATCATCGTCTATCGCGCCGTCGGGCCATCGGAGAAGCACATCTCGCTTTACGGCGCCGGGGTCCTTGGCGTTCTCGTCATCCTCGGCATCCTGATGATCCCGGACTTCCACTGGCCGACCCTTCCGCAATGGGTCATGCTTGCCGGATACGGCCTGCTGGCGGCACTGGCCACCGTCTGGCTGATGTATGCCGCCAACTATGCGCCCGCCGCGGTGATCGGGCCGACCCAATACAGCCAGATGCTCTGGGCCATCCTGTTCGGCTATCTCGTCTTCGGCGACAGGGTCGACCTGCCGATGTTGATCGGCATCATGCTGATCATCGGCTCCGGCCTCCTGACGCTCGCCCGCGAGCGGGCACGCGACGTGCGCCTGCCCGCGTCCGTCGCGACGGATCAGCAAGCCGCCGTCGTTACCGTTCCCGACAACAAATCCGACACATAATCACGATTTGGCCAACTCGGCGAACTGGGTCATCACCTGGGCGGCGGCTGTCAGCCGCTTTTCGGGAGACGGCAGATCACGGGTAAGGAAGACGCTGTGGTCTGGGCGGATCTTGGCGAGCGTCCCCTGCTTGGCGATATAACCGACAAGATTGGCGGGGTTCGGGAACTGTTTGTCGCGGAAGGTGACGACGATGCCCTTCGGGCCGGCATCGAGCTTCTCGACATTGGCCTTGCGGCAGAGAGACTTGATGTAGACCACCTTCAACAGGTTCTGCACCTCGACCGGCATCGGGCCGAAACGATCGACCATTTCCGCGCCGAAACCGTCGATCTCGGACAGTTCCGTGACTTCGCCGAGACGGCGGTAGAGGCCCATGCGCAGATGCAGGTCGGGCACGTAGCTTTCCGGGATCATCACCGTGATGCCGACGGAAATCTGCGGCGACCAGCCGGTATCGGTGATCTCGTCGTCGCCCTTCACCTCCGCCACGGCTTCCTCCAGCATCTGCTGGTAGAGCTCGAAGCCGACTTCCTTGATATGGCCCGACTGTTCCTCGCCGAGCAGATTGCCGGCGCCGCGGATGTCGAGGTCATGGCTGGCGAGCTGGAAACCGGCACCGAGCGTATCGAGCGATTGCAGCACTTTCAGGCGTCGCTCGGCGGTGGTCGTCAGCTGCTTGTTGACCGGTAGCGTGAAGAGGGCGAAGGCGCGCACCTTGGAACGGCCGACACGACCGCGGAGCTGATAGAGCTGCGCCAGGCCGAACATGTCGGCGCGGTGGACGATCAGCGTATTGGCGGTCGGCACGTCGAGGCCGGATTCGACGATGGTCGTCGACAGAAGCACATCGTATTTGCCGTCGTAGAAGGCATTCATGATGTCTTCGAGTTCGCCTGCCGCCATCTGGCCATGGGCAACCGCGACCTTCAGTTCCGGCACGTCCGACTGGAGGAAAGCCTGGATTTCCGGCAGGTCTGCTAAACGTGGGCAGACATAAAAACTCTGGCCGCCGCGATAATGTTCGCGCATCAGCGTCTCGCGGATGACCAGCGGATCGAAGGGCGAGATGAAGGTGCGGACCGCCATGCGGTCGACCGGCGGCGTGGTGATCAGCGACAGTTCGCGTACACCCGTCATGGCGAGCTGCAGCGTGCGCGGGATAGGCGTTGCCGAAAGCGTCAGGACATGCACGTCGCTCTTCAGCTCCTTCAGCCGTTCCTTGTGCTTGACGCCGAAATGCTGTTCCTCGTCGATGATCAGCAGGCCGAGATTGGCGAACTGGATGCCGGCGCCAAGCAGCGCATGGGTACCAACGACGATATCGACCTTGCCGTCGGCAATGTCCTTCTTGGTCTGGGCGAGTTCCTTGGCGGGCACCAGCCGCGAGGCCTGCTCGACCTTGATCGGCAGACCGCGAAAACGCTCCCGAAACGTCTTGAAATGCTGGCGGGAGAGAAGCGTGGTCGGCACGACGACCGCGACCTGCGCGCCGTTCATCGCCGCGAAGAAGGCAGCGCGCAGCGCCACCTCCGTCTTGCCGAAACCGACGTCGCCGCAGACGAGGCGGTCCATCGGCCGGCCGGCGCCGAGATCGTCGCGCACGGAATCGATCGCCGTCGCCTGGTCCTCGGTTTCATCGTAGGGAAAGCGGGCGGCGAATTCGTCGTAGAGTCCCTCCGGCGTGGTCAGAACCGGCGCGCGGCGGGTGATGCGGGTGGCGGCAATGCGGATCAGCGCGTCCGCCATGTCGAGCAGGCGTTTCTTGAGCTTCGCCTTGCGGGCCTGCCAGGCGCCGCCGCCGAGCCTGTCGAGCTGGGCTTCCGCCGCATCCGAGCCATAGCGCGACAGAAGATCGATATTCTCGACCGGCAGGAAGAGTTTTGCCTGGTCGGCATAGTGGAGTTCGAGGCAGGCGCGCGGGGCGCCGGCGGCCTCGATCGTCACCAGGCCGACGAATTTGCCGATGCCATGCTCGGCATGGACGACCAGCGAACCTTCGTCGAGGCCGGCGACTTCGGTCAGGAAATTGGCGCCGCGCTTGCGGCGCTTGCCGCGGCGAACCATGCGGTCGCCGAGAATGTCCTGTTCGCCGATGACGACGATATTGCCCGTCTCGAAACCGGCTTCAAGGCTGAGGACCGCAGAAGCCGCCTCGCCTTTTTCCAGCTTGTCGAGATCGGCAAGCTTGTCGATCTGGTTGATGCGCTTCAGCCCGCGCTCGTCGAGCACCTGCAGCAGCCGATCGAGCGAGCCGGCGGACCAACCGGTGACAAGAACCTTGGCGCCCTCGGCGCGCTTGTCGGCGATATGCTTGACGACAAGGTCGAAGACGTTGACGCGTTCGTCGCGGTCCTTTTCCTCAGTCTGGTTTTTCGCCCAGCGCGGACCGGCATGCGCATCCAGAGTCACCACCCGGCGACCTTCCGCATCCATCTCGTTGAACGGCGTCAGGCGCACCGCGTTGGCAGCGTCGAGCGCTGCGGCAAAGGCTTTGCTTTCGAGGTAGAGCTGCCCTGGTGAAACCGGCTTGTAGGGCGCCGCCTGGGCGGCCGCACCCTTGCCCTGGGCGCCGCTGTCGCGCCGTGCCTCGTAATAGTCCAGCACCAATTTCGAACGCTCGCCGGCCGCTTCGCGCGCCGTGTGGTCGGTGACGATCCGGAAACCCTTGAAGTAGTCAAAGGCGGTTTCGAGACCGTCGTAGAACAGCGGCAGCCAGTGTTCCATGCCAGGGTAACGTCGGCCTTCCGAGACTGCCTGATAGAGAGCGTCGTCGCGGGTCGCGGCGCCGAAGAGGGAGAGATAGTTCTTGCGGAAGCGGCTGATCGTGTCCGGTGTAAGCGTCACCTCGCTCATCGGATTGAGGTCGAGGGCACGCGCCTGGCCGGTGGTGCGCTGGCTGGCGGGGTCAAACGAGCGGATCGATTCCAGCGTGTCGCCGAAGAAATCGAGGCGTACCGGCTCTTCCGTCCCCGGCACGAAGACATCGAGAATGCCGCCGCGCACGGCAAATTCGCCGACTTCACGAACCGTCGCGACGCGCTCGAACCCGTTGCGCTCCAGTCGCGCCGCGATATCGTCCATGCGGATCTGGTTGCCCGGCTTGGCGGAGAAGGCCAGGCTTTCGATGATCTCGGCAGGAGCGATCTTCTGCAGCATGGCATTGACGGTGACGAGCACGATCGCCGCATGCGGCTTCTTGGCATGCGAGATGAGGCCCGACAGCGCAGCCAGTCTGCGGGCGGAAACGTCGGCGCTCGGCGAGACGCGGTCATAGGGAAGACAGTCCCAGGCCGGCAGTGTCAGGACCGGGATTTCCGGCGCCACGAAGGTCAGCATCTGCTCCAGATCGAACATGCGCTGGCCGTCCGACATGACATAGGCGACCGCCTGGCCGGCGCGGGCGAGCTCGGCAAGGATCAGCGGCTCCATGCCCGGCGGCACGTTGCCTATGGTCAGCGGGGTTTGCGCCGCGGCGATCTTCTTCGCGTCGAATCCGGGAATCATCGGGCCAGAATTCATATCTTGTGCCCGAGCCTTGCTTCCAGGGAAGCCTTGGTGACGGGATCGAAATCCGGGTTATAGGCAGCGACACGCGCGAAAAGCGGCGTCTTCCTGTGCTCGGGCAAAATTTGAGCACCGGTGATCCAGGCATGCAGGTCGTGGTCGTCCTCGCCCATGATCGCTTCGAATTCGTCGAGTTCGGCTTCTCCGAGCTTGCCGATCTCGGATTCCGCAAAACTCCCGAGAACCAGGTCCATTTCCCGGATGCCGCGATGCCAGCAGCGATAGAGGATGCGCCTGCGGCGCGGGTCGAGATCCGCGCTGGTGCGGGATAGTCCTGTCATGGCCGTGTCCTTGTTTTGCCGTTCATATAGGACGCTTTTCCGCCCTCGTCACCTTGCCAAATGGGCAAAATCCATCGCATTTTGCGCGCCATGCGTCCCGCCATACTCGATCCGCTGTTCTCGCCCGTCGCCTCGCTTGCCGGTGTCGGGCCGAAGCTTGCCGAACTGATCGCCCGCGTCACCGGCCGCGAGGACCCGGACGATTGTCGCGTCGTGGATCTGCTCTTCCATGCTCCCTCCTCGCTGATCGACCGGCGCAACCGGCCGGGCATCGCGCTTTCGCCACAGGGCGCCATTGTCACCATCGAAGGCCGGGTCGACCGCCATCAGCCGCCACCGCCCGGCAAGTCCAACATGCCGTACCGCGTCTTCCTGCACGACGATACGGGCGAACTGGCGCTCACCTTCTTCCGGGCCAAAGGCAATTGGCTGGAAAAGTCGCTGCCGATCGACGAGATGGTGATGGTAAGCGGCAAGATGGACTGGTTCAACGGCCGGCCCTCGATGGTGCACCCGGATTTCATCGTCAAATCCTCCGAGGCTGAAAATCTGCCACTGGTGGAACCGGTATACCCGATGACGGCCGGCCTGACGCCGAAAGTGCTGCGCAAGGCGATCGACGGTGCCGTGGCCCGCATGCCGGAACTGCCGGAATGGGCCGATGCGGCGCTGGCCTTGCGCCAGGGTTTTCCTTCGGTGGCGGAGGCCTTTCGCGGGCTGCACGATCCGCGCGATGCGGCGGATATCGATCCGCAGGCCCCTGCCCGCCGGCGGCTCGCCTATGACGAGTTCCTCGCCGGCCAGGTGTCCCTGTCGCTGGTGCGCCAGAGGGTGCGCAAGGTCCCGGGCCAGCCGATCCGCGTCAAGGGCGATCTCGCCGCAAAGATCATCGCCGGCCTTCCCTTCTCGCTGACACCCAGCCAGAAGTCGGCTGTCGCAGATGTCATCAAGGACATGGCCGGCGAAGACCGCATGCTACGGCTGCTGCAGGGCGATGTCGGGGCCGGCAAGACGCTGGTGGCGCTGCTCGCCATGTCCGCGGCCGTCGAGGCCGGCGGCCAGGCGGTGCTGATGGCGCCAACCGAAATCCTCGCCCGCCAGCATTATTCGACGATCTCCAAGCTCGCAGGTGCTGCGGGCGTCGCGGTCGAGGTGCTGACCGGCCGCACCAAGGGGCGTGAGCGCGACCAGATCATCGAGCGGATTGCGTCTGGCGAAGCGCAGATCATCGTCGGCACCCACGCGCTCTTCCAGGATGCGATCAACTATCACAATCTGATGCTCGCGGTGGTGGACGAACAGCACCGGTTCGGCGTGCATCAGCGCCTTCGCCTGACGGCCAAGGGAATTTCCCCGCATATGCTGGTGATGACCGCGACACCCATTCCCCGCACGCTGGTGCTCGCCGCGTTCGGAGATATGGACGTCTCGAAGCTCACCGAAAAACCGGCCGGCCGCAAGCCGATCCAGACCGTCACCATCCCCACCGAACGGATCGGCGACATTGTCGCCCGGCTGCGCGGCGCGATCAGCGAAGGAAAAAAAGCCTATTGGATCTGCCCACTCGTCGAGGAGTCGGATGTCTCCGATCTGATGTCGGCGGAGGAACGTTATGCGGTTCTTGCCAGGGAACTCGGCCGTGATGTCGGATTGATCCACGGGCGGATGAGCGGGCCGGAGAAGGACGCGGTGATGAGCGCCTTCAAGACCGGCGAAATCCGGTTGCTGGTCGCGACCACCGTGGTCGAAGTCGGCGTTGACGTGCCGGATGCGACGATCATGGTCATCGAACATGCCGAGCGGTTCGGGCTTGCCCAGTTGCACCAGTTGCGCGGCCGTGTCGGGCGCGGCGACGAGGCTTCGACCTGTATCCTGCTCTACAAGGGGCCGCTCAGTGAAACCGGCCGGGCGCGGCTTTCGATCCTGCGCGATAGCGAGGACGGTTTTCTGATCGCCGAGGAGGATCTGAAACTGCGCGGCGAAGGCGAGCTGCTCGGCACCCGCCAGTCCGGCACGCCCGGTTTCCGGATCGCCAGCCTGGAAGCGCATGCGGACCTGCTGGAAATCGCCCGCAAGGATGCGGCCTATCTGTTGGAGCGGGATCCGGAACTCACCAGCGAGCGAGGCCAGAACATGCGCGTGCTGCTTTATCTGCACCGCCGCGACGAGGCGATCCGGTTCCTGAGAGCCGGCTAGGCCTGCATTTTCGGGGCCGGCAGGACGGCGGTCGGCGCGCCGGGGACGGGCTTGTAGTCCGGTGCGATGAGGCCGCCCGATATCAGCAGTTTGGCACCTTCTTCCGGCGTCATGTCGAGCATGATGATCTTGCTCTTCGGCACGAACATCAGGAAACCGGCTGTCGGAACCGGTGTCGGCGGCAGGAAGACGCCGACCATTTCCTCACCGTCCGCATTGAGCTTCGCCGCGATCTCTCCCTGCGCGTCGCCGGAAATGAAGACCAGCGCCCACATGCCGGGGCTCGGAAACTCGATCAGCCCGCATCTCTTGAAGGAGGTCGACTGTTCCTTCAGCACCGTCTCGAAGATCTGTTTGATGCTCTTATAAATGCTGCGGATCAGCGGCATCCTGTGCAGGATCGATTCGCCGAACTTGACGATCGAGCGGCCGATCAGGTTCTTGCCGAGAAAGCCGATGATGGTGATGAGCACCACCGCGATCAGCAGGCCGGTGCCGGGAATGGTGATGTTGAAGTAATATTGGGGGTCGTAGCGCTGCGGAATATAGGGCGTGACCCAGCTATCCGCCCAGTCGATGAAGGTGAAGGTGAGCCAGATGGTGATGGCAAGCGGCGCGCAGATGATCAGGCCGGTTAGGAAGTTGTTCCTGAGACGGCCGGCCAGCGATATTCGCTCTGGACTGTCGCTCATTCTGTTTCCCTGCATACCCTAAGCATTGCCGCAATCATTGATGCGACAATGCCGGATGCGATGTTGCGATGCAAGGAAAAGCCGGCGGATATCACTCCACCGTGACGGATTTTGCCAGATTGCGCGGCTGATCGACATCGGTCCCCATGAACACCGCCGTATGATAGGCAAGAAGCTGGATCGGCAGCGAGAAGATCATCGGCGCGATGATCTCGTCGACATTCGGCAACGCGATCGTCGCCATGGTGGGAAGCTTGGACGCCGCCGCCCCCTTCTCGTCGGTGATGAAGATGATCTTGCCGCCGCGCGCCGCCACTTCCTGCATGTTGGAAACGGTCTTTTCGAAGAAGCGGTCATGCGGCGCGATGACGATCACCGGCATATGCTCGTCGATCAGCGCGATCGGGCCATGCTTCAGTTCGCCTGCGGCATAACCTTCCGCATGGATGTAGGAGATCTCCTTGAGCTTCAGCGCGCCTTCCATGGCAAGCGGAAAACTGGTGCCGCGGCCGAGATAGAGCACGTCCTTGAAGCGCGACAGCTCGCGCGACAGCGACTCGATCTGCGGCTGGATGTCGTTCAGCACCCGGCTCATGATCCGCGGCATTTCGGCGAGGTGCTTTACCATCGCCTTCTCGTCGCCCGCCGTCACCGTGCCGCGGGCACGGCCGGCGCCGATCGCGAGAGCGGCGAGGACCGCAAGCTGGCAGGTGAAGGCCTTGGTGGAGGCAACGCCGATTTCCGGGCCGGCAAGGATCGGGAAGATGGCGTCCGATTCGCGGGCTATGGTCGATTCCCTGACGTTGACCACCGCGCCGATCTTGAGGCCGTTGTCCTTGCAGTATCGCAGCGACGCGAGCGTATCGGCGGTTTCGCCCGACTGGGAAATGAACAGCGCCGCCTGGGACGGCGACAGCGGCAGTTCGCGGTAGCGGAATTCCGAGGCGACGTCGATTTCGACCGGCAGGCGCGCATAACGCTCGAACCAGTATTTGCCGATCAGGCCGGACAGATAGGCCGTGCCACAGGCGGCGATCGCCAGGCCCGAGACCTTGCCGAAGTCGATCGCCGTATCGTTCGCCTTCACCGTATGGGCGGCGAAATCGATATAGTGGCTGAGCGCATGGGAGATGATCTCCGGCTGCTCGTAGATTTCCTTTTCCATGAAATGGCGGTGGTTGCCCTTGTCGACCATGAAGGCCGATGCCTGGGAAATCTGGCTCTGCCGCGTCACCGGTTTGCCGTCGTAATCGATGATCTCGGCGCCCTTGTGGGTCATGACGGCGCAGTCGCCGTCCACCAGATAGGTGATTTCATTGGTGAACGGCGACAGCGCGATCGCATCCGACCCCAGGAACATTTCGCCGCGGCCGTGGCCGATCGCAAGCGGCGGTCCGAACCGGGCGGCCATGATCGTGCCCGGGTCGTCCTCGAACATCACCACCAGCGCATAGGCGCCGGCAACGCGGTTCAGCGTCGCCAGCATGGCAGCGCGATGATCAAGGCCCTGGCGGGTGTATTTGGCGAGCAGGTGTGCCACGACTTCCGTGTCGGTCTGGCTTTCGAAGACCGCCCCTTCGGCCAGCAGCTCGTCCTTCAGCTCGGAGAAGTTCTCGATGATGCCGTTGTGGACAACGGCGACCCCATCGACGAAATGCGGATGGGCATTGGTCTCGTTTGGGACGCCGTGGGTCGCCCAGCGTGTGTGGGCGATGCCGATCGTGCCGGGCAGTGGCTCGGCGTCGAGCCTCTTTTCGAGATTGAAGAGTTTTCCTTCGGCGCGGCGGCGATCCATGCGCCCCTCGTGGATGGTCGCCACGCCGGCGGAATCATAACCGCGGTATTCGAGCCTTCGCAACGCATCGACCAGACGCGCCGCCACCGGCGAATTTCCGACGATCCCGACAATTCCGCACATGAACGACCCTCTCCGCTTCGTGGAACCCGCGCGAACTCCTAGCCGATTGCTGGTTTTGCGCAATCGGCCCGCCGGTCACTTTCGATGTCGGAAAGTAACGCGCAAATGTTAATAGCCGCGCTACTTTTGCGCCTTGCGGGCGGCCTTGAGCGCGAGCGCCCGCTCCCGGAGGATTTTCGCGCGCTCCGGCTTCACTTCCTGGCGGGCACGGCCAAGCGCCAGCGCATCGGCCGGGACATTTTCGGTGATGACACTTCCCGAGGCGACATAGGCGCCGTCGCCGATCGAGACGGGTGCGACGAGCGACGAGTTCGATCCGACAAAGGCATTGGCGCCGATCCGCGTCTCGTGCTTGTTGACGCCGTCATAGTTGCAGGTGATCGTGCCGGCGCCGATATTGGAATGGGCGCCGACGAATGCGTCGCCGATATAGGTCAGGTGGTTGACCTTGGCCCCCTCGTCGATCCTGGCATTCTTGACCTCGCAGAAATTGCCGACCTTGGAGCCTGCGGAAAGATCAGCGCCGGGGCGGAGCCGCGCGAAAGGTCCGACCGTCGCGCCGCCGCTCACATGCGCACCCTCGATATGGGAAAAGGCGTGGATCACCGCCCCGCTGTCGATCCTGACGCCCGGGCCGAAAACGACGTTCGGCTCGATCAGCGCATCCTGGCCGATCTCCGTATCATAGGACAGGAAGACGGTTTCCGGCGCGATCATGCTGACGCCCGAGATCATCAACTCATGGCGCCGGCGTTCCTGCCAGAGCTTTTCGAGCACGGCCAGTTCGGCCCGGTTGTTGCAGCCGGCAACCTCCGTTTCCGGCGCATCGACCGCCACGACCTTGCCGCCGGCGGCACGGACGATCTCGACGAGATCGGTCAGGTAATATTCGCCCTTCGCGTTTTGATTGGTGATGCCCTCCAGAAGCGACAGCGCCTTGCGGCCGTTAATCGCCATCAGTCCGCTATTGCACCAGGTGACCTTGCGCTCGTCCTCCGTCGCATCCTTCTCCTCGCGGATGGCGATCAGCACGCCGTTTTCCACCAGCAGCCGGCCATAGCCGGTCGGCTTGTCGGTGTGAAAACCGATCACCACGACATCGGCTCCGGCGGCCAGCTTTTCCCGCGCCTCGGCGAAGGGAGCCGAGGTGACCAGCGGGACGTCGCCATAGGCGACCAGGATGTCGTCGTAACCGCGGGCGATGGCTTGTTTCGCCGCCAGGACCGCATGGCCTGTGCCGCGGCGCTCGGTCTGCAGGAAGGCCTCAACCGTAACACCATCGACCGCGCCGGCCTTGGCAACCCCGTCCGCATCACGGCCGACCACCAGAGCCGCCTCAGTCACGCCGCTCGATGCCACCGCCGCCATGACATGAGCAATCATCGGCCGGCCGGCGATCGGATGCAGCACTTTCGACATCGACGATTTCATGCGCGTGCTGTCGCCGGCGGCGAGGATGACGGCAAGGCAGGAACGGCTCATAAGGGTTTCTCCTTCTCAGGCATTTTGCCGCTTCATAACAGCAAGATGATTGAAGTGCGATAAACGCCTTATGTCTGGCCGCAACAAAAAGGTGGCCCAACCGCCTGCGCTGGAATTTGACCGAGCCATTGGAACAGATGCGACCGTTTTACAGGATACGCCGGGAGGATGGTCTCGGTCAGGTTTGGTTGTTGCCGGGTCGTATTGGGGAATATCGGGCTGCCATACCGCAGCCTTTTTACATCAAGCCAGTTCGCTCTCGTCGTATTTCACGCGCGCGGCCTTGACTGACGGATGATTGGCTTCCGCCCATAGCAGCACCTTGGAAAGCGGCTCAAAGAGCGAGCGGCCGAGATCGGTCATCCGGTATTCGACGCTCGGCGGCTTGGTCGGAAACACTTCGCGTTCGATATAACCGTCGCGCTGCAGGTCGCGCAGTGTCTGCGTCAGCATCCGCTGCGAAATATCCGGTACCAGCCGGCGAAGCTCGCCGAAGCGGTAAGGCTGGCGCGCCAAGGCCCCGAGAAGCAGCGTCGACCATTTGCCGGCGATCCGGTCGAGGACGTCCCGGACCGGGCAGTTACCCATGTCCCACCCGGACATATCACATTCCTTGCCGTCCAGGACCGGCTTGCGGCTTGCATTGAGGGCCATGGAGTTGGTTCCCTTGAAGTAACGATCTCCCTCGAAACTGCCTCCTTTACAGATCGAAGTCAATTCTTATTCTAGCGCTAGTCTCTTTTTGAGACCAACATCCTTCGCCGCGCCTTCAGGCCGGCCATTGCCAGGAAAGAAACCGCATGACCAAACTTCTCGTCACCGGCGCCGCCGGCCATCTGGGCCGCGCAGTCCTGCGTCACCTGATGGAGACATCCAAGGTTGCCGCCGCCGACATCGTCGCTGCCAGCCGTGATCCGAACAAGCTCGCCGACCTTGCCGCCAGCGGCCTGGAAACCCGCACGGCTGATTTCGACGACGAAGCCGGGCTCGTGAAGGCATTCACCGGCGTCGACCGCGTGCTGATCATCTCCACCGACGAACTGGCAACGCCCGGCAAGCGCATCACGCAGCACAGGAACGCCGTCTCCGCCGCCAAGAAGGCCGGCGTGAAGCACGTCGTCTATACGTCCATGCCCAACCCGGACAAGTCGCTGGTCACGTTCGCGCCGGATCATCTCGGCACCGAAGAGGCCATCAAGGCGAGCGGCGTCGCCTACACGATCCTGCGCAATTCCTGGTACCACGACAATTATCTGATGAGCATGCCGCACAATCTTCAGGTCGGCAAATGGTACACGTCCGTGGGTACGGGCAAGATCACCACGATCAGCCGCGACGACTGCGCCCGTGCCGCAGCCGCAGCCCTTGCCAATCCGCCGGCCGGCAGCCGCACCCTCGCACTCACCGGTTCGGAATCCCTGACGGCCGCAGAAATCGCCGCCCGCGCATCCGCCGCTGCCGGCAAGCCGCTGGATGTCGTTGATGTCACCGACGAGCAGCTGACCCAGGGCCTTACCGGCGCCGGCCTGCCCGCCTTCGTCGCAACTATGCTGGTCTCGGCGGATGCCAATATCCGTGCTGGCAATTTCGAACAGGTGACGAGCGACTATGAGACGCTGACCGGCCAGAAGCCGCAGACGCTCGCCGCCTATTTCGAGACCCAGAAGGCCGCTCTCGCCGCCTAGCATCCCGCCGGATTGCGGCTCTCCGCATTTCGCGATAATGAGATGGAGTTACCAAATTCCATCTCGTTTGGAGAAAAAATGCGCAAGATCGGCTTGATTGGCGGGATGAGTTTCGAAAGCACGGCTGTGTATTATCGGCTGATCAACGAGATGGTGCGCGAACGCCTCGGTGGTTTCGCGTCGGCCGATCTCCTGCTCCATTCCGTCAATTTTGCCGAAATCGTCGACATGCAGAAGGCCAGCCGCTGGGATCTGGCGGCCGAGCACCTTGCCGGGAGCGCCCGCGGGCTAAAAGCGGCCGGCGCCGAATGCGTGCTGATCTGCACCAACACCATGCACATCGTCGCGCCGGACGTGCAGGCCGCGGTCGACGTGCCGCTCATCCATGTCATCGACGAGACCGCCAGGGTATTGACGTCGAAAGGGCTGAACCGCCCGCTCCTGCTGGCGACCCGCTACACGATGGAGCACGGTTTCTATATCGAGCGCATGAAGATGCTCGGCGTCGATGTGATGGTGCCGGACGCGGACGATCGCACCGATATCCATGACATCATCTTCAACGAACTCTGTGCCGGCACGGTTCTAGACACCTCCCGCACGCGGGCCATCGCCATGATCGAAAAGGCGAAGGCTGAAGGCGCCGACAGCATCATCCTCGGCTGCACGGAAATCTGCCTCCTCCTCGACCCCTCCAGCCTGCCGCTTTCTGGCGTCGATTCCACCGCCATCCACGCCAGGGCCGCAGTCGATTTCGCACTCGGCCTGTCGCCGGTGAAACGCGCCGCGGCGTAAGTTTGCTTGACTCAGTCAAGTAAATATTGGACAGAATCTTCGAAGAGGAGATCCTGCCGATGACCGATCCTGCCGTTCTCGACGCCGTCCGCGCCTTCAACCGTTTCTACACAAACAAGCTCGGCGTTCTCGCCAAGGGCTATCTCGATACCGACTATACGCTGACCGAGGCGCGCATCCTGTACGAGATAGGCGCCCGCAAACGGGTGTCCGCGACCGAACTCAACCGCGATCTCGGCCTCGATCCCGCCTATCTCAGCCGGCTGCTGAAGAAATTCCGCGAGGCGGGCTTCATCGACAGCGAACCGGATCCCGAGGACAAACGTAGCCAGATCCTCGTTGTCACCGATAAGGGACAAGCCGAATACGAGACGCTCGGCGAACGCTCCCGCCAGCAGATCGCCAATGATCTCAGTGAGGTGGACGAGGTGGGCCGTGAAAAGCTGATCGGCTCTATGCGGGCGATCCGCACCATTCTCGATCCGCAATCGGCCGCCCCCTCCCCACCGGTCGTCATCCGTTCGCACCGGATCGGCGACATGGGCTGGCTCATCGAAGCCCAGGCGGTCGCTTATGCGCGGGAATACGGGTGGAACGACAAGTTCGAAGGACTGGTCGCCGAGGTCGCCGGCAAGTTCATCGCCAACTTCAACCCCGAACGCGAGCGCTGCTGGATCGCCGAACGCGACGGCAAACGTGTCGGTTCGGTGGTTCTGGCCGACGGCGGCGGCGATACAGCCAAGCTGCGCCTCCTCTATCTCGACCCCGCCGCCCGTGGCCTCGGTCTCGGCCGGACGCTGGTCGAGCAATGCATCAAGTTCTCGACGCTCGCCGGTTATAAGACGCTGTCGCTCTGGACCAACGACTGCCTGACGGCCGCGATCCGCATCTACGAGACCACGGGCTTCAAGCTCGTCGCGGAGGAAAAGCACAACCTGTTCGGGCCGGAATGCAACGGCCAGACCTGGGTGCTGGACCTCTGCGAAGCGAAGCTTTCGTCGTCGAACTAGACAGCCTGGCCGCAGGCGCGGCGAAAGCGGCGCACGGTTTCCGCCATGCCGTATTCGAGCGCATCCGCCGTCAGCCCATGCCCGATCGACACCTCGGCGAGCTTGGGGATGCGCTTCACCAATGCCGGCAGGTTGGCAACGGTCAGGTCGTGGCCGCCATTGACGCCGAGCCCTTCGGCAAGCGCCGCATCCGCCGTCAGCCCGAGTTTTTCAAGGATTTCAGCGCCGCGCTCCGGATTGTCGAAACAGCCGCCATAAGGACCGGTATAGAGCTCGATGCGGTCGGCGCCCGTCGCCCTTGCAAGCTTTACCGCCTCGACATCGCCGTCGCCATCGGCAAACAGCGACACCCGCATGCCGCCCTTCTTGAGCCGCGCCACGATCGGCTTCAGCATCTCGTGCGTGGCACGGAAATCGAACCCATGGTCGGAGGTCGCCTGGGTCGGATCGTCCGGCACCAGCGTCACCTGCTCCGGCTGGGTCGCTTCGCAGAGCGCCAGGAAATCCTCGCTCGGATATCCCTCGATATTGAATTCGGCCGCTGGAAACTCGTCGTCGATCAGCGCCCGAAGAACCGGCAAGTCGGTGAAGCGGATATGGCGCTGGTCGGGGCGCGGATGCACCGTCAGGCCGGCTGCACCCGCTTGGAGCGCAATGCGCCCCAGCCCCTCGACGCTCGGCCAGGGAAGATCGCGGCGGTTGCGCAGCATGGCGACGGCATTGAGGTTCACGGAAAGCTTGGTCGGCATGGCAATACCCGGTTTTGAAAGGTTGATCCGCTTTTAGGCCATGCGCCTTCGCAATGCCACCAGGTTTGGGAAAATGCACCTATAAAGAGTTTTGATGGACGAGAATTCACGAGGCAACCGGGGCTACCATTTCCTAAAATTTTAAGTAACGTATATCTAACAGAGTTCGCTGAGCAGGCCAAAAGGCGGCGGAATACGGTTTGAACAGCGAATTCTGCCATTGATTTTAATCGGGTCCGCATTTTCAGTACCGAGGTTCCATCCAGAAGGTTCGGCGCAAAGTCGCAACCTGTAGGTGCATATATGACCACGACGCCAAACTCAGGCGCAAGGGAACTCGATGCAGAGCGATATCATGCAAGCCAGGACCGACAGTGCGCCCCTTGCGGGAGCGGCCCACAAACTCCCTTATCTCCCCCAGGTTTCACTCTCTTTTGAAATGCCCACCCAGCCAGTGGCGATCGCCGAAATGGCGGACCTCTTCGGCGTCACCCATCGCACTCTTCACTTCTACGAGGAAAAGGGCCTGATCACCGCCCGCCGCTCCGGCAGCATGCGGGTCTATGACAGGGTTCAGATCCACCGCATGGCGGTCATCAATGCCTGCCGCGAGATCGGCATTCCGGTTGCGGTCATCCAGGAACTGATGGAAGAGCTTGCCGGCGCGACCTCGGAAGCGGAAGCGGACGAGATGTTCCACGACATGCTGGCGCGGCGCAAACGGGAGCTCACGTCCGACATCTCCAATATCCGCCGGCAGATGCAGCAGATCGAAAGCCTGCTGGTGGCCGAGGAGGAAAACCAGGCGCTTGCCACCCCGAAGCCCATGTCTCTGGTCCTGAGCGACATAGAGAAACGGTGCCTGGGGCTGATGGCCGAAGGTTATTCGGCGCCAAGGCTTGCCCGCGCGCTCAATCTCGAATTCGAGGACCTGCGCCGGATGGAGGATGACATCATCCAGAAATTCCAGGCCACCAACCGTTTTCAGGCCGTCGCCAAGGCAATGCTGCTCGGTTTCGTGCCGAACTGATCGGCTTCTTTAGCGGACGATCGTCAGGGTCTCGGCCGCGCGCGTGATCGCGGTATAAAGCCAGCGCTCCCGGCTATCGCGAAACGCCCAGCTTTCATCAAACAGAACGACGTTGTTCCACTGCGACCCCTGCGCCTTGTGGACGGTCAGCGCGTAGCCGTAGTCGAACTCGTCGTAGCGCTTGCGGGTCGTCCAGGGGATTTCGCCTTCCTGTTCTTCAAATGCCTGTTTCAGAAGCTTGATCTTGGCCGCACCGCGATCCATGTCGTCGTCTTCCGGCCGGATCATCAGGTTGATGCCGGGCTTGACCGTCTCGCGCGACGAGCTCATCACCTGCCAGAGCGAACCGTTGAGCAGCCCCTTGGCCGGGTCGTTGCGCAGGCAGACCAGCTTGTCGCCGGATTGCGGATAGTCGGCCGTAAAACCTTTCAGTTCCCGGAGCCGCTGATTGTAGCGCTTGCGGGTCTTGTTGGTGCCGACCAGAACCTGGTCCGCCTCCATCACCAAAGGCTGCGTCACCTCGTTGCGAGAGATCACCTTGGCGGTTCCGTAGTCGCCATACATGATCTCCTTGCCCTCGCGCACGTTCATCGCGAGCTGGATGATCGGGTTGTCGCGCGCCTGGCGGTGGATATCCGTCAGCAGGTAATCCGGCTCCTGTTCGGTGAAGAACCCGCCGCCGGTCACCGGCGGCAGCTGGCCGGGATCGCCGAGCACCAAGATCGGCGTGCCGAAGCTCATCAGGTCCTTGCCGAGCGCCTCGTCCACCATCGAGCATTCGTCGATGATGATCAGCGCCGCCTTGGCGACCGGGCTCTGGCGGTTGATCGAGAACATCGGCGCGATCGAGGTCTTGCCGGCATCGTCCTCGACCGCTTCCTCGCCGCGCGGCCTGTAGATCAGCGAGTGGATGGTTTTCGCGTTGCGCGCCCCGCGGGAACGAAGAACCTGCGCCGCCTTGCCCGTGAAGGCCGCAAACAGCACCTCGCCATCGACATTTTCGGCGAAATGTTTGGCGAGCGTGGTCTTGCCGGTGCCCGCATAACCGAACAGCCGGAAGACCTGGCCGCGGCCCTCTTTCAGCCATTGTGAAACGGCCTTGAGGGCCTCGTCCTGTTGCGGTGCAAATTGCATGGCAGGACTTGGCAGGATTCTGCAGCTAAGCGCAACCGAAAAAGAACGAAAGATGAATCAAAACGGGTTAGGTGACTGACGCTCTAAGCCGCCTTCCGAAGCTCTTCGCAGCCCTATGGAGGGCTAGCGCCTCATGAGTTAAGAAGGTTGAGCGGGAAATTAGCTAGGAAAAACGTATCACAGAAACGAGCTCGCCCGAACTGGCACTTACGGGCTCGTCAACATGCAGCTCGGACGAACTCACCGTGTTCACCGTTAGGACTTTTGTGCTGTTTGCTCCGCCCTGAATCCCGATTTTGTCGCCTACACGGAATCCGCCCAATTCTGCGTTCTTGTCGCGCAGTGTATGAGGGTACACGAATTCCAACGATGCAGACGTAATAACCCTAAGGGGTTCCGTTCCGTTAAACCGTGAATGCTGTCGACCTATACGTTCACCAACTTGCATATAAATTTGTCTTAACCTGTGCACATGCGGGTCATCTAGACGGAGTTGAATATTCGCTTTGAAGGATTCTTCCGTAAAGACAGGGCGCTCAGGTTGCGCCTTGGCTGAGCCTAACATTACTTCACCAACCGCCAGCAGAAGCTCCTTATTGTAGCAGCGCGGGTCCAACGCTAATCTTTCCAAATCGAATAGCGTTCGTATGCCCAGCCCCCACAGACGAACGATAGCAGACGGCCCGACAGTACTGCAGAGTTGGGCTTGAGCGACCCAATCCATGATCTGGTAAACCCCGTAAGGCGCCTCCACGAAAAGCATAAGTGGGTTTGCGGCGGCTAGATTCTGAACAGACGTTATATGGTAGTCCTCAAGTCTATCGCGGATACCCGTATTGATACCATCGATAATCTCCACGGGAGTGGAGGAAAAGCTTTTATATATCTCCGCGTTTTCTCTCTTGAAAGACGAAAGCCTACTTTTGTTCATGATATCTCGAATTGTCGCGGACGGAAGAAAACCAATCGCGAATGCCAGCAAAACAAGCGCGCCATCCGCTAGTTCATTGATGGAAAAAAGATCATTGAAACCTACGGCCATAAGAATTGAAAGCGCTACACCGCTTGCGATGTCGATTGCACTTGAGACGAAAAGAGCTGGACTCAAGTCGAAATTGTTAATCGCCCGGTAAAGGTGCCTCATGTTGGCGAGATATGCTCCGAGAAAGGCGCTGATCGTGGCTAAAACCCAAGGCTGCGGATCGGCAAGGTTTCCGATAAGCGCGGCAAGGGGCTCGGAAAACGAAGAGCGGAGCAAAACGCCAAAGCTAAACCATGAGATGCCGCCGGCAATCAAAACGAAAGGCGCTATTCCAATCAGCCACGCCCATAGACCAAAATCCTGCGGCGAACGACGCTCGTTCTCGTTTTCGCCGGCAAGGAAATATTTGAATTTAACAAATTCAAACGAAGGAATAAGCCTTGCCTTTGCCCTCCCTCCAGCTGCGGGAAGATCAAATACTGCGGCAAGGTCCATGATGATCTCCTGACGATGCAATTTAACAGTCTGCCTGATCAGCATCATCGTAAGCGGGATCATCATCGAGAATATTACGGTGGGTAATACCACCAGAGCATCATACGGCATCTGTCCCTCATGATCTGGAACATCTAAGCTGAATGCTGCACATACGATTACGGGCAACCTCACAAAAAATCAATCAAAAGATGTCTGCTGTTAAAATGTGCTGATAAGTAGAGCTAAAATTAGATCACGGCGCCGGCTCGCTATACTCAATGCCTTCTACTGCCGCCGCTCGACCAGCTTCGCCAGCTGCTCGATCACCGTGCCCCAACCGTCGAAAAAGCCCAGCTCGTGATGCATCTTGCGGTCCTCCGGGCTCTTGTGCATGACATGCGCCAGATATTCCGTGCCCTGCGGATGATCCTTGAAGGTGATGATCGCTGTCATAAACGGCTGTTCCGCCGGCCGCCAGCCGCCGGTCAGCGCATTGGTGAAGACGATCCTCTCCTGGTCGTCGGCGGCCAGAAAGCAGGCACTGAGATGCGGACCGAAATCGCCGCCGTTCTCGCTCATCTGCGTTTCGAAAGCCCCGCCCGGGCGAATGTCCATCGCCGCGACCCTGCAAAGCGCCGGCGCCGGGATCCACCACTGCTCGAAACTCGCCTTGTCCGTCCAGGCATTCCACACAGCCGAGCGCGGCGCCTTGATCAACCGCGAAATGGTGAGGTCGAGATCCGAATTGAACGTCTGCGTCATCTGTCTGTCTCCCGTTTCTGTTCATGCCGAAGGAATTCCTGTTTCGCCAGAACCAATTGCTCCAGCCTGTCGGTACGGGCTTCCCAGATCGCCCGCTGTTCGGAAAGCCAGTTCTCCAGCATCGCGAACCGTGCCCGCTCCAGCGTGCATGTCCGCACCCGGCCCTGTTTCTGCGTCCGGATCAGGCCGCTCTCCTCCAGGAAACGCACATGTTTCATGAACGAGGGCAGCGCCATGTCGAACGGCTCCGCGAGATCGCTGATGCTGGCCGAACCGTGACCGAGCCGCAACAGAACCGCCCGGCGGGTCGGATCTGCAAGCGCCTGGAACAGGCCGTCGAGTTCGCTTGAATAGTTTTCCATAAGGCTAAGTATCAAATCGAAACACTTACCTCAATAGCTAAGTGTTGTTTTCTCGAAAAATCTTCGGCGTCGACGGAATAAATCCGCCGCTCCCGGTGTCTTGACTTCGGTGGCCGACGTGAGGCCGCCATCAACCAGGGAGACGATCCATGAAGACCTTCATTCTCGTGCCTTTCGCGCTCGCAGCGCTGACCTCGGTCGCCTTTGCCGCCGGCCCGTTCAAGACCGTCAAGACCTCGACCAAGGGCGAAGTCCTCGTCGGCGAAAAGGGCATGACGCTCTACACCTTCAAGAACGACAAGCCAGGCACTTCCAACTGCTACGACAAGTGCGCCACCAACTGGCCGCCGGTCATGGCCGCTTCCGATGCGAAGGCCGATGGTGCATACTCCATCGTGACCCGCAAGGACGGGGCCAAGCAGTGGGCGAAGGATGGCATGCCGCTCTATTACTGGGTCAAGGACACCAAGGAAGGCGACACCACCGGTGACGGCGTGAACGGCGTTTGGGATGTCGCAAAACCCTGATCAATCCACTTCCGGAACGGCGCGTGAGGCACAGGCTCCCGCGCCGCTTTCCTTCGAGGCGCAGATCCTCGCCCTCCTGCCCTCGCTCAGGCGCTATTCGCGCAGCCTGACGCGCTCGGACACGGAGAGCGAGGACCTGTTGCAGGATTGCGTCGAAAAGGCGCTGGTCAGCCGCGGCCAGTGGCGCGGCGCGAATTTCAAGTCCTGGGCCTACAGGATCATGACCAATCTTCACCTCAACGCGCGGCGGTCGATCGCGCGACGCCCGTCGGTCGGCATAGAGGAGGCGGAGAGCCTGGTTGCAAGCACGGGTGCCGACGATCCCTTGGAAAAGAACCGGCTCGTCCAGGCGCTGGAGACGCTGCCGAAGGAGGCGCGCGCGGTGCTGATGCTGGTCGTCGTCGAAGGTTACGCCTATCAGGAAGTCGCCGAAATGCTGGAGATTCCGGTCGGCACGGTGATGTCGCGCCTGTCGCGGGCGCGCCAGGCCTTGCGGGAAAAAATGCGGGAGGAAAACGTCATACCATTGCGGAGACCACGATGACCGAAGCCAGATCCGTAACCGAAGCGGAACTGCACGCCTATGCCGACGGCTTCCTGGACGAGGCCGACCGCACTCGCGTGCAGGATTTTCTGGCCGAAAACCCGGACGCCGCACAGATGGTGGCCGACTGGCAGGAGCAGAACGACGAGTTGCGCGCCGCCTTCGCCGGTCATGAAAGATCGAAACCCACCGATATCCAGCTTCTCACGGGCGGTCTGGCGCGCACCAGCACCCGGCCGTCCCGCCGCTTCGCGCTGGCAGCCGCCGCGGTCGTAGTCTTCGCAGCAGGCGCACTCGGAGGCCATTATGGCCCGCTGCTGTTCGAACGCCCGGATATCCAGCTTGCCGCTACCGAAGTCCTGCCGCGGGAAGCCCGCAACGCCTTCCTCGTTTATGCAAGCGAAGTGCGCCATCCGGTCGAAGTCTTCGCCAACGAGGAGACGCATCTCGCCAACTGGCTTGGCAAGCGACTGTCGATCGCCAATCTCAAGGTTCCGAACCTGCAGGGACAAGGTTTCAAGCTGGTCGGCGGCCGCCTCCTGCCGGTCGGCGGCAGGCCCGGCGCGCTGTTCATGTACGAGGACCAGACGGGCCAGCGGCTGACCGTGCTCGTCGGCCGCAACAAGGAAAACCGCACGACCAGTTTTCGGTTCGCCTCCGCCAGCACCGTCGAGACCTTCTACTGGATCGACGGCGAGCTCGGATACGCAGTCACCGGCGAAATCTCCCGCGACCTGCTACGCCGGGTCGCCGAGGAATGTTACCGGCAGTTTCCGAGTTGATCTTCAGCGCAGCGGATCGTTGGCAAGCTCGATCGGCCGACCATGCGGCGTCGCCTCGGCCGCCCGCTGCCAGCTCTGTTGAAGCTTGAGGATCGTCTCGCCGTCCGCGACACCCTTGCCGACCAGCAGGCCGGAGAGAGCCGCCACCCAGCAGTCGAAATAATCGCTGCCGTCATCCGCTCTGCCAGACCTGTGGACCTCGCCTGAAAGCGCTTCGGCCCATTCGCTCCAGCTGAACAGGCCGCGCTCGTGCAGATGCACGGTCATCGCGAAGGCTTCCGCCGCCCAGGGCTCCGGAAACACCGGATCACCCTCAGGTGACTTCGGCAACCCGGGTGACTGCACCAATGCCGAGGGGACCTCACATGCGCTCAAGATAGCTCTCCCAGGCATCGATCGAGACCGTCAGCGTCGGGTCGGCGCCCTCGCCCCAGATTTCTGGCCCGTCGAACACCACCGTATAGACCCATTGCGGGTTCTCGCCCTTGCCATGCGCATTGTCGTCGGGAAACACAAAGGAGCCCTGCACGGCCTCGACGACACCGGTCTTGGCGCGGGCGTAACGCGGCAGCCGCGTATGTGTCTCCGGATTGAAATTGCGGGTCCGCACCCGGTCGCCCGGTTGGAACTGTGGTTCCGTCTCGACGGGCCGGTCGCACGGTCCGCCCTTGGCAAGGGCGCCCGCCACCATCTCCGCCTTCAGGATGCGTTTTGGCGTCGCCGGCTCCATCTGCTTGCGGCCCGCATCGATTTCCGCCCGCGCCGCAAAACCATGGCGTTCGAGCAGCACTTCGAGCGCCCGGATCCAGATTTCGTAATAGCTCGCGCCCAGATACGCCGCCGGCGGAATATTTTCGCGTGCATGCCGGCTTTCATCGATCGTCCAGCCACCGAGAGCGCCGCCGGACAGCGTCAGCCCCAGCGCCCGCTTCTCCCACTCGGCATGAAAATACGGCTCGTCCTTTTCCGGCGCCACCGGCCCGAAGCCCATCTGGCCGCCGAGATCATGAGGCCCGTTCATGGCCGCGGCCCCGCAATCGCCGTGCCGATCATCGCGTCGCGGCTGACGAGGTCGGCAAGCGCCTCCTCACCGAGACCTTCTGTGCCTTCGGGCCTTTCGGGGATCACCAGATAGCGCAGTTCGGCGGTCGAATCCCAGACACGAATCTTCTTGGTCTCGGGCAGGACCAGGCCGAATTCGGCAAGCACGCCTCGCGGATCGATGACAGCGCGCGAGCGATAGGCCGGCGCCTTGTACCAGACCGGCGGCAGCCCGAGTACCGCCCACGGGTAACAGGAGCACAGCGTGCAGACGACGAGGTTATGGGTGTCCGGCGTGTTGAACACCGCCCGCATGTGTTCGCCCTGCCGGCCGGTAAACCCAAGGCTTGCAATCGCCGCGGTCGCATCGGTTCTCAGCCATTCGGCGAAATCCGGATCGCTCCAGGCCTTGGCGACCACCCTGGCACCGTTGCGCGGGCCGATCTTCGTCTCATAGGTGTCGACGATCGCATCGATCGCCTTCGGATCGATCAGCCCCTTTTCGGTCAGCACCGTTTCAAGCGCTTTTACGCGCGCCTGCATGTCGCTGTAGCGGTTGTCGTGATCGTGGTCATGGCCGTGCTGGTGGTCATGCCCGTGGTCGTGATGGTGATCGTGGTGATGATGTGTAGACATGCTTGTCTCCCTCATTTCAACATCGGCCAGAGGCTTGCGACAAGCAAGAGCGCCATGGTGATGTTGAACCATTTCAGCCGCGCCGGCACCGACAGCCATTCGCGCAACGCCGAACCGAAGCCGGCCCAGGTCGAAACGCTCGGCACGTTGACCGCGGCAAATGCCAGACCCACGAGCATCACGGTCGGTAGATAATATTCCGGGTTCGTATAGGTCGCCATGGCGGTGACTGCCATGACCCAAGCCTTCGGATTGACCCATTGGAAGGCCGCCGCGCCAATAAATGTCATCGGCTGCGCACCGGTCTTGCCGTCCGACAGGCTGCGTGACGTGCCTATCTTCCAGGCGACCCAGAGCAGATAGGCGCCGCCTGCGAATTTCAGTCCTGTGTAGACGACCGGCACCGAATGCAGCAGTGCGCCGAGGCCAAGACCGACCGCGATCAACAGCGACAGAAAACCGGCACCGATGCCGAGCATATGGGGAATTGTCCGCGCAAAGCCGAAGTTCACGCCCGACGCGAACAGCATCATGTTGTTCGGCCCCGGCGTGATCGAGGTGGTGAAGGCGAACAGGACGAGGGCCAGAAAGGTTTCCAGCGACATATTTTCTCCTAGCGCCAATCCGTCCCGCTTGTCTCGACCATCTCGTTTCGCGGATGGCCCGCCTTCCGGTGATAGGATCGTTGGAGAAGATCTTCAAGCGGAACTTGGCAGCTTCAATCGAAGCCATATCTGAGTAGGATATACGTCTCCAGAAGCGACAGACCGAGGTCCCTGATGTCCGATATTCCGACAGTCACCCTGCCCACCGGCATTTCGGTTCCGGCTCTCGGCCTCGGCACCTGGCAGATGGGCGAGGACAGCCGCAAGGCCGCGGTGGAGATCGAGAGCCTGAAGCGCGGCCTTGATCTCGGCCTGACGCTGATCGACACGGCGGAAATGTATGGCGAGGGCGGCGCCGAAAAAATCACCGCCCAAGCGATCGCCGGCCAGCGGGAACAGGTGTTTCTGGTCAGCAAGGTCTATCCCTGGAATGCCAGCCGCAAGGGTGTCGTCGAGGCCTGCGAACGCAGCCTCGACCGCCTGAAGACCGATCGGCTCGACCTCTATCTCCTGCATTGGCGCGGCGAACATCCGCTGACCGAAACCGTCGCCGGCTTCGAGGAGCTGCGCCGGGCCGGCAAGATCGGCGCCTGGGGCGTCTCCAATTTCGATATCGACGACATGCAGGAACTGATGGAGGTGCCGGATGGCCAAAACTGCGCCGCCAACCAGGTCCTCTACAATCTCTCCCGCCGCGGCATCGAATACGATCTTCTGCCCTGGTGCCAGGAGCGCGGCATCCCGGTCATGGCCTATTCGCCGATCGAACAGGGCCGGCTTGCCAGAAACGGCGAACTGATCCGCATCGCCAAAGCTTATCAGGCGACGCCGGCGCAGGTGGCGCTTGCCTTCCTCTTGGAACGCGACGGCGTCATCGCCATACCGAAATCCGCCAATCCGGACCGCATCGCGGAAAACGCCGAGGCGGTCGATCTGGATCTCAGCGAGGCGGACTGGACAGCCCTCGACGCCGCCTTCCCGCCACCATCGCGCAAGGCGCCATTGGAGATGATCTAGCCGAGATCGGACGTTCGGCGCTTCGCCATAAGCGTGTCGATCGCCTGCAAGACATCGATCTCCGCCCGACCCGTTACATCCCCTGCGGACCGCGGTTCATCGCCGCGATCCCGGTGCGGCACACCTCGACCAGGCCTAGTGGCTTCATGATCGCCACGAACTGGTCGATCTTCGAGGATTTCCCGGTGATCTCCAGGATGAAATGCTCGACCGTCGCATCGACGACCTTGGCGTGGAAGGCATCCGCGAGCCGCAGCGTCTCGGCGCGGCGGTCGCCCTGGCCGACAACCTTGACCAGCGCCACCTCGCGCTCGATCGGCCGCTCCTGGCCAAGCGCATGGGCGCGAACCGTCAGGTCGACGACCCGGTGCACCGGCACGATGCGTTCGAGCTGCGCCTTGATCTGTTCGAGCACCGTCGGCGTGCCGCGCGTGACGATGGTAATGCGGGATAGGTGAGCTTCGTGTTCCGTTTCCGAAACCGTCAGGCTCTCGATATTGTAGCCGCGGCCGGAAAACAGGCCGATAACCCGTGCGAGTACGCCCGGTTCGTTGGCGACGAGAACCGAAAGCGTATGGCTTTCGGCTTTCGCCGTCTCAGGCGCGATGAAATAGGCGGATCCGGTCGGTTGCTGATGCGCATTCATGGTCTTGGGTCCATTTCCTCAGAATTTTGTTGAAGGATGTGCCGCCCGTCTCAGACGAGCTGGCGACCCTTGGCATCGATGGCATTGGCAACCGCTTCGTCGGTGGCTTCGTCCGGCAACAGCATCTCGTTATGTGCCTTGCCCGAAGGGATCATCGGGAAGCAGTTGGCGAGATTGGCGACGCGGCAATCGAAGATCACCGGCTTCTTGACCGCGATCATCTCCTCGATCTTGTCGTCGAGTTCCTTCGGATCGTCGCAGTAGATGCCGACGGCGCCATAGGCTTCCGCAAGCTTGACGAAGTCCGGCATCGCCTCCGTATAGGAATTCGACAGACGGTTGCCGTGCAGCAGCTGCTGCCACTGGCGGACCATGCCCATATACTGGTTGTTCAGGATGAAGATCTTGACCGGCAGGTTATGCTGGATGGCGCAGGACATTTCCTGGATGCACATCTGGATCGAGGCGTCGCCGGCGACGTCGATGACGAGAGCGTCCGGATGGGCGACCTGAACGCCGATCGCGGCCGGCAGACCGTAGCCCATCGTACCGAGACCACCCGAAGTCATCCAGCGGTTCGGCTCTTCGAACTCGATGAACTGTGCCGCCCACATCTGGTGCTGGCCGACTTCCGTTGTGATGTAGGTGTCATGCCCCCTGGTCGCCTCGAAAAGGCGCTGCAGCGCGTATTGCGGCATGATGACGTCGTTGGAATGCTTGTAGGAAAAACTCTTGCGAGCCCGCCAGCGGTTGATCTGGCTCCACCATTCCTCGGTCTGCGCCTTGGCCGGCTTTTTCGGCAGCGCGCGCCACAGGCGGACCATGTCTTCGAGAACGCTGCCGACGTCGCCGAGGATCGGGATGTCGACATGCACGTTCTTGTTGATCGAGGACGGGTCGATATCGATATGGACCTTGCGCGAATTCGGTGAGAACGCGTTGAGGCGGCCGGTAATGCGGTCGTCAAAACGGGCGCCGATACAGACCATGACGTCGCAGTCGTGCATCGCCATGTTCGCCTCGTAGGAACCGTGCATGCCGAGCATGCCGAGCCAGTTCTTGCCCGACGCCGGATAGGTGCCGAGCCCCATCAGGGTCGAGGTGATCGGGAAATCGCTGAGCTCGACCAGCTCGCGCAGCAGGCGCGAGGCGTGCGGGCCGGAATTGACGACGCCGCCGCCGGTGTAGAGGATCGGCTGGCGCGCCGAGGCCATCAGCTCGATAGCCGCTTGAATGGCGTTGATGTCGCCCTGGGTGCGCGGCTGATAGCTGGTGTTCTGGGCGATCTCCGGCTTCGGCGTATAGGTGCCGGTCGCGAACTGGATGTCCTTCGGGATGTCGACGACGACCGGCCCCGGCCGCCCGGTCTGGGCGATGCGGAAGGCTTCGTGGATGATGCCGGCCAGTTCGTTGACGTCCTTGACCAGCCAGTTGTGCTTGGTGCAGGGCCGGGTGATGCCGACGGTGTCGCATTCCTGGAAGGCGTCCGAGCCGATCAGCGTCGTCGGGACCTGGCCCGACAGGCAGACCAGCGGCACCGAATCCATCAGCGCATCCTGGAGCGGGGTGACGGCATTGGTGGCGCCTGGACCGGAGGTCACCAGCATGACCCCGACCTTGCCGGTGGAGCGGGCATAACCTTCGGCCGCGTGGCCGGCGCCTTGCTCGTGGCGGACCAGAATGTGCTGAATGTCATCCTGCTGGAAGATCTCGTCATAGATCGGCAGGACGGCGCCGCCCGGATATCCGAAGATATGCTCGACACCATTGTCCTTCAGAGCCTTCAGGACGATCTCCGCACCAGTCATCCGGTTATCTGGCATCTGATTATCTGGCATCTGGTTGCCCGGCCCCTGGTTGTTCGTATCCGTCATTGTCTTGGTCCATTCGCTGCTGGATTTTTACCGGCGGCTCCTCCGAGCCGGATTGAAGGCATAAAAAAAGGCCCCTTGGAGGAGCCTGTCTTTCCGCGCATGGGTGGCTGTCGCCGGACGGTTACACCGTCCTGCCCATGCGCGTTCCCACCACAATAAGAGCGATCGAGATCTTCATGGCGCGAAGTGTTAGCCAGATAAATGTCGTTCGTCAACGTGGGCCTGCACCAAAAATCCTCATCGGCCTGATTTTGCTGCTCCGTTTCCGCGCATTCGGCCGCGCGCTTTCCTACACGAGTTGTTAAGGCCGGCACAATATAGTCCTCCTGTTTGGAGGGTAGCGACCCGACGGACGAACCGTGACCCGTTCCGCCACCCCCCAATGATAGGGGCCTGAGTTTGTTGAACAACGATCTGCACCGTTCCGCGTCTGCAGGAGAGCAGGATCGTCGCGACGTCCAGAAGCCCGGCAACCGCATGCTTGGACGTGTCGTCGCCTGCACCGGCTCGCACGCCACCATTTCCGCCGTTGCCGAACATGGCGAGACCGATCTTACCGAACTGTGGTCTGTTGGCCGGCTGATCTCAATCAGCGTCGGCGAAAACCGTGTCGTGGCGCTTGCCTACGCAATGCAGACCGGCGGCAAGGAATGGAGCGAAAACGGCAACACCGGCTTTCACATCGAGGCCGAACTGCTCGGCGAGGTGCGCAAGGGGCTCAATGGCCGCGACGAATTCACCGGCGGCATTTCCTGTTATCCCTATCTCGGCGCCGTCGCGCACCGCATTCGTGCCGCCGATCTCTCCCGCATTTATGATACCGGCAAAAACGAGACCTGCGTGGTCGGCAAGCTGACCCAGGACGAAACCATCGACGCGACGATCCATATCCCGTCGATGCTGTCGAAACACTTCGCCATCGTCGGCTCGACCGGCGTCGGCAAATCGACCGCCGTTTCCCTGCTCCTCCACAAGGCGATCGAGACCGATCCGAAGCTGCGCGTCCTCATTCTCGATCCGCACAACGAATTTGCCGCTGCCTTTCCCGAGCACGCGGTCGTCATCGATACCGAGACGCTCGACCTGCCCTTCTGGCTGATGCGGCTTGAAGAATTTTCAGAAGTGGTTTTCCGCGGCCGCCCGGCCGTGGCGGAAGAACTCGACATCCTGCGCGACCTGATCCCGGAGGCGAAACGCGCCTTCCGCGGCAACGAAACCTCGCTGATGCGCCGCTCGACGGAAAAAAGCTCGGTCACCGCCGATACGCCGGTCCCCTACCGCATGGCGGACCTGCTGGCGCTGATCGACGAACGTATCGGCCGCCTGGAAGGCCGCGGCGAAAAGCCCTTCCTGCGGTCGCTCAAGATGCGCATCCTGTCGGCGATCAACGACCCGCGCTACCATTTCATGTTCTCCAACAATACGATCAACGACACGATCATGGAGACGATCGCCTATATCTTCCGCATTCCCGGCGGGGACCGGCCGATCTCGACCTTCCAGCTCGCCGGCATTCCCTCTGAAGTCGTCAATTCCATCGCCTCGGTCCTCTGCCGCATGGCGTTTGAACTGGCGCTCTGGAGCAATGGCGCCATCCACATGCTCGTCGTCTGCGAAGAAGCGCACCGTTACGTGCCGGCCGACCGGGAACTCGGTTTCTTCCCGACAAGGCAGGCCATCTCGCGGATCGCCAAGGAGGGCCGCAAATACGGCGTCTCGCTCGGCGTCATCACCCAGCGCCCCGGCGAACTCGACCAGACGATCCTGTCGCAGTGTTCGACCGTGTTCGCGATGCGACTGTCCAACGACCGCGACCAGGAAATCATCAAGTCGGCAATCCCGAATTCGTCGATCTCGACGACCAGCTTTCTGTCGTCGATCGGCAATGGCGAGGCGATCGCCTTCGGCGAGGCGATTTCCGTGCCGATGCGCATGCGGTTTGCCCGCGTCGAGGAAAAATACCTGCCCAAGGCCAATGGCGTCGCCGACAAAGGCACGGAGGATACGCCAGATACGGTCGATCTGCGCACCGTGATCGCCCGTATGCGCGCCGTCAGCGGCCCCGATATTTCCGCCTTCCAGCAAAGCTACTCGACGGCGACGGCGCCTTTCGCGGAAGGCGCTTCCGGGGCCGAGGAGGACACGGACGATGATTTCCCGCCGGCAGGTGATGCCGAACTCGATCGCTGGAACCGGGAGATCCGCTCGACCGGCCATGTGACGATCAACCCGACACCGCCCATGGCAGGCAACCCGCAACTGGAACCCTACCGGCCGGAAATGCTGCCGCGCGCGGCGGTACCCGAACAACCCTCGGCGCCCCGCCCCGACCGTTTCGCAGAACTGCGCCGCGACCGTCCGCCTGAGCCACCGCCCTACCAGCCCACGCCTCCGACATTCCAGCGCCCGCCGGCGCCCGAAGGCGCCCCACGCCCGAACCCGCTGCTCCGGCGCGAAGGATCGCTGCGCGAAAGCCTGCTGAAGAAACCGCTGAGCAGCCTTTACGATAAGGACTGAGCCGGCCTCAGGCCAGACGCTCCCAACGCTCGTCCATCTGGTTGCGAAACCAGGTCATCTGCCGTTTGGCATATTGGCGGGTCAATGCCGCGCCGCGTTCGATAACCTCTTCCCGGCTCATGCGGCCTTTCAGCATCTCGGCGACCTGCACAACGCCGATCGCCTTCATGACGGGCAGGTCGGGTGCAGGATCGAGCGCCAGCAGCGCCCTCACCTCATCCACCGCCCCGGTCTCCAGCATCGTCTCGAAACGGCGATCGATCCGTTCGTGCAGGAGCTTTCTGTCCGGCAAAACGACAAGCTTCTTCGCCCTCGAGGGATCGATCACCATCGGCCCCTGCCTGCCCTGAAACTCGGCGATCGAGCGACCGGTCTCCGCCAGAATCTCCAGCGCTCTCACGATCCGCTGCCCGTCCTTCGGCTCGAGGCTCGCCGCTACCGTCGCATCGCGTGCCGAAAGCTCCGCATGCAGCGCCTCCGGTCCTTCCTCCTTGAGACGCAGGCGCACCTCACAGCGAATATCCTGCGAGATTTCCGGCATATCGGACAGGCCGCCGGTCAGCGCCTTGAAATAAAGCCCCGTACCGCCGACAAAGATAGGCAGCCTACCCTCGCGCTTCAGTTCCGGCAAAAGCGCTGCCACGTCGCGCAGCCACTCACCGGTGGAATAGGCCCTCGTCGCCGGCACATGCCCGTAGAGCAGGTGCGGCACACCCTCCATCTCGTCCTCGGCCGGTCGCGCCGTCAGGACCCGCAGCGTGTCGTAGACCTGCATGCTGTCGGCATTGATCACCACGCCGTTTTTCTCGCGCGCCAGGCGCAATGCAAGCGCCGACTTGCCGCTGGCCGTCGGCCCGGTTATCAGGATCGCATCAAAATTGTCGATAAGGTCGCTCATATGGCTTTCGTTGCCACGCTCATTGCCCATCCGTCAAACCCCGTTCTCACGCAACAACTCGGAGAACAAGCGGCGGAGGCAGTGAAAGCCTCCGGCCTCTACTGGCTGGCGGATGGTATCGCCTGCGATATCGCCTTGCGCGACGGCTGCGATATCGAGGCGGCCGAGGCCGATCTGAGGGTTGTCATCAGCAGCGTCCCGATCGATCTCGTCATTCAGGATGCGGACACGCGGCGCAAGAAATTCCTGATCGCCGACATGGATTCGACCATGATCGGCCAGGAATGCATCGACGAGCTTGCCGATGTCGTGGGGCTGAAGGACAAGGTCGCGACGATCACGGCCCGCGCCATGAACGGCGAGATCGCCTTCGAACCCGCGCTTCGCGAGCGCGTCGCGCTTCTGAAAGGCCTGCCGATCACGGTCGTCGACGACGTCATCGCCAAGCGCATTACGCTGACGTCAGGTGGGCCGGAACTGATCGCCACCATGAAGGCCAAAGGCCATTACGCCGCGCTCGTGTCGGGTGGCTTTACCGTCTTCACCAGCCGCATCGCCGCGACCCTCGGCTTCGACGAGAACCGCGCCAACATCCTCCTCGAAAACGATGGCTTCCTCACCGGCGAGGTCGCCGAACCCATCCTCGGCAAACAGGCCAAGGTGGACGCGCTCCTTGCCATCGCGGAAAAGCTCGGCATCTCCCCGGAAGACACGATCGCCGTCGGCGACGGCGCCAACGATCTCGGCATGCTCGACATCGCCGGTTCCGGCGTCGCGCTGCACGCCAAGCCCACCGTTGCCGCCCAGGCCAGGATGCGCATCGACAACGGCGATCTGACCGCCCTCCTCTATATCCAGGGTTATCGCAAGACGGATTTTATCCTTTCCTGAACACAACCTACGCGATTGACGAAGTGCAACTCGCATCGCATCATATGCATTGAAAAATCATTGCAAAAATGGTATATTCAATGCATTGGAAAATGGAATTTCTGAACGATCGCGTCAGGATCGAGCTGGAGGCGTTTCCTACCGATATTATTGCCAGTTTCCTCCGCATCGTAAAGCTGATCGAGCTGGAAGGACCCGCCAAGGTGCACGAGCCCTATGTGAAGCACCTTGAGGGACCGATCTGGGAAATGCGAATGCGCGGCCGCGACGGAATAGCCCGGGCAGCTTATGTAACGGCTTCAGGCCAGCGGATCGTGGTCTTGCACGTCTTCCAGAAGAAGACCCAGAAAACGCCCAGACGCGAAATCGAGATTGCGCTGAGACGGGCAAAGGATGTGAGATGAACAAGAAGAGCCTGCTTGTAAGCGAGGCAGCCAAGGAATGGTTCGAGGACCCCGAATTCGTCGCGGCCTATGATGCCCTCGAAGAGGAGTTTGCCCTGGCAGAGGCCCTGATCAAGGCACGCGCCCAGGCCTCCATGACGCAGGAAGACGTCGCCAAGGCCATGGGGACGACTCAGGCCGCCATCGCCCGGCTGGAGAGTGGTCGTTCCATGCCCTCGACCCGCACCCTGCAAAGGTTCGCCGATGCAACTGGCACAAAACTCCGCATCAGCTTCCAGAAGCCGAAATCCTCTTCCAGAGCATCATAGAGCAGGTTGACCGTGCATCGTCCCATCATCATCCTCGAAACCGAACGCCTGCGCCTTAGAAGCTGGATCGACAGCGATCGCGACCTCTTTCGCGAGATCAATTCCGATCCGAAGGTGATGGAATTTTTCCCGTTCCGCCGTACCCACGAGGAGGCCGACACCTTTCTCGCAAAACTTAACGATGCCATCACCGAAACCGGGCTCGGCTTTTACGCGCTGGAACTGAAGGAAACCCAGGAGCCCATGGGTTTCTGCGGCCTGTCGCTCGCCAACATGCCGGATATCTTTCCGGTCGAGACGGTGGAAATCGGCTGGCGGCTGGCGACCCGATTCTGGGGCAACGGTTATGTCACGGAGGCAGCTCGCGCGCTGCTCGACTTCGCCTTCGACGAAAAGCACCTCGATGCGGTCGTTTCCTTCGCAGTCGGCGAAAACAAGCGATCGACCGCGGTCATGAAGCGGCTCGGCCTGCATCGCATCACCGGCATGGATTTCGACCATCCGCGGGTGCCGGATACGCATCCGCATCTGAAACCGCATGTAGTCTATGCGATCACCCGCGATGAGTGGCAGCGCCAGAGGGCGGCCGCGGGGCGCGCCCGCTGACCGCCTCGCCCTGGGCTTACTCCAGCGGCAGCGCTACGAAGCGCAGGTTTCCGGAAGGATCCGAGACCATCACATGCGCGTTGCGCCGGCCCTCGGACTTCAGGACCGAGATCCGCTTGACGACGTCGGCCGGGCTTTCGACGAAATCCTGCGCCACCTCGACCACGACCTCGCCGACCTTCAACCCCTTCTGGGCTGCCGGCGAATTCGGCGCGACGGCAGTGATCAGGACCCCCTCGACGCTTTCGACAATGCTGAAACTCTTGCGACGGTCCTCGTCGAGCACGGCAAGCGTCATGCCGAAGGCTGCGGCCGGATCCTGGCTGAGTTCGCCCTTCTGGTCTCCGGGCGCTTTGTTGTCCGGCGTCTTGTTCTCGCCCTGGCCTTCCGGCAGGGCCGGCTGGTCGTCTTCCTCCTCCGGATCGGCGCTATCCTCCAGGCGGCCGAGCGTCACCTTGACGGTCTGCTGCTTGCCGTCGCGCAGGATCACCACGTCGACTTCCTTGTTGACCGGGCTTTCCGCAACGATGCGCGGCAGGTCGCGCATCTCGTTGACGGACTGGCCGTCGAAGGTGAGGACCACGTCGCCCGCCTTGATCTCGCCGTTCTTGATCGGCCCGCCGTTGACCACGCCGGATACCAGCGCGCCGCGCGCCCGGTCGAGGCCGAGGCTTGCCGCCACGTCGTCGGTGACCGGCTGGATGCGCACGCCGAGCCAGCCGCGACGCGTCTCGCCGAATTCGGTCAGCTGGTGCACGACATTTTCGGCGAGCTCCGTCGGTACGGCGAAACCGATGCCGATCGAACCGCCGGACGGTGAAATGATCGCGGTATTGATGCCGATCACCTCGCCGCGCATGTTGAACAGCGGCCCACCGGAATTGCCCTTGTTGATCGCCGCATCCGTCTGGATGAAGTTGTCATAGGGACCGGCATTGATGTTGCGGCCGCGGGCCGAAATGATGCCCAGTGTCACGGATCCGCCGAGGCCGAAGGGGTTGCCGATCGCCATCACCCAGTCGCCGATCCGCATGCGGCGGGAATCGCCGAAGCGCACGGCCTTGAGCGGCGCCTTGGGCTCGACCTTCAGGACCGACAGGTCGGTCTTGGTGTCGGTGCCGACCAGCTTGGCCTTGAGCTTCGAGCCGTTCGGGAAAATCACCTCAATGTCGTCGGCGCCTTCGATGACGTGGTTGTTGGTGACCACGTAGCCGGAGGGATCGATCACGAAGCCGGAGCCGAGCGAAGAAACCTTCTGGTTGCCGTTCTGGTTGCCCTGGCCATCGAAGAAGTCCTCGAAAAACTCCTGGAACGGTGAGCCTTCCTGGATCTGGGGCTGCGGGCCGGCCCCCTGGTCCTTGACGCTCTGGGAGGTGGAGATGTTGACGACGGCATCGAGCAGGCCCTCGGCGAGATCGGCGATCGAGCCCGGGCCGCCGCCTGCCATCGGCCCCGGAGCCGGGGGCGGATTGATGGTCGGAGACGGTGTCGGCGGAGCCGGCAGCATGACGCCCGGAGAACCGGCCGGCGGATTGGCGTTCTGCCCCGGGGCGGCAGGGACCGGGGTCTGGGCAATCGCCTGCAAGGGTGCCGCCAGCAGGGCAAAAGTTGCCGCAAGCGTGACGGTGCGCTTGAAGGTCGATCGAACCGAATGGGCCATCTGGCGTCCTCGCTGTTGGGTTGTCCGCATCACCCCGGAAGAGCGGTCTCCACCCGGGCAGGCTATAGGAACCTTTGAATCGGGCGGAGTTTCGGCAGAGCATAAGGCGGAATGACGACTGTGGAAATTACCTTTTCGTGAGGACTGCGCCCTCTACCCGTCACGCCTGTGGATGGTCTTGTCATGAAAGGGGCGGCTTTGCGCCGCCCCAAACTTGCCAGATCAGTTCGCCGGCGCTGCGGGCGCGGCAGGCGGTGCCGGTCGAGCCGGAGGCTGGATCGGCGCAAGTGCCTGACCTGCGGACGAGTTGAAGAACCGGAAAAACTCCGAATCCGGCGACAGCACCAAGGTCGTGCCGTTGTCGGCAAGTGCAGCCACATAGGCCCGCATGGTGCGGTAGAACTCGAAGAAGGCCGGATCGCGCTGGAAGGCCTCGCCGAAGATCTTGTTGCGTTCGGCATCGCCCTGACCGCGCATGATTTCCGAATCCCTCTGTGCTTCGGAGACGAATTCGACGACCTGGCGGTCGGCGATCGCCCGCCGGCGCTGGCCCTGTTCGTTACCACGAGCGCGGATCAGTTCAGCTTCGGCAAGACGTTCCGCCTTCATGCGCTGGAAGGTCTGCTGCGACACTTCCTGGGTGAGGTCGGTGCGGCGGATACGAACGTCGCGGATCGCGAGCCCGAGGGTTTCCGCCGCAGCACTCAGGTCGGCGCGAACCTCCTGCATCATCGAAGAACGCTCATTGGAAAGCGCCGCGTCGAAATTGCGCAGACCGTAGACCCGGCGCAAGGCCGCATCGAGGCGGGTGCGAAGGCGCGATTCGGCCGATTCGCGGTCGCCCGACACCGTTTCCCGGAAAAGGCGCGGGCCGGTGATCGAGTAGACGACAAAAGCGTCGACTTCATAGAAGGCACCGCCGCGCACCTGGACGCGGATATTGTCGAGATCGAAGCGCAATGCCCGGTCCTCGACATACTGGACGCGATCGGCGTCCATGAATGCGAAGGGCAGCTTGAAATAGATGCCCGGCTCGCGCTTGACGTCCTGGATTTCGCCGAAGCGGACGACGATCGCCTGTTCGCGTTCGTTGACCACGAAGACCGACGAATAGATGAGGATGAGAAGAACGGCGAGGCCGATCAGGAATGCGGGGAGTCGATTGGAGTTCATCGTGTGCCTCCCTGGTTCGTCTGCGGCTTGATCATCTCGTTGAGCGGCAGATAGGGAACCACGCCGTCCTTGTTGTCCAGAATGATCTTGCGGGAGTTCTTCAGCACCGTTTCCATGGTTTCGAGGAAGATGCGCCGGCGCGTCACTTCAGGCGCGTTGGCATATTCGTTGTAGATGGAGACGAAGCGCTGCGCCTCGCCCTGCGCTTCGTTGACGACCTTGTCCTTGTAGGCGGATGCCTCTTCGCGGACCTGGGCTGCCTGGCCGCGGGCCTGGCCGAGCTTCTGGTTGGCGTACTGGTTCGCCTCTTCGACGAAACGATCCTCGTCCTGTTCCGCACGCTGCACTTCTTCGAAGGCGTCGGCCACTTCACGCGGCGGCGCCGCATCCTCGATCGGTACGGCATTGATGGAAAGGCCGGAGCCGTAGGTATCCATCGTGCCCTGGATGATGCTGCGCACTTCCGTCGAGATGCCTTCGCGGTTGTCGCGGAAGATGTCCTGCGCCGGACGGCGGCCGACGACTTCGCGCATGGCACTTTCGGAAACCTGCTGCAGCGTCGAAGCCGGGCCTTCAAGATTGAAGAGATAGGCCTTCGGATCGGTCACGGTGAATAGAACCGAGAACTGAACATTGACGATGTTCTGGTCGCCGGTCAGCATCCAGCCGGCATTGGAGCTTGAGCCCCGAGCCGCGCCGATATTCTGCTGCTGTTCGGTGACCTTGACGATCTCGACGGATTCGAACGGCCAGAAATGGAAATGCAGGCCCGGCATGGAGATTTCGTCCTTCGGGCGGCCGAAACGCAGTTCGACCCCGCGCTCGTCCGGCTGGACCGTATAGACGGACTGGAAGGCGAGGAAGGCAATAATCACGATGAGAACGATCGCGAAGGCGCCGCCGTTGAAGCCGCCGGGCATTACGCTGCGCAGCCGGTCCTGGCTGCGCCTTATGATGTCTTCGAGGTCGGGCGGACCGCCGCTGCCCCCGCCGCCGCGTGGGCGGTTCGGTCCCTGTCCCCAGGGCCCTTGATTATTACCGCCACCGCCGCCCCAAGGACCGCCGCCGCCACCATTCTGATTGCTCCAGGGCATCAAAACCTCTTTGTTCGTATTCGCTCCCAAACCGCGACCCTGCCGTGCGGCAGCCGTCTGGCTATTGCCCCGTTATAGGGATGCGCCGACCTGCTTTCAACGCAGGTTCAATAACTTCCCGTTCAACGGTCACGAAATGTTTCAGTTTGTCGCGGTTCGGCGGGCATAAGTGGCGAAACGGGTCGGATAACTGTCCTTCTCGCCCACCGGAACGGCAACCTCATCGATCTTCTCGAACACCGCCGCATCGATGGCAGGAAAGACCGTATCGCCGTCCGAAATGTCGGTTTCGACATGGGTAACGCGCAGCATGTCTGCTATCCTGATCGCCTGGGCGTAAATCTCGCCGCCGCCCAGCACGAAGATCTCGTCGGCTCCGGCCTCCTCGGCCCTGCGGCCGGCAATCTTGAGTGCCTCGTCGAGGGATGCGGCCACATCGACGCCCTCGTAGTGGAAATCCGGGTTGCGCGTGACGACCACATGCGGCCGGCCCGGGAGAGGTCTGCCGCCGAAACTGTCGAAGGTCTTGCGCCCGACGATCACCGGTTTGCCCAAGGTCAGCGCCTTGAAGCGCTTCAGATCGGTCGAAAGTCTCCAGGGCATGTCGCCATCGCGGCCGATGACGCCGTTCCGCGAGACGGCGGCGATGATGACGAGACGGGGCTTGCTCACACCGCCACCGCCGCCTTGATATGCGGATCGGCCTCATATCCTTCCAGGGCGAAATCCTCGAAGCGGAAGGAGAAGATGTCCTTTACCGCAGGATTGATGCGCATGGTGGGCAGCGTTTTCGGGGTACGGGTCAGCTGCAGCTTCGCCTGCTCGAAGTGATCCGAGTAGATATGCGTATCGCCGAGCGTGTGGACGAAGTCGCCGGGCTTTAGCCCCGTCACCTGGGCAACCATCATCGTCAGCAGCGCGTAGGACGCAATGTTGAACGGCACGCCGAGAAAGACGTCGGCGGAGCGCTGGTAGAGCTGGCAGGAAAGCTTGCCGTCGGCGACGTAGAACTGGAACAGGCAATGGCAGGCTGGCAGCGCCATGTCGTCGAGCTGGCCGACGTTCCAGGCCGACACGATATGCCGGCGCGAATTGGGGTTGACCTTCAGGCCCTCGATCAATTGGGAAATCTGGTCGACGTGGCTGCCGTCGGGGGCGGGCCAGGAGCGCCACTGATAGCCGTAGACGGGGCCAAGCTCGCCCTTCTCGTCGGCCCATTCATCCCAGATGGAGACGCCGTTTTCCTTCAGATAGCCGACGTTCGTATCGCCCTTCAGGAACCACAGGAGCTCGTGGATGATCGATCTCAGATGCAGCTTCTTGGTCGTCAGGACCGGAAAACCTTCCGCGAGGTCGAAGCGCATCTGATAGCCGAATACCGAGCGGGTGCCCTTGCCGGTCCGGTCGCCCCGGTCGGTGCCGGTTTCCATCACATGCCGGAGAAGATCGAGATATTGTTTCATGGGTCAGGCCGCCGATTCCATCGTCATGGAATCATATAGTAGCATAGCTCGGTCCGACCAATCTCGTTTGATGGCTTTCCCCCGTTTTAGCGGCGCCAATCACCTGGTGACGTATTTACGCCAATCGTGGCTCTCGGCGAAACCCAGGACCTCCCTGATCTTGCGGTTGCTGATCGGAGCCTCGAATTCACCGATCTCACCGACGATGGGCGTGCCGGGCGCCCAGCGCTCGAGGAACGGTCGGGTCGGCTCAAGCGCCGTAATCGTGTCATTGACCGCGTTGAAGACCTGGAAACCCAGCCCGTCCTTTTCGATGCAGAGATGCACGATCTGGCCGAGATCGCGGGCATCGATATAGCTCCAGGCATTGCGCTTGCGCGATGGCGGGTCGGCGAGGAAGGCGGGGAAGCGGCTGTAGTCCTCCGGCGAGATCACGTTGCCGATCCGAAGCGCATAGATGTCCGCGCCGAAACGCATGGCAAAGGCCCGCGCCGTCTTCTCGTTGACGACCTTGGAGAGACCGTAGCTGTCCATCGGGTCGACATCGTAATCTTCGGTGAGCGGAAACGAACGGTAGTCCTTGTCGCCCTCGGCAAAGCAGACCCCATAGGTCGTCTCGCTGGACGCGATGATCACCTTGGGGATGCCGAGCTTCATCGCCGCCTCGACGACGTTGTAGGTGGAGATCGTGTTGGCCGAAAACGTCGCGTTGTCCGGGCGCATCAGGATGCGCGGTACGGCGGCGAAATGCACCACCGCATCGACGGGCGCCGGCCCCTTGCCGCTCTCCAGCCCTTGGAAGCCGAAATGCATGGAGAGCGCGTTGAAGGTCTCGCCGCCGTCCCTGAGATCGGTAATCAGCGTGTTGACGCCGGGGCAATCGAGCGGCACCAGATCGAGGTTGAGGACCTCATGCCCTTCCCCTACGAGATACGGCACGACATGCCTTCCAGCCTTGCCGCTGCCGCCGGTGAATACGATCCGCTTGCCCATGACGTGCCTCCTCAAATCCCATCCTGGCCCTGCCGCAACTGTCGATATCGTCCGCCCACCTTCTGCGAGCCCGGCATCGCCAGCCGAAACGACCTGTCTGGCTCGATGATGAAGCATGGCACCACCAGCCCGTCAACGTCGATCGCGCAAAAGCAGGACGCCCGAAACACGCCGCTCGAGGCGCTTGACCTTCCAACGCTGGAAACTTGTAGCGTCCGCTCCATCTCGTGACTTCGCGATGTGGAGGAGGCCATGTTCATCCAGCCAATCGACTATCTTCTCTTTGTCTGGTTCGTCCTGGCCGGTCTCAGCACGCTGTACGTCGCCTGGGACCAGTTCAGGAACAATCCCGAGCCGGCCGTGATGAAATGGGGCTTCATCCTCGTCACGCTCTACCTCGGGCCGATCGGCCTGCTCCTCTACATCCTGGCCGACAAGGAACCTGTGCCCGGAACGCACGAAGAGTTCATCAAGCCGCTGTGGAAGCAGGGGATCGGCTCCACCATCCACTGCGTCGCCGGCGATGCCACGGGCATCATCATCGCCGCCGCGATCACTGCCCTTCTCGGCCTGCCGATGTGGATCGATATCATCATCGAATACATCGCCGGCTTCGCGCTCGGCCTGTTCATCTTCCAGGCCCTGTTCATGAAGAACATGATGGGCGGCACCTACTGGCAGAATGTCCGAAATTCCTTCATGCCGGAATTCATCAGCATGAACGCGATGATGGCCGGCATGGCTCCGGTCATGGCAATCCTGATGATGGGCCGCGACATGAGGGCCATGTGGCCGGGAGAAATGCTCTTCTGGGGCGTGATGGCCCTCGGCATCGGGGTCGGTTTCCTGGTCGCCTACCCGTTCAATGTCTGGCTGGTCGCCAAGGGGCTGAAGCACGGGCTGATGACGCAGCGAGACCAAATGGCCGGCGACAAGCATGGGCAGCACCAACAGGAGGGCGCACATGCCCACGAAGACGAGAACCGACAACAGCAAGCCGGCAACCATCAGCATCACGGGTCGGGGCAAGATCGCCCAAGCCGCGCGTTCGCCCCTACCCGTCTCCAGATCGCCACCATGGCCGCCTTCACCTCGATCATGCTGATCGCCGGCTTCGCCTACCCGTTCACCAAGGTGAACATGCATTTGAGCGCCCACGACGTCGGTGGTGCGATCATGGCCCCCGGGATGATCATGACGTTCGATACGCCCGGCGACGCCATGCGCGACATGGCGGCGGTCGATCCTCGCCTCGCCGGTTTCAGGGCGCGGGAGACGGCGATGGGTGGCGAAGTCCTTCCGCCGCGCATCGATGGCGACGTCAAGGTCTTCGACCTGACCGCCTCGGTGATCGGATGGTCGATATTGCCCGGCGAAACGGTGGAGGCCTACGCCTACAACAATCAGGTTCCAGGCCCGACTTTGCGGGTCGTGCAAGGCGACAGGGTCCGGATCAACGTCACCAACCGGCTGCCCGAAAGCACGACCGTCCATTGGCATGGCCTGATCCTGCCAAACGAGATGGACGGGCCGGCCCACATCACCCAGAAGCCGATAGAGCCGGGCCAGACCTTCACCTACGAATATACCGTCGGGCAGTCCGGCACGTATTTCTACCACACGCACGACCACGTGGATCGGCAGCAGTCGCTTGGCCTGTACGGGGCACTGATCATCGATCCCAAGGATGCGGCCGACGAAATTGCCGCCGATCTCGAATATACGATGCAGCTTCAGGAATGGGTGAAGCGGGAGTGGCTCACATATCCGGCCATGCCGATGGAAGGTGCCCTGCCCAACTTCTTCACGATCAACGGGAAATCCTATCCCGCAACGGACACGATCAAGATGAAGGTCGGGCAGAAACTGAAGATACGCTTCGTCGGTTCACACACGACGGCCATCCATCCGATGCACGTCCATGGAGGCCCGTTCGAGGTCGCCGCGCGCGATGGGGAGACACTGGCGCCAACCGCCCGCTACCTGGCCGACACCGTCAACGTCGCTCCCGGACAACGGTATGATGTCCTATGGACCGCCCAGCGGCCGGGCAAATGGCTCGTCCACTGCCATATCTCCCACCACACGACGAACAACAATGTCGAAACCGATGGCGGCGGCGGCCTGATGCTGGTGATCGATGTCCAGCCGTGATTGTTTCAACTCGACTTCGCCCATGCTGATCGCGCCCATATGAACGGGATCATGCCGCACGCGGAGCAGTTTCAGAGGCGGCGGAACAGGATAACCACAGACAGCCCCGGCGCATTGTCCAGCAACTCGACCTTTGCACCATGAAGCTCTGCAATCGCCTTTACGAGGCTGAGGCCAAGACCCGATCCGACGGTGGTTCTGCTTTTTTCCAGCCGATAGAAGCGATCGAATACCCGCTCCCGCTCTTCCGCAGGAATGCCTGGGCCGTCGTCGGATACGCTCAGGCAGATGGCGCCGCCACGATGCGTCAAGCCCAATGTGATGGTGGAGCCGGACGGGGTATGACGGAGCGCGTTGGCGAGCAGATTGGCCAACATTTGCCTTATCAGGTCCGGATCGGCGCGAACCTGACATTCCTCACCCGCTTCCTGTATACGAAGCGCGTACCCGGCCTCAGCCGCGATCGCGTCGTAAATGTCGTAGATGTCGCGGACCAGCGCGGTGAGATCGATTGACTTGAAATGGGCAGTCCTGTTGTGGGCCTCGATCTGGGCAATCCTCAGGAGTGCGTCGAACGTGCTCGCTATCGCGGTCAGTTCAGCGAGAGCGGCTTCTACCGCGTCTTTGGCCTCCGCCATTGTTTCTGCTTGCAGAGCATCGTCCAGAATCAGGAACGTCCGACCGATCGGCGTTTTCAGGTCATGGGCGACGTCCGTCGTCACATGGTTCAAGGTGGCAACGCTCGCCTCCAGACGCTCCAGCGCAACATTGACCTCCGACGACAACATGTCGATCTCGTCCATCCTCGACGACACCGGCAGTCGCCTCGCAAGCTCGCCGCGCCCGATGGCATGGGCGGTTTGAGACAGCTCGGAAATCCGCCGACGGGTGCGATATCTCAGGACGACCGCTCCGCCTAATCCGACGGTAAATACGATAGCGGTGGCCCACCCGAAGCTGACCAGCACGATCCGTGCCAGTTCGTCGGTGTCGCCGTAGCTGATGCCAACCGTCAGGTCGTTCCCGTCGAGCTGGCCCCGGAACAGCTTGTAGTTGACGTCGCTTTGATGCTGATCTTTCGGCCTCAGGGTGGAAAAGCCTTTCGCAACGCCTTTCAGTTCAGCGTTTCCCGCAATCAGCGCTCCGGATGAATTCCGGAGCGTGTAGATCGTCTCTTCGCCTCGGATCGCCGGACCATGGCTGTTGATCATGCTGATCGCGCCTGGGAGGCCGCGAGCCTCGTAGGCTGACCCGATTTCCCTGTATCGCTCCATGACGTTTGCGTTGAGCCGCTCGTCCAGAAAATTCAGTACCATCTGGTAGGCGATGACGTTGGCTGCGAGGTAGGAGACGACAAACAGCGATATGTAGAGGAAGGCAAGCCGGACAGCCGTGCTCTTGAAGAAGCTACCGCCGCGCATGCAGGCTATAGCCGGTGTTGCGGACGGTGTGCAGGAGCGGGAAGTCGAACGGTTTATCGATCTTCGACCGCAATCGGCTGATATGGGTTTCGACCACGGAGCTCTGCGGATCGAAATTGAAGTTCCAGATCCTCTCCAGAAGCATCGTTTTGGTAAGCACCCTTCCCTCGTTTCGCATCAGAAGCTCCAGCAGCGTGAATTCTCTCGGCAGCAGTTCAAGAGGCATTCCAGCTCGTTCGGCGGTTCGTTTGACCAGATCGAGTTCAAGATCCCCGACGCGCAACTTCGTTTTCTCGGCAGTCATTGGCGGACGCCTGAGCAACGCGTTGATCCTCGCCGTCAACTCGGAGAAGGCGAAAGGTTTGACGAGATAGTCATCGCCCCCGGCTTCGAGACCCTCGACGCGGTCATCGACACCGCTCATGGCCGTGAGGAAAAGAACCGGGGTTCGGACGGAGGCCGCGCGAAGGCTTTTTACCAGCGTGAGACCGTCCAGAGCTGGAACCATCCGGTCGACGACCATCACGTCATAGGAATCATCGAGTCCTGCCGTCAACCCGTCTCTGCCATCGAGAACCCAATCCACGACATGTCCAGCCGACGTAAAACCTTTGACGATATAGGTGGCCGTCTTCTTGTCATCTTCTATCAGGAGGATTTTCATAAGGCTTCCGGTCTGTAGAGCAGTATTTTGATCGCGCGCTCGCCGATGCTCCAAGCGGCACGATCCAGGCTTTGTTGCGGCAGGATATCAGCCCTGCCTGACCCGTGATAGCCGCGGCGGCGAGCCGTTCCACCTTACAATTTTGTAAACTTGGCGAAAGGCGGCCGACAAAACCGCGATGTAACTTCCTCACGCTGCACCACGCAGTCGAACGAGGAAAAGATCATGAATTCCAAGCTCCTAATCCTATCGGTTGGTTTCGCGGCCGTTGCAGTCCCCGCTCTGGCTAACGGTCCCTTGGCCTCCGGAGCGTCTCCTGTGGATGCTATTGTCCAAGGGCATGGCAAACCCGGAGAAACCGCCGTCGCCAAGTCAAATAGCAACGTGACATTCCGGGTCCTCGACAATGGCATCGTCGAGCGCACCAACAAGCGGTTCGGGACCGTTTCCGTAACCGATCCGCGTGCTGAACTCCATAAATCCCGCGACAACCGCTGAATTTCAACTGCCGTCGATCAGCGATCCCTGCTCGACATTCAAGACATCGGCAACTCATCGACCATGGTCGCTAACTCCAGTGGTCGGCAATTCTGAAGGAATATCTACAATGATGAAAGCAGCTTCCGCTACCGCGCTTCTGGCCGCAATTTTTCTGAGCACCTCCGCACTGGCCCAGGAAGGCAACTACTACGAAGGGGCTGACCGCAACCCTTCGGTCGAAGCATCTGCAGCCCGGGACGCCCGCTACGGATATACCGGATCGATCAACAATCCGGCGCTTCGCAACGGGTGGGACACGACCCCGAAGACAACCAACAGCGGCGACTACTATGGTGGTTCGGACCGCCCCAACTAAAGCCAATGCAACCGGCCCGCTGGCCTCAGATACGGCGGGGCACCTTCGTGGCGTTGTTGCGGTGCCACACAAACGACGTGAAGTGGTGGTTTGAGAAGGCGTCGATTGACAAGCTCGAAGGCTCTGGCAATCCTGATAGGCATGAGCGGGATGTATCGAATCACATCTAAAGCGATGGCACTGATGTTCAGACTGGTGATGATCTTGTCACTGGCGGGCTACAGCTTTTCTGCCGTCAGCGCCGCGATGCATCCCGAAAGCGCCGCCCAGGTCTCGCAGGTCGAAGATGGCCACGCCGCTCACCATGGCGACGGCGTTGCGATGGCCGATGCCGATCATCACGGCAACCAGCACGACCACGGCAGCCCGGAAAAATCCAAGAGCTCCTGCTGCACGGATTATTGCGGTGTTGCCGCCATCGCCTGCTCCGGCTCCTCGTTGAACCATCCGCGCGTGGTTTCCATTCGCGAGTTCATCGACGACACGGATACTGCCGGTCAGAAGCCGAGCCTGCATCGTCCACCTAACATCTGAGAACTAGCACCCGCAGGGCGGGTCTTGCTGTGCCTGTGCGCGAGTGAGCGCCATGGCGCAATTGCGATCATATTCTCGGATTTTCACCATGAAACATTTGTTCCTGGTGGTTGCTCTTCCGCTTTTTGCCAGCGGATGCGCGTCCACATTGCCTGAAGTCGTTGCTTCGACCGACCACCCTGACGCCGTGTCCGACGTGGGGGCTCTCCGGTACCGGAGCCCGATTGACGGCTACACCCATCGCATGCCCGTCGATCCGAAGCCGTGGCGCGGTCTCAACGACGCCCAGGCTCCGAAAAAAGGATGAGCGCGATGATAACACGTCACATCAAGCTCATGTCCGCCGTCGTGCTCCCCCTTGTCGCCGCCGGCTGCGTGACGACGGACTACTCGGCCAAAGACGCCGGTTTCATGAATGCCTCAGCGAAAAGCAGCGAGGCAACCGGCAAACAAACCGTGTGGGTCCAGAACCGACAGCAGGCTCAGGCAGTCCAGGGCCGCGTGAAGGCGCTGATGGCCAAAAAGACCATCGACGTCGAGACCGCCGTCCAGGTCGCTCTCCTGAACAACAAGGGCCTCCAGGCCTCCTATGCCGATCTCGGGGATAGTGCTGCGGACGCATGGCAGACGCAGCTTTCGGTCTTGCCGACCTTCTCCGTCGGTCTGACCGGGATCGCCACTCCCGGACTTGAGGCCTATCGTGTTCTCGAAGGTGCCATCGCGGCCAACATTCTGGCTCTGGCGACATACGACAAGAACATCAAGCTGGCCGACACGCGGTTCCGTCAGGCCCAGCTCAACGCGGCCATCGCCACGATCTCGCTCGCCGCCGAAACGCGGCGAGCCTGGATCAACGCCGTGGCGGCATGGGAAAACGTCGCCTACCTCAACCAGGCCAAGGGAGCCGCCGACGCTGCCTCCGAACTCGCCAAGAAGATCGGCGAAGCCGGATCAATGCCGAAGGCCGACCAGGCGCGTGAACACGTCTTCTATGCGGAACTGACCGGCGAGACTGCCAAGGCAAGGCTCGAAGCAAAGCTTGCCAAGGAAGAGCTGGTCAGGCTGATGGGCCTCTCCGGTTCCGACATCGACGTCCAGATTCCGAACCGCCTCCCCTCACTGCCAAAGGCATTGATCAAGCGCGACGACATCGAGGCCGAGTCGATTCACAAGCGCATGGATCTGCAAGTCGCCCGCCTGGAGCTTCAGGCGACCGCCCAGTCCTACAAGCTCGAAGATGTCACCCGCATCGTCACCGACATCGAACTGGTCGGCACTTACGAAAAGGAACGCGAGCGCGAGGACGGCAAGATCCTCTCGGACGTGTCGAAGACGGCAGGACTGGAATTCAGGATCCCGATCTTCGATTCCGGCCAGGCGCGTCTGCGAAAGGGCGAGCTCGCCTATATGCGGGCTGCCAACCAGCTGGCGGAACTTGCGGTCAACACCCGTTCACAAGCCCGCTCTGCCTATCTGGCCTACAAGTCGAACTACGATATCGCGCGCCACTACCGAAACAACGTCCTGCCGTTGCGCAATGCGATCGAGGAACAGTCCCTCCTCACCTACAACGGAATGATCACCAGCACCTTCGAACTGATCGCCGACACCCGCGAGAAGATCGACTCCACCATCCTCGCCGTCAACGCCAAACGCGACTTCTGGCTCGCCGAAGCGAACCTTGCCCCCGTCATCTATGGCGGCAGCACCGGTTCGACCTCGGCAGAAACCGAAGTCGCTTCGGCTGAAGACGAAGACTGAGAAAGGAAACGAGAATGTTCAATAGAAGACAATTGCTTGGAGCTGGTGCCGCCGGTGCCGCACTCGTCTCCTCCCAGGCCTGGGGCCAGACGTCGAACATGGGTCTGCCGGAGGCGGCCGCGATGGACTCCGCCGCAACCCAGACGCCGATCCGTCCATCCGTGGGGCCAGACTACAACCCGGTCGTGACCCTGAACGGATGGACCCTGCCCTTCCGCATGAACAACGGCGTCAAGGAGTTCCACCTCGTCGCCGAGCCTGTCGAACGCGAGATGGCGGAAGGCATGACCGCATACCTCTGGGGCTATAACGGCCAGTCGCCAGGTCCGACCATCGAGGCGGTCGAGGGCGACCGGGTCCGCATCTTCGTGACCAACAAGCTGCCGGAGCACACCACGGTCCACTGGCATGGCATGCTCGTGCCATCGGGGATGGACGGTGTGGGCGGCCTTTCCCAACCCCATATTCCCGTCGGCAAGACCTTCGTCTACGAGTTCGACCTCGTGAAGTCCGGCACCTTCATGTACCACCCGCATTCGGACGAGATGGTCCAGATGGCGATGGGCATGATGGGTTTCTTCGTGGTCCATCCCAAGGACCCGAAGTTCATGCCGGTCGACCGCGACTTCGTTTTCCTGCTCAGCGCCTATGACATCGATCCCGGCACCTATGTGCCGCGCGTCATGGAGATGACCGACTTCAATCTCTGGACCTGGAACAGCCGCATCTTCCCGGGCATCGATCCGCTGGTCGTCTCGAAGAACGACAAGGTCCGCGTCCGCGTCGGTAACCTGACGATGACCAATCACCCGATCCACATGCACGGCTACGATTTCGAGGTGACCTGCACCGACGGCGGCTGGGTTCGGCCCGAGGCACGCTGGCCGGAGGTCAGCATCGACATTCCCGTCGGCGCGATGCGGGCCTACGAGTTCGACGCAAAGCATGTCGGCGACTGGGCGATCCATTGTCACAAGTCGCATCACACGATGAACGCGATGGGCCACGACATCCCGACGTTCATCGGCGTCGACAAGAAGGAAGTCACCAAAAAGATCAGGCAGATCCGTCCCGAATATATGCCGATGGGTACGGCCGGCATGGCGGATATGGGCGAGATGTCCATGGAAACACCGGAAAACACTGTTCCCATGATGACTGGATGGGGACCCCACGGCCCCATCGAGATGGGCGGCATGTTTTCCGTGGTGAAGGTCCGCGAGGGTATCTCGGCGGGCGATTACGCCGATCCGGGTTGGTACGAAAACCCGCCCGGCACCCAGGCCTGGGAGTGGACGGGAAGCCTCCCCGACGCGCCCAAGGCCAAAGACGCAAAGACACAGCCGCCGTCGAAACTTTCGAACCACGGCTGATCGGTAACTCCCAACAATCAAAGGACATGATCATGAAAACTGCAATTCTTGGCCTCATCCTCGCCACCCTCGCAACGCCGGTTCTGGCATCGGGCAGCCACGCGGGCGGCCACGGCGAAGCCATGGCCGTTGGCGAACCCGGCGACAAGTCGAAGGTCAGCCAGACCATCCGCGTCAGCATGAAAGAGACGCCCGACGGCAAGATGATCTTCACCCCGAACGACTTCAAGGTTCGCAAGGGTCAGACCATCCGCTTCACCATCAAGAACGAAGGCGAGCTCGACCACGAATTCGTCCTCGACCAGGAGGCGAAGGTGATGGAGCACAAGGCGGTCATGGAGAAATTTCCGGACATGGAACATGACGATCCGAACGCGATCCGCCTGAAGCCGGGCAAGTCCGGTGATATCGTCTGGAAATTCACCAACGATGGCGTCTTCAAGATCGCCTGCCTCGTTCCCGGCCACTACGACGCCGGAATGCACGGCGACGTCACTGTCGCCAACAAGTAGGTAAGAAGGAAGGAGTAAGAGCATGAAAACGGTTCTCAAACTTGCTGTCGTCGCAGCGCTCGGCCTGGCATCCGCCAGCGGTGCGTTCGCTCAGGAATTCACCAAGGGCACGGTCAAGAAGGTCGATGCCAAGGCCAAGAAGGTCACGCTCATCCACGAGGAGCTGAAGGGTCTCGAAATGCCCGCGATGACCATGGTCTTCAACGTGGCCGACGAGGGGATGCTCGGGAAGATGAAGGAAGGCGCGAACATCCAGTTCGTGGCGGAACGTGTCAACGGCAAGCTGACCGTCACCCAGGTGAAGTGACAACAACGGCCCCCGCTTCCCCGGAAGCGGGGGCCTACTCACCTACTCAAGAGACGGGTTGAAGGCACAAGGCCTTCCACAGGTCCTCTTTCCAGTCGCCCATCACTGGCGGGTCATGCAGCCTGTAAACTGTAGCGCCGACCAATACCGTTCGTGGCGCCTGACACCGGATACGCATGACATGGGTGCCGTTGTCCACGAAGATGGGTTCGCCGCCGGTCTTGTGCTCGGTCAGTCCAATTGCGACGTCGTAATCATACTCGATGTCTTCCGACGTCGCCGCCGACGTGATCGTAAGGCTCACTGTCCGGCTGTCGGGGAATTGCGCAATGTGAAACGGCTGACGTTCCTGAGCTTCTAGGCCCGACGCCTCAATGACGAATGCTGCCACAGCTAAGCAGAGACGGCCCATCGGCCCCTCCCAAGGCACGACACTTCAGTAGTTTAGCATCGATTGGACCGCTGGGACAGCGATTGTCAGGTGCTGCCACAACGGCTCATATCAAAAAGGGGAAGCGCAACGATCGCGGATCGTTATCTGCGCGAAGGAACCGGTCGATTGCGCTGATCCTCGGTTCCTGCCCGTTTCCCTGTTGACCAGCGGCAAAAGTGATCGATGCGACGATTTATGGGAGCCTTCACGCTTCTCACCCCTTTTCACCGGGGTTGGAAGCGCCTATATGACGACTGCCGGACTTCGGTCCGGCTATGGCAATAAACGGCCGGTGTAATAAACCTATTGGACCCGGGGGCGGTACCCGGCGCCTCCACCAAAAACCGGTCGGTCGCATGGAAACCTTGCGGACCGGCTTTTGATGGGGGCGAAATAGGATCGACAAGGGCTTAAAGATCGAACTTTTGCTCGGCATGATACCACCGTTATCGGGTCAAAAAGTGTAGTTGCAAACGACAACAACGCTAAGGGTTATGCTCTCGCTGCCTAATGGCGGTGCGGGAAATCCGAACTAAGTCCTTGGAGGTAGCACTTTAAGGCGGGGTCCGAAGGCACCTGGCAACAGAAGCCTTCACCTTCGCTCCCCAGTCGAATACTATGGAACTGACTCGGATGCTCGTCGGGGCTTCCCCGCGCCGGGCCGGCATGGCATAACGCGTCTGACTAAAAGACGAGAGAATGGAAAGACAGGACCGTATGGGGCAGGACCACATCCGTTACGATATTCTGGCGCAGGACGCGTTGCGCGGCGTCATCCGTAAGGTTTTGACCGAGGTTGCGGCCACGGGCCGTCTGCCGGGCGACCATCATTTCTTCATCACCTTCCTGACCGGCGCCCCGGGCGTGCGCATCTCGCAGCACCTCAAGGCGAAATATGCCGAACAGATGACCATCGTCGTCCAGCACCAGTTCTGGGACCTCAAGGTCTCCGATACCCAGTTCGAGATCGGCCTTTCCTTCTCCGACACCCCGGAACGCCTGGTCGTTCCCTTCAACGCCATTCGCGGTTTCTACGACCCTTCTGTGAATTTCGAGCTTGAATTCGAAGTGCCGCTCGCCGACGAGGACGAGAACACCACCGCTGAAATCACCGCCATCCCCGTAGACGCCATTTCCAAGTCCACCGACACCGAAGCCAAGCCTGGCGAAGAGAAGAAGCCCGGCTCGGTCATCTCGCTCGATTCCTTCCGCAAGAAGCAGTAAGCGCCGGGAGGCGCGTCAGCCATGAGCGCCGAAATCGTCAACCTTCGCCAGTTCCGCAAAGCCAAGGAACGGCTCGAAAAGGAAAAGGAGGCGGAGCAGAACCGCCTCACCTTCGGCCGTACCAAGGCCGACAAGTCCCTGACCAAGGCACGCAACGACAAGGCGGAGAAGGGACTCGACCAGGGCCGCCTGGAAAAGCCCGGCAAGGACGACTGACTTCCGTCCGGTGTATATTAAGGATCCGCTAACCAAGCTTCAGCCGATCGGCTTGACGCCGGAAGTACCACAGTCTGAATAAGCGAGCTTGTTCCGAAGGTCCGGAGAGTTTCGTGATCCGCAAACATTCCGCGACCCTTCACGGTCATCGCACCAGTTTTTCCCTCGAGGACGAGTTCTGGCTCGAGTTGAAGGCAATCGCTGCAAAACGCGATATCAGCCTGGCAACCCTGATCGCCGAGATCGACGATCAAAGGGATGCTGCCAGCAATCTCTCGTCGGCGCTGCGCGTCCATGTCCTGACGTGGCTCAAGTCGTCGTAGAATGAAACTGGCACCGCCGTTGGGGCAGCTACTGCTGCACCCCTGGCAGACTTGGCATATTGGAAATGCCGGGGGACGGAAAGTTCTGGCGGATCGCGCCGTCGGTCGGCGGTACGATCAGCTGCGGCGGCTGGCTGATCTGGCGCTGACGCACCTCTTCCGCGGCACGCGCCGCCGCCTCCACTCCCTGACGCTGGCGTTCCGCCTCGGCCGCCTGCTGCTGGCGGGCCCGCTCTTCGGCCGCCGCCTTGTCGCGGGCCGCCTGCCGCTCGATCGCCTGGAAATTATAGAGCGCCACCTCACGGCGAAGACGCTGCTTTTCGAGCACGCTCGCCTGCAGCGTCTCGACACGCCGCCGCTGCTGCTCGAAGGCCCGCTGCGACAGGAAATTCGTGATCGCCGCGATATCGATCCGCTTGGTGGGGGCGGCAAAGTCCCCGGAATATTCGAGCCGGATGGTCGGATCGCCGCCGGCCAGCGCTTCGTCGCCGGCATCGTAGGTGACTGCCAGATTTGCGCTCAGACTGTCATCCAGCAGATCGAAGCGCCCCTCGCCCGACAGCTTCGTGGCGCCGACGCCGGCTGCGACATTCTGCGCCCGCGCTTCGCCGGCCGTGATCGTCACGGGGATGGTCACGTTGCCGACCGCCGCACTTCCCTGATGCAGCAGGCCGGTTGCGATCGGCCGGACCCTCGCCTCCGTCACCTCGCCGGCAAGTTTGTCGACCCCGGCCATCAAGGGCTTCATCGCATCGGGATTGATGCCGGCGACGGTCAGGCCCTTCAGCCGCAACTCGGCCGACCCGCTCGTTGCACCGAGGAGCTCGGCCAAGGTCTTGCCGGTCGATTCGGCGGACATGTTGAAATCCAGTTTGCCGCTGGCGACCGGCTTGCCGCCGGCCTTCCAGACCAACGGCGCGAGATCGGCGTTTTCAGCCGAAACCCGGGCCTGCAGAAGCCCTGTTCCGTCACCGTTCGACATCAGCAGCCGGCCGGCGAGCCGCCCACCCTGCCAGTTGCCCGCACCGTTCTCGATGGTGATGCCGCCGCTGCGATGGGTGACCCTGGCTGCAAAATCACCGATGTTGCCGAGGACGCCGGCATCGAACCTCCGCGCCTTGACGTCGAGCGCGACATCCGCCCCGGAAAAGATCGGCCGGGCGAAGGGTTTTGAGGAAAACGCCCCGCTCTGCGGATCGCTGACCGGCCCGTAGATCGCCTCACCGAGCCAGGCGAGATCGAGGCTGTCGACGCTGAGCGAGCCGGTTGCCGGCATGCCCGGCGCCTTGCGGTCGACGGCGATGTCGCCGCTGATCGCATTGCCGTCCGCCGCACCCTTGAGGGCAGCGATCTTCACCGCTTCCGGCGTCATGCTGAAATCCGCGTCGAATGTCACCGGCATGCCGGTGCCGAACTGCGGCAGGCCGATGCCGTTCATCAGCAGATAGGGTTCCAGATCCACGCTTCTGAGCGTGACGTGACCGCGGCCCTCGCCAAAACCCTCGCTGCCGATCCGGATATCGCCGTTGATGTCCAGCGAGGTCTTTTCGGTCGTGAATGTCAGCGCAGCCTTTGCGGCGGCATCCGGGCCCTGGTGGACGTTGAGCAACAGTTCGCCCGCGCCATCCCCCTTGAAAGGCAGGGGATCGAGACCCGCCTGCCCCAGGAGAACCATCGGATCGGGATTGTCGAGCGACGCGACGAGCGTCATGTCGGTGCCGCCCGTCAGGTCGAAAAGGCCGGGAAGCTTCAGGTTGGCATTGACCGCGCTGCCGTTGGTCTTGCCCTTGAGGACGACCTCCATGCCATTCAGGTCACCGCCGACAGTCAGGCTGGCACCGAGATCCGTGTTGGCGAACCAGGTGCCGTTTGCCGCAAGCCGGGCGAGAGCCGGATGCGCAGGCAGCCGGTCGCGCAGCATGGCCAGGAAAGCCGTCGGATCGGCGGAACGGAAGGTGAGGCTGCCATTGCCCGAATAGGCCAGCAGCGAGCCTTCTACGCGACCTCGTGCCGAAACCGTGGCGCCTTCGACATTGCCGATCGTCAGGCGCTCCAGCGACAACGCGCCGCCGGCCAGGGTGAAGGCGGTGTCGACATTGTTGGCGGCGACCCCGAGGGCGGTGAACCGGTCGGCCTTCAACGTCGCGGCAACCCGATGGTCGAGCACGTCCTGGCCCGCATCGTCGCCGGTCATCAGCGAGGCGAGCGCCCGCATCGCATCGATATCGATCTCGTTGCCGGCAAGGCTCATCGAAAGATTGGGCGTCTGCCCCTGGGCGGACTGGCGCTCCACACGGCCCTTGAGCGTTGCCGGACCGACCGCCAGCTCGAGGTTGTCGAACCGCTGCAGGTCCGGCGTCAGGTTGACCTTTGCCGAAAAGCCGGCGGAGCGGAGCTGGCGCAGCTCGGGCGCCACCCGGCCCGAAAGCCAGTCGGAAAGCCCGGACGGCTGGCTGGAGGCGACCAGCATGTCACCGACGAAGGAGGTCCGGTCGCGAAGCACGAGGCTGCCCTTCGCCTCCAGCTGCGTGCGGCCCGGCAGGGTGGCGACCACGTTGTCCACCGTCCAGCCGCGCCCGGCAGGCCGTATGTCGAGCCTGATATCGCGTATGGTCGTGTCGTTGGCGACGATCGCCGGCAGCCTGAGGCTGGCGCGGCCGGGCACCTGCGGAATGGGGATCGATGCCGCCAGCCGGATGAAATTGTTGATGCGGCGCTGCGCCGAAGCGGCGGCATCGCGGCCGGTCTTTGCCCGCGCGCCCTCGCCCAGCCGATTGACGTCGATCTGCTGGCCGTCGGCTGTCAGCAGGAATTCAGGCTTCTCGCCGGTATCGAGCGTCGCTTCGCCGGTCACCACGTAAGGGTTGTCGGTCGCCCCGACTTCCAGCCGGTATTGCGGAACGCGAATGCGTTCGTTGGTGACCTCGAACCCGCCCTTGAGGCGTGGCCCAGGCGGCGGCGGCGTCACCGGCTCGGTCTCGTCTTCCTCCTGCAGGAAGTCGAGGGTGAAGTTGCCGTTATATGCAGGCTTGTCGTCGGCGACGGTAAGCTCGCCGTCGAGATTGACCTCGACGGGCTGCGCATCCGGCCAGAGCCTGAGGCGCAGCGGCATACGCTTGCCCTCGGCATCTGCCGTGCCGCTCGCCAGGTTGAACCGCGTCTCGTAACCGTCGAGCGCCGCATTGCCTTCGCCGCGCCAGGGACCGCGCAGAGAGCCGGCCGAAAAATCGCCCGCGAGGCCGGTGATCTGCCGCGACTGCCCGGACTGTTCGTCGATCAGGTTGATCTCGCCGCCGGTGATGTGCACGTCCTCGATGACCACCGTGCGGGCCGGGATCGCGGCACGGCTGCCGCGCATCCAGTCGAGCGAGCCGTCCTTCAACAGCCGGATTCGCGCCTTCGGTTCCTCGATGCGCATGTCGAAGATGCGCGCCTCGCCCGAGAGGAACGGCGCCAGCTCCATATCCATCGAAAACCGTGCCACCTGCACCAGCGGCTGACCATCCGTATCGGGGCCCACCCGCACGTCATGCAGGGTGACTGAGGGAAACGGCAGTATACGTGCATCGACGTCGCCGTGGACGGTCACCTTCTTGCCGAGGATGCGGCTTGCCTGTTCCTCGAAGCCGACGCGCAGGCTCGACCAGTCGACGAAGAACGGCGCGAGCAGCGCTGTGAACAGCGCCACTACTACCAATCCGCCGAATGCCAACAGGATGCGTCCGAGCACGGTATCCGTCTCCCTGATCTTGCTTAAGAGACTAGTTCCATTGGGTTCACAGGCAAGTCAAGCTTGCGGGAGCATCTCATTCGGCAATCCTGAAGATCTTGCCCGGATTGAAGATATTATCCGGATCGAGGCCCCGCTTGATGGTCCGCATCAGATCGACGGCACCGCCGAGTTCTTCCTCGAGGAACGACATCTTGCCTTGGCCGACGCCATGCTCGCCGGTACAGGTTCCGTCCATCGAAAGTGCCCGGTGGTTGAGACGGGCGATGAACGCTTCGACCTTGTCGACCGAGGCCGGGTCCTTGCCGTCGAAGAGCACCAGGACGTGGAAATTGCCGTCGCCCGCATGGCCGACGATCGGGGCCAGCAACCCCTTTTCGGCAATATCGGCCTGGGTTTCGGCGACGCATTCGGCAAGCCTCGAGATCGGCACGCAGACGTCGGTCGACAGGCCGTCGAGTTCCGGCGCTAGCGCCCGGCTCGCCCAGTAGGCATTGTGCCGCGCGTTCCAGAGCTTTGCCCGCTCCTCGGCATTGGCGGTCCATAGAAATTCGTCGCCGCCGCATTCCGTGGCGATCTCGGCAAACTGCGCCGATTGCAGCGCCACCGTTTCCTCGGTGCCGTGGAATTCCAGGAAGAGCGTCGGCTTTTCCGGATAGGAGAGTTTTGAATAGGCATTGCAGGCGCGCATCTGCACGTCGTCCAGCAATTCGATGCGGGCGACCGGGATGCCCATCTGGATGGTCATGATCACGGCGTCACAGGCGGCCTTAACGCTCGGGAAGGCGCAGACGCCGCCGCCGATCTTTTCCGGAATGCCCTGCAGCCTCAACGTCACTGAGGTGATGACGCCGAGCGTGCCTTCCGAACCGACGAAGAGGCGGGTCAGATCGTAGCCGGCCGAGGATTTCCGGGCCCGTTGCGCGGTGCGGATTTCCTCGCCGTTGGCGGTGACGACGGTCAGCGACAGGACATTGTCCTTCATCGTGCCGTAACGCACGGCATTGGTGCCGGAGGCGCGGGTGGCAGTCATGCCGCCAACCGAGGCGTTGGCGCCGGGATCGATCGGGAAGAACAGGCCTGTGTCGCGAAGCTCGCGGTTCAGCTCCTCGCGGGTAATGCCGGGCTCCACGGTTACGTCGAGATCGGCCGGGCTGACCCGAAGCACCTTGTTCATGCGGCTGAAATCGATCGAGATGCCGCCGGAGGGCGCATTCACCTGGCCTTCGAGCGAGGAGCCGATGCCGAATGGCACCACCGGCACGCGATGCTCGGCGCAGGCCTTGACCACGGCTTTGACGTCATCGGCGCTTTCGACGAAGACGACGCCATCCGGCAATTGCGCCGGCAGATAGGTCGTCGTGTGGGCATGCTGCTCGCGAAACGACTGGCCGGTCTGAAACCGCTCACCGAAGGATTGCTTGAGGATGCCGAGGACCGTCGAGATGCCCTCCTCGTTGCGAAGGCCTGCCTTCACATCCTTGATCGCCATGATCACTCTCCTCTTGTCTTTTCAAGGGATTGGTTAGGCGACGGGTCGGGTTTTGTCCAGCCGGAACAGCGGCGGACCGATCACGCGGAGTCGGGCCTTGGCGATTTCGGATTTTTGTGTCGGACGGGGCGCTGAAAGCTGCCCCCGACGAACTCGACATGAGGATGACGGACGCGGAACCTAGCCCGCTATGGCTACGCTCAGCCTCTGCTGTACCTGATCGACATTGCCGCGGACATAGACGGCCGTCGGCTTGCCGCCGGCGCTGGCAAGCGCGAGAGCGACGATGGTGACTTCCTCTTCGAAGGTCGTGACGTAAAGCACCTGGGCGGGATTGATGTATACGGACTGGTTATGGGTATTCTTGAAGCCGATCAACGCCATACGTCTCTCCTTCTGCTGCGTGGCAACATTGCCATGCCATGCACAAGATTGCCGCAAGTTTAACAGGCGCCGGTCATGGACGTCATGGGCACAAGAACCCTCGAAAGCGACCACCGCAGCGAGATGTCCATCATGAGCCTCCCGCGTCGGTAAGTCCTTCAGCTCCATCCCGGCAGGGGTTACAGGAGCCCGACGCGAATCGCCGAAGTAGTCGTTGACCGAGGTGGAGGCGGCAGCTCCTTGATTCCGGTACACGGGCAGATCTTTTTCCCTCGGCGCCAAATAGTTCACCTGCAAGTCACCGATCGATGCGCTAGATCAGGTCCTGCCCTTATCAAGTTTCAGGAGATCAGCGATGGCGACAATTGCAATCATCGGCGCGGGTGCGATGGGGAGCGGCGTCGGCCGGCAGTTGGCGGACGGCGGCGCCAAGGTATTGACCTATCTGGACGGCCGCTCGCCCGAGAGCCACGACCGGGCCAGAGCCGCCGGAATGGAGCCCGCCCCGCTCGAAGACATCGTCGGGGCGGAGATCGTTCTGTCGATCGTCCCGCCCGGCGAGGCGATCGGCGTCGCGGAACGTCTGTCGGCGGCGATCGGAGAGCGCCCGAGCCCGGTGACATTCATCGATTGCAATGCGATCTCGCCCGACACGATGCGTCAAGTTGCAGCCGTCTTCAGGCTCGGCCAGGCGAACGTACTGGACGGCTCGATCATCGGCCTGCCGCCGCAACCGGGAAAAGCCGGGCCAAAACTCTATATCAGTGGGGACGGGGCGGACCGAAGTGCCGTTCTCGCCGCGCACGGGCTTCACGTCCGCCGGATCGAGGGCGCCATCGGCGCTGCCTCGGCGCTGAAGATGTGTTATGCGGGCATCAACAAGGGCGTCACCGGCCTCGGCACCGCCATGCTTCTCGCCGCCATCGGATCGGGTGCCGACCAGAGCCTCAGGCGGGAGATGGCCGAAAGCAACCCCGACCTCGATCGGAAACTCTCGGGCGCCATTCCGGACATGTATGCGAAAGCCTATCGCTGGGTGGCGGAGATGGAGGAAATCGCCGCATTCCTCGGTGAGGACGATCCGGCCTCGCTGATCTTCAAGGGAATGGCGGGCGTGTTTCAGAAGATGGCCGACGACCGGGCCGGCGGCAGCGCGCTTGCCGGCCAGCTCAACGACCTGCTCGGCCGGTAGGTCGTCGAAAATCTGGACGCTATCCTGTCTGTCCCCGGATCGGGTCCGAGGACAGCGGCTATGGAAGGGACAGGTCTTCTCTCCGCCCGTCACTCGGCGGCGAGCAGCTGTTCCTCTTTTTCCTTCTCGTTATCCTGCTTCTCCTGCCCGCCGCGCGAGGCATGCGCCAGTTCCTCATGGAACCGCGCTTCCTCGTGCATATGCGGCTTGGCGAAGCCGGCGATCAGAAGGTAGGCGACCGGGGTGATGAACAGCGTCACGATGACCGCAAAGCCGAGACCGCCGACGATGACCCAGCCGAGCGCGATACGAGCTTCCGCACCGGCGCCCTGGGCCAGCAGCAGCGGTACGCCGCCGATGACGGTGGCGATCATCGTCATCATCACCGGGCGCAGACGCATGGCGCAGGCGGTTTCGATCGCCTCGCGCACACTGGTGCCGCGGTCCCGCAGCTGATTGGCGAATTCGACGATCAGGATGCCGTTCTTCGCCATGACGCCGACCAGCAGCACGAGACCGATCTGGCTATAGACGTTGAGGCTCGACCCGGTCAGCACCAGCGCGATGGCGGCGCAGGCAAGACCGAGCGGCACGGTCGACATGATGATGATCGACGACAGCACGCTTTCGAACTGCGCCGCCAGCACCAGGAAGATGATCACGATCGCAAAACCGAAGGTCATCAGCATGGCGTTGGAGTTTTCGCCGAGCGTCTTTGCCTCCGCCATTGGGACCAGGCGGACGCCCGCCGGCAGGAACGGCTGGGCGATCGCGGAGACTTCCCTGACCGCGTCGCCGAGCGCCACGCCATCGCGCAGGTTGGACGAGATGGACACCGAGGCGAGCTGTTCCTCGCGGTTGAGCTGCGGCGCCACCGCGCCTTCCTTCAAGGTCGCGATCGTCGACATCGGCACGATCTTGCCGTCGCCGGTCTTGAGGAAGATGTTCTCGAGATCGGTCGGGTCGTCGATCGGTCTCGTGGTCGAGGTGAGCTTAACGGGCAGCGCATCGCCGTTGACGAAGACGTCGACGACCGAGCGGCCTTCGAGCAGCGACTGCATGGCGGTCGACAGGCCGGTGATGTCGATGCCGAGGTCGGAGGCCCGCTCGCGGTCGATCGCGACCGAAAGCTGCGCCTGGGTCGGCTCGTTGGTGAGACGCGGCGTATCGAAGAACCGGGCGCCTTCGCTTTCCATATGCGACACGAGCTTCAGTGCCGTCGAGGTCAGGACTTCGTAGTCGTTGCCGACCAGGGCCATCTGCAGGCCGTTGCCGGCGCCGCGGATCTTCAGGCTGTTCGCCTGCATGGTGAAGCCGCGCAGGGCCGGAACCCTCAGCGCCGCCGCGTTGACGTCCGCGGCGATCTGGTCCTGCGTGCGGTCGCGCTCGCCCCAAGGCGCCAGCGTCAGAACCATGAAGCCGCTATTGGTGTTGCTGCCGAAACCCGAGATCGAGAAGACATTGGTGATCTCGCCGGAATCGCGCAGCGACTTCAGGTTCTCTTCGACGCGCTGCATCTGGTCGCGGGTATAATCGAGGCTGACGCCCTGCGGCGTCGTCAGGCGCAGCATGATCGTGGCGCGGTCTTCGCGCGGCGTCAGCTCGCTCTTGACCAGGCCGAAGACATTGTAGGCGGCAATCGAGAAGACCACCGACACGACGATGACGACCAGCGGCGCATTGAGGCAGAACCGCAGCGAAGACGCATAGACCCTGGCGAACCCGTTGCCGAAGGCGCCGAGGAGACCGTGGTCCTCCTTCATCGGCTTGGTCAGCATGCGCGAGGCGAGCATCGGGCAGAGCGTCAGGGCGGTGACCGACGACAGCGCCACCGAGAAGGCGAGCACGAAGCCGAATTCCTTGAACAGGCCGCCGATCTGGCCGGGCAGGAAGGACAGCGGAATGAAGACGGCGGCAAGCGTCGCCGTGGTCGCGATGACGGCGAAGAACACTTCCTGGGTGCCGAGCACGGCGGCGGCGCGCGGACCCATGCCTTCTGCTCGGCGCCGGACGATGTTTTCGAGCACGACGATCGCGTCGTCGACGACGAGACCGGTCGCGAGCACGATCGCCAGCAGGGTCAGGATGTTGATCGAGAAACCGACGAGGTAGATCGCCACCAGCGTGCCGATCAGCGCCACCGGCATGGTGATCGCTGGAATCAGCGTGGCGCGCCAGTCGCGCAGGAAGAGGTAGATGACCACGACGACGACCGCGGCCGACAGCATCAATGCGATCTCGACTTCGTGCAGCGCGCCCTGAATGAAGATCGCGTCGTCGCCGGTGATGGCGATGCGGGCGCCTTCCGGCAGCGCCTTCTGCATCTCCGCGACAGCCGCCTTGACGCCTTCGGAAATGTTGAGCGTGTTCGACTGCGCCTGGCGGATGATGCCGAGACCGACGCCCTGCACGCCGTTGGCACGCAGCACGGTCGTGCCGTCATCCGGGCCGAGTGCCACGGTCGCCACGTCGCGGACGCGGACATTCGGGCCGATCAGAACGTTTTCGAAATCCTGCGGCGTGGTGAGGTTGGCGGTGGCGCGAACGACGATATCCTGGGTCGTGCTCTTCAGCGAGCCGGCCGGAACGTCGAGCGCCGCGCTCGACAGCGCATTGGAAACGTCGGCAACAGTCAGGCCGCGGCCGGCCAGGGCGGACTGGTTGACATCGACGCGAAACACCTTGTCCTGATCGCCGTAAAGTTCGACGTCCGCGACACCTTCGACGGCGGCAAGCCGGTCAACCACCTCGTTGTTGACGAGCTGGGTGAGGTCTTCCATCGACATGTTCGACGACGTGACCGCAAGGCGCATGATGGCGTCGGAATCGGCGTCCGCCTTGACGATGCGTGGTTCGTCGGCATCGTCCGGCAGCTGGTTGACGACACGGCCGACCGCATCGCGCACGTCGTTTGCCGCTTCCGACAGATCGACGCTGTCGGAAAACTCCATCGTCACCCGGCTGGAGCCGAACTGCGACTGCGAGGACAGAGCCTTGAGGCCGGAGACGCGCGCGACGGCGCCCTCGATGACCTGGGTGACTTCCTGGTCCATCGTCTGCGGCGAGGCGCCGTCGTAATTGGTGCGCACCGTGATGACCGGCTGGTCGACGTCGGGAAGTTCGCGCACCTCGACGCCGGCGAGAGCCGCAAGACCCGCAACGACCAGCAGCGTGTTCAGAACCGCGGCAAGGATCGGCCGGCGGACGAAGAGGGCGGTAAAGCTCTGCGCGGATTTCTCCGCCTCGGCCTTCCCCTCGTCGTCATGGCCAACGCCTGGGAGTTCGATCTTCATTGGCGCGCTACCTCAGCCGTTTCCGGCGCGCCGAGGATCCGGACCGGCGCCCCTTCCCTCACACGCTGCAGGCCTTCGGTCACGATCCTGTCGCCCTCTTTGAGCTCGCCGCCCACGAGGACCGCATCGGGGTTGCGCTGGACGACGCGCACCCGGGTCTTGACGGACTTGTTGTCCCTGACCTGCCAGACATACGAACCTTCGCCGTCCCACTGGATGGCCAGCGGATCGACCGCCGGATATCTTTCGCCGGCAAAGCGCATGCCGACGTTGAAGGCCATGCCGGCGCGCAGCACGTCGCCAGGATTTTCCACCCGGGCGCGGATGCGCATCGTGCGGCTTGCCGGATCGATGCGGTTGTCGATCGCCTCGACCTTGCCGGAAAAGACCTGGCCCGGACGGGCGATCGAGCTCGCCTCGACCGGCTGGCCCGGCTCGATCGCAACCGCGAAACGCTCCGGCGCCCAGAAATCGACCAGAATGGCCGTACGGTCGTCGATCGTCACGATATTGGTCTGGGTGGTGACGTTGTCGCCGATATTGACCGCGACGATGCCGGCAATGCCGTCGATCGGGGCGGCGATATCGCGGCGCTTGAGATTGAGTTCGGCGGTGGAGAGTGCGAGTTTTGCGGCCTGTTCGGCGATCTGCGCATCGAAAACGTCGAGGCGCGAGAACGACTGCAGGTTCTTGTAGGAAGCGGATTTTTCCTGGGCGCTGGCCAGCGCCACCCGCGCCTTGTCGCGCTCGATCGTCTGCTCTTCGTCGTCGAGGCGGGCCAGAACCTGGCCCTTGGTGACCTTTTGGCCCGACGTCACCATGATCTCGTTGATGGTACCGGAAGCCTGCGGCATGACGACGACCGACTGGATGGCCTGACCGCTGCCGATCGCCGAGAGACGGTCGTTGACGGTGCCGATGGCGACCGGCTGGGCGACGACGAGCGTCGCGCGGTTGCCGCCCTGGGCACCACCCTGCCCGCCTGCCCCGCGCTGCCCATTCTGCGCAGCGCCCTGAGCTCCGCCCTCGCCTTGCGGACGCGCCGCTGCATTGCCGTTGGCACCACCCGCTGGAGCGGGTGCGGGCTGGGCTGCGGTTCTCGGAATGACGGCGGCGATCACTTCACCGGGAATGCCCATCTTTGTCAGGGTTCCGCCGGCGCTCGGCACCAGGTAGACCCACAGGCCGAGCGCTCCGGCCAGGACTACGATACAGAGCAGAAGCTGTTTCCAAATCCGCATTCAATTCTCCGATGGCGGCACCAGGAGGCCATTATTGCTCGGGAGTATCCTTTTTTGCGGGTGCTCACGCAATGGGTGTTCGGCAACCTTACAAAAATGTAACCTCACGGAATTTCACGGATATGTTAGGCCGGAGGCATACATATACTCCTAAAATCGCCGCTTTCGCAGTGGGCAACCGGCGGCCTCTTCACAATTTGGCCTTGCCTTGTGTGAACAGTCGGAATGAAAGCAGAACATTTTCTGGTCTTTCAGGTCCGAATCACTACATTGGCCGCATGACGAACAGTTTCGACGACATTCCGTTCTTCGACGAAGAACCTGAGCAGGCGCAGCGCAAGGGCCCGGCCCCCGCCTTGGCGCAGCCGGCCGGAAACGGCGGCCTCGGCATCGCCGCGCGCGCCATGGCGGCCCGCGACCAGCACCGGGCGCCCGACTATCTCGCAGGCCTCAACCCGGAACAGCGCGAAGCGGTCGAGACGCTCGACGGCCCTGTCCTCGTGCTCGCGGGCGCGGGCACGGGAAAGACGCGGGTGCTGACCACCCGCATCGCCCACATCCTCGCGACCGGCAGGGCCTTCCCTTCGCAGATCCTCGCCGTCACCTTCACCAACAAGGCAGCGCGCGAGATGAAGGAACGCGTCGGCGTTCTGGTCGGCGGCGCGGTCGAGGGCATGCCCTGGATGGGCACTTTCCACTCGATCGGCGTAAAACTGCTGCGCCGCCATGCGGAACTCGCCGGCCTGCGCTCCGACTTCACCATTCTCGACACCGACGACGTGGTGCGGCTGATCAAGCAGCTCATCCAGGCGGAGGGGCTGGATGACAAACGCTGGCCGGCAAAACAGTTCGCCGGCATGATCGACACCTGGAAGAACAAGGGCCTGACGCCGCCGGACATTGCCGAAGGCGACGCCCGTGCGTTTGCCAACGGAAAGGGCCGCGAGCTTTATGCAGCCTACCAGGCGCGGCTTCGCACGCTGAACGCCTGCGATTTCGGCGATCTGCTGCTGCACCCGATCGCGATCCTCCGCAAGAACCCGGATCTTCTGAAGGAATATCACGGCAAGTTCCGCTACATCCTCGTCGACGAGTACCAGGACACCAACACGGCCCAATACATGTGGCTGCGGCTGCTTGCGCAGCGGCCGAAGGACGTTCCCCAGAACGTCTGCTGCGTCGGCGACGACGACCAGTCGATCTATGGCTGGCGCGGCGCCGAAGTCGACAACATCCTGCGCTTCGAGAAGGATTTTCCGGGCGCCAAGGTGATCAAGCTCGAGCGCAACTACCGCTCCACCGAACACATCCTGGGTGCCGCCGGCCATCTGATCGCCCATAACGAGGGCCGCCTCGGCAAGACCCTGTTCACCGACCGCTCCAACCCCGACGACGAGAAGGTGGTGGTGCATGCCGCCTGGGATTCGGAAGAGGAAGCCCGCGCCGTCGGCGAGGAGATCGAGAACCTCCAGCGCGGCAAGCACAAGCTCAACGACATGGCGATCCTGGTGCGCGCCTCGTTCCAGATGCGCGAGTTCGAAGACCGGTTCGTGACACTAGGCCTCAACTACCGCGTCATCGGCGGCCCGCGCTTCTACGAGCGGCTCGAGATCCGCGACGCCATGGCCTATTTCCGCATGGTCTGCCAGCCCTCCGACGACCTTGCCTTCGAGCGGATCATCAACACCCCAAAGCGCGGCCTCGGCGACACGACCGTGCGCTACCTGCACGACTATGCCCGCGCCCGCGACATCCCCATGCTGCAGGCGGCGGCCGACCTCATCGAGACCGACGAGATGAAGCCGAAGGCGCGCAAGGCGCTGTTCGACGTGGTGACCGACTTCCGCCGCTGGCAGGGTCTGCTGGAAAACATGCATCACAAGACGCTGGCCGAGCAGATCCTCGACGAGAGCGGCTATACCGCCATGTGGCAGAACGACAAATCGGCCGAAGCGCCGGGACGGCTGGAAAACCTCAAGGAACTCGTGCGTTCCATGGAAGCCTTCGAGAGCATGCGCGGCTTCCTCGAACACGTCTCGCTGGTCATGGATGCGGAGAACAACGAAAACCTCGATGCCGTCTCGATCATGACGCTGCATTCGGCCAAAGGCCTGGAATTCGACACCGTCTTCCTGCCCGGCTGGGAGGAAGGCCTGTTTCCGCATCAGCGGGCGCTCGACGAGGGCGGCCGCTCGGGGCTGGAAGAAGAACGCCGCCTCGCCTATGTCGGTCTGACGCGCGCCAAACACCGCTGCCATATCTGGTTCGTCTCGAACCGCCGCATTCACGGCCTATGGCAATCGACCATGCCGTCGCGCTTCCTCGACGAACTGCCGGCAGCCCATGTGGATGTCGCGGCCTCCGACAGCAATTACGGCGGTTATGGCGGCCGCGGCGGTTACGGCCAGTCGCGTTTCGACAAGGCCGAACCCTTCGCCAACAATTATTCCACACCCGGCTGGAAACGCGCCCAGGCCAACAAGACCGACGCCACCCGCGACAACTGGGGCACCCGCTCCGGCCACGCCGTGGAACGCATCGGCTACGGCGAAAGCGGCCCGCGCACCCGCACGATCGACGGCGAACTGGTGGCCAAATCGGTCGCCGACAAGCCCTCGCAATTTTCGGTCGGCGACCGGGTGTTTCACGTCAAGTTCGGCAACGGCAACATCTCGGCGATCGAGGGGAATAAGCTGACGATCGAGTTTGATCGGGCCGGAGAGAAGCGGGTGCTGGATGGGTTTGTGGAGCGGGTGTGAGCTTGGATGCTGCTGTAGGGCCTGACGACCAGATTGAAATCCTGCTGCTGACTGGACCTGCGGGCGTCGGCAAATCCACTCTTTCCTGGGAGATCTCTGCTCGCCTCGCCGAGGCCGGTATTGCGCATGCGACGATCGAAAGCGACGAACTGGACCGGATATTCCCGCGCCCTTCGCGCCAGGATCTGGAGCGGCTGTCTCCCGGCACGATCGATGTCAGTGCCCTCACCCTCAAGGCGATATGGTCAACTTACAAGGAGCTGGGGAGCAAGCGCCTGATCCTGTCAGGCGTGATGATGCACCTGGATTTCGACAGAAGGTGGATCACGTCGGCGATACCCGGCGCCAGGTTCACTGTCGTTCGCCTGATGGCTACAGAAGAGAACATTGCCAGCAGATTGGCCCGGCGAGAAACTGAAGGAAGCATGGAGGATCAACTCGGACGTTCTCTCCGGCAGATGAACCGCATAGCGACCGAAACGGGCAAGGATATTCTTTACATAAATACCGACGGACGCACCACTTCCGAGATCACAGACGAGGTTTTAGCCAGGATAGACTGGCTAAAACCACAAAACAGGACTGAAATCCTCTAGACCTGCTTGGCTACCAGAACAGCCACATGTTCCCGCAACGTCGCCTCCCTCACCTCACCGCATACGCGCCAGGCTTAGGATTTGGCGGAATCCTGCGAGAAACCGAGCGACCGATACGCCTCTTCCCATTGTCCGGCGGACAGTCAACCTTGTCAGCCTCCCTGTCTCCCGCTACCTCAAGCACCGGAGCTTTGGAATTTTAAGGGAGGAATTCATGAAAGCCATCGTCACAGCCCCTGGCGGGCTCGATGCCCTGAAGCTTGTCGATCTGCCGGACCCTGGCAAACCGGGCCGGGGCGAGATCCGGGTGGCGCTGCATGCGAGCTCGATCAATTTTCATGACCTGAGCGTCGCAAGCGGCAGGACGCCGACCGATGGGCGGGTTCTGATGGCGGATGGCGCCGGCGTGGTCGAGGAGGTCGGCGAAGGGGTGATCGAGTTTAAGCCGGGCGACCATGTGGTCTCCTGCTTCTTTCCGGACTGGCAGGATGGTCCGCCGCTACCGGGCGGTTTTTCGCGCACGCCGGGCGACGGGATCGACGGGTTCGCGACGGAATATGCGGTGCGGCCGGTGAGCGCCTTCACGCTCGCTCCAACAGGGTTCAGCCATGTGGAAGCGGCAACGATCACCACGGCCGGCCTGACCGCCTGGCGGGCGCTGGCCGAGCTTGGGCGACTGAAGGCCGGCGAGACTGTGCTGGCGCTTGGCACGGGCGGCGTGTCGATCTATGCGCTGCAGATCGCCAAAGCCATGGGCGCGCGGGTGGCAATCACCTCCTCCTCCAACGACAAGCTGGAGCGGGCCAGAAAGCTCGGCGCCGAGTTTACGGTCAACTACAAGGACCATGCCGACTGGGGCAAGCAGGTCTTCGACTGGACCGGGGGCCGCGGTGTCGATCACGTGGTGGAGGTCGGCGGTCCGGCGACGCTCGGCCAGTCCATCCAGGCGGTGAAGATGGGCGGCCATATCGCCATGATCGGCGTCTTGACCGGCCCGCGCGGCGAGGTGCCGACCGCGGCGTTGATGGGCAAGCAGGCGGTTCTGTCGGGCATTCTGGTCGGCAGTCGCCGCCAGCAGCAGGATTTCGTCCGGGCGCTCGATACGGGGCTGGTCAGGCCGGTGATCGACAGGGTGTTTCCGCTCGAAGAACTTGCCGACGCGTTTCGCTACGAGATGAGCGGCAGCCATTTCGGCAAGATCGGCATCGATTGGTGACACGCCAAGGGCAGAGGTTTTCCTTGCGGAGAACCCCTGCCCCGGTTACCTCGAAAACCAGACCCGGCCATCAGGGAGCAGCCCCCATGTTTCTCACCAATCAGGATGTCATCGAACTCACCGCCTGGCGGCGCAAGCTGCATTCCATGCCGGAGATTTCCAGCGACGAGATCGCGACGGCCGCGGAGGTGCAAGCGTTCCTCGCCGATACGGCACCCGACCGGGTTGTGACAGGCCTTGGGGGCACCGGCGTCGCGGTCGTCTACGACAGTGGGCTTCCCGGCCCGACCGTCCTGTTCCGCGCCGAGCTGGATGCGCTGCCGATCGAGGAAGTCGGCTCGCCGGACCATCGCTCGAAAATCCCCGGCAAGGGCCATATGTGCGGGCATGACGGCCATATGACCATGCTCGCGGCGCTTGGGCGGCAGTTCGGCCGCGAAAGGCCGAAGCGCGGCCGCGTCATCCTGCTTTTTCAGCCGGCGGAAGAGACTGGCGCCGGCGCCGCCGCGGTCGTCGCCGACGAGAGGTTCAAGGAACTGGTGCCGGATTACAGTTTTTCGCTGCACAACATGCCGGGCCTGCCGCTCGGCCATGCCTGGCTGAAGGACGGGATCGTCAACTGCGCCTCGCGCGGCCTGCGGATCTCGCTGACCGGGCGTACGGCGCATGCCTCCATGCCGGAGACGGGCATCTCGCCGGCACCGGCGGTCGCAACGCTGATGCCGGCGCTGACCGCTCTCAGCCAGGGCTCGATCGCAACCGGCGACATGGTGCTGGCAACGGTGACGCATGCCGCGATCGGCGAGCCGGCATTCGGCATCGCCCCCGGCCATGCCGAAGTCTGGGTGACGCTGCGCACGATGACCGACAGCCAGATGGAAGCGCTGACGACCAGGGCCGAGGACCTGGTCCGCGAGATCGCAGCAGCTGGCGGCCTCCAATGCAAGATGGATTATCACGACATCTTCGGTCATTGCGAAAATCATGCGGAAGCCGCCGGGATGCTGCGGGCGGCGATGGATGCCGAAGGCGTTCCCCACGATGTCGGTGAAGCGATGCGCGGCTCGGAGGATTTCGGCCGGTTCGCGACGCTCTCGAAATCGGCAATGTTCTTCCTCGGCGCCGGCGAAGACATGCCGAACCTGCACAATCCGAACTACGATTTTCCCGACGACCTGATCCCGATCGGCACGAAGATCTTCATGCGCGTGGCGAGGGATATTCTCGGCTGAAATTGGGTCGGAGGAAACGGCGCCCGATCAGGCGTCGTTATTGCTGAACAGGTTGGCGATGAAACCGCCACCGGTGCCGCGGCCGGGGCGCTTGCCGTCCCACTTGGGCACGATCACCATATGGGTGATGTCGCCGCGCTGGAAGGCTTTCAGGAACGCGTTGTAATCGGCAAACGCGACGCAGCCGTGCGAGTCGCCGCGCACCCGGAGCAGGAAGCTGTGGGCAAGCAGGCCGGTGCGGCCCTGCGGCGCCTTGCCGTCGACCGGCGTCAGGCGGATCGCGGCGACGCCGTGGAACAGCTTTTCGCGCATCGACAGCTTGTAGGTGCCGGGCGGCGTCGGGCCACGCATCGTCACATGCGTGTATTTCGGGTTGTCGCGCATTTTGCCGATGCCGGAATGCGCCTCGAGCTTGGAGCCGTTCGGCATATAGACCATGCCGCCGGAAATATCGTAGACGGCCACTTTCGTGCCGATGCCGGGCCAGGCCGGCGCCGACTGCGACGGCCGGGTCGGCTCCTCGCGCATCGGATTGTCGGGCTTGGCAAAGGCGAGCGCGGTCGGCTTGTCGTCGCCGTCATCCGACTTGGCGGGCTTTTGCGGCGCGACAGCGGCGATGGCCGCAAGGGCTGCCGGCTTGGCGGGTTTGTCGGCGGCGGAACCCGGACGGATCACCGGCAGCGGACCGGCCTTCGGCAGATCATAAGAAGGCACTGCGGGAACGGTCGCCTCGACCGCCGCGACCTCGCTCTCGTCGGCACCGTCTTCTTCCAGGGCAGTTTCTTCGAGCGCGGCCATCTCGACCGGCTTCATGTCCTTGAGCCCGGCAACGGTGGTGACCGTCTCGGCATCCTGAATCATATCCGGCAAGGTGCCGCTCGCCGAGCGGGGCGCCACGACCACGAGGCTTTCCATCGCAGGGCCGAGCACCGCGCGTATGGCATTGGCGTCCGGACGGGCTTTTTCGAGCGCGGCGAACCGCTGTTCGTGTTCCTGATGCCGGGCGGCCTTGGCCATCGCCACGGTCAGCACCCGGCTGACGTTCGAAAGATCCGGCTTGCGGGCCTCAAGGGCGGCCACATCGGCGCCAGCAAGGCGATTACCCTTAGGCTCGGCAGGCGCGCTGCCCGGAAGGCGGGAGAATTTCGAAACGTCGATCTCGCGTTCACGCGTTGCGACAGCGGGAACGGCAAGAGCGATCGGTTTTGCCAACGCCGTCTCGAACTTCACATCGGAAGCCGACTTCACCGCGGTCGCCATGGTAACCATCGACGCACCCATCAGGGCAGCGACCGTCAGGCCGAAACCGACCGTGACATTGACCAGGAGAGAGCGGGACTTTTTGCGGCGCTGCGGAACTTTGCCTGCCTGCCTGCCATTTACCGACGTCTGGACCGAACGCGCCATCACTCGTTACCCGAACCGTTACTCACACCGGCGGGCATCGCTTCCGCGAGACCACCAACACAACCCTGGCGAGCGCTGAGCAAACGAAGGTTTTGCTCACTGCCGCCTATCGACTGCATGTGAGGATGAACGATTATGGTAACCAATGTCTTTACGCCGCCCCGATTTGGTTTCGGTGGTGCACATAAAAGCGCATGCCGTCGGAAGTTTAACCGAATTGCGGCAACGGGGTGTCCGCCCCGTGCCCAATTGAGGCTAGTCAAGCCAACGACCGTTGCTGTTTAGCCACAAAATCCAAGTCTTTCAAGGCTTGTCAGAATTTTTATACCATTTCCTTCTCAGCGCGCCGCCGGCCCTCGGACACATATTCCGACAGCAACGCCTTGACGACGTCCATGACCGCCCGCAGCCGAGGTGTATACCGAAGCCTTTCAGAGTGGTCGGACAGGTCTCTGCAGCAGGCGAAATCTTGGGGTAAAAACAGTAGATCAAGTCCTTGTGGCCGGTCGCCACAAACTCGAGAACAGTCCAATCCTGAGCTCGCTGTGAATGCTCGACAGCGTTGTAGAGGCTGAGTTCCGCCGCACCACGATGCCCCTCACGGGGGAGTTTTTCCGCACCCCAAAACAGCCGGATGGCCCTTGATCCTGGATGGGTGGAGATCGACAGAACAGCGCTGACTGCTGCGTTGCAAAACATATCGGCCTTGATCCTGCCGCCCGCCCTTGGCATCCTCCGGAAATCCAGGATTCGGAGGAAGACCGATGAAAGCGCTGCTCCTGATCGACATCCAGAACGGTTTTTGCCCGGGCGGCAACCTGCCCGTGGCGCACGGCGACGAGATCGTGCCGGTCGCAAACCAGTTGATCGAAGGCGGCGGTTACGATGTCATCGTCGCCTCGCAGGACTGGCACCCGGAAAACCACGGCAGCTTTGCCTCCCGGCATCCGGGCAAGAAGCCGTTCGACATGGGCGAGCTGTCCGGCCAGCCGCAGGTCATGTGGCCGGATCATTGCGTGCAGGGCACGCCGGATGCGGAGTTCCACCCGGACCTTAACGTCGAGGCCATCGACTATATCCAGCAGAAGGGCGAGAACCCCGCGGTCGACAGCTACTCCGCATTCCGCGACAACGACCAGGCCGCAACGACCGGCCTTGCCGGCTATCTCAGAGCCCAGCAGGTGACCGAACTCGATCTCTGCGGGCTCGCGACCGATTATTGCGTGAAATTTTCCGCTCTCGACGCCGTGGAAATGCTGCCGGGCGTAAAGGTGCGTTTCATCGAGGACGCCAGCCGTGGCATCGATCCGGAAGGTGTGAAGAGCGCCATCGCCGAGATGAAAGCAAAAGGCGTCGGCATCGTTTCGAGCAAGGACATTCTTGCCGACTGATCGCCGGCACAGGGACCGCCGGAGCTCCATAGTTCAGCAGAATCGATCGTTCCATCAACCCAATTGAATTGCGCGAGGTCCGGCAGGGCTCTAAAGCCGATGCGAAAAGGATTTCTTCGATGAATCGTAGCGAATTCAACCAGGGTCTGAAGGGTGGCCTCATCATTGCCCTGTCCGCAGCGCCCTTCGCGATGCTGTTCGGCGCCGTGGCAAGCGACAACGGCCTCTCGGTCATGGAAGCGGGCCTGATGAGCGCGACCGTCTATGCCGGCGCCAGCCAGCTCGTTGGTATCGAACTTTTCGGCCACCATGTGGCGCCGTGGCTGATCGTGCTCTCCGTTTTCGCCGTCAATTTCCGCCATATCCTCTATTCGGCGGCGCTGACCCGATACATTACCCATTTCACGCCGGTTCAGAAATTCTTCACCTTTTTCGTGCTGACCGATCCGCAATTCGCGGAAGCCGTGAAGCGCGGTGAAAGCGGCCGAGGCGTCAGTTTCCCCTGGTATATCGGCTTCGGCGCCGCGATCTATTTCCCCTGGCTGTTTTTCAGCGTCGTCGGCGCGTTTTTCGGGCGGATGATGGGCGATCCGCGTGCGCTTGCGATCGACGTGCTGCTGCCGGTTTATTTCCTCGGGCTGGTCATCGGCTTTCGCAGCAAGCCCGGCTTTTATCCGGTGGTGGTGGCCAGCGCGCTCGGCTCCGTGCTCGGCTATCATTTCGTAGGCTCGCCCTGGCATGTCAGCATCGGTGCCGCGGTCGGCGTGGTCGTTGCCGCTTTCCTGCCGCTGTCCACTGATTCCGTGCCGGCAGAAGCCGCCACTGAGATGGAGAGCTGACATGACCGACCTCATCTCCGTGGATATGGCTCTGCTGATATTGGCCGCAGCGGCCGCGACATTCCTCACCCGTATCGGCGGTTATGTGCTGATCACCCGGATGAAGACAATCCCGCCGCGCATGGAACAGGCCCTCAACGCCGTGCCGGCGGCGGTTCTGACGACGCTCGTCGCCCCCGCCTTCTTCAACGGCGGCTGGGACGTCAAGATCGCCATGCTGGCGGCACTCGTGGTTGGGGTCCGGTATCCGGGCCTCTTGCTGCTCGGCGCCGGCTGGGCGGCAGCGATGATCTGCCGCCACCTCCTGGGTTTCTGATTAAAGGCGCCTGCTTCAGGAAAGCGGCTCCGTCGCCTTCACCAGCCAGGTCTTGACCGCGTCATCCTCGATCAGCGGCAGCAGCTTTTCGCGCACGGCCGCGTGGTAGCCGTTCAGCCAGCCGAGCTCCTCGGCGGTCAGCAGGTCAGGCAGCACGAGGCGGCGGTCGATCGGGCACCAGGTCAGCGTCTGGAAGGCGAGCATCGGCTGGTCGCCGCCGTCGATCTCTTCCGCTCCGGTCACATAAATCAGGTTTTCGATGCGGATGCCGAAGGAGCCGGGACGGTAATAACCGGGCTCGTTCGAAAGGATCATGCCGGGAAGCAGTTCCTGGGTCGCCAGCCGCGAGATCCGCTGCGGGCCTTCATGGACGGAGAGATATGAGCCGACGCCGTGGCCCGTGCCATGCGCATAATCGCCACCGGCCTTCCAGAGCGCGATGCGGGCGAGCGGATCGAGATCGCAGCCGCGCGTGCCCTTCGGAAAGCGCGCCGTGCTGATGCCGATCATGCCCTTCAGCACCAGGGTGAAGAAACGCTTGTGCTCCTCCGGAACAGAGCCGACCGCGACCGTGCGGGTGATGTCCGTCGTGCCGTTGACATATTGCGCCCCCGAATCGACCAGGAAAAGCTCGCCCGCTTCGAGCTTGCGGTTCGTCTCGGTCGTCACCCTATAGTGGATGACCGCACCGTGTTCGCCGGCGCCGGAGATCGTCTCGAAGGAAATGTCTTTCAGCGGGTTCTGCATGTTCTGTCCGACGCGGGCACGGGTCGCCTCCAGCGCCTTGACCGCGTCGATCTCGGTGATCGTGCCGGGCGCCTGAGCGTCGAGCCAGCAGAGATATTCGACCATTGCCGCGCCATCCTGCACATGCGCCTTGGCCGAGCCTTCGAGCTCTTCGCGGTTCTTGCAGGCGCGCGGCAGTTTTGCGGGATCGGAAGCCTCGACCACCTCGCCGCCGGCGGCGGTGATCGCCCTGGTGAGCGCCAGCGGCGTCAGTTCGGGGTCGATGAGGATCTTCGCGCCGTCCGCCGAGAAGGCCGCAAGCCGCGCGAGGAATTCCGAAGGCGAACGCTGGACGGCGATCTGGGCCAGATAGGCGGCCTGTTCGATACCGGTCTTCATCTGGTCGAGAAAAATCTCGGCCTTGCCCTCCGCCGGAATGATGGCGCGCGACAACGGATAGGGCGTGTGCGGCACGTCGTCACCGCGGATGTTGAATATCCAGGCAACCGAAGTCGGATCCGCGATGACGACCGCGACAGCCCCCTTCTCCTTTACCTGGCTCGCAATCGAGGCAATCTTCTCGCCCGCCAGCGTACCGGCATGCTCCTGTTTCTGGATCGAGACGGCGCCGAGCGGCTCGGCTGGCCGATCGGTCCAGATCGCGTCGAGCGGATTGCCGTCGAGCAGCACCAGCGATCCGCCGATCTCGGCAAGCGCCTTTTCCAGCCGGCGTACTTCCGCCCCCGCATGCAGCCACGGATCGATGCCGAGTCGGAAACCTTTCGCGCCGTGGCGCGGCAGCCAGACATGCGGCGGTTCGTTGACGAGATCGCCGGCGGTGAAGACAGAGCCATCCACCTGCTCGGCAAGCTGGGTGACGTAACGTCCGTCGACGAAAACGATAGCCTCACGTTGCGTCACGAGCGCCATGCCGGCCGATCCGGTGAAGCCGGTGAGCCAGGACAGGCGCTCGGCCGAGGCCGGCACGTACTCGCCCTGATATTCGTCGGCACGGGGGACGAGAAAACCGTCAATGCCGAGATCGGCGAATTTCGCCCTGAGCGCGCTGACGCGATCGCGGCCGAACTGCGGGGCGGACTTCACTTCGAAGGACTGGAACATGAGGTTGTTTTCCGGGCTGCCTGATTCCGAGAGGTCGGACCATGTTAGCCGATCTTCGACGGACATTGCCAGACGGGCCGGATGAGCGGCGATTGTGCATCTGCTCAACAGGTCTGGCGCGGATTTGGCCATCCCATGCAACAAACGCATACCACCAATGAGAGAAGCCCTCTCACTGTGCGGTGCAGCAATCGCTATATTCACTTCATCGAACGGGCGCCGAACAAGGCCCGTATCAAAAGGATCGCTTCCATGGCCAACTCTTTCTTCCGCAATGCCTTCAACCGCGTGGTCGAAGCTCGCGAGCGTCAGGTTGCCCGTTACGTCAACGGCGCCTTGCTGAACCTCGATGACGAAACGCTGAAGGGCCTCGGCACCAGCCGCGAAGAACTGCGCCGCAAGGGCGCCCAGAGCTACGTATTCTAAGCTACGTATCCCGATCATACGGCCGGCGCGGGCTCTCCTCCCTCACCCGCCCCGGCTTTCAGGATACGAGGCCCGCTCGAGCAGATCCTCCCTCACGCTCGCGGGTAGGTCAGTCTCAGAACTGATCGCAAGGCGGCACCACTGGTGTCGCCTTTTTGCTGTCTGCACCAGAAGCCATGCGAATAAATCAATGCTGCATTGCGAAATGGATCACCGGCTGCGCAGATGGATCGTCACCCAGCCATTGCGCCAGATGGTGCGGACATGGGCGAGATGGACGCCGCTATAGGCGGCCAGCACCTTCCAGCGCTGTCCGGCCAGGATGCCGGACAGGATCACCGAACCGCCCGGCGCCAGATGTGCCGCCAACTGCGGCGCCATCTTCATCAGCGGCCGCGCGAGAATGTTGGCGATGATCAGGTCGAACGGCCCCTCCCGATCGAACGCCGGCGAATGAAATCCCGGCGCCGTCTCCAGGCGGATGCCGGTGGCGATGCCGTTGCGGCGGACGTTTTCACGGGCCACCCGCACGGCGACCGGGTCGATATCGGTCGCCAGAACCGGGATATTGCGCAGCTTGCGCACGGCGAGCGCCAGCACGCCGCTTCCGGTTCCGAGATCGAGCGCATTGCGGACGGGTTTCACGCGCATCACGTCCTCGATCATTTCGAGGCAGCCGGCGGTGGTGCCGTGATGACCGGTGCCGAAGGCCTGGCCCGCATCGATCTCGATGGCGATGTCGTTGACCTTGACCTTGTCGCGGTCATGCGACCCATGGACGATGAACCGCCCGGCCCTCACCGGCTTCAGCCCTTCCAGCGATTTGGCGATCCAGTCGATATCCGGAATGACTTCCCTCTGGATTTCCAGAGCGGGAAAGGCCTGGGCGAGACCTTCGGCGACACGCTCGCGCACCATCTCCTCGTCATCCGCCATCATGTAGACGGAGGCTTCCCAGATGTCCTTCTTCTCATCGACCTCGGTGGTGGCGATGGCGAAATCCTCTTCGCCGAAAACCTCCGACAGGATATCGAGGATCTCGGCCGCACCTTTTTCGGTGGACGTGACGTAAAGGCGGATTTCGCTCAAGGAAACGGTCTCTCAGCTATTGATCTGTGGCGGAGAGGATTGCCACAGAAGCTGTGTCCGCTTCAACGTCAAACGTATCAGCCCTTGATCAGATTTTCGAGCTTCTTGATCGCGACGTCCGGATTTTCGCCGTACGCAATGGTGCCGGCGAAGCGACCGCCATCGTCGAGCAGGAATACCGACGCCGTGTGATCCATGGTGTAGTCGCCGTTCGGATCCTTTTCGTCGACCGGCACCTTCTTGAAATAGACCTTGAAGCCCTTGGCCATCTCTTGGACCTTGGCCGGCGGGCCGGAAATGCCCTTCACCCGGTCGGTGACATTGGAAACGTACTGGCCGAGCAGTTCAGGACTGTCGCGCTCCGGATCGATGCTGACGAAATATCCGTTGAGTTTGGTGCCGTCCGGATCGACCTTGCGCAGCCAGCCGTTGAGCTCGAAAAGCGTCGTGGGGCAGACTTCCGGGCAATGGGTGAAGCCGAAAAACAGCGCTGTCGGCTTGTCCTGGAAGGCCTTTTCGGTGATCGGCTGGCCGTTCTGGGCGACGAGCTGGAAAGGCACGCCAAACGGACCCTCGGCAAGCTGCTGTTTCGAGCGCGTCAATGTCAGCGTCAGCGCCACCAGCACGCCCGCCAACGCAACGACGGCGACCCACAGAACAATTCGGAAGCTCTTCATCGGTATCTCTTCAGCTCAGGCCCGGTTGACGGAGCGATAGACCCGAGCCGGCGGCCGCGCAATTCAAGAAGTCGTTTTCGAAAGATATCGCGCTGATTTGTCTCAACGCCAAGGCAGTGGTCAGAAACACCAGGAAAGACCGGTTTCATCGAGCGTCAGCAGGATCGATGAGCCGAACCGGAGCCAGCCGTAAAAGGCGATGCCGCCGAGCCCGAGCAAAAGCAGGCTCACGGCGGTGATCAGCGGCAGGCGGTAACTGTCGACGGTGCTATCCATGCTGTTCAATCTACAACCTTTTCCGGCTCCTTGGAAGGCGGCACAACCTCCAAACAAGCTTAGCGTAAGATTAATACCTGTCTGAGATCTTATAAAGGCGAAGGTGGTTCACGAATCGTTGCGGCAAATGGGAGTGAGATGCGACACGCATCGCACTGAGGGCCGCGATATCGTGAGGACCCCTAAAGACATGACGTCGCCGATATCGGCTCGCTCCCTGTTTCCATCTCTATCCGAAAGCCTGCCGGACCTGTCCGGCGCCGGGAGGAATTTCAACAGCATGACGGTAGAACCCATTCGCAAGACGCTATCGGTCAATCACCGGCTATGGACGCTGGCAGGATCCGCCTTTGCCGGTATCGGCGCCATGCTGCTTGTCGGCTGGTACGAGGGCCGCCAGGTCAACGAAGCGCTGCAGCGCGCCACCGAGATCGGGGAGCATGTGGATACCGTCAACGGCATGCGCATCGCCAACCTGGAACTCGTCCTGGCAGCGATGGACACGATCGTCGACCGCGACGACAAACGCGTCGATCCCGCCCGGCTGAAGGCGATGGCGGACTCCATCGACAAATTGAAAAGCTCATCGGGCGACCTGAAGAAACTCGCGACCGACATCGGCAATCCGGGCCTCGTCGGAGGTTTTGAAACGGATCTCGCAGCCGTTTCCAGCGCAATCCAGATCGATCTCAAAAAAATGGTCGAAACCGGCGCGCCCGACGACGCCTATGACAAGATCGACGACGTCATCGACGGCGCTGGCGAACGGCTTGGCACGGCTCTCGAGGCAGCAGCCGTCGCAGGCGAAAAGCTTGTCAGCAACCGCGTCCAGGAGGCGAACACGCTTTCCTCGAACGCGCTTTATGTGCAGCTTGGCTGCGGCCTGATCGCATTGGTCGTCATGGCGATCCTGCAGAGCGTTCATGGCGGCGCCATAAGGCGCGGCATCGACGGGGTTCGCGCCAGCATGCAGCGGATCATCGGTGGCGACTACAAGACCGCCGTGCCCGGCATCGACCGCGGCGACGAAATCGGCGAGATGGCGCGCGCCACCGACATCTTCCGGCTTGCGGCCGTCGAGCGCCAGACCCTGGAGAGCAACCTGGACGACGAACGCCGCCGGAATGAGACCCAGAGGCAGGCGAGCGAATCGGAACAGAAGGCCGAAGCCCAAGCGCTCCAGTTTGCCGTTGATTCGCTTGCGAGCGCGCTCAACCGTCTCTCCGAAGGCGACCTCGCAGCGGCGCTAGAGCGTCCCTTCCGCGGAGATCTCGAACGCCTGCGCAGCGACTTCAACCGGGTCGTCGAGCGCCTGCGCCACATCATGACCGAGGTTGCCAACAGCTCCAGCTCCATCGGCGCCAACGCCAACCAGATGCGCTCAGCTGCCGACGACCTGGCGAAGCGGACCGAGAAGCAGGCGGCCTCGCTCGAGGAAACATCGGCAGCCCTCGAAGAAATCACGGCGACCGTACGCAACGCCACCAGCCGCGCCGAGGAAGCGACGCAGATGGTGAGCGATGCCAAGGACTACACCGAGAAGTCCTCAGGCGTGGTTCGCGATGCCACGGCCGCCATGGGACGGATCGAGGACGCAACCGCCGAAATCGGCAAGATCATCAACGTCATCGACGAAATCGCCTTCCAGACCAACCTGCTGGCGCTGAATGCCGGGGTCGAGGCGGCCCGCGCGGGCGAGGCCGGCAAGGGTTTTGCCGTCGTAGCGCAGGAAGTGCGCGAACTCGCCGGACGCGCCGCTGGTGCGGCCAAGGACATCAAGGCACTGGTCACCCGTTCCAACCACGAGGTCAAGACCGGCGTGGACCTGGTGAAGGCGACGGGCGACGCCCTGACCCGGATCGGCGACGACGTGCTGAAAATCAACGATCACGTTCACGCGATTTTCACTTCTGCGCGCGAACAATCAACCGGACTAACCGAGATCAACATGGCAATCGGCCAGATGGACCAAGCAACGCAACAGAATGCCGCAATGGTGGAGCAGAGCACTGCTGCCAGCCATTCGCTGGCCAGCGATGCCGAAAACCTGAACAAGCTGATCGGCCATTTCCAGATCCGTGGAGGCAATGGCCCTCGCGCCGTCGAGGCTGCGAGCGCTTCCACGCCACCCAAACCATCGCCCGCACTGAACTTGATGAACAAGCTCGCGGGAGCCTTCAGCAACAGCCCCACCTCCGCCAAGCCGAAGGCCGTGGGATCCTCAGACAAATGGGAAGAGTTCTGACATGAGTAATGCCATCAAGCAGTCCGGCGCCTACCTCGAAATCGTCTCCTTTCATCTCGGAGACCAGGAATTCTGCATCGATATCATGGCGATCCGCGAAATCCGCGGCTGGGCGCCGGTGACCCCGATGCCGCACACCCCGCCTTACGTGCTCGGCCTCATCAACCTGCGCGGCGCGGTGATCCCGGTCATCGACATGGCCTGCCGCCTCGGCATGAAGATGACCGAACCGTCGGAACGTTCCGCGATCATCGTCACGGACATTGCCGGCAAGCTGGTCGGCCTGCTGGTCGAACAGGTATCCGACATGATGACCATCCGTGGGGAAGACCTGCAGCCGGCCCCGGAGATCATTCCAGAAGCCCAGCGCGCCTTCTGCCGCGGCATCGTAGCGCTCGAAAAGACCATGGTCTGCTTCCTGAACCTCGATACCGTCATCGCCGACGAGCTCGCGCGCGAAGCCGCGTAATCTGCGGCGCGAAAGCGTCCGAAACTATGTCCGGATCTCCCGTTACACGCAGATGTGACGGGAGATTAACTTATTGTAATCATTGCTTATTTGTAACAATTTTAAACGGAACCGGGGAACCGGGTCCACGTTCTCCCGTCGCTAAACGCCCAACCGACGCTTCAAACGCCCCTCGGCTGGTTTACCCAAGATAGGAGAACGACCATGAACAAGGCTTTTGCTCTCGCAGTCCTGATGTCCGCCGCCACGGTGGGAACCGCCTATGCCCGCGATATGGGCATGACGGCAAAACCCGCGGGCGACGTGGCCATCGTTTTTACCAATCCTGAACTCGATGACAGCGCAAAGCGGCTGGACGTTCCGGATAGCGTCATCCACCCGGATCAGGCCACCATCCAGAAGGCCCAGAACGAAGTGAAGACCGACCGCGCGCTGCGCGCCGATCTGCTGAGCCAGAACGTCGAACTCAACAACGTCGTGGCGATCGACACCGCCGCCGACGGCAGCCGGATCGTCTACGTCCGCTGATGAAGCGGGGCCGGTTTCTTTCCCCCGGCCTCCGTTTCTGGCCACCCACGACCGCCTCCACGCATGTGATGGAAGCTTAACCGTTGTGCATGAAGATGACCTCGGAAAAGTCCGGAACAATCTCCGGACTTTTCCGGTTCCGTCTATATCTTGGTGACGAACAGACACGTGTTCGGCGCCTAAGAACCGAGAAAGGAACATGTTATGAAGAAGGTTATTGCTCTCGCAACTCTTATATCCGCTTCCTCAATCGGGGGCGTTTACGCCCAAGACCTCGCCCCGACTGCGCCGGCCCCCTCCCCGTCGGACGTGACGGTGGTCTACATTACCGAGGCAACGGATAGCGAATCGTCGAACGACAAGATCCCGCCGACGCTGATGACACCCAACCCGCAGGCAGCTGAGGCTGCCCAGGAGCAGATCCAAACGGATTCCAACCTGATGGCAGCTCTTGAAGAGAAGAACGTCCAGCTGCAGAACGTGGCGGGTATCGAAACCGCGGCCAACGGCGGCAAGATCGTCTACGTCCGCTGATCGGCCATTTGAGGATTGGAGAACAGGCTCGCTTTGCGGGCCTGTTTTTTTGTCGTGCCGCGCCTGAATTGACTCCCGCCACACCGCATGACTGTATTCGCCGTAAGGATGCAGCATGCCCTGCATCCTTACGGCTTTGGGAGGAGCGCACTTGAGCGACAGAGTTGACGCCATCGTGGTGGGTGCGGGCCTTTCGGGCCTCGTTGCCGCGACCGAACTTGCAGATGCCGGCCGCTCCGTCGTCATCCTCGACCAGGAACCGGAACAGAACCTTGGCGGCCAGGCCTTCTGGTCGCTCGGCGGGCTGTTCCTCGTCGATTCTCCCGAGCAGCAGCGGATGGGCATCCGCGATTGCCTCGATCTCGCCTGGCAGGACTGGCTCGGCACCGCCGGTTTCGACCGCGAGGAAGACCACTGGCCGCGCCTCTGGGCGGAAGCCTATGTGGCCTTCGCCGCCGGCGAAAAACGCTCCTGGCTCAGGCAGATGGGCCATCGCATCTTTCCGGTCGTCGGCTGGGCGGAACGCGGCGGCGGCTCGGCGACCTCGCACGGCAATTCCGTGCCACGGTTCCACACCACCTGGGGCACAGGCCCCGGTGTCGTCGAACCGTTCGAGCGACGGGCGCGCGAGGCGGAGAAAAACGGCAGGATCCGCTTTCTCTGGCGGCACCGCGTCGACAATCTGGTCAGGACCGGCAGTGCCGTGACAGGGGTTGCAGGCACGGTCCTAGCAGCAAGCTCGGCGCTGCGTGGCGAGGAAACCTCCAGGACACCGGCCGGTGACTTCGAGCTCAATGCGCCGATCGTCATCGTCGCTTCGGGCGGCATCGGCGGCAACCAGGACCTCGTACGGCAGATGTGGCCGGAACGGCTCGGGCGACCGCCGCCTTTCATGGTCTCGGGCGTACCGAAACATGTGGACGGGCGGATGATCGGCATTACCCGGGCGGCCGGCGGGCAGGTGATCAACCGCGACCGCATGTGGCACTATACCGAGGGCCTGCGGAACTGGAACCCGATCTGGCAAAACCATGGCATCCGGATCCTGCCCGGCCCTTCCTCTCTATGGTTCGACGCGACGGGCAAGCGCCTGCCTGCCCCTTTTTATCCCGGCTACGATACACTCGGCACGCTGCAGCACCTGATGGCGACGGGCTACGATTACAGCTGGTTCGTGCTGAACCAGAGCATCATCCGCAAGGAATTCGCGCTCTCCGGCTCCGAACAGAACCCGGACCTCACCGGCCGCGACTGGAAGCTGACAGCGAAACGGGCGATCGGCAGGAAAGCGACCGGGCCGGTGGAGGCCTTCAAGGAACATGGCGAGGATTTCGTGATCGCCGAGAGCCTTGGCGAGCTCGTGGCCGGCATGAATCGGCTTGTCGGCAGCAATCTTCTGGACGTTGCACAAATGGAGCGCGAGATATTGGCCCGCGACGGCCAGGTGGCCAATCCCTTTGCCAAGGATGCGCAGATCATGGGCATCCACAACGCCCGCCGCTCGCTTGGCGAAAAGCTGGTGCGCACGGCAAAACCGCACCGCATTCTCGATCCGGCGCACGGGCCGCTGATCGCGGTGAGACTGAACATCCTGACGCGCAAGACGCTTGGAGGGATTGAGACGGACCTGTCGGCCCGCGTGCTCGGTGAGAACGGAGAGGCGATCCCGGGGCTCTATGCCGTCGGCGAGGCCGCCGGTTTCGGCGGTGGCGGCATGCACGGCTATCGGGCGCTCGAAGGCACCTTTCTTGGTGGATGCCTGTTTTCCGGCCGCAATGCCGGCCGGGCGGCCGCGGCCGCCCTTGGCTGACGGGATTACGGTTTTGGCTTGCCGTTCTTCCAGGTGACGTTCTGGTTGTAGAGCGGAATGGTCGAGATCGCCATCTTCGCCGAGCCGTCGGTGAGTTCGCGCGTGTGGACGAGATAGATCAGCGTGTCGTTGGCCTTGTCGTAGATGCGGTTGACGACCAGCGACTTCCAGATCAGCGACATGCCTTCGCGAAACACCTCGTCGCCATCCTTGGAAAGATCGATGTTGCCGATCTCGATCGGGCCTGTCTGGCGGCAGGCGATCGAGTTGTTGGACGGATCCTCGAACCAGTTGCCGTTCTTCAGCCGATCGATGATGCCGCGCTCGAAATAGGTCACGTGGCAGGTGACGCCCTTCACCTGCGGATCGGCGACTGCCTCGACGATGATGTCGTTGCCGATCCAGTCGACGCCGACCTCGCCGACCACTTCGGCGGAAGCGGGAAGGGCAAGCACGCCGAGCGCAAAGGCTGCGGCAGATGCAAGGCAGGCAAGGCGACTCATTGGTTGCGTCATGGCGACTTCAGCTCCGGTAAACGATCCGTGATCTGAGATAAGGATTGCCGGGGCGGAAACAAGCGGATGCTCGGGAACTCTTATTTGAGCCGGCAGGTGCAGGGCGCGTAGCCGCCGGAAAACAGCCGCCCGACCTTCATGCCGATCATCGCCGGAATGTCGCGGACATGCGGCACGGCAAGCGATTTGGCGATCGCGATCGTCGCCCGCGCGCAGACGGCCGCGTCCTCGGCCGCATTGTGGTGGGCGAACCGAAGGCCGAGATGCTGGGCAAGGACATTGAGCTTGTGAGAGCCGAGATGCGGCCAGACCTTCTGCGACATCTTCACGCTGCAGAGATAGGACAGGTCCGGATAACTCTGCCGGTAGGCATCGAGGCAGGCCCGCCAGACGCTGAAATCGAAGGCGGCATTATGGGCGATCATCGTCGCGCCGCGAAAATCGTCGGCGAACTCGTCCATCACCTCCGGAAACTCGCCGGCATCCTCGACATGTTCCGGCCGAATGCCGTGGATCGCGACGTTGAAGGAGGAAAACCGCATGTCCCTCGGGCGGATCAGCCGCTCCTCCACCCGCACCACCTCGTCGCCCTCCAGCCAGGCAAGCCCGACCGAGCAGGCGCTGCCGCGTTGCTCGTTGGCGGTTTCGAAATCGATGGCGATGGTTTTCAAGGGCGAGTTCCGGATGAAGGTCGGAGAACTTCTACAGGCGGGAATTCGATTCGGCAAAGACGACCAGCGCTTTCACCCCTCTTGACGCCTTGGCGCTTGTCTGAGACCTTGGCCACCATGATCCGTTTCGCCGCCCACATGCATCTTACCGTGACCATTCACCCCGCAGGGTGCGTGGCGGTCTTGGCGCGTTAACCGGTCATCCGTCCACCAACCCTGCCGAATATGGCAGGGTTCGGTGTTTCCGCTCTGCCTCGGCGAAGACCAAGGAGAGCAAGCATGACTGAGTTCGATATCCCGCCGCCTTTAGACCCCGATGCGCGATGGCCCGAAGGCCTGTCGATCCGCGCCCGCACTCCGGCGGATGCGCCGGCCATTACCGCCTTGCACAATATGCCCGGTTACCGCCGGGGCACCCTGAGAACGCCGCACCACAGCCCGGAGGAAATCCGCAAGGGCATCGAGAACCAATCCGCCAATTTCATCTCGCTGGTCGCGGTCCTCAAGGACAGGATCGTCGGCGATGTCGGCATGACCCGTTATGCAAATCGCCGGGCCCACGCCGGAAGTATCGGCATGGGCGTCCACGACGCCTATACGGGCCGCGGGATCGGCCGCGCCCTGATCGGCGAAATCCTTGCCATCGCCGACCGATGGCTGGACCTGAAGCGCGTCGAACTGACTGTCTACACCGACAACGAGGCAGCCATCGCGCTCTACCGGAAATTCGGCTTCGAGGTCGAAGGCCATCTCAAACAATTCGCCTTCCGCAACGGCGAATATGTCGATGCCTATTCGATGGCGCGGCTCAGGGTGTGACCTTCATCACCCGATGAAGGCCATCACGCGATAAAGGCGAGCCATTCGTCCTCGTCCATCACCTGGACGCCGAGTTCCCTCGCCTTGTCGAGCTTGGAGCCGGCGCCCGGGCCGGCGACCACATAGTCGGTCTTCTTGGAGACCGAGCCGGCCACCTTGGCGCCAAGGCTTTCCGCCCTCGCCTTGGCCTCGTCGCGGGTGAATTTCTCGAGCGATCCGGTGAAGACCACCGTCTTGCCGGCGATCGGGCTGTTCGAGGCGACCGGCTTTTCGGCGGCCTGCGGCGTCACCTCTTCGCGAAGCCGGGTGATGACCTCGACATTGCGCGGCTCCTTGAAGAACTCGACGATGGCACGCGCCATCACCTCGCCGATGCCCTCGATATTGTTGAGATCGTCCCAGGCGTCGCCGGAAAGCTCGGCCGCATCGTCCATGGCCTTCGCAAACGCCTCGTAGGTGCCGTAGGCGCGCGCCAGCAGCTTGGCGGTGGTCTCGCCCACGTGGCGGATGCCGAGCGCGTAGATGAAGCGGTGCAGGGCGATCTCGCGCCGCTCGTCGATCGCATCGAACAGTTTCTTGACGCTGACTTTTCCGAAGCCCTCGATATTTTCGAGCTTGGTAAGCGTCGATCCCTCCTGCCGCCGCTTCAGCGTGAAAATATCCGGCGCGGTGCGGATCTTCAGCGCGTCGTCTTCCGCCTCGAAGAAGAAATCGATCTGCTTTGAGCCGAGGCCTTCGATATCGAAGGCGTTGCGCGACACGAAATGCTTGAGGTGCTCGGTCGCCTGCGCCCGGCAGACGAAACCGCCGGTGCAGCGGGTGACCGAATCGAGCTTGCCGGTCTTTTCGTTGCGCTCACGCACCGCATGGCTGTCGCAGACCGGGCAGCGCTTCGGGAATTCGTAAGGCACCGCTTCCTGAGGACGTTTCTCCATCACCACGTCGAGCACCTGCGGGATGACATCCCCTGCCCGCTGGACGATGACGGTGTCGCCGACGCGGATATCGTGGTCGAGCTCGCGGATCGGCTCGCCGGAATTGCCCAAGCCCTTGATATAGTCCTCGTTGTGGAGCGTCGCATTGGTGACGACCACGCCGCCGACGGTGACCGGCGTCAGCCGCGCGACCGGCGTCAGCGCGCCGGTGCGGCCGACCTGGATGTCGATCCGTTCCACATGGGTAAAGGCCTGTTCCGCCGGGAATTTATGCGCCGTCGCCCAGCGGGGCGAACGAGAGCGAAAGCCGAGCCGGGCCTGCAGATCGAGCCTGTCCACCTTGTAGACGACGCCGTCGATCTCGTAGTCGAGATCCGGGCGCTTGAGCCCGATATCCTTGTAATGGGCGATGATATCCTCAACCGCGTGCAGGCGCTTCATCAGCGGATTGACCGGAAAACCCCATTCCCTGAACTTTTCGACCATGCCCATCTGGGTGTCGGCCGGCATTTCGGACATCTCGCCCCAGGCATAGGCGAAGAATTTCAGGTTGCGGCTGGCGGTCACCTTGGCGTCGAGCTGGCGCAGCGACCCGGCCGCCGTGTTGCGCGGGTTGACATAGGTCTGCCTGCCTTCCGCCGCCATCTTCTCGTTAAGTGCCAGGAAGTCGCTTTTCGTCATATAGACCTCGCCGCGCACCTCGACGACATCGGGCGCGCCCGCGGGCAGGCGATTGGGGATTTCCTTGATGGTCTTGATGTTCTCGGTGACGTTCTCGCCGGTCGTACCGTCGCCGCGAGTGGCGGCATTCACCAGCCGGCCGTTCTCGTAGCGGATCGACATGGAAAGCCCGTCGATCTTCGGCTCGGCGGTAAACGCGATCGAGCCGTCCGGCAGCTGGCCGAGGAAACGGTAGACGGAAGAGACGAAGTCGCGCACGTCATCGTCCGAGAAGGTGTTGTCGAGCGACAGCATCGGCCGCGAATGGGTGATCGCCGCAAACGTCGGCAAGGGTGCCGCGCCGACCCGGATCGATGGGCTGTCGGCGCGGATAAGCTGCGGGAACCGCTTTTCGATCGCATCGTTCCGCCGTTTCAGCGCGTCGTAATCCGCATCCGAAATCTGCGGCGCGTCATGGCCGTGATAGAGCTCGTCATTGCGGGCAATCTCCGCCGCCAGATAGGCCAGTTCGGCTGCGGCCTGTTCTTCGGTCAGGTTTTCGACGGGCGTCTGTTCGGCGGGCATGCGGGTCTACTCCTCGGGTAGCGAGGAGTCGTTTTGTAGCGCAAATTTCCCCAAGGGGAAGAGGATCACCCATCGCAAGGCGCCAAGAAACGTTGGAGACTGGTGATGCTATTGAAGTCATCACCAGTTGATGCTATTGAGGTCATCATGGCAAACGCAAAACTCCTGTTGAAAAGACGGCAGGAACGCACGCTACGATCATTCGTGGATCTCTCTGTTTTCGAAGTGCCGGCACCGCTCAAAGGCAGCGCACACAATTACAAATATCGGCTGGCCTATGTGGTCGATGACGTTTGCGTCATGCGATACGACAACGAGGCTGGAAAGGGAGATCACAGGCATATCGGTGCCGTCGAGGCACCGTATTCGTTTCGAAACGTATCGACTTTGTTGCGGGATTTCTTCGCAGAAGTCGAAAGGATGGAGGCCGATGAAAACTCTTAGAATCAATATTGCATCGCAAGATGACATCATCGCCGACTTCGAAGCCGGCCGACATCTCGGAGAGCCGATCTACAGCTTCCCGACATGGGAAGCCCTGCACACAGCCCTGACCCCCAACCGGGTTGCGATTTTGGCGGCCATGAAAGACAAGGGCGGCATGACGATGCGGGAAGTGTCCCGGCTCGTAAAACGCGACTTCCGCCCCGTTCATGCCGACATTGCAACACTGATTAAGATCGGGCTTCTCGATAGGGCTGAAGACGGCGTCATATTTCCCTATGCCGACGTCCATATCGACATTTCGGATATCTCGAAGGCAGCTTAAACCCCGGACGCGCTTTTTCATTGGAAAGCAGCGGGAGGTCGGTACGCCGACGGGATTACATTCCGGTCAGCCGTTGCCTGCCAGCAGCCGCTTGGCCGCCGCCCTCGCCTCGTCGGTCACCGATGCGCCGGCGAGCATGCGGGCGATCTCTTCGGTGCGGTGTTCCGGCTCCATGGTGGCGACGCGGGTGGCGATCTTGTCGGTGCCCTCGCCGGCCGGTCCCTTGGAGATCAGCAGATGGGTTGCGGCACGCGCGGCCACCTGCGGTGCATGGGTGACGGAGAGCACCTGCACCTTGTCCGACAGCCGTTTCAGCCGCTGGCCGATCGCATCGGCGACGGCACCGCCGACACCGGTATCGATTTCGTCGAAGACCAGCGTCGGAGCCGAGCCGCGATCGGCGAGCGCCACCTTGAGCGCCAGAAGGAAACGCGACAGCTCGCCGCCCGAAGCGACCTTCATGATCGGGCCCGGGCGGGTGCCGGGATTGGTCTGGACGTGGAACTCGACCGTATCGATGCCTTCGGCGCTCGCCGCTTCCTGATCGCTCGCCACATCGACCATGAAACGAGCCCGTTCGAGCTTCAGCGCCGGCAGCTCGGCCATCACGGCTTCGGCCAGCGCCTCGGCGCCATGCCGGCGCTTCTCGGACAGGATGGCGGCGGCTTGATCGTAGGCGGCCTTGGCAGCGGCGGTCAGCTTTTCCAGCTCGGCGAGCTTCTCCTCGCCGGCATCGAGATCGGCAAGGTCCGATATCATCTTTTCGGCAAGCGCCGGCAGGTCGGCGACCGGGATCGAATATTTGCGCCCGGCGGCCCGGAGCGCAAACAGCCGCTCCTCGACCCGCTCCAGTTCGCGCGGATCGAACTCGGTGCGCCGCAGCGCCGCCTCGACTTCCATCTGGGCATTGGAGAGGTAGTTGAGCGCCTGGTCGAGAAGCTCGACAGTCTCTTCGAGCAGGCCCGGCGCCTCGTGGCTCTTGCGCTCCAGGCGCCGCACCAGCGAGGCGATCAGCGGCACGGGCGATGCATTGCCATTGAGGAATTCGGAGGCTTCGGAAATGTCGCCGGCGATGCGTTCGGACTTCTGCATCCGCGAGCGCTGCTCGGCGAGCTCGTCCTCCTCGCCGTCGCGCGGCGAGAGCGCTTCGAGCTCTTCCACCGAGGCACGGATATAATCGGCTTCGCGGGCCGCGGCCTCGACCTTGGCGCGATGGATCTTGAAGGCCCGATCCGCGTCCTTCCAGGAGCGATAAAGGCCGGAAAGCTGCAGTACCTCGTCGCCGAGGCCCGTAAAGGCGTCGAGCAGCGTGCGGTGGGCGTCGGTATCGATCAGCGCCCGGTCGTCGTGCTGTCCGTGGATCTCGACCAGAAGCTGGCCGGCCTGGCGCATCAGCTGCACGCTGACCGGCTGGTCGTTGATGGAAGCACGGGTGCGCCCGTCGGCCGACTGGATGCGGCGGAAGATCAGGTCGCCGTCGTCGTCGATGCCGTTGTCGCGCAGGAGTTTTCGGGCGCCGTGGCTGCCGGACACGTCGAAGACGGCCGTCACCTGGCCCTTGTCCTCGCCATGGCGCACCAGGTCGCCGTCACCGCGACCGCCGAGCGCCAGCGAAAGACTGTCGAGAAGGATCGATTTGCCGGCGCCGGTTTCGCCGGTCAGCACGGAAAGGCCGGTCTCGAAGGCAAGATCCAGCCGCTCGATCAGAACGATATCGCGGATCGATAACTGGATCAGCATGTCTCAGACCTTAAGCGCCGATCAGCTTGGCCCCGGCGCGGGAAATCCACGAACCGCGATTCTCGCGCGGTTCGACGCCGTTGCCCTTCAGCAGCTTGAAGGAGTCCGCATACCACTGGCTGTCGGGATAATTGCGCCCGAGGACAGCGGCAGCGGTCTGCGCCTCTTCCGTGATGCCCATCGCATAGTAGGCCTCGGTCAGGCGTGCCAGCGCCTCTTCCACCTGATTGGTGTTGGGGTACTGCTCGACCACGTTGCGGAAGCGCTGGATCGCTGCAAGATATTCCTTGCGCTCCAGATAATAGCGGCCGATCTGCATTTCCTTGCCGGCGAGCTGGTCGCGCGCGAAGCGGATCTTCGCCTGCGCATCCTCGACATATTCCGAGGTCGGATAATTGGTCACGACCTTGTTCATCGCATCGATGGTGCGCACCGCAGCGCGCTGGTCCTGGGTCACGTCGGCGATCTGCTTGGAGTACGCGAGGCCGACGAGATACTGGACATAGGCCGAATCCTGCGATTGCGGGTACTGGCTCATGTAGCGGTTGCCGGTGGCCACAGCCTCGTCGTTGCGGCCGAGCCGGTACTTGGTGAACGTGCTCATGACGAGCGCCTTGCGGCCCCATTCGGTGAAGGGATTCTGGCGGTCGATCGAATCGAACTTGCGGCCCGCTTCGGCAAGGTTGCCGGCCTTCATGTTGGCGAGACCCTGATTGTAGAGCGTCTCCGGCGCATCCGTTTCGAGACCGAGCTTGGTGATGTCGATATCGGGATCCGACTGGCAGGCGGTCATGCCAAAGCCGGCGCCGGCCAGCACCAGCGACACAAGCGCTACTCTTGCCGTCTTACGCATTCCAACAGACCTTACATGGTTCATTCGAGAATTCCTGATCGTCCCGCGCCTGAAAAGCCCGCTGCCCAAGCAGGCCGTTCTAGCCATAAAAGCAAAGGGAGAGCAACGCAATGCTGTGGCATTAATGCATTTTTGTGGCACGCCGCCGCAATACGGCAATTCAAGGTGAAATCGGAACCCTGTCCCTCAAAAAGAAAAAGGCCGCTTCCGGAGAAGCGGCCGAGTCGACTGGGTCAACTTTATCAGGCAAACCAGGATGCAAGTTCCGGCACGTTGACCGGTACGAACTCCCCTGCCCGCACGCGGGCCGCACGCGACGACGGAGCCTCGACGACCTCGTAAGCCGTCGGGTCGCTCATCAGCGCCTTCAGCGCATTGGCATTCATCTTGTGGCCGCCGCGATAGGAGCGGTAGCAGCCGATGAACTGGGCGCCGGCAAGCGCCAGGTCGCCGACGGCATCGAGCGTCTTGTGGCGGACGAATTCGTCCTTGTAACGAAGGCCCTCGACATTGACGATCGTGTCGTCGTCGGAGATGACCACCGAATTTTCGAGCGAGGAACCGAGTGCATAACCGGCGGCCCAGAGACGTTCCACGTCGCGCATGAAGCCGAAGGTGCGGGCACGGGAGAGTTCCTGCTTGAAGGTCTCGGCGGTCAGGTCGCCCTTCCAGCTCTGGCGGCCGATCAGCGGCGAAGAGAAATCGATCTCGACTTCGAAACGGGTGCCGTCATAGGGGCGGAACTCCGACCACGAAGCGCCGGAGTCGATGCGGACCGGCTTCAGGACACGGATGTAGCGGCGCTTGATGCCGAGATTGACGATGCCGGCCTGCTCGATCGCTTCGATGAACGGATAGGAGCTGCCGTCCATGATCGGCATCTCGCCGCTGTCGACTTCGACCATGATATTGTCGACGCCGAGCGCGTAGAGCGCCGCCATCACATGTTCGATCGTTGCGACGGAGCGGGAAAGCGACGTACCGAGAACGGTGCAGAGATCGGTATTGCCGACCTGGGAGGAAACGGCCCGATATTCGACCGAGCTGCCGTCGTCCAGAAGACGCGTGAAGATTACGCCGGTGCCAGCTTCGGCAGGCTGAAAAGTAAGGCTGACGGGGGCTCCGGAATGAACGCCAATGCCCTTCAGGGTTACCGGGGAGGCGATGGTGGTCTGGAAACCGAACAGTCCGATAGTCATTCCTGCTGCCTTCTTTTCGCCGGATCCGTAAAGCAAAAAGGATCCGATATTCTTAACGCCTGCCGGACCGATCGCCTGAATCGGTCGATCTCTGTCGGCGTGTCTTAGCGTCTTTCATACGCAGCCATCCGGCACAATCCAAATCACTGTTCATTTCGGATTGTTACGTTGTTAACTCTACGTCTTGATTGATAAAACGAGCGAAGGCCCGGATGCGTGATCCGGGCCTTCTTCACGTTTCGTGACCGTCTTTAACTCAGTTCGACTGGCGGCGCAGGAAGGCCGGAATTTCGAGCTGATCTTCCTCGTGATGGGCCTGCGGAACCGCACGTCCATGATCGTCGAGATTGCCGCGGCGCGGCGCATAGAGGCTTGCTTCGGCCGACAGCGGACGACGCTGCTGCGGGGCCGGAGCCGGTGCGGCCGGCTCGATGTGAGCAGGCTCTTCCTCTTCGCGGCGGCCAAGCGAGTTGGTGATCCTCTTCAGGAGACCCATCGGGCCGCGTTCTTCCTGCACATGGCTCACCGGCTGGGCGCGACGATCCATTTCGGCCTTCACGACCGGCGGGAAATCCTCGACCTTCGGCATGCGAACCGGTTCGACCACCTGCGACATCGGCTCGCGGTAGACCGGCTGCGCCGGACGCGGAGCCGGCTGGCTCACCGCCGGAGCGGGCTGCTGCGCGTGATGATGAACCGGGGCCGGCTGCGGGGCCGGAGCCGGGCGGCTCATGACCGGGGCCGGTGCTTCGGCCGGAGCAGCTGCGAAGATGCGGCTCTGCGGGCGGAACTCTTCCTGCTGATGCATGACCGGCTGCGGAGCGACCGGCTGAGGTGCCGCATGCTGGTGCTGCGGTTCAGCGATTGCGAGTTCGCGTTCCATTTCGGCTTCCGCCATGCGGATCGTCTCGGCGATCGGATCGATGACCGGCTTCGGAGCCGGGGCTGCCTGCATGACCGGAGCCGGCTGAGCAGCAACAGGCGCCGGAGCAATGGCAGCCGACGGGCGGATGATCGGCTTGGCAGCGGCGCGCATTTCGGCGGCGCGGATGTCGACGGCGCCGGCGGCGCGATCGATACCAGTCGCCACGACCGATACGCGGATCAGGCCTTCGAGCGCTTCGTCGAAGGTTGCGCCGAGGATGATATTCGCATCCGGATCGACTTCCTCACGAATGCGGGTCGCAGCTTCGTCGACTTCGAACAGCGTCAGGTCACGGCCGCCGGTGATCGAGATCAGCAGCCCCTGAGCGCCCTTCATCGAGGTCTCGTCGAGCAGCGGGTTGGCGATCGCGGCTTCTGCGGCCTGCATGGCGCGGCCCGGGCCGGATGCTTCGCCGGTACCCATCATCGCGCGACCCATCTCGCGCATGACCGAGCGGACGTCGGCGAAGTCGAGGTTGATCAGGCCTTCCTTGACCATCAGGTCGGTGATGCAGGCGACACCGGAATAGAGAACCTGGTCGGCCATTGCGAACGCATCGGCGAAGGTCGTCTTGTCATTGGCGATGCGGAAGAGGTTCTGGTTCGGAATGACGATCAGCGTGTCGACAGACTTCTGCAGTTCCTGGATGCCGGATTCGGCAAGCCGCATGCGGCGCTGGCCTTCGAAATGGAACGGCTTGGTGACGACGCCGACGGTCAGGATGCCCTTGGAGCGGGCGGCCTGGGCGACGACCGGCGCTGCACCCGTGCCGGTGCCGCCGCCCATGCCGGCGGTGACGAAGCACATGTGCGTGCCATGCAGATGATCGACGATCTCGTCGAGGCATTCTTCCGCGGCGGCGCGGCCGACTTCCGGCTGCGAACCGGCGCCGAGACCTTCAGTGACCCGAGCGCCCATCTGGATGATGCGTTCGGCCTTGGTCATAGTCAGCGCCTGGGCATCGGTATTGGCGACGACGAAATCGACGCCTTCGAGGCCGGCTGTGATCATGTTGTTGACGGCGTTACCGCCGCCGCCACCGACGCCAAACACGGTAATCCGAGGCTTCAACTCGGTGATATCAGGCTTTTGCAGCTTGATGGTCATTGCACCAGTTCCTTCTTTTGCTGGCCGCATCGCCGCCGGCCAATTCATTGCAACTCTTCTCCGATACGCGGGCCGAAGCCCCTCGCATCAAAAACTTTCCTTCAACCACTGGCCCACGCGGGCCAGCCTGCCATTGCCGCTTCCCAGCGTGGCCATCAGGCCGCTCTGCGAGGCGTGTGTTTCGAGATCCGCGACCTGCGGATAGATCATCAGCCCGACTGCCGTCGAAAAGGCCGGTCCCTTGGCTGCCGTCGGCAGGCCGGAGACGCCCATCGGACGGCCGATGCGGACATTGCGCGCCAGGATGCGGCGCGCCGTTTCCGAAAGGCCGGTAAGCTGGCTGGCACCACCCGTCAGCACCACACGCTTGCCGACGATCGGGCTGAAACCCGACTTCTGGATGCGGTCGCGGATGAGCTCGAGCGTCTCTTCGATGCGCGCCTGCACGATGCGGGTGACCAGCGAGCGCGGCACCTGGGTCGGCTGATCGCGATCGTCCTCGCCGATCGGCGGAACCGAGATCACATCCCGCTCGTCGCCACCGTTGGCGAGCGCCGAACCGTGCACGACCTTCATGCGCTCGGCATCCTCGATGCGGGTCGAAAGGCCGCGGGCAAGGTCGGTGGTCACATGATGACCGCCAAGGCTGATCGCATCCGTATGAACGAGCTTGCCCTCGGCAAAGACCGAGATCGTCGTCGTGCCGCCGCCCATGTCGATCGCAGCGCAGCCGAGCTCGACTTCGTCGTCGACGAGGGCCGCAAGGCCGCTCGCATAGGGCGTCGCGACCATGCCTTCGACCGACAGATGCGCACGGTTGACGCAGAGTTCGAGGTTCTTCAGCGTGGCCCGCTCAGCTGCCACGACATGCATGTCGACACCAAGCGTATCGCCGAACATCGCCAGCGGATCACGGATGCCGCGTTCGCCGTCGAGCGAGAAACCGGTTGGAAGCGAGTGCAGGATGGCGCGATCCTGGCGCAGCGACTGCTGGCTTGCCGCCACCAGCACCTTCTTGAGATCGGCCTCTTCCACTTCCTGGCCACCAAGATCGATCGTCGCCGTATAGACGTCGCTGGTGATGCGGCCGGCAGAGACGTTGACGATCAGGCTGTCGACGGTAAGTCCCGCCATACGCTCGGCGGCATCGACCGCGAGGCGGACGACGCTTTCCGCGGCATCCAGATCGCCGATCACGCCGGACTTCACACCGCGCGAGCGCTGGTGGCCGATGCCGATGATCTCGATATTGTGGGTACGGCCGGGCAGAACCTGGCTTTCCTGGCGCGGCGTCAGCCGGGCGATCATGCAGACCACCTTGGTGGAGCCGATATCGAGGACCGAAACGACGTGGCTGCGCTTGGAAGACAGCGGCTTCATGCGCGGCAGACCAAAATGGGAAGAACCGAATACGCTCAAGACTGCTCTCCCAGTTTCTTCAAGGCCTTTGTCCGCGCATCGAGCGCCTCTCTGCGGCGATCCAAGGCACCGGGAGTGAGCTGAATGGTGGTGCGATCCTCAAGCCTCAGATCGACGGCGGCGACATCGCGCTCCAGCAAGCCCTGCTCCTTTTCGAGCCGTGCGAGCACGCGCAGCGCCTTGGCGACGTTGGCTTCCGGCAGCTTCAGCACGACGCCGTTGTCGAGATGCAGATCCCAGCGGCGACCGGCAATGCGGACATAGGCCTTCACGCGATTTTTCAGCTCCGGCCAGCCGGCCATGGCGTCCTCGAAGGAGGATGCGGCCGTCTCGGCATCGCGGCCGACGAAGAGCGGCAGCGAGGCAAACTTGTTGTCACGCAGCGGCGCGATCACGCTGCCGTTCTTTTCGATCAGCGAGAGTTCGGCGCCGTGCTGCCAGATGCCGAAGGCCTGACGTTCCTTCAGCATCACCTCGATCGTCTTCGGGTAGATCTTGCGGACTTCCGCATACTGGACCCAGGGAAGCACCGAGAGCTTGCGGCGGGCGGAATCGATGTCGAGAGCGACCAGCGAGGTCGTGCCGTCGAGGCCAAGAAGCTGCAGAATGTCGATTTCGGAAGTCTGGTCATTGCCCGAGACGCGCACATCCTCGATCGCAAAGCCGACAGCCGCCGTGGTCGCCTGCGCGACCGCCTGGCCATGACCGCCGAGCGACATGCCATAGAGACCGACCGCGGCAAAGAAGCCGAGAGCGGAAAGGGTTCCGGTATGGGGCGGGATGTGGATGCGGCCGGTGGCGAGGCTGGCGCAGAAACGGAACACCCGGCGAAGCGGGCGCGGAAGGACCCGGCGCTCTTCGGCACCGAGATAATGAGCCTGAGAACGGCCTCGCGGTCCACCCGCTTTTCTGCCGATCAACGCAAACACGTAGCGTCCTCCACCATCCAACGGACGAGTTCACCAAATGAATGACCGGCATGGCCGGCCATTTCGGGCACCAGTGATGTCGGGGTCATGCCCGGCTGCGTGTTGATTTCCAGCCAGATAACCTCGCCGTTCTCGGAGAAGCGGTCGTCGTAGCGAAAGTCGGAGCGACTGACGCCACGGCAGCCCATCGCCTGATGCGCCTTGAGCGCTAGTGTTTGAATCTTTTGGTAAATATTCGGTGAAATTTGCGCCGGGATGACGTGTTTCGAACCACCCTCCGCATATTTCGCATCGTAATCGTAAAAGGCGTGGCTGAGAGGCACCACTTCGGTGACGCCAAGCGCCACGTCGCCCATCACACCGCAGGTGAGTTCGCGGCCATAGATATAGCGCTCGACCAGGACACGATCCCCGTAGCGCCACTCGGCCGAGCCGATGATCTGCGGCGGATGCGACTGATTTTCCTGGACGATCACAACACCGAAGGACGACCCTTCGCGAACCGGCTTCACCACATAGGGCGGCTTTATCGGATGAGCGTTACCGATATCGAAGCGGCTCATGGCCTTGGCTTCGGCGACGGGAATGCCGGATGCCTTGGCGACGTGCTTGGCCTGATGTTTGTCCATAGCGAGCGCCGAGGCAAGCACGCCGGAATGGGTGTAGGGAATTTCGAGGTATTCGAGAATGCCCTGGATCGTTCCGTCCTCACCGAAAGGCCCGTGCAAGGCATTGAAGGCTACGTCCGGCCGAAGCTCCGAGAGAACGGCCGCGACATCCCGGCCGACATCGACGCGGGTGACGCGATAGCCTTCGCCTTCAAGAGCATCCGCACAGGCAGCGCCCGAGGACAGGCTAACAGGCCGCTCGGAGGAAAATCCTCCCATCAAAACAGCCACGTGCTTGTCACTCATCAATCACTCCCGCCAAAAAGGACTACACTCTCTAGTACGGCGCTTGCGCCAACCTGTTCTCTGACGATTCTCGCCGGACGTTAGGCATGCCTGCATTAGTGCCCGAATATAGTTAACAAACCGTTTACCTTGATTAACCCGGGTAGCCAAAAGCATGAAAACAAAGGAAAAATCGAATCGCTGGATGTTAACGCCCAGTTTGCGGCAACATTCGGAACGGCAATAAAAGGACGATTGAGCCTTTCGAATCGGAGGGCGGTCCCCGAGAGTTCGGGGCACGGAAAAGCCCGCGAAGCGGGCGGCTTCGCGGGCTCTCTTACCGGGAAGAAAAGATCAGGCCGCGGCCCGCTCTTCCGAATCGTCCACCAGCTTCCACGCCAGTGCGCCGAGGACGGCGCCTACGATCGGCGCAACCCAGAAAAGCCAAAGCTGTGCGACAGCCCAGTCCCCGACGATCAGCGCGACCCCGGTTGAACGTGCCGGGTTGACGGATGTGTTGGTGACCGGGATCGAGATCAGATGGATCAGCGTCAGCCCAAGGCCGATCGCGATCGGAGCAAACCCGGCCGGCGCCTTCGGCCCCGTCGCGCCCAGAATGATGAAGATGAAGAAACCGGTGAGAACCAGTTCTATCAACAGCGCCGAGTTCAACGAATAACCGCCGGGCGAATGCTCGCCATAGCCGTTGGACGCAAAGCCGCCGAGCTGGAAACCAGCCTTGCCGGAGGCGATGAGATAGAGAACCAGGGCAGCAACGACCGCCCCAACCACCTGAGCGACGATATAAGGCAGCAGGCTTGATGCCGGGAACCTGCCCGCCACCGTCAGTCCCACCGATACCGCCGGATTGAAATGCCCACCGGAAATACCGCCGACCGCATAGGCCATGGTCAGCACCGTCAGGCCGAACGCGAGCGCTACGCCGACGAAGCCGATACCGAGATCCGGAAATGCAGCAGCCAGAACCGCGCTGCCGCATCCACCGAAGACAAGCCAGAAAGTGCCGAAAAACTCGGCCGCTAATTTTTTAAACATCGGATATCCCCCTGCTCGTGCCCCCGGCACCCTGCCGGTTCTTGGCACGAATCTCATTCAAACAGGGGTATTATGCAATATACTCTCATGAATGCTCAATGAATAAGCATCTCGTGAAATATCCAAGGTTGCACCGGCGTCACCGGCGCTATCCAACTGAATCAAAACACGAGATGACCGCTGCAACGTCTTAAATTTACAAGATAACCCGCCAACCGGGGGCCTTTGCCTCACCCCGGTCGAGTACCGTCATTCGCTTGTCATGCCATGAAAGGGTCTCACCTCGCGGCCGGGCATGAAGATGCCGAGGCGCTTGATTTCCCATTCGAGCTTGATGTCGGAATGTTCGAAGACCCGCTGGCGAATGGTTTCGCCGAGATATTCGAGGTCGTAGCCGCTGGCATAACCGATATTGATCATGAAGTTGCAATGCAGCGACGACATCTGTGCTCCGCCGCTGACCAGCCCGCGGCAGCCTGCCTCGTCGATCAGCTTCCACGCGGAATGGCCTTCCGGGTTCTTGAAGGTCGAGCCGCCGGTCTTTTCCTTGATCGGCTGCACCGTCTCGCGATGCTGACGCACGGCATCCATCTCGGCGCGAATCTTTGCCCGCTCCTCGGGATATCCCTCGAAGACCGCGTGGGTAAAGATCATGTCCTCCGGGACCGAGGAATGGCGATAGCTGTAACCCATCTCGGCGGTAGAGAAGACATGCGTGCCGCCCTTGCGGTCGACGGCATGCACTTCGACGACGCGTCCGGCCGTCTCGCCGCCATTGGCGCCGGCATTCATGCGCAAAGCGCCGCCGATCGAGCCGGGGATGCCGTAATAGAAGGCGAAACCGCCGATGCCGTTGTCCATCGCCATTGCGGCAATGTGCTTGTCGGGGCAGATCGCGCCGGCCTTAATACGGTTGTCGCCGACGAGATCGACCCCGCCGAACCCCTTGGCCGAGAGGCGTAGAACCACGCCGGGAATTCCTCCGTCGCGGACGAGCAGGTTCGAACCGACGCCGACCACCGTCAGCGGCACCTCTTCCGGCAGTATCTGCAGGAAAGTCACGAGATCGTCGACGTCATGGGGCTGGAACATCAGTTCGGCGAGCCCGCCGGCCTGGAACCAGGTGACGCGATCCATCGGCGCGTCCGGCGTCAGCCTTCCGCGCAGTTTGTCGACGTCATCCCCCAACGACGCCAGAAGCTTTTCCCCGTTCACCTGTTTCATTTCCTACTGTCCCGATATGCTTTCCAGTTCCTTCGGCAACGCCGCGGCCCACTGTGTGATATTGCCCGCTCCCAGAAGAACCACGAAATCACCCGGCTTCGCAATGCCCGATACAATCGAAGCGAGTTCTGTCGGCGACGCCATGTATCTTGCGTCGCGATGGCCGCCCGAACGGATGCGCGAAATCAGCGTTTCAGAATTGGCACCTTCGATCGGCTCCTCGCCGGCGGCGTAGACCGGCGCCAAGATGATGCTGTCGGCATCGTTGAAGCAATTGGCAAAATCCTCGAAGAGGCTCGACAGACGCGTGTAACGATGTGGCTGGTGCACCGCGATGATGCGGCCCTGGCACGATTCGCGGGCTGCCCGCAGCACGGCCTTGATCTCCACCGGATGGTGACCGTAGTCGTCGAAGATCGAAACGCCGTTCCATGTCCCCGTCAGGGTAAAGCGCCGCTTGACGCCGCTGAAGTTGGCGAGCCCCTTGCGGATATCCTCTTCCGAAATGCCGAGCCGGTTGGCGACGGCGATCGCGGCAGTGGCGTTGGAAATGTTGTGGCGCCCGGGCATCGGCAGAGCCAGGTCCTTGAACTGGAACACCCGGCCGGTGCGGCGGCGGCGGATTTCCACGTCGAAGATCGACTTGGTGCCTTCCATGCGGACATTCGAGAAACGCGCATCCGCCTGGGGGTTTTCGCCATAGGTGACGATCTTGCGGTCCTCGATACGGCCGACCAGCGCCTGCACTTCCGGATGGTCCAGGCAGAGCACGCCGAACCCGTAGAACGGCACGTTCTCGACGAACTGCCGGAAGGCGGCGCGCACCGCGTCGAAATTGCCGTAATGGTCGAGATGTTCGGGATCGATATTGGTGACGACGGCGACATCGGCGGGCAGCTTCAGGAATGTGCCGTCCGATTCGTCGGCCTCGACCACCATCCACTCGCCCTCGCCCATGCGGGCATTGGTGCCGTAGGCGTTGATGATGCCGCCGTTGATGACGGTCGGGTCGAGGCTGCCTGCCTCCAGCAGCGCGGCGACCATCGAGGTCGTAGTGGTCTTGCCATGTGTGCCGCCGATGGCGATCGCATTGCGGAAGCGCATCAGCTCGGCGAGCATTTCGGCGCGGCGGACGATCGGCAGCGATTTTTCGCGCGCGGCCATCAGCTCCGGATTGTTCTTCTTGATCGCGGTCGAGACGACGACCACCTCGGAATCGCCGATATTCTCGGCCTGGTGGCCGACGAAGACCGGGATGCCCTTGTCGCGCAGGCGCTGGACATTGGCGCCGTCGGCCTGGTCGGATCCCTGGACCTTGTGGCCGAGATTATGCAGCACCTCGGCGATACCGCTCATGCCGATACCGCCGATGCCGATGAAATGAACGAGCCCTATGGCCTTCGGCATCTTCATGCGCGCACTCCCTTGAATTCCGAAATCGATTTCCGCTCCGCGATCGCCACGACCAGATCCGCAAGCTGGCCGGTTGCATTCGGCCGTCCGGCGGACTTGGCAGCCGCTGCCATTCTTTCGAGCTTATCCGGATCCTTCATCGCACCCGAAATGATCGAGGCGAGCTTTTCCGGTGAAAGCTCCGACTGCGGCACGACTTTCGCACCGCCGGTCGCCACCAGCGCCGCGGCATTGGCCGCCTGGTCATGATCCAGAGCATGCGGGTAAGGCACGAGAATGGCCGGCCGGCCGATCACCGCAATTTCCGACACCGTCGAGGCACCGGAGCGGCAGATGACCAGATGTGCCGTCGCCAGCCGTTCGGCCATGTCCGAGAAGAACGACGAGATATCGGCGGGTGCCTTGAGCTTTGCAAAGCAGGAGCTGACCCGATCCTTGTCTTCCGGACGCGCCTGCTGGGTAACGACGACACGATCGCGCTCGGTCTGGTCGAGCAGGCTGAGCGCCGTCGGCACCACCGATGAGAAGAACTGCGCGCCCTGGCTGCCGCCGAACACGACCAGCCGGAACGGATCGCCGCCGCGGGAGGCGACATAGGGAATATTGGAGGCCGCAAGCACGGCCGGACGCACCGGATTGCCCGTCGTGACGGTCTTGTCCGCATAGGGACCGCTGCCCTCCGGCAGGAACCCGCCGGCGATCGTCTGGACCTTGGCGGCCAGTGCCTTGTTGGCGCGGCCCATCACGGCGTTCTGTTCATGGATCATCGTCGGCACGCCCATGGCGGTCGAGGCCATCAGCGGCGGCACGGTCGGATAACCGCCGAAACCGACAACGGCGAGCGGCTTCAGGCGGCCGATCAGGCGGCGCGCGGCCCGCAGGCCCGTCCACAGCTTCCAGCCGGTGCGGGCAAGCGCGACCGGGTTCTTGGATCCGAACGTGGCGGACGGAACGACATGGATTTCGTCGGCCGGAAACGTGCCGGCATAACGCTCGGCCCGGCTGTCGGTGACGAGATGCACGGAATAACCGCGCGCCTTCAGTTCGTGTCCCAGCGCTTCCGCCGGAAACACATGACCGCCGGTTCCCCCAGCGGCAAGCAATATGATGCCCTTGGTCATTCGACTTTTACTCCGCGGGTACGCCCTGGGCGACCCGGAACAGGCTCCGCTCTTGCGCTCGTTTCTCCGGACGATGGCGGGTCAGCGCCAGGATGAAGCCTGCAGTGATGCAGATCGCGATCATCGAGGAGCCGCCATAGGAGATCAAGGGGAGCGTCATGCCCTTGGCCGGCATGAGTTCGAGATTGACGCCGATATTGATGAGCGACTGCATGCCGATCTGCAGCACGAGGCCAGCGACCGCGAACCGGTTGAAGTCGTTGCGCTCCTTGAAGGCGTGGTTCAGGCCGCGCAGCACGATGAAGGCGAAGATCGCCACAAGTGCCATACAGAAGATAATGCCGAATTCTTCGGCTGCAACGGAGAACACGAAGTCCGTGTGGCTGTCCGGCAGGATGCGCTTGACGATGCCCTCGCCAGGCCCCTGCCCGAACCAGCCGCCCTGCAGGATCGCTTCATGCGCCGTCTCGATCTGGAAGCGGTCGCCCTCGCCGGTCAGGAACTTGTCGAAGCGGGCAGTCACGTGCGGCAGCATGTAATAGGCGGTGACGATGCCGCCCGCACCGACGCCGCCGAGCAGCACGATCCACAGCCAGGGCATGCCGGCCATGAAGAACATGCCGCCCCAGACGACGCTGGTCAAAATGGTCTGGCCAAGGTCGGGCTGGGCGACGAGCAGCGCCGCGACGATGCCGAACAGGATGATGGCGAAGAGATTGCCGGGGATTTCCGGCTGCCGCGCGTGCTCGGCAAACAGCCAGGCGCAGACGACGACGAAGGCCGGTTTCATGAATTCCGACGGCTGGATCGAGAACATTCCGACGCCGATCCAGCGCCGCGATCCCTTGACCTCGACGCCGAAGAACAGCGCCAGCACCATCAGCGTCAGCGAGATGATCAAAAGGACGATCGCGGTCCGCCGCACCTGCCGCGGCGTCAGGAAGGACAGGCCGACCATCACCACCAGCGACGGCAGCAGGAACAGCGCGTGACGCTCGACGAAGTGGAAGCTGTTGAGGCCGATACGCTCGGCGACCGCCGGCGATGCCGCGAAGGAGAGCATGAAACCGACGCCCATCAGCAAAACGAAGGCGACGAGGAAGAAACGGTCGATCGTCCAGAACCAGTCTGCGAGCGGCCCACGGTCTGCGCGGCTTACCATCTGTCGTTCCCCTTTTCCGTCTCGATCAATCTAAATCGACCAACATCGTGACGCCGTCGAGACCCGCGACATGGCCGACAAAGGCATCGCCGCGAATCTCGAAATTCTTGAACTGATCGAAGCTGGCGCAGGCCGGCGACAACATCACCGCGGACGGCGTCGTATCGGCTCCTGCATCCGCCGCTGCGTGCGCGACCGCCTTTTCGAGCGTGCCCGAAATCTCGTAGGGCACCGCCTCGCCAAGCGTCGCCGCGAATGCCGGTGCGGCTTCTCCGATCAGATAGGCCTTGACGATACGCGGGAAGAGTGGAGCGAGGCTGACTATGCCGCCCTCCTTCGGCAGGCCGCCGGCAATCCAGTAGATGCGGTCGTAGCTGGAGAGCGCCGGCGCTGCCGCATCCGCGTTGGTCGCCTTCGAATCGTTGACGAACACGACCTGACCCCGGCGACCGACCGGCTGCATTCGATGCTTCAGACCGGGAAAGGATTTCAGTCCCGCCCGGATCTCGTCCCGCGACACGCCGACCGCCAGGCAGGCGGCGATAGCCGCCGCCGCGTTCTGGGCGTTGTGGCTGCCCTTGAGGGTCTCGATACCGTCGAGATCGGCAAGCAGCGACGCCGCGCCGCCATGCGCCTCAATGATCCGGCTGCCCTCGGCATAGAGGCCGTCGGCAACGACGACCCGCTTGGAAATCCGCTTGACCGCGACACCGGCCCGCTCGACGCGGTCGGCAATCAGGGCGCAGAACGAATCGTCGACGCCGATCACGGCCGTGCCGCTACCGGCAACCAGCCGTTCCTTGACGTCGGCATAATGCTGCATGGTGCCGTGGCGGTCGAGATGATCAGGCGTCAGGTTGAGCAGGATGCCGGCGGTCGGGTTGAGCGTCGGCGCCAGATCGATCTGGTAAGACGAGCATTCGACGACGAAATAACGCTCCGCCGTCGGCGGATCGAGCGTCAGGATCGCCGTGCCGATATTGCCGCCGAGCTGGGTATCGCGGCCGCTCGTCGTGAGGATATGGGCGATCAGCGCCGTGGTCGTCGACTTGCCGTTGGTGCCGGTAATGGCGATGAACGGGCAATCCGGCGCATGCGCCCGACGCTCGCGAACGAAAAGCTCGACATCGCCGATGATCTCGACGCCGGCAGACCGGGCGAGGTCGACGCTCCAATGTGGTTTCGGGTGGGTGAGCGGCACGCCCGGCGACAGCACGAAGGCGGCCTGGACAGACCAGTCGATACCGCGCAGATCGGCGGTCGCGATGCCATCGGCCGCCGCCTTGGCAACGCTGTCGGGATTGTCGTCCCAGGCGACCACCTTCGCGCCGCCGGCAACCAAGGCCCTGGCCGTGGCCAGCCCCGAGCCGCCGAGGCCGAACAGCGCGACCGGCTTGTCCTTGAATGTGGTGACCGCGATCATCGCCGTGTCACCGCAGCTTGAGCGTCGAAAGGCCGAGCATGGCAAGGCCGACGGCAATGATCCAGAAACGGATCACTACCTGGCTTTCCGTCCAGCCGAGTTTTTCGAAATGGTGATGGATCGGCGCCATCAGGAAGACGCGCCGGCCGGTCATCTTGAAGAAGCCGACCTGGATGATCACCGACAGCGTCTCCATGACGAACAGGCCACCGACGATTGCCATGACGATCTCGTGTTTGGTGGCAACCGCGACCGAACCGATCAGGCCGCCGAGTGCCAGCGATCCGGTATCGCCCATGAAGATGGCGGCCGGCGGGGCGTTGAACCAGAGGAAGCCGAGGCCCGCTCCGATCACCGCTCCGAGAATGACGGCGAGCTCCCCGGTGCCTGGCACGAAATTGATCTGCAGGTATCCCGCAAACACCGCGTTGCCGGCGAGATAGGCAATGACGCCGAAGGAAGCCGCGGCGATCATGACCGGCACGATGGCGAGCCCGTCGAGCCCGTCCGTCAGGTTCACCGCATTGCCGGCCGCCACGATGACGAAACCGCCGAACAGCACGAAAAAGACGCCGAGATTGATGAACAGGTCCTTGAAGAACGGGAAGGCGACCGAGGTGCCGAGCGTCGGATTGCTCGACTGGCCGGTGGCGAGAGCCACCCGCATCATGAAGAAGACCGCAATTCCCGCGATCACGAACTCGATGCCGAGGCGGGCCTTGCCGGAAAAGCCCTTGTCGGTCTGCTTGGTGACTTTCAGATAGTCGTCATAGAAGCCGATCGCGCCGAAACCCAGCGTGACGAGCAAAGTAGCCACCACGTAGACGTTGGAAAGGTCGGCCCAGAGCAGCGAGCCGCCGACGATGCCGGCGAGAATCATCAGCCCGCCCATGGTCGGCGTGCCGGCCTTCTTGAAATGGGTCTGCGGCCCGTCGGCACGGATCGGCTGTCCCTTGCCCTGACGCAGGCGAAGCGATGCGATGATCATCGGCCCGAACAGGAAGACGATCAGCGCAGACGTAAAGAGCGCAGCGCCCGTCCTGAAGGTGATGTACCGGAACAGGTTGAAAAATTGGACTTTGTCCGCCAGTTCCACAAGCCAGATCAGCATTCAGCGCCCTTTCTAGAAGCCGCGTCTCAATTAGTGGCGTTCCGTGTCGGAGAATGCCGGATAGTTGTCAATAAGCGCGGCCACGATCTTGCCGAAACCGATGCCAAGCGAGGATTTCACCATCACCACGTCGCCGGGGATCACCGAGCGCACCACGAAATCGGCGAGATCCGCGGTTTTTTCGTAATATTGCACGTCGACGCTGTCGGGCAGCGCGTCGCGCAGCGCCGTCATTTCCGCACCCGCCAGCCAGACATGTTCGATACCGGCGGCGAGCAGCGGACCTGCCAGCTCCTCGTGCACCTTGGCGGAAAACCCACCCATTTCCAGCATGTCGCCGAGGACCGCGATACGCCGGCCGGTCAGTTCCGGCGTCGCCGCCGCCAGGAGCGCGATCCCCGCCCGCATCGAGGCAGGGTTGGCGTTGTAGCTCTCGTCGATCAGGGTCAGATGGCCCTCGCCAATGCCGAGGCGGTGGCGCTCGCCCCTGCCCTTGACCGGCTTCAGCCCCGCAAGCGCCGCCATGGCACCAGCCATGTCCGCGCCGACCAGCAGGCAGGCGCCGAGGACCGCCATGGCGTTCTCGGCGATATGGCGACCGGGAGCACCGATATGGACTTCCGAGGTCTCGCCGTTCAGCACCGCCCAGACGACCGAGTTTTCCCCGTTGCCTTCGAAATCCGCCAGCCGGAAATCCGCCTTGGCGTGCTGGCCGAAGGTATGGATGTGCGAGACACCCGCCTCCTGCGCCTTTTTCTGAAGAAAGCCGAACTGCTTGATGTCGCGGTTGAGGACCGCCGAACCGCCCGGCTCCAGGCCTTCGAAGATCTCGGCCTTGGCGGCTGCAATTTCCTCGAGGTTCTTGAAATGACCGAGATGGGCAGCGGCGATCGTGGTGATGATCGCCACATGCGGGCGCACCATCTTGACCAGGGGGCGGATCTCGTCGGGATGGTTCATGCCGATCTCGAAGACCCCGAAATCGGTATCGGCCGGCATGCGGGCGAGTGTCAGCGGTACGCCCCAGTGATTGTTGAAGGACGCGACGGCGGCATGCACCTTTCCGGAAGGCGCAAGCGCATGGCGCAGCATCTCCTTGGTGGTGGTCTTGCCGACCGAACCGGTCACCGCGACGATACGGGCCCTGCTGCGGTCACGCGCCGCAAGCGCCAATTTGCCAAGAGCGGCGAGAACGTCCTCCACCACGATCATCGGCACCGTCAATTTGCCGAGCGCGGGCAATTTCGCCTCGTTGACGACGATCAGCGTCGCACCGTTGGCAACCGCGAGACTTGCATAGTCATGACCGTCGACGCGATCGCCCTTGATAGCGAAAAAAGCCTCGTCCTGGCCGATGGAACGGCTGTCGATCGAGATGCCGGTGATGCCCGCCGGAAGCGCACCGATCGGCCGGCCGCCCATGGCAGACGTCAAATCCTCGGAGGTCCATAGCCAGCTCACGATTTCATCTCCTCCAGTGCCTTGCGGACTTCGACGTGATCGGAAAACGGCAGGACCGTCGTGCCGATCGTCTGGCCGTGTTCATGGCCCTTGCCCGCGACGATCAGCGTATCGCCGGCCCGCAGCATATTGACTGCCTGGCGGATCGCCTTGGCCCGGTCGCCGATCTCGATTGCGCCCGGAGCCGCCGCCATGATCTCGGAACGGATCACCTCGGGAACCTCGGAACGCGGATTGTCGTCGGTGACGATGACGATATCGGCAAGCCGCGTCGCCACGTCACCCATGATCGGCCGCTTGCCCTTGTCGCGGTCGCCGCCGCAGCCGAACACCACGATGACCCGCCCGGTCGTGAACGGGCGCACGGAGGTCAGCACGTTTTCCAGCGCGTCCGGCTTGTGGGCATAATCCACATAGGCGAGCGCGCCGGCTTTTGTCTGGCCGATCAGCTCGAGACGACCCGAGGCGCCTACCAGCTTTTCGAGCGCGGCCATGGCAACGGCAGCCGGAACCCCGGTCGACATCGCAAGTCCTGCCGCGACCAGCGCGTTCGCCACCTGGAAATCACCGGTAAGCGGAATATCGACTTCAAAAATCTGGTCGCCGATGTGGATCTCGGCCATCTGCTTGTGCCGGAAATGCTCGACGCGCTTGAGGCACAGATAATCGCCCTTTCGGCCGACGGTGCGGACTTCGAGATCGGCAACCGTCGCCACTCGTATCGCCTCTTCCGACCAGGCGTCGTCGGCGAAGATGACGGCCGGCGAGCCTTTCGGCATCAGCGTATCGAAGAGCCGCATCTTGGTGGCCATGTAGCTTTCGATCGTCGGATGGTAGTCCATGTGGTCACGGCCGAGATTGGTGAAGCCGGCGGCGGAAAGACGCACGCCGTCGATCCGGCTCTGGTCGAGGCCATGGCTGGAAGCCTCCATGGCGGCATGGGTAACGCCTTCGGCAGCCAGTTCCGCCAGCAGCTGCTGCAAGTCGACCGGATCCGGCGTGGTCAGCGTTCCGTAGTCGTTGCGGGTGGGCGAGACGACGCCGGTCGTGCCGATCTGTGCCGCGGCATGGCCGGCATGCGCCCAGATCTGGCGGGTGAACGAGGCAACGGAGGTCTTGCCGGCGGTGCCGGTGACGGCAACCATGGTTTCCGGCTGCGCATGGTAGAAACGGGCGGCCGCCAGTGCCAGGAGCCGGCGCGGATTGGAGACGGCAAGAACCGGAATGCCCGCTTCCGCCGAATGCCCTGCAATCGCCGCGGCCGCGCCGCGGGCGGCGGCATCGCCGATATAGCTCGAACCGTCCGCCTTGGTGCCTGCGAGTGCCGCAAAGAGCATGCCCGGGGTTACCTTCCGGCTGTCGGAAGTAAGCCCGGTCACCTCGAGATCGCCTGCAGGCCCGGCCATCAGGTCGGCTATTTCCGGGAAATCCTGTCCGGCGAGTTCTCGCAATTTCATCGGTTGATCGTCCATTCTGAGCGTCGTCCCCTCGAATCGTCCGCTCAAGTTGTTATCGCTCAATAAGACACAAGCAGGGCAGAACCGTCATTGCCGAATTTCGGCTTTACACCCAGAATCGGCGCGGCGCGGGTGATGATCTCCTTGACCATCGGAGCGGCGGACGTCGCGGCAAGAGCCGCGCCGTTGCCCTTGTCGGTCTTGGGTTCGTCGCAGAACGTCAAGACGACGTATTGCGGATTGTCCATCGGGAAGGCCGCGAGGAAGGCGTTGAAGTTCTTGTCATGGGCGTAACGTCCGTTGACCACCTTGTCCGCCGTACCCGTCTTGCCGCCGACGTTGAAGCCCGCGACGCGCGCATTCCGGCCCGATCCGTTGGCGCCGTTCCATTCGAACAGGAAGCGCATGTCCTTGCTGGTCGAGGGCTTGAGCACCTGGGTCGCGATCTTGTCGGCCTCCGCTCGATTGCGCGGCAAGAAGGTCGGCGGGATGTATTTTCCGCCGTTGACGAGCGCCGCACCGGCAACCGCCGTCTGCAACGGCGTCGTCGATACACCGTGGCCGAAGGAAATGGTGACCGAATTGATTTTCTTCCATTCGCGCGGCTGGCTCGGAGAGGCGACTTCCGGAAGCTCCGTGTGCATTTTGGTCAGCAGGCCGAGCTTGGTCAGGAAATCCTTGTGGCCTTCGATGCCGACTGTATCGGCAATCTTGGCGGTGCCGATGTTGGACGAATACTGGAAGATTTCCGGCACGCTCAGCACACGCCCCTTGCCGTGGAAATCCTTGATCGTGAAGCCGCCGATGCGGATCGGGAACCGGGCGTCGAACGTGCTCTGAAGGTTCACCTTGCCGGAGTCGAGGCCCATGGCGATCGTGAAGGACTTGAAGGTCGAGCCCATTTCGAACGTGCCGTTCGACATGCGGTTGAACCATCCCTCCTCGCCGCCTTCGGCCGGATTGTTGGGATCGAAATCGGGCGCGGACGCCATGGCGACGATTTCGCCGGTATGGACATCGAGAACGACCGCGCCGGCGCCGATGGACCGGTACTTGCTGATCGCCTCGGACACGACGTCGCGGACGATCGACTGGACACGCAGGTCGATGGACAGCTTGACCGGCTCCAGCGGCTGGCTGGAAGTCATGCCGACGGCCGCGAGATCGGCAAGCCCCTGATTGTCGACGTAACGCTCCATGCCGGCAACGCCGCGGTTGTCGATATTGACGTAACCGACGACATGCGCGGCGGTAGGGCCGCCCGGATAGAAACGGCGTTTCTCGGGCCGAAAACCGATGCCCGGAATGCCGAGCGCCAGGATCTGGCTCTGCTGCTTCGGCGTCAACTGGCGGCGCAGCCACTGGAAACGCGAGTTCGAGGTCAGCTTCGAATAGGTGCCCTTGACGTCGAGGTCGTTCAGAACCGTCGAGAGCTTCTCGATCGCCTCGTCGGCATCAACGATCTTGTTGGGCTCGGCAAACAGCGAAACGGTGCGGATGTCGGTCGCCAGAACCGCGCCGTTGCGGTCGACGAGGTCGGGGCGCGACGCCAGAAGGCGGTCCGCCGGCAGGATGCTCGACGTCGTCAGCGGCTGCGCGACCCCATATTGCATCAGCCGGCCACCGACGACGCAGTAGAAGACCGTGAAACCGGCGATCAGCAGGCCGACGCGGTTTTTCGCCTGGGCGGACTTGCGCTTGCGGGTCCCCTCGAAGGAGGCCTTCTCGGAGCCGCGGCCACGGCTGCCGGAGGAGAAATGCGCGCGGCTCTTGACGATCATGATGCGGGACAGGAAAGACATCAGCGTTTCACCGATCCTGTGGAAATGACTTCGATGGGACCGCGCCGCTGCGGCACGGGAATTTTGGCGGCGGGCTTGGCCTTGGCGGCGGCAACCCCCTTCAGCGCGGCGGCAACCTCGCTGTTCTTTCCGGCGATGATGTCCTCGATCGTGGTCTCGGGCTGCGGAAGCCGGGCCTTGGGCATCGGCAGTTCCTTCGGCATCGCAAGCTGCGTCGTCTCCGTGGGAGCCAGTGCCAGCTCGGAACTGTAGACGTTGATTAGCCGGTGCAGTCGGTTCGGCTGGGTCAGCAGAGCCCAGTCCGCCTTCAGGAGATCGATCGTGTCTTTCTCCAACTTGATTTCCGACTCCAGCCGGCGAACTTCGCTGAGCTTCTCGTCGGCGCGGTGCTTGATCGAATAGGTGACGACGGCCGCTGCCGTCATCACGCCGATCAGGACAAGATCGAAGCTACGCAGCATGTATCAGGCTCCCATCTTTGCAAGGCTGGCGAGATCGGGCAGATCGAAAATGGAGATGTCGGCTGACCGTGGCGGAGCTTCCGTCCTGACCCCGGCGCGAAGCTTGGCGGAACGGGCGCGCGGATTGAGTTCCGCCTCCTCATCGCTCGCCGAGATCATCGACTTGCCGAGCGGCTCGAAGATCGCGGGCTTTGCCTCGACCATCGGCAGGTGGCGCGAGCCGGAGGCCTTCCCGGAACGATCGGCGAAGAACTGCTTGACGATCCGGTCTTCCAGCGAATGGAAGGTGACGACGACCAGCCGACCGCCGGGCTTCAACGCTCGCTCGGCGGCAAACAGCGCCTGAGCAAGCTCGCCGAGCTCGTCATTGACGAAGACACGCAGCGCCTGGAAGACGCGGGTCGCCGGATGGATCTTGTCCTTGGCCTTGCGCGGATTGACCGTCTCGATGAGGTTGGCGAGTTCGCGCGTCGTGGTGAAGGGTTCAGTCAGGCGACGCTTCTCGATGGCGCGGGCGATACGGCCCGAGTGCTTTTCCTCACCGAGGAAACCGAAGATGCGGGTGAGATCGCCGACCTTGGCGCGATTGACGACATCCGCTGCGGAGACGCCGCTCGCCGACATGCGCATGTCGAGCGGTCCGTTGCGTTGGAAGGAAAAGCCGCGATCAGCCTCGTCGATCTGCATCGAGGAGACGCCGATATCGAGCACGACGCCATCGAGCCCGCCTTCCGGCGCGTGGTCGGCAAGACTGGAGAACTGCGATTGAATGAGGTGGAGGCGGCCTTTATGGGCATCGGCAAGCGCCTTGCCGGCGGCAATCGCATTCGGGTCGCGATCGAGCGCGATCACTTCGGCTTCGGCGGCAAGAATGGCGGATGTATAACCGCCCGCCCCGAACGTACCGTCGAGAATGACCTTGCCGGCCCGAGGCTCGAGTGCCTCCAGAACTTCTTTCAGAAGAACCGGAATGTGACGAACCGGTCCGCCTTCGGGCTCGGTTGTTCCGTCGCCTGGATTCGCCGCCATTCCGTTCCCCTGTCTTACGCGGGACGCGAACCGAAGCGCCCCTCTCTCGCCACCGCCTGCGCCTCGTGGAACGCCTGCGGCTGCCAAAGTTGAAAATGATCCGAGCGCCCAACGAATGTAACGTCCGAGCTGATTCCCGTGAAGTCGCGGATGAAATCCGTGACCATCAGCCGGCCCTCCGCATCGAGCCTCATGAAGACGCCGCCACCGTGTACAAGCAGCGACATCCGGTTCGCTTCCGGCGAAAACGGATCGACGGAAGCGATCTGCCGCTCGTAACGATCGAGCAGATCCGGCCCGCCGACGCTGATCGCCGGATAGGTGAAATCCTGGAGGCAATAAAGCTCCTGGATCCCGCGCTCCGAAAGAACCGAACGAAAACTCGCCGGAACAGAGACCCGTCCCTTCGCATCGATCCTGTTCGTCGCATTCGACAGGAAGCGGCTCATCACGCCAAACATCCGCTCCGTTATGGTTCAGGACGGAAGCCCGTCCACCCGTTGACACAACACCAAACACAGCTTCGCCGCCCGGATGGGCGGATAACCGCCCGGCCGTAGGACGACCGAAACTCAGGGGTTGGCGGGCGCTCATTCGCCCTTGTGCAGTGCGATTTTGGGATACCATGGGACCATATGGGCGTCAATGGGAGAAGCCCCGCTAGCCACTCCCAGATGGGATTTATTTATAAGCTGTTAAGTTTAACAAAGAGTTATCGGAAGGAGTGAAGAAACCGCCTCGGCAGTGTCCGACAAGTGAACTGTGGACACTTGTTAAGCTCCGACAAACAAAGGAGCTTTCGAAACTCCTGATATAAACGCTGCACCGCAAAAAGCGGCCGCAGGACGTCTCTCCCTCGCCAAGGGCGCAGACAGAATCGCGACGGCGAGAGGAGGTAAACGCCAGTTGGCCTGTAAGCCGGGTTCTGTATGGCCCCGGTGCAAGCACCGGAACGTGGCAGCCATTCATCTGGGACGACATTTGCATGTCGCCTCACGCAACCCACCCGGATGACTGGCCCGGAAACAGGCTGTAGCCACGCTTTCACGCGGCCCGTGTCATCCCTATTCGGTCTTGCTCCCGGTGGGGTTTACCTTGCCGCCGCTGTTACCAGAAGCGCGGTGGGCTCTTACCCCACCCTTTCACCCTTACCCCGCCAGCTCTGCCGCTTTGTCGAAAGCGGTACAGCAAGCGGGGCGGTTTCCTTTCTGTGGCACTTTCCCTAGGGTCGCCCCCGCCGGACGTTATCCGGCACCGTGTTTCCGTGGAGCCCGGACTTTCCTCACCTTACCGCCTTTCGGCATTGGTAAAGCGCGGCTGCCCGGCCAACTGGCAGGCGGTCCATAACCGAGATGGAGAGCGAAAGCCATAGGCGAGAAGTAATCAGGCCGGAGATAATCGGCTTAGAGATAATCCGCCCGGAAATCCGTCGAATAGGCTTCGTCCCGGATTTTCCCATGGAAGATCAGCTCGGCGCCGAGCCGGCCGATCTCGTCGGAACTCTTCGCCGCCGCCCCGCAGCCGCCGCTGAGGATGCCGATTCGGGAGGCTTGCGTCATGGCGATTGCCGGATATCCGGTCGCCGTGAACGAGGTGACGCAGGCCGCCATCGACGAGCGGGAGAGGTCGAGTTCCGGCATCAGCCGCGTCATGATCTCGGCAAGCCGCGCCCTGGTACTTTCCCGTCCGCCCGAGCGGAACCAGGCGCGGATGTCCGGCTCGGTCGGCAGCAGCAGATCATCCGGATCGCCGCCGATCTTCAGATAGATCTTGCCATCGGGATACCGCACCGGCGGAAGGAGATAGATGCCGTCCTCGCCCTCGCGCCATTTCCAGATCAGCGAAGGCACCCTGCCCCAGATGTCCATGGTGGCCTCGTCGACCTCGAAGAAGGCGACAGTGCGGGCATAGACGCTGAGGTCGAGGCGTGCGCCGAGCAGCCGTTCGTTGATCGAAAAACCTCCGGCTGCGACCAGCACTTTTTCGGCAACATAGCTGTTGCCCTCGCTGGTCGTGACGGTGACCTGATCGCCATCCTGTCGCACCGAGGAAACCGTTTCGGGAATAATTGCCGTGCCCTGGCGTTCGGCGATCAGAGCCTGGGCCTTCACCAACCGGCGCGGATTGATGTGCCCGGCATTCCTGGGCTCCCAGACACCCTCGCTCGCCTGCGGGAACGAGAAGAAGCCGAACCGATCGGCAAGATCGAGATTCGACAGCGTCTCGGTCGAAACACCGAGCTTGCCTGCCGCATCGAGGACGTTCGCGACATAGGAAGGTCCCTCGCCGTGCTTGGGGCCGACCAGCAGGCAGCCAGACTCGGAATAGAAATCCAAGCCGCTTTCGCGGGCGATCTCGCCGTAACGTTCGATCGAACGGTTGGCGAGGCGCGCCCACACGGGATCGGGATCGATCGTCCGGGTGATGCGCGCCTCGTCGTAGTGGCTGGCAAAGACGCCTTCATGGCGCCCGTAGTCCGCCGGCTCACCGGGACCGACCAACGCAATACCGTCGGTCCATTTCGAGAGGTAGCGGGCAGCCGCAGCGCCCATCATGCCCCTCCCGATCACGATAAATCTGAACCGCTCCGTCATGCCCTCGCCTTTCGATTCCACCGGCCGAAATGTCTTCTGTCAGAAGCACTTCTAGCCGTTTTCGGAATCAAAATGCCACAGGCGAAAGCGACGCAGTCTGTTCGGCCGTCTGCTCAGCGGTCTCGATCACCGCCTGCACCCGGTTGCAATAGCGCTTGGAAACCGGGTTCATGCGCTTGGCGCCGTGGCCGGCATTGTATTTGAGGATGGTGCCGCAGATCTTGCCGCCGCCGAGTTCATGCGCGCCGGCCAGGTATTTCATACCGTAGCGGATATTCGTCTCCGGATCGTAGAGGCCGTAGTCCGGCCCGCGGTAACCCATCAGCCTCGCCGTCGCCGGCTTGATCTGCATCAGCCCGATCTCGCCCGCACTGCCCTTGACGGTCGGGCGGAAGTTGCTCTCGATCTGCACCACCGCCAGCGCAAGCTCTTCAGGAACATCGTATTCGTCCGCATATTTCGAGATCAGCTGGGTATAATGAAGCTGCCGAACCAGGCGCCTGGCTTCGTCAGTGGGCGCTGCAAAACCGGTTTCGCGCGTTTCCCATGGAATGATGAGCGCTTTGGTGTAGGTGGTGACGGCGTCGTCCTCAGCACGCACGAGTTCGGTTCCCGCGACCAGCATGGCAAGGCCCGCCGCGGCAGCAACAATCATAATATTCATGTAGGTGAAGTGTCTCCGGACCAACAGGAATCGCGGGTGTCGTTACGCAAACACCCTCTCAGCGCGTCGCCGGATTGACGGCGCGATGTTTTCACGAATCCTGGTCGTTTATCTCTGCAACCCCCGTCCAACATGGCGGCTGCCGTTAGCGGGTCCTTTAGACCGGGCTAATAAGGAGATGATGTGGCACTGCAAAATTTTGCGATTTCGACGCAGGCCCAAACGACCGGCGCGGCGCCCGTATTAATTGAATTTTGGCAAGGACTTGAGCAGCCGATGAAGCGTGTCGATCGTGGAGAAATCGGCGATCCCGTCGACCAACTGCGGCCTGAAATGACGCTGGAACGCCTCGACCACGCCCTTCGTGCGCTCGCAGAAATTTCCCGTGATTTCAATTCCGTAGCCATAGAGTGACAGCATCGACTGCAGGGCCTCGATAGGCTGGCCGCTCTCGCCGAACTGGAAAAACCGTCCGCCACGGATTTGCGCTGGATCGATCCAATGACCTATCCCGTCAAGGTACAACTTTTCCCAAGGGAAATTTTCGCCCGGATCGACCTTGCGGATAGGGGCGACATCGGAATGTCCAAGCACTCTTTCCGGTCGGATTTGCCACCTTTGGCCGCAATCGCGACACAATTCGACGACGGCTTGGATCTGCGCGGACGGATAGTCCGGCAGGCCACCGGGATGGCCTGGATTGGCGATCTCGATGCCGATCGAACAGGAATTGATGTCGGTCTCGCCGGCCCAGGAGCTCTTGCCGGCGTGCCAGGCACGGCGATCCTCCGGCACAAGCTGCACCACGCCCCCGTCCTCGTGGACGAAATAGTGGCTCGAGACCTGGCTCTCCTCGTTGCAGAGCCAGGAAAGCGCCTGGTCGCCGATCGGCATGCCTGTGTAATGAAGGATAATCATGTCGGGCCTGCGCCCGCCGGCGCGCTCGCCGTGATTGGGGGAAGGCCTTACCGTCGCGCCGGCATAGTCGGCGTAAAACGGCATCATGCGGCGCGGCGCTCTTTCTCGATCGCCGCATAGGCGGCATTGAGCGCGGCCATGCGCTCATTGGCAGCGGCATGCAGCGAAGCCGGAACGCCGCGGGCGATCAGACGGTCCGGGTGATGTTCGGACACCAGCGAGCGGTACTGCTTGCGGATCTTTGCGAAATCGTCTTCCGGCGAAACGCCGAGCACAAGATAGGGGTCTCGTCCGTCGAGATGCACGTGTCGCGCCATGATGCGGCGGAAATGCCCCTCGTCGATACGGAAGATTTCGGCGATACGGAAAAGGAAGGCAAGCTCCGCCTCGTGCACCAGGCCGTCCGCCTTGGCGATGTGGAACAGCCCGTCGACGACGTTTTCCAGCATCGGGCAATTTGCAGCCTTGCCCGCGCCCGGGCTGCACAAGCCGGCGAGCTTCGTCGCATAGGCTTCGTAGCCCGCGACATCTTGGCGCGCGAGGTTATAGAGGCGCGCGACGTTGCGGGCTTCCTCGTCGGGAAAATCGAATATCTGCTGAAAGGCCTTGACCTCGGCCTCGCTGACGATACCGTCAGCCTTCGCCATCTTGGCCGACAGCGCGATGATTGCGACCGAGAAAGACACCTGCCGGCGTGTTTCCGGATCACCCTCGAACGTCGTGCGGATCACCTCGATGACACGGCCGAGCGCGTTCCCGGCCGCGTCGCCCATGGCGCCGAGAAGCCGTTCCCAAAGGGAAGAAAAGTGAAGGCAGGCAAAATCCCAGATCATGAGCGCAGTGGACCAGATTATAATTGGGATTGCAAGGCGACCAACGGTCCGTCTTAGATTAAACTATGTTCATGTTTTCCGAACAATCACCGGCGCTCACAGACAGGTGACCCTGCACTTCGGGACAATTGGAAAGCCTCCAAAACTCTTTTTCCACAGGCGGGACGAAGGGGCTGCGGCAGTTGAATCGATTATATTAGGCTCTCCTGCACCGAGAAGTCGAAGCTGCGGTTTTTCTTGAGAAATTCACTTTACAGGGGCCTGTCTCTGTCGCATCCATTCCAGCGGTTTTGAACTGTACGCGAGCATGCGCGTCAAGGAGGATCGATGGCCAAACAGAAAGTAGCAATGCTGACCGCAGGGGGCCTCGCGCCTTGCCTGTCTTCCGCCGTCGGCGGCCTGATTGAGCGCTACAACGACGTCGCGCCGGATATCGAGATGGTCGCCTACCGTTCCGGTTATCAGGGCGTTCTGCTCGGCGACCGCATCGAAATCACCAATGACATGCGCGAAAAGGCCCATCTGCTGCACCGCTACGGCGGCTCGCCGATCGGCAATAGCCGCGTCAAGCTCACCAATGCCGCAGACTGCGTCAAGCGCGGCCTCGTCAAGGAAGGGGAGAACCCGCTTCGCGTTGCCGCCGAGCGGTTGGCGGCCGATGGGATCACCATCCTCCACACGATCGGCGGCGACGACACCAACACGACGGCCGCCGACCTCGCAGCCTATCTCGGCGCCAATGGCTACGACCTGACCGTCGTCGGCCTGCCGAAGACCGTCGACAACGATATCGTGCCGATCCGCCAGTCGCTCGGCGCCTGGACGGCTGCCGAAGTCGGCGCCTCTTTCTTCGACAACGTTTCGAACGAGCAGAGTGCCGCTCCTCGCACATTTGTGATTCACGAAGTGATGGGACGTCACTGCGGCTGGCTTACCGCCGCGACTGCACGGGCCTATATTCAGAAGACCAAAGGCAACGAATATGTCGAGGGCTTCATGATGAACAGCGCGATGAAGAACATCGACGGTGTCTACCTGCCGGAGATGGCCTTCGACCTCGAAAAGGAGGCCGCACGCCTCAAGGACGTCATGGACAAGCGCGGTTTCGTAACCTTGTTCGTGTCGGAAGGTGCCGGTCTCGATACGATCGTCGCCGAACGGGAAGCGGCAGGCGAATCGATCAAGCGCGACGCGTTCGGCCATGTTAAGATTGACACGATCAATGTCGGCGGCTGGTTCCAGAAGCAGTTCGCGGCGCTGATCGGCGCCGATCGCTCCATGGTGCAGAAATCCGGCTACTTCGCCCGCTCGGCGCCGGCAAACGGCCAGGACCTGCGGCTCATCCAGGGCATGGTCGATCTCGCCGTCGAAAGCGCATTGAACAAGGTCTCGGGCGTGACCGGCCACGACGAGGATCAGGGCGGAAAACTGCGCACGATCGAATTTCCCAGAATCAAGGGTGGAAAACATTTCGATCTGACTGCAAAATGGTTCGGCGAAGTGATGGACCATATCGGCCAGCCCTTCGAAACGGCTTGAGACAAGAAAACTAGCGGGCGCCGCTCAACAGGCGTCCGGGAGGAAATGGAATGACGGCTGACATCTGGCTCGCTTTTGCTGCGACCGCGATCTTTCTCGCCCTCCTTCCGAGCCCTATCGCTTGTCTGACTGCCAGCTTCTCTCTCCAGCGCGGTCGCCGCACGGCGATCGCGACGGTCCCGGGGCTTGCCGTGGGAATGTCGGCGGCCCTGATCGTGGCGATGATCCCCATGGCCCTGATCGCCGTCTATCTTCCCAAGCTCATCGACGTGATCTCCTGGGCAGGGCTCGGTTATCTGATGCTCTATGTGATCTGGTCCTACCAGGATCCACGAATCTCCGGCCCGATTGCCGATAACGACAATCTTCCCGAATGTCGGGCAGCGCGGATCTTCGGATGCCTGTTCGGCAAATCCGCCTTCCGGGCGCGTTATGCCGTCGTTCTTGCAGCCGTGCTCGCCCAGTTCGTCGATCCCGACCGCTCCCTCCTGCCCCAGCTTCTCGAAATGCAGGCGACCTTCCTCATCTGCGCCGCGCTTGGAGCCGGGATTCACGTGCTTTTTCCGCGCCGCGTGCTCAACCGCAGGCGGCGGCCCGCCAATTTCAACTCCGCCTCACGCAAGCCCCAGACGCGCTTCATTTCGCGGCGCGCGGTCACAGCCGGCTATCGCCGGATCGCAGCCTGACGCTCGCCATCTTGTCGGACGCTGCCCAATAGGTTAATCAAAACACTCTTTTGGTGGCGTTTGGGCGGACTGGGGTAACCATTTTTCATGAAAGCGACCCAATGGCGATAATCCGATTCCTCGGCCGCGGGACGGTTGTGGCGTGCGCCGTTTCTTCGGTTCTGGCCGGATGTTCGAGTGTCGAGCGCGAGCAGAAGCTTGCAACGACACAGACGGTTGCCCCGACCAGCGGCCAGGCGACCGGACCTGCCCAGACGGCCTCCGCAGATGGCCAGACGACTATCCAGTACAGATCCGATCTCCCGTTAAACGGACAGGCTCAGACTGCAGGCCAGATGACCCCTCCGGGAGTTCAGGTCGCCTCGGTCGCCCAGACGGTCGGCACGCAGCCGACCGTGGCGCTCGCCAAGACCGCAAGACTTCCCGTTCCGGTGCCGGCCGCCGCCGATGCGATGTCCGTTCAGTCCGCCGCAATGGCATCGCCCATCATGGCGCCGCTCGTCGCTTTCGCCCCCGCGCCCGGGCCAGCGATGATGCCGCCGCCCGTTGCTCCGACCACATCGACGATTCTCGCGTCGACCCAGCCGGCGAACCTTGCCACGCCAAAGGGCGGACGCCTCGTGTCGCCGCCGATCGCACCGGCGGTCAGCGAAGGCAGGATCCAGCCGGCGGCAGCTCCGGCGATCGCGCTGGACGAACGGGAACTGACACCGGACATGGTCGCGCTTCAGACCGTCGTGCCGACCCCGCGCCCGGACACTGCGACGCTTGCCTATGCAGCGCAGCCGAGAGCCGTTGCCGCCTTGTCCGCCGTGGAATTCCCGCCGGCTCCCGGCGAGCCGATGCCGTCCACGGCCACCGGTGCGCCGCCGGAATTGAGCAAGCTCATCAAGCGCTATGCGGGCATGTACGGCGTGCCGGAATCGCTGGTGCACCGCGTCGTGCATCGGGAAAGCAAGTACGATCCCAAGGCCTATCACAAGAACGGCTACTGGGGCCTCATGCAGATCAAGTATTCGACCGCCAAGTCGATGGGCTACGAAGGCCCACCGGCCGGCCTGCTCGATGCCGAGACCAATCTCAAATACGCGATCAAATATCTGCGCGGCGCCTGGCTTGTCGCCGACAACAGAAACGACAACGCCATCAAGCTCTATGCGCGCGGCTATTATTACGACGCCAAACGCAAGAACATGCTGGACGTCCTCGAGAAATAGCCGGGCTGAAAGTGCCTTGATAGAAAATGTTCAGCGGCGCCTCAGGGCGCCGTTGTTGCTTTCACCACCTCGGCGACCAGCCGGGTCGGATCGTAACGGTTCCAGCTCGGCGTCAGCCCGAGCCGCACCACCACCAGATCGAGCGACGGGATGACCGTGATGGTCTGCCCATCATGCCCCTGCAGGAAAAACGCATCCGCCGGGATGTCCGGATTATTCTTGCCCGGCAGCCATGTCTGCATTTTCGAATAACGGCCGTTCGACGTGGCATTGGCCTGGTGCATCAGGGTGACGAAACCTTGCGGCAGGATCCGGTTGCCGTTCCACACGCCGTCCCGCGCAAGCAGCAGCCCGATCCGGGCCCAGTCGCGGGCGGTCGCATACATATACGAGCTGCCGACGAAGGTGCCTGCCGCATCGGTCTCCATGACGGCGCTTTCCATGCCGAGCGGGCCGAACAGCGCGTTGCGGGGATAGGACAGCGCCGCGGCCCTGTCGCCGATCCGGTCCATCCAGATTTTCGAGAGCATCACGGCCGTGCCGGAAGAATAACCGAACCGCGTGCCGGGGTCGGCCTCCAGCGGCTGGTCGGCCGCGAAGTTCGCCATGTCCGGCTCGATATAGAGCATGCGGGTGACATCCGCCACCGTGCCGTAGTTCTCGTTGAAGGCAAGCCCGCTTTCCATGGCGGCGAGGTCGGCAATCCGGATATCGCCGCGCTGGTTGCCCTGCCATTGCGGGAACAGGCCCTTGTCCTCCAGTGAGAGCTTTCCGTCTCGAATGAGCGTGCCGAGGATCGCAGCATTCACGGTCTTGGTCATCGACCAACCGAGCAGCGGCGTATCCTTGGAAAAACCGGTCGAATAGGTCTCGCCGACAATCCGTCCCCGCTTGACCACGACCACCGCCCGAAGGCCCGGACCGGCAAGACCCGCATCTGAAAGAAGCCGCACAACCGACGGATCGGATTCGACTTTTCCGCCTTCCGGCCAAAGCGCGGATGGATCGACTGACGTAACGGCAGGCACCGGAACGCCGGCAACAGCGGCCGGCGTACCGTCGGGGACCACGGCGCAGCCGAGCCCGTCGCGATAGACCGCGTCATTGCCGGCAAAAATGCCGAGCAGCGCGGCATGAACCCGTTTCTCCGTTCGATCGACGGAGACCCGCATCAATTTCAGAAGCGGGTGACCCGGAGCCTGCACGTCGACGGCGAGGACCTCGCTGCTGTCGCGGCCGGCAAGGAAGACGTTCGAGCAGACCATCTTGGCCGAATAGCCGCTTCCGACCCTCAGCAGTTCCGGCGGCGATGTATAGAGCCAGATCCCGAGCCCGATCAGGCCGACGACGATGACGCCGCAGAGGATTTTCACGAACCGCACCAACAACCGCATGCCTGCCTCCATTTCAAGGGCCGCATGCAATCAGGATTCTCGACGCCAAGGAAGGGGTTGTTCGGCCGCGTGGGGCCGATCGAGGGACTGGCCACAGGCGGCGTCATCAATCTGTAGCATGACAGGTTTACACGCGCTGAAACTCTGGACAAAGCGGGACTCGACCATGGCGGATATTGCACAGGAAGCCGGTTTTCGGAAAAACCAGAAGCTGAAGGACGCCCTTCTGCAGCATAAAGCTCTATCCCGGCAGGGTTTCTCAGAAAGGCTTTTCGGCCTCCTGTTCTCCGGTCTCGTCTATCCGCAGATCTGGGAAGACCCGGAAGTCGACATGACCGCCATGGAGCTTTCCGGCGAGCATTCGATCGTCACCATCGGTTCCGGCGGCTGCAACATGCTGGCCTATCTGTCCCGCTCGCCGAAGAAGATCGACGTCGTCGACCTGAACCCGCATCACGTCGCGCTGAACCGCCTGAAGCTCGCAGCCTTCCACCACCTGCCCGGCCATGGCGATGTCGTGCGCCACTTCGGCATGGACGGCATCCGTACCAACAGCAAGAGCTACGATGCGTTCATCGCGCCGAACCTCGATGCCGCGACCCGCGCCTACTGGGACAAGCGCACCCTCGCCGGCCGCCGCCGGATCGAAGTGTTCGACCGCAATATCTACAAGACAGGCCTGCTCGGCCGCTTCATCGGCGCCGGCCACCTGATCGCCCGCCTGCATGGCATCGACCTCACCCAAATGGCCGACGCCAAATCGTTGCGCGAACAGCGCCAGTTCTTCGACGATCGCATCGCTCCGCTGTTCGACAGGCCGCTGATCCGCTGGATCACCAGCCGCAAGAGTTCGCTGTTCGGCCTCGGCATTCCGCCGCAGCAATATGACGAGTTGGCGAGCCTCGCCTCGGACGGATCGATCGCGCCGGTCCTGCGCCAGCGCCTCGAAAAGCTCGCCTGCCATTTCCCGCTGCGCGACAACTATTTCGCCTGGCAGGCCTTTATGCGACGTTATCCGAAGCCGGAGGAAGGCACGCTGCCGACCTATCTCAAGGCTGAAAACTACCGCGCCATCCGCGACAATGCCGAGCGCGTCACGGTCCACCATGCCAGCTTCACGGAACTGCTGGCCCAGAAGTCCGCCGGTTCGGTCGATCGCTACGTCCTGCTCGACGCGCAGGATTGGATGACGGACGAGCAATTGAACGACGTCTGGTCGGAAATCAGCCGCACGGCCGCGCCCGGTGCCCGCGTGATCTTCCGCACGGCGGCCGAAAAGAGCGTGCTCGACGGTCGCCTTTCCCCGGCCCTTTTCGACCAGTGGTCCTATCTGGAAGAGCGCTCCAACGAACTCAACTTGGAAGACCGCTCGGCAATTTACGGCGGTTTCCACATCTATGTGAAAAAAGCCTGATGGCGACGGATATGGCGCGTAACTCCCTGCCGACTGGCCACGCCGAGCGCATGGACCGCATGTACCGGTATCAGCGCCATATCTACGACATCACCCGCAAATATTACCTTTTCGGCCGCGACCGGGCGATTGCAGGACTGAATGTCCCGCCGAATGCCTCGCTGCTCGAAGTCGGCTGCGGCACGGGCCGGAACCTCGCCCTCGCCCACCGGCAATATCCGGCGGCCAGGCTCTACGGCCTCGATATCTCCGCCGAGATGCTGGAAAGCGCCCGGGCCAATTTCCGCGGCAAGCCGATCGTCCCGGAATTTCGCGTCGCCGACGCCACCAATTTCACGGCGGAAGAGTTCGGTGCGACCGGCTTCGATCGCATCCTGATTTCCTACGCCTTGTCGATGATTCCCGACTGGGAAAAGGCGATCGATGCCGCGCTTGCGGCCTTGGCGCCGCATGGCTCCCTCCACATCGTCGATTTCGGCCAGCAGGAACGGCTGCCAAGCTGGTTCGGGCGGTTCCTGAAGGCCTGGCTCATGCGTTTCCACGTCACGCCGCGGCCAGACCTGCACGAAGTGCTGGAAAGCAAGCTAACTGCGGCCGATGCGGACATGATCTTCGAGGAGATCGGTCGGGGTTATGCCTGGCACGCTGTCATCCGCCGCCGCGGCTGAAGCGGTGGGCTCCCGCATCTCCGGCATGAAATCCTCTTGCCCTAACCGATTTTTTACGACGTTATGGTGAATATGGAGTTCATGCCTCCCTGTGTTGCGTCGAACGGGGCAAGAGGCTTCCACGTCGACACCACACGGGATGTTCATGCCTCGGCTCCTTCTGGCCCTCTTTGCCACCGCGCTCCTTGCCACGGGATGCACATCCTCAAGCTATGACCTGATGGAAACGTCATCGGTCAAGAAGATGCGGTTCAAGGACAGTGACCCGCAGGATTTCGGCAAAACCCACCCTGGGCTCCACGAGGTCCACGGCATCGACGTCTCCAAGTGGAACGGCACCGATATCGACTGGCCCGCCGTGAAAAAATCCGGCATCGCCTTCGTCTTCATCAAGGCGACGGAAGGCAAGGATCGCATCGACCCGACCTTCGAACTGAACTGGCGGGGCGCCGCATCTGCCGGCATTCCCTATGCCCCCTACCACTTCTATTATTTCTGCTCGACAGCCGACGAACAGGCCGACTGGTTCATCAACAATGTCCCGAAGGACGCGGTGAAGCTGCCGCCGGTCCTCGACATGGAATGGAACCATTCCTCGCCGACCTGCAAGACCCGCCCCGATCCCGAGACCGTGCGCGCCTCCATGCAGCGCTTCATGGACCGCGTCGAGGCCCATTACGGCAAGCGGCCGATCATCTATACGTCGGTGGACTTCCACCGGGACAATCTGGTCGGCGCCTTCAGCAACTACCACTTCTGGCTCCGCGCCGTGGCGCAGCATCCGACCAGGATCTACCCGGATCGCCGCTGGGCTTTCTGGCAGTATACCTCGACGGGCGTCGTGCCGGGCATCAAGGGCGAGATGGATATCAATGTCTTTGCCGGCACCTCCAAGAACTGGCACAACTGGGTTGCGGCAGTCTCAAAGTAAACCCCGTGCACCCGACGAAACAGGTGTCTGGCAATGTGTGAGCAGTTGCGATAAAAACTGCGCCAACACGGCTGCCGTCCACGTTTCGGTCACAAAATTTTCCGAGATCGGACGGCGCTTACTCAGATTCTAGGAACGCCGAATGTCCGCTCGCTTTGCCCGCCGCCTCGCCCTTGCCTCCGTCATCACCAGTTGCCTTGCCTCCACCGCCCTCGCCCAGGCCCCGGCTATCGCCTGCGGCGGCGATCTCGGCGCTTTCCTCGACGGCGTCAAGGCGGAAGCCATTTCCAAGGGCGCCTCGGCAAGCGCGGTAGACGAAGCGCTCGCCGGCGCCCAGATCGACCAGAAAGTCTTGTCCCGCGACCGGGCTCAGGGCGTCTTCCGCCAGACCTTCCTCGAATTTTCGCAGCGCACCGTCAGCCAGGCACGCCTCGACATCGGCCGCCAGAAAATCAAGCAGTATGGGGAGGTCTTCGCCCGCGCGGAGAAGGAATTCGGCGTGGCGCCCGGCGTCATCACCGCCTTCTGGGGAATGGAGACCGATTTCGGCGCCGTGCAGGGCGATTTCAACACCCGCAACGCACTGGTGACGCTCGCGCACGACTGCCGTCGCCCGCAGCTTTTCCGCCCGCAGTTGATCGCCCTGATCGAGATGGTCCAGCACGGCGACCTCAATCCGTCCACCAACACGGGCGCATGGGCCGGCGAAATCGGCCAGGTGCAGATGCTCCCCGAGGATATTATCGCCCACGGCGTCGATGGTGACGGCGACGGCCATATCAACGTCAAGGCCAGTTCCCCCGACGCTATCCTCACGGCCGCAAAATTCATCCAGAGCATGGGCTTCAAGCCTGGCCAGCCGTGGATCCAGGAAGTGACGCTGCCGGAGAACCTCCCCTGGGACAGGTCCGGCCTCGGCAACGAGGTCCCGGCCAGCGAATGGTTCAAGCTGGGCGTCACGCCGCGCGACGGCGTGACCAACTTCGGCAACCTGCCCGCAGCCCTCATCCTTCCGCAGGGCCGCAAGGGACCGGCTTTCCTAACCTATCCAAACTTCAGCATCTATCTGGAATGGAACCAGTCGTTCATCTACACGACCTCGGCCGCCTATTTCGCGACCCGGCTTTCGGGTGCTCCGACCTATCTGAAGGGCACGCCGGACCAGGGCCTGGACGACACCGGCATGAAGGCGCTGCAGACCAAGCTGGAAGCGCTCGGCCACAATATCGGCAAGGTCGACGGCATCCTCGGGTCGGGCACGCGCCAGGCCGTCCAGAAGGAACAGGCGCGCCTCGGTCAGCCGGCCGACGGCTGGCCGACCCAGACCCTGCTCTCCGCGCTCTGAAATACAGCCGCCGTCCGACCGAAATCGGGTGGCGGTTCGCGGAACAAAGGGATATCCCCTGACCTTGACCGTGAGGGGGATTTTGCATGACAAGCGCCGCCATTCCGAAGCCCAGCGCCACCGCCTGGGCCCTGATCCTGCTGCTCGGGGCGATCTGGGGCGGATCCTTCTTCTTCGCGCGCGTCGCAGTCGTGGAAGTGCCGCCCTTCACCCTCGTCTTCTTGCGCCTGTTCCTGGCAGCAGCGGCGCTGCACATCTATCTGCACGGCCGGTTCGGGCTCTATGCGACGCTTAGAATCCACTGGCGGTCCTTCCTGGTCATGGGCTTCATCAACAACGCCCTTCCCCATACGCTGATCTTCTTCGGCCAGACCGAGATCGGCGCCGGCCTCGCTTCGATCCTCAACGCGACCACGCCGATCTGGACGGTGCTGATCGCCAATCGCTGGACCGCCGACGAAAAACTGACACCGGCAAAAATCGCCGGCTGCCTTGCGGGTCTTGCCGGGACAGCCGTGCTGATCGGTCCGGGCGTCACGGCGGCGGCGTCCGCGCCGCTCTGGGCGCTGATCCTGCCGATTCTTGCGGCGATCTCCTACGGAGTGGCCGGCACCTATGGCAAACGTTTCCGCGGCCTGCCAGCGCCGGTCAGCGCCACCGGACAACTCACGGCCTCCAGCCTGATGATGCTGCCCGTGTCGCTGCTCGCCGACCAGCCCTGGGCGCTGCCCGCCCCGTCGACGCATGCCGTCCTTGCAATCCTCGCCTTGGCGCTCCTGTCGACCGCCTTCGCCTATCTCCTCTATTTCCGTATCCTTGGGATGGCCGGCGCGACGAATGCCTCTCTGGTCACACTCGTCGTGCCTCCGAGCGCGATCCTCCTCGGCGCGCTTTTCCTCGGCGAAAGACTGGAGGCAACCGACCTCATCGGCATGCTGCTGATCGGTTTCGGCCTGGTCCTGCTCGACGGAAGGCTCCTTCGCAAGCGCAGCAATTCGCCGTCCGGCGCGTCGTAACGGATCGAAACCATCACGGAATATGTCAGAAGTTAACAGCCGTACACGGCTTTTTAACTCTGCGGAAATTAAGATTAACGGATGCTTTACCGATAAAAATCAGTGGCTTACGAGATCCGTGCAGGGATAAGGTGAACAGGCGGACGGCGCTGCAGCATAGAAATACGCTTCCCAACCGGCACAAAACCGACATAAAGTCTGCCCGTCAACGCAAGGAGGCAGACATGGGACGTACATACTCTCTCAATGTCTTGGTAGTCAGTGCAGCGTTTGTGTTTGTGGCATCCATGCTCTTCATTTGAGCGCCACCAGTTCCACTACCAGTTCAAGATATCGCATCCAAGACCGTTTGATAATCAGCACTTCCGGTGAAAACGCATGCTCCTTTCGTAGGAGCATGCGTTTTTTTCATTGCGCTCAGGCAGCGGCGATCCGCGGCGTGCGGATCTGCCGGCGGCCAAGCCGCTGAAGGACGGCGGAGACGAGCGGTGCCCGGTTCATCGTGTAGATGTGGAAGTCGCCAAGGCCGCGGCGGATCAGATCTTCGATCTGTTCGGCGGCGATGTCGGCAGCCACGCTGGCGCGATCCTCGGGCTTGTCGTCCAGCCCTTCGAAACGGGCATCCAGGAAAGACGGAACCGAGGAACCGCAGCGTCCGGCGAAACGCTTGAGCTGGGTCAGGTTCTGGATCGGCATGATGCCCGGCACGATCGGGATTGCGATGCCGGCGGCGCGGACCTTTTCGAGGTAACGTTCAAAAACGTCGTTGTCGAAGAAGAACTGGGTCAGTGCCCGGGCGGCGCCGGCATCCGCCTTGCGCTTGAGCATTTCGATGTCTGCGCCAAGATCGGCGCTTTCCGGATGTTTTTCGGGATAGGCGGAGACGGAAATGTCGAAGCCACCGAGTTCCGTCAGGCCGCGCACCAGCTCCGCGGCATTGGCATAACCCTGCGGATGTGGGCGATAGTCGGTGCCGACACCGCTCGCCGGATCGCCACGCAGGGCGACGATGTGGCGGATACCGGCGGCGCGGTACTCGCCGACGACGGAATGGGTTTCTTCGCGCGTGGCATCGACGCAGGTCAGATGTGCGGCGGTCGCAAGCGAGGTCTCGCCAACCAGGTGGCGCACCGTGTTGATCGTCGGCGCCTTGGTCGAACCGCCCGCACCATAGGTGACCGAAACGAACCTCGGATCCCAGAGCGCCAGTTCATCGACCGTATCCCAGAGCTGGCCCTCCATCTCTTCCGACTTCGGCGGAAAGAATTCGAAGGAAACGCTGAAAGTTTCGCTATCGGCGGTCATTGGTTCAGCTCCCTTAAAGGACGGTTTGCGATTGGGCGGATGCATGATGGGCGGCGATCAGCAGGCGGCGGTCGCGGGCGAGCCAGACAGTGGCCGTGAGCCCGCCTTCCTTGCCGGAGCCAAGATCGATCGCCTGCTCGACTTCGAGGCCGACCTTCTCGAGCCACTCAGCCATCACCTGATGGGAGAAGCCGAGACGCACATGGGCGTGGTCATTGCGCAGGTATTCGAGCGTATGCGGTGCGAGATCGACGATCAGCAGGCGGCCGCCCGGACGCAGCACGCGGGCTGCCTCGGCAATCGCCAGTTCCGGCTGGTCGAGGAAGTGCAGCACCTGGTGAACGGTGATCAGGTCGAAATCCTGGCCTTCGAGCGGCAGGTTGAGAATGTCGCCATGCCGGACGGATGCCTTGACGATACCGGCCTTGTCGAGATTGGAGCGGGCGACCGAGAGCATGTCGCGGCTCGCGTCGATGCCAACGGCGCGACGGTAGATGTTGGACAGAAGCTGGAGGATCCAGCCGGTGCCGGTGCCGAGATCGAGAAGCGCGTCGACGGGCGCCGGGCCGATCAGCTTGAGCAGCGCCGATTCGACTGCCGCGTCGCTGATATGCAGGCGGCGAAGCTCGTCCCATTCGGATGCGTTGCGCGTGAAATAGGCTTGCGCACGTTCGGCACGCAGACGCTTGACCGTCGTCAGCCGCTCGCTGTCCCTGAGCAGGACCGGATCCTCCTCCGAGGAGGCGGCGAGCAGCGTTCTCACCAGCGTTGCCGCCTTGCCTTCCTGCTTCAGCCGGAAATAGGCCCAGGCGCCTTCCTGATAGCGGTCGATCAGCGCCTCTTCGGCAAGCAGCTTCAGATGCCGCGAAATGCGCGGCTGCGATTGGCCCAGGATTTCGGTAAGATCGGTGACGGTGAGATCCCCGGCAGCGAGAAGCGCAAGCAGGCGGAAGCGCGTCGGCTCGCCGGCTGTTTTCAGTACGTCCACCAGGGTGTCGAGCGCCAATCCCATTCAGCCGCATCCTTACGCAATCAAGATATAAAGATATGTTTATATCGTTTTGCCGTTCTATGCAAGCGGCAACTGATGGATCCGACGAGGTCGCCTGAAACGCAGAAGGCGGCCGAAGCCGCCCTCTCAAGTTCTGTTTGTGCCGGGAAGATCAGAATTCTTCCCACTCGTCGGCGGAGTGCGCAAGGGCGGTATTTCCGCGGGAAACCGGAGCGCGCGCCGGCATCGGACGGCTCGGTGCAGCGGCAACCGGGCGCGAGGCCGGAGCCGCCGGCGCGCGCATGCGGCTCGCCGTCTCGCGAAGCTGGCCCGAGGCGCTGCTGCCGAGCTGGAAGTGCGAGAGGAGATCGCTGAGCTTGCCGCTCTCCTGGGCAAGGCCGGCGCCGGCGGCGTTCATCTCTTCGACCATCGCGGCATTCTGCTGAGTCGACTGGTCCATGTGGTTGACGGCGGTGTTGACCTGCGCAAGGCCGACCGACTGTTCCTGTGCCGCGATTGCGATCGCATCCATGTGACCGTTGACGGTCTGGACCAGTTGCTCGATGACGCTGAGCCCCTCGCCCGTCTCGCTGACGAGCTTGACGCCTTCGCTGACGGCAACCGCCGAGTTGGAGATCAGCGACTTAATTTCCTTGGCGGCGTTTGCCGAGCGCTGGGCGAGTTCGCGGACTTCCTGGGCGACGACCGCAAAGCCCTTGCCGGCTTCACCGGCCCGCGCCGCTTCCACGCCGGCGTTCAGCGCCAGCAGGTTGGTCTGGAAAGCGATCTCGTCGATCACGCCGATGATGTTGGAGATCTGGCTGGACGACTTCTCGATCCGCTCCATGGCAGCAACCGCGTTGCGGACGACCTGGCCCGAATGGTCCGCGCGGGTCCGCGCGTCGCGGACGACGTCGCGGGCCTCGCCGGTGCGCTTGGAGGTCGAAACGACGTTGGCGGTGATCTCTTCGAGTGCTGCCGCCGTTTCTTCCAGCGAAGCAGCCTGCTGCTCGGTGCGCTTGGACAGGTTGTCGGACGCGTCGGAGATTTCCCTCGAACCGCTGGTGACGGTGGAAACCGAATTGCCGACGCTCAGCAGCGCGTCGCGCAGCTGGCGGACCGAGGTATTGAAGTCGTGGCGCAGGCCTTCGAACTGCGGCGCCAAAGCTTCGTTCACTTCGCAAAGCATGTCGCCGGCGGCAAGACGGCGAAGGTTGGCGGCGAGCGCACCGGTAGCCTGGGTCAACTTCGCCTCGGTATCCGCCTCGCTCTGGCGCTGCATTTCGATGCGCTCGGCTTCCGAGCGACGACGGGTGGCTTCCGCCTCGGTTTCCAACTCAAGATTGCGGATAGCGGCTTCGCGGAAAACCCCGACCGAACGGGCCATCGCGCCGATTTCATCCTTGCGATCGGCGTAGGGGATCGCCTCCTCGGTATTGCCGGAGGCAAGGCTTGCCATACGGTCGCCGACCCGACGAATTGATTTGGATAGCTGGCGAGCGATCCCGACTGACAGGGCAATGGCGGCGATGACAAACGCGCCAAGCAGCGTCAGCGACGTCAACAATGAATTGTAGGAATTGCCAAGCTTGGAAGTGGCTTGTGCGTGGACGCTTGCCGCGGTTTCAACCAACAATTGGCCGACGAAGTCGCGACGCGATGCCATTGCTCGGGTCCAGTTATCCAGATCGGCAGGAGCAGGCGTGAAGGCCGTATTCTTCGCCATTTCCTCGATCCTTTGCTGAACCAATCGACCTGGGGCCGACTGCATGAAAGTGTCCAGCTGGCCAACAATCGCAGGATTTACGAACTCGCGCACGAGCTGACCGTAGATTCGGATCTGGGTCGTTGCGGCACCAAAGCGAGCAAACTCTTCAAGTGAAAGCGTACCGTTCTTGGTATATTGCATACCGATCCGGTTAAGGACGAGAAAACCTTCATTATACTGCAGCAGGGCGCCGTAGCCGGTTACTCCCTGCTGGAGATCGCGATCCTCCATGATATTGCCGGTTCGCGCGGTCAGCTGGATGGAAGATGCGGAAAGCGGCTGCAGATAGAGAAGCGGCACCATCGCCTCGATGGGTCCAGCGTCCACCTTGCCGCGGAACTCCGAAATCTTGGCGTATCGTTCGTCGAGAGTGCGTTTGATGTCGGTCAAGAGCGTGTCCGCATAGCCGGCACTGACCACTTCGTTGTAGCCTGAAACGATCGCCTTGTAGGCCTCATCGGTCTTCTGGCGCATCTGGCTGCGCTGATCGGGCGAAGCTGCACTTTCAACCGGCAAGGCAAGCATCAGCCGTCCACTCGCCCCAGCCAGACGTTCAAGGGCCGCCGCGCCGGAGAGCTTTTGATAAGCGCCGTAGCTATTCAACGTGACGAACGCGCCGAGCCCAATCACGGCCAAGAGCGGAACGGAAGCAAGAAGCGTCAACGATGTACGGAAAGGCAGACGTTCGATCAAACGCAGCATGAAAAACCCTTTGAAGCGGGCCGTCATCATGACAGCGTCAAGACCCACGCGGACATGGTCTCCCTGGGCGAAAATGCGCTGGCAATCTTTGCAATTGTCTTTATCGGGCTACGTCAAAAATACCCATAATTTTGGGGGTTCGAATTTTAGCCTTTATTAATCTTGCATAAAACGAAAACCCCGGAAGAGCCGGGGTTTTGAATTAGGTGAAGCTAAAAAAGATTAACGCGTCAGACGCTTGTGAGCCTGACTGCCCGGGTTGAGGGCGTCGGGGCCGAGTCGGCGGACCTTGTCCTGCTCATAGTCCTCGAAATTGCCTTCGAACCATTCCACGTGGCCGTCGCCTTCGAAGGCAAGGATATGCGTCGCCAGACGGTCGAGGAACATGCGATCGTGGCTGATGATGATGGCGCAGCCGGCAAAGTTCTCCAGCGCGCTTTCGAGCGCCCCCAGCGTTTCCGTGTCGAGGTCGTTGGTCGGTTCGTCGAGGAGGAGAACGTTGCCGCCGGCCTTCAGCATCTTGGCAAGGTGAACGCGGTTGCGCTGACCACCCGAGAGGTTGCCGACCTTCTGCTGCTGATCGCCGCCCTTGAAGTTGAAGGCGCCGCAATAGGCACGGGAGTTCATGTCGAACTTGCCGAGCTTGATGATTTCGGCGCCGCCCGAGATTTCTTCCCAGACGGTCTTGTTGCCGTCCAGCGCATCACGGCTCTGGTCGACGTAACCGAGGTGGACGGTCTCGCCGACCCGGATCGAACCGGCATCCGGTGTTTCCTGGCCGGTGATCATCCGGAACAGCGTCGTCTTGCCGGCGCCGTTCGGACCGATGATGCCGACGATGCCGCCCGGCGGCAGCTTGATCGACAGGTCGTTGATCAGCGTGCGGCCTTCAAAGCCCTTGGTGATGCCTTCCATCTCGATGACCACCTGGCCGAGACGCTCGCTGACCGGGATGATGATCTGCGCATCGCCGGGACGCTGCTTGTCGGCGGCCTCCACCAGCTGTTCGTAGGACTTGATACGCGCCTTGGATTTGGCCTGACGGGCCTTCGGGCTGGAAGCGATCCATTCCTGTTCGCGGCTGATTGCCTTCTGGCGGCCGGCCTCTTCCCGGTTTTCCTGCTGCATGCGCTTGGCTTTTGCGAGCAGGTAGGCCGAGTAATTGCCTTCGTACGGGATGCCGCGGCCGCGGTCGAGCTCGAGAATCCAGCCGGTGACGTTGTCGAGGAAGTAGCGATCGTGGGTGATCATCATCACGGCGCCCGGATAGTCGCGCAGGTGCTTTTCGAGCCAGGCGATGGTTTCGGCGTCCAGATGGTTGGTCGGTTCGTCGAGCAGCAGCAGGTCCGGCTGCGACAGCAGGAGACGGCAGAGAGCCACGCGGCGGCGTTCACCGCCCGACAGGCTGGTGACTTCCGAATCGCGCGGCGGGCAGCGCAGCGCTTCCATGGCCATCTCGACCTGGCTTTCCAGATCCCATAGGTTCTGGCTGTCGATGACGTCCTGGAGCTTGGCGCCCTCGTCGGCGGTCTCGTCGGAATAGTTCATCATCAGTTCGTTGTAACGGTCGAGGACGGCCGTTTTCTTGGCGACGCCTTCCATGACGTTCTCGAAAACCGTCTTGGACTCATCGAGATGCGGTTCCTGTTCGAGATAGCCGACGGTCGCGCCTTCTGCGAGCCAGGCTTCGCCGGTATATTCCTTGTCCTGACCGGCAATGATGCGCAGCACGGTCGACTTACCGGCACCGTTCGGGCCGAGGATACCGATCTTGGCATCCGGGTAGAAAGACAGATTGACGTTCTCAAGGATTTTCTTGGCGCCGTAGGACTTGTTGAGTCCCGACATGTGATAGATGAACTGACGTGCCATGGATAAAAGTGCTCCGGGGGGAATTTCGGTTTGCCGCTATGTAGGCGAATTGGTGGCCGGGAGCAATGCGCGAACGGTCGAGGGAGCGAGGATGTTCGACGAAACGAGGCGGTTTAAGAGCCCGACGGGCGCAAACCTTGCCTATCATTACCAACCGGCGGCGGAGCCGGGCCTCGCCATCCTGCTGATCTCTCACGGGCTTGCGGAGCATTCCAGGCGCTACAGGGCTTTCGCCGAGGCCATGGCCGGCCACGGCTTCCACGTCTATGCCTTCGATCATCGCGGTCACGGCGAAACGACGGTTCCGGACGCACCGATCGGCCGCTTTGCCCGGCACGACGGCGTCGGCCTGGTGCTCGCGGACGTTAAAACCATGCGCGACGTGGCGGCGGATGCCCATCCCGGCCTGCCGGCCCTGCTCTTCGGCCATTCCATGGGCGGCCTGATCGCGCTCAATGCCGCCGTAGACCATCCCGACAGCTTTGATGCCGTCGCGGTCTGGAATTCCAATTTCCACCCCGGCCCGGCTGGCCGCGCCGCGCAGGTGATCCTGCGCATCGAAAAAGCCCTGAAAGGCTCCGACGTGCCAAGCGGGCTTCTGCCGAAACTCACCTTCGGAGCCTGGGGCAAGTCTATTCCCGGCCACCGTACGGAATTCGACTGGCTGAGCCATGACCGGGATGTCGTCGACGCCTATATCGCCGATCCCTTGTGCGGTTTCGATGCCAGCGTCTCGCTGTGGCTCGATCTTTTCGAGCTCACTTTTCGCGCGCCGAAACTCGTTGATCGGCTGGCGAAAACCCTGCCTATCCACCTGATCGGCGGCGCCGAGGACCCGGCGACCAATGGCGGCCGCGAAATCCTGTGGCTGTCCGAGCATTTGAAGCGCAACGGCTTTTCCGACGTCACCACCAAGATCTGGCCGGGCACCCGCCACGAAACGCTGAACGATACTGTGCGGGCTCGCGCCACGGCCGAATTCGCCGCCTGGGCCCGCGCCGCCCTGCCCGTCCCGGCGCCGGCGATCTGAATCGACAGTCCATATAAAACGGCCCTTCATATCAAACGGAATGAGTTCATGACATTTAATCAAGTGCTTCCGGAACCGGTCCCGGCTATAGGAAATCCATGAATTCGTCGCCCGCAAGCCTTGTCGCATCAGCCCCGAACCGGATCGTCAACGGCCTCGGCCTGATGATCGTCGCGATGCTGATCGCGCCCTTTATCGACATCTTTTCCAAACTTGCCACCGATACCGCATCGCCCACCTTCATCACTGCCGCCCGCTTCGTTTTCCAGGCGCTCTGCATGCTGCCGATCGTGCTCTGGAATGGATACTGGCGGACGTTCTCCTGGCAGCTAAGCGTCTTCCATGCGATCCGCGCGACCCTCATCACTGTCTCCATGGTCTGCTTCGTGGCGACGCTGGCAGTCATGGAAGTGGCCGATGCGATCGCCATCTTCTTCGTCGAGCCGATCATCCTGACGGTGCTTTCCAGCATCTTCCTCAAGGAGACCATCGGCTGGCGGCGTTATACCGCCTGCGCGGCCGGCTTCGTCGGCGCCATGATCGTCATCCGCCCGAGCTTCCAGGAGATCGGTTTCGTGGCGCTGCTGCCGATCGTCACCGCCTTCTGCGTGGCGATCTTCGCGATCCTGACCCGGGCGCTGGCGCATCGCGAAGATCCCTGGTCGATGCAGTTCCAGATGGCGCTCTGGGGAATTCCGATCTCGGCCATATTGCTCTTTGTCGGCGACCGGACCGGCATCGCCTTCCTGACGCCCTCCATGCTGGACTGGACGACCCTGCTGTGGCTCGCGGGCGTCGGCGCCTTCGCAGCCCTGTCGGGCATCCTGGCCGTCTACGCCTATCGGGCCGCGCCCGCATCAGTGATCGCGCCGCTGCAATATTTCGAGATCGTTTCGGCGACCCTGTTCGGCTGGCTGGTCTTCGGCGACTTCCCCGATCCGGTCAAATGGCTCGGCATTTCGGTCATCATCGGCTCCGGCCTCTACATCATCTGGCGGGAACGCCGTGTCGCCTCCATGAAGCCGGTAACCAGCGCCGCCAAATCAACCGTGACCCCGTGACATGACCCAGACCCCTAAAAAACCGCCGCTTACCGGCATCCGCGTCATCGAACTCGCCCGTGTGCTTGCCGGTCCCTGGGCCGGCCAGATGCTGGCGGACATGGGCGCCGACGTCATCAAGGTGGAAAATCCCGATGGCGGCGACGATACCCGCGCCTGGGGTCCTCCCTTCGTCAAGAGCAAGGACGGCGAGAACCTGTCGGCCGCCTATTACCACTCCACCAACCGCGGCAAACGCTCGATCGCCGTGGACCTCAAGACCGAGGAAGGCCAGGACATCGTCCGCCGGCTAGCCGCAACCGCCGACGTGCTGATCGAGAATTTCAAGCTCGGCGGCCTCGTCAAATACGGGCTCGACTACGAGAGCCTGAAAAAGATCAATCCGAAGCTGATCTATTGCTCGATCACCGGCTTCGGCCAGAACGGCCCCTACGCCAATCTCGCCGGCTACGATTACATCGTCCAGGGCATGTCGGGCTTCATGTCGATCACCGGCGAGCCGGACGGCCAGCCGATGAAGGCGGGCGTCGCGATCGCCGACATCTTCACCGGCATCTATGCGGTGACCGCCATCCAGGGCGCGCTGATCCATGCGATGAAGACCGGCGAAGGCCAGCATGTCGACATGGCGCTGCTCGACGTCCAGGCCGGCATCCTCGCCAACCAGAACATGAACTACCTGGTTTCCGGCGAGGCACCGGTGCGGCTCGGCAATGCTCATCCGAATATCAGCCCCTACGAGGTCCTGGCCACCGAAGACGGCCACCTGATCCTCGCCGTCGGCAATGACGGCCAGTTCCGCCGCCTCTGCCGCATCCTCGGCATCGACGGGATGGCCGACGACGAGCGTTTCGCCACCAACAAGGCGCGCGTCGCCAACCGCGTCGAAGTGCGCCGGCTGATCCTCGCGCAGACGTCGAAATGGAAGAAGGCCGAGCTGCTCGCCGCCTGCGGTGACAATGCCGTGCCGGCCGGGCCGATCAATTCGATCGCCGAAATGTTCAACGATCCGCAGGTCAAGGAGCGCGGGCTCCGAATCGATCTGGAAGCGGCAGACGGCACCGTCATCCCGGGCGTGCGTAGCCCGATCGTGCTGTCGGAAACGCCGCTTGCCTATCACCGGCCGAGCCCGGCGCTCGGCGAACATACCGCAGACGTGCTGGCGCAACTCGATCAAATCGAAAAAGAGGGGAGAGAAAAATGAACACCGTCATGAAGACCGGAGGGCAGCTCATCGTCGAGGCGCTGAAGGCGAACGGCGTCAAGCGCATCTCCTGCGTACCCGGAGAAAGCTATCTCGCCGTGCTCGACGCGCTGTATGAAAGCGGGATCGAGATCCTCGTCTGCCGCCAGGAAGGCGGTGCCGCGATGATGGCCGACAGCTGGGGGCGCCTCAGCGGCGAACCCGGCATCTGCATGGTGACCCGCGGCCCCGGCGCCACCAACGCGTCGGCCGGCCTTCACATCGCCAGGCAGGATTCCATTCCGATGATCCTCTTCGTCGGCCAGATCGGCCGCGACATGAAGGAACGCGAGGCCTTCCAGGAAGTCGAATACCGCCGCGCCTTTACGGAATTCGCCAAATGGGTCGGCGAGATCGACGACGCCCGCCGCATTCCGGAATTCGTCACCCGCGCGTTTGCCGTCGCCACCTCCGGCCGCCCCGGTCCGGTCGTGCTGACGCTGCCGGAAGACATGCTGGTCGAAGAGGTCGAGGCGCCCGAAGCCCGTGCCTACATGCCGGTCGAAAGCCATCCCGGCAAAAACCAGATCGCCGCATTCGAAACCATGCTCAAGAACGCCGAGCGTCCGATGTTCATCCTCGGTGGCACCCGCTGGAGCGAGCAGGCGGTTGCCGATTTCCAGGATTTCGCCAGCCGCTTCAAGGTGCCCGTAGGCTGCTCCTTCCGTCGCCAGATGCTGTTCGATCACCTGCACCCGTCCTATGCGGGCGATGTCGGCATCGGCATCAATCCGGCGCTCGCCAAGGCGGTCAAGGAGGCCGACCTGCTGGTGCTGATCGGCAGCCGCATGTCGGAAATGCCCTCCTCCAGCTACACGCTGATCGACATCCCCTACCCGAAGCAGAAGCTCGTCCACGTCTTCCCGGATCCGGAAGAACTCGGGCGCATGTACCGGCCCGACCTTCCGATCTGCGCCGCCCCTTCGGAATTCGTCGCCGCCCTGAAGGACCTCGATCCGCCGGCCGCCCCGCTCTGGACCGAACGGAAATCGGCGCTGCACGACTCCTACCTCAAGTGGTCGACGCCACCGGAGGCCGGCCCCGGCCCGGTCAGGATGGGGCCGATCATGCAGTGGATCGAGGAGAACGTGCCCGACGACGCGATCTTCACCAACGGCGCCGGCAATTACGCCACCTGGCTGCACCGTTTCCACCGCTTCCGCAAATACAACACCCAGTCCGCCCCGACCTCCGGCTCGATGGGCTACGGCCTCCCCGCCGCGGTTGCCGCAAAACAGCTGTTTCCCGAACGCGAAGTCGTCTGCTTTGCCGGCGACGGCTGTTTCATGATGCATGGCCAGGAATTCATCACCGCCGTCCGCTATGGACTGCCGATCATCACGGTGCTCGTCAACAACGGCATCTACGGCACGATCCGCATGCACCAGGAGCGGGAGTATCCGGGCCGCGTCAGCGCTACCGACCTCGTCAACCCGGATTTCGTCGCCTATGCCAAGGCCTTCGGCGGACACGGGGAGCTGGTCGAGAAGACGGAAGAGTTCGGCCCTGCCTATGAACGGGCGCGCGCCAGCGGCAAACCCTCGATCATCGAGGTCAGGCTCGATCCGGAAGCGATCACGCCAGCAAGGACGCTGACCCAGATCCGCGAAAAGGCCTGAACGGGAAAAGCCGGCCTATCAGAACGATAGGCCGGCTTTCTGAATCAATATCGCAGCGATCAGATCGCAGCCGTAACGATGAACTCGACCTTGTATTTCGGCGCAGCGAGCTTGGCTTCGCTGGTGGCGCGGGCCGGCGGGTTGGCCGGATCGATCCAGGCTTCCCAGACGGCGTTCATCTCGCCGAAATAGGCGATGTCTGAGAGATAGATGATCGTCTGCAGGATCTTCGACTTGTCGGAACCGGCAGCCGCCAGCAGGCGGTCGACTTCGGCGAGCGCGTCCTTGCACTGGTCGGTGACACTCTCGCCTTCGCCGACCTGACCGGCCAGATAGACGGTGTTGCCGTGGACGACGGCGCCGCTCATGCGGGCGGCCGGCTCGATGCGCTGGATGCTCATGGAATTCTCCTCAAAAAAATTGAGCTTCGGGAAAAGACCCCGCGCAATAGGCACGAGGCCGCGGAAAATCTTCAGCCGCGCAGATGCTGGCTCTTTTCGTAGATCGCTGTCGAACGGGCGCCGGACCGGCAGAAACCGAGCATCGGGCGCGGGAATTCGTCGAGTGCATCGACCATCGCCTTGACGCCCTGTTCGTCGACGCCCATGCGGCCGACCGGGATGTGGCTGATGTCGAGGCCGAGTTCCTTGGCGCGAGCTTCGATCTCGGCGAAATGCGGCTGGCCCGGCTCTTCGTCGTCAGGACGATGGCAGACGACCGACTTGAACCCCATGGCCTTGATCTGATCGAGATCCTCGACGGTGATCTGGCCGGTGACGGAATACTCATCGTTGATCTGGCGGATATCCATGGCTTGAGCCCTCCGTTCTGATTGAGGCGCCAGCATTACGACGGTGCCGCCCGGGCGTCAATCGGGCGACGGCCGCTGGACGGCAGGTCTCAGACGAAGCAGAAGCGCAGTCCGTATTCGACGCTTTCGCCGGGCTTGACGAAGCCCAGTTCTCCGTTTGCCGCCAGTTCCTGGCGGCTTGCCAGGCGATGTGAAACCGGCTCTATCCCAAGCACATGCGCCGGCGCCTTCTGGTTTCGCCAGACCTGCAGATGCGGAAGCGTATCGGTCCTGAATTTCACCTTCAGCGTCAGTCCGCCGATTGCCGCGATCGGGCCGAGCGCGATCTCGGCCCACTGCTCGCCCTCGACGGCCGCCGGGACGCAGAATATGCCGCCGGTCTCGCCTCCGAAGGTCCAGGGGAAACCGCCGTTGTCGAGCATCGCGCCGCTCAGCCGGACCCGGTCGTCGAACAGCCAGGCGCCGATATTCATGTGGTACATATGCACCCGCGCAAACGGCTTCGAGCCGGTATTGGTGACCTTGTCCGACAGGCTCACCTCCCCCGTCGCCCCGTCGATCCGCCAATGGCGTTCGAGGAGGGCCGTCTCGCCGGTCGCGAGGGTCAGCGGCACGCGGGCACGGCACTCCGCATCCGGCCCCTGCGCATCCCAAAACAGGATTTCGGCGGGGTGGGAGGAGAAGGATCCGTGCAGCGGATATTTCCGGCCGTCAGAGGCGCCCTCGATCGCCTCGGGGTGACGAATATGGTCCGGCCCGCAGGTGAAGAGAAAGCCTTCGAGCGAGTGATCGATTCGCGGATCTCCGTCGTCCGGAATGGCCCGGCCCGGAGCAAGGTCCACATCGCCGACAAAACAGCCTCCGATATCGAGAACGGAGCTCTGGTCCAGTAAAATCCTCGGTCCGTTGGCGGCGGAAAAAGCCTTCATAATCATTCCCTTCACGGTTTCGTCAAAACTTCTAACCGATCGTGAAGTGAATTTAACGGTGCGTTCATGACGAATTCACTTTTTCCACACTACGGTCAAATTTAACTTGTCTGTGGCGACAGGCGAACGGGCGGGAACCAATGTCCGATTTCCCGATTACGTTTAAGTAGGAAACAAGGAAGTCGGTGACATCGTGAAGCGGCTATTTTTCGCATGCGCAAGTCTGGTGATCTTGACCGCGGCACAGGGAATTCCCTCCGCCGAGGCGCAGAACCGCTACGGCCGCTATCCTTCGGAAACGATGCTCGTCGCTCCCGACGGTTCGATCCTGGACTATGAACCGGATCGCCGTGACGTCATCATCAGCCGAGACGGCATGGGGCGCCGCGTCCTCATCGACCATTTCGGCAATGTCGTCGCGACCGAAATCCGCGGGGAAACCTATCGCCCCAACCGGAGGCAGGAATATCCGCCGGTGCCGGGCGGTTACCGGTCGCTGCGCGATTCGGGCGGTTACCAGCAGGGTGCAGGCGGTTATCGCGACTACCGCGAGTATCGGCCGGGCGAACCAGGCGCCGTTACCGGCGGCATCCCAGGGCCAGGCTCGGTCAGCCGCATGCCACTGGATGACCAGGCCCTCCCCGACGACGATTTGGGCTATCCGCAGGAGGCTTCGATCGAACCGGACCAGCGGCCGGCGGAAACGCTTCTGCCGCAGAAGCCGATCATTACCGTCACCAAGAAGCCGCAGGCCCAGATCGCAGCACTTCAGGTCTTCCTGGACCGCGAAGGCATCTCGCCCGGCGTGATCGACGGCCATCTCGGCGACAACGTCAACAAGGCGATCGCCGCCTGGCAGGAAATGACCGGTGAGACGCTCGATCCGAACAATTCCGAAGACATCATGCAGCGGCTGACCTATTCGGGCGGCCTGCCGATCGTCGACTACACGATCACCCCGGCCGATGCCGCCGGTCCCTATGTCGCGTCGATCCCGGAAGACTATGCCCACAAGTCGCAGCTGCCGGCCATGTCCTATATGTCCGTGACGGAGAAGCTCGCCGAGCAGTTCCACATGGACGAGAACTATCTGAAGGCGCTCAATCCCGGCGTCGATTTCACCATCCCCGGCTCGACCATCAAGGTGATCAATCCCGGCCAGCCGAAGGCCGGTCAGGTCACCCGCATTCTCGCCGACAAGGCCAGGAAACAGGTCTTCGCCTACGGCGCGGACGGGCGCCTGATCGCCGCCTATCCGGCCACCATCGGCTCCACCGACACGCCTTCGCCGACTGGAACCCATACGGTCGAACGCATCGCGCTCGATCCCGGTTACACCTACAATCCGAAGATCAATTTCAAGCAAGGCAATAACGACCAGATCCTGCAGATCCCGCCAGGCCCGAACGGCCCGGTCGGTACGGTCTGGATTGCACTCTCGAAGCCCACATACGGCATCCACGGCACGCCGGAACCTTCCAAGATCGGCAAGACCAACAGCCACGGCTGCGTCCGCCTGACCAACTGGGACGCAAGGGAACTTGCCAAGATGGTCAAGCCAGGCACGACGGTAGAATTCACCGAGTAAGATCCCGGCACAACCTATCAGCCGTCGGCACCCGCTGCCGAAGGCTTTTTGTTTGCCTGGCAATCTGGCTTCAGCCAAAAGACGCCCTAGTTTTTCGCGAGAAAAATGTACATCGGCGGTGGATGGAATGAACTTCCCAACGAGACTCAAAGGCGCCCTGTCCCTCCTCTTCGGACGCGGCGACGATAGAGCTGTCTGCTCCTTTTGCGGTGAAAACCGCCGTACTGTCGAGATGATCATTGCCGGTCCGGCAGCCACGGCGATCTGCAATCGTTGCATCTGCGTCTGTAACCAGGTCATGCTTGAAAATTCCGGCCCACCTGGTTTCCGTCGCCATGCCGAAAAAGATCATGAAAAGACGATCGCGATACCGCTCGCCCATGACGAAGTCCTGCTGGGTGCTCCCGAACGTATCGCGCTCGAGCAGATGCTGCACGTCCTCGTCGCGTCGCTTCCGCAAAGCAGACTGATCGGCTGGAGCTATATGCATTCGGAAGATCGATTCGACCTGCTGACAGTCGAGATCCTGACGACGTCCGGAATGCAGCCGAATGAAATCAGCAGCCTCGCCCAGCAGAACTGGCGTCAGATGCGCGACCGATTCGTCGCCGCGCGCAGCGTTCCGGCCAATCTGGAAGAGCCCGAACTGATCGGAACGGCAGCCGCAGCTACCCAAGCGGCCAGCGCATATGCAAAGGCGGTCGGCTCTTTCGAACCAACCGCCTCTTAATCCACGTCTTGGAATGAACACACGTCTTGGGATGAACAGAAGTCCAATGGTGATCAGGCTGCGTAGCGGCTCAATCCGAAGAGGCGCGACGCAACGGACCGGGTGATCTTGACGGGCATGAGCCGCATGACTTCCTGTGCGTAGGAGCGGGCGTTTTCCTTCGCCTTGTCGAGATTGCTGACCTTGGCCGGATCGAGCGTGTGCAGCGTGCCGCCGGTCTCGAAGAGTTCCTTGAAGGCGATGCGTTCGCCGATCGGCGTATCGAGGACATGCACGCCGCGGGCTGCCAGAAGCCCTTTGATGGTCAGCAGCGCCTTGGTGGTGACCATGGACGTCACCCGCGTCAGCACCACCGAATGCGGGATCACCAGGCCGGCCTTCTCCTTCATGTAGGACAGGAGGTCGAGGATCTGCGCCGCACCCTTGGCGTCCATGGCAGAACCCTGGACCGGGATCATCACATGGTCGGAAAGGCCGATCGCCGTGGTGACCAGCGCGTCACGGGCGCCGGCGAGGTCGATGATGAAATAGTCGGTGCGCGATGCCATTTCCCGCAGGTGACACTGCAGCGATGCGAGTGTGACTTCCGATACCACCTCGATGTTGCGCACCGCGCGAGAGGTCTCGAACCATTGGCTGATCCAGCGCTGCGGATCGGCATCGATGACGGTGACGCGAAAACCCTGATGGGCAAGTTCGGTGGCGAGCAGGAGTGCCGCGGTCGTTTTTCCGGCTCCACCCTTGGCATTGGCAAAGGAAATTACTGGCATTTTCGGTCCTCGAACAAGTCTTGAGCCACATCGCTCACGAGGACACCGGGAAGCATGGTGTCATAAGCACATCCTTTCCAAACATGGTTAACGAATTGCAAATTTAGCCACCATTAATATCACTCAGGAGATTTAGCTTTTGGCTCTAAAATGCGGAAAAGCCCGGAAGTTTTGCCTTCCGGGCTTGATCGACGCCGATGCATCGGGGTCTGGAAGTCTTAAAAGCAGGCGAGGAAAAGCGCCTTGGTATTCTCCATCGTCATGGTGACGGGGTTGCCGCCGCAGCTGGGGTCCTCCATCGCCATGGCCGTCAGCTCATCGATTCGGTCGGGCTTGATCCCCATCGCCGTGAGATTTTCGGGCACGCCGAGTTCCGAACGCAATGACAGGACATAGTCGTAGAACCCGTCGAACCCGCCGGCGATGCCGAGATAGGCCGCAGCGCGGGCGATCTTCTCCTCGATCGCCGGCCGATTGAAGCGCAGCACCGGCGGCATGACGACCGCATTGGTCATGCCGTGATGAGTGTTGTAGACCGCGCCGATCGGATGCGACAGCGAATGGATGGCGCCGAGCCCCTTCTGGAAGGCGACCGCCCCCATGGCTGCGGCCGACATCATGTTGGTGCGTGCTTCGAGATCCGCCCCGTCCCTATAGGCGCGCGGCAGGAACTCCTTGACGAGCCGCATGCCTTCGAGCGCGATCCCGCCGGACATCGGGTGGTAGAAGGGCGAGGAATAGGCTTCCAGGCAATGGGCAAAGGCATCCATGCCGGTGCCGACGGTGATCGCCTTCGGCATGCCCATCGTCAGCTCCGGATCGCAGATGACGACGCCCGGCAGCAGTTTCGGGTGGAAAATGATCTTCTTCACATGGGTGGCGGAATTGGTGAGCACCCCTGCCCGGCCGACTTCCGAACCGGTCCCGGCCGTGGTCGGCACGGCGACGATCGGCGCGATCTTCGAGGCGTCGGCGCGGGTCCACCAGTCGCCGATATCCTCGAAATCCCAGACCGGCCGTGTCTGGCCGGCCATGAAGGCGATCAGCTTGCCGAGATCGAGGCCCGAACCGCCGCCGAAGGCAACGACGCCGTCATGGCCGCCGTCATTGTAGGCCTTGATGCCGGCTTCGAGGTTGTTCTCGTTCGGGTTCGGATCGACGTCGGCAAAGATCGCCCGGCCGAGGCCCGCCTCTTCGAGCACGTCGAGCGCGTGGCCGGTGATCGCCATCGAGGCCAGTCCCCGGTCGGTGACCAGGAGCGGCTTGCTGAGGCCGAGCGTCTTGCAGGCGTCCGCCAGTTCCTTGATGCGTCCGCGGCCCAGCTTGACGGCGGTCGGATAGCTCCAGTTCGCGACGATATTCATTTCGTGACCTTCTTCAGGTGGTAGGATTTCGGGCGGGTCAGGTTGTGGAAACCGAGGACGGAGAGCGAACCGCCTCGCCCGGTTTCCTTGACGCCGGTCCAGACAAGCGCCGGATCGAGATAGTCGGCGCGATTCATGAACACCGTGCCGGTTTCGAGCTGGCTGCCGATCCGGTTTGCCCGGTCGACATCCGGCGTCCACAGCGACGCCGTCAGCCCGTAGCGGCTGTCGTTCATGTAACCGATCGCCTCGTCGTCACTCTTCACCTTCATGATGCCGACAGCCGGGCCGAACGTCTCTTCCCGCATGATCTCCATGGAATGATCGACGTCAACCAATACTTGCGGCGCAAGATAGGCGCCGCCGTCGTCGGCCGGGAAAAGCTTCGGATCGACCAGCGCCCTGGCGCCGCTCGCCACCGCGTCGGTGATCTGCTGACGCACCACCTTGGCGAAGCGCTTGTTGGCCATCGGCCCGAGCGTCGTTTCCTTGTCGAGCGGGTTGCCGAGCTTGTAGTTCGACACCCAGGCGACCGACTTCTCAACGAAGGAATCGTAAAGCGATTCGTGCACATAGATGCGCTCGATGCCGCAGCAACACTGGCCGGAATTATAGGTCGCGCCATCCATCAGCGTATCGACGGCGGCGTCGAGATCGGCGTCGTCCATCACATAACCGGGATCCTTGCCGCCGAGTTCGAGGCCGATGCCGGTAAATGTGCCGGCGGCGGCCCGCTCGATCGACCGTCCGCCCTCGACCGAGCCCGTAAAATTGATGAAATTGAACATGCCCTGGGAAATCAGCTTCGCCGACGTCGCGTGGTCGAGGAAGATATTCTGGAAGACGTCTTCCGGAACGCCGGCCTCGACAAAGGCGCGCACCATGCGCTCACCGACAAGCAGCGTTTGCGAGGCATGTTTGATGACAACCGCGTTGCCGGCCATCAATGCCGGCGCGATCGTGTTGATCGCAGTCATATAAGGATAGTTCCAGGGCGCGATGACGAACACGACCCCATGCGGCTCCCGTTCGATGCGACGTTCGAACGTGGCGCTGTCCTCGACGCGCAGCGGAGCGAGCGCATCGGCGGCGATCGAGGCGACGTAATTGGAGCGCTCGTTGAACCCCTTGAACTCGCCGCCATAACGCACCGGCCGGCCCATCATCCAGGCAAGCTCGGGCACCACTTCCTCGACCATCTCGTTGAGACGCGCGACGCCTTTCAGCACGAGATGGACACGCTCTTCGAGCGGCCGCTTCGCCCACGCCTTCTGCGCATGCCGTGCGCGCCCGATAGCTTCGTCGGCCGCTTCCGCCGACATGGCCGAACGCTCGGCATAGACCGAACCGTCGACCGGCGAGATACATTGGATCATTGTCATTGATATAGGCTCCAGAAAATCAGCAGGCCCCCGAGGGGTTAACAGGCAAGCGTGCGGACATAGCCCGCAGCGCCATAGGATAGAATAGCGCGGTCGCGCGTGATGATGGTCAGGTCGTGTTCGCGAGCGGTGGCGATCAGGATTCGGTCGATCGGGTCCTTGTGGATGGGTTGGGGCAGGAAGCAAGCGGTAACGAAGATCGTAGAGGTTACCGGATGCTCAACAAAGCCCCCATCTCGCAGATAGTCGCGATACCATTGCTCGGCATCCCGGGTTTCACGAATACGCCCTTTCGAAAGCAGCATGCCCATCTCCCACGCTGTCACGGAAGATACGAAAACCGGAATTTTCTGGGCCTTGCTTTCAGCCAGCGACTCCAATGCCATCGGCGCCAACGCCTCATTCTGCGACATCCAGATCACGAAGCACGTATCGAGCAGAAAGCGGCTACTCATTATAAAGCTTCTCGCCCCATTCCTCATCCCAATCCATCGGTGCGGTGAGATCGACGCCCGGCATGACAGTGACCGTTCCCGCCATGCAGCCGTAGGCGGGATGCAACTCTATGAGCGTCCCGTCCTCTTTTTCCATCCAACGCTTGCCATCCTTGTAGATGATATCGTCTTTCGTGAACATTTTGGCTGGCTGAGGGTCCAAGTAGCCGGTGGCGTCATAGCTGCCTTGCTTCGTCTCCTCAAATCCGAACACCTTGCCCCGCCGGTGCGCGGCCACCTCCTCGAGATTTATCCCGAGGAAGACGGCGATATCGTCCTGCTCATCTGCGCTCATCTTCCGTTCGCCCTTCAGCATCCGCGATACGGCACTGGGATCGAGCGACATGAAGCGAGCCAAATCGCGCAAGGATTTCTGTCCTTGATCAAGTTTCTGATAAAACCATTCACTGTCTATAGGGCTCATGACCATTCCCGCTGGTTGTGGAAACAGCTTAACATAATGCCATAATGACAACAAGCACACCTCAGCGTTGCGATTATCTCAAGCCCTCTCGAAACCGCGCGCCACTTCCCAGTCCGTCACGCGGCGATCGTATTCCTCCTGTTCCCACTGGCCGGCGCGGACATAGTGGTCGATGACGTCGTTGCCGAAGGCGGAGCGCAGCAGTTCCGAGCCGTCCATGAGCTCGATCGCGTCACGCAGCGTTCGCGGGATTTCTCGAACACCCTTGCCGCCATAGGCGTCGCCGACGAAGGCAGGCTCCAGCGTCATCTTCTTCTCGATCCCGTCGATGCCCGCCGCAATCAGTGCCGCCATGGCGAGATAGGGGTTCAGGTCGGAACCGCCGACGCGGCATTCGATGCGTATTCCCTTGGACGCCTCGCCGCAGAGACGGTAACCGGCGGTGCGGTTGTCCTTCGACCAGACGGCCTTGGTCGGCGCGAACGTGCCGGCCATGAAGCGCTTGTAGGAATTGATGTAGGGTGCCAGGAAATAAGTGATCTCGCTCGCGTGGGCGAGCAGCCCGGCGATATAGTGTTTCATCAGTTCCGACATGCCGTGCTCGTTGTCCTTGTCGAAGAACAGCGGCGTCTTGCCGTCGGCGCTCCACAGGGACTGGTGGATGTGCGACGAGCTGCCGGCGGCCGAATAATTCCACTTGGCGAGGAAGGTGATAGCCTTGCCCTTGCCCCAGGCGATCTCCTTAGCCGCATTCTTGATGATCACGTGCCGGTCGGCCATGGTCAGCGCATCGGCGTAACGGACGTTGATTTCCTCCTGGCCGGGCGATGCCTCGCCCTTGGAATTCTCGACCGGAATGCCGGCGCCCTGCAGGCCGGTGCGGATCGCCCGCATCACCTCCTCTTCCTTGGTGGTCTGGAAGATGTGGTAATCCTCGTTGTAACCGCTCGCCAGCTTGAGATTGCGGTAACCGCTTTCGCGGGCCTGGTCGTAGCTCTGGTCGAACAGGAAGAATTCGAGTTCGGTCGCCATGAAGGCGGACATGCCCATGTCTGCGAGCCGCTGGACCTGTCTCTTGAGGACCGCCCGCGGCGAATGCGGCACGTCCGCATGGGTGTGGTGATCGAGCACGTCGCAGAGGACCAGCGCGGTGCCTTCGAGCCAGGGCAGTTTTCTGAGCGTCGCGAGATCCGGCTTCATCGTATAGTCGCCGTACCCCTGCTCCCAGCTGGTCGCCTTGTAGCCGGAAATGGTCTCCATCTCGATATCGGTCGCAAGCAGGTAGTTGCAGCTATGCGTTTCCTGATAGGCGCTCTCGACGAAATATTCCGCCTGGAACCGCTTGCCCATCAGGCGGCCCTGCATGTCCACCTGGGCGGCGATGATCGTATCGATGCGGCCGTCGGCGACATCGCGTTTCAGATCGTCGAAGGAGTAAATCGGGGTCATGCCTCACATCCGTTTCAAAAGGGTGAACCGCCACAACCTCTCGAGTGTCGTGGCGGCGGGATCATAGGGTCGTCAGCCCGGTCGCGCTTACTTTTCTCCGACAGCCGCTTCCGCAGCAGCGATCTCGGCCTGTCGCTTGGCGATGGCATCGCCGATCGGCGGTCCCATGAAGCGCCGGTTCTCGAAGGCGAACCAGACGATTCCGGTCAGCACCAGGAAGCCGACGGTGATTTCGAGCGCCCAGTCGTTCGGCGGCTGAATGCCGATGAAGAAGATGACGATCATCGAGATGATCGCCAGGACTGCAACCAGCCTGTAGACCGGAATCCCCATGTTCCAGGGTCCCATTTTCGGCCATTTCGCCGTGCCGATCGTGAACAGCCCGAGCGCGATCGGCAGGGCGAAGGACAGGAACAGGAAGATGACCGTGCAAGACACGACGATCGAATAGGCCGGCGTGCCGGCAATGGTGATCGCCGAGGTGAACCAGACGAACAGGACGGCGAGGATGGAGCCGGTCCAGATCGCCGCGACGGGCGAACGGTGTTTTGGGCTGACCTTGGCGAGCACCGACGACGCAGGCAGGCCCTTGTCGCGCGCGAAGGCGAAGATCATTCGCGATACCGACGTGACGGTGGCCAGTCCGCAGAGCAGCTGCGAGATGAAGATCAGGAAATACAGGATGCTCTTCACGGTCGGGTTCATCTGCGCGTCCATCGCCCAGAAGAATACGTTCCAGCCCTGCTTGGCCGCATCGTCCATGTTGGGGATCATCAGTACGAACGCGCACAGCATCATGTAGCCGAACAAGGCGGACCACAGGACGGCCGAGATCATGCCGCGCGGCACGGATTCCGCCGCCTTGACGGTTTCCTCGGATGTATGGGCCGAGGCGTCATAACCGGTGATCGTGTAGATCGGCAGGAGCAGGCCGAGAAGGAATGCCATCAAGCCGGAAACGCTCGTCGGCCAGACGAGCGCCGCCCCCTCCGTGCCGGTATAGTTGGCGAAAGTGAAGAGCCGCGCGAAATCGAAGCCGGGGGCTGCGATAAGGCATGCGATCGTCAGGAGGATCGCGGTCGCAAAGATCAGATAGCCGGAAAAGTCGGTGAGTTTCGCTGTCAGACCTATGCCGAAATGATTGATGCCGGCCTGCAGCCCGGTGATGATGGCAACGAAAACCACGCGGTGCGTCAGCGTATCCTCGATGCCGAAAGTCGGCCCGAAGGCGCCGAAGAAGAAATAGAACGTCCCGACATTGATGGCGCCGAGCACCGTGACGAGGCCGAGCAGGTTGAGCCAGGCGGAAAGCCAGCCGGTGAAGCGGTTGCCGAGGATCGATCCCCAATGATAGAGCCCGCCCGCCGTCGGATAGGCCGATCCGATCTGCGCGAGCCCGAGCGCGAAGATGCCGGAAATCAGGCAGCCGAGCGGCCAGCCGATACCGATCGCTGCGCCGCCGGCGCCGGCAGTCGCCTGGCCCAGCGAGTTGATGCCGCCGGAGAGAATGCAAATGATGGAAAACGAAATTGCGAAGTTGGAAAACGAGCTCATGCGACGCTCGAGTTCCTGCGCATAGCCCATGGAATGCAGGATATGGGTATCCTGCTTTTTGTCGCCTTCGGTATAATCGGACATGACTTCCCCCTGTTGGCAGAAAGACCGCGCCATCGCGGCCATCCGGTTTGTTCTTCCCGCGGCGATCGACCGCGGGCATGCGAGCTGCTGCTCCCCGGGTCTTATCTTTGGATGTCTGCGAGGCTTTCCCGCAGCAATCCTGTCAAGAAATCGGCCACGACCCCCTGGCCGGTTTCGTCTGTTATGAGATCGTTCCTGATTTCGATCATGACGTTGAGAAGCCCCGCCGGCAGGGCGTGGACTTCCAGTGTATGTGTCACGCCGTCCGCCGGTCCGTAAGGCTCGTTGCGCTCGACGCGATAGAGATGCGTGTCGGATGCGGCCTGCAGCATCCGGTCGGCAAGCCGGCTGTCGGTATCGTGAAGCACGCCGATCTCGACGGGCCGCTCCTTGCCGAAATAGACCGGCGTAAAGCTGTGAATGGTGACGAGCACCGTCTGCAGCCCCCTCGCCCGCCGTGCCGCGATCTCCTCTCGGATGCGGCCGTGGAACGGCAGATAGAGTGCCGTGGTCCGGCGCGATTTCTCCGCCTCCGACAGGTTCTCGTTGCCGGGGATCCGGAAGATCTCGGACACGTCACGCATGGCGGCAGGCGAATCCGGCGGCCGGTTGCAGTCGTAGAGGAGCCGAGAAAACCGCTGGTGGATCAGCGTCGCGTCAAGGCTCTTCGACATCAGTCGCGAAACGGCAAGTGCCCCCGGATCCCAGGCGATATGCGAGGCAAGCGCATCCTTCGAGAGCCCGAGATCGCCATAACGTTCCGGCAGGCGTCTCGAGGCATGCTCGCAGACGAGAAGCACCTCTCCCCGGCCGCCTGCATTGTCCACGGCAACGGGCTCGCCATCCGCCTCCGAGAAGAATTCCGACTGGACCAGCATGAACGCGTTCCGGGAAAAATCGTTTAAATTGGATTAAGAAGAGAATTCTTCACTTTCCGGCCGCCGTCAACGTGATTCTGAAAATTTCTCTTCAAACGCACCGTTGACTTCTCTGCAGAAACGATTGTTAATCTTTCGACAACCGGCGAAGACCGGAGGGAACAGCTTTAGTGCCACCAACTGCACGCACCGTATCGGATGTCATTCGTGTTCGTTACGACAGCCTGACGCGCGCGGAAAAACAGTTGGCGGACAGCCTATTGGAGAACTATCCGGTGTCAGGGCTCGGCAGCATCACTGTGATCGCGGAGAACGCGGGCGTTTCGACGCCGACGGTCGCGCGCATGGTGCAGAAGCTCGGCTACAAAGGTTATCCGGAATTCCAGTCGCATCTCCACCAGGAGCTCGAGGCGACGCTCTCCAACCCGATTGCCAAGCATGACCGCTGGGCATCCAATGCGCCGGGCACGCATATCCTCAACCGTTTCGCCGACGCGATCACCGCCAATCTGCGCGATACGCTTTCGGCTCTCGACACCACGACCTTTGAGGGCGCGGCTGCACTTCTGCGTGATCGCGACCGCAGCATCTATTTCGTCGGCGGCCGCATCACGGGGGCGCTGGCCGAATACTTCTTCACGCATATGCAGGTCATCCGTCCCAGGACGACCCTGATCTCCACCAATTCCAGTTCCTGGCCGCAGCATGTTCTCAACATGAGCGCCGGCGACGTGTTGGTGATCTTCGACATCCGCCGCTACGAGCAGGAGATGGCGACGCTGGCGGAGGCCGCACGGGCCAACGGCGTCGTCATCATCTTGCTGACCGACGTCTGGGCCTCGCCCGTTGCCAAACATGCGCAACATACGTTCAAGGTGCGGATCGAGGCGCCATCGGCCTGGGACAGCTCCGTCATTACTCTCTTCGTCGTCGAAGCGCTGATCGAGGCGGTCCAGAGCGCGACATGGGAGGAGACCCGCGAACGCATGAACTCTCTGGAAGGTCTTTTCGAGCGGACGATGCTGTTCCGCCGGCCGGGCCGCCAGAGCCGTCCCGACTGATTGTCGGGCTCAAGAAATATGCCGGCAATCCGGGGGTTTATGAGCAGATACTCATCCTCCGGGCTGTCACATACGATACATGAACTGGCTCTACGAGTCGCGCCGAAACGATCCGGACTACCTGAACCCCTAGGAGGATACCTTGCTCAACAAGACCCAACGTCTTCTTTCCCTGACGACTGCCATCGTCATCGCCTCCACCGCCATCGCAGCCGCCGAGCCGAGCGCCGAGCTGATCGCAGCCGCCAAGAAGGAAGGCACGCTGACCACGATCGCCCTGCCCCATAGCTGGTGCGGTTACGGCGACGTCATCGCCGGCTTCAAGGCGAAGTACGGCCTCGAGGTCAACGAATTGAACCCGGATGCCGGTTCCGGCGACGAAATCGAAGCGATCAAGGCCAACAAGGGCAACAAGGGCCCGCAGGCTCCCGACGTCATCGACGTCGGCCTGTCGTTCGGTCCGTCCGCCAAGACTGAGGGCCTAATCCAGCCCTACAAGGTCTCCACCTGGGATTCGATCCCGGCCGACGCCAAGGATGCCGACGGCTACTGGTACGGCGACTATTACGGCGTTCTGGCTTTCCTAGTGAACAAGGACCTCGTCAAGACGTCTCCGAAGGACTGGCCTGATCTCCTGAAGTCCGACTACGCCAACACCGTCGCGCTCGCCGGCGATCCCCGCAGCGCCAATCAGGCCGTCCAGGGCGTTTTCGCTGCCGGCCTCTCCGGCGCCAAGGGCGACTCCGCCAAGGCCGGCGACGAAGGCCTGAAGTTCTTCGCCGAACTCAACAAGAAGGGCAACTTCGTTCCGGTGACCGGCAAGGCCGCGCCGTTCGCGCAGGGCACCACGCCGATCATCATCGCCTGGGACTATAATGCCCTGTCCTGGGGCCAGAGCCTGAAGGGCAACCCGCCCTTCGAGGTCGTGGTTCCGGCAACCGGCGTCGTTGCAGGCGTCTATGTCCAGGCGATCTCCGCCTTCGCTCCGCATCCGAACGCTGCGAAGCTGTGGATGGAATACCTCTATTCCGACGAAGGTCAGCTCGGCTGGCTGAAGGGATATTGCCACCCGATCCGCTTCAACGATCTTGCCAAGAACAACAAGATTCCGAAGAACCTGCTCGACGCCCTGCCCCCGGCAGCGGCCTATGAGAAGGCCGTATTCCCGACGCTCGCCCAGCAGGCTGCCGCCAAGGAAACCATTACCAAGAAATGGGATAGCGTAGTCGGCGCCAACGTCGCAAAGTAATCGGAACAAGACCGAGCTCCCGCGCCGCCCGGCGCGGGAGCTTTCCCGTTTCTCCCTGGATGGCCAGCATTCATGACCACCGCTTCCACGTCATTCATCGATCGCCGGACAGTCATAGACTGGCTCGGCATCGTGCCGTTCATGGTATTCGCGCTCGCCTTCCTGATTGTTCCGACGCTCTATCTGATCGTCGGCGCCTTCTTCAATCCGGCCGGCGAATTCACGTTTCAGAACATTGTCGATCTCTTTTCGCCTTCCATCCTGAGCGCCTACTGGATCAGCATCCGGGTATCCGTCGCTTCGGCACTGGGTGGCGCGTTGATCGGCTTTTTCCTCGCCTGGGCAGTCGTGCTCGGCGGCGTGCCGTCCTGGATCCGCTCCAGCCTGCTGACCTTTTCAGGCGTCGCCTCGAACTTCGCCGGTGTGCCGCTCGCCTTCGCCTTCCTGGCGACACTTGGCCGGACCGGGTTGGTCACGATCTTCATGCGGGACTGGTTCGGCTTCAATCTCTATTCGACGGGGTTCAACCTCCTCTCCTTCTTCGGCCTGACGATCACCTACATGTTCTTCCAGATCCCGCTGATGGTACTGATCCTGACGCCGGCGCTGGACGGATTGAAGAAGGAGTGGCGCGAGGCGTCCGAAATCCTTGGCGCATCCACGTGGCAATACTGGCGCATGGTCGTGCTGCCGATCCTCTGGCCGAGCCTGATGGGCGCCACGCTCCTCCTTTTCGCCAACGCCTTCGGTGCGATTGCGACCGCCTTTGCGCTGACCGGTGCCTCGCTCAACATCGTGCCGATCCTGCTCTATGCCCAGATCCGTGGCGACGTGCTGCATAATCCCAATCTGGGTTATGCCCTGGCCCTCGGCATGATCGTCATCACCGGTATTTCCAACATCCTCTATATCTGGCTGCGCAGCCGCGCCGAACGGTGGCAGAAATGAAGGCGCACAAAATCTTCGCCTGGATCGCGATTGCCATCGGCGCCATCTATTTCTTCGTGCCGCTGATCGGCACGTTCGAGTTCTCGCTGCGCATGCGGCGCGGCGCCTATTCTTTCGATGCCTACCAGTCGGTGTTTACGGACGCTCAGTTCCGCGCCACCTTCGGCTTCTCGATGCTGATGGCGCTGGTGACGATCATCGTCGGCATGTTCCTCATCGTGCCGACCGCCTATTGGGTTCGGCTGCGCCTGCCGCAAATGCGGCCGGTCGTCGAATTCATCACGCTCCTGCCGCTCGTCATTCCGGCGATCGTCATCGTGTTCGGCTACCTGCGTCTCTACAATTCTTCGTCCTGGATCCCGTTCACCGGCTCGACCCAGGGCACCAACATCCTGCTGACCTTCTCCTACGTGACCCTGGCCCTTCCCTACATGTACCGTTCGGTCGATACCGCGATGCGGACCATCGATGTGCGGACGCTGACGGAGGCGGCCGAAATTCTCGGCGCCAAATGGCCGACGATCATGTTCCGCTGCATTTTCCCGAACGTCATGTCGGGCGTGCTCTCGGGCGCCTTCATCACGTTTGCGATCGTCATGGGCGAATTCACCATGGCGGCCCTTCTCAACCGTCCGGCCTTCGGTCCCTATCTCCAGCTCGTCGGCGCCAACAAGGCTTACGAGCCTTCTGCGCTGGCGGTCATTGCGTTTGCGATCACCTGGCTCTCGATGGGTCTGATCCAGCTCGTTTCCCGCTTCGGCAAATTGTCGCCGGCCAGGCCTTAAGGAATTTTGATGTCGTTCCTCGTTCTCGAAAGTATCAAGAAGAGCTTCGGCCCGACGCAGGTCGTCAAGGACTTCAACATGTCCATCGAGAAGGGCGAGTTCGTCTCCTTTCTCGGACCCTCGGGCTGCGGCAAGACGACCGTGTTGCGCATGATCGCCGGGTTCGAAAGCCCGAGCGATGGTGCGATCTCGATCAACGGCCGGAACCAGAACGCACTGAAGACCAATCAGCGCAATATCGGCATGGTATTCCAGGCCTATGCGCTATTTCCGAACATGAACGTCTTCGACAACGTCGCCTTCGGTTTGAAGGTCGCCGGCAAGTCCAAGACGGAGATCGAAACACGCGTCAAGGAAATGCTGAAGCTGATCAGCCTCGACCATCTGGCCGACCGCTACCCCTACCAGATGTCCGGCGGCCAGCAGCAGCGCGTGGCGCTCGCCCGCGCGCTTGCGCCAAAGCCGCAGGTCCTGCTGCTCGACGAGCCGCTGTCGGCGCTCGATGCCAAGATTCGCGTGTCATTGCGCGAAGAGATTCGTGAAATCCAGCGCCAGCTCGGCATCACCACCGTTTTCGTGACGCACGACCAGGAAGAGGCCCTGTCGATCTCCGACCGAGTGGTCGTCATGAATGCCGGCCGCGCCGACCAGATCGGCACGCCGTCGGAAATTTACAATCGTCCGACCACCCGTTTCGTCGCCTCCTTCGTCGGCACGCTCAACATCATCGAGGCGACCGTCGTCGATCCGGCGGCCAACACCGTCAAGGTCGGCGAAAACACCATCAGGTTGAGGGAATCGATCGGCGCGCTGAAGGGCGGCGACAAGCTGTCGATCGCGCTGCGCCCTGAAGCCGGTTCGCTCCTGGAAAATGCAAAGGGCGACACGTCGCTCACCGGCCAGGTCCTCTCCTCGCATTTCCTGGGCTCGGTCATCCGCACCAAGCTCGATGTCGGCGGAAACCAGATTTCCTTCGACATGTTCAATTCGCCGGACGCGGTCCTGCCACAGTCGGGCGAAACCCTGACGCTGCGCTTCAACGCCCACGACTTCCTGATCATCCGCGACTGATCGCGGAGGGCCGACGGTCCGCAGACGAAAACGGCATCCTCGCGGATGCCGTTTTGCATTTGAGCCGTATCTGGCGGCGGCCTCCTCAGGCCGCGTCGTCGACCGCATCCTGGCCGGACGTCGGCACGTAGTTGAGGACCGGCCCCAGCCAGCGCTCCACTTCCTCGACCGACATTCCCTTGCGCTTGGCATAGTCCTCGACCTGGTCGCGCTCGATCTTGGCGACGCCGAAATAATAGGATGCCGGATGGCCGATATAGAGGCCGGAGACCGACGAGCCGGGCCACATCGCGTAGCTTTCCGTCAAGACGACGCTGGTCGCCTCTTCCGCGTCGAGCAGCCGGAACAGCGTTGCCTTTTCCGTATGGTCGGGCTGGGCCGGATAACCGGGCGCCGGGCGGATGCCGTGATAGGCCTCGGTGATCAGCTCGTCCGCCGAGAACTGCTCGTCGGCCGCATAGCCCCAGAATTCCTTGCGGACCTGCTCGTGCATGCATTCGGCGAAGGCTTCCGCGAAGCGGTCCGCCAGCGCCTTGACGAGGATCGAGGAATAGTCGTCGTTCGCCCGTTCGAACCGCTCGGCGATCGCCACTTCCTCGATGCCGGCCGTGACGACGAAACCGCCGACATAGTCGTCGAGACCGGTCGCGACCGGTGCGACGAAATCCGACAGCGCCACGTTCGGGCGGCCGTCCCGCTTCGAAAGCTGCTGACGCAACGTGAAGAAGGTCGCGAGTTCTTCCGCGCGGCTTTCATCCGTGTAGACGCGAATATCGTCTCCCACCGTATTGGCCGGCCAGAAGCCGATCACCGCCCGCGGCCGGAACCATTTTTCCGTAATGATCTTGTCGAGCATCGCCTGGGCGTCCGCATAAAGCTGGCGCGCCGCCTCGCCCTGCTTCTCGTCTTGGAGGATCGCCGGGAAACGTCCCTTCAGCTCCCATGTCTGGAAGAACGGTGTCCAGTCGATGTATTTCGCCAGTTCCGCCAGATCGTAGGTCTCGAACACCTTCGTGCCGGTGAACTGCGGCTTCTTGGGCTGATAGGACGACCAATCGATCTTTTCGGCATTGGCGCGCGCGCGAGCGATCGGCAGGCGGGTCTTTTCCGCTTCCGAGCGGGCATGCGCGGCGGCAACCTTCGCATATTCCGCCTGAACCGTGCTGATGTAGCTCGGCTTTCCGTCTTCGGACAGAAGCGCGGACACCACGCCGACCGCGCGGCTGGCATCCGTCACGTAGATCGCCTGGCCGCGATTGTAGCGCGGGTGGATCTTGACCGCGGTATGCACGCGGCTGGTCGTCGCGCCGCCGATAAGAAGCGGAATGTCGAAACCCTGGCGCTCCATTTCCGAAGCCACATGCGCCATCTCGTCGAGCGACGGAGTGATCAGGCCGGAAAGCCCGATGATATCGACCTTTTCGGCAATCGCCGTTTCCAGGATCTTGGTCGCCGGCACCATCACGCCGAGGTCGATGATCTCGTAATTGTTGCAGGCGAGCACGACCCCGACGATGTTCTTGCCGATATCGTGGACGTCGCCCTTGACGGTCGCCATCAGCACCTTGCCGGCCGATTTTTTCTGGTCGCCGCCATTGAGGCGCTTTTCCTCTTCCATGTAGGGCAGAAGCACAGCGACGGCCTGCTTCATGACGCGGGCGGATTTCACCACCTGCGGCAGGAACATCTTGCCCGAGCCGAACAGGTCGCCGACCACGTTCATGCCGGCCATCAGCGGGCCCTCGATCACATGCAGAGGCCGCTCCGCATTCTGACGCGCCTCCTCGGTATCGCCCTCGATGAACTCGTTGATGCCGTTGACGAGCGCATGCGAAAGGCGCTTCTCCACCGGCCATTCGCGCCAGGCGAGATCTCTCTCCTTGGCTTCCTTGGCCCCGGTCCCGCGATAGCGTTCGGCGATATCGAGCATCCGTTCGGTGGCGTCGTCGCGGCGGTTGAGGACGACGTCCTCGCAGGCCTCGCGCAGGTCCGGATCGATGTTCTCGTAGATCGCCAGCTGGCCGGCATTGACGATGCCCATGTCCATGCCCGCCTGGATGGCGTGATAGAGGAACACCGCATGCATCGCCTCGCGCACCGGCTCGTTGCCGCGGAACGAGAAGGAGAGGTTCGAGACGCCGCCTGAAATATGCACGAGCGGCATGCGCTCGCGGATGGTCTTCGTCGCCTGGATGAAGGCGAGACCGTAGCTGTTATGCTCTTCGATACCCGTGGCCACCGCAAAGATGTTCGGGTCGAAGATGATGTCTTCCGGCGGGAAATCCGCTTCCTCGGTCAGGAGCTTGTAGGCGCGTTCGCAGATCGCCACCTTGCGCTCGTAGGTGTCGGCCTGGCCCTGCTCGTCGAAGGCCATGACCACGACGGCCGCGCCGTAATTGCGCAGCAGCTTGGCCTGTGCGATGAACTTCTCCTCGCCCTCCTTCATCGAGATCGAGTTGACGACCGGCTTGCCCTGCACGCATTTCAGGCCCGCTTCCATGATCTCGAACTTGGACGAGTCGAGCATGATCGGCACCCGGGCGATATCCGGCTCTGCGGCGATCAGGTTGACGAATTCGACCATCGCCCGCTGCGAATCGATCAGGCCTTCGTCCATGTTGATGTCGATGACCGACGCGCCGTTTTCCACCTGGTCGCGGGCAATCGCCAGCGCCGCGGTAAAATCCCCGGCGGTGATCAGCTTGCGGAATTTGGCCGAGCCGGTGACGTTGGTGCGCTCGCCGACATTGACGAACGGCACGTCCTTGGTGAACTCGAAGGGTTCGAGGCCTGCAAGCGACATGAACGGCCGGTGCTCCGGCACCTCGCGGGGATTGTGCGGTGCGACCGCTTCGGCAATCGCGCGGATATGTTCCGGCGTCGATCCGCAGCAGCCGCCGACGACGTTGACCAGGCCTTCCGCAGCAAATCCTTCGATCTGGCGGGCCATGTCGTCCGGCGATTCGTCGTAACCCCCGAATGAATTCGGCAGGCCGGCATTCGGATAGGCGGAGATGAACGTGTCGGCGACGCCCGAGAGTTCCTGCAGGTGCGGCCGCATCGCATCGGCGCCGAGCGCGCAGTTGAGGCCGACCGTGAAGGGCTTCGAATGACGGATGGAGGACCAGAAGGCCGACGGCGTCTGGCCGGACAGCGTGCGGCCTGAAAGGTCGGTGATCGTGCCGGAGATCATCACCGGCAGGCGGATGCCCTTTGCCTCGAAACGCTCGGCGCAGGCGAAGATCGCGGCCTTCGCGTTGAGCGTATCGAAGATCGTCTCGATCAGGATGATATCCGCGCCGCCGTCGATCAGCCCATCGAGCTGTTCGCCATAGGCAAGCCGCAGGTCGTCGAATGTCACCGCCCGGTAACCGGGATTGTTGACGTCGGGAGAAATCGAAGCCGTCCGGTTGGTCGGGCCGATGGCGCCGGCCACGAAACGGCGGCGACCGTCTTCCTTCTGTGCCCTCAGCACCGCCCGCCGTGCCAGCCGCGCGCCGTCTCGGTTCAGGTCGTAGACGGCGTTCTCCATCTGATAGTCGGCCTGGGCGATGCGGGTCGAGGAGAACGTATTGGTTTCGATGATGTCGGCGCCGGCCTTGGCATAACGATAATGGATTTCCTCGACCGCCTGCGGCTGCGAGAGAATCAGAAGATCGTTGTTGCCCTGCTGGTGGCAGGCGCATCCGGCAAATCGCTCGCCGCGGAAATGACCTTCGTCGAAACCCAGGCCCTGGATTTCAGTGCCCATCGCACCGTCGAGGATGAGGATGCGCTCACGAGCCGCGGCCTTGAGTGCCGAGAGAATCTCCGCGCCATCGCGCGCGGCGGCTTCGGGACCAAAGAGTTCGTCGAACATGGCACTGCCCTTCATCATTTCCGGATACCTCAATAACCGCATAAAGATATGTTTATGTCAATATATAACCGGTGCACCGTGCGATATAGAATAGTCGATGACATGAAACCGGCCGGGCGTTATAGGCGTTCTGACCCCAATGCCCCGCCATAGCGATTCCGAGGTTTTCATGAGCGACACCGGTCAGACAGAAGCCAAGTGGGCGAGCCTTCCCTATCATCGTCGCTGGCTCCTGAACGAGGGCGACGGGCTCTTCGATTTTTTCCAGTACCGAGCGATGAACCCAAAAGGTGGTTTCTTCGATCTCGACGACCACGGCACCCCGATCGGCGGCGCCAATCCGACGCGGGGCATCCATGCCTCGGCGCGTATGGTCCATTGTTTCTCGATCGGCTACCTGCTCGGCCGGCCCGGCTCCGGTGATATCATCGACCACGGCATGCGCACGCTCTGGGAGCGCCATCGCGATAGCGAATATGGCGGTTATTTCTGGCAGGTCAACGATGACGGCGCAGCCGATTCCGCCAAGCAGGGTTACGGCCACGCCTTCGTGCTGCTCGCCGCCTCGTCGGCAAAGGTCGCCGGCCATCCTCTCGCCGACCAGATGCTCGCCGACATAAGCGAGGTTCTGGAAACCAGGTTCTGGGAACCGCGCCACTGCGCGATCGCGGAAGAATTCGCCCGCGACTGGTCGCCGATCGACGGCGGCAGCTATCGCGGCCAGAATTCCAACATGCACCTCACCGAAGCGCTGATGGCCGCTTTCGAAGCGACCGGCGAGAAGGCATATCTCGACAAGGCGGAAAGCATCGCCGACCTCGTCATCCGCCGCTCCGCCGGCAGCGTCGGGTTCCGGGTCGCCGAACATTTCGATCCGGAATGGACGATCGATAAGGACTATTACCATCCTGACGAGATGTTCCGCCCCGCCGGCACCACGCCGGGCCATTGGCTGGAATGGTCGCGCCTCCTGCTGCAGCTTTGGACGCTCGGGGATAAAAAGCACGGCTGGATGCCGGATGCGGCGAAATCGCTGTTCGTCCAGTCCATGTCACTGGGTTGGGACAAAGAGAAGGGCGGCTTCTTCTACACGCTCGACTGGAACGACAAGCCCGCCAAGACCAACAAGCTGTGGTGGCCGATGTGCGAGGCAGCCGGTGCCGCGCATTTCCTCAACGAGCACCTGCCGGCCGACGATTTCTACGAGGACAGCTACCGGCTGATCTGGGGCACGATCGCCAACCGTTTCATAGATCACAAGAACGGCGGCTGGCACGAGGAACTGACCGAGGATCTCGCCCCGGCCCACACCCTCTTCCCCGGCAAGGGCGATATCTATCACGCCCTGCAGGCCTGCCTCATCCCGCTCTTTCCGGCAAACGGCAGCCTGACGAAGGTCATCGTCGAGGCCGAAGGGCGTATCTGAAGCGTGCCACTCAACGTCACCCCGCGGTGACGGAACCATCCATGCCTGCATCAGTTTCCCGTGTCACATAGTTGTAACATCGGATATGGTGAACCATGCTCAACGTTCTCGCCGAAGAGTTTTCCCACGAGGCGCCCGTTGCGATCGAAGTGCTTCTGGTGAGGCTGATCGGCGCAACACTCCTCTGCGGCTTGATCGGCCTGGAACGCGAGTTCCGCAACAATTCCGCCGGCCTGCGCACCAATATGCTGATCGGCCTCGCATCCGCCGTGTTCACCCTCGCCGGCCTGCAGATCATGCATGAATTCGGAAACCGCCCCGATACGGTCCAGATCGACCCGATCCGTCTCATCGAGGCCGTTACCGCCGGCATCGCTTTTCTCGCCGCCGGCGTCGTCTTCCAGATGCGCGGCGATGTGAAGGGCCTGACCACCGGCGCCAGCATGTGGCTGTCTGGCGCGATCGGCCTTTGCGTCGGCCTCGGCATGTGGATCGTCGCCATGACGGCGACCGGCGCCGGCATCATCGTCCTCTGGCTGCTGCGCAAGACCGAAGTGGCCGCAGGCTTGAAAGATGAATAGCGGCAAGGCGTCGGAGATAATACGGATCACCCGCCCGAGCGCAGCGTCACCATTGCCCGGATGCGGGTCGTCAGCAGCTCGTAGTCATAGGGCTTGGTAATCAGCGCGGTATTGCCGAGCGTCTCCGATCCCGGCACGTTGCGGTCGCCGGTCGCGAAAATCACCGGCAGGTCGGCAACCGTTTCTCGCAATTTCAAGGCGAGCTGCAAGCCGCTCATTTCAGGCAGATGGACGTCGGTGACGAGGATGTCGATCGGATCGCTGCCCGCCGCGGCAAGCGCTTCGGCAGCCGATCCGGCCTCGATCACGGTCATGCCCGCATCCTGCAGGAAATCGGCGGTCGAGATGCGGATCAGCGCCTCGTCCTCCACCAGCAGAACGGAGATCGGCAGATCCGGCGCCGATGGTTGTTCGACGGCAGGCTTGGCCGAAGCTGCCTCGGCCAAACTTGCATCGGCCAAACTTGCCTCGGAAGGACTTTCCGGCAAGCGCGGCTGTGGAGCCTGCCGGCTCTGATCGATCACCTGGCGGATTTTTCGGGCGAGCGCCTCCCGCGTATAGGGCTTGCTCAGGAGATTGACGCCCGGGTCGAGCCGCCCGCCATGGACGATCGAATTTTCGGTGTAGCCCGAGGTGAACAGCACGCCGAGATGCGGCAGCCGCTCCTTGGCCCTTTTGGCGAGATCGCTGCTCTTCAGCCGCCCCGGCATCACCACGTCCGTGAACAGGCAGTCGATCGGCACGCCGCTTTCGATGATCGCAAGCCCGCTGTCGGCATCCTTGGCCCGCAGGACCCGGTACCCCAGTTCCGCAAGCAGGCTGACGGTGATTTCCCGCACCGCTTCGTCGTCCTCGACGACCAGGATCGTCTCGTTTCCGCCGAGGGCAGCGCCACCGGTATTTTCGGCGACCACATCCTCGTCCTCCATCGATCGCGGAAGATATATCCGCACCGTGGTGCCGTTTCCCGGCTCGCTGTAGATCCGGATATGGCCGCCAGACTGCTTGACGAAGCCGTAGACCATCGACAGGCCGAGCCCTGTGCCCTTGCCCTCCGGCTTGGTGGTGAAGAACGGGTCGAAGACCTTGCTCAGAATGTCGGCCGTCATGCCCGTACCGGTATCGGTGACCGCGAGCATCACGTATTGGCCCGACTCGATGTCGAACGTGTGGCGCGCATATTCGTCGTCGAGATAGGCGTTACCGAGTTCGATCGTCAGCTTGCCCTGCCCGTTCATCGCATCGCGTGCATTGATCGCGAGGTTGAGGAGCGCATTCTCGACATTGCTCGGATCAACAAGCGTATTCCAAAGCCCGCCGCCGACGATCGTGTCGATCTCGATCGCTTCGCCGAGGCTGCGCCTCAGGAGATGGTCCATCTCGCGGATCAGGCGGCTCAGATTGATCACCTTCGGTGAAAGCGGCTGGCGGCGGCCGAAGGCGAGAAGCTGCGAGGCAAGCCGGGCGCCGCGCGAAGCCCCCGCAAGCGCGCTGTTCAACCGCCTTTCGGCAACTTCGTTGCCCGCGAATTCCCGGCCGAGAAGCTGGAGATTGCCGGTGATCACCTGCAGGAGATTGTTGAAATCGTGGGCGATGCCCCCTGCGAGATTGCCGATCGCCTCCATCTTCTGGCTCTGGCGAAGCACTTCCTGCGTCCGCTCGAGCTCGATCGTTCTTTCCTCGACGCGGTGGCCGAGGGTTTCCGCGAGGCTCGAAAGCTCCGATTCTGTCTTCTTCTGCTCGTCGATATCGGTATTGGTGGCAACCCAGAGAGTGATCTCGCCCTCGGCATTCTTGATCGGCACCGCGCGGCTGATGAACCAGCGATAGACGCCGTCGTGGCGGCGAAGGCGGATTTCCGTCTCCAGCCGGCTTCCGGTGCGCAAGGCCTCGCCCCAAGCGGCGGCAATCCGGGGCGAATCGTCCGGATGGAGCATCTCAGAGCGCCGCTCCCTGTCGAAATAGAAGGACTCCAGGCCGCTATAGGTGAAGATCTGGTCGTTGCACCATTGCATCCGGCCATCCGGCGTCGCCGTCCACACATGTGTCGGCAAGGACTGGGCAAGCGTCCTGAAACGGTCCTCGTTTTCGCGGGCCGCCTCCTGTGCACGGCGAAGCTCCGTGACGTCCTGGCCCTGCACGAAAATGCCATCGACCATCCCGTCGTGATCGCGGATCGGCTGATAGACGAAATCGAGAAAGCGTTCTTCCGGCTCAGCGTTTTCGGAGGACTGGAAAACGACGCGCGCGCCATAGGCGCTATAGGGCGTACCGGTCCGGTAAACCTCGTCGAGCAGCTCGTAGACACCCTGGCTGGCGACATCCGGCAAAGCCTCGCGCACAGTCTTGCCGATCAGGTCCTCGCGGCCGACGATCGTCCGGTACGACCTGTTGACGATCGAGAAAATATGCTCCGGGCCACGCAGCACGGCAATGAAGCCGGGCGCCTGCTCGAACAGCATGCGCAGATATTCCCGCTCCTCGCCGAGCGCGGCATTCTGCCCCTGGACCGCATCGGCCCGGCGCATCAGATCCGTATGGACCTTGAGGACGCCGTCTCCCGCGGATCGGCTGCGCAGCAGGTGAAGTTCGGTCACGTCCACCGTATGCTGCAGGATAAAGATCAGCCGCCCCGCCTCGTCCTTGATCGGCGTATGGGTTGCGCTCCAGTAACGATCCTCGAGCTCTCCATCGGGACCTGGGATCGGATAGGGGATGAGCGGCAGGTGATCCACCTCGGCGGTGGAGAGGACCTTGGCGAAGGACTGGCGCAGCAGCCGGCCCGGGACAGAATCCGGTTCGCTTGGAAACGCATCGAACATGGTACGGTCGACAAGCTCTTCACGGCTGCGCCCCGTCACCGCCAGATAAGCGTCGTTCATTCCGACAAGCCGCAATTCCCGGTCGAGTATGACATAGGGATTGGGTGAGAGATTAAACAACTGATTCAGATCGATTTCGGAAAGCTCCGTCAGTCTGAACATGCGCCGTCCCTGATGCCAATGCATCACAGGTTATAGGGCTTCCGCTAATATTGACAATTGAAATCAAGAGGGTTCAGGAAATCTCCCACGGGATTATCGCGATACGCTAAAAGACATCTAACGCCCCGATTTTGCTCGCGGTTCCGGCACCGCCCTGTGCGGCATCAGGCCGGATTACTTGATCCGGATCCGCTGCCTTTCCACCGGTTGGACGAAAAGCCGGGCGACCTCGTCGGCCGGCATCGCCTTGCCGTAACGATAGCCCTGCCCCGCCTCGCAGCCCATCAGGCGAAGCGCCGCCTCCTGCTCCTCGGTCTCGATGCCTTCGGCAATCGTCTTCAACCCCAGCTCCCTGCTGAGCGCGATCAGCGCCCGGGTAATGGCGGCATCGCGCGGTTTGGTCAGGAGATCGCGCACGAACCCCATGTCGATCTTGAGCGTCGTCAGCGGATAGCGCTGCAGCGAACCGAGCGAAGCGTAGCCCGTACCGAAATCGTCGAAGGCGATGCCGACGCCGAGTTCGCGCAGCGCCTGGATCGATTCGAGCGACTGGTCGTCGTCGTTGAGCGTGACCGTTTCGGTGATCTCAATCTCGAGGAAACGCGGATCGAGCGAGTAGCGTGCGATCAGGTCGACGACGCTGCGCGCCAGATCGCCGGCCCGGACCTGGGCGGGAAACAAGTTGATGCCCATCTTGATCGGTGGATACCCCGCCGCATCCCAGGCGGCCATCTGGCGGCCCGCTTCGTCCAGCACCCAGAAGCCCACGTCGAGCGCGATCGAACTCTGCTCCAGAGCCGGGAGAAAGGCCGCCGGCGACAGGAGCCCGCGCTCCGGATGCTGCCAGCGGATGAGCGCCTCGACGCCGAATACCTCCCCGGTGTCGAGCGTCACCTGCGGCTGGTAGTGCAGCACCAACTCGTTCTTGTTCAGCGCCCGCAGCAATTCGTCCCGCAGCATTCGCTTCGCCAGGGTTTCGTTGCGCATCGACTGTTCGAACATGCGCACGACCCGGCCGCCGGCCTGCTTGGCCCGGTAGAGCGCGAAGTCGGCACTGGCGATGAGCTCCTCGGAATCGGAACCATGGTTCGGCGCAAGCGAAAAGCCGACGCTCGCCCCGATGCGGAACGTGTGCCCGGCAACCTCGAACGGTATCTTGAAAGCCTCGATGACCGCATTCGCAGTTTTCTGGGCGACGAGAGGATCCCCGGTTCCGGGAATGAGAATGGCAAACTCGTCGCCGCCGAACCGGGAGACCGTGACGTTGCGGTCGAGAACGGCCGGCAATCTGACACCGATCGCCTGCAGCAGGGAATCGCCGATGCCGTGCCCCAGGCGATCGTTGACGTCCTTGAACCCATCAAGGTCGAACAGCAGCACGGCGAGCGGCCGGTTGCGCGCCAATTCCTCGCGCAAAAGGTCTTCGAAACGAGGCCGGTTGCACAAGCCGGTGAGCGTATCCTGGCTTGCCAGCCTCAGGAGCCGGACGTCGCGGTCGCGGCGTTCGGATATGTCCTTGATGATGGCGCCCACGCCGACGCCGCGCTGATCGTGCCAGATCGAAAGCGCCATCTCGACCGGGAACTCCGAGCCGTCCTTGCGGCATGCCGAAATCTCGACGGTCTTGCCCTTGAGCATGGAACTGCCGCCCGCGGCCACGCGCGCGAGACCGGCATTGTGAGCGGCTCGGAACCGTTCGGGCACGATAAGGTCGAGCGAGCCACCGACCATCTCCTCCCGGCTGAAACCGAACATATCGAGCGCCGCCTGGTTGACGAACTCGACGCGGCCGGTGGGATCGACGGTAATCAGCGAGAGATCGGTGGCATCCGCAAAGTTGGCAGCCGTCGCCTGCGGTATGCCCTCCCGACGCAATTCCATGTGCTCCATGACCATGGCGGCAAGGCCGGCGAGCGTTCGCCTTTCCCGCTCGGAGAAACTTTCTCGCACCTGCGTATCGGCGATGCACAGCGCTCCGAGCCGGAAACCGTCCGGCGAGATCAGCGGCGCACCGGCATAAAACCGGATGAATGGTTCGCCGGTGACGATCGGCAGGCCGGAGAACCGCGCATCGAGCCGGGCGTCGGACACCACCAGAACATCGTCCGTGCGGATCGTGTGATCACAAAAGGATTCGGATCGGTCGGTCTCCTGGATATCGAGACCCGAACAGGCCTTGAACCATTGCCGATCTTCTTCGATCAGCGTCACGAAAGCCATGCGCGTGGAAAAAAGCTCGGAGGCAAAACGGCAGATTCGGTCGAAGCGGTTTTCAGGCCCGGAGCCCGCGATGCGGTAGTTCGCCAGAGCGTCGAGCCGTCTGCGCTCCGCAATATCGATGCTGTCGGCGTAAGACATCTCTGCTCCAGAGGAGGGCGGGTAGTAGGACTACCATAGAAATCCATCCATTAGAGAAAGCATAACGGCGCGCCCCCAAGAAATGAATGGTGTTTGACGGGGTCCTCGCCCGTTCGGCCCGATGTAAGAGAGCTTTCTCGACTTAAAATGAAAAACCTCCCGGATTTACATCCGGAAGGCTGCTTCGGTGAGGCACAATGTCCCGAAATGGATCATCCTATCGGGGAAGATAGTAACGGCCGCGCTCGTCGCGCTCCAGCCCCTTGGAGCGGAAGGTGTCGAGTTCGCGGACGACCTCGCGGCCATCGCGGCTGCCGACGGCGGCCATCAACTCCTCGAAATGTTTGGCGCCATCCTTCAAAGCCGCTTCGAGCGACGGGAAACGATTGCCGGGATAGGACGGAGCCTGCGGCGTGACGAGCTCCCAGCTCTGGGCATGCTGCATCGGCCAGGTCAGGTCGTAGCCCGCTTTGGCGCCGGAGCGGGAGCCGTGAAGCGACGGATCGAGCGGCGACAGCCGGACGCCGGTGGCGATCACCAGATCCCGGTCCGCCTGAAAGCGGGTACCGAACGCCCATTCCATCTGGCTGTCGTCGAAGATGTCGATATCCGGATCGACGACGAAGACGTTCTTGACGCCGACGGCGCCGAGAACCGCATAGAGTGCCGAACGGGCCTCGCCCGGATAGGTCTGGCGGATGGAGAAGCGCATGCTCATCGAGCCGCCGGCGGCGACCGGCGCATAGACGGCGACCGGCTGGCGCACGACGTCGCGGAGCGTCTTCCAGACGTTCATCTCCATACGCAGCGCTTCAAGGTTGGAGGTATCGGTGAAGTCCATGCGATTGCCGCTGATGGTCGCGGTCTGGAACAGCGCGTCCCTGCGGTGGGTGATGGCGGTGACATGGAAGACCGGATTGGTTTTCACGACGCCGTAATAGCCGAGATATTCGCCGTAGGGCCCTTCCTTCTCCACGTAACCGCGCTCGTCGAAATAGCCTTCGATGACCATTTCCGCGTCGGCCGGGACCATGATGTCGCTGGTGACGCATTTGACGACCGGCAGCGGCGCCCCGCGCAGGGAGGAGATCAGTTCCAGTTCGTCGACCGGCTCCTTCATGGTGGCCGACACCATGTCGATCGGATGGCAGCCGACCACATAGGCAACGTTCAGCCGCTCGCCCCGCTCGGAAGCGGCCATATACATGACGCGCAGGTCGCTCGGCGCAATCAGGTCGACGCCCGCTTCCTGCGGGCCGCGCAGCATCAGCCGGCGCATGCCGCAATTGTAGCGGCCGTCCTTCGGGTCGATCGTATAGTCGATCGTCGCGGAAATGTAGGGCGCACCATCGAGCGCGTGCTGAACGTGGACCGGCAGCTTGAGGAGATCGGCGTCAGTACCGGACAGCACGACCTGCTGCACGGGCGCTTCATCACCGGAAAGCTTCACCAGTTCCGGCTTCAGCGACAGGCGGCGGCGCATCTCGAGTGCCACGTCGCCGGCGGGCACGCCGAAAGCCTTTGCGAGACGGGAACGGCTGCCGACCACGTTGCCGATCAGCTGCTGGCCTTCGGGACCTGCATTTTTGAACCAGACGGCCTTCGGGTTGTTCTGCAGGATCGCCGCGACATCGGCCAGATCGACCTTCTCCTCGCGGATCTCGAGCTCGTCGGCGCTCAGGCTCTCGACGAAATTCTTCAACCGGAAACGGTCGAGATCAAGCGCAGCGGCGGATTGAGTTGTCGTATTGGCGGTCATTCTTCCTCTCCCGAAAACGCGTTTCTGCGTAGGACGGTTTTTAGCCAGAACAGTTGATTAAATCAAATATAATTATACAATGTTGTATCAGGTCGCCTCGGGGAGGTGCGACCGACCGGCGTCGACTGCGAGACCTGGTCATCCATGGGAGGAAGTTCATGCAGACTGTCACTCGTCGTTTCATGCTTGCCGCATCGGTCGCCGTTGCCGGTAGCGCCCTCGGTCTTTCGCCGGCCGCGGCCCAGGCGGATTATCCAAATCAGACCATCAGCATGATTTGCGCGTTCCCGGCCGGCAGCGGCGCCGACGTCATCGTCCGCTTTTTCGCCGAGAAGATCGCCAAGGTCTCAGGCGCTACCATCATCGTCGAAAACAAGCCCGGCGCCGGCGGCAACATTGCCGGACAGTACGTCACGCGCTCCAAGCCGGACGGCTACACGATCTTCTTCCACACCGGCAGCGCCGTTGCCGGCAACATGCACATGTTCAAGACGCCGCCCTTCGACGTGGTGAAGGACTTGCAGGTCGCTGCCACCGTCAACAAGCAGCCGCACATGATCGCCGTTCCGGTATCGAGCCCGATCAAGACCATGAAGGAGCTGACCGAATACCTGAAGAAGGAAGGCTCGAACGCGAGCTATGCCGTCAACAACACGTCGGGCAAGGTGCTGGCAGCCATCTACAAACAGGAAGCCGGCCTCGAAACGGTCGAGGTCGCCTATAAGAGCAGCGCCGATTCCATGAACGACATCATGAGTGGCGCCATGGCCTTTGCCGCCCAGGATCCGGTCTTCTCCCTGTCGCAGTTCCGCGAGGGCCGCTACCGCCTGCTGGCCGTCAGCTCCGCGAAGCGCATTCCGGGCGCTCCCGACGTTCCGACCATGACGGAATCCGGCTACCCGATGGACCAGGTCGGCTGGTTCGCGATGATGGTTCCCTCGGCGACCCCAAAGGATATCGTCAACAAGATCAATGGCTGGACCAGGCAGGTCCTCGGTCAGGAAGAGGTCAGGAAGTTCGTGACCGACCAGGGCGGCGACGTGTTCGTCTCGACGCCGGAAGAAGGCCAGGAATACCTCAAGAAGGAGGTCGCGGCCTGGGCCGGCTACGTCAAGGTTGCCAATATCCCGCAGCAATGAACCCTTCGGCCTCGCGGTTCGTTGCATAGGCGGGAGCGGCGCACCGTCGCCGCTTTCTTTCGTGCAGGCACCCGCCCGCACGTCGGCACAAATAAACGCGCAAAAGTATATGCTTTTTAAGCTACAACCGCTTCGGCCGTTGGACGCCGCATCCGCGCGCATGCTAGAACGAATTCGAGGATAGGCTGTCAGGTTTCAGATGCACACAGGAATGGGGTTCCTCCTGCAGACGATCGGCTTCGGGTAGGCATCATGGCTTCCAAGACGTTCGCCGAAAAGAAGGATGACTATATTCAATCTTTCTTGAGCCGTCGGTTTTCCCCCGCCGAGGTTTATGTCATTGCGACCGTCGGCGTGCTGATCGCGTTCGGGCTGCGCATTTCGCTGCATGGCGTCCTCGACGAAAGGGCGCCTTTCACGTTCTTCATTCCGCCGATCCTGGTTGCCGCCCTTATCGGTGGCCTGCGGGCCTCGCTTTTCGCGGTGGCCCTTTCCGTTCTGGCAGGTTACATCATCAAGGAGTTGACGCCGCGGGGAGCCGTTTTTTCGGAAATGGCCATGCTCAGCGCCATTGGCGTGGTGATCGCGCTGCTCGGCGAAATCCTTCACTCCGCCCGCAAGGCGATCGGAAAAGCCCAGGCGAGAGCTGATTCCCGCGAAGCCCATCTTCGCTCCGTCCTCGACACCGTTCTCGATGCCAGCATCGTCAGCACAAGGGACGGGACGATCGTTTCCTTCAACGCCGCTGCAATCCGCCAGTTCGGCTACAGCGAAGAAGAGGTGGTCGGCCAGAACCTGCGCATGCTGATGCCGGAACCCTACCGCCGCGAACACGACGGTTACATGGAAAGGTATCTGAGGACCGGCGAGAAGCGGATCATCGGCATGGACCGCGTGGTCGTCGGGCGGCGCAAGGACGGCTCGACCTTCCCGATGAAGCTTGCTGTCGGCGAGACCCATACCGGCGGGGAAACCTTCTTCACCGGCTTCGTGCGCGACCTGACCGAACGCGAGGAATCGGCTGCACGCCTGCAGGAGATCCAGGGAGAACTCGCCCGGCTCGCCCGCCTTAATGAAATGGGTGAAATGGCATCCACCCTTGCCCACGAATTGAACCAGCCCCTCTCGGCGATCGCCAACTATGTGCATGGTTGCGCACGCCTTCTGCGCGACATGGACGAAGCCGTGGCGGTGCGCATGCGCGAAGCGTTGGAAGAGACGGCGAACCAGTCGCTCCGGGCCGGCCGAATCATCAAGCATCTCCGGGAATTCGTGACCAAGGGCGAGACGGAAAAGGCGCCGGAGAATATCCGCCGCCTGGTCGAAGAAGCCGGCGCTCTGGCGCTGGTCGGCTCGCGCGAAAAAGGTGTCCGGACGGTTTTCGAATTCGCGCAGGGTCCGGAAATGGTCACCGTCGACCGCATTCAGGTCCAGCAGGTGCTCACCAACCTGATGCGCAACGCCATCGAGGCGATGCGCGACAGCCAGCGGCGGGAACTGGTCATCCGCACCCTTCAGGAGGACGAAGACATGATCCAGGTGATCGTCCAGGATACCGGCCCCGGAATTCCCGAAGAGATCGCCGGGCAGCTTTTCAAACCCTTCGTCACCACCAAGGCCGGCGGCATGGGGATAGGGCTTTCGATTTCCAAGCGCATCGTCGAAGCGCATGGCGGCGAGATGACGGTGACGCGCAATGAGGCCGGAGGAGCGACGTTCCGTTTCACACTCCCGATCGACAAGGAGGAACGCGAGAATGCAGACGGGTGACTACACGATCCATATCGTCGACGACGAGGAGCCGGTCAGAAAGTCCCTTGCCTTCATGCTGACAATGAACGGCTTTGCAGTGCGCATGCATGAAACCGCCTCGTCCTTCCTGCAGTTCGCGCCGAGCGTGCGAAATGGCGTTCTGGTCACCGACCTCAGGATGCCGGACATGACTGGCGTCGAGCTGATCCGCAAGCTGACAACCAGCCGGACCGGCATTCCTTCGATCGTCATCACCGGCCACGGCGACGTGCCGATGGCGGTGGAGGCGATGAAGGCGGGTGCCGTCGACTTCATCGAAAAACCGTTCGGCGACACGGTCATCATCGAAGCGATCCAGCGGGCGGCCGAACTGCTGTCGGATAAAATGCTCGATACGGACGACCTGGCAGAGGTTCAGACGCGGCTTGAAAGCCTGAGCGACCGGGAGAGGCAGGTGCTGGCGGCCGTGGTTGCCGGTCTGCCGAACAAGTCGATCGCCTACGATCTAGACATAAGCCCCCGCACCGTCGAGGTGCACCGCGCCAACGTGATGGCCAAGATGAAGGCGAAAAGCCTGCCACAGCTCGTTCGCATGGCGATCGCCGCCGGTTTCGGTCCCAATTGAACGGCGCAAAAATATTGGAATTTCTTGATCTATCGCAAAGCGCCACTCCCCACGCAGGCCCTAGATGTCTGATTTGAGCGGCTCTCCGGCTGCCCCCACCCGCGCGGGAAGTTTGGTGTTATCACAAGCGAGAAGCATAGTCGTCATCGCGCCCGATCTCGGTCTCAGGCAGTCGTTGACATTCGCACTCGAGGTAGAGGGCTACCGGGTCGAGGCCCATGAATCCTGGCGCAAGAGCGCCGCCATCCTCGGCCCGACGCTTTGCATGATCATTGACGACCAGGTGCTGCGCTCCTCGAGCGATATCCTGCAGCGCCTGCTCCAGTCGGGCCAGGCGGTGATCCTGCTCACCGACGGCATGTCTCCACCCATCGAAGGCGAGATCGGCCCGGTCCTGAGCCTCGCCAAGCCGTTCAACGGCGCCGATCTTCTGGGTCTCGTCAAGAACCTTGCGCTCACGGCCTGAGCCGGATCGAAGCTGTCCTGCCGCCCGCCCCTACGTAAATCCCCCTAGTGATACAACCCAATTTTTCCCCTGCACGTCTTCTGTCATCTTGAGACTACAGCAAGGGGAGACGTGAACATGCACACCGCAGCCGCTCATGCCACGAAGTTGGAGCTCACCAAGAGCCAGATCGTGATCGCACCCCAGGCCGCGGGTCTCTTCCGGGCCAATACCGTGACGACCTTCAATGCCGGTGCCGAAATCTACGCTCCCGGCGACAAGGCAGGTACATTCTATCACGTCGAATTCGGTGCCGTGCGGATCCACCGCCTGTTGTCGGACGGAAGGAGGCAGGTCATCGCTTTCCATCTGGCTGGAGAAACTTTCGGGTTCGAGGCTGACCGGACCCATAGTTTCTTTGCGGAAGCCATCGCCCCGACGGGCTTGCGCGGCATCAACCGGGCCACCAACGACCAGGCCTTGCCGGAACTGCTTTCTCTGGCGCTGCGCGGCATGCTGCGCGCCCAGGAACATATCATGATGATCGGCCGCCAGACGGCGGTGGAACGGATCGCCGGCTTCCTCGTCGACATGGCGGAACGCCAGGGCGGGCTCGAATATTTCGACATACCCATGACCCGGCTGGATATAGCCGACTATTTAGGCCTGACGATCGAAACGGTGTCGCGCGTTTTCGCAAAACTCCGTGCGGCCGGCCTTATCAAACTGCGGAGCATTCGTTGCATCGAAATCAAGAAGCACGAAGCACTCCGCAGCCTCTGCGCATGACAGTGAATGAAAGTGCATAGCAGTGCATGAGCGGACGGTGGCGGCCGTCCGCTGACCATGGAAGTGCATATCTCCTCAATTTCGTAACATCCTCCCTCACTGCTGAGCGGCAGGTCGTCGTCCCCCGGCGGCCTGCCGCAAAGTCGTGCCTGCCGATCGGCGGACACCTGAGCATCAGTCCCGCGCCACTTCCAATTCATCGAGCAAACTGCGCATCTGCCGGACAATCTCGCCGCTCGTCTCATAGGAAACAGGCGCCTGGAAACCGAAGGCAATGGCGCGCTCGTCCGTGCTTCCGACGGGCCGGCGGCAGGAGCTGTGGACTTCGTGCACGCCGGTTTCGCGCACCACCCGTTCGACGGTCGCGAGATTGATGCCGCCGCCGGGCATGATCGAAACCCTGTCCCCCGCCCGCTCCACCAGCATCTTCAACATCTCGGTCCCGTCCGGCCCGCTGACCTTGAGGCCGGAGGTCAGGACACGCTCGACGCCGAGCTCGATCGCCTGTTCCAGCGCCTCGAACGGATCCGGCACCAGATCGAAGGCGCGGTGAAGCGTCACCCCGAGGCCTTGTGAATGCGCCATCAGCCGCTTGAGCAAGCCCATGTCGAGCACCATGTCCGGTCGGCTCGCGCCGATCACCACGCCTGCAAGGCCCGCCGCCCGAACCGCATCGATATCGGCCATCATCGCCGCCTCGTTGTCGGCGTCGTAGACGAAGCTGCCGGCGCGGGGCCGGATGATCCCATAGACCGGGACCGGCGCCTTGGCGGCAAGCGCGATCATGCCCGGCGGCGGCGTCAACCCGCCGACGTCGAGTGCCGCGCAGAGTTCTATGCGGTTTGCGCCGCCGGCGATGGCGGCCGCCAGACCTTCGGGACTATCGACGCAGACTTCGAGCAGGATGGACAGGATCAGTCTCCTTGACGACCGGCACTCTTGTAACAGCAGGCGCCGCTGAAAGGCGCTTTAATGACCTTGAACGGCACTCTCGCGACCGTAGCCGGCGCTTTGATGGCCGAGCACGGCGGCCCCGACCAGCCCGCCATCCTCCAGCCTGAGCGCCGGTGTCACCAGCGGGTGATCGAAGCGATTGAGGATACGCTTGCGCACCGCCCGGTCCAGCGCATCGATGAGCGGCGTGACCGAGGCAAGCCCGCCACCCACCGGCACGATAGAGGCGCCGGTGACATTGACCGACAGCGCCAGCGGATCGGCGATCAGTTCGAGATAGACGGCAACGGTCCTCGCCGCCTTCGCCTCGTCCGCCTGCCAATCCTCGAGGATTCGATAACTCGTCTCTTCGCAGCCATGCAGGAAATGATGCAGCCGCTCGATGCCGCGCGCCCCGCCGATCGTGTCGACGCAGCCGGACTGGCCGCAACCGCAGGAAAAGCGCGGAATATGCAGCGTCTCGCCGCCGAGCTCGACTGTCGTGTTGAGGATCGGGCCGTGACCCCACTCGCCGGTGACCCCGCCGGCGCCGCGCACCAGCCGTCCGTCGATCGCCAGTCCCCCGCCGATGCCGGTGCCCATGATGGCGCAGAAGACGACCGCATGGCCTCGCCCTACCCCCTCGTTGGCCTCGGCGAGCGTCAGGCAGTCCGCATCGTTTGCGGCCAGCACCGGCCGTCCGAGGATGCCTGAGAGCTCGTCGCCGATCCGCCTTCCGGTAATGCAGGGAATATTGGCCGAGGTGGCAAACCCGGTCCGAGGGTCGATGAGGCCGGCAATCGACAGCGCCAGCGGCGAAGCCGGATCACCCGCCTGCACATTGCGCTCGATAAGCGTCGCGAGAGAAGCCGCAAGATCGTCCCAATTGGCGGCAGGCGTCGCCACCTTCTCCAGCGGCACCAGCGCGCCCGGCGCCGGCGAGACCGCGAATTTCATGAACGACCCGCCGATATCGACGCAGAAGACCGGTTTTGCCGGCCCGACGCTGCCAATTGCTGGCTGGCCTGTCGTACGGGGTGTGGCGGCGATGCTCATTTGCGCGGATCCAGAAGATCGCGAAGACCGTCACCGAGAATGTTGAAGCCGAGCACGGTGATCATGATCGCCAGCCCCGGAAACAGCGACATCCAGATGTTGAGGCCAAGATAGTTGCGGCCGTCGCTCATCATCGCGCCCCACTCGGGAAGCGGCGGCTGGGCGCCGAGGCCAAGGAACGACAGGCTTGCGGCCGACAGGATGACCGTGCCGGCGGTCAGCGTCGACTGCACGATGATCGGCCCGATCGCGTTGCGCAGGATATAATGGCTCATGATGCGGCGGCGCGAGATGCCGAGCGAGACGGCGGCTTCGACATAATCCATGCGCTTCAGGCCCAGCGTGAGGTTTCGGCTGAGCCGGGCGTAGACCGGCACGGAGAAAATGGCAATGGCGATCAAAAGGTTGATCAGGCTGGTGCCGAGCACGCTGACGATCAGGATGGCGAGCACGATGCCCGGAAAGGCAAACAGGATGTCCATCGTCCACATGATCGCCTGGTCGACATACCGGCCGCTCATGCCCGACAGGATGCCGAGCGGCACGCCGACCAGCACCGCCAGCCCTACGGCCAGGACCACTTCAAGCAGTGAGATGCGCGCCCCGAAGATGACCCGGGCGAAGATGTCGCGACCGTTGTCGTCGGTGCCGAACGGATGCGCCAGCGACGGCGGTTCCATGGTCGCCAGCAGATCCTGCATATAGGGATCGGCGGGTGCGATCAGCGGCGCGCAGATGGCCGCAAGAACGATGACGCCGATCAGCAGGCCACCGAGCGTGATGCTGCGATGGGTCGCCATCCAGCGCAGTCCCCGCAGAACGGCCGGGCGCCGCGATGCGATATCGGTGTCAACGGACGCCATCAGTCGAACCTTATCTTCGGGTTGAGGACGGCGATCAGCAGCTCGGCGAGAAAATTCATCATCACTACGCCGGTGACCGCGACCAGCGTCACGCCCTGGATGACGGGATAATCCCGGTAGCGCACTGCATCGACCAGAAACCGTCCGATACCCGGCCAGTTGAAGACGGATTCGGTCACGACAGCGCCGCCCATCAGGCTGCCGAAATTCAATCCGACGATGGTGATGATCGGGATGAGCGCGTTGCGCAGCGCATGGCTCCAGTAGATCTTGCTGGGCGCCACGCCCTTGGCGTAAGCCGTGCGGATATAATCCTGGCTCATCACCTCGATCATGCTGGAGCGCGTCATGCGGGCGATGACGGCCGTCGGCAGCACGGCAAGCGTGATCGACGGCAGGATGAAGCTTTTCCACGAGCTGGCGCCGAGCAGCGGCAGCCAGCCAAGATGCACGGAAAACGTATTCATCGCCATCAGCGCCAGCCAGAAATTGGCGATCGAGGCGCCGGCAATCGCAAGAATCATCACGAACTGGTCCGGCCAGCCATGCCGGTAGATCGCAGCGATCATCCCGGCCGGCACGCCGATGCCGATGGCGATCAGATAGGCGGTGATCGCCAGCCCGATCGTGAACGGCAGGCGTTCGCTGATTTCGGCAACGACCGGCAACTTCGACTTGATCGAGGTGCCGAGATCACCCCTCACCGCCCCATAGGCAAACGAGGCGTATTGCGCCGGCAGGCTGCGGTCGAGGCCGAGCCGGACGGTCATGTTGTCGACCGCCTCCTGGGTCGCCTCGGGTCCGGCCATCAGCCGCGCCGGATCACCCGGCAGAGCGCGGATCGCCACGAAGACCAGCAGCGATACGCCGACCAGGATCAACGGCAGAGCCAGCAATTTCTTGAGGATGTAGGCTTTCATGCGCCTGTCCTGGAACCCGGTTTCCCGGCCCCATGTTTCATAAAAGGAAACGGCGGACGGATTTCTCCATCCGCCGTATTGTTGATATTACTTCTTGGCGTCCTTGACGACGATCAGGCCGCCCGGAATGACCCAGGCACCCTTCACGCTGGCGCGCGTCGCGAACAGGTCCTGCTTGGTATAGAGCAGAACATGCGGAGCCTGCTCGTTCACTTGCCTCTGGGCGTCGACATAGATCGCGTTGCGCGCCTTTTCGTCGAGCGTCGAGGCAGCCTTGTCGATCAACTCGTCAAGCTTGGCATCGGAGAAGAAGCCGAGGTTCGCACCGGCGGGCGACGCGCTCTTCGTGTAATAGAGCGGGCGGAACTGCAGGTCGGCGCCGTTGACGCCGGAAGACCAGGAGGCGATCGACGAACCGATATTGTCCTTCTCCTTGCCGGCCGGATCCTGGAAAGCCGCCTTCGACCAGACGCCACCTTCCATCTTGCGCACGTCCAGCTTGACGCCGGCCTTCGCCCACATCGCCTGCAGCAGTTCGCCGATGCGCGATTCCTGCTCCTGGACGATGGTCGACATGGCAAAGCCGTCCGGGTAACCGGCTTCCTTCAGGAGCTGCTTGGCCTTCTCGACATTGTACGGATAGGGATTCAGCGACTTGTCATACCCGGGGGTGACCGGGGCGAGCGGAGAGCTGGCCGGCGTCGCATAACCGTTCATGAACGCCTTGACGAGGCCGTCGCGGTCGGTCGCATAGTTCAGCGCCTGGCGGACGCGGACGTCGTCGAGCGGCTTCAGCTTGGTATTGAGCGAGACCCAGAACACGGCCGAACCATCGGTCGTCGAAAGCTTCATCTCAGGGTTTGCCTTGACCTGCGCGGCAAAGGCGGCCGGGAACGGATTGATGACATCGGCATCGCCGGTCTGCAGGGCCATGTTCATGACCGAAGGCTCGCCCGTCCAGCTCCACTTGATCTGATCTTCGCCCTTCGGGGCTCCGCCCCACCAATCGGAATTCTTGGTCTGCAGCACGTATTCGCCGGACTTGTATTCCTGCAACTTGTAGGGACCGGTGCCGACAGCCTTGGAGCCGACCGTGCCGGCGGCATCCGCGGTCGGGCTGACCATCAGGCAGGGACCAGTCGTGAGTAGCGCGAGGAAGGCCGGATACTGCGTCTTCAGCTTGAACTGGACGGTCGTCGGGTCGACGGCGGTGACACCTTCGAGGAAGGTCCGCAGCCGACCGCTGGCGGCGAGGCCGCGCTTGGTATCGAGGTGGCGGGCAAAATTCTTGACCACGGCGTCGGCGTCGAAGGCCGTGCCGTCATGGAATTTTACGCCCGGACGCAGCTTGAAGGTCCAGACCAGACCGGAAGCGTCGGCCGACCATTCGGTGGCAAGCGCGGGCTTCATCGACAGATCGGGATCGCGCTTGACGAGGCCTTCATACATCGGGTCGAGCAGGGCCGCGGTATAGGTCGCGGTCTGGTCGCCCGGATCCATGGAACGCGGCGCTTCGGTCTGCATCACGTTGAGCGTCGCGGCGCTTACGGCAACCGGAAACACGAGGCTGCCCGCAACCGCGCAGGCAAGCGTGAAATGGCGACTTTTCAGGAATATGGTCATGGTCGTTCACCCTTGGTTTTGTTGACACGAGGGCGGTCGTTGCCGCCTTAGATCATTTTTATAATTTATTGGCGTTGATTTGTTCATTTTCTGAACTTAGTGTCAACCCACCTTCACAAACAGAAAACAGCTGCCTTGAACGCTCTGCTTACCTCCTCCCAGCGCCAGCTTGTGCGCGTCATCAGCGAGTCCGGCCCGCTCAGCCGGACCGAGATGGCGAGCCTGCTGGGCTTCAGCAAAGCGGCAATGAGCGGCATTGCCCGCGACCTGATCGACCTCGGCGTGTTGCACGAGACGGAGACGGTCTACGGCCAGGGCCGGCCGTCGGTGAGGCTCGACCTGCATCCGGAATGCGCCTTCTTCGTCGGCATCTCGTTGCTCGAAGACCCGGCGCCGATGATCCTCAGCGACCTCAACGGCAAGATCATCACCCGCCAGTCGATGCCGCTGTCGCGCGATCCGCATGTCATCGCCGAAGCGATCACCGAAGGCCTCCCGAGCCTTCTCGAAGCCCATCCGGACGCCAAGGAAAAACTCTCGGGCATCGGCGTCGCCCTGTCCGGCTTCGTCGACGAATCCCAGGCCAATTGCGTGCAGTCCACCCTGCTTGGCTGGCAGGACGTACCTCTCGCAAAGATCATCCGCCAGCGCTCCGGCGTCGAGACCTTCATCGAGAACGACGCAAAGGCGGTCGCCGTCAGCGAAAAGCTGTTCGGCAGCGCTCGCGAAATCCAGAGTTTCAGCGTGGTCTCGCTCGGCGACGGCATCGGCTGCGCCCATTTCATCGACGGCAAGCTCTATCGCGGCAATCACGGCGGCGCCGGCGAGATCGCCCATTGCACCATCGAGCCCGGCGGTTCCCCCTGTCGCTGCGGCAAGCGCGGCTGCCTCGACACCGTCTCCTCCATGAAGGCGATCAAGGAAATGTCGCGCGCCGAGGGCCTCGAATGCACCTCGCTGTCGGATATCGAATACGAAGCATCGACCGGCAACGCCGCCGCGATCCGCATCCTGCACCGCGCCGGCTCGGCGCTCGGGCTGGCGATCGCCAACCTCATCCAGATCAACGACCCCGGCCTGATCCTGATCACCCATGTCGAAGGCTCGTTCGACGGCCTGTTCGGCACGGTGGTCAACCAGGCCATCGAAACCAACGTGCTGCCGCGTTACGCCGGCCAGACGCCGATCCGCATCAAGCGTGTCGATGGCGACGTCTGGGCCAGAGGTGCTGCCAGCATCGCAGCCCATAATTTCCTGATCGGCCCCAACTCCAACTGAGGTTTCCCCCCAATGTCCATGCCCTTGCGCATTGCTGTCGGCGGCATCCATATCGAATGCAGCACCTACAATCCGGTTCTCAACGAGGAAAAGGATTTCCGCGTCGTGCGCGGCGAGGAGCTGACGGCAGCGCCCTATTTCGCCTTCCTCAAGGATTACGACGCCGAATTCTTGCCGACCATCCATTGCCGCGCCATTGCCGGCGGCCCGGTTTCCCGCTCGACCTACGAGCGCTTCAAGGCCGAGTTCCTCGACCGACTGAAACCTCTGTTGCCGCTCGACGGCCTCTACCTCGCCATGCACGGCGCCATGTATGTGCAGGGCATGGAGGATGCCGAGGGCGACTGGATCACCGCCGCCCGCGATCTGGTCGGCCCGGATTGCACGATCTCGGCCAGCTACGACCTGCACGGCAATGTCAGCCAGCGGATCATCGACGCGCTCGACATGTATTCAACCTACCGCACCGCGCCGCATATCGATGTCGAGGAGACGATGCGTCGCTCGGTGAAAATGCTGGTCGAAAGCCTGAAGACAGGCGTCAAGCCGGTCCTTCTCTGGGCACCGATCCCGGTCGTATTGCCCGGCGAGCGCACCTCGACGGTCGATGAGCCGGCCAAAAGCCTCTACGAGATGATGCCGGAAATCGACGCGATCGACGGCGTCTGGGATGCCTCGCTGATGGTCGGTTACGTCTGGGCCGACGAGCCGCGCGGCACGGCCGCCGCGATCATGACCGGCACTGACCGCGCCGTCCTCGAGCGGGAAGCCAGGCGCGTCGCAAAAGCCTATTGGGATGCGCGCGAAAAATTCGTGTTCGGCTGCGAGACCGGTTCGATTGAGGAATGTGTCGACAAGGCGATCGCCTCAAAAACCGCCCCTGTCGTGCTTGCAGAATCCGGCGACAACCCGACCGGTGGCGGCGTCGGCGATCGTGCCGAAGTGCTGGCCGACCTGATCGCGAAAAAGGCAACCGGCGTCATCTTCGCCGGCATCGCCGACAAGGCGGCGACAGAGGCCTGCTACGCGGCCGGCGTCGGCGCCGAACTCGACCTCTCGATCGGCGCTTCGCTCGACACGATCGGCAGCAAGCCGGTCAAGGCGAAGGTCAAGGTCCAGTTCCTCCACGAGACCACCGACCTTGCCGACCGGCAGGCGGTTGTCACGATCGGCGGCATCGAACTGGTCCTCTCCGCCAAACGCCGCCCCTACCACTACATCGCCGATTTCACCCGCCTCGGCCTCGACCCGAACGGCGCAAAGATCATCGTCGTGAAGTCGGGCTATCTCTCCCCGGAACTGGCCCCGATCGCCAATCCGAACCTGATGGCCCTGTCACCCGGCGTCGTCGACCAGTTCGTCGAACGCCTGGAACGCCACCGCAAGCTGAAGCCGACCTATCCCTTCGACAAGGATTTTGCCTACGAGCCACAGGTGTTCGTCTCGGCGCGGTCCGCGGGTCGGGAATGAGCATCCCCTGAAATCGGTTGGCGCCGCCTCACGGCGCTGACGTTTTGTGGAGGGAAGACGAGGAATTCCTAGCCTTCCGGGCAGGCGGAAAGCCTGACAAGATCAGATGGCATTACCTGGATATCCGCGAATCCTAGCTCATTCGATGCTTGAGAAAAGCGTCGGCACGGCACTTACTCGCCCGCGCAGTAGGCCTTTTTCGGCGGCGGAGGCAAACATGGCAAAGCGGCGAAAAAGGTGATTATATTGGTACAGATCCTAGCGCGCCGAGATGAAACTATAGGAACTTTAAGATGGCTAAACTTAAAGAACCTGCACGCTTCATATGGGACGACCGCCTTTCGCCCGAGGACAAGGGAACAGTGGACGATATCAATCGAATTCTGAGCCGCCTCTCAGACAGCAGAGCGATCGAGATCAATATTGCCGGACCATTTCTAAGGTCAAAGATGGCATGGAAGCTCGCTGTTTATAGCCAAGGTCTCCAGCATCGTATTGTTCATTTGGCCGACGCTGTTGCAATCTGCTGGAATAACAAAAGTGCGCTCGGAACTTTCTTGGCTGGTAGGGCCATCATAGAAACCGTAGCCACCATATCCCTCCTCAAGGACCGCACAGTCACTCATTTAGCAACCAAGGATTTAGCTGCACTCAACGAGATTTTAGCCAGCAGCACCTTTGCTACTCGTGATAGGGTACTGGTTATCGAATATCCAGAAATCGCAGCGCAAAACGTCATGACGGTGATTGGTAAATTGGACCGGATCATTCCGGGTGTATTGGCTCACTTTGAGCGGATGTCAGAGCGATGCCATCCTAATGCCTCTGGCCACACGAGGATGTTTTCTCGACGCGACAAGATCACCCATACGACGACTTACGTAGACGAGGTGGATTCCGAGGGAAACGCGCAAAGTGTCTTGGCCTCATTGATGTTGGTACAGTTCGCAGAGGCATTGTTTTCGGAGCTCGGAAAGCTGACTCTCGACTTAGCGAAATTGCAACATGAGATGAATCCTGCCACGGAATGAGCCACCCCTGACGTGTGAGAGTTGATGGGGCGACGAGGCTTATCAAAATCGGCTTTTGCTGCAAAGTTGCTTGCCTGAACCCGACCTGAGAAAACCCCTTGCCTACTCCCCAGCCGTTGCAAACACCGCGCTGGCATCGCTGACGATCGCCACATGCGAATAGGCGGCCTGCCCTGCCGCGACCGCATCAGCGCGCATGATCGCCATGACGATCTGATCGTGCTCTTCATAGGATTTAGCAAGGCGCCCCGGCAGGCGGAACTGCGCGCGGCGGAAGGGTGCGAGCCGCGCCCGCGTCTGGGTCACCATCTCGAACACATGGTCGTTATGGGCGCCGCGATAGAGCCTTGTGTGGAATTCGGTATTGTGCGCCGCATATTCCTCTTCCGCGCCTGAATGCACCAGCCGCATCGAGCCGCGGTGGTCGAGCTCCAGCGCCCGCCGCTCGTCCACCGTCATCCGTTCCGCCGACAGCCGCGCGCAAATACCTTCGAGCTCGGCCATCGCCTCGAACATCGAGTGGAGATGGGTCTCGGTGACGTTGGTGACGACGGCGCTGCGGTTCGGCTCGCGGCCCACAAGCCCCATGGCACCGAGTTCGCGCAGGGCCTCGCGCACCGGGGTTCGAGAAACCTCGAAGCGTGAGGCGAGCGAAATCTCGTCGAGCTTCTCGCCCGGCAGGAGGGCGCCCGTGACGATCATGTCGGCAATCGCCCGCACCATCTGTTCGACGGTGGTTCCGGTACGGATGACTTCTCTGCGCCTAGCCTGCTTCACGGGACGATTCTGTTTAAACTTCACAATTTGCATACAGATGCCGTTCCGGACTCCATAAGTCAAATAACGCCGCCAACGTCACGGTAACTTTCAGCTTTCCGATGTCGGAAAGGCACCACCGGCGATTGCCGTATTGCCCCTCCCGAGAATTGTTGAGCAAATAATAACTATTGATTATTTCTTAAGCGAAAATGCGATGAATCTGTATGCACTTTCCGTTGCAGAGTTTTCGGCTTGTAAAATTTCTATTCTATACCAAAGGCTTGAGTTCTGGCACGCACATTGCATGCACTTTACTGTACCCGTTCGAAACCGGCCCAGAGCCGCAAGGAGCATGCCGATGACCAAACTCCTTCCCATGAATCGCCGCAATTTCCTCCAGGCTTCCGCCGCCGGCCTGGCTGCTGGTGCCGTCCCCGGCCTGATCGGCTCGCGGGTCATGGCGCAGACGGCGCTGACCGTCGGCTTCATCTACGTCGGCCCGAAGGACGACTATGGCTACAACCAGGCGCATGCCGAGGGTGCCGCCGTCATCAAGAAGATGCCGGGCATCACGCTGGTCGAAGAGGAAAACGTTCCGGAAACCGTCGATGTCCAGAAGACCATGGAGTCGATGATCAATCTCGACGGCGCCACCCTGCTCTTCCCGACCTCGTTTGGTTATTTCGACCCCCATATGCTGGCGATGGCCGCGAAATATCCAAAAGTGCAGTTCCGCCATTGCGGCGGCCTGTGGACCGAGGGCAAGAACCCGATGAATACCGGCTCCTATTTCGGCTATATCGGCCAGGGCCAGTATCTGAACGGCATAGCCGCGGCCTATGCGACCAAGAGCAAGAAGATCGGCTTCGTGGCCGCCAAGCCCATTCCGCAGGTGGTCCAGAACATCAATTCCTTCCTGCTCGGCGCCCGTTCGGTCGATCCGACCATCACCTGCCAGGTGATCTTCACCGGCGAATGGTCGCTCGCCGTCAAGGAGGCCGAAGCCACCAACGCGCTGGTCGACCAGGGCGCCGACGTCATCACCTGCCATGTGGACAGCCCGAAGGTGGTCGTCGAGACCGCCGCCCGTCGCGGCGCCTTCGTCTGCGGTTACCATGCCGACCAGAGCGCGCTTGCCAAGGACAAGTACCTGACCGGCGCCGAATGGGCCTGGGGCAATGTCTATACGAACTTCATCAAGGCGGCCCAGAGCGGCGGCAAGCTCGGCAATTTCGTCCGCGGCGGCCTGAAGGACGGCTTCGTCAAGATGAGCCCGCTCGGACCGGCCGTCTCTGCCGAGGGTCGCAAGAATTTCGAGGCGACGCTTGCCGAAATCATGACCGGCAAGTTCTCGGTCTTCAAGGGCCCGATCAAGGATAACAAGGGCAATGTCGTCGTCACCGCCGGCAAGTCGTTTGCCGAGGATGCGATCGAGCTCGAAAGCATGGGTTACCTGGTCGAGGGCGTCGTCGGGTCCACGTCCTGATCTCGAGGTGAAGGAGAAGCGCCATGACGGTCGAAGCGAACGATCCGGGACTATCGATAGCAACGGGGAGCGGTGCTTCGCTGCGCCCCGTCCTCGAATGGCTGGCGCGACGGGCTGAACCCGTGGCGATCGGGCTCGTGGCGATCCTGATCGGCCTGGCGCTTTTCTCCCTCTTCATCCTGGCGATCGGCAAGTCGCCGGTCACCCTTTTCCAGCTCATGTACACGGGCGGTTTCGGAAGCTGGTTCTCGATCCAGAACAGCCTTTCCCGGGCCGCACCGCTGCTGCTCACCGCGCTCTGCGTCGCGCTGCCGGCACGCCTCGGGCTCGTCATCATCGGCGCGGAAGGCGCGGTCGTGCTGGGAGGCGTCGCGGCGGCGGCCAGCGCCATGCCCTTCGTCGGCGTGGTGCCGCCGATCGTGCTGTTCATCTTCATGGGTTTCGCCGCCATGGTCGTCGGCGGCATCTGGATCGGCTTTGCCGGTTTCCTGCGCCACTATCGCGGCGTCAACGAAACGATCTCCTCGCTGCTTCTGGCCTATATCGCGATTGCTCTGATGAACCAGTTCGTCGAAGGGCTGCTGCGTGACCCGGCCAGCCTCAACAAGCCCTCCACCAAACCTCTGCCGAAAGAATACATGCTCGGCCAGATCCCCGGCATGGACGTGCATTGGGGCCTGGTCATCGGCGTCGTCGCCTGCATCCTCTCTTGGGTGCTGATCGAGATCACCAGCTTCGGCTTCGCCGCCCGCATCGCCGGCGGCAACGTCCGCGCCGCGCAGATCCAAGGTCTGCCGGTCGGCAAGCTGATCGTCGGTTTCACCGCCATTGCCGGCGGTTTCGCCGGCCTCGCCGGCATGATCGAGGTCGCGGCGGTTCAGGGCAGCGCCAACGCGTCGCTCGCCGCCGGCTACGGTTATACCGGCATCCTCGTCGCCTTCCTGGCGCGCCACAATCCGCTGGCGATCATCCCGGTCGCTATCCTGCTCGGCGGCATCGCCGCATCGGGCGGCCTGATCCAGCGGCGCATGGGGCTTCCGGATGCGACGGTTCTGGTGCTGCAGGGCACGCTCTTCATCGTCATCCTCTTCTGCGAGACCTTTTACGGCCGCTTCAAGATCTTCAATCCCGACCTCTGGAAAAGGAGCCTCTGATGGAAGACACAGGTATCGGCCTCTGGGGCGTGCCGCTGGCGATCTTCGCAGGCGCCATCCGCGTCTCCACCCCCTTCATCTTCGTCTCGCTCGGGGAGACGATCACCGAGCGTTCCGGCCGCATCAATCTCGGGCTCGAAGGCACGCTCGTTTTCGGCGCTATGACCGCCTATGCGGTGGCTGTGATGACCGGTTCGCCGACCTTGGGCGTGCTGGCGGCGATGGCGACCGGCGCCATGTTCGGCACGATCCACGGCTGGATCTGCAAATGGCCCAAGGTCAACGATATCGCCATCGGCATTGCGATGATGCAGTTCGGCCTGGGCCTCGCCTTCTTCCTCGGAAAATCCTTCATCCAGCCGGTGGCGCCAAAACTGCCCTCCATTCCGCTCGGCGGCTGGTCGGCGGTGCCGCAGGTTCAGGCGGCGCTCAACATCAACGTGCTGTTCTTCATCGGCGCTGCGCTGGCCCTCTTCCTGTTCTGGGCCTTCAAGAACACCCGCATCGGCTTGATCCTCCGCGTCGTCGGCGACAGCACCGATGCAGCCCGCGCCATGGGCATCAGCCCGGACCGGGTGCGGCTGCTGGCGACTGCCGCCGGTGGATCGCTGGCCGCGATCGGCGGCGCCTATCTGTCGCTCTATTATCCCGGCTCCTGGAACGAGGGCATTTCCTCCGGGCAAGGGTTGATGGCCGTGGCGCTGGTGATCTTCGCCCGCTGGAACCCGATCGGCTGTTTCCTTGCCGCGCTGCTGTTCGGCGGTGCCGGCGCACTTGGGCCTGCCCTGCAATCGGTCGGCGTCACGCAAGGTTATTACCTGTTCTACGCGGCACCCTACGTGCTCACCCTGATCATCTTGATTGCCACCTCTTCGCCCACCCGCTCGCTGGCAGGCGCGCCAGGCGCGCTGTCGCTGACGAAATAAGGGAGACCGGTCATGAACGGGCATATTCTATGAACGGGCTCGGCGGCCTCAACAAATCGGAGCACGGCGTCGGTATCGGCCTCGTCCAGCTCCAGCTTCCGGTTACTGTCACCAGGGAGGATCTCGCCCGGCAGACACAGGTGATCGTCGATCTCGTCGCCAAGGCCCGGCGCAACCAGCCTGGCATGGATCTCGTGGTGTTTCCCGAATACGCGCTGCACGGGCTTTCGATGGATATCAATCCGGAGATCATGTGCACGCTCGACGGCCCGGAAGTCGCAGCGTTCCGGAAGGCCTGCAAGGAAAACAGCATCTGCGGCTGCTTCTCGATCATGGAGCTGAACCCCGGCGGCATGCCCTATAATTCCGGCATCGTCATCGACGATAACGGCGACCTGAAGCTCTATTACCGCAAGATGCATCCTTGGGTGCCGGTCGAACCCTGGGAGCCGGGCGATTTCGGCATTCCGGTGATCGACGGGCCGAAGGGCGCAAAACTCGCGCTGATCATCTGCCATGACGGCATGTTTCCGGAAATGGCCCGCGAATGCGCCTACAAGGGCGCCGAGATCATGATCCGCACCGCCGGTTACACCGCGCCGATCCGCGAAAGCTGGAAATTCACCAACCAGTCAAACGCCTTCTGCAACCTGATGGTGACGGCGAGTGTGTGCATGTGCGGCTCTGACGGCACGTTCGATTCGATGGGCGAAGGCATGGTCTGCAATTTCGACGGCACGATCATCGCCCACGGCACATCCGGCCGCGTCAACGAGATCATCACCGCCGAAGTGCGGCCTGACCTGGTGCGTGAGGCCCGGCTCGGCTGGGGCGTCGAGAACAACATCTACCAGTTCGGCCATCGCGGTTACGTCGCGGTCGCAGGCGGAGCCGGCGATGCGCCCTACACCTACATGCACGATCTGATCGCCGGAAAATACAGGCTGCCCTGGGAGGACGCGGTGAAGGTCACCGACGGCACCTCCTGCGGCTTCGACAAACCCGTGCGGTCTTATGGCGAGACGTTCAAGCTGGCTGGCGAATAGGAGAGACAATGATGGACGCGATGGTTGAAACCAAAGGGCATTATATCGACGCCGATCCCTATGCCTGGCCTTATAACGGCGATCTGAGACCGCAGAACACCGCCCTCATCATCATCGACATGCAGACCGATTTCTGCGGCAAGGGCGGTTATGTCGACCACATGGGTTACGACCTGTCGCTGGTCCAGGCACCGATCGAGCCGATCAAGGTGGTGCTCGCCGCCATGCGGGCCAAGGGCTATCACATCATCCACACGCGCGAAGGCCACCGGCCCGACCTCGCCGACCTGCCCGCCAACAAGCGCTGGCGCTCGCAGCGCATCGGCGCCGGCATCGGCGATCCCGGCCCCTGCGGCCGCATCCTCACCCGCGGCGAGCCCGGCTGGGACATCATCCCGGAGCTCTATCCGATCGAAGGTGAAGTCATCATCGACAAGCCGGGCAAGGGCTCCTTCTGCGCCACCGACCTGGAACTCATCCTCAACCAGAAGCGCATCGAAAACATCGTGCTGACCGGCATCACCACCGATGTCTGCGTCTCGACGACGATGCGCGAGGCGAACGACCGCGGCTTCGAATGCCTGATGCTCGAGGATTGCTGCGGCGCCACCGACTACGGAAATCACCTCGCTGCCATCAAGATGGTCAAGATGCAGGGCGGCGTCTTCGGTGCCGTCTCCAATTCCGAAGCACTCGTGAAGGCCCTGCCCTGATGCCTTCGCTGCGTGCCCACGTCTATCGCATACCCGCCGACGGCCCGGACGATGTCGCCGGCGTCGAGGCGTTGTTTGCGGGCGGTCTTGCGGCGAAGAACGTCGTGGCGGTGCTCGGCAAGACCGAAGGCAACGGCTGCGTCAACGATTTCAGCCGTGGATATGCGACCCGCAGCTTCGACGACTTGTTCCACAGGCATGGTGTCGATGGGGTTTCAACCGTCATGTCGGGTGGAACCGAAGGCGCGCTTTCGCCGCACTGGACGATCTTCACCCGCGAAACTGTGGAAGCGCCCGGCGAACGAGCGCTTGCAATCGGTGCCTCCCGCACACCCGTTCTGCCCACCCATCATCTCGGACGCCGGCAACAGGTTCTGCTCGTCGCCGACGGGGTCAGGGCGGCAATGCGGGATGCCGGTATCGACGACCCGGCGGATGTGCATTTCGTCCAGATCAAATGCCCGCTGCTGACGTCGCGCCGGATCTCCGAGGCGGAGGCCGCGGGCGCCACCGTCGCGACCCGCGACACGCTGAAGTCGATGGGCCTGTCGCGCGGCGCCTCCGCGCTCGGCGTCGCGGTGGCGCTTGGCGAGGTCGACGAAGCGGAAATCGCCGATGCCGATATCGGTATCCGTTTTGCCCTCTTCTCGAATTGCGCCTCGACATCGGCCGGTGTCGAACTGATCGACCACGAGATCATCGTCCTCGGCATGAGCTCCCAGTGGTCCGGCCCGTTCGCGATCGATCATGCGGTCATGGAAAACGCGATCGACGCACGTTCAGTCCGCCGGGCGCGTGAACGCCTGCCGGAACACAGCCGCCTTGCAGCGGTTCTCGCCAAGGCCGAGCCGGACCCTTCCGGCAAGATCGGCGGCAAGCGCCATACGATGCTGGACGATTCCGACATTTCCGGCACGCGCCACGCCCGCGCTTTCGTCGGCGGCGTTCTCGCGGGCGTTTTCGGCATGACCGACCTCTACGTCTCGGGCGGCGCCGAGCATCAGGGACCACCCGGCGGCGGCCCCGTCGCTATTATCGTCGAAAAGGAGACTTGAAGTGAGCATCGTCCGCGATACGCCCCTACCCCAGGCCGGCAAGGCGGTCGGCATCGAAACGCTCGGCATGACCATGCGGTTCGGTTCCTTCACCGCGCTCGACAACGTCTCGATCAGCGTGCCCGCCGGTTCGTTCCATGCTCTGCTCGGCGAAAACGGCGCCGGCAAGTCGACGCTCGTCAAATGCATCATGGGCTTCTACCACGCGACATCCGGCTCGCTCTCGGTCGACAGCCGTGAAGTCTCGGTCGCCTCGCCCAAGGATGCCGCGACCTACGGGCTCGGCATGGTCTACCAGCATTTCACGCTGGTCCCGTCGCTGACCGGCGCCGAAAACCTGGTGATCAGCCGCACCTCCGTGCCCTCGGTGATCAACTGGGCGAAGGAGCGCAAGGATCTTGCCGCCTTCATGGAGCGCATGCCGTTCCAGATCCCGCTCGAACGGCCGGTGAGCGAGCTGGCGGCCGGCGAGAAGCAGAAGCTGGAGATCGTCAAGCAGCTCTATCTCGGCCGTTCCTTCCTCGTGCTCGACGAACCGACCTCGGTGCTGACGCCGGCCGAAGCCGACGAGATGCTCGGCATCGTGCGCGGCATGACCGAGCGCGGCGAACTGACAGTGCTGATGATCAGCCACAAGTTCCACGAGGTGACGAAGTTTGCCGATGCGGTCTCGATCCTGCGTCGCGGCAAGCTGGTCGGCACCGGCAAGGTCAGCGAACTTTCCACCTCCGATATGGCGGGAATGATGATCGGCGACGTCAAGCTTGCAGAACTCGACAGCCGCCTGCCGGTGCCCGAGGCTGCGAAGTCGGTATTGAAGGTCGAACAGGTCAAGGCGCCGGATCGCTCCGGGCTGAAGACGATCGAGATCGACAACCTGACGGTCCGATCCGGCGAGATCGTCGGCATCGCCGGCATTTCCGGCAATGGCCAGAAGGAACTGACCGAGATCCTCGCCGGCCAGCGCCCGACCGACAGGGGCACCGTGACCGTCAACGGCGAGACCTACGGCGCGACCCGCCCCGAGACCCGCAGGAACAATGTCCGCTTCATTCCCGAAGAACCGCTGCAGAACGCCTGCGCGCCAAAAATGACGGTCAGCGAAAACCTTGCCTTCCGCACCTTCGACCTGAAGGGTGACGGCAAGGATGCGATCTGGCTGAACAAGGGCGAAATGAAGAAGCGCGCCTCCTCGCTGATCTCGGATTTCAAGGTCAAGACCGCCTCGTCCTCCTCGCCGATATCAGCGCTTTCCGGCGGCAACGTGCAGCGGGCGGTGCTGGCGCGCGAACTCACCGGCGACGTCGATCTGTTGATCGTCTCCAACCCCTGTTTCGGCTTGGATTTCTCCGCAGTCGCCGAAATCCGCGCCCGCATCATGCGGGCCCGCAACTCAGGCACCGCCGTGCTGCTGCTCTCGGAAGACCTCGACGAGCTGCTGGAAATGTCGGACCGCATCATGGTGATCTCGGAAGGCAAGCTGGTCTACGAAACACCGATCCGCGCCGCCGATATCGGCGTCATCGGCGCCCATATGGCGGGGCATCACTGATGGCCGAGGGGATAATCGAGATCAAGGCAGAACCCTTCGCCTTCCCGGCGAAACCGGAAACGCTGGCGCTTATCGTCATCGACATGCAGCGCGACTTCGCCGAGCCTGGCGGTTTTGGCGCCAGCCTCGGCAACGATGTCGGCCGCATCACCAGGATCGTGCCGGACGTCAAACGCCTCATCCAGGGGTTTCGCGATGCCGGCCTGCCGGTTATCCACACGATGGAATGCCACAAGCCGGACCTTTCCGACCTGCCGCCCGCCAAGCGCGACCGCGGCAATCCAACGCTCCGGATCGGCGATCTCGGCCCGATGGGTCGGGTTCTGATTTCAGGCGAACCGGGCACGGCGATCATCTCCGAACTCGCGCCGATCGGTGGCGAGGTGGTGATCGAAAAGCCCGGCAAGGGCGCCTTCTACGCCACCGAACTGGGTGACGTGCTGAAGGCGAAAGGCATCAGCCAGCTCGTCTTTGCCGGCGTGACAACGGAAGTCTGCGTCCAGACGACGATGCGCGAGGCGAACGACCGCGGCTACGAATGCCTGCTCGCCGAAGAGGCGACCGAGAGCTATTTTCCCGAGTTCAAGGCCGCCGCCATCGCCATGATCCGCGCCCAGGGCGCGATCGTCGGCTGGACCGCTCATGTCGACGACATTCTGGACGGGATCACGCCAAAGGGGATGACCGATGCCTGAATCAACCCGCGAACTTCTGACGCTAGGTGGATGGAAAGACTTGGAATTCGAGCCTTTCCGCGACGAGGTCACGATCCACTGGATCCGCCCCTTCGAGGGCGACCAGCCGGGTGTGGCGCTACTGAAATACGAGGCCGGCGCCGGCGTTCCCCGCCACCGCCATGAAGGCCTCGAAACCATTCTGGTGCTCGAGGGCGTGCAATCCGACGAGGCCGGCGACTACGGCCGCGGCAGCTATATCGTCAATGCGCCCGGCACCGAACACTCCGTCTGGAGCGATACCGGCTGCGTCGTGCTGATCCAGTGGGACCGGCCGGTGACAATACTGGAAGAGGAAATGGCATGAGCTTGCCGGAACAGACGCCCGCCTTCGACATCGCCTCGCTTCACGCATTCTACCAGGATGGCGGCAGTGTCGCGCAGATCGTCGAGGCGGTTTTCGCGCGGATCGCCGAGGTCGATGATCCCGGCATTTTCATCCACCTGGCCGACAGGGAGACGGCGCTGGCGGAAGCCGCAAGCCTCGGCGCCTTTGATCCGGCGAAACCGCTCTTCGGCATTCCCTTCGCGGTCAAGGATAATATCGACGTCGCCGGCATGCCGACCACAGCCGCCTGCCCGGACTATGCCTACATGCCCAAGAAGGACGCGACTGTGGTCGGCCTGCTCAAGGCAGCCGGTGCTTTTGTCATCGGCAAGACCAATCTCGACCAGTTCGCGACCGGTCTGGTCGGTGTCCGTTCGCCCTACCCGATCCCCAAAAACGCCATCGACGCGAGGCTCGTGCCGGGCGGCTCGTCTTCCGGTTCGGCTGTGGCAACCGCGCAGGGCATCGTCAGCTTCGCACTCGGCACCGATACCGCCGGCTCGGGGCGCATTCCGGCTGGCCTCAACAATATCGTCGGACTGAAGCCGAGCGTCGGCGCGCTGTCGACCACAGGCGTCATTCCCGCCTGCCGCACGCTCGACTGCGTCTCGATCTTCGCTCTGACTGCGGACGACGCCTGGAAGGTCTTCTCCGTCGCCGCGAAATACGATGAGACCGACGCCTATTCGAAGGTTGCCCCAGTGACCGGATTCGGTTCGGCAGCGCCGGTGCTGACGATCGGCGTGCCGGCCAGGGCAGACCTGCAGTTCTTTGGCGATACGGTCATGGAGGCCGCCTACGGCGACGCCGTATCGATGCTCGCAAGGCTCGGACATCGGATCGTCGAAGTGCCGTTCGGCGATTTCTACAAGGTCGCCAACCTGCTCTACGAAGGCGCCTGGGTCGCCGAGCGTTATGCCGCGGTAAAGCCGTTCTTCGACACGAAGGAAGAGAGTTTCCACCCGGTGACGCGAAAAATCTACGGCGGCGCCAAATCGCTCTCCGCGGCCGACGCCTTCAAGGGTCTATATGCACTGCAGGCCCTGAAGAAGACGCTGGCGCCTCTGATCGCATCCGTCGATCTCTTCTGCGCGCCGACCGCGCCGACCCACTACACCCGTGCCGACCTGGATGCGGAGCCGATCCGGGAAAACTCGCGGCTTGGAACCTATACGAATTTCGTCAATCTGCTCGACATGTGTGGCATCGCCGTGCCGACCGGCACCCGTGCCGATGGCCTGCCGGCAAGCGTCACGCTGCTCGCGGCTTTCGGTCGCGACGGTCTCACCGCGTCCGTCGCCCGCGACCTTCACCACGCGAGCGGGCTTTCTCTCGGCGCCACCGGCTGGCCGCTTCCGGCGCCATCCGAAACGCCAGCAGTCGTCGCAAGCGACGACCTGATCGACGTCATCGTGGTCGGTGCGCACCTTTCCGGCATGCCGCTCAACCATCAGCTGACCGATCTCGACGGCACCTTTTCCCGCACTGCCCGGACTTCTGCCGCCTACAGGCTCTATGCGCTGGCCGGCACGGTGCCGCCGAAACCCGGCATGGTCCGCGTCGCCGAAGGCGAAGGCGGCGAGATCGAGGTCGAGGTCTGGAAACTGACGCCGGCGGGCTTCGGCCTGTTCGTCGCGGCGATCCCGGCGCCGCTCGGCATCGGCACCGTCACGTTGTCGGACGGCACCTCCGCCAAGGGGTTTCTGGCCGAACCGTTCGCACTTCAGGGCGCGCTCGACATCACCGCCTATGGCGGCTGGCGGGCCTACCTCAAGGAGTTCGCGTCGCTGCCGCGGGTCGGCAACGTCGGCTGATCACACGGGACGCAGATCCGGAAAAGATGCGCATGTGAGGGAACGCCTTCACGCGCCGCCCGTTCGACTGCTGCGCCAATCAGGCGCTGGAGGAGAAATCATGGGTATCGAACAGGCGCCGACCGAAAAGGGTCGGGAATCCGCACGTGGTCTGAAGCAGAGCACCCGCAAGGAAGAGAAGAAGGTCGAAGCTCGGAAGGGATCGGACCTCGCCAAGGGAGCCGACCGTTTCGAGGAAAGATCGAAGAGTTCGGACGGCAAGAGCGCAGGTGCCAAGCAGAGGTAGAGCCTAAATCGCCCTGCCCTTACATCGACCAGGTCTCGCTGACGCGGCGAATGCATTGCAGCAGATTGACCGTCGGCGGCGTCATCAGGCCCTTCTTGCGGCGGTAGACGCGGAACGTCCGCTGCCAGTCGAGTTCGGGCACGTTGACGCGTGCCATGTCGCCCCGTTCCACCTCCTCGCGCACCAGGGGCAGCGGCATCCAGCAGAACATCGCTTCCGAGAGAACAGCGGCTTTCAGAACCGGCACTGAGCGGGAGACGATCGACGGCGCGTTTGGCTCCAGCGCATTGTCATGAAACCGCCGCTGCCACTCCCTGACGGTCGGTGTGCCCGGTGGAGGCATGGCCCAGTCGAACTTTGCAGCTTCCGCGAGCGTCACGTGCTCCCGTTTGATGATCGGATGATCGGACCTTGCAAAAACCGACACCGTATCGTGCATGATATCAGGCGTCGCCATGATAATGTCGTCGTCGAGATAGGGCTCAGGCGAAATCGCGATATCGATCGTTCCGCCCTTCAGCCCTTCCAGCACCCGGTCCTCCAGGTCCTCGATGACCTGGTACTGCACTTCCGGATGCTGTTTGCGCATTTCGCCGATCACCGCGATGATGAAGCCGCCAACGACGCTCGCCACCCCGCCGATCCGCACCACGCCGCGGCTGGCGCCGCGCATCTGCTGGATCACGTCTGTTGCATTGCCGATCTCGGAAACGACCAGTTTGGCATAGGGAAGCAGGGCATCTCCGAAAACGGTCGGCACCACGCCGCGCGTCGTGCGCTCGAAAAGAGGAACGCCGTAGCTGTCCTCCAGCCGCTTCAGCATGCGTGTTATCGCCGGCTGAGTCATGTTCAAGGCGGTGGCGGCCGCGCCGAGGCTGCCGCGCCGCGCGCATTCCAGAACGATTTGAGCCGATCGCACATCCAAAGTCATGCCTTGATGTAATGGATTATTGGAAATTCTTCAATTCCAAGATAGGGCGCTATCTGCGACACTTCCCACCACAAGACATGCGCTCAGGGTGGCAGCCCTGAAGGCCGGGAGGAGGCCTCGAAGCTATGAACAAGATGTCGCTGGATTTCCTGTCCAGCAGCACGAAGCTGCGTGGACAGACCGTAAGCGAGGCGGTTTTCGACTTTCTGAGGCAGAAGGGCATCGACCGCATTTTCGGCAATCCGGGTTCCACCGAATTGCCGATGTTCGTCAACGTGCCGGACGATTTTTCCTACGTGCTCGGCCTGCAGGAATCGATCGTTGTTGCGATGGCGGACGCCTACGCGCAGACGAGCCGCAAGCCGGCCTTCGTCAACCTGCATTCCGCCGCCGGCCTCGGCCATGCGCTCGGCAACATCTACACGGCCTACCGCAACCGCGCGCCGCTGATCATCACCACCGGTCAGCAGAGCCGCGAACTGCTCCCCCACGACCCGTTCCTGTTCGCCGAAAACCCGACCGCGTTTCCGAAGCCCTATGTGAAATGGGCCTGCGAACCGGCCCGCGCCGAAGACGTGCCGGCGGCGATCGCCCGCGCCTACTATATGGCGATGCAGGCGCCACGCGGCCCGGTCATGGTATCGGTTCCGTTGAGCGACTGGCAGGCACAGGCAGCCCCGATCGCCATCCGCGACGTGGAAACGGTGATCAGCGCCCCAGCCTCGGCGCTCGACGATCTGGCCCACCGGCTGAACGATGCTAAGGAGCCGGTGCTCGTTGTCGGACCGGGCGTCGATATCAACAATGCCTGGGACGCCACGGTGCGGCTTGCGGAAATCCTGCAGGCGAAGGTGTGGGTAAGCCCGCTTTCGTCCCGCTGCAGTTTTCCCGAGCGCCATCCGCTGTTTGCCGGTTTCCTGCCGGCCTTCCAGCCGAAGCTCGCGAACTGCCTGCATGGCGCCGATCTCGTGCTGGTGCTCGGCGCGCCGGCCTTCACCTATCATTTCGCCGGCTCCGGCCCGGATATTCCGGCAGGTGCGGAACTGTGGCTGATCACCGACGACCCGGCCCAGGCCGCGAGCGCCATCGTCGGCAACGCGATGGTCTCGAACCTGCGCGCCGCCACGGAAAGCCTCGTCTACCGCCTGCACTGCCGTCCGCAACGAACGAGCGGACCGGCCCGCACCATTCCGCGCCTGAAAACACCGAAGGGCATCACCCAGGAATTTTTCTACCAGACGCTCGCCGACGTTCGCTCGCCTGACAGCATCGTCTTCGAGGAAGCCCCAAGCGGCCGTGACGCGCTGCACGACTTCTTCCCGATCGAACGGCCCGGCGGCTTTTTCGCGACCGCCAGCGGCGGCCTCGGTTACGCTCTGCCCGGCTCGGTCGGCGCGGCCCTGACCAAGCCGGAACAGCCGGTCATCGCCGTCATCGGCGACGGATCGAGCCTCTATTCCATCCAGTCGATCTGGTCCGCCGTCGAATACGATGCCGATCTGATGATCGTCATCCTCAACAACGGCGGCTACAAGGTGCTGAAGGCGATTGCCGAGCGGAGTGGCTCCGGCCGCATCGACGGCGTCGACATCGGCCACATGGATTTCGTGCAAATTGCCAAAGCGCAGGGCTGCAAGGCCGTTCGCTGCGAAAAGGGCGACGAACTGTCGTCATGCCTGCGGGACCTTCTCAAGATGAAGGGGCCGCGGCTTTTGGAAATCATTCTATCCGAGGAGGAGACTGAAATGAATGTCGCTGTCAGAAACGAACAGGTCCTGAAAACTCCCGAAAAGTTCTTCATCGGCGGTGAATGGGTCGCCCCGCTCGGCACCAACAAGCTCGACGTCATCTCGCCGGTGACCGAAGAAGTGCTGATGAGCTATCCCGAAGCCAGCAACGCCGATATCGACAAGGCCGTTGCCGCGGCCCGCGATGCCTTCGACAATGGCCCTTGGCCGCGCATGACCTTCAAGGAACGTGCCGGTTACCTGCGCAAGATCGCCGACCTCCTGACCGCCCGCCTCGACGAGATCGCCAATGCCTGGACCACCCAGGTCGGCGCGCCGATCTTCCTGACCAAGAAGCTCGTCGGCCAGAACCCCGGCCTCTACAACTATTATGCAGGCCTGATCGAGAACGACGAGTTCGTCGATCAGCGCAAGCGCGCCGATGGCGGCGAAGTCCGTGTCGTGCGCGAGCCGGTCGGCGTCTGCGCCGCGATCACGCCGTGGAACGCGCCGATGGTGCTCCTCAACTACAAGGTCTCGGCAGCGCTTGCCGCCGGCTGCACGGTTGTCGCCAAGCCCTCGCCGGAAACCCCGCTGGACGCCTATCTTCTGGCCGAATGCATCGAAAAGGCCGGGCTGCCCAAGGGCGTCTTCAACCTCGTTCCGGCCGGCCGCGAAGGCGGCGATTACCTCGTCCGCCACCAGGGTATCGACAAGGTGTCGTTCACCGGCTCGACCATTGCCGGCAAGACGATCGCCGCCGCTTGCGCCGACCGCCTTGCCCGCGTCAGCCTCGAACTCGGCGGCAAGTCCGCGGCCGTGCTTCTCGACGATGCCGACTTCGCCAAGGCCCTGCCGGCGCTGATGGTCTATTCCATGCCAATCACCGGCCAGGTCTGCTTCTCGCTGACTCGCATCCTGGTGCCGGAATCCCGCAAACAGGAATTCATCGACCTCTATGTCGGCGCGGTGAAGAACATCAAGGTCGGCGACCCGGCGGATCCCACCACCCAGATGGGCCCGCTCACCATGGCGCGCCAGCTTGCCCGCGTCGAAGGCTATATTGCTGCCGGCCGTGCAGGCGGTGCGACGGTTGCCTGCGGCGGCGGCCGTCCGGCCGGTCTCGACCGCGGTTACTTCATCGAACCTACCGTCTTCACCGACGTGACGATGGACATGAAGATCGCCCAGGAAGAAATCTTCGGCCCGGTCGTCTCCATCATCAGCTACAAGGACGATGACGAAGCCGCAAAGATCGCCAATGACACGACATACGGCCTGTCCGGCGCGGTCTTCAGCTCCGATCCGGAGCGTGGTTATGCGTTTGCCCGCCGCATGCGGACCGGCAGCGTGACGGTCAACGGCATGATCGTCGACATCCATCATCCCTTCGGCGGGTTCAAGCAGTCCGGCATCGGCCGCGAGGGTGGTCCCGAAGGCCTCGAAAACTACTTCGAGGTCAAGACGATCCACATGGCCTGAGGCCATAGAGTCCAAACAGAAGGCCGCCGGGTTCATAATCCGGCGGCCTTCTTGTTTCGAAACGTCTGGTGGATCAGAGCACTTCGAAAACCCCGATCCGGACCGCATTTGCCAAACGTTCGCCGGTGCCGATGAACATGGTGTGGTTGAGCCAGGTGTATCTCGGATCACCGGTCTGCAGGCGCGGCGTGGTGCGCATGTAATAGAGCGCCGGATCGACCGCCTCGCCCGCCGCCAGCTTCGCCAGCACGTCCGGCGGACCGTGCCTGAAACCGAAATTGCGGATGTCGATCATCGCCCCGTCATGGGTTTCGATCACGTAACGGGTATCGAGTTCCGCGTAACCGGCATCATAGACGCTCTGCCAGTCCGCGCCGAGATTGAGGACGCGCCCGGAAAGACGCTCCCCCTCAACCACGCCGCCGATGATCGGGATGATCCGCCAGCGGCCGCCCGGGCCGCCTCCCTTCTCGATCGGCGCGCCGAGTTCGGCGCGGATTTCGCAAAGCTGTCTGAGGCTCGGTGCCATCATGTGCGTTATCTCATCGTTTGCGGCAGCCAGAGCGAAATCACCGGGAACGCCACCAGCAGGAAAAGCCGGATGATATCGTTGAGAATGAAAGGCATGACGCCGCCGTAGATCGTGGTGATCTTCACATCCTTCGCAATCGAATTGATGACGAAGACATTGATGCCGACGGGCGGCATGATCATGCCGAGCTGGCAGGCGACGACGATGATGATGCCGAACCAGACCGGGTCGAAGCCAAGATGGCTGACGACCGGGAACACGATCGGCACGAGCAGGATGATCATCGCCATCTCGTCCATCAAAGCCCCGGCGATGAGGAAAATGACCAGGATCAGCGTCAGCGTCCCATAGGGCCCGAGATCCATTCCGACCAGCAGTGCCGTCAGCTTCTGCGGCGACTGGGTGATTGCCAGGAAATAGCCGAAAAGGATGGCGCCGATCAGCACGCTGAACAGCGAAACCGACGTCCGCAGCGATTCCACGAGGCTCGCCATGATGGACCGATAATTCAGCCGGCCGCGTAGCAAGCCGATGACCATGGTCATCAAGGCCCCGACCGCCGCCGCTTCCGTGGCTGTCGCAACGCCGAAATAAATCACCCCGATGACGGCGATGAAGAGGAGCATGACGGCCCAGACGTCCCGAAGCGATGCGAGAGCTTCTCTCAGCTCGAACGGCTTTCCGGGCGGCAACCGCTTGCCATGGGCGATCAGCACGGTCGCCATGTACATGAAGGTCGCCATGATGCCGGGGATGATGCCGGCCATCAGCAGCTGCGCGACATCCGTCTCCGTCAGAAAGGCGTAGACCACCATGATCACCGAAGGCGGGATCAGAATGCCGAGTGTGCCGCCTGCGGCGATAACACCGGTCGAGGTGGCATCGGCGTATTTCGCCTTGCGCATCTCGGGCAGCGCGATGCGGGTCATTGTCGCGGCGGTCGCAATCGAACTGCCGCAGATTGCAGCAAATCCGGCGCAGGCACCGATCGTGGAGAGGGCGAGCCCTCCCCGGAACTGTCCGAGCCAGGCATTGCCCGTCCTGAACAGTTCCCGCGACATGCCGGAATTGGTGGCAAAGGCACCCATCAGGATGAAGAACGGCACGAGCGTCAGGTTGAAGTCGGTAATGACGCGGATCGGCGATGTCGTCAGCAGGTTGAGCGCCGGCGACAGGCCGCGCATGGCGGCAAAGCCGAATATGCCGACCAGCCCCATCGAAACGCCGAGCGGAACGCGCAGGCCCATGAGCACGAACATGGCGACAAAGCCGCCGATAGCGACGAGATCAGCGGTATTCATACGCCATGGCCCTCAAGCGGATCGATATCTTCAGGTTCGCGCCGAACGAAAGGCGAGATCGCGGTGGTGACGACAGCCGATGCGCAGCCGAGCCAGATCAGTCCGATCAATGGCCAGACGGGGATGCGCAGATCGAACGTCGCTTCATTGCTCCGATAGGCGCTGGCGAGGCGGAAGAACATCATGTAGGCGAGCATGGCCGTGAAGACGAGGAGCAGCGCCCAGGCGATGAAATTGAGGACGCGGCGCCCCCGCTGACCCATAGGCTCGTAGAGCAGGTCGACCGCAATGTGCCCGCCGCGATAACCGAGCGACGCCAGGCCCCACATGATGCAGGCGCCGATCAGATAGCGCGAAATATCGAAGGAGTCGGGGATCGGCCACGCCAGGACATAGCGGCCAACGGTGGAAGCGACGATCAGGATGGTACACAGCCCCAGCAGGATGCCTGCCACAAGATCGACCACGTCGCTGAAGCGTTCCAGATAGCGGTTCATGGACAGCACTCGATGAACGGATGGAAAAGGGCGGGCGCCGCGACAGCACCCGCCTGCGAATGGTCCCGCCCGCGCTATTTCACGTCGGCGCCGTATTTCTTGAGCGTCTCCTGCAGGCTCGCCCAGGCCGCCTTGGCGTCTATGCCGGCCTTGGTGGCTGCAGTCTCCCATTCGCCCTGCAGCGAACCCGTCGCCTTTTTCCAGAGGCCCACCTCATCCGGGGTTGGCTTGTAGAGGGTGTGGCCGCCCGCATCGATCATCTTCTGGCGCCCGGCCGCTTCCGCATCGGCCCATTTGCTGGCCATCTTCTCGGCCCATTCGGGCGTGCAGTGATCGTCGATCACCTTACGGTCGGCGGCGGAAAGCCCGTCGATCTTGGCCTTGTTGATCACGAAGGCGAAGGTCGTGGCATAGAACGGCAGGTCGAGATGATGCTTGGTCACGTCCTGCAGACCGAACGTATAGATCGAGTTCCAGGGCGAGGCGGTCATGTCGGCACCTCCCTTGGAGATCAGTTCGCGCATTTCGCCCGCCGGCACCTGCACCGATGCGGCGCCGAGCGAGCTCACCATGCGGGCCATGGTCGCGTGCGCCGGGCGGATGTTCTTGCCCTTCAGGTCGGCAGGAACCTGGATCGGTCCCTTGACGCCGTGCAACGTTCCCGGGTCATGCAGATGCACCATGCAGACGTAGACGTCCTTCATTTCCTTCTGGGCGTACTGCCCATACCATTCGTCGAGCGCCCGCGACCCGCCCTTGGCATTGGCGATCAGGAAGGGAATTTCGCCCGCCGCGATGATCGGGAAACGCCCCGGCTGATAACCCGGATTGATGAAGCCGATATCGACGATACCGTCGCGCGCCATGTCGTAATGATCGGGTGCGGCGCCGAGCTGAGAGGCGGGGTATATGGTGATGTTGATGCGCCCGCCGGACGCTTCCTTGATCGATTTCGCCCAAGGCTCCATTCCGCCCGGCTGCAGCGCATGGGTGGCGGGTACCCAGTGCGACAATGTCAGTTCCACGTCGGCGGCGTGAGCGGGTGCAATCAGCGCCGCGAGGCAGGCCGAAGCGAGCAATGCCTTCAGTTTCATGTGTTTCTCCTCCCTTTGAGATCAGAGGCCGGCGGGGCTCCCTCCCCGCTGCGGCCAGCGAATATCGCGGTCAACCCACCAGGAGAGTTCAAGCCCCGGGCGGATCGACAAAGTCGTTGGAAATTCCGTGAAGAGACGCAATTGCGGCGCCCATAAAAACGGCCGGCGAAAGGTCGGCAGCGGCGCAGCCCCTCGTCATCTCAGCAGCCGAAACCGAACCCGCCATGTCTGTGGCAGATGCAACTGTCTCGGCCATCTGTGTATACATCGATTTCCTCCCATGCCCGGTCTCCCAAGGTGACGCCGTCCTCCCGACATCGCCTACCCGAACGTTCGAATTTCAACACATCCAGGCTGAAACGACAAGCTTCCATTTCGCTTTGGGATACAAAAAGTCAGGGCTCCTGAGATTTTTCCGATAGGCACTTCAACCTTGGTTCAAACCGTCTAGAATGTCACGGCAGCGCTTCATGCATACACGGCAGGAAGAATGGGGTAACAAGGCGGGGCTGGGAGACCCTGATCTGAAGGAGGGAATGTTCGGCCGGTAGAAGCTGCCGGCCGATCGGTTGGGATACGGTATCGGCGTCCAAAACCGTTCGCGGAAACGCCGGGACGCGCCAGGATTTTCGGCCCTGGTTGCTTTGGATCCGTACCGGATCGAGGGGCACGATTATTCAAGTCATCATTGCGGCATCAGGGAGGAAGAAAAAATGGATGATCTCGTCACGCCGGTCGGTCAGACGATTGCGAAACTCAAAGGCATTCTCGGCGACAGGCTGGTGACCTCGGCTTCCGTCCGGGAGCATCATAGCCATGACACGTCGCGGCTCACCCCTCACCTGCCCGATGCCGTCGCCTTTCCGCGCACCGAAGAAGAGGTCCGGGCGATCGTTTCTGCCTGTGCTGCGCATGGCGTACCGGTCGTGCCCTTCGGTGCGGGGTCCTCGATGGAAGGCCATACGATCCCGATCCGCGGCGGCATCTCGCTCGATACCCGCGAGATGAACAGGGTCCTCGAAATCCGGCCCGAGGACCTGCTGGCCGTTGTCCAGCCCGGCGTCACCCGCAAGCAGCTCAATGTGGAGTTGCGCGAAACCGGCCTAATGTTCTCGGTCGATCCGGGCGCCGATGCCTCGATCGGCGGCATGGCGTCGACGCGCGGCAGCGGCACCACTTCGGTCCGCTACGGCACGATGCGCGAAAACGTGCTGGCCCTCCGGGTAGTGACACCCGATGGCGAGGCAATCCAGACCGGCTCGCGGGCCAGAAAATCCTCGTCGGGCTACGACCTGACACATCTCTTCGTCGGCTCCGAAGGTACACTCGGCGTGATTACCGAACTCACCGTCCGCCTGCATCCCATTCCGGAAGCCGTGTCGGTTGCCTTCTGTCCTTTCCCGACTGTCGCCAATGCCGTCGAAGCGGTGATCGAGGCAGTGCAATATGGCATTCCAGTCGCCCGCGTGGAGTTTCTGGACGAAGTGGCGATCGCCAGCGTCAACAACTATTCCAAGCTAGACATGCCGGTCGCCCCGACGCTGTTTTTCGAATTCCACGGCACGTCCGCCTGGGTCGAGGAACAGGCGAAGCTGGTCGAAGAGATCACCAAGGGCCACAAGGCAATCTCCTTCCGCTGGACGGCCGATGCTGACGAGCGGGCAAAACTCTGGCAAGCCCGCCACGACCTTTTCTGGGCGACCAAGGCGATCATTCCGGGCTTTGAGCTCTATACCGGCGATATCTGCGTGCCTATCTCACGGCTCGCCGAAAGCATCGTCGCGGCGCGCGCCGATATCGACGCCTCCTCGCTGACGGGCCAGATTATCGGCCATGTCGGCGACGGCAATTTCCACACCGCCTACCTGATCGATCCGAACAATCCGGAGCATCTTAAGGAAGCCGACGAAATGGCCGATCGCGTCGTCGAACGGGCGCTCGCCGTCGGCGGCACGGCCAGCGGCGAACACGGCATCGGCATCGCCAAGCTCAAGTTCATGCGCAAGGAACACGGCAAGGCGGTGGATGTGATGAACCGGATCAAGGCGGCACTGGACCCGCTGGGGATCATGAATCCGGGGAAGATGGGTTCGGAATGGTCTGCGTAGTCGAAGAAACGGTCCAATGGTCATTTCCAATGACGAGCGCCCTGAGCCCAAGCGAAGGGCCGCAAAAACTCATGCTACCTCCTCACGTTTCGGCTTGATATCAAAAAGCCTCTAATTCTGGATCGCGTTGTCGATATAGCTTTGTCATAATTACTTAAATAATCCGCTCACCGGCCCACCTCCGTCGCATACCCACATATCGCCCGCCGGGCGGATAAGTACTAAAGCTCACTAAGGTTATTTGCGATATGCCGCACGAGATCAAAAATCCTGTTGGCTTAGGCTTTCACAGTACGCCCAGTGGCGTTTTGGATCGGCCGAAGTTAGCGATGTATATTGGCGCAATGGCAGCAACGATGGGCCAAATAGACAATCAACTTGGGCACGTTTTTGCATTAATGACCATCGCTGAATTGAGCGCCGACGGCTCGATCATCAGTGAAGGTGCCGTCGAACTTGGAACGGCGATTGAGAGCGCCCCTTTCAAGATGAGAATTGATATCGTCCGGGAAGCATTACGCCTACGAGTGCCGGAGGCTGTTCTATCTCGTTTCGACGAGCTTTTTCGCCTTGCTAGAAATAGTGCACGGGAACGTAATGATGTCGTTCATAAAAATTGGTATCTCTGCGAAGCTTTTCCTCACGATCTCGTCGCTTTTGAGGACAAAAAATGGATCCGCTATACTGAGAGCGATCTGATCGATCGACATCACCGCGCGGTGAATGTGCGAAACCAAATACATGACTTCATCATCGCGCTTACACCCTATGTGAGGCGCCGCCCGAGTTGAGTTGACTCCAGGACACTTCCAGGTTGTTCAGAGCCTCCCCCCAGATCACAACTGCCACCTCCTCAAACGCAAAAACGGCGCCCGGAGGCGCCGTTCTCGTACAACATCCTGGGAGGATATCAGACCTTTTTGGTACGCCAGCTTTCGGCATAGTTTTCGCGGGCTTCGGCGGCATAGGGGGTGGGCGAGACGCGGACGCGGATCTCGGCCTGTTTGTGGCCCTTTTCGATCGACGTCTTGCCCGTGCCGCCATTCGGTTCGCCCCAGATCAGCGTCAGGACGTCGCCTTCCTGGACATCCGCATCGACGACGCCGAGCGACAGCATGCAGCGTTCGTTATAGCTGTAGCCGTTGAACATCGACATGCCGACGACCTTGTCGCCATGCATGATCCTGTCGGCGCTCGAAGACGCATAGTTCGGCTGCGGCAGGTCGATCCACTTGTAGGCCTCGCCGCCGGGAACGAAGTTCGAGGCGATGACCTTCATCACGTCTTCCGCGTTCCACTCGAAGGTGACCTTCTTGCGCTGCGGCTGACCCTTCATCTTTTCCAGCGCCTCGCGGCCGACGAAGTCGTGGTCGAACTTGATGTAGATGCCGTAACCGAGTTCGTACGGATTGACGTAGTAGTCTTCTATATTGTCGGAGACGAGGCTGCCGCCGATCGAGCCGGTCGCTTCATAGCTGTCTTCCGTCAGCCAGTCGCGATAGCCCTGCAGTTCGGCGCCGGTGTAGATGCCCGGCAGCGGCGACGGAATCCAGCCGGATTCGAGCGTGTTGGTGGAATAGGCACGCGCACCGACGAGGTAGAGATCGACGCCCGCATCCTTGGCGGCCTTGACGATGATCTCGCGGACTTCGTCTTTCTCGGCATAAGGTCCCCAGACTTCGAGGCCGGGAGCGCCGGCCATGCCGTGGCGCAGGGCCTGGACCTTCTTGGAGCCGATATTGATCCAGTCGACATGGAAAAACTTGATGTCGGGGATCGGGCCGCCATTCATCTTTTCAAAGATCTTCGGAGCGTCCGGACCCTGAATCTGGAAGCGGTAGTGAACGCGATTGACTTCCTTGCCGTCCGGGCGCGAAGGCGAACGCGGGTCGTGGGTGAGCTTGACGTCATGCTTGCCGAGCGAAGCGTTGTAGCGCAGCCAGTTGGCGGTCGGCGCACGGCCGACGAGCACGAACTTGTCATCACGCTCGCGGAAGATGATCATGTCGCCGATAACGTGTCCGGCAGGCGTCACCGGAACGTAGTGCTTGGCGCGATCGACGCCGAAATTGGCAAAGCTGTTGATCGCCAGGCTTTCCAGGAACCTGGACGCGTCCGGGCCTTCGACGATCAGTTCGTCCATGTGGTGGGACTGGTCGAACAGGACCGCCGAATGGCGCCAAGCCATCTGCTCGGTGCGCCAGTTGGAAAACTCCGGTGCGACGACCGGATAGATATACATGCCGATGCGCGAATTGCGCAGCATCTCGACAGTATTGCCCTTTTCTTTCAGGATCTGGGTCAGATTCTTCGGCATTTTCTTAACCTTCCCTCGGTTGCTCTCCTGCATGCCGCCCGCCGGCAAAGCCGGTTCGGGATACGATATGCATCGTCTCAAGATGTCTCATGCAATTGAGGGTCAGCGGTCTCCTCCCGCCATCTCCTCCCAACAGCCCGGTTCTCGAACCTCGCCTCGACGGCTCGGCGGAAATCGAGGCCTCCTCCCGGTCAAAGCAATTCATAGAGCAATCATTTTTGGGATACAATACCCGATTTTGGCCGCTCCGCCAAAAGTGCCGCGACAGCCCATTAGAATTGCGCCGTTGGCATAATATATGGTGATAATTGATGCGGTGCGGAAAAACAAACTGGATCCGGATTGCCGCCATCCGCAAAGAAAATTGGCGTTTTGGGATCCCAAAATGGATCTCGCCCTAGCGCCTGCCAACGCCCCTAGTCTTCGTTTTCGTCCTGCATCGGGCCATTGATATGGCCGGCCGGACTGTCGAGGTCGAAGATCGGCAGGATGCGCGAGCCGTCGATCGCGAAAAGCCCCTTGCTGATGCCAAGGCTGATCTTCACCCCTTCCCCATGCTCGCGGAAAAGGCTTTCGGCGCGAGCGCCGTCGCGGGCGATCAGCGCCGATACCATGTGATGGTGCTGCCAGTGCGCGTAATGCAGGTGCTGCGCCCGCTCCTTGCGGGTGATGTTGTCGAAGCGGATCGAATCCGGCGCGCCGAACGGCACGCGGTCGAACAGGCTGGTGAGCTGGTGCAGCAGGTTTCCGCCGCCCGCCTCGACGATCAGCGTGTGGAAACGCAGGTTCATCGCCGCGTAACGCTCCTCGTTGACCGGATCGTCGATGCCGCCGTTCTCGAAGATATCGTCACCCTCGCGCAGGCAGTCCTTGAGTTCGGCCACCAGCGTCGGCGACGGACCTTCGCTGGCGATCTTCTTGGCCGCATAACCTTCGATCATCGAACGCAGTTCGATTGCCTCGATCACGTCGGCAACTTTGTAGGCCCGGACACGGTAGCCGCGGGCGCCAACCCGCTGCAGCACGCCCTCTTCAACGAGCACGGCCAGCGCATGCCGGATCGGCGTGCGCGACACGCCGAGCGCCTCGGCAAGCCCGGATTCGGAGAGTTTCTTGCGCGGATCGATCGTGCCGTCGCTCGCCCAGGTCCTCAGCTTGTCGATCACGTGCTGCTGGCGGGTCTCCTGCTTCTCAGGCCCGGGAGGATTCTGAGTTCGGGTGCCTGTGGTCATGCTTGGGCCTCACCTGCGCCATATCGAAATGCGGATCGCGCCGAGCCAGAGAAGGGCGGCCCGGAACATCGCTTCAATATTGAAGATCTGCGACAAAACGCAAGTTTTCCGTATCTCCGGCCCAAACCCGAGCCGGATAGTCCCCGGCTGCCCAGAACAATCAGTTCCGCACGGCCCAGGCAGCCTCCACGGGTGCAGCAACCGTGACCGGGCGGCCGATATCGACATTGGAGAGCGAGGAGGCCTCGACATGCAGCATCTGCGCCGGCGTCTTGACCATGATCGAGCGGTGCGAGCCGCGGAAGATCGCCTGCGAAACCTCGCCTGACCATGAAAGATCACCGTTCACCTGGCCCGCGTCGCGGACATGCAGGTTTTCCGGCCGAACCATCACCGTGACATCCGCGCCCTTCGGCATTTCGGTCGCCGCATGACAGTCGCCGGACCAGCCCTGGCCTTCGACCGAGAGCTTGAAATATTGCCCGCCGTTCGGACGGCAGTCCTTGACCGTCGCGTTCAGGAGATTGGGCGTTCCGAAGAAGGCGGCCACCTGGCGGTTTTCCGGCCGGCGGTAGATTTCCTCCGGTGCGCCGACCTGCAGGATCCTGCCACCATGCATGACGACCACGCGGTCGGACAGCGCCATGGCTTCCGCCTGGTCGTGGGTGACGTAGAGCGCGGTGATCTTCAGCCGCTGCTGCAGCGCGCGAAAATCGTCGCCCATCTGGGTGCGCAGGCGCGCGTCGAGGTTGGAAAGCGGCTCGTCGAGCAGCAGCACTTCCGGCTCGAACACCAGCGCACGGGCGATCGCGACGCGCTGCTGCTGGCCACCCGACAGCGCCGGCGACGGACGCTCGGCATATTGCTCCATCTCGACGAGGCGCAGCGCGTTCATGACGCGATCGTTGATTTCCTTGTCCGGTCGACGGCGGATGCGCAGCGGATAGGCGACGTTGTCGAACACCGTCATATGCGGCCAGATCGCATAGGACTGGAAGACCATGCCGAGACGCCGGCGTTCGGAGGGCACGAAATAGCCCTTCTCCGAATCCGACACGACATTGTCGCCGATCGCGATGCGACCGCCGGTATTCTTCTCGAGGCCCGCCACCATGCGCAGCGTCGTCGTCTTGCCGCAGCCCGATGGCCCAAGCAGCGTGACGAACTCGCCGCTCTTGATCTTCAGGTTCACGTTGTCCACGGCAGTTATCGCGCCATACATGCGGCTCACGTTTTCGAGCGTCACCGAAGCCATATTTCTCTTCCTTTCGGAGCGGATGCCAGGATCCGCTTAAACGACAACCAAAAATCGGCCGGCGGCCGCAGCCGCCGGGCCTGAAACCTAAAGCTTGCTGATGCGGGCCTTGATGAAGCTGAGCTGGACCCAGCGGAATACGATGACCAGAAGCATCATCATCAGGCCGATGACGCTCACCTGTTCGGCATTGCCGTTGGCCCAGAGTTTCATCAGCACGACCGCCAGCGTTTCCGACCCCACCGAGTAGAGAAGGATCGACGCCGACAGTTCGCGCATGATGCCGAAGAAAGTCAGTACCCAGCCGACGGCGAAGGCTGGCCAGGCAAGCGCCACCATGATCCGCCACATGGTCTGGAACCAGCTGGCTCCGTGGACACGCGAACATTCTTCCAGGTCGTAGGAAAGCTGGTGATAGGCGCCGGTCATCACCCGCACGGAAACCGGCGTGCCGAGCGCGATATAGGCCAGCAGCAGCGCCCAGATGGTGCCGTAGATCGGGATCGGGCCGGGCAGCATCGCAAACGCCCATAGGAACCCGACGCCGAGCACCATGCCCGGCATCATCCAGGGAAGCCAGGCCATGCTGTCGATCAGGTTGCGTCCGCGCCAGCGGGTTCGCACCGAGATGTAGGCGACAATCGCGCCGAGCGCCATGGTCGCGGTGGCGCCGAGCAGACCGAGCACCATCGTATTGCGGACTGCCCGCCAGAATTCGCTGTTGGCGAAGACGTTCCGGTAGTGCTCCAGCGTCAGCATGTCGTAGGTGTAGAAGCCGAAGAAACGGAAGAACGAGCCGAGCATCAGCTGCCCGATCGGCAACACCACCGTGACGAAGAAGAACAGCACGCAGAAGGCGAAGGTGACCCAGCGCCACGGGCCGAGTTCCATGACGCTCGGGCGAAACCCTTTGCCCGTGACGGTCTGGAAGCTCTTGCCGCGCAGCATCCACCACTGCCAGATGACGAGCAGGAACATCAGCCCCATGATCGCGAAGGAAAGCGACGTCGCGTACTGGTAGTCGGGCGTCGCGCGGTGGTTGATCGACTCGTAGATGTCGGTGGTGATCACCTTGATGCCTGCGGGCAGGCCGAAGAACAGCGCCGACTCGAAGGTCTCGATGCCCTTGATGAAGCTCAGCATGAAGGAGCTGGTCAGCACCGGCAGCATCAGGAGCAGCGTGATCTTGCGAAAAGTCGTCCAGCGCGAGGCGCCGCACATGCGGCTCGATTCCTCGAGCGACGGATCCATCGCCCGGAAGGCGTCGACCATGAACAGGAAGAGGAACGGGATCGAATATTGGCACATGTGCCAGATGACGCCGCCATAGGAATAGATGTTGACGAGCGGATCGGTACCACCGGTCAGCCAGCGCCACACCATGTTGATGACGCCCACCTGCGGGTTGGCGAGCATGCCCCAGGCCATGGCGGTCAGGATCGGAGGAATGAAGAACGGCAGCGTGATCAGCACTTCCAGCGTGCCCCGGAAGGGCGTGTCGGTGCGCGCGACGATCCAGGCGAGAAACACTGCGATCGTCAGCGACGGTATGGTTTTGGCGAGCGATATGCCGATCGTGTTGGCCAGAACGATGAGGTTTTGGGTGGTCATAATCGACCGGTAGCCGTTCAGATTGAACTCGCCGGCCATGCCGGGCGGTGTGGAATGCAGGCTGCCGTAGAGCAGCATGGCGAGTGGATAGATCGTCAGGAAGCCGAGGATCAGGATCAGCACCAGCATGCCGATCAGACGCCACAGCGATCCGCCCGAAAAGGCGCGCGTGAAAGCATTGCCGGCAATCGTCGGCGCAGTTTCGGCGATGTCGTCTAGGGGGCGATTGTGGATAATCGTCATGGGATCCTCGCGGCTCCGGGTATGAAAAACGGCACCGCCGGCCCGAACATCGGACCGGCGGCGGCCTGGGAGGCTTACTTGAAGATGTCCTTGGACTTGGCCAGCATCTCGTTCTGGCGGGTCGTGTCCGTCGTGCCGTAGAGCTTGGCTTCGGAAATCGCCTTGACGTCCGCCGGCAGGCCCTCGGTCATGCCGGGAAGGACGGGACCGTAGCCGAGGCTCGCATAGATTTTCTGCACGACCGGGCCCTGCATGAAATCGAGATAGAGCTTGGCGGCGTTCGGGTGCGGAGCCTTCTTGAGCATGACGGTGCCGTAAAGAACGTAAGGAACGCCCTCCTCCGGAATGATGAACTTGACCGGCAGCCCCTTCAGATCCGAGAAATCGGTCATGATGACCGGCATGTAGATCGAATATTCGCCGCGTGCGGTGCGGCGCTGCGACTCGCGCTGGTCGCGGGTGAAGACGAGCTTCTGGCTCGCGACCTTCCTCAAATAGTCTTCGCCGATCTTGTCATGGGTCGAGAAGAACCAGAGGTAACCGGCACCGATCGCGCGCGGGTCGTCGGACAGGATCTTGCCCTGCCACTTGGGATCGGCAATGTCTTTCCAGCTCTTCGGCTCGTCGGCTGGCTTCACGAGGCCGGTGTTGATCATGATCCCGTAGGGAATGGTCATGACCGAGGCCATCGGCACCTTGAGCTTGAACTTGTCGCCGATCTTTTGCGAATTCGGGGTCACCGGCAGCGGATCGACGGACTTGTCCTCCTTGTCGTAGAGCATGGTCTGCCCTTCGCTGGTGAACATCACGTCGGCAGCAAAGCGGCCCGCGGCCTGCTCGACGCGGACGCGCTCGCGGATTTCACTGGCGCGCGCTTCAAGCACTTCGACCGAGATGCCGTATTGCTTGGTAAAGGCCTCGGCGATCTGCTTGGTGCTCGGCTGGCCGACGAGCGCGGTATAGAGGACGAGCGAGCCCTCCTTCTTGCCCGCGTCGATCACCTTCTGCCACTCGGCATCCTGCGCGAAGGCAGGAAGGCCAGCCGCCGCCGAGATGGCAAGGCTGCCCGCAGCCGCCATGAAAACCCGGCGCGACCATTTTTGAATGGCCGAAGCCTTCTGAATGGCCGAAGTCATGGATGTGTTTGTCGTCACGTGTCTCTCCTCCCTGGAACCGACGATCGAGCATCGCGCCCGGGACCCGATCCCGGCACTCGACGCTCAAAATTTCTGCGGCCACCGACCGCGATCTCCCTTTTCACCGCAAGCGGTGGCGTTTTCCCGAACAGCTGCAACCGAGCCCAAAACCCCGGCTCAATCCCGACCGCTCACCGATGTTCCAGAAACGATCTGGCGCGCACCGTGCGATTGACAAGGTCCCTGATAAGCACCGCATGATGCGGAGCATTTGGGCCTTCGGTTCGGACCGGATTGGCCTTGGCCAACTGCAAACTCCCTTTATCTGAATTCCGATCAGCGCCGGCTCTCCCTGCCGGTCGCGGCGATGCCACCCGGCACCGGAATTCCCTCTTCTGTTAGATTGACCTTTTCCCGTGCAGGGGAAAAGCACCATTTTTTTACATTCACTTTTCTCGAAAATAGAAAGATGAATTGTGTTACCGTTTACACGGAGGGCCGCCCGACGTGGCGGCATGGGAGACCTAAGACATTGGATACGCTTATCAATATCCGCACGTTTCTGGCGGTTGCCCGGTCCGGCAGCTTTTCGGCGGCGGGCCGTCATCTCGGCGTCGCACCCTCGGTCGTGACCAAACGCATCAGCCGGCTGGAAGACCAGATGCGGGTGAAACTCTTCGTCCGCTCGACCCGCCAGATCATCCTGACGGAGATCGGCGAGCGCTACCTTCCCCGCTACCAATCCCTGGTCAAGGAGATCGACGACGCCATCAGCGGAGCGGCGGCCGTCGCCCAGCGGATCGAGGGCCATTTGAGGATAAAGGCGCCGACGACGGTGACGATCGCCTTCCTCGCCCGCATCCTGAGCGACTTTCAGCAGGAGAACCCGAACGTCACGATGGATCTTGCGCTGGTCGACCGCTCCGTCAATCCGGCGGAAGAAGGATACGACATCGCGCTCGGCGCCCTGCCCGCCTCCTATTCCAACGTCGTCGACGAACCGCTCTGCCCCTATCCGCGAAAACTCTGCGCCGCTCCGGACTATCTCGAAAACCGCGGCCTGCCGAAACATCCGCGCGATCTGGTCAATCACATCTGCCTGACGTTCCACGCGACGGGTTCGACCTGGTCCTTCCGCAGCCCCGGCGGGCCGATCGATGTCGAGGTGCGCTCCTCCTTCAGCGCCAACGATACCCAGATCCTGCACGACCTAGCGCTGCGAGGCCGTGGCGTCGCCATGGTGGCGAATTACGTGGCGGAAGAGTCGATCCGGACCGGCAAGCTGATCGAGCTCCTGCCGGACTATCCCGTGGCGGAACTCTGGCTGAAGGCGCTTATCCCCCAGACCCAGGCGCGCAAACCGACCGTGCGTGCGCTCATGGAATGGCTGCGCATCCATATGCACGCGGCTCTCGTTCCGGGTGATCGAGCAGCGTGAGCGCCACGCCTTTGCTCCAGGAGAAAAACTGAAAGCCGATTGGCTTTCTCGAATCGAGAAAGCCGCTACGATGAAAAAGCATATTCTCTTGGCTCCCCGTGCCGCTTACCCTCCCAAATCGAGGAAACGCATCGCTGATGCGAGGTTGGCCATCGCCTGTCGACGCGCCGGCCGGGAGTGAGGTTCAGGTCCGCCGCGAAACGAGCGGCCGGGCCGACAGACAAGGGAGGTTTTAAGCGGTGGATACTGCTGTGACCCAGCAGCGCCCTGTGCTTTCGCAATTGGGCGCGATCGATTGTGACGTTCATCCGGACGCGCCGGGGCGAGAGGATCTTCTTCCCTATTTCGACGATTACTGGCGCGAGATCGTCACGACGCGCGATGTCGACCGTCTCGAGCTCACCAATTTCCCGACCCGCACCAAGCCGTTCTTCCGGGAAGACTGGAAGGCGACGGAGGGCAAGGGCGTCGAAAAGCTGCGAAAAAACCTGCTCGATCCCTACGGTCTCAAATACGCGATCCTCAATTGCGTCACCGCCGTGCATGCGATCTACGATCCCTATCTTGCGACCGCCGTCTGCCGCGCCACCAACGACTGGCTGAAGGCGGAATGGCTGGATCGCGACCCGCGCCTGCGCGCCTCCCTCGTTCTGCCGATGCAGAACCCGGAAGCCGCCGTCGAGGAGATCGAGCGCTTCGCCGATGACAAGCGTTTCGTGCAGGTGCTGACGCTCTGCATGGGCGAAATGCCGCTCGGCCGCCGCATCTATTGGCCGGTCTACGAGGCCGCCCAGCGCCATGGTTTTGCGCTCGGCGTCCATGCCGGCAGCGCCTATCGCCATGCGCCGAGCCAAAGTGGTTTCCTCTCTTATCTCGCCGAGGATTACGCCCATCAGGTCCAGGGTTTTGCAGCCCAGGTTGGCAGTTTCGTTTCCGAAGGCGTGCTCGGCAAGTTCCCCGACATGAAGATCGTGCTGATCGAGTCCGGCGTCTCCTGGCTGCCTGGCCAGATGTGGCGGATGAGCAAGGACTGGCGCGGCGCCCGCATCGAGATCCCCTGGGTCAAGGAGCCGCCGTCGGCCCTCGTCCGCCGCCAGATCCGCATGACGACGCAGCCCTTCGATGCGCCGCGCGACCCGGCCGAACTGGAACGCATCATCGAGCATCTCGATTGCGACGACATGCTGCTCTTCTCGACCGATTATCCGCATGCGCAATTCGAAGGTGAGGCAGCGATCCCCGCCGGTTTCCCGGAACGCCTGATCGACCGGCTGGTTCGGGAGAACGCACTCGCCACCTATTCGCGACTGGAGGACTAAGCCATGAACCAAGCCGTTCTGGACAAGGAGACCAAAACCGAGGCCAAGCTCGGGATCGTCGATTGCGACATCCATCCCGCCTTCGGTTCGCCTGCGGAACTTGCGAAATTCCTGCCCGTCCGCTGGCGCGACCATCTGGCCGATTACGGCCAGCGCAGTGCCAATCCGGTGGTCGGCACCCTGCCTTACCCGCGCATGACGCCCGGCAACGGCATGCGCCGCGACGCCTGGCCGCCGAACGGCGGACCGCCGGCCTCCGACCTTGCCTATCTGCAGGAGCAGTTGCTCGATCCGCTCGGCATCGAATACGGCATCCTGCAACCCTTGGCGGCCGGTTCCTCGACGCTGAACCAGGAGCTCGGCGCTGCGATGTGCGCTGCCGTCAACGACTGGCAGCTCGACAAATGGACAGGCCCGGACCCGCGTCTGAAAGGCTCGATCTCCGTCACCCAGGAAGACGTGCCGGCGGCGCTTGCCGAAATCGAGGCGCGTATCGGCGACCGGAGTTTCGCCCAGATCGCCATTCCGCCGCGTACCATCGAGCCGGCGGGACGTCGCCGCTACTGGCCGATCTACGAGGCTGCCGAACATTACGACATGCCGATCGGCATGCATTCGGCAGCCTATGGCCAACATGCGAATAGCGGCGCCGGCTGGCTGAATTTCTATATCGAGGAGCACTACGCCTTTTCGCACAGCCTGCAGAGCGTCGTTACCAGCATGGTCTTCGAGGGCGTCTTCGAACGGTTCCCCAAGCTGAAGCTGATCGTCGTCGAAGGCGGCTTCGCCTGGGCGGCACCGCTGATGTGGCGGCTCGACAAGCAGTGGGAACGGATGCGCTCCGAGGTGCCGCATGTGAAACGGCCGCCGTCCGAATATATCCGCGAGAACGTCTGGTTCACCACCCAGCCGATCGAGGAGCCGGAAAACAACCGCCACCTGCTCGACACGCTGCGCTGGGTCGGCACCGACAAGCTGATGTTCTCGACCGATTATCCGCATTGGGATTTCGACGATCCGCGCTACGCCTTCAAGGTGCCGCTGTCGCCGACGGAGCGCGCTCAGATCTTTCGCGACAACGCAAAGCGCGTCTACCGCCTGCCCTGAACATGGGAGTACTCACATGAATGAAATGGTGAGATCGCTGGGCAACGAACCTGGATTGTCGACCATCGGCGGCATCGACTGCGACCTGCATCCGGCCTCGCCGGCGACCGCGACGCTGCTGCCCTATCTCGACGACTACTGGCGCGAGACCTTTGTCATGCGCGGCGTCGACCGGATGAGCCTGGCAATGACCGCATCGCCGCCGCGCGCGCCGATCAATGTCCGTCCTGACTGGAAGGCGGCAAGCGGCTTCGCCGGCGATACGCTGGAAGCCGTCCGCGCCCAGGCGCTCGATCCGTTCGGAACGCGGCTGGCGATCTGCAACGTGCTGCACGGCTCGATGATCATGCATTCCGACGACATGGCCGCAGCGCTCTGCGGCGCCGTCAACGAATGGCTGGCGCGGGAATGGCTCGACAAGGAGCCGCGCCTGCGCGGCTCGATCATCGTCTCGGCCCAGAATGCCGAACTCGCTGTCGCCGAGATCGAGAAGCGCGCGGCGGACCCGCGTTTCGTGCAGGTGATGATCCTCGCCCAGAACGACGAGCCGCTCGGGCGGCGCCGTTACTGGCCGATCTACGAGGCCGCCGCCCGCAACAGGCTGCCGCTCTGTATCCATGCCGGCGGCAGCAACCGCCACGCGCCGACCGCCACCGGCTGGCCGAGCTTCTTCGTCGAGGCCTATGTGGCTCAAGGCTCGATCTTCGAAAGCCAGCTCCTCAGCCTCATTGCCGAGGGCGTCTTCCACAAGGTACCGGACCTCAAGGTCGTGTTTGCCGAAAGCGGCTTCACATGGCTGCCGTCGTTCTTCTGGCGGGCCGACAAGACCTGGCGCGGCGTGCGGGCCGAGACGCCCTGGGTCACCGAACAGCCGAGCGACATCGTCAAACGGCATGTCCGCTTCACGCTGCAACCGGTCGAAGCGCCGCTCGAAGCCGATGCGCTCGCCCGCACGCTCGAACACATCGACTGCGACGATCTTCTGCTGTTTTCGACCGACTATCCGCATGCGCAGTTCGAAGGCACCAAGGCGCTTTCGGCCAGGTTCGGCGAGACGCTGGCGAAGAAGATCCTGATCGACAACCCGCTCGCCACCTATCCGCGGATCGCCGCGGGCTTTGAGAAGGAGGCCGCACGATGACCGAAACCCAAACGCTGGAACGCCCGGTCGAGGCGAAGGCCAAGTACAATCTGATCGACTGCGATATCCATCCGTCGATGAAGACGCCGGCGGAAATACATCCCTATCTGTCGCAGCGCTGGCGGGATCATCTCGCAACCTATGGCGGCCATACCCGCCAGGGACTGTCTGAAACCCTGTCCCATCCGCGCATGGTGCCGGAGGTCTCGCGCGTAGACAGCTGGCCGCCGGCAGGCGGTCCCCCGGGTTCCGACCTCCCCTTTCTGCGCGAACAGCACCTCGACGGGCTCGGCATCGATATCGGCGTGCTCGTGCCGCTGCGCTTCAACGCCAGCGGCCAGCGACACCCGGATTTCGCCACCGCCATCGCGTCTGCCATCAACGACTGGCAGGTCGGCAAATTCCTGGAGCCGGAACCGCGCCTGCGCGGCTCGATCATCGCCACCCAGGAGGACCCGCAAAGCGCCATCGCCGAGATCAACCGCCGCGCCTCCGATAAGCGCTTCGTGCAGGTCCTGCTGCCGCCGCGCTCGATCGAGCCGCTCGGAAAACGCCGCCACTGGCCGATCTTCGAAGCGGCCGTCAGTCACCGTCTGCCGATCTCCCTGCATGTCGGCGGCGTCGGCGGGCATCAGGCGACCGGCGCCGGCTGGCCTTCCTATTACATCGAGGAGCACCACAGCCAGGTGCAGACCATGCAGTCGGTGATATCTAGCCTGATCTTCGAGGGCGTCTTCGAGCATTTTCCGGGCCTGAAGATCTCCTTCGTCGAAGGCGGCTTCTCTTGGGTGCCGGCCTTCGGCTGGCGCATGGACAAGGCTTGGGGTGCGATGCGCGACGAGGTCCCGCATGTGAAGCGGCCGCCCTCGGAATACCTCAAGGCCAACATCTGGTTCACCACCCAGCCGATGGAAGAGCCGAACCCGGCCAGGAACCTCACCGACACGTTGAACTGGATCGGCACCGACCGGCTGATGTTCTCGACCGACTATCCCCACTGGGATTTCGACGATCCCCGCTACGCCTTCAAGGTGCCGCTGTCGGCGGCCGAAAAAGCGGCAATCTTCGCCGGAAACGCTGTCAACTTCTATGGATTGAGCTGAGCATGGCCCGTCACGTAATCGCCAAGGTCGATGAACTCGATATCGGCAAGTCCAAGCTGGTGAAGGTCGCCGGCCGCGACATCGCCCTCTTCAACGTCAAGGGCGAGTTTTTCGCCATTGCCAACCGCTGCCCGCACGAGGGCGCCGATCTCTGCCGCGGCCAGGTCGTCGGCCTCGCCGAATCCGACGAGCCCGGCAAATACCGCATGACGCGCCATGGCGAACTCGTCCGCTGCCCCTGGCACGGCTGGGAATTCGACATCCGCACCGGCAAATCCTGGTGCGATCCGGCACGCACCCGCGTCAAGAGTTTCGACGTGAGCGTCGCCAAGGGCGGCGCGCTCGCGGAAGGCCCGTACCAGGCCGAGACCTTTCCGGTCTCCATCGACGAGGACTACGTGATCGTCGAGATCTGAAACCTTTTCACAAGCGAATATCTCGGGAGGAAAAATGTCGCTCATCACCAAATTGGCCGCGCTCATGCTCGGCGCGATGCTCTGTAGCCCAGCGCTTGCGCAGGATGCCGACTGGAACAAGGTGGTGGAAGCCGCCAAGAAGGAAGGCACCGTCACCGTCTACAATTCGCAGCTCGGCGCCCCGAACTTTCTCGCCGTCGTCGAAAGCTTTCAGAAGAAATACGGCATCAAGGTCGAGTCGCTCGATCTGCGCGCCAGCGAGCTGACCGAGCGCCTGCGCGCCGAACAGGCCGCCGGTCGTTTCATCGCCGATATCCAGATGCATTCGGCGAACTCGATCGAGACCGGCGTCACCCAGGGCACCCTCGTACAGCCGCTCGGAACCATCCCGAACGTCGCCAATATCCGCGAAGACATGAGAAAGGAGATCACCGAGACCCACGTGCCGGGTTTCCTGCAGGCCTATGGCATCCTGGTCAACACAAGCCTGGTCAAGCCGGAAGACGAACCGAAAAGCTGGAAGGACCTTGCCGACCCGAAATGGAAGGGCAAGATCCTCTCCGACGACATGCGCCCGCTCGGTTCCGGCGGCACGATGTTCGTGGTCTTCCACAAGGCCCTCGGCCAGGCGTTCAACGAGAAGCTCGCCGAAAACAAGCCGGTCTTCAGCCGCGACCTACGCAATGACGCAAAGCGTGTCGCCCGGGGCGAATATCCAGTCTACATTCCGCAGATGTTCGCATTCGCCAACGACCTGAAGGGCCTGCCGATCAAGGTGATCGTGCCGCCGGAAGGGGTGCCCTACGTCTCGATCCATTTCGCGATGATGAAGAACGCGCCGCATCCGAACGCGTCAAAACTGTTCATCAACCACTTCCTCGACATGGAATCGCAGGTCACCTACGCCAAGGCCTGGATGCTGCCGGTGGCCAAGGGTGTCGAGGATCAGCTCGACCCGGAATCCAAGCGCTTCGCCGGCGCCAAGCTGCTCGGCACCCGCGAGATGAACGAATACGGCCCGATGATGGATCTGGCCAAGAAAATCTATCCGTAAGGGTCTCCAAGACCCTAAGGTCCTCTCTGCCTGGATAGACGGAAAGCGCGGCAATCCCTCTTGCCGCGCTTTTTGCCGCTCCTATCACAGCATTTCGAGCGCCAGCGCGATGCCCTGGCCGCCGCCGATGCAGAGCGTCACCACACCGCGCTTCAGGCCGTCGCGCTGCATCGAATGGAGAAGCCGCGTGGTCAGGATCGCGCCGGTCGCGCCGATCGGATGGCCGTGCGCCACCGCCCCGCCTTCGACATTGGCGATATCCTCCGGCAGGCCGAGCCCTTTAAGGACCGCGAGCGGCACCGCCGCATAGGCCTCGTTGATCTCGATCCGCTCGATATCGCCGACCGCCCAGCCGGCACGCTCCAGCGCCTCATTGACGGCCGGGATCGGCGCGAGCGCGAACATGCCGGGTTCGACGGCGGCAACGCCATAGGACACCAGCCGCGCCATCGGGCGCAGGCCCCTACCTTCGGCAAACGCCCGGTCGGCGACGATCATCGCCGCCGCGCCGCTGTTGAGGCCCGGCGCATTGCCGGCGGTGATCGTGCCCTCGTCGCGGAAGGCCGGCTTGAGCTTGGCAAGCGCCTCTATCGTGGTATCCGGCCTCGGCGTTTCGTCGGCGGCAAAACTTTTCACGCCGCCCTTCACCGGAAGGTCGATGCCAACGATCTCGGCTGCAAACCTGCCTTCCGCCTGCGCGGCGCTGAACCGCTGTTGCGAACGCGCCGCCCAGCGATCCTGATCGGCGCGGCTGATCTGCTGCGAGGCAATCATGTCTTCGGTATGCCAGCCGGAATGGCGGTCGGAAAATGCATCGTGCAGGCCGTCGAGCAGCATGCTGTCATAAATTTCCGCATGGCCCATGCGATACCCCCAGCGGCCGCCGCTCATCAGGTAGGGCGCGCGGTCCATGTTCTCCATGCCGCCGGCGATCGCCGCCTTGGCATGACCGAGCCAGATATCCTTGGCCGCACTGGCGATCGCTTCCGCGCCCGAGCCGCAGACGCGGTTGACCGTGACTGCCGGCACCGAGACCGGCAGGCCGCCGTGGATCGCCGCCTGCCGCGCCGGGTTCATTTTGTTGCCGGCCTGGACGACATTGCCCATGGTGACCGAGGCCACCTCGGCGGTGCTGAGGCCGGAGCGCGCGATCGTCTCGCGGATGACCGCAGCACCGAGATCGACCGCCGGTATGCCGGCGAGCGAGCCGTTATATTTGCCGATCGCGGTGCGCACCGGCTGGACGATGACGACTTCAGACATGGCGGTTCTCCCTAAAATGCGTTTTCGTCGAAGCGGCGTAGGATGACGCTGGCATTGACGCCGCCGAAGCCGAAACCGTTGGACAGCGCGTATTCGACCTCCGCGTTACGGGCCTGCGGACCGATGAGATCGAGCCCTTCGGCGAGCGGATCGGGATCTTCGAGGTTGAGGGTCGGCGGCAATATGCCGTCGCGCAGCGCCAGTGCGGTGATGATCGCTTCGAGCCCACCGGCCGCACCAAGCAGATGGCCGGTCGCCGACTTGGTCGAAGAGATCGCCGGGCCGTTGCTGGTGCCGAAAACCGATTTGATGGCCGCGAGCTCGCCCGCGTCACCCACCGGTGTCGATGTGGCATGCGCGTTGAGATAACCGATCGCATCGGGTTGAAGGCCTGCCATCTGCAGTGCTCGCTGGACCGCCCTTTTCGCCCCGGAACCATCGGCCGGACCGGCGGTCAGGTGATAGGCATCGGCGCTGGTGCCGTAACCGACCACTTCAACGAGCGGGGTCGCGCCGCGCGCAAGCGCGTGTTCGAGCGTTTCGACGACGACGATGCCGGCGCCCTCGCCCATGACGAAACCGTCGCGTGCGGCATCGAACGGCCGCGACGCCTTTTCAGGCGTGTCGTTGAATGCGGTGGAGAGACCACGTGCAGCCGCAAATCCGCCAAGCGCCACGCGGTTGATGCAGGCCTCGGTGCCGCCGCAGAGCGCGACATCGACTTCACCGCTCCTGATCATCCGCACGCCGTCGCCGATCGCCTGGACGCTTGCTGCGCAAGCCGTCACCGGCGCGCCAATCGGCCCCTTGAAACCGTAGCGAATGGAGACATGGCCGGCCGCGAGATTGACGAGGAAGGACGGGACCGTGAAGGGCGAAAGCCGGCCGGCGCCGCGCGCGTCCACCGTGCGCACCGCCTCGGCAATCGAATGGAACCCACCGATGCCGGAGGCGATGATCGTTGCGGTGCGGTCCTGCTTGTCGTCGGTATCGGCGACCCAGCCGGACTGCTCCAGCGCCTGCCGCGAGGCTTCGAGCGCAAATGCGATGAAGCGATCCATCTTCTTGCGCTCCTTGTGCGGCACCGCAAGGTCGATATCGAAACCGAACTCGTCCTCGTCGATCCCGGGCACCACGCCGCCGACCTTGGCGTCGATATCCGGTACCATCTCGTCGGACAGCCGGCGCAGGCCGGAACGGCCCTCGATCAGGCGTTTCCAGGTGGCTTCCACGCCGCTGGCGAGAGGCGATACCATGCCCATGCCGGTGATCACTATTCTGTCGCTCGGTCTTGCCGGCATGTTTCACCTCGATTTAAATTTTGATCATCATTTATCTCCTTTAGATGACGATCAGAATATAAGAGTCAAGATGTTCGAAGGAGAAGACGATGAAGGTGAGCCGCCAGGAAGCCGAGGAGAACCGCGCCCGCGTGGTGCTAAAAGCGGGCGAACTGTTCCGCGAATACGGCTTTGACGGCATCGGCATCGCCGACCTGATGAAGGCGGCGGGCCTGACGCATGGGGGATTTTACGGCCAGTTCAAATCCAAGATGGACCTGGCAGCCGAGGCGACGCGCCAGGCGCTGGCGCTCAATGCCGCGAACTGGCGGCAGACGATCGGACATACACGCGAAAGGGCCCTCAAGGCGATCGCAAGCATGTATCTGTCCCGGCCGAACCTGATCTTCAAGGCCAAGGGCTGCACTCTCGCCTCTCTCTGCGCCGACGCCTCTCGGCAGGGCGAAGCGGTGCAATCGGTGTTCGCCGAAGGCATCGAAAACCACCTCCAGCTACTGCAGGAGATCGTCGATGGCAACGGCGATGAGGGTCGGCGCCGCAAGTCGATCGTCATCCTGTCCCAGATGGTCGGAGGGATGACGCTCGCCCGCGCGGTCGGCGATACACCGCTCGCGGAGGAGATCCTCGCTACCCTTCGCGACAAGCTGGAGACCCGGCACTAAGCCTTTACAGCGCAATGGAAAATTCACCTTCCATCCCTGCGCGCCCAAGAATTTGTTTCCGAATGCTCCGCAGAGGAATTTCCTGCCTGTGCGGCCGTTCATTTCGCTGGCAATATGCTGGAAAATGGCTGGATGCAGGAGAGAGCAATGACGATCGCCAACCTATCCCGACGGACCCTTTTGCAGGCAGGCGGTGCATTGCTCGCCTCGACAGCTTTGCCGACTTTCGCCCTTGCTCAAGGTGCAGGCAACCGGTTGATCGTCGCCGCAGATTCCGAACCTAAAAACCTCAACCCGGCGATCGTCGCCTCGAACGGCGTGTTCTTCATCGCGAGCAAGGTGGTCGAGCCGCTCGCCGAAGCCTCCTTCGACGGCAAGGACGGCTTGGCGCCGCGCCTCGCCACGTCCTGGGAAGGCTCGGACGATGGCAAGTCCGTAACCTTCAAGTTACGCGAAGGTGTGAAATGGCATGACGGAAAGCCATTCACCTCGGCCGACGTCGCCTATTCGGCTCTCAACATCTGGAAGCCGCTGCAGAACCTCGGCCGCCTCGTCTTCGCCAATCTCGAAGCCGTCGACACGCCGGATGCGACGACCGCCGTCTTCAAGTTCTCCAAGCCGACGCCCTTGCAGCTCATCCGCAACGCCCTGCCGGTGGTCAGCAGCGTCGTGCCGAAACATCTCTATGAAGGCACCGATATCGCCACCAACCCTGCCAACGTGAAGCTGGTGGGCACCGGTCCGTTCAAGTTCACCGAATACAAGCCGGGCGAATATTACCGCCTGACCAAGAACGCCGACTACTGGGGCAAGGGCGAACCGAAGCTCGACGAGATAATCTTCCGGGTCCTGCCGGATCGCGCCGGCGCAGGTGCTGCACTGGAAGCGGAAGAGATCCAGCTCGCCGCCTTCTCAGCCGTGCCGCTCACCGATCTCGCCCGCATTTCCAAGGTGCCGGGCATCAAGGTGATCTCCAAGGGCTATGAGGCGCTGACCTACCAGCTCGTGGTCGAGATCAACCACCGCCGCAAGGAGCTTGCCGACGCCAAGGTCCGACAGGCGATCGACCATGCGATCGACAAGAAGTTCGTCGTCGACACGATCTTCCTGGGTTACGCCGCCGCCTCGACAGGCCCCGTGCCGAAGAACGCCCCGGAATTCTATGACGCCAGCGTGCCGACCTACGCTTTCGACACCGCCAAGGCGAATGCGCTGCTCGACGAGGCCGGCTACAAGAAGGGCGCCAATGGCACCCGTTTCTCGCTGAAACTGCGCCCGGCGCCCTATTTCAACGAGACCAAGCAGTTCGGCGACTACCTGCGCCAGGCGCTCGCGGCAGTCGGCATCGATGCACAGCTCATCAATGCCGATGCCGCCGCCCACCAGAAGGCGGTCTACACGGATCACGACTTCGATCTTGCCATCGGCCCGCCGGTTTTCCGTGGCGACCCGGCGATCTCGACGACCATCCTCGTCCGGTCCGGAATTCCGGCCGGTGTGCCCTTCTCCAATCAGGGCGGCTACGAGAACAAGGAGCTGGACGGCATCATCGCCAAGGCTGCGGAAACGGTCGATACCGCGGCCCGCACGGAACTCTACAAGCAGTTCCAGAAGATCGTCGCCACCGACCTGCCGCTGATCAACGTCGCCGAATGGGGCTTCATCACGGTGGCGCGCGACACGGTGCAGAACGTCTCCAACAATCCGCGCTGGGCCGTATCGAACTGGTCGGATACCGCGCTGAAATCGTGATAGGCTTGACGGACTATCCGATTCAGAGGCGCTTTTCGGCGTGAACCGAGCCATTCGATTGATCCGACGTCGCGCGATCAGCAGCATTCCGGTGCTGCTGATCGTCGTTGTCCTGACCTTCCTCCTGCTCGAATCCGCCTCCGGCGATGCGGTGGATGCCTATCTCCTGTCGATCGGCGGCGGCGACGCGACAGTCGCCCAGTCGTTGCGTCAGGCCTATGGCCTCGACCAGTCGATGCTCGCCCGGCTTTGGCTCTATTTCTCGTCGCTGGCGACATTCGATCTCGGCTGGTCGGTCGCCTTCGGCAGGCCCGTCCTCGACCTCATTCTCGAACGCCTTCCGAACACGCTGCTGCTGATGGGCAGCGCCACGGCACTGTCTTTCGGGCTCGGTTCGGCGCTCGGGATCGTCGCTGGCGCAAAACCAGAAAGCATAATGGACAGAGCACTTTCCACCTGTTCCCTCATTCTTTACGCGATCCCAAGCTTCTGGCTCGGTCTGGTTCTTAGCATCGTCTTTGCGGTGCAGCTCCGCTGGCTGCCGACCTCGGGCATCGAGACCATCGCCTCCGGCAAGGTGGGCCTTGCCCGCGTCATGGATATCGCCCGGCACCTCGTCCTGCCGGTCGGCGCTCTGGCGCTGATCTACATGGCGCTGTTCCTGCGGGTGATGCGCTCCGGCATGGCGGAGGCATGGACGCTGGATTTCGTGCTTTTCGCCCGTTCCAAGGGGCTGTCCCGCAGCCGCATCGTGCTGCGTCATGTGGCGCGCAACGCGGCTCTGCCGCTCGTCACCATGCTCGGCCTGCAATCGGCCGCCATGCTCGGGGGCAGCGTCGTCATCGAGAGCATTTTTGCCATTCCCGGTTTCGGCCGGCTGGCGCAGGAGGCGGTCAGCGGCCGCGACGCGCCGCTGCTGATGGGCATCATCGTCGTCAGCGCCGTGCTGGTGATCTGCGTCAACCTTCTCGTCGATCTCGTCTATGCGGCACTCGACCCCCGCGTCGATGCCTCGGAGCCCAATTCATGAGAGGGCGTGCATGAGGCTCCTACGCGATCTCGTCCGGACGCCGGAAGGCGTGATCGGGCTCGGTATCCTGGCGGCTCTGGTGCTCGTGGCATTGTTCGCGCCGGTGCTGTCCGCCGGCGATCCGCTGCGCATCGCCGGCCGGGCGCTGCTGCCGCCCTTCACCGACCCCGCTTTTCCGCTCGGCACAGACCGGCTTGGTCGCGATGTGCTGGCCGGCATAATCCACGGAACTCGCACGTCGCTGGCGGTCGGCCTTGCGTCAGCGCTGGCCGCGATTGCAATTGGCCTCTGCATCGGGCTGACGGCCGGCTTTGCCGGCGGGTTGGTCGACGAGGGACTGATGCGCGTCGTCGATGCCTTCCAGATCGTCCCGAGTTTCCTGCTGGCGCTCGCCTTCGTCAGCGTCATCGGCGCCTCGGTGCCGGTCGTGGTGCTGGCGATCGCGCTCGGCGCCTGGGCCGATCCGGCACGGCTGACACGAGCGCAGGTGCTTTCGATACGCGAGCGGGATTATGTGGCTTCCGCGCGGGTGATCGGCATGCATCCGGCCGAAATCGCCTTCCGGGAGATATTGCCGAACGCTCTGCCGCCGGTTCTGGCGCTCTCCGCCATCATCGTCGCGGCGGCGATCCTCACCGAAGCCGCCCTTTCCTTCCTCGGTCTCGGAGACCCGAACGTCGTCACCTGGGGTTCGATGATCGCCGAGGGCCGCAACATCCTGCGCTCCTCACCGTCGCTGTCGATCTTCCCGGGCACCGCGCTGGTGGTGACCGTCGTCGGCGTCTACCTCTTCAGCGAAGGCCTCACCAAGGCGCTTGGCGGCCGGAGGCTGGAGCCATGAGCACGCTTTGCGAGATCAGAAACCTGTCGGTCACCTATCGCGGCCAGACGCTGCCGGCGCTGGACCATATCGACCTCGACATCACCACGGGCGAACGGCTGGCGATCATCGGCGAAAGCGGCTCCGGTAAAAGCACGCTTGCGCGCGCAGTGGCCGGCCTCTTGCCGCCGGGTGCGAAACTGGCGGGCGAGATGCGATGGTCTTCGGGCGGGTCGCCTTTGCCCGGCCGCGATCTCGGCTTCGTTTTCCAGGACCCATCCTCCAGCCTGAACCCGGTTCTGACGATCGGCGAACAGGTGGCGGAAGGCGTCCGCCGGCATCTCCGCCTGTCGTGGAGAGAGGCCTATGCCCATGCGCTAAAAATGCTGGAGCGGGTCCGCTTGTCCCAGCCGGACAAGGCGATGCGGGCCTTCCCGCACCAGCTTTCCGGCGGCCAGCGACAGCGTGTCGCGATTGCCGCCGCCCTTGCCGCCAAGCCCGGCATCCTGATCGCCGACGAGGCGACCAGTGCGCTCGACATGGTCGTGCAGGCCGAGATTGTCTCGCTGCTCGACGAACTGGTTCGCGAGGCCAGCATGACGCTGATCTTCATCACCCACGACATTGGACTGGCTTCAGGTTTTGCGAACCGGGTGGCAATCTTCAAGGACGGCAGGCTCGTTGAAGCCGGGCCTACCGGACTTGTTCTCTCGTCCCCCAGAGAGGCCTACACAAGGACGCTGATCGCCAGCCACCGCGATCTCACGACGCCTCCGCTCATCCGGGAGGCCGCGCCGTGACGCTGCTCGCGATCGAAAATCTCTCGAAGCGTTTTTCGTCCGGCGGCCGCGAAGTCGCGGCGGTCAGCGATGTTTCACTGACGCTTGGATCCGGCGAAACGCTCGGCCTCGTCGGCGCCTCGGGCAGCGGGAAATCGACCCTCGCCCGCCTCCTGATGCGGCTTTTACCGGCCGACGCCGGTTCGATCCGGTTCGAAGGCGAGGACTGGCTTTCGCTGTCCGGCGCGAATCTCCGCCATCGTCGCGCCAGGATGCAGATGGTGTTTCAGGACGTGCTGGGCGCCTTCAACCCGCGCGCCACGGTCGCCTCCGTGCTGGACGATCCGCTCCGCATCCACAACCTCGTGCCGAGAGCTGAGCGCAGACAAGAAATCGCGGCGCTGCTTGATCGCGTCGGCCTGCCCGCGAACTATGCCGAGCGGTCGATCCGCGAAGTGTCCGGCGGCCAGCGGCAGCGTATCGCCATTGCCCGTGCCATCGCCACAAAACCGTCGCTGATCGTGCTCGACGAGGCGGTATCGGCGCTGGACGTCTCGATCCGAGGCAAGATCCTCGAATTGCTGGTCGAGCTACAAGAAGAGCGCGGCATCAGCTATCTTTTCGTTTCGCACGATCTCGCCGTCCTGCGCGCCGTCTCGCACCGGATCGCCGTCATGGATGCCGGGCAGTTGGTCGAGACCGGGCCGATGCGGCAGGTAATCGAAAATCCGCAATCACCTGCGGCCAGGGCCCTGGTCCATGCCATACCACGCCTTTTGACAGAACCAACGGAAGGACCATCCCATGACGTTTGACCGCTGGAACCCGCTGAACGACGCCCCCTCTTTCCCCACCGCGCGTTACGCTGTGATCGCTGACCGGATAGCCAAAATCCTGAAGACCCGAAACGACGTCCTGCTGATCCAGGCGGAGGCCGTCGTCGCGCTGGAAGCGGCTGCCCTCAGCCTCGCCCGCCCCGGCCTGAAGGCGATCAACATCGTCACCAGCATGTATGGCGGCTGGTTCGGCACCTGGCTCAGGCGCGGCGGCGCCGAGGTCGTCGATCTCGCCGCAGAGCCCGCCCGCCCAATCGGGCTGGAAGTGGTCGAGGCGGCGCTGAATACGCATCCGGACATCAAGGTCCTGGCCCTCGTCCATGCGGAATCGGCAAGCGGCATCCGCAACCCGCTGGAGGAGATCATAGCGCTCACCCGCTCGCGCGGCATCGTCACGGTGGTGGATGCGGTCGCTTCGATCGGCGGCCATGCACTTGGCATCGACGAACTCGGCATCGACATCGCCGTTATCGGCCCGCAGAAGGCGCTGGCGGGACCAGCCGGGGTTTCGGCGCTCTCCGTCAGCCCGGCCGCCTGGAAACTGATTTCTGAACAAGGGGCGCCAAGGGATTCCATTCTCTCGCTTATCGACCAGAAAGCCTGGCTCGAAACCGGCCGCGGCGCGTTATCCGGCACCACCGCCCCGCTGGAATTTTTCGCGCTCGAAGCCGCCCTTGATCGCGTCGAGGCGGAGTGCATCGATGCGATCGTCGCCCGGCATGTCCGCGCCGCTCGCGCGACACGTGCGGCACTCGCCGCCATGGGCGGCGAACTGTGGGTCGATGCCTTGCACGGTTCGAACCTGGTGACGGCGGCCCGCCTTCCGGCCGCAGCCGATCCAACCGCCGTGCTCTCCGTCGCCCCGCGCGGTATCGAGCTTTCCGCCGGCGTCGGTCCCGGCGCCGAACGGTTGATCCGGCTCAACCACACCGGCCAGCGCGCCCGTTTCGATATCGTGCTCGGCAACCTGACGGCCTATGGAATGGCGCTTCGGCGGCGGGGGTTCAAGGCAGACATATCCGCCGCCGTCGACGCCATCGCCCTGCATTACGGCGATTGATCAGAAGCCTTTTTCCACTAACCAGTCACGGGCGATCATCTCGTCCTCGGTGCCGATCCCGTGGTTGGCATCGAGCGTCCTGACGGTAAGTTCCGCCCCGTCAGCGAGAAGCCGCTCTTCGAGTTCCCGGGCCAGCGACCCGTAAAAATCGTCGGTCGCGCTGAGCGACAGGACATGCGTGCCGGAAAGATCGACTGCCGGCCGATCTTCCAGGCAGTTCATCGACCGCAGCAGCACCGCTTTGCGGATCAGGTCCGGATGAAGCTGCATCACCGCGCCGATCATGTTGCCGCCGTTGGACCAGCCGGCAAAACCCGTCCGCGCCGGATCGACGCCATAGGCCGGACCGAGTTCCTCCACGAAGGCGACGAAGGCCTCCGCTTCCGAGACGATCTCCTTCTGATCGAACGTCGTCTCCGTGAAACGACGGAAATATCGCGGATGCCCCTCGTCCGTAGACCGCCCGCGCACCCCGATCAGCATGGCGTTCGGAGCCGCCTTGCGGCCGAAGGGCAGCATGGTCGTTTCATTGCCGCCGCTGCCGTGCAGCAGCACCAGCGTCGAACCGTCCCAGCTCTCCGGCATGTGGATGCGGTGCACGAAAGGCAGGTCGCGATAAATGATGCGCTCCTCCCCCGGCAGGCCGAACTGCGGCAGCATGACCCGCAGGACGTCATGGTCTTCCTTGAAATGCGCCGGGATAAACAGCTCGGACCCGAGCGTTTCAATCGGCTCGTCGGCCGCGAAACCCGGCCCGTCCGTCGCCAGTTCGATCAGCGTACCGGACGGCTCGCGGACATAGAGCGAATGGAAATAATGCCGGTCATGCATGTTCATCTCACCGGCATCCTCCGCCAGCAATTTCGCATGCACTGCCTCGACCTCGGGTCGATCGACGGCGCGAAACGCGATATGGTCGATCGTGCCGGTGCCGGGTGCAGCAGTCCAGAAGCCGCCGGCATCGCGGACATCGACGATATCTCGCGCATCCGACACCAGCCGCTGGATATTGCCGTCCTTCGGCCCGAGCCTGAGGCCCATGTGCCGTGTTAGAAATTCCGCCGTCTGCTCCGGCTTTTCGGAAAGGATCGTCGCGCCGTGGAGTTTTCGGATCGCATCCGCCTCGGTTATGCCGCCGCCGCTCCACCAGACCCAGGGCGTCGTGTCTTCGACGCCGACCAGCTTGACGATGATGCCGTCGGGGCCGGTCAGCCGCAGCACCGGTTCGCCGAATTCCTGGGCCGGACCGGAAAATTTGACGTTGAACTGCAGCGCCCGCGTCAGCCAGAAACCGATCGCGTCGGGCGCGATCGCAAAACTGATCTCGCTCGGCGCCCCATGCCCGACTCGCCCAAGCGAGCCATCCTCCCAGGCGAGGAAAGTCATCAGCGAGCCGGGGGTCGCAGCGCCGTCGCCGTAGAACAGATGAAGCTGGCGGGCGTCCTCGAAGCCCGCCGTCCTCTTGACGAGCCGCAGGCCGAGAAAGCCAGTGTAGAAATCGACATTCGCCTGGATCTTGCGGGTGATGGCGGTGATGTGATGCAGGCCGCTGGTCATGCGAAAGCCGAACCTTTTCTGGTGAGTTACGGCGCGACGATATCAGCACGGAACCGAGCTTGCGATATGCACGGAGACAAAAGAAACCGCGGTCAACATCCTGATGGACGTTTTCCTCCCGCATCCGCATGCTCAGGCATTGGAATACCGGCAGGCTCGTTGCTGAAAATTCAGGCGCCACACAGGTCAAAAATTCACCACAGCGGGCTCGGTTTTTGGTCCAAATCGGTTGACTGATTCAGCACCATTATGCAGGCTAGATCGAGGTCCCGAATCTTCATCTCATAATGGCCGTCTTTCCGGATATTTTTCCGGCTCTGTAATTCATTTTGGAATAAAACCGTGAGCAGCGATGCAACAGTTCGCGCTGCGAAGCCGTCGGCTTCGTTGGCGCTGGTGAATGCGGCAGGTTGGGGCAAAGGCTTCTCGATACTGACCCGCATTACCGTCATGGCCTTCCGTCATCCGTGGCAATCGAGCTTCGCGATCGGCGCGACCCTGATCGCCTGCGCCTTCCAGCTGATGATCCCGCGGCTGCTCGGGCAGGCGGTGGACCACACGCAGGTGGCGCTGACCGGGGGCGATGCCGGCCAGGCGGCTCAGGATGCGCTTCTGACGACTGCCCTGCTGCTCCTCGGCGCCAGCGTGCTCCGCGGCGTTTTCACCCTCTTCCAGAACTACTACAGCGAGGCGGTCGGCCACCATATGGGCTATCGCCTCCGGCTTGCTTGTTACGAAAAGATCCAGCGGCTCTCCTTCAGCTTCCATGACAGCATGCATTCGGGCGACCTGATCACCGTCGGGCTGCTCGACCTTGAAGGCGTGCGCATGTATTTCTCGACCGCGCTGGTGCGCATGGTCCTGCTGACCGTGCTGATCGGCATCGGCGCCTACCTTCTGCTGTCGACCGACGTGGTGCTCGGCCTACTGGCCCTGAGCTTCGTGCCGTTCGTCGGCTGGCGGTCGTCGGTGACGCAGCTCCGGCTGCGCGCCACCTGGCTCGACCTCCAGGAACGGCTTTCGGTTCTGACCCGCGTGATGGAGGAAAATCTCGGCGGCATCCGCGTCGTGCGTGCCTTCGCCGCCCAGGACCACGAGCTCGAAAAATTCGACACGGCCTCGAAGAGCGCGGTGTCGCTGGCGCATCAGCGCGTCGGCATCCGGGTCGCCAATACCAGCGCCATGACGCTGTCCTTCTTCGCCTCCATGGGCCTCGTTCTCTGGGTCGGCGGCACCAAGGTAATGGCCGGCGAGATGACCGTCGGCACACTCACCTCCTTCCTCACCTTCATGACCATCCTGCAGATGCCGGTGCGCCAGCTCGGCCTGATGGTCAACGCCTTTGCCCGCGCCTCGACCTGCGGTGCACGCCTGTTCGAACTGCTCGACCTCGATATCGCCATCAAGGACGAGAAGGACGCCAAGGAGCTGAAGGTCACCGACGGCACGCTGCGGTTCGAGAATGTCGATTTCGCCTATCCGGGCGCCGAAAAGCACCAGGTCCTGACCGGCGTGTCCTTCGAGGCGAAGCGCGGCGAGACGATCGGCATCGTCGGCCCGCCCGGCAGCGGCAAATCGACCATGGCCCACCTGATACCGCGTTTCTACGATGCGACGGGCGGTAGGATCACCATCGACGGCCAGGACATCCACAGCGCCACGCTGCAATCGCTGCGCCGGTCGGTGGCCGTGGTCCAGCAGGACAGTTTCCTGTTCACCACGACGATCGAAAACAACATCGCCTATGGCGACCCGTGGGCCAAGGAAGGACGCATCGAGCGCGCCAGCGAAAGCGCCCAGCTCCATAACTACGTGCTCGGCCTGCCGACCGGTTACGGCACGGTCGTCGGCGAACGCGGCGTCTCGCTATCCGGCGGGCAGCGGCAGCGCCTGTCGATCGCCCGCGCGCTGATGCTGCGCCCGGCGGTGATGGTGTTCGATGACTCGACGGCGGCAATCGATGCCGGCACCGAACAGCGCATCCGCACCGCGATGCGCAGATATGCAGCCGACCGGGTGACGATCATCGTCGCCCATCGCCTGAGCTCGCTGATGCATGCCGACCGGATCCTGTTCATGGAAGAAGGCCGCATTGTCGAAAGCGGAACGCATGACGAGCTGCTGGCGCTCGGCGGCCGCTATAAGGCGCTTTACGATCTGCAGGTACGTCCGGGCGACGACGCGCTCAGCGCCTGAGGGAGGATATATGGCCGAGGAACTGGAAACCGAACGCTCCGACGTTCGTGACGACGGCAGGCGCCCGCCCCGCGCGGTGGTCGGCTCGCACCGCATCGAAGAGGAAATCTTCGGCAAGGTCTTCGACAGCAATATCGTCAGGCGCATCTGGAGTTTCGTGCGGCCCTACCGCACCAAGATCTATTGGGCCGTGCTTGCAGTGCTGACCTTCACGGCCATGCAGCTCCTGATCCCGTTGATCATCCGTTACGCGATCGACCACGGCATGCAGGCGGGCAGCGACAGCCAGTCGATATTGATCTGGTCGATCGTTGCCTTTCTCGTGGCGATCCTCATCAATTTCGGGGCCAGCTATGCCCAGGAAACGCTGGTCGGCGGTGTGGCCGAAGACGTGCTCTTCGATATCCGCAGGGCGATGTTCACGCATCTACAGCGCGTCTCGCTCTCCTGGATGGACAAGACGGAGGTCGGCCGCCTGATGTCGCGCCTGCAGGGCGACGTCAACTCCATGCAGGAATTCCTCGAAACCTCGGTTCTCTCGGTCGGCGATATCACCCTTTTGTTCGGCATCGTCTTCGTGATGCTGACGCTCGATTTCAAGCTCGGCCTGCTGACGCTCTGCGCCCTGCCCGTCCTCTTCGTCGTGCGCCTGTTCTGGCTGCCACGGGCGCGAAAATCGTTCATGGCCGCGCACGAAACCAACTCGATCGCCAACGGCGCGCTTGCCGAAGCCATCCATGGCGTGCGCGCCGTCCAGAGCATGGACCGCCAGAGCGTCAACTTCATGCTCTATGACGACAAGGCCCGCGCCAACCTCAACACGCATCTGAACGCAGCGAAATACGCCCAGGTGATGGTGCCGATCGTCGACTCGCTGACTGGCCTTGCGATGGCGCTGGTCGTCGTGGTCGGCGGCGCCCGCGTGCTCAACCAGGCGCTCGATGTCGGCGTCATGGTCGCCTTCCTGTTCTACATCCAGCGCTTTTTCGACCCGATCCGCTCGCTGACGCTGCAATATTCGGTGATGCAGCGCGCCATGGCATCCGGCCAGCGCCTGACCGAAGTGCTGGACGTGCCGGTCGACGTCCGGGATGCGCCGAACGCCAAGGTCCTCACATCGAGCATGGACGGCTCGGTCGAGTTCAAGGACGTGGTCTTCGGCTACAATCCCAAGCACCCCGTCCTGAAACATGTAAGCTTCAAGGTGAACCCGGGCGAGACGGTCGCGCTGGTCGGCCCGACGGGTTCGGGCAAGTCCAGCTGCATGTCGCTGATCCACCGTTTCTACGACGTGCAGCAGGGCCAGGTTCTGGTCGGCGGTCACGACGTGCGCGACCTGACGCAGGAATCGCTCGGCCGGCAGATCGCCATGGTGCTGCAGGAGCCGTTCCTGTTCACCGGAACGGTGTTCGAGAACATCCGCTACCACAAGACGGACGCGACCAGCGAACAGGTGATAGAGGCGGCCAAGGCAGTCGGCGCCCACGACTTCATCATGCGCATGCCGGAGGGTTACGAGAGCATCCTTGGCCAGCGCGGCGGCAATCTCTCGCTCGGCCAGCGCCAGCTTCTGAGTTTTGCCCGCGCGCTTGTGGCGGACGCGAAAATCCTGGTGCTCGACGAGGCGACCGCCAATATCGACAGCTATACGGAAATGCTGATCCAGAAGGCGCTCGTAAAGCTGCTCGAAGGCCGCACCGGCCTCGTCATCGCCCATCGCCTTGCAACCATCCGCGAGGCGGACCGTATCATCGTGCTGCAGAACGGCGAGCTGATCGAGAGCGGCAATCACCGCGAGCTGATGAAGAACAAGAAGCTCTATTCGAAGCTCTACAACCTCAACTACTCGTCCTTCGACGATATCCCAGAGGATGTCATCGAAGAGGCCGTGACCGAGCAGGCGACCTGAAGCCGGTCTGGATCGCTCCACTCATCGCCCCTGAAAGCCGTCGCGGTTGACAGGTCAAACGCAAAAAAAGCCCGGAGGCGTCTGACGCATCCGGGCTTTCGAGTTTTGTTCTAGCAATCCCTGAAGGAAAGCGGCGCCTCAGCGGCGCTGGTTGTAGACGTCGACGCAGACGGCGCCGAGCAGAACCAGGCCCTTGATCACCTGTTGGTAGTCGATACCGATACCGAGGATCGACATGCCGTTGTTCATCACGCCCATCAGGAAGGCGCCGATGACCGCACCCGTCACCTTGCCGACGCCGCCATAGGCGGATGCGCCGCCAATGAAGCAGGCCGCGATGACGTCCAGTTCGAAGCCGGTACCGGCCTTCGGCGTAGCGCTGTTCAGTCGTGCGGCGACGACGAGGCCGCCGAGAGCCGCAAGCACGCCCATGTTCACGAAGGTGAGGAACACCAGCCGCGTCGTCTTGATGCCGGAAAGCTCGGCTGCGCGGGCGTTGCCGCCGACCGCATAGATCTGCCTGCCGATCACCGTGCGGGTGGTGAGGAAGCTATAGGCGGCGATCAGCACCGCCATGATGATCAGCACGTTCGGCATGCCGCGATGCGACGAGATCAGGAAGGCGATGTAACCGACGCCCGCCAGGATCAGCAGGTTCTTGGCCACGAAGAAGCCGAACGGCTCCGTCTCGACGCCATGCGAAACGCGCCGCTTACGGCTTGCGAAATTCTGCACGATGAGGATGACCGCAAGCACCAACCCGAGCAGGAACGAGGTGATGTAGAGGCCGCCGGTCGACGAGATCAGCTCGACGACGTAACCGGACGAAAGCTTCTGGAAAATCGGCGGGAAAGGACCGATTGCCTGGCTCCCGAGGATGGCGATCATCAGTCCGCGGAAGACCAGCATGCCTGCCAGTGTGACGATGAAGGACGGTATCTTGAAATAGGCGACGAAATAGCCCTGGGTCGCCCCGATCAAGCCACCGACAGCAAGGCTGATGACGATGACGACGGCGAAATTCAGGCCCCACTGAACCATCAGCAACCCGGCAAAACCGCCGATGAAGCCCGCGACCGAACCGACCGACAGGTCGATATGGCCGGTGACGATCACCATCAGCATGCCAAGTGCCATGATGACGATATAGGAGTTCTGCAACACGATGTTGGTGACGTTGAGCGGCCTCAGGAGCACGCCGTCCGTGGCGATCTGGAAGAAGATGACGATCACGACCAGCGAGATCAGCATGCCGAAATCGCGCAGATTGTCCTTCAGAAAACCGCCCACGCTCTGAGGCGCCGATATCGTTTCCTGCGGAGTACTCATTATTCTCTCCCTTTGCGCCGCATGATGGCGCGCATGATATTTTCCTGCGTGGCTTCCTCGCCGGCCACTTCGCCGACAAACGCACCTTCGTGCATCACCACGATACGGTCGCAGATGCCGATCAGCTCAGGCATTTCCGACGAGATGACGATCACCGCCTTGCCCGCATCGGCGAGTTCGTTGATGATTGTGTAGATTTCATATTTCGCGCCGACATCGATACCGCGCGTCGGCTCATCGAGAATGAGCACGTCGGGACCGGTGAACAGCCATTTCGACAATACCACCTTCTGCTGGTTGCCGCCGGATAGCTTGCCGGTCTCCTGATAGACGTTGTGGCTGCGGATGCGCATCCGGCCACGGAATTCCTGCGCCACTTTCATCTCTGCGATGTCGTCGATGACGCCGCGGGAAGAAACGCCGCCGAGATGGGCGAGCGAGACGTTCTTGCGGATATCCTCCGAGAGAACCAGCCCGAGCTGCTTGCGGTCCTCGGTCACATAGGCAAGGCCGGCCTTGATCGCCTTGTGGACGTCGGAAAGGTCGAGTTCCTTGCCGTGCAGCTTGGCGGTGCCGGTGACGTGGCGCCCCCAGGACCGGCCAAACAGGCTCATGGCGAATTCGGTGCGCCCGGCGCCCATCAGGCCGGAAATGCCCACGACCTCGCCTGACCGCACCTTCAGCGAGACGTTCTTCACCACCTGCCGGTCCGAGTGCATCGGATGATAGGCGGACCAGTTCTCGACTTCGAAGATAACGTCGCCGATCTTTGGTTCGCGCTTCGGATAGCGGCTTTCCAGGTCGCGGTCGACCATGCGTCGCACGATCTCGTCTTCGTCGACTGGACCGGCATGGCAGTCCAGCGTGCCGACGGTGCGGCCGTCGCGCAGCACCGTGATACGGTCGGCGACCTCGGAAATCTCGTTGAGCTTGTGCGAGATCATGATCGAGGTAATGCCGTTGCGGCGGAATTCCTTGAGCAGTTCCAAAAGTGCGGCACTGTCGGTCTCGTTGAGCGACGCGGTCGGCTCGTCGAGGATCAGCAGCCGCACGTCCTTGGACAGCGCTTTGGCGATTTCGACCAGCTGCTGCTTGCCGACGCCGATATTGGTGATCAGCGTATCCGGCTGTTCTGTAAGCCCCACCTTTGCGAGCAATGCCTGGGTGCGCTTGTGCCGTTCGCTTCGGTCGATCACCCCGCGGCTCGCCGGGGGATTGGTCAGGAAGATGTTTTCCGCGATCGACATCAACGGAATGAGTGCCAACTCCTGATGGATGATGATGATGCCGAGCTTTTCGGAATCGTTGATGTCGCGGAAATGCCGCTCCTCACCCCCGAAAAAGATGGAGCCCTCGTAGGAACCGTGCGGATAAACGCCGGAAAGCACTTTCATGAGGGTTGATTTGCCAGCGCCGTTTTCGCCGACGAGGGCATGGATCTCACCCTCCTGAACGGCGAAGCTGACATCGGAAAGCGCCTTTACGGCGCCAAAGCTCTTCGAAATCGCCCGCATCTCGAGGATGGGTGGCTTTTCGGCAAGCTGAACGGGATCGAGCATGATCACTCCGAAAAAAAGGTCCGCGCGGCAGAATACCACCGCGCGGATTAAAAGGCTTACTTAAGCTGCGATTCTTTGTAGTAACCGCCATCCACCAGAACCTGCTTCCAGTTGGTCTTGTCAACCACGACCGGCTTCAGGAGGTATGACGGAACGACCTTCTTGCCGTTGTCATAGGTCTTGGTGTCGTTGACAACAGGCTCCTTGCCGCTCATCGCAGCATCGACCATGTCGACGGTGACCTTGGCAAGATCGCGCGTGTCCTTGAAGATCGTCGAAGACTGCTCGCCGGCAATGATCGACTTGACGGACGGAACTTCAGCATCCTGGCCGGTAACGATCGGCATCGCCTGACCGCCCGAACCGTAACCGACGCCCTTCAGCGACGACAGGATACCGATCGAGATGCCGTCATAGGGAGACAGAACGCCGTCCAGCTTTTTGCCGGAATAGGTCGACGAGAGGATTGCGTCCATGCGGGACTGGGCGGTTGCCGGGTCCCAGCGCAGCGTCGCGACCTTGTCCATGCCGACCTGGCCGCTGCCCACCTTCAGCACGCCCTTGTCGATCAGCGGCTGAAGCACGCTCATTGCGCCGTTGTAGAAGAAGAAGGCGTTGTTGTCGTCCGGCGAACCGCCGAAGAGTTCGATGTTGAACGGGCCCTTTTCGGTGTCGGCCTTGAGGCCCTTCACCAGCGAAGTAGCCTGCTGAACGCCGACCTGGAAATTGTCGAAGGTGGCGTAGTAGCTGACGTTCGGGGTATCGCGGATCAGGCGGTCATAGGCGATGACCTTGATCTTCTGGTCGGCGGCCTGCTGCAGCACGTCGGAAAGCGTCGTGCCATCGATCGAGGCGATGACGAGAACCTTGGCGCCCTTGGTGATCATGTTTTCGATCTGCGCGAGCTGGTTCGGGATATCGTCTTCAGCGTACTGAAGGTCGGTCTTGTAACCGCGTTCTTTCAGAACCTTGACCATGTTGTCGCCGTCCGCGATCCAGCGGGCGGAAGACTTGGTCGGCATGGCGACGCCGACGAGACCCTTTTCCTGTGCGCTGGCCGGAGCCGCGACGACCAGACCGGCCAACATGGCCGCGGTCGCGAGATATTTGAACATTCGCATGGATTACTCCTCCTTTGGAGCGGCTCCCTTCGAGCCGCCAATCTTGTCTAAGGGCGGTCCCCGCCACCCTGGGGACCAAAACGGTCAGTGATTGTCGCGCGGAATGCCGTTGGTCTGGGCAATCCGCTGGTATTTGACGGCCGGCTCCAGCACTGCGCCGGTTTCGAGCTGTCCGACATAGTTGCGCTGGATTTCCTGCCAGGGCGTCTGATGCTTCGGGTACTGGTAGCCCCCCGCCGCTTCGAGTGCCTTGCGACGCTCCGCCATCTCCTCGTCGGAAATCAGGATGTCCGCGGTGCCGCGACCAACATCGATGCGCACGCGATCGCCGGTCCGCAGGATGGCGAGACCACCACCGGCAGCAGCTTCCGGCGAGGCATTGAGGATCGAGGGGCTGCCCGACGTTCCCGACTGGCGGCCGTCGCCGATGCAGGCGAGCGACGAAATACCCTGCTTCAGGAGATAGTCCGGCGCACGCATGTTGACGACTTCGGCAGCGCCCGGATACCCGATCGGGCCGGCGCCGCGCATGAACAGGACCGTATGCGCATCGATTTTGAGCGACGGATCATCGATCCGGTGATGATAATCCTCTGGCCCGTCGAACACGACCGCCCTGCCTTCGAAGGCCTCCGGATCGTTCGGGTTGGAGAGATAACGCTGACGGAATTCCGGCGAGATGACGCTGGTCTTCATGATCGCCGAGGAGAACAGGTTGCCGCGCAACACCCGGAAGCCCGCATGGGCCTTCAAAGGCTCGTCATAGCGGCGGATGACCTTCTCGTCTTCGATGATGGCACCACGGCAGTTCTCGCCGATCGTCTTGCCGTTGACCGTCATGGCGTCCTCATGGATGAGGCCCTGGGTCATCAACTGGTTGACGACGGCCGGTACGCCGCCTGCATGATAATAGTCCTCGCCGAGATATTCGCCGGCCGGCTGCAGGTTGACGAGCAGCGGCACTTCCTCGCCGTAGGTCTGCCAGTCGTCGACGGTGAGTTCCACGCCGATATGACGGGCAAGCGCGTTAAGATGGATCGGCGCGTTGGTCGAACCGCCGATCGCCGAATTGACGCGGATGGCGTTGATGAAGGCTTCCTTGGTCAGGATCTCGGAAGGCTTCAGGTCTTCCTTGACCATCTCGACGATGCGAAGGCCGGTCAGATAGGAAACCTCCTGCCGGTCGCGATAGGGCGCCGGGATCGCGGCAGAGCCCGGAAGCTGCATGCCGAGCGCTTCGGCAAGCGAGTTCATCGTCGTCGCCGTGCCCATCGTGTTGCAATAACCGGTGGACGGCGCCGAGGAGGCGACGAGCTTCACGAAGCCAGCATAGTCGATCTCGCCCTTGGCCAGCAGCTCGCGAGCCTTCCAGACGATGGTGCCGGAGCCGGTGCGCTCGCCACGGAACCAGCCGTTCAGCATCGGACCGACCGACAGCGCGATCGCCGGAATGTTGACGGTGGCCGCCGCCATCAGACAGGCCGGCGTGGTCTTGTCGCAGCCGATCGTCAGCACGACGCCATCGAGCGGATAGCCATAGAGCACTTCCACGAGGCCGAGATAGGCAAGGTTGCGGTCAAGGCCGGCGGTCGGGCGCTTGCCCGTTTCCTGGATGGGATGGACCGGGAACTCGATGGCGATCCCGCCTGCCTCGCGGATACCCTCGCGCAGGCGATGTGCCAGTTCCAGATGATGCCGATTGCACGGCGAAAGATCGGAACCCGTCTGGGCAATGCCGATGATCGGCCGGTCGGACTGCAGCTCGGCCTGGCTGAGACCGAAATTCATGTAGCGCTCGAGGTAGAGCGCCGTCATGTCGACATTCGACGGGTTGTCGAACCAGGCGCGAGAGCGGAGCTTGCGGACCTCCTGTCGGCGCTGGTCGGTTTCGGCGATCTCGTTCGAGGTTACGTTTTCGGAATTGGTCATCATCAGTCCTCAAATACGTCTGTTTGAATGCGCCGGCCCAGCATAAAGGCATCGGCGACATGCACCAGCGGCGAGAAATCGGTGTCGCTGCGGCTTTCTGCCACCAGCGTCACGAAATCACGATAGAGATTGCGGTATTCCTTGTCTTCCTCGACGATCGCGCTTTTGCCATCGACGAAAAGGCGGCTGCCGCCATGGGTCAGAACGATTGGACCCTCATCGGTCTCGACGCGGATATCCCAGGTCTGCGGCCCGGTCTGGCGCCAGTCGAACTCGGCCGAGACCGGAACTCCGCCATCGGTCTCGAAAGAGAGGCTTGCCGCGATCGGGGCCGCCCGGTTGGCCGGGAAGGTCAGTTCGGAACGGGTGAGGTGAAAACTTTCCGGCAGGATGCGCGTGACGATCGAGAGCGCGTTGATGCCGGGATCAAAGACGCCGAGGCCACCCGGCTCCCAGATCCAGGCCTGACCGGGATGCCAGTGGCGGACATCTTCCTTCCACTCCACCGCAACGCTGCGGATCCTGCGTTTGGCAAGCAGCGCCCGCGCCGGCTCGACAGCTGCGGCGGCGCGCGAATGCCAGGTTGAAAACAGCGAGACGCCTTTTTCCCTGGCGAGCTTCTCCAGCGCGTAGACTTCCGAAAGCGTCGCACCCGGCGGCTTTTCGAGCATCACATGCTTGCCGGCATCGAGTACCGCCTTTGCCTGCTCGAAACGCCCGACGGGCGGCGTACAGAGAGAAACAGCGTCGAATTTGACGTCCGAAGCGAGCAGATCGCCGACCTCATGGAAACAGGCGATGTGGTCGAGCTTGGCGTGACGGCTGGCGACAGCGACGAGCTCGATGCCGTCGGTCGCTTCGATCGCGCCGAGATGCTGATCCCTTGCGATCTTTCCAAGCCCGACAATGGCGACGCGGATGGGAGCCATGGCCGCCTCAGAGCTTCTTGATCGTCACGGGCGCATCCGCCGCGACGGTCAGCCGGTTGACGAGCGGCAGCTTGAAGGGGGCGGCGGAAATCTCGAAAACGTCGCCGGGCTCCGTCTTGATCCCTTCCGAGAACGACAGCGTCGCCGTGCCGAAGAAATGCACATGCAGATCGCCGGGCTGACGGAAGATATCGTATTTGAAATTATGATGTTCGAGGTTGGCGATCGTGTGCGACATGTTCGCCTCGCCCGAGAGGAACGGCTTTTCGAAGATCACCTCGTCGCCGCGCCGCACACGTGATGTGCCTTCCACGTGATCCGGCAGGTCGCCGACCAGAAGTTCAGCGCCGAGGGCCGCCTGGCGCAGCTTGGAATGGGCGAGCCAGAGATAGTTGCCCTTCTCCGTCACGTGGTCGGAAAATTCGTTGGCGAGACAGAAACCCAGCCGGAAGGGCGTGCCGTCCGGACCGATGAGATAGATGCCCGCCAGTTCCGGCTCCTCGCCGCCATCGAGCGCGAAGGCCGGCGATACCAGATCGCTGCCGGTGGCGCGAAGCTGCGAGCCGTTGCCCTTGTAGAACCATTCCGGCTGCACGCCGGCCTCGCCGGGTCTCGGCTTGCCGCCTTCGACGCCCATCAGGAACATGCGCATCGAATCGGTCGGCTTTTCCGCCGCCTGTGCCGCCTTGTGCATCTTGTCGCGACCATCGGCCGAGCCGAGATGCGTCAAACCGGTGCCGGCGACGATGAAATGTGCCGGGTCCGGATGGGTGATCGGCAGGCCAAGGCGCCCCTCGCCCGTGGCCTTTTCAAGATCGACGACATCGCCGAGACCAGCCGCTTCGATCCGCTGAGCCAATGTCTGGCCGGCGGCAATCGCTTGGCAGGCAAGATCATAGGTTGACGAAACGCCGTTCACCGCCCGGGCAGCACCTTCGCCATCCCACGCGACAACAATAGACGCACCAGCGCCATCCAAGACCTGAAGAACCCGCAACATCGATTTCATCACCCAAATGCTTCCAATACAAACATGACGTCTCCTGCCGCCATGCCACTCCTCCCATCAGAACCATCAGGCCCGATGTAGTCATTAATACGACTATTGGATTGGCATCGGGCTTGTCAAGGAGGAGGAAAACCGCTTCCGGCAATCCAGATCTTTTTAAGAATGCCATTTATCCCAGGGATTCAATCGATTGTTGCCCTCGAAAGTGGCAGGATGCCGCCTTTCTTGAAATTTTTTCAAAAATAGCGCTTGAAAAAGTAATATTATATGCCAATCCTTGGGCCGTCAGTTCGCTTATCATCTCTGGGAGGATTTAGGATGAAAAGAGCTCTCGCGGCAGCTGTAGCCGCTCTTACCCTATCGTTGGCATCCGGCGTTTCCGCCGCGTCCCTTACAGTCGGTTTCTCGCAGATCGGATCCGAATCCGGCTGGCGTGCTGCTGAAACCACGGTCACCAAGCAGGAAGCCGAAAAACGCGGCGTTACCCTGAAGTTTGCCGATGCGCAGCAGAAGCAGGAAAACCAGATCAAGGCGATCCGTGGCTTCATCGCCCAAAAGGTCGACGCGATCTTCATCGCACCGGTGGTCGCCACCGGCTGGGATGCGGTTCTCAAGGAAGCCAAGGAAGAGAAAATCCCGGTCATCCTGCTCGACCGCGACATCGACGCACCGAAGGACCTCTACCTGACGGCCGTTACGTCCGACCAGGTGTTTGAAGGCAAGGTAGCCGGCGACTGGCTGGTCAAGGAAATCGGCTCCAAGACCTGCAAGGTCGTGGAACTTCAGGGCACCACCGGTTCTTCGCCGGCCATTAACCGCAAGAAGGGTTTCGAACAGGCGCTCGCGGGCCATTCCAACATCAAGATTGCCCGCTCGCAGACCGGCGACTTCACCCGCACCAAGGGCAAGGAAGTCATGGAAAGCTTCATCAAGGCTGAAGGCGGCGGCAAGGATATCTGCGCGGTCTATGCCCATAACGACGACATGGCCGTTGGCGCCATCCAGGCGATCAAGGAAGCTGGCTTGAAGCCCGGTACCGACATCAAGGTCGTCTCGATCGACGCCGTGCCGGATATCTTCCAGGCGATGGCCAAGGGCGAAGCCAATGCGACGGTCGAGCTGACGCCGAACATGGCCGGCCCCGCCTTCGAAGCCCTCAATGCCTATCTCAAGGACAAGAAGGCTCCGCCGAAGTGGATCCAGACGGAATCGAAGCTCTACACCGCCAAGGATGACCCGATGAAGGTCTACGAAGCCAAGAAGGGCCTCGGTTACTGACCTCCCGCCGCCCGGCTCCACCTCATACCCCTTAGAGCCGGGCAACTCAGCAACCGGAGCGGTGCACCTCGCCGCTCCGGTTCTTCGATAGACGCGGGACTTTAGGCATGTCGGATACAAACTCACTTTTGGAAGCCCGGGGCATCGGCAAGGCCTTCCTCGGCATCACAGCGCTCGACGCCGTCGACTTCACGCTCGAGCGCGGCGAAATCCATGCGCTGCTCGGCGAAAACGGCGCCGGTAAATCGACTCTGATCAAGATCCTGACCGGGGTCTATAGCCGCGATCACGGCACCATGCGCCTCGACGGTGCGGAAGTGACGCCGGCCAGCGTCGCGGAGGCGCAAGGCCTCGGCATCGGCACCGTCTATCAGGAGGTCAATCTCCTCGAAAACCTGACGGTCGCTGAAAACCTCTTCCTCGGCCGCCAGCCGCGCCGTTTCGGTCTGATCGACCGCCGCGAAATGCGCCGCCGCTCGAAGGCGCTTCTGGAACGCTACGGCCTCGATATCGACGTCGACGCCCTGCTCTCGTCCTATTCCGTTGCCGTCCGCCAGCTTGTCGCCATCGCCCGCGCCGTCGATCTGTCCGGCAAGGTCCTGGTGCTCGACGAGCCGACCGCGAGCCTCGACGCTCACGAGGTAGAGATGTTGTTTGTCGTCCTGCGCCGGCTGCGCGAGGAAGGCCTCGGCATCATCATAATCACCCATTTCCTCAACCAGGTTTATGCGGTCGCCGACCGTGTCACGGTTTTGCGCAACGGCCGGCTCGTCGGTACCCGCAAGCTGGCCGAACTGCCGCGGCTGGAGCTGATCTCGATGATGCTCGGCCGCGAGCTGCAGCACATCACCCGCGAGCATCAGGCGCAGGAAGAAACCATCGCCTCGACCGCCGAAGCGCCGATCCGCTTCTCGGGCTACGGCAAGCGCGGCAGCGTCGCACCTTTCGATCTGGACATCCGGCCCGGCGAAGTGGTCGGCGTCGCCGGCCTGCTCGGCTCCGGCCGCACCGAGACCGCCTTCCTGCTTTTCGGCATCGACCGTGCCGACAGCGGCACGGCGACCGTCGACAACCAGCAGGTCGCCCTCTCCTCTCCGGAAGCGGCGATTGCCAACGGCTTCGGCTTCTGCCCGGAAGAACGCAAGACGGACGGAATTATCGGCGATTTTTCCGTCGCGGATAATATCGCGCTTGCGGTGCAGGCCCGCCAGGGCTGGGCAAAACCGATCTCCTCGCGGGAAAAGGCAGCCCTTGCCGAAAGCTTCATCAAATCGCTGGATATCCGGCCGGCCGATGCCAACAGGCAGATGAAATTCCTCTCCGGCGGCAACCAGCAGAAGGCGATCCTCGCCCGCTGGCTGGCGACCGGACCCCGTCTGCTGATCCTCGACGAACCGACTCGCGGCATCGATATCGGCGCGCATGCGGAAATCCTGAAAATGATCGAAAAACTCTGCGCCGATGGCATGTCGCTGGTCGTTATCTCCTCGGAACTGGAGGAACTGACCGCCATCGCCCACCGTGTCATCGTGCTTTCCGACCGCAAGCATATCGCCGAGCTCAAGGGCGATCGGGTGACTGCCGACAACATCATGCAGGCGATCGCAGCGCCGGGCCACACGGAGGCAGCATGATGGACCGCCTCACCCGCCGGCTGAAACGACTGGCACCTCAGATCATCGCGCTTGCGGTCATCCTCGCTCTGATCACGGCGGTTGCGCCGGGCTTCCTCAACGTTTCGTTCCAGAACGGCCGTCTCTACGGCAGTTTGATCGACATCCTGGTGCGTGCCGCCCCCGTTGCGCTGTTGACGATCGGCATGACGCTGGTCATTGCCACCCGCGGCATCGACCTGTCGATCGGCGCGGTGATCGCCATCTGCGGTGCAGTCGCCGCGACGCTGATCGCACACGATTATCCGCTGCCGGTCGTGATCCTGATCTCGCTCGGCGTCGGCCTCCTCTGCGGCCTGTGGAACGGCATTTTGGTCGCCCTCCTCGATATCCAGCCGATCATCGCCACCCTGATCCTGATGGTGGCCGGCCGCGGCATCGCCCAGCTGATCACCGAAGGCGTCATCCTCACCTTCAACAATGACAGCTTCGCGGCGCTCGGCTCCGGTTCGCTCGGCGGCATTCCGATCCCGATCCTCATCTGGATCTGCGCGGCACTGATCATCGGCCTGCTGGTGCGCCGCTCCGCACTCGGCTTCCTGATCGAGGCGACCGGCATCAACCGCCGCGCCGCGACCCTTGCCGGTGTGCGCGCTCGCTTCCTGCTGTTCTTCGTCTATGCGATCTCCGGCATCTGCGCCGCCATCGCCGGCCTGATCGTCACCGCCGATATCCGCGGCGCCGATGCAAACAATGCCGGTCTCTGGCTTGAGCTCGACGCGATCCTCGCCGTGGTCATCGGCGGCACCTCGCTGAATGGCGGACGGTTTTCCATCACCGCATCGCTGATCGGCGCGCTGATCATCCAGTCGATCAACACCGGCATTCTGGTCTCGGGTTTCCCACCGGAATTCAACCTGATCATCAAGGCCGGTATCATCATCGTCGTCCTGACCCTGCAGTCGCCGGCGATCATGGCGCTGTTCGGCTTCGTCAAGGCCTCGCGGCGCAAGGGCGAGACCGCATCCCGCGAGACATCCCACAAGGCGGAAGGAACGGTTCGATGATCCATACCCGCAACCTGCCCTTCGTCACCACGCTCGGCATCTTCGTCATCGCCTATGCCCTCTGCGTGCTGCAGTTTCCGAACATGCTGTCGATGCGCGTCATCGGCAACCTTCTGACAGACAACGCGTTTCTCGGCATCGCCGCGGTCGGCATGACTTTCGTCATCCTATCGGGCGGCATCGATCTGTCGATAGGCTCGGTGATCGCCTTTACCAGCGTTTTCGTCGCCGTCCTGGTCGGCTCCCTCGGCGTTCACCCGCTGATCGCCTTTGCGGCCGTCCTGGTCATCTCGACCCTTTTCGGCAGCCTGATGGGAGCGATGATCCGTTATCTCGGCATTCCGCCCTTCGTGGTGACGCTCGCCGGCATGTTTTTGGCCCGCGGTGCTGCCTACCTGATCTCGACGGAATCCGTGCCGATCAGCCACGAGATGATCGACACGATCCAAGGCTTCTACTTCCGCTTCCCGGGCGGCGGCCGTCTGACCATGCTTGCCATGCTGATGCTGCTGGTGTTCGTCGTCGGCGCCTTCGTCGCGGCTCGCACCCGCTTTGGCGCCAATGTCTATGCGATCGGCGGCAGCGAGCAGTCGGCCGAGCTGATGGGTGTCCCCGTCGGCTCCACGACGGTCGGCATCTATGCGCTGTCCGGCTTCCTCTCGGGCCTCGCCGGCATTGCCTACACGCTCTATACCTCGTCCGGTTATTCGCTGGCGACGGTCGGCGTCGAACTCGACGCAATCGCGGCCGTCGTCATCGGCGGCACGCTTCTGACTGGCGGCGTCGGCCTGGTCGCGGGAACGTTCATCGGTATTTTGATCCAGGGCTTGATCCAGACTTACATCGTCTTCGACGGCACGCTGTCGTCGTGGTGGACGAAAATCGTCATTGGCATCCTGCTCTTCGTGTTCATTGTATTGCAGCGCGGAATCATCTGGTATTCAAACCGGCGACTGGCCGAGAGCCGGCTGAAGGAGATCTGAGTGGGACTTCTGGAAACGACGATCAGTGGGCGAAAGCGCCGCAGCAACCACGCGCATGTGGTGGCGGAGCTCGGCCGGGGGATCGTTTCCGGCAAGATCCCGGAAGGCTCCCTGCTGCCCGGCGACACCGAGCTTTCGGCCCGTTTCGGCGTGTCCCGCACGGTGTTGCGAGAATCCATGAAGACGCTCGCCGCCAAAAGGCTGGTCGAAGCCAAGGCCAAGGTCGGCACGCGCGTGCTCGACAAGGCCAGCTGGAACTTCTTCGACTCGGACGTGCTCGGCTGGCGTTTCGAATCCGGGCTGGATTTCGAATTCATCGAGCATCTCGCCGAAATGCGCATGGCGCTGGAACCGGCAGCGGCAGCAGCAGCAGCGCTGCGCGCCTCCAGCGACGACATCGTTGCGCTCTACGCGATCGCCGCGAAATTCGACGATCTCTCCCATACCCCGGAAACCATCGCCAAGGTGGACCTCGAATTCCACCTCGCCATCGCCCGCATGTCGGGCAATCCGTTCATGCGCTCGGCGAGCGCACTCATCGAGGCCGCGCTTGCCATTTCCTTCCAGCTCTCCTCGCCGGCTGCTTCGCCGGAAAAGATCGACGAGGTCGCCACCAACCACCTGAGGATCGCCCATGCGGTCGCCTCGCGTGATCCTGACAGGGCGATCTCCGCCATGCGGCACGTCATCGAGGTCGGCAAGGTCCGCATCGCCAACTCGTTCGAAGTGACCCTGCCGGCCTGAGACAGGTTATCTCGCGTCGAGCGAGATCATCAGGTTGGCGAGCAGGGCGGTGCGCGGCGCAACACTGCTGACGAAGATATGTTCGTTGAACGTATGGGCGCCGGCACCGTCTGCGCCGAGCCCGTCGAGCGTCGGCACGCCGAGCGCTGCCGTGAAATTGCCGTCCGAGCCGCCGCCCGTCGTCATTCCTTCCAGCGCGATGCCAAGACCGCCGGCGATCTCTGCGGCAACATCGAAAAGACGCCTGCCTTCTTCGGTCTGCGCGAACGGCGGACGGTTCATCTGGCCGTCGATTTCGAAGGTGATATCCGGATCGACAGTCTTCATCGCCTCGATCTTGCCGGTGATCTCCCTGGCGATCACATCGTCGGGAACACGAACGTCAACCTGCAGGCGGCATTCCGCCGGCACGGTGTTGCGGCCCGTCCCACCCTGGATCGTGCCGACCGTAACGGTAACGCCGCGTTCGCTGTCGTTGAGCGCCTCAAGCTCCAGAACCAGCCGCGCGGCGCCGCGAATGGCACTGCGACCATCCTGCGGCCTCGTACCGGCGTGAGCGGCATGCCCCCGCACGGTGACATCGTACATGGCGACCCCTTTGCGGGCGACGACGATCTTGCCGCCGTCGCGGGCAGGTTCCACCACCAGCGCATAACCTGCATTCTTCGCCGCCTCTTCCATGAAGGCGCGCGACGAAAGGCTTCCCATCTCCTCGTCGGGCACGAAAATCAGGTCGATCGGCATCCTGCTGCCGTGCCTGACTGCGAGCTTCATCGCCTCGAGCGCCATCAGCGCGCCAGACTTCATGTCGTAGACGCCGGGGCCATAGAGTAGGTCTCGCTCCTGACGCAGCGGCAGCTGGTTGTCGATCACGCCGACTGCATGCACGGTGTCGAGATGCGCCAGTATCAAAACGGTCTTTTCGTTGCTGCCGGCCGGGCGCGGCGAGCGGACCGCCAGGATATCACCGAAACCGAGCGTGCCCGGCACCCGCTCCGTCTCCAGACCGGCTGCCTTGCCGATCGCCTCGACCCGATCCGCCAATACATTGACAGCCGCGGCATTCGGCGTCGGCGTCTCGATCTCGACCCACTGCTTCAACTCGTCGATAAGAGCCTTGTCGTCGATGTCTTTGGCGGAAATGGCAAGCGTCATGGCAATAACCCTGGGCGTTCTTCGGCGGGGATGATGCCGCAGAAGTGCGGCCCGGCCACTATAGTCGGCCAAACCAGGATCGCCAGACCCACTGCCGAGATAGCCGGCAAAAATCGCAGGCGCCGCAGATGGGCACTATGTGACGAGCAGGGCCGGAAGGTTTTCCGTCAGCCTGTCAGTGCTTCGAAATGCTGGAGCATGCGGGCGGCATCCGGCTCCCGGCCGGTGAACAGCTGAAAGGCGCCGACTGCCTGGAAGACGGCCATGCCGCCGCCGTTCAGCACCTGGCAGCCGCGCTGGCTGGCAACGCTTAGCAGCTCGGTTTCGAGCGGGAAATAGACGATCTCCGCGACCCAGTGATGCGGCTGGAGAAGTTCCGGCGGCAGCGGCAGGCCCGGGTATTTCGCCATGCCGGTCGGCGTTGCATGGATGATGCCCGAGACGTCCTGCATCGCCGAAACGATGTCCGATGATGCTTGGATCGAGGCGTCCGGGAAAAGTGCCGACATCGTTTGGGCGAGCTGCTCGGCCCGATCAGTCTCGCGATCGAACACCGTGAGTGCCTTCAGACCGAGGGACAGGATCGCGTAGGCTGTCGCAACGCCTGCGCCACCGGCACCGATCTGAACCGCCGCACTCAGATCGGCGCCCGGCAGACCGCGCCGGAAACTTTCAGCGAAACCCCACCAATCGGTATTGTGGCCAAAACGCTTGCCGTCCTTCAACACCACCGTGTTGACGGCGCCGAGCCCCCTCGCCTCGTCGGAGAGGTCGTCGAGATAGGGAATGACCAGTTGCTTGCAGGGGTGCGTGATGTTGAGGCCAATCAGCCCGCGTGCTTCCGCGTCGTCCAGAAGCTCCGGCAGGCTGCTCGGCGTCAGGCCGAGCAGATTGAGATCGATCAGCTCATACTCGTAGCGAAAGCCTTGAGCTGCGCCTTCCTTCATATGCATGGCCGGCGTCAGCGAGGCCTGGATGCCGGCGCCGATCAGCCCGGCCTTCAAGGGTTTCAGCAATGTCTCGGCCATGGGTATCGCGCCTCGTTTCGGTGGAAGAGCCGGCCCGCCGGGAAGACGGGCCGGCGCGGAAGTTACTTCTTGCGGACGGCGTCCAGTTCCTTGAAGAGCAGCGAAACGGTATCGGCACCCACATCGGCGCTGAACTTGTCGATCAGCGGCTTCACGGCATCGCGGATCTTCTGGGTTTCAGCGGAGTTGAGTTCGGTGACCTGCATGCCGGTCTTCTTGATCTCGTCGAGCGCCTTGGCGTCCGCTTCGCGGGAAACCTTGCGCTGGAAGTCGCGGGCCTCGGTCGCGGCCGACTGGAGAATGCCCTTCTCCTCTTCGTTGAGGCCGTCCCAGAACTTCTTGCTGACCAGCACGATCTGCGGATTGTACTGGTGACGGGTGACCGTCAGGTACTTCTGCACTTCGTAGAACTTGGCGTTGATGATGTTCGCGAACGGGTTTTCCTGACCATCGACCGTTCCGGTTTCAAGCGCGGTGTAGAGTTCCGTATAAGGGAGCGGCACGGCATTGGCGCCGAGGCTGTTGAACAGCTCGATCGGGATCGGCGACTGCAGCGTGCGGATCTTCAGGCCCTTGATGTCTTCGAGCTTGGTGACCGCGCGGCGGTTGTTGGTCAGGTTGCGGAAGCCGAGTTCCCAATAGGCGAGACCGACGAGGCCGGTCGCCGGCAGCTTTTCGGAAAGGCTCTTGCCGAAGGCGCCGTCCATGACCTTGTCGGCTTCTTCCCCGCTGTTGAACAGGAACGGCAGGTCGACGGCGCCGAACGCCTTGACGTTGCTCGACAGGATGCCGGCATTCAGCACCAGCATCTCGACCACGCCGCCCTGCAGCGCGGAGACGGTCTGCACGTCGCCGCCGAGCACGCCGCCCGGAAACAGCTTGACGTCGATCTTGCCGCCGCTCTTCGCCTTGACGATCTCGGCGAATTTTTCCATGCCCGTGACCTGCGGATGGCCCTTGTTGTTGGCGGCCGCGAACTTCAGCGTATGCGCGCGGACTTCGGCGGATGCCGTGCCGGCAAACAGCATCACCGGCAAGGCGATCCCGAGCGCCAGTTTCATCATCTTGTTGAACATGCTTTCCTCCCACTGGTGGCCGGGGTCCCCCACGGCCGGTTGATATGCACTAGGTTGGCAGAAGCTTCCCGGCCTCAGCGCCCGAACCAGGCGACCGGCACGGTCACCAATTGCGGGAAGAGGACGAGAAGGAAGAGAACGATCAGTTCGGCGATCAGGAAGGGCATCACACCCTTCATCAGGTCTTCCATCGACAGCTTGGAGACCCCGCAGATGACGTTGAGTACCGTGCCCACCGGCGGGGTGATCAGGCCGATCGAGTTGTTGATGATAAACAGCACGCCGAAATAGACCGGATCGATACCCGCCTGCTTGATGATCGGCATCAGCACCGGCGTCATCACCAGAATGGTCGGCGTCATGTCCATCGCGGTACCGACCAGGACGATCAGCACCATGATCGCGAGCAGCAGCAGCGTCTGGTTGTCCATCAGCGGCTCCAGCAGCGCGACGAGATCGCCGGGTACGTCGGCAACAGTGATCAGCCAGGCCGAAACCGCGGCACAGGCGACCAGGAACATCACGACCGCGGTGATCTTCGCTGCCGCCACGAAGACGTTGAAGAGTTCGGACGGCGCAAGCTCGCGATAAACGACCATCGAGACGAACAGCGAATAGACAGCGGCGACGACGCCGGCTTCGGTCGGCGTGAACACGCCGAACTTCAGCCCGACGATGATGATGACCGGCAGCATCAGCGCCCAGATGCTGTCGACGAGCGCCTTGACGCGCACCTCGCGGCTCTGTCTCGGAGGCAGTTCGAACTGCTCCTTGCGGGCGACGATCAGCCAGGTGATGCAGAGTGCCAGCGCGATCAGCAGGCCGGGAACGATGCCCGCGAGGAAGAGCTTGGTGATCGAGACGCCGCCGATGACACCATAGAGGATGAAGCCGATCGAAGGCGGGATAATCGGCCCGATGACCGAAGCCGATGCCAGCAGTCCGCCGGTCCGCGCCGGATCATGGCCCGATTTGATCATCATCGGATAAAGAAGCGCGCCGAGCGCGGCGGCGTCCGCCACCGCCGAACCCGAAAGGCTCGACAACACGCAGGCGGCGAAGATCGCCACGAAACCGAGACCGCCGCGCACGTGGCCGACCAGCGCCATGGCGAGATTGACGATGCGCTTCGACAGGCCGCCGGTATTCATCACCTCGCCGGCAAGCAGGAAGAAGGGAACGGCCATCAGCGGAAAGCTGTCGGCGCCGTTCAGCACGTTCTGTGCGACGATCTGGGCGTCGAAGATGTCCATGTACATCATCAGCGCCACGCCGCTGAGGATGAGCGCAAACGCGATCGGCACGCCGAGTGCCATGGGGCCGAGAAGGGCGCCGAGAAAAATGGTGAGCGTCATCAGTCTCTCCTCAGGCCTTGGTGACGGCGGCGGCAACCGCGGCTTCCGGATGATGGTCGAGCGCCACTTCCTCCTCGCTGTCGCGCACCAGTTGGGCAGTCGCGATATCGATGCGGCCGGTGGCCACCTGGAAGGCGTCCCAGAGGATGATGAGGAAGGTCGGAACCCCGAAGGCAAGGCCGGCCCCGTAGAACCAGCCCATCGAAATGCCGGTTGCCGGCATGGTGGCGGGCAGGTTGATCAGCGTCTGCGTCCAGCTTCCGCTGATCAACAGCCATGTGGCGACGAGCATCAGCCCCTGCCCCATTAGCACGGCGATCCTGGCACTTGTCGGCGGCAGCCGCTTCAGAAGCGAATCGACACCGAGGTGGCCGTGTTCGCGCATCGCAACGACGCCACCGAGAAACGTCAGCCAGATGAAGAAGACCCGCGACAGCTCTTCCGAGACGGTGATCCCCTGGTTGAAGGCATAACGCAGCACGACATTGCCGAAGACGAGCACCACCATGCCTGCCAGAAGCAGGGCGATGACGACCTTCAGCGCGAAGAAATAGAAATCGATTATTCGTGTCACTTCCGGTCCTCCCAAGGCTTCCGTCACCGGATGTCGACCAGGGCCACCGCTGATACGGCTGCCCACTCGGTCCTTTGACAAGATAACCTCCGCCGGGACCGCCTCCTCAGGGATCGACCGGCAATCCGGATAAAATGTACGAACTAGTGCGTATGTCAAGCAGCATCTATTGAAAGCCTCACACAGGCCCATTATGACTTTGGAACAAATACGAAAATTCGATGTGGACAATCGGTTGTCCACAAGGCCTGTTTCTGTGAGCATGGCGGACGAAACGGTGAAGGCGGATTCGGGGATGGCGGCGAAACGCGAAAACGGCAGGAAAAACGATCCGCAGCGCACCCAGGAAGACATTCTGGATGTGGCGACGGAGGAATTCACGACCCATGGCCTTGCCGGCGGCCGCGTCGATGCGATCGCGGAGAAGACCCGCACCTCGAAGCGGATGATCTATTATTATTTCGGCAGCAAAGAGGGGCTCTATCTCGCCGTTCTCGAGCGAGCCTACCGCAAGATCCGCACGCTGGAAGAGGACCTGCAGCTTTCCAACCTTCCGCCGGAACAGGCGCTGCGGGTGCTGATCTCGACAACCTTCGAACATGACGAGGCCAATCCGGAATTCGTCCGGCTGGTCAGCATCGAGAACATCCACCACGCCGCACATATGCTGCGGTCCGAGGCGATCCGCGACCTGAACGTCTCGGTCATCGAGACCATTGCGGCGATCCTCGATCGCGGCGTCGCGGCCGGTGTATTTGCCCGGCAAGCCGACCCGATCGACATTCACATGCTGATCAGTGCCTTCTGCTTCTTCCGCGTCTCCAACCGTTATACGTTCGGCACGATCTTCCGCCGTGACCTTTCGGAACCGGCGACCATGGAGCGCCACAAGGGCATGATCGCCGACGCGGTGATCAGCTACCTGAAGACTTAATGAACCGCCCTGTCGGGACCGGCCTTATCGGGATGGGCGTTGGCGAAGGGTTTCAGTTCGGCGCAGCGGTCGGCGATCCCGACAAGTTTCGGGCAGGCCGAAAGATCGACGCTCCACCGTCGGGCGTTGTAGACCTGCGGCACGAGGCAGATATCCGCCATCCCCGGCCGGTCGCCGTGACAGAATGTGCCGGTCGAAGGGGAAGAGAGTAGTATCTCGAAGGCTGCAAGCCCTTCGCCGATGAACTTCTGCATCCAGGCCAGCCGGGCGTCGTCGCCACCGCCGGTCATCGATAAGACATGGCCGACAACGTGCGTGTTGCAGACCGGATGGATTTCCATGGCGATGACGTAGGAAAGCGCCCTCACCCGCTGCCGCCCGACGACATCGCCCGGCAGGAAGGCGCCGCCGCGCGTCTCGTCGAGATATTCGATCACCGCCAGCGACTGCGTGAAACTGTGGCCGTCGATTTCCAGCACCGGCACCAGGCCCTGCGGGTTACGGGCGAGATGTTCCTGCGCCCTGTGCTCCTTGGCGAGGATGTCGACCGGAACCGTGCGGAATGTTTCGGCCGCCATGTTGAGGGCGATCCTCAGCCGGTAGCTCGCCGAGGACCGCCAGTAATCGTAGAGGACCGTATCGCTCATCCTGCCTTCTCGTATCTCGTCACGGTCTGTTCGATCGCACCGAAGATCGAATGCCCCTTGTCGTCCTTCATCTCGATTCGCACCGTATCCCCGAAATGCAGGAAAGGCGTCTTCGGAACGCCGAAGTTGATCGTCTCGATGGTGCGGATTTCGGCGATGCAGGAATAACCGGCTCCGCCATCGGCCACCGGCTTGCCGGGACCTCCGTCGAGCTTGTTGGAGACCGTGCCCGAACCGATGATCGTGCCGGCAATCAGCGGCCGCGTCTTCGCCGCATGGGCGATCAGTTGCGGGAAATCGAAGGTCATGTCGACGCCGGCATTGGCCCGGCCGAAAGGCTTGCCGTTCAGATCGACCTTGAGCGGCAGGGAAAGCTTGCCGCCATCCCAGGCCGAACCCAGCTCGTCGGGCGTGACCGCGACCGGAGAAAAAGCGGAGGATGGTTTCGACTGGAAGAAGCCGAAACCCTTGGCGAGTTCGGATGGGATCAGCCCGCGCAAGGACACGTCGTTGACGAGAAGCACGAGACGGATCGCCTCCCGCGCCTCATCCACAGAGGCCCCCATGGGCACGTCGCCGAGGATCACCGCGACCTCGCCTTCCATATCGGCACCCCAGGCTTCGTTTTCGAGCAGGATCGGATCGCGAGGTCCGAGGAAACTGTCGGACCCGCCCTGGTAGATCAGCGGATCGGTCCAGAAGCTTTCCGGCATGTCGGCATTGCGCGCCCGGCGCACCAGCTCGACGTGATTGACGTAAGCCGATCCGTCCGCCCACTGGTAGGCACGCGGCAGCGGCGATGCGGCATCATGTTCGTGGAAACGGATGGTCGGCTGCGAACCGGTCTCTATACCCTCCGCGACCCGTTCAAGCCGTGGACCGACATAGTCCCAGTCGTCGAGCGCGGCCTGGAGGGTGCGGGCGATATGGCCGACCTCCGAGCACTGGGTCAGGTCTTTCGAGACGACGACCAGGCGGCCGTCGCGGGTGGAATCCTTCAGTGTCGCGAGCTTCATGAATGAGTGTTTCCCGTTTTATCGTTGGTATTGCTCCCAGAATGTGTGGAGATCGCGCAAGAAGGCAACCGTTATGTGGCGCCGCCTCACTTGATCCCCGGCGTACCGTCGAACTTTCGCTCGAGGCCTGACCAGCAATCCACGTAATTGTCCTGCAGCGTCTCCAGTTCAGCCGCGTATTTGGTGAGCTGCTGCGGGAAACGGGTCTCGAACATGAAGGCCATGGTGTTGTCGAGCTTGACGGGTTTCAGCTCGCCGTTCGAGGCCTTCTCGAAGCCGGTGAAATCCGGTCCGTGCGGCAGCATCATGTTGTGCAGGCTCATGCCGCCCGGCACGAAGCCCTCCTCCTTGGCATCGTAGCGGCCGTAGATCAGGCCCATGAACTCGCTCATGATGTTGCGGTGATACCAGGGCGGACGGAACGTGTGCTCGGCCACCAGCCAGCGCGGTGGGAAAATCACGAAATCGACATTGGCGGTTCCCTCCTCTCCCGAGGGAGCGGTGAGAACCGTGAATATCGACGGATCGGGATGGTCGAAGAGAATGGCGCCGACCGGCGAAAAGGTGCGCAGGTCGTATTTGTACGGTGCGTAATTGCCGTGCCAGGCGACCACGTCGAGCGGCGAATGGCCGATCTCGGTCAGATGGAAGGAACCGCACCACTTCACCTGCACGCGGCAGCGCGTCTCCTTGTCCTCGTAGGCCGCCATCGGCGTCTTGAAATCGCGCGGATTGGCAAGGCAGTTGGCGCCGATCGGCCCGCGATCGGGCAGCGTGAATTTGGCGCCGTAATTTTCGCAGATATACCCGCGCCAGACCTTTTCCTCGCCGAGCCGGGTCACCTTGAACATGGTTCCGCGCGGGATGATGCAGATCTCCGAAGGCTCCAGATCCATCTTGCCGAGCTCGGTGAAAACGCGGATCGACCCCGTCTCCGGCACGATCATCATTTCGCCGTCGGCATTGAAGAAATAGTCGTCCACCATGTCGGTGTTGAAGACATAGACATGCGCCGCCATGCCTGACTGGGAGAGCGCATCGCCCGCCGTCGTCATCGTGCGGATGCCTTCGAGGAAGTTCAGCTTCTCCGTCGGCGCCGGCACCGGGCTCCAGCGGAGCTGGCCGAGCGCCAGCGAATGTTCGGCGATGTGAGGTGCCGTCTTCCACAGCGGATAGTCGATCTTCGTGAACCGGCCGGTATGGCGCACGCTCGGGCGGATGCGATAGAGCCAGGAACGCTCATTGGTGCCGCGCGGCGCGGTGAAAGGCGAACCGGAGAGCTGTTCCGCATAAAGCCCGTAATTGCATTTCTGCGGGCTGTTCTGCCCCTGCGGCAAGGCACCGGGCAGGCTCTCTGTTTCGAAATCGTTGCCGAAACCCGGCATGTAGGCAAGCGTTTCGGCATTCGCCCCGGTAAATTGCGTGGCGTTCGGATCGATCTTGTCCAGCATGGCTTGTTTCCTCCCATGATGACGATATGGTTGCAAACGTAACCATCAATTTTGTAACCATCAACGCCCGATCAACGTCATGACGACCGATAGTTTCGAACTCGAACAGTTCCTCCCCTACAGGCTCAACCGCGCCGCCGAATTCGTCGGCCTGCGCTTCGCCGCCCATTACAAGGCGAAATACGGCCTGACCCGGCCGGAATGGCGCACGCTTGCGGCGCTCGGCAGTTCGGGCCGCATGACCTCCAAAGCCGTTGGTGCGCATTCCTCCATGCACAAGACCAAGGTCAGCCGTGCCGTCTTCGCGCTCGAACAACGCCGCTGGCTGAAGCGCAGCCAGGACGATGCGGACCGCCGGGTCGAGCATCTGGAACTGACCGCCGGCGGGCAGCAAGCCTATCGGGAGCTGATCGAGCTCGCCCGCCGCTATCAGGCCGAACTGGAGGCGGAACTCGGTGGGAGTGGCATAGAGGCTCTATCGACCGGTCTAGCGGCAATCGAGCAGGTCATCCGCCGCTCGGGCAAAGGGAAACCGCCGGAGCCGGACGAACTTCAAGCCTTGGCGGGCTTTTGAATCGGAATCCCACCAAAATCCTTCAACACGCTGAGAACGATCGATGTTTTGACATGCTGCACGCTCTCGTGCGGCAACAATATGTCGTTGACGAAATGGGAGAGGCCCGCGAGATCGCGCGTCACCACCTTCAGGTGATAGTCCATCTCGCCGGTCAGCGAGAAGCACTCCAGCACTTCCGGCAGGTCCTCGACAAGGCGTGCGAACCGCTTGGCGTTGTCCCGGTTGTGGGTGGCGAGCGTCACGGCGATCACCACCAGGAGGTCGAGGCCGAGTTTCTGGCGGTTGAGATGTGCCCGATAGGTCTGGATGAACCCCTCGCCCTCGAGCCGCGCCCGGCGGCGCGAACATTGTGACGGGGAGAGCGCGACGAGTTCCGACAATTCGTTGTTGGTCAGCCGTCCGTCGGTCTGCAGATGGCTCAAGATCTTCAGGTCATATCCGTCCAGCGCGTCCATCGTGCATGAAACCCCTCACATCCGCACATTTCATGCACAAATCGAGCAGAACCTCGCCAAGATTGCAAGCACAATGCGCCTCTCCTGCATCATCATGATGATCAAATGACAGGAGGAGTTTGCCATGGGTCCTTTCCCGCACGACGCACCGGTTTCCGAGATCACCACTGACAACCCGGCAGGCACCGACGGTTTCGAATTCGTCGAATTCGCCCATCCGGAGCCGCAGAAGCTGGAAGAGCTGTTCACCCGCATGGGCTACAGGCCGGTGGCGAAGCACAGGACGAAGAACATCACCGTCTGGCGCCAGGGTGACATCAATTACATCGTCAATGCCGAGCCGGGCAGCCATGCCATGCGCTTCGTCGATGAACACGGCCCCTGCGCGCCGGCGATGGCATGGCGCGTCGTCGATGCCAAACATGCCTTCGACCACGCGGTCGCCAAGGGTGCGACGCCTTATGAGGGCAAGGACAAGACGCTCGACGTGCCGGCCATCGTCGGCATCGGCGGTTCGCTTCTCTATTTCATCGAGACCTACGGCGAGAAGGGGTCGGCCTATGAGGCCGAATTCGAGTGGCTGGAGACACGCAACCCCAGGCCCGAAGGCGTCGGTTTCTATTACCTCGACCACCTGACCCACAACGTCTATCGCGGCAACATGGACAAGTGGTGGGACTTCTACCGCGAACTCTTCAATTTCAAGCAGATCCACTTCTTCAACATCGACGGCCGCATCACCGGCCTGGTGAGCCGGGCGATCACCTCGCCCTGCGGCAAGATCCGCATCCCGCTGAACGAGTCGAAGGACGAGACCAGCCAGATCGAGGAATTCCTGAAGAAGTACAAGGGCGAAGGCATCCAGCACATCGCGGTCGGAACAGACGGCATTTACGAAGCGACCGACAAGCTCGCCGAAAACGGGCTCAAATTCATGCCCGGCCCGCCGGACACCTATTATGAAAAGTCCGGCGCCCGCGTGCATGATCACGACGAACCGATCGACCGCATGAAGAAACACGGCATCCTCATCGATGGCGAAGGCGTGGTCGATGGCGGCACGACCAAGATCCTGCTGCAGATCTTCTCGAAAACGGTGATCGGCCCGATCTTTTTCGAGTTCATCCAGCGCAAGGGCGACGAAGGGTTTGGCGAAGGCAATTTCCGCGCCCTCTTCGAATCCATAGAGGAAGACCAGATTCGCCGCGGCGTCCTGAAGCCGCAGCAAGCCGCCGAATAAAAGAGCGGCTCCGGAGGGCGCGAGGCCCGGCGGTCATCCCGCCGGGTTTTTCGTGCCGGAAGCTCTGCCGGTTCAGGGTTTGATCGGGAAAACCTCACCATGGGTGGCAACGTGGAATTCGCCTTCCGGCGTCACCCAGCCGCGGAACATGCCGTCCGTGTTGTAAGGCGCGGTGATCGAACCGTCAGCGCCGACCGCCACCAGCCCAGCCCCGATATCGTGCTGCTTCAGGTCCTCCTGGATGACCTTTGCGGCGGCTTTCTCAAGGCTCTCGCCGAGATAGGAGACGCGGGCCGCCACTTCATGGCCGACGGCATAACGCATGAAATATTCGCCCTTGCCGGTGCCGGAAACGGCGCAGGCGCCGTCGCGCGCGTAAGTTCCGGCGCCGATGATCGGGGTGTCGCCGATCCGGCCTTCCGGCTTGTTGTTGTAGCCGCCGGTCGAGGTCGCCGCCGCCAGATGCCCGGCGCTGTCGAGCGCCACCGCACCGACCGTGCCGTGCTTTTCCGACTCGCTGGCTTTCGCCGCTGTACCCGCCGCCGCATGCGCCTTCATCGCCGCCAGCGCCTTGATGCGGCGCTCGGTGGTGAAATAGTCCGGCTCGACCATGTCGAGCCCCGCCTCGCGGGCGAAATCGTCGGCCGCATCGCCGCCAAGCAGGATCGCATCGCCCTTTTCCATGATCTTGCGGGCCGCCTTGATCGGATTGCGGATACGCCGAACCAGCGTCACCGCGCCGGCTTCGAGCGTGCGGCCGTCCATGATCGAGGCGTCGAGCTCATGTTTGCCGTTGGTGTTGAGCGCTGCGCCGTAACCGGCGTTGAAATGCGGCGAATCCTCCATGACGACCACGGCCGCCTGCACCGCGTCGAGCGCCGCACCGCCTGCCGTCAGGATTTCCCAGCCGGCTTTCAGCGCCCGTCCGAGATCGACGCGGGCAGACGCCCATTCCTCGTCGCTCAGGTCGAGCTTTGCCATGACGCCGCAGCCGCCGTGGATCGCCAGCGCAATCTTTCCCATCGGTCCTTCTCCCCGTCCGAACTTGAAGTTTTCAGAAAAAAGGCCGGGCGAGATGCCCGGCCGGTAGCTCGTAGGTGGGGGATGGCCTATTTCGCCGGGCGGATGTTCATTGCCAGCGTGTCCTCGTCGGAACGGGGAACGATGGTGATGCCCTTCTTCATGCCCCAGGCCGAGACGGTCGAAGCGATCGCCAGATAGGGCCGATCGGTCGACACCAGCGCATTGGCGTCCATCAGGAATTTTTCGCGCTTCTTGGGGTCCATCTCGACAGCGGCGTCCTCGATCAGCTTGTCCATCGTCTTGTTGACATAGCCGCGAAGGTTGAAGGCGCCGAGCTTGGTGGTCGCATCGTTGCTGTGGGCCAGCGAAGACAGCGTATAGTTCGATTCACCCGTCAGCGTGCCCCAGCCCGACATGGTCATCGAGTAGTCGCCGCGCGTGTTGGCCGGGAAGAAGACGGCGCCCGGCTGAGAGTTCGCTTCCACCTGGATGCCGACTGCGGTCAGCATCTGGGCGATCGTCGTGCCCACATCCTTGTCGCCCGGCAGGCGGTCGTTGGTGAAGGAGAAGGTCACCTTGAAGCCGTTCGGATATCCGGCTTCGGCAAGCAGCTTCTTGGCCTTTGCCGGATCGGCCTTGGTGGATTTGACGTTAGGGTTCCAGCCGAAGATGTTCGGCGTCACGAGTTGCGACTGGACGGTGCCCATGCCCTCCATGGCGATCTCGGTGACCGTTTCGCGGTCGATCGCCAGATCGAAGGCTTCGCGCACCTTGGGATCCTGGAAGGGGTTCTTGGGCAGCGGCGAGCCGTCCTTGGCGCTCACCTGCGGCGGCTTTTCACGGAAGTCGAAGGCGATATTGAAGAGGTAGACGCTATTCTGGCGCACGACGGTAAGCTTGGTATCCTTCTCCAGCGTCGGGACATCGGAAGCCGGGATGCGCGAGATCAGGTCGACCTGGCCGGCTTTCAGCTGCGCAACGCGGGCCGCATCATTAGGGATCTCCTTGCGGGTCACCTTGTCCCAAGGCTCCTTTGCGCCCCAGTAACCGTCGAACTTCTGCAAAACGAGCTGTTCCTTCGGCGTCCAGGAGACGAACTTGTAGGGGCCGGTGCCGATCGCCGCCTTGCCGGAATTGAAACCCTCCGAAGCCTTGTCGGCATTGGCGGAAAAGTCCTTGGCAGCCGTGTGCGACACGACGAACAGGCGGATGAAGTCATTGGGCAGGTTCGGCGCGGCACCATCGGTCTTGATGCGGATCGTCAACGGATCGACGATCTCGATACCTCGGACGCGGCGCACATAGATGGTGGTCGGGTTCGGGCCGGTGACTGCCGGAATGCGCTCGATCGAGAACTTCACGTCCTCGGCGGTGAAGTCGGAGCCGTCGTGGAATTTGACGCCGGGGCGGAGCTTGAACTCCCAGGTCGTATTGTCGATGGCGGTCCAGCTGGTCGCAAGCCCAGGCTCGAGTTCGAGGTTGTTGCCGGATTTCACCAGCGAGTCATAGATATGCTTGACCGCTTCGGCGTGGGTGCCGGCGGCGGTGAAATGCGGATCGACCGACAGCGGGCCGGCGCGCACGCCGATCATCAGGTCGGCGGCAAGTGCAGCACCCGAAACGCTGCCGAGCAGTACGGCGGCGAGAGCCGCTGTGCGGAATGTCTTGAGAATAGTCATTCTTCGTTCTCCTCTATATTTATCATTGGGGGCCAGTTGGGTGAGTCCACGACGACTTTTGCCAGCAACTCGGAGAGCATCAGCTTTTCGGCAGGCGTCAGCCCCGACAGCATGACCTTTTCGCGCTCCACCATCGGCTGCATGGCTTGATCGACGATGCGCTTTCCTTCGTCCGTGATGAACAGGACGAAGCTTCGAAGATCCGCCGCGTCGACCTCGCGCCGGATGATGTTCTTGTCGATCAGCTTCTGGATCGCCCGGCTCATCGTATTCTTCGGGAAACCCGAGGAGCTGCTGATGGCACTCGCCGTCAGGCCGTTCGAAAGGCCGAGCGAATAGAGAACAACGAATTCCGGCCGGGCCAGCCCATACTCTTTTTCGATCCAGCGATAGATCGGCTCGTTGAACTGCAGCGCCAGGAAATTGATGCGGAACGAAAGCCAGCAGGGGTTCTGCCACAGCTTCACGGAGACCAGATCATCGACGCCATGACTGCCGGCCGCGGCCTTGCCACCCTGCCTGAGGAGCGCATCGAAGGATGAGATTTCCATTTGCAATGCCGTCAGCTCCCGCAGAAATCCCGGCCCGGATTTTGTTCCGTATGGAACTTGACGGTAGCTTATTTGGCTGTCAATCTCTTTTTTTAGTTCCGTATGGAACTTTGCATTTGATCGGCGCAGCGCCTGTCAAGGCACATTTTTTGTGCTTTTGTGCGAGATTGTGATTAGTTTTTGCGCGTCACGCGCATCGCATGGAGATTTCATGAAGATCGCGGATATGAACTGGATGCAGGTGGAGGAACGGGCGGCTGAAGACGACCGTTGCGTGCTTCCGATCGGCAGCGTCGAGCAGCACGCCTATCTCAGCCTCGCGACCGACATGATCCTTGCCGAAAAGATCTCGCTCGACGCGGCCGAGCCCCTCGGCATCCCGGTTTTCCCTGTCGTGCCCTATGGCCTCGCCTCGTCGTTTGCGACCTTTCCCGGCACCCTGACGTTGACGCTCTCCACCTATATCGGCGTGATCCGCGACTTGATGGATAGCATCCACCGTTCCGGCTTCCGCCGCATCCTGATCGTCAACGGCCACGGCGGCAATACGCCGGCGACAGCCGTCATCTCCGAATGGCTGAATGCCCATCCGGACAGTTCGGTAAAGTTCCATGACTGGTGGCGAGCGCCGCGGACCTGGGCAAAGGTTCAGGAGATCGATCCCGCCGCCTCGCACGCTTCCTGGATGGAAAACTTCCCCTGGACCCGTACGAAGGACCAGCGTCAGCCGACAACCGCCAAGCCGAAAGTGGATTTCGCCGGCCTTGCCCAGGTCGGTGCGGGCCGCAAGCGGAAACTGCTCGGGGACGGAAACTATCACGGCCTCTACCAGCGGCCCGACGAGGACATGCTGGCGATCTGGGACGTGGCGGTCGCCGAAACCCGTGATCTTCTCGAAAACGACTGGCACTGACGGCGAGGCACCCTTCAGGGCGCCTCGCCCTACGAAACCCGCAGAAGACGGGACTGGGGACAAGAACAGGGGAACATATGTTAGGTTTCGTCTTGCAACGCCTGTGGCAGGCGGCGATCGTGGTCATCGCGATGTCGGCGCTCGTCTTCTGCGGCGTCTATGCCGTCGGTAATCCCATCGACGTGCTGATCTCGCCGGATGCGACGCAGGACATTCGTGCTGCGGTTATTGCCCAGTATGGCCTGGATCAACCGCTGTGGCGGCAATATTTCGCCTTTCTCGGCCGGCTGATCGAAGGCGATTTCGGCCGCTCGCTCGTCTACAGCATACCGGTCAGCCAACTCATTCTCACCCGTCTGCCGGCGACGCTGGAACTGACGCTGGCGGCCGTTCTATTTGCTAGCCTCGTCGGCATCCCGATCGGCATGTATGCCGGTTACCGGCCGCATAGCCTGATTTCCCGTGCCATCATGGCGATCTCGATCCTCGGATTCTCGGTGCCGACCTTCTGGTTCGGCCTGATGCTGATCATGGTGTTTGCCGTTCAGTGCGGCTGCATGCCGGCCGGCGGACGCGGCGAGACGGTGAACCTGTTCGGCGTCGATTTCAGCTTCTTGACCAGCGACGGGCTCTCGCATCTCGTGCTGCCGGCGCTGAACCTGGCGCTCTTCAAGTTCTCCTTGATGATCCGCCTCGCCCGCGCCGGCACCCGTGAACTGATGCTGAGCGATACGGTGAAATTCGCCCGCGCCGCCGGCCTGTCCGAATTCACGGTGCTGAGCCGGCACGTGCTGCGGCTGATCTCCATTCCGCTCGTCACCGTCTTCGGCCTGGAGCTCGGCTCGACGCTCGCCTTTGCGGTCGTCACCGAAACCATCTTTTCCTGGCCCGGCCTCGGCAAGCTGATCATCGACAGCATCACCTCGCTCGACCGGCCCGTCATGGTCGCTTACCTGATGCTCGTCGCCTTTCTGTTCATCGTCATCAACCTGATCGTCGATTTAACCTATGCGCTGCTTGATCCGCGCCTGCGAAAGGGCCGTGCCTGATGCGCGATACTCTGCTTGGCCGTTTCCTCGAGGAATTCTTCCGCAACAAGGTCGCGACGGGCGCCGCGATCGTCGTCCTGCTGATCGTCCTGACCGCGATCGTCGCGCCGCTGGTCACCCCGCAAGATCCGTACGACCTGACCAGCCTCGTGCTGCGCGATGCCCGCCGTGCGCCGGGTTATGTCGGCACCGGCGGTTACACCCATTGGCTCGGCACGGACTCGCAAGGCCGCGACCTCCTGTCGGCGATCATCTACGGGCTTCGCATCTCCCTGCAAATGGGCGTGATCGCTGGCGGCATCGCCTTCGTCATCGGCGCGGTGGTCGGTTGCTCGGCCGCCTATATCGGTGGCCGTTTTGAGAGCCTTGCCATGCGTATCGTCGACCTGCAGCTTTCCTTCCCGGCAATCCTGCTCGCCTTCGTCATCGCGGCCCTTCTCGGCCAGGGGCGTTATCAGCTGATCATGGCGCTGATCTTCGCCCAGTACGCCTATTTCGCTCGCACCGCCCACGGCGCGGCATCGGCCGAAAGGCAGAAGGATTATGTCGAGGCGGCGCTCTCCATCCCGCTGTCGCCCTGGCGCGTCGTCGTCAAGCACATCCTGCCAAACTCGCTGCCGCCGCTGATCGTCGTCGCGACGGTGCAGGTGGCAAGCGCCATTTCGCTCGAAGCCACCCTCTCCTTCCTGGGCGTCGGCCTGCCGCCGACCGAACCGTCGCTCGGCATGCTGATCGCCAACGGTTTCCAGTATCTGCTTTCCGGCCGCTACTGGATCTCGATCTATCCCGGCGTCGCGCTGATCCTGTTCATCGTCTCGCTCAACCTCGTCGGCGACCAGATCCGCGACCAGCTCAATCCAAGGCTCCGCCGATGACCGAAACGACGAGTGCTCCGCTTCTCGAAGTCACCAACCTCAGGACCTGGTTCCCGAGCGGACGCGGCGAGATCAAGGCGGTCGACGGCGTCTCGTTTTCGCTGGCGCCCGGCGAGGTGCTCGGCCTGGTCGGAGAATCCGGTTCCGGCAAGTCGATCACCGGCTTCTCAATCATAGGCCTGATCGACGAACCCGGCCGCATCGTCGAGGGTTCGATCAGGCTCGAAGGCCACGAGCTGATCGGCTTGCCCGCGCATGAACTGCGCGCCATCCGCGGCAAGACCATTTCGATGGTCTTCCAGGACCCGATGATGACCTTAAATCCGGTCCTGAGTATCGGCACCCAGATCAGGCTCGCACTCGAAGCCCATGAAAAAATCAGCGCATCGGACGCACGGGAAAGAGCGATCAAGGCACTCGCCCAGGTCCGCATCAGCGAGCCGGAACGCAAGGTGGATTTCTTCCCGCATCAGTTTTCCGGAGGCATGCGCCAGCGCGTGGCCATCGCCATCGCCCTGCTGCACCGGCCGAAGCTGATCATCTGCGACGAACCGACAACGGCGCTCGACGTGTCGATCCAGGCGGAAATCCTCGTCGAGATGAAGGAACTGGTGGCAGAACTCGGCACCGCGCTGATCTGGATCAGCCATGATCTGGCGATCGTCTCGTCGATCGCCGACCGCGTCGCGGTGATGAGATACGGCAAGATCGTCGAGATCGGTCCGGCGCTCGGCGTGCTGACCCGCCCGCAGCACGATTATACCAAGGCGCTGCTCGATGCGTTGCCCTCACGCGCCAAGCCCGGGCAACTGCTGCTGCGCGGCAGCGGCATCGCGGATGCGGCACCGCCGCCGCGCAAGTCGGCGACACTGAACCTGCCGCCGCTCGGCAGCCCCTATCTCGTCATCGACGATGCGATGAAGCGCTTCGAAAAGCCGGCGGGCCTGTTCAGGAACCTGGCGATCAAGTCCGGCATTTCCCAGCCGATGCCGGTCGTCCAGGCGGTCGACGGCGTGTCGATCACGCTGAAGCGTGGCGAAGTGCTTGGCCTTGTCGGCGAATCCGGTTCCGGAAAATCGACGCTCGGCCGCATGGCTGCCGGCATTGCGATTCCAACCTCCGGAACGATCCGTCTCAACGGCAAGCCGGTCATGAGTGACGGCCGCAATGCGCGAAAAATCACCACCCGCATCCAGACGATCTTCCAGGATCCGTTCGCGTCACTCAACGGCCGCATGCGGATCGGCGATATCATCGCCGAAGGTCCGCTCGCCCACAAGCTGGTGACACGCGCCGAAGCGCTGGTCTATGTGAAAGAATGGCTGGCAGCGGTCGGGCTCGATCCGACTTTCGCCAACCGTTTCCCGCACCAGTTCTCCGGCGGCCAGCGGCAGCGCATCGCGATCGCCCGCGCGCTCGCAATGCAGCCGGATGTGGTCGTCTGCGACGAACCGGTCGCCTCGCTCGACGTGTCGATCCAGGCGCAGATCATCAATCTGTTGATCCGCCTGCGCGCCGAGCTCGACCTTTCACTGATCTTCATCAGCCACGACCTGTCCGTCGTCCGGCATCTCTGCGACCGCGTCGCGATCATGTATCGCGGCAAAATCGTCGAGGAAGGCGTGGCCTCTACGATCTATGCCGATCCGCAGCACGATTATACCAAGCGGCTGCTCGCGGCCGTGCCGGTCCTGCCGGAGGCGGCCGAATAAAAAGGGAGAACGGATATGGAACCCTGGGAGTGGGACGAGGCCACCTGGCGTGGCAAGGTCAACAAGGTGCGCGCCGGCCGCTCGCTGAAACCGAAAGCCTGGAAGGACGGCGCGCGTTGCGCGGTCGCCCTTTCGTTCGACAGCGACCATGAGACCAACGAACTGCGCGACGGCGGTCAATCGATCGGCCGCATGTCCCAGGGGCAATACGGCAACCGCATGGGCGTGCCGCGCATCCTGGAGACGCTGAAGAATGCCGATGTTCCGGCGACCTTCTTCGTGCCGGCAGTGGCAGCCCTTCTCTACCCGGATGAGCAGCGGCGCGTCATCGCCGAGGGCCATGAGATCGGCCTGCACGGCTGGATCCATGAGGTGAACACCAAGGTTCCGGCCGACAAGGAACGGGAACTGCATTTTCGCGCCGCCGACACGCTCGAAAAGATCACCGGCATCCGCCCTGTCGGCATGCGCACGCCTTCCTGGGACTTTTCCTACGAGACGCTGAAGATCGAGCGCGAGCTCGGGCTGATCTATGATTCCTCGCTGATGGCCGACGACGATCCTTACGAACTGGTCGAGGACGGCGAGCCGACCGGCATGGTCGAACTGCCGGTCGAGTGGATCCGCGACGATGCGGTCTATTTCAATATGAACCGGTTTACCGCGCTCCGCCCTTACACCCCGCCGACCTCCGTGCTCGACATCTTCAAGCGGGAGTTCGACCGCGCCTATATCGAAGGCGGGCTGTTCCTTTTGACCATGCATCCGCATGTGTCCGGGTACCGTTCGCGCATCTTCGTGCTGGAGGATCTGATCAGGCACATCCAGGGCCACGAGGGCGTCTGGTTCGCCACCCATGCCGATATCGCCCGCTTCGCCAGGGAGAATGGCGGCGAGTGAGCCCTCCAGCCCAAGCTGAGCTGATTACCGATATCGGCGGTATTCAGTGCATGCGGTAGGTGCCTAGGTTTATCCCTTTCCCCGTCCCGGCGCGATGAAGGCTGCGATCGCCGTCTCGTCGAACCCGGCCTCCTGCAGGAAGCGCCGGGCAAACTCGGCGGCAGAAGCTTTCATCGCGTCGTTCGGGCGGATCAGGTGAAAGGCGACGTGGTGATCGATGGTCCTGTCGGACACGGCGACGACCCGGCCGGAGGCAAGCGCGGCGTCGGCAAGCGGGGGCCGGGCGAGCGCGATGCCGAGGCCATGCGCGCAGGCGTCGATCACCAGGTTATAATCCTCGAACCGCCGGTCCTGCCCGCGCGGCACGTAATCGACGCTCTCGACAGCCAGCCATCGCCGCCAGGCCTCGACATTGGAATCGTGCAGGATCGGCAATTCGAGCAGTGATTTTGCATCGGTGCGTCCGCCGAGACGCTCGGCCACCGCCGGAGCGGCGATCGGCACGAGTTTCTCCTGCCAGAGCGGCAGGCTGCGCACGCCGGCCCATGGCCCCTTGCCGCAACGGATCGCCAGGTCGATGCCCTCGCTGAAGTCCGCCAGCCGATGTTCCAGTATCACTTCCAGGTGGATATCGCTGGCCTCCAGCTTCGGCATGCGCGAAAACAGCCAGAGCGAGGCGACCGATGGCGTCACCGAAAGCCGGACGACCGCCTTGTTTCGGCGGGGCAGCCACCGCTCGTCCGTATCTCCGAGCAGGGCCAACGCTTCCTCCGCGCGGGCGAAAAACCGTGTGCCTTCCGGTGTCAGCGTTACGCCGCGGGCCTCGCGGGAGAAAAGCCGCACGCCCATCCAGCGCTCCAGCCGGGATATCTGCCGGGAGACGGCACCATGGGTGACGCCGCCCTCTTCCGCCGCTGCGGAAAACGATCCGAGACGCGCGGCCCGCGCGAAGGTCTCGAGCGTATCAAGTGGCGGCAAAGTCTGTGAGCTGTGAACCATACGCACATATGATCATCGATTGCGTTGCTTTTCAAGCATGGATGAGAGGCGCTAAATCCTGACTTCAAGTTTTGCCAGACTTCAAGTTTGAGGGAGAAAGAGATGAGCACGGTCGCCATGAGCACGGGAACGGATGAAAAACAGGGATTCGATGTGATCGCCTTCCTGGCGATCCTGGTGACTATCGTTTTCTGGGCCTCGTCCTTCGCCGTGATCCGTATCGCGCTCGGGCCGCTGACGCCGATCGAGCTCGCCACGGCACGATATGTTCCGGCCGCCTTGATCGCGGTCGTCTATCTCGCAATTGCCCGGCCGGCTCTTCCGGCCAAGGGCGATATCCTCCGCCTCGTCGTCGCGGCAGTGCTCTTCATCGCCGCCTATGCCGTTCTCCTCAACATGGGCGAACGGACGGTCGCGGCAGGTCCGGCGAGCTTCATCATCAACACCATGCCGGTCTTCACCGCACTGATCGCCATTTTCGCGCTCGGCGAGCGGTTCGGCCACTGGGGCTGGGTCGGAACGGCGATCTCCTTTGCCGGCGTGGCGCTGATCGCGGCCTCGGGAGAAGACGGCTTCGATCTCGATCCGAACGCGATCCTCATCCTCGGTGCCGCCCTCTGCTCCGCGATTGCCAGCGTGCTGCAGAAGCCGATCCTCGGCCGTATGCCCGCATTGGCCGTCACGGCCTGGCTGATGCTGATCGGCTCCGTTCCGCTGTTGCCGGCCGTACCGTCGGCCCTGCAGGCGCTCGCCTCCGCCCCTGCCGAGGTGAACTGGGGCATCGCCTATCTCGTGCTCTTCCCGACGGTGATCGGTTACGTCACCTGGGCAATAGCCCTGAAGCGCCTGTCGGCAGCCCGAGCCTCCAATTTCCTTTACGGCGTTCCTCCGACCGCAACCCTGATCGGTTTCCTCTGGCTCGGCGAAGTGCCCACGCTGATCGGCGCGATCGGCGGCATCATGGCGATCGTCGGCGTGCTCGTCGTCAATGTCATGCGCAGGAGATAGGTGAGCCGCCGCGATCCGGTAAACTGCAGATGAAGCAATGCAGGCGGCGCCCTATTTACCGGCGCCGTTCACGAATTGGAGAATGAGCTGGTGGACATTGCCGCCCTCGCTCATCTCCATCCGATCGTAGTCGTTGCTGCGCTTCTGCTGCGCCTTCGAAATCTCGCCGAGCTTGGCCGTCAGTTCCGTCCTGATTTTCGTGCATTTCGGGTCGTTGGCGACGCTGAGACCCACGCTCACCCGCTCGATCTCCTTCACCATGTCGATGATCATGACGCCGTGGACCAGTTCGTGCTTGTAGACGCCGGCAATGAAGACATCCCATTTCTTCTTCAGATCGGGAGCAAGCGCCGATGCGGGTTTTGGCAGCGTGTAGGTGATGATCAGCTTCGGCCGCGCCGAAACGAGCGTGCAGGCGCCATCAGTCTGAGGTCGGTAATCGCGGGTCCAGGTCAGCTTGAAATTGGTGTGGGCGATGGCGCGCACTTCCTTGCCGATCTTGGGGCCGCGCTGTCCGATGGAAGCGTAGAGATCGACGCCGGAATCACCGGTCACGGGATAGGTCTGAATCTGCTCCACCGGCTGCCATTGGCTCTGCGCCGATACATTTATCGGCACCAGGACGAGACAAATCATCGCCCGGAGAATTCCTGCACCTATCCTCACCCGTTCCCTCCCGCTTCGATCGCCGCGAAACTAGGGAGACGACGCCGCAGTTTCAACTGGCCAGATATGTTTCAGTGAACGCTATACATTACAACTTTGGTTCCAGCCCCTTGCCATATTTCCCTCGAAATGAATGATGACAGTTGCGTGACAAGACGTTCTGATTTGGTGCTGGAGAGTTCAATGGGAGAAAAGCGAAAGGTCTACGAGGCGCTGGTCGACGGTGCCATGGAAGGTCTGACCGACGAGGCATTGTTCAAATTTGTCACCAAACGTTGCCCGAAGACGTCGAGCAAGAAGATCGTCAGGGCGGCCCTGCTCGGGTTGAGCGATCCGCACTTGCGTGACCGGAACATTCTGGACACGATCTATGCGCTGGCCATCAAGCACCGCATGGACGAGTTCCGGGATGGCGAGGATGGAGATGACGAAAGGGACAGCTGGCCCGTGCCTTTCGCCCGGCCGCTCGACAAGGAAACGGCCCGCGCCGACCTGGCCCAGTCGGCCGCCTGCTGTCATCCGCCCTACACAAAATCTGCCTAGATTGCGGTTGTCGAGGGTGAGTTCATGCACGGCCGCGCCAATCTCACAGCCATGAGGCTCATGGATGCCTGCGAGCATCTGCTTTGCGAAGCCGAGGCTTTCGAGGATCTGACCGCCCGGCGGATCGCCATCGAGGCACATGCGACGCCTTCCGCCATCAGCTACCATTTCGGCTCGCAGGAAGAACTTGTCGCAGCGGTCGCAGAGCGTGTCTATCGGCGGCTCAATGCGGAACGGTTGAGCCTGCTCCGCAAAGCTGTCGACCGACGGGCGCCCGATCCGCCCGATCTCGATGAAGTCATCGCAGCTCTAGTCGGTCCCTCGATCCGCTGGAGCCTCGACCCGACCTCCAGCTATCCGGTCCTGTCGCATTTCACCTCGATGGCGAAGACCCACCGGGAACGCGCACCGCACTACCGCCGCATCATCGATAATGTCGAACATCACCGGGCTTTCGTCCCGCATCTGAAGCGGATCGCGCCCTGGCTCGACGAGGTCGATATCGGCTGGCGGCTCAATTGCGCGCTCGGCATCCGCTCACAGGTCACCCGCTCCCGGTCGCGCACCGAAGTGCTGACCAATTACGGCATCGACCTCGATGATCCGGACATCGTCATCGCCCGCATGGTCGAGGTGATCGCGCCGATGTTCCGCCGCTGAGCCGGTTTCGAACGGCATTCGAAATCCGTCACGAGCAGGAAACAAACCCCTTCTAACGGTCCTCCTGACGAAACCGTCTTCCATGGAGGCATCCGGTGCGACGCGAAACGACATTCATCCATCTGACCGACCTGCACATCGGCACCGCCGATGACAGCCATCTGCACAGCGACACGACCGAGACGCTGCATCAGGTGCTCGATCTCGTCGCGACCGTGACGCCGAAACCGCAATTCGTCATCGCCAGCGGCGATCTCACCAATCGCGGCGATGCGGAAAGTTTTCGTCGGCTGAAGGACATTATCGACGCCAGGATCGACGTGCCGGTCATCTATGCGCTCGGCAATCACGACACCCGCCCCGGCTTCTACGAGGGCATGGGCATCGAGGCGCATGATCCGGATGCACCCTACGACCACGACACGATCATCGACGGCATCCACATCATCACCATCGACTCGACGACCCCCGGCCTGATAGGCGGCACCATCGATCCGGAACAGTTCGACTGGCTCGCCTCGACGCTCGACAGCCATCCGGACCTGCCGAAGCTGATCGTCGTCCACCATCCACCGGCGCTCGGCGAGGAAGCGGATGCCGCCCATTGGCGGACGATCCACTTCCCGCAGTCGGAACGTTTCCGCGAACTGCTGAAGGGCCGCAACATCATCGGCATCCTCAGCGGCCATATCCATCACGACCGCGTCTCGGTCTGGCATGGCATCCCGGTCGTCGTCGGCACCGGCCAGCACGCCGCGACCGATATCCTGCGCACCGACATCCTGCGCATGGTGAGGGGCGCCTCCTTCGGCATCGGCACCATCCGCCCGTCCGGCCTCACCATGGCCTTCGTTCCGCTGCCGTCCGACCGCGCCGAACTCAATACCTATCCGCTGGAACTTCTGATGGCCCGGGCAATGCCCGTCGCTGCTGAATAACCCTCACCCGGAGACACGCAAATGCTGCGCAGAACCACGCTCAAGCTGATGGCAACACTCACCGCCGCCTCGATGTTTCCTCTTGGCCTCCCGGTCGGCGCCTTCGCCGAAATGCCCGCCACGGTCGATAAGCCGGTCACGATCAGCTTCTACAACTACAACCTAGCCTCCGCAGGCATAGGCTCCGAGGCCACCAAAGAGTTGATCGCTGGTTTCGAGAAGAAATTCCCGAACGTGAAGGTCGAGACGATCGCCGTTCCGTCGAACGAGATCATCAACCGCGTCCAGGCCGATATCGTCGCCGGCAAGCAGCCGGACGTCGCCCAGCTGACCTTCCGCGACCTGATCTTCGTCGCCAGCGACCTCGGCGGCAATGCGCTCGAGGACATGGTGAAGCCGGCGGAACTGAAAGAGCATCTCGCCGGCATGATCCCCAAGGGTCTCGAACTCGGCAAGGTCGACGGCAAGACCTACGGTCTCGCCTACACCTTCTCGACGCCAGTCCTCTATTACAACGGCGACCTCTTCAAGCAGGCAGGTCTGGACCCGAACAACCCGCCGAAGACCTGGGCCGACGTCAACATCGCCGGCAAGGCGATCAAGGAAAAGACCGGCAAGAACGGCTTCTTCCCGGGCGCCTACGGCCCGAGCGACGGCACCTTCGTCTACCAGGCGATCGTCATGTCGAACGGCGGCAAGGTGCGCGACGGCAACAAGCTCACTTACGCGGACAAGAATGCCGCCGAGGCCGTCAAGATGCTGCGCGACATCGTCGATAGCGGGGCTCATGCCAGGATCGATCCGGCCAGCGGTTCCGACACTTTTGCAGCGGGCAATCTCGGCATGTTCGTCTATACGACTGCGGTGCTTGGCTCCTACAAGAAGGCCGCCCAGGGCAAATTCGACCTGCGTATCGCCCCGATGCCGTCCTTCGGCGAAAAGCCGACCGCTCCGACCAATTCCGGCAGCGCCCTGTTCGTCTTCAGCAAGGATCCGGCCAAGCAGCGTGCGGCCTACGAGCTCCTGAAGTACCTGACGAGCAAGGAAGCCTACACGATCATCACCAGCAAGATCGGCTACCTGCCGCTGCGCCTCGATATCGTCGACGACCCGAACTACCTCGGCCCCTGGGTCAAGGAAAACCCGATGTTCCGCGCCAACCTGGAACAGCTGAACCGCCTCACCGCCAACGTCGCCTTCCCCGGCCCGAACTACCGCCAGGTCGAGAAGATGATGATGGACTCGGTGCGCGAAGCCGTCTTCGGCAAGGGCGATCCGATCGCAACCCTGAAAGCCGCCCAGGATCAGGGCCAGGACCTGATGCCGTAACCGTTACGAGGAGATGCCGGGCGGGTCTCGCTTTCCCGTCCGGCGTCGTTGCCCTCTCGGGGTTCTTTCGGGGGAAAATTCCATGACCGATATCCAGGCCGATCTCGCAAGACCGCCCATCCTTGCCCGAGCGTCCACGGCTGCCCGCCAGCGTGGTACGTTCACCGTGCAGCCCTGGCTCTATCTCGCACCGGCGCTCTGCCTCCTGATGATGTGGACCTATGTGCCGCTGGTCGAGGCGTTCCAACTCTCCTTTTACCAATGGAACATGCTGCCGACCGCGCCGCAGCGCTATGTCGGCCTCACCAACTACCAGCGCCTGTTCGCCCTGCCGGAGATGCGCGCCGCGCTCTGGAACACGCTTTTCTACATTCTCGGCCTCTTCCCGATGTCGGTGATCATTCCCCTTTTCGTGGCGATCTGGACCCAGGATCTCGAAGGCCGCGCCCGGACGATCTACCGCGCGCTGATCTTCGTACCGATGATCGTGGCGCCCGTGGTTGCCGCCATCCTCTGGCGCTGGCTGCTCAACGAGGATCAGGGGCTGATCACGCTCGGCCTGGAGACGATCGGTCTCGGCCGCATCGGCTTCCTGACCGACCCGAAATACGCGCTCGCCACGCTCACCTGGATCACCGGCTGGAAGCTGATCGGCTTTTCCACTCTCTTATTTTCCGCCGCCAATGCCGGCATCAATCCCTCCTATATCGAGGCGGCGCGCATCGACGGCGCCAGCCGCTGGGGGATCATCCGCGATATAAGACTGCCGTTGCTTTCGCCGACCATCCTGCTTCTATCGATGATGACGATCCTGTTCGGGGCGCAGTGGAGCTTTGCCTATATCAACGTGCTGACCAATGGCGGCCCGCTGAAATCGACCACCAACATCTTCTACCTGCTCTGGGAATACGGTTTCCAGACCATGTCTGCCGGCTGGAGTTCGGCGGCCGGCATGATCGCCTTTGCCGGTTTTGCGGTCATCGCGGCGGGATGCATGTGGCTGACCAAGAGGTTTGCGATCTATGACAACTGACGTTTCACCCGATCTCGCCTCACGCGCGTCTAAGGGTGCCAAGTCCGGTGGCGCCCGCCGGCTTGCGGTGCATGCGGTGATGATCCTCCTGTCTTTCCTGTCGATCTTTCCGATCTACTGGATGATCGTCACCTCGCTCCGGCCGGAAAACGAGACCTTTTCCACCTCGCTCTGGCCGTCCAACCCGTCGCTCGAAAACTATGTCTTCGTGCTGACCCGCATTCCGATGATCGGCATGCTGGTCAACACCACGATCGTATCCGCGGCGACCGCCCTGCTGCAGGTCGTGACCGGCCTGTTCGCGGCCTATGCGCTAGTGCGCTGGCGCATGCGCCTCTCCGGCGTCATCCACGGCCTTATCGCGCTCTCCTGGCTGGTGCCATTCCAGGTCACGATGATCCCCAACTACGTGCTCGCCTCGCGGCTCGGCCTCCTGGACACGCTGACCGGTCTCATCGTGCCGAATGCGGCGCATGCCTTCGCGATCCTGCTCCTCTATAACGCGATGCGCTCCTTCCCGACCGAGATCCTCGAAGCGGCGCGCATCGACGGAGCCAGAAGCTGGAAGATTCTCTGGCAGATCGTCGTGCCGAACATGGGCGCTCCGATCGCCTCCCTGTCGATCATCGCCTTCATTTCCGCCTGGAACGAGTATTTCTGGCCGCTGCTTCTGTCGAGAAAGCCGGAGAACTCGGTCGTCCAGATCGGCCTGCAGATGTTCATGACCCAGGAGGGCAATCTCTGGGGGCCGCTGATGGCGGCTGCCGCACTCGCCAGCCTGCCGATCCTGATCATCTATCTGGTCCTGCAGCGCCACGTCATCGAATCCTTCATGAAATCCGGAATCCGCTGAGATGTTAGCCCCAGAAAACGCGCATGAACGCCTGATCGCGCTGGAAGGCGCCCACAATGTCCGCGACCTCGGCGGTTACGGAACCGCCAACGGTGGCCTGACCCGCTGGCGCTCGATCCTGCGCGGCGACGCATTGCATCGCCTGAGCGAGGCCGATATCGAAACCTTGCTGGACAACGGACTGACCACCGTCATCGACCTGCGCAACGCCCACGAGATCGCCGTCGAAGCCAACCCATTTGTGGGTCATGCCGAAGTGCGCTACCACAACACGCCGCTGTTTTCGGCGCTGGCGCCGGTCGAGATGATGGCGAATGCCGTGTTGAGCTACGACATGGGCGACCGTTATAGCCAGGCGATCGACGACTGCCAGCCGGCGATTGCCGAAGTCCTGAAGACCATTGCTGACGCGCCGGACGGAGCGGTGCTCTTCCATTGCAGCGCCGGCAAGGACCGCACCGGCGTGATCTCGGCGCTGCTGCTTGCCAATGCCGGCGTCGATGAGGCGACCATCGTTGAAGACTATGCTCTGACGGCGACCATCTCCGGGCCGCTGATCGCGCGCCTCAGGGACCGCGCCCTCGGCCGCGGCACCTCGCCCGAGCTGGTCGATATCGTTCTTGCCTCGGAGCCGCGCAGCATGCGGCAGGCGCTGGACCATATCCGTTATCGCCACGACGGTATTGGGGCCTATCTATCTTCGCTCGGCCTCGATGAAACCGCACGGGAAAGACTTCGCAACCGGCTGGCCTAGGACCTCGAGGACGAGCACCTGAAGAGCAACAGCATGCTCAGCTCTGCGGCCGTGCGGCTGGGACCAGCACGCGGTCGACGATCCGCGAGTCGAGGTCGTAGACGGAGATCGGCGTCTCCTTGCCGATCCGCGTCCCGTCCAGCAGACGGATCAGATCATCGGCGCCACCGACGGGCTGGCCGTCGATGGCCAGGATGAAATCGCCCTCCTTCAACCCCGCCTGGTCGGCCGGGCTGCCGGGATCGATGCGGCGAATGCGCACCGTCGTCTCCTGCAACATGCCGGCCTTCACCGCGACGCGGCGCGGTAGAGCGGTCGTATCGACGACGATACCGATGAAGGCACGCCGCACATGGCCGAAGCGCAGGATCTCCGAGACGACGAAATTGGCCGCGTTGGAGGCAACCGCAAAGGCGATGCCCTGTGCGCCGCGGATGACCGCCGTATTGACGCCGACCACCTCGCCCGAGGCCGATACCAGCGGCCCGCCGGAATTGCCCGGGTTAAGAGCCGCATCGGTCTGCACGACGTCGTCGATCAACCGCCCTGTCGACGACCGCATCGAGCGACCCAAAGCCGAAACGACGCCTGATGTCACCGACCAGTCGAAACCGAGAGGGTTGCCGATCGCAATGGCGATATGGCCACGCCGCAGTTTCTGGGAATCGCCGAGCCGCGCCCAGGCCTGCACGTCCATGTCGGCGCGCACCAGCGCAATATCGGTATCGGCGTCGCGGCCGAGAACAGCTCCCTGCCCGACCGCTCCGTTGGCGCTGCGGATACGAACGGTCTTGGCGTCGGAAACGACGTGATGGTTGGTGATGATCAGGCCGTCTGGCGAAATCGCAAAGCCCGATCCGTGGCCGCCTTGGCCAGCAACGCCGCCGAGCCGCTCGATGCGGCTGACGGCGGGACCGACGCGGTCGACCGCGCCGGCAACCGTCTCCGAATAGGCGTCGAGAAGCACGCTATCTTCGGGGACGGGAGGATTGATATCGATAAATCCCATCACAAGAACTCCGGAAACACCTTCCCGGAAGAGGGAAGGTTGTAGAAGAAGCTGATGTGGTGGGCCTAAAAGGCGGAAACAAAAACCCGCCGTGCGGGCTCAGTCCTCCGCGAAGATCGGGTCTTGGGTGAACATGCCGCCCTGATAGACAGCGGCCGGGGATGTCGGCTCCGGACGCCCCTTGGCATCAAGCTCGGCGCGGAAGCGTTCGGCATTGTCCTTGGGCTTCCAGCCGAGGTAGGACGCGTGGGAATTGTCCCACCACTTGCTGTCATTGTCGGAAATGCCCCAGATGATCGGGCAGCCGAGCATCGGCGCACGGAAGACGCAGCCGATCAGCGACACGAAATCGTCATAAGACATCCAGCCGGACAGCATGCGGTGGTTGATCGGCTTTTCGAAGCAGCTGCCGATCCTGACGAGCGCCGTCTCCTGGCCGAATTTCTCGAAATACATGCGCGCCAGAGCCTCGCCGAAGCATTTCGAAACGCCGTAGAGACCATCCGGCTTCATCGGAGCCTTGATGTCGATGTGCTCGTCCTGGCGGTAGAAACCGACGACATGGTTGGAACTGGCGAACAGGATGCGCGGCTGGCCATGTGCACGGGCGGCTTCATAGAGATTGTAGAGGCCGAGCAGGTTGGCGTTGAGTATCTTCGAAAACTTGTCCTCGACCGAAACCCCGCCGAGATGCAGGATACCGTCGCAGCCTTCGACCAGCTTCATGACCGCGTCGGCATCTCCGAGGTCGCAGACGACCGTTTCCTCATTGGGGCCGGCGGGGCCGAGATCGACGATATCGGAGAGGCGAAGCGTTTCGGCAAAACCGGCGAGACGCGAGCGCATGGCGCGTCCGAGGCCGCCGCCGGCACCGGTGATCAAAAGTCTTTTCAAGAAATCATCCTCCGAAAGCGGCGCATTGGCCGCGGCAATCCAGTGATGGCCGGTCTGTCGGCCAACTTATTCGTGACAAGCGTCGACACTTATCATACATGTTGACGAAACCTGGTCAATAAGTTGGAGCGGTTCGGAGCGGCGCTCGACTTGACATATGGGTTGACACGATATTGTGATGCGCCGCTGCGCAGGGAGGAACGAATGAGCGTTGAAACCAGACTCGATACCGGCAAGGGATCGAGGACGCTTGTTTCCCGCCTCGGAGAAACGCTGCGCCAGGCGATTGCGGCAGGCCAGTTTCCGCCGGGCTCCCGCCTGCCGAGCGAAGCGCAGCTGACCGAGGCGCACGGCGTCAGCCGCACCGTCGTGCGTGAGGCGATCGCATCGCTGCGCGCCGACCGGTTGGTGGAAGCGCGTCAGGGCGCCGGCGTCTTCGTGCTGGAGCCGTCGCGCAACGTGCAGCCGGTCATGCTCTCCCTCTCGAATATCGATCTTGCCCGCGTATCCTCGATGATCGAACTCCTGGAGCTTAGAACCGCGGTGGAAGTCGAGGCTGCGGGGCTTGCCGCCCTTCGCCGCTCCCCCGCACAGGAAGAGGTCATTCTCGATCGCCATTATGCGGTCCGCGCCTGTCTCGAGGCCGCAAAACCAACCAGCGAGGCGGATTTCGCGCTGCATCTTGCCATTGCCGAAGCCACCAACAATCCGCGTTTCCGCGAATTCCTGACCATGATCGGCCGCAGCCTGATCCCGCGCGCGGCCCTGCGCCCGGACGATTCGGAGGCTGACCAGGCTGCCTATATCAAGCTGCTCGACGAGGAGCACAACGCCATCGTCGTGGCGATTTCCGACGGCGACGAGGAACGCGCCCGCGACGCGATGCGCCGGCATCTGCGGGGCGCGCAGCTGCGCTATCGCACCCTCCTCCGGGAGCTGCGCGAATCTGTAAGATGACTTGTTGACACAAGTCGAGGCGACCTGTACGACAATTTTTGTCTGGAGGAGACGCTTACAAAGGAATTTTCTGAATGATGACGCCTGAAGAAATCAAGGTTGCACTTGGTGCCGGCCTGCTGTCCTTTCCGGTCACCCATTTCGACGCGGAAGGGGAGTTTCAGCCGGAAAGCTATCGCCGCCATGTGGAATGGCTGTCGGGCTATGATGCACCGGTGCTGTTTGCCGCCGGCGGCACGGGCGAATTCTTCTCGCTGTCTCCCAATGAAGTCCCCACAATCGTTTCCGCCGCCAAGGAGGCCGCCGGCAAGACGGCGATCGTCTCCGGCTGCGGTTTCGGCACCCATGTCGGCGTGGAAATGGCCCGCGCGGTCGAAAAGGCCGGCGCCGATGGCATCCTGCTGCTGCCGCATTACATGATCGATGCGCCGCAGGAAGGCCTTTACCAGCATGTGAAGCGCATCTGCCAGTCGGTCGGCATCGGTGTCATGGTCTATAACCGCGACAACTCGATCCTGTCGGTCGACACGCTGAAGCGCCTCTGCGACGAGTGCCCGAACCTGATCGGCTTCAAGGACGGCAGCGGCGATATCGGGCTTGTCCGACAGATCACCGCCACCATGGGCGACCGGCTGATGTATCTCGGCGGCATGCCGACCGCCGAACTTTTCGCCGAAGCCTATCTCGGCGCCGGCTTCACCACTTATTCGTCGGCGGTCTTCAACTTCGTGCCGGGTCTTGCGGTCGACTTCTACAAGTCGCTGCGCGCAGGCAACCGTGCCCGCTGCGAGGAAATCCTCAAGGACTTCTTCTATCCCTTCATGGCCATCCGCAATCGCCGCAAGGGTTATGCCGTCTCGGCCATCAAGGCCGGTGTGCGCCTGCAGGGTTTCGACGCCGGCAAGGTGCGCCCGCCGCTCGACGACCTGACGGCGGAAGAAGAAGAGATGCTCCTGAAGCTCATCGGCCCCTGGAAGCGCTAATCCATGAAGATCGCGTCCGTCCGCACCCATCTCCTCGAACACAGGCTCGACGTTGCCTTCGAAAGCGCCTCGATGCGCTTCGATCGCCGCGCCCATGTGCTCGTCGAGATCGAGTGCGACGACGGCACGATCGGCTGGGGCGAATGCCTCGGCCCGGCCCGGCCGAATGCCGCCGTGGTCGCGGCCTATGCAAATTGGCTGATCGGCGAAAATCCGCTCGAAACCGAAAAGATCTGGGCGCGGCTCTATAACGCGCTGCGCGACCAGGGCCAGCGCGGCCTCGCCGTCACGGCACTGTCCGGCATCGACATCGCGCTTTGGGATATCAAGGGCAAGCATTTCGGCGTTCCGGTCTCGATCCTGCTCGGCGGACGCTTCCGCGAGAGCGTCAAGGCCTATGCGACCGGCAGCTTCAAGCGCGACGGCGTCGATCGCGTGGAAGACAATGCGACCGACGTCGCCGGTTATTGGCAACAGGGTTTTCACGCCAGCAAGATCAAGATCGGCTTCGGCGTCGAGGAAGATCTGCGGGTCATCCGCGCGGTGCGCGACGCCGTCGGCCCCGACATGCGGCTGATGGTCGACGCCAACCATGGTTACGACGCCATCGAGGCGATCAAGTTCGGCCAGGCGGCTGCTGAACTCAACATCGACTGGTTCGAAGAACCGGTCGTACCGGAACAGCTCGCTGCCTATCGCGAAGTCCGCGCCCGCCAGCCGATCCCGGTCGCCGGCGGCGAGACCTGGCACAGCCGCTGGGGCATGCGCGAGCCGGTGGAAACCCGCGCCGTCGATATCCTGCAGCCCGACCTTGCCGGCGTCGGCGGCTTTACCGAAGCCAAGCGCGTTGCCGACATGGCAGCCCTTCACGGCATCCGCGTCGTGCCGCATGTCTGGGGCACCGGCGTGCACATCGCGGCCGCCCTGCAGTTCATGGCGGCGATGATCCCGAGCCCGGTTCGGGTCAATCCGATCGAACCGATCCTCGAATTCGACCGTACCCACAATCCGTTCCGTCAGGCGGTGATCAAAACCCCGATCGAACACGAGCGCGGCGTGGTGCAGATCCCGAACGGCCCAGGCCTCGGCATCGAGATCAACCGCGATGCGCTCAAAGAATTCCGCATGGGAGACATCTGATGCTCGTCCGCACCCTTTCCGGCACTCCGCCCAAGACCAGGCTGCCCAAGGGGGCGGTCGACACCCAGATGCATGCATATCTGCCGGGCTTTCCCTCTTTGCCCGGCGGCCCCGGCCTTCCGGCCGGAGATTTGCCGACCCCGGCCCAGTATCTCCAGTTCATGCGCTGGATCGGCATCGATCGGGTCATCGTCACCCAGGGCAATGCCCAGCAGCGTGATAATTCGAATCTCAACGCCTGCCTTGCGGAATTCGGTTCGGTTGCCCGCGGCGTCTGCGTGATCGACAGCACCACGTCGGAAGCCGAACTGGACAGCCTCGTAGCAGCCGGCAATGTCGGCGCCCGCATCATGGACCTGCCGGGCGGCGCGGTGAACCTGTCGGAACTCGAAGCCGTCGACGCCAAGGCTGCGTCCCGCAACTGGATGGTCGCCGTCCAGTTCGACGGCAGCAACATTCTCGACCACGAAGAGCGCCTGAAGAACCTTAAGTCCCGCTGGGTGTTCGATCACCACGGCAAGTTCTTCGCCGGCGTCACGCCCGATAGCCCGCAGGTCGATGCCGTCAAGCGCCTCATCGACGGCGGCAAGTGCTGGTTCAAGTTCGCCGGCGTCTACGAATCCTCGAAGGCCGGCGGTCCGGACTATGCCGATGTCGCCGCGGTCGCCCGGGAAATCGCCAGATATGCACCGGAACGCATCGTCTGGGGCACCAACTGGCCGCATAACCTCGCCCGCGAACAGGCCGATTATCCGGATGATGCGGCGCTGACCGATACCGTGCTCGGCTGGTTGCGGGACGATGCGGCACGCGAGCTCGCACTCGTGAAAAACCCCGAAGAACTTTACGGCCTGCCCGCCCGATAAACGGCACGGGAGGCCTGAGGAAGACTGATAAATTCAACGACCGGGGCGTGGAGGCTCCGGCGCTCACACAGAGGAGGACAACATGAAACTCACGAAACTGCTCGGCCTTGCCTTCGGCCTCGCGCTCGGCGCGACGGCCGCCAATGCACAGGTTACCCTGCGTTCCGCCGACATCCATCCGGACGGTTATCCGACCGTTGATGCCGTCAAATACATGGGCGAACTGGTCTCCCAGCGCACCAACGGCCGCATCAAGATCCAGGTGATGAACAACTCGGTCCTTGGCGGTGAAAAGGACACGATCGAGCAGACCCGTTTCGGCGTCATCGATATGAACCGCGTCAATGCTGCGCCGTTCAACAACCTCGTGCCGCAGACCACCGTTCTCGGCCTGCCCTTCCTGTTCCGCTCGACCGAGCACATGCACAAGGTCGTCGACGGCCCGATCGGCGACGAAATCCTGAAGGCCTTCGAACCGCATGGCCTGGTCGGCCTTGCCTATTACGATTCCGGCGCGCGCTCCTTCTACACGACCAAGAAGCCGATCACCAAGCTCGCCGACCTGAAGGGCATGAAGATCCGCGTCCAGCAGTCGGACCTCTGGATCGCCATGATGCAGGCCTTCGGCGCCAACCCGACGCCGATGCCGATGGGCGAAGTCTATTCCTCGCTCGAAACCGGCGTGGTCGACGGCGCGGAAAACAACTGGCCTTCCTATGAATCGGCCCGTCACTACGAGATCGCCAAGAACTACACGCTGACCGAACATTCCCTGAACCCGGAAATCCTGGTCATGTCGAAGATCTCCTGGGACAAGCTGACTCCGGAAGACCAGAAGATCTTCCGCCAGGCCGCCAAGGACTCGGTCGTCAAGATGCGCGAACTCTGGACCGCCCGCGAAAAGTCCTCGGAAGCCAAGGTTCGTGCCGGTGGATCCAACGTCATCAAGGTCAACAAGGATGAGTTCTCGGCCGTCATGAAGCCGGTCTACGACAAGTTCGTCACCGATCCGAAGCAGAAGGCCCTGCTGGAACAGATTCAGGCCGTCAAGTAAGCCGACCAGAGACCGGCCCTCGCCAAGAGGGCCGGTTTTTTCTTGCATATCCGGCAGCCTTGCTGCCGCGAAGAGGACAGGATCATGAGAAACTTCATGCTGGCCATAAAGCCCTACCTGGGCGGGCTTAGCCGCATATCACTTTATATCTCCGGCATCGGCATGATCGCCATGACCCTCATCGTCGGCTGGCAGGTGTTCGGCCGTTATGTCCTCAACGACTCGCCGAGCTGGTCCGAGCCGCTGTCGCTCTATCTGATGTCCTGGTTCATCATGCTCGGAGCCGCCGTCGGCGTGCGTGAGAGCGTGCATCTCGGGCTCGATATCGTTCGCTACGTCATGCCGCCGGCAATCCAGAAGGCAATGGATCTCCTGAGCCTGGGCCTGATCGTGCTCTTCGGCATCGGCATGGCCTATTATTCGACGCTGCTAGCCATGGGTACCTGGTCGGCCACCATTCCCGTTCTCGGCTGGCCGGGCGGCACCGACTTCTTCCCGATGATCGTCGGCGGCGCCATGATCTCCCTTTTCGCTCTGGAGCGCTTCGTTGACGTCGCCATCGGCGAGGAAGTTGCTGCCGACGTACTCGTGCAGGAGGCTGCGTAATGGCCTACGCCATTCTTTTCGGTTCGTTCACATTCCTCATGCTGGTCGGCATGCCGATCGCCTTCTGCCTCGGCATCGCCTCCTTCGCGACGGTCCTCTACATGGGCCTGCCGCCGATCGTCGTCTTCCAGCAGCTGAATTCCGGCATGAACGTCTTCGCCATGATGGCGATCCCGTTCTTCATCTTCGCCGGCGACCTGATGGTGCGCGGCGGCATCGCACAGAGGCTGATCCGCTTCGCCGCAGGCCTTGTCGGCCACATGCGCGGTGGTCTCGGCCAGGTCAACGTCGTCGCATCGACGCTGTTCGGCGGCATCTCGGGCTCGGCCGTGGCGGACGCATCGGCCGTCGGCGGATTGATGATCCCGCAGATGGCTGCGCGCGGTTATGACAGGGACTATGCAGTCAACGTGACGGCCAACGCCGCCATCATCGCGCTGATGATCCCGCCCTCGCACAACATGATCCTCTATTCGATCGCAGCGGGCGGCAACGTCTCCGTCGCCGACCTCTTCACCGCCGGCATCGTTCCCGGCCTGTTGCTGGCCGGGGCGCTGATGATCACGGCCTGGTGGGTTGCCGTCAAGCGCGGTTATCCGGCCGACCCCTTCCCGGGCTTCGCCCGTGTCGGTTATTACCTGCTGGCTTCGCTGCCGGGCATCCTTCTGATCGCCATCATCTTCGGCGGCGTCCGCTCCGGCGTGTTCACGGCAACGGAAAGCTCCTGCATTGCCGTCATCTACGCCTTCCTCGTTGCGATGCTCGTCTATCGAGAGCTGAACTGGGAAGGTTTCGTCGAGGCCGTCATGGGCGCCGTGCGCACCACCGCCATGGTGTTGCTGGTCATCGGCACCGCGGCCGCGTTCGGCTGGCTGATGGCATTCCTGCAGGTCCAGACGCTGATCATCGCGGCGATCAGCGCGGTTTCGGACAACCCGATCATCGTGCTTCTGATGATCAACGTCATCCTGCTGGTCCTTGGCACGTTCATGGACATGGCGCCGATGGTCATCATCTCGACACCGATCCTGCTTCCCGTCGTCAAGGCCTTCGGCATCGATCCGGTCCATTTCGGCGTCATCATGATCCTCAATGCCGGCATCGGCCTCAACACGCCGCCGGTCGGAACCGTGCTCTTCGTCAGTTGCGCGGTCGGCGGCATCACGATACGTGAAGCGATGCGTACAATCTGGCCTTTCTTCGGAGCCAGCATCGCAGTATTGCTGCTCGTGACTTACATCCCTGCCCTGTCGCTCTGGCTGCCAAGCGTTTTCAGGTAAGCGACTGAACAAGCTCTATCTGACGGTCCCGCCCCCATGGCGGGGCCTTTCACATGAAAGGAGAGGTCCATGACCATCTACCAGAACCTGATCGCCGGCGAATGGGTCGGCTCGGACGCTTCCAAGAACATCAACCCGTCCGACACGAATGATGTCGTGGGCATGTATGCCCAGGGCAGCGCCGAAGACGCCAAACAGGCGATCGCCGCGGCAAAGGCGGCATTCCCCGCCTGGTCGCGTTCCGGCATCCTCGAACGCCACGCGATCCTCAGAAAGACCTCCGACGAAATCCTCGCCCGCAAGGACGAACTCGGCGCCCTTCTCGCCCGCGAGGAAGGCAAGATCCTTCCCGAAGCGACCGGCGAAGTCATCCGCGCCGCCCAGATTTTTGATTTCTTCGCCGGCGAAGCGCTGCGCCTGACCGGCGAACTGGTGCCGTCTGCCCGTCCGAATATCGGCGTCGAGATCACCCGCGAACCGCTCGGCGTCATCGGCATCATCACGCCGTGGAATTTCCCGATCGCCATTCCCGCATGGAAGATCGCGCCGGCGCTCTGCTACGGCAACACCGTCGTCTTCAAGCCTGCCGATCTCGTGCCTGGCTGCGGCTGGGCGATCGTCGACATCCTCCACCGCGCCGGCCTGCCGAAAGGTGTCCTGAACCTCGTCATGGGCCGCGGCTCGGTCGTCGGCCAAGCCATGCTCGACAGCCCGGACCTCGCCGGCATCACGTTTACCGGCTCCACCGGCACCGGCAAGCGCGTCGCGCTCGCCTCGATCGAGCATAACCGCAAGTTCCAGCTCGAAATGGGTGGCAAGAACCCGATGGTCATCCTCGACGACGCGGACCTCAACGTGGCCGTCGAAGCCGCCGCCAATTCGGGCTTCTTCTCGACCGGCCAGCGTTGCACCGCCTCCTCGCGCCTGATCGTGACGGAAGGCATCCACGACAAGTTCGTCGCAGCACTCACCGAGAAGCTGAAGACGCTCAACGTCGACAACGCCATGAAGGCCGGCAGCCATATGGGCCCGGTCGTCGACGACAAGCAGCTGAAGCAGGACACCGACTACATCGAGATCGGCAAGAACGAGGGCGCCAAGCTCGCCTTCGGCGGTGAACTCGTGAAGCGTGACACGCCCGGCTTCTATCTGCAGCCGACGCTGTTCACCGAAGCGACCAACCAGATGCGGATTTCGCGCGAGGAAATCTTCGGACCGGTCGCTTCCGTCATCCGGGTGAAGAACTACGAGGAGGCGCTGGCAACCGCCAACGACACGCCGTTCGGCCTGTCGGCGGGCATCGCCACCACCAGCCTCAAGCATGCGACGCATTTCAAACGTAATTCCGAGGCCGGCATGGTGATGGTCAACCTGCCGACGGCGGGCGTCGATTTCCACGTGCCGTTCGGCGGCCGCAAGGCCTCGTCGTTCGGCCCGCGCGAACAGGGCAAGTATGCCGCGGAGTTCTTCACCGTGGTGAAGACCGCCTACACGCTCGCCTAAACAAAAAAGGCGCTGCCATTTCGAAATGGCAGCGCCTTCAATTCAGCAATCGAGATAGCTTATTCGGCGGCAGCAACACTGGCGCGCTTCGGCAGCTTCCAGTTCGGACGCGGGAAATGGCATGTATAGCCATTCGGATAGCGCTCCAGGTAATCCTGATGCTCCGGTTCGGCCTGCCAGAAATCGCCGACCGGCTCCACTTCCGTCACCACCTTGCCCGGCCATAGGCCCGATGCGTTGACATCGGCGATCGTATCTTCGGCGACGCGCTTCTGTTCGTCGTTCTCGTAATAGATCGCCGAACGATAGCTCATGCCGATATCGTTGCCCTGGCGGTTCTTCGTCGACGGATCATGGATCTGGAAGAAGAATTCAAGAATATCGCGATAACTGGTCTTGGCCGGATCGAAAATGATTTCGATCGCTTCGGCATGGGTGCCATGATTGCGGTAGGTCGCGTTCGGCACGTCGCCGCCGCTATAGCCGACGCGGGTCGAAACCACGCCGGGCAGACGCCGGATCAGGTCCTGCATGCCCCAGAAACAACCACCGGCCAATACGGCCCGTTCGGTAGACGTCGTCATGCTTTCCTCCTTCGGTTTTGGATTTGCACCTAAAATGGCGATCCGGCGGAAGAAATTCAATCCATCGCCACCACTCAGCCGACTGCCGCCTCGACGATCGGACGGACCGCCTCTTCCAGGCTCTTCGGCGTCGTACCGGTAACGATGACGCCGAGCAGCGGCGCCGCAATGCCCGCCGCCTTCAGCCTTGCCATATCGCCGGCCACGAAACGCTTCTGGCTCGGAGCGATGACCGGAATGCCGGCCTTCGACGTGATTTCCCTGTAGCGATCAAGATCGGTCTCGTTGAGCGGCTTGCCGTAATCGGCAAACGACGCGACGGACGCCTCCATCATGGCGCCGGGAATGGCGACGATGGTCTTCAAATCCTCGTCAGTGCTCCCTTCGCCGAGCGCCGGGATCGGGCGGAGCTTCGACTGCAGCAAATGCGGCTGAAGATGGTCGAAATAAACGTTGAAACCTTCAAAACCCAGTTTGGCCAAGGCATCGAGTTCGTCCGGCGTCGGCACCGTCTCCTGGCCGGCCATCACCAGCAGCGGCGCCCCGAGCGGCGCAAGCGTCTCGAAAAACGGCCGCTCCTCGGCAAAACTGCCGAATGTCGTGCCGGTCGCGCGGTGATAGGCGTTGAGATGCACCTTGATCGCAAATGCCCCCACCCCGATCGCCGCCTTGGCAAGATCGAGGTCGTGCCGGGCAAGCGAGACGATGACCGGAAATTCGCCGCCGCGCAGCGCCTTGGTGAGCCTGGTTTCGAGATAATTCGGCATCGCAGGCCTCAATTCAGACGCTGGCCGCCATCGGCGGCGAAGAGATGGATATTACCGAGTTCCGGCCGCACCCGGATCGTCGCTCCCGGCGACAACGATACCCGTTCGCGAAACACGCCGGTCACCAGCGTTTCGCCCAGTTTCATCGTCACCTGCGTCTCGGAACCCATCGGCTCGACCAGCACGATTTCCGCAGGCACGCCGCTGTCGTCCAGGGCGAAATGTTCGGGACGAATGCCGTAGACCGTCTTTCGGTCCTTGTGCCCGTGCGCTGCCTCGGGCAGTGGCAGCAAAATACCGGGCGCGGAGAAGCCTTCCGGCGTAATCGTGCCGGTGAGGAAATTCATCGACGGTGAGCCGATGAAGCCTGCCACGAACTGGTTGGCCGGCCGGTCGTAGAGGTCGAGCGGCGCGCCGATCTGCTCGACCCGCCCGCCGTTCAGCACGACGATCTTGTCCGCCATGGTCATCGCCTCGACCTGGTCGTGAGTGACGTAAATGGTGGTCGTCTTCAGCCTCTGATGCAGGCTTTTGATCTCGCCGCGCATGACGACGCGCAGTTTCGCGTCAAGATTGGAAAGCGGCTCATCGAACAGGAAGACCTTGGGGTCGCGGACGATCGCCCGGCCCATCGCAACGCGCTGGCGCTGGCCGCCGGAAAGCTGGCGCGGGTAGCGATCGAGCAACGGCGCAAGACCAAGAATGTCGGCTGCCCATTTGACCCGTTCGGCGATCTCCGCCTTGCTGCCGCCGCGGTGTTCCAGCGAGAATCCCATATTGGTCGCGACCGTCATATGCGGATAGAGCGCGTAATTCTGGAAGACCATGGCGATGTCGCGGTCCTTCGGATCGAGGTCGTTGACCACCCGCCCGCCGATATTCACCTCGCCGCCGGTAATTGTCTCCAGCCCCGCGACCATTCTGAGCAGGGTGGATTTGCCGCAGCCGGACGGGCCGACCAGCACCACGAACTCGCCGTCGGTGATGCCGAGGTCGATGCCGTGGATGATATCGACGGCGCCATAGCTCTTGCGGACATTGGAAAGGGTAACTTCAGCCATCAATCAGATTTCCGTTTCTTCAGCCCCAGTGTTTCAAAAGGTGAGTTTTTCAACCCTTGAGGCCGGTATGCGCGAGCCCTTCGACGAATTGCTTCTGCGCGATGATGAAGACGATGAGAACGGGCAGCGCCGTCAGGGTCGCGGCTGCAAGCTGGATGTTCCACATCGGGCCGCCATAGGCGTCCGTGTATTGAGTCAGCGCCTGCGGCAGCGTGAATTTGTCGGCACTCGACAGGAACACGATCGGCTCCAGATAGAGGTTCCAGGAATGCAGGAAGGTGAAGATCGCCACAGACGCGAGCGCCGGCCGTGCAAGCGGCAAGGCGATCTTGCGAAAGATCTTGAAACGCCCGAGGCCATCGACCCGCGCCGCCTCTTCGAGTTCGACAGGCAGCGCAATAAAGAACTGCCGCATCACGAATGTCGCGAACACGCTCGGTGCGCCGAAGATCGGCACCAGGATCAAGGGCCAGTGGGTGTTGACCATGCCCGCCTTCAGGAACATCTGGAAAAGCGGCACGATCGTCACTTCCGATGGGATCAGGAGCCCGAGCAGCACGACCATGAAGATCGCATTGGCGAACGGAAACTTGATGCGCGCGAAGGCATAGCCCGCCATGGAGGACACGACCATCGTGCCGATCGTCACCAGTGCGGCGATATAGGCGGAATTCCAGTACTGCTTTACGAAGGGCTGCAATTCGAAGACCTTCGAATAGGTCGTCCAGTCGTAGCTTTCCGGCAGGAGTTGCGGCGGAAAGGCAAAAATGTCGCTGATCGGCTTCACCGACGACGTCACCATCCACCAGGTCGGAAAGACGAAGGGGATCAGGAGAATGCAGAGCAGGCCGTAGAGAAACACTTGTCTGCGCGGGGAGAGCTCAGCTTTCATAAAAAACGATCCTCTTGCGCATCTGCCATTGGGCGAAGGTCAGCACGGCGACGATCACAAACAGCATGATCGACAGCGTCGAGCCGTAGCCGAAGAAATGGAACTGGAAGGCCTGCTGGTAGAGATAATAGACGAGCACCGTTGTCGTGAGACCCGGGCCGCCTTGCGTCAGCACCGCGATCTGCGCGAACACCTGCAGCGAACCGACGATGGTGATGATCGAAGTCAGCAGAATGGTCGGGCTGATCAGCGGCAGGGTGATGCGGCGGAACTGCTTGAAGCGCGGGGCGCCGTCGATGCGGGCCGCCTCGTAGAGTTCGTTCGGCACGCCCTGGAGGGCTGCGAGGAACAGGATCATGTTGAGGCCGACATTCTTGAACACCTGCACCACGATGACCGAGATCATCGCCGTTACCGGTTCGCGCAGCCAGTTCGGCCCATCGATGCCGAAGACGAGCAGCACGCCGTTGATGCCGCCGTTCTTCTGCAACAGGAAACCCCAAACGATCGTCCAGGCGACCAGCGACACCACGACCGGCGAGAAGAACAGCGTGCGGAAGATGGTGATGCCGGCGAGCTTCTGGTTGAGCAGCACCGCAAGCAGCAGTGCCAGGCTCAGGTTGAAGATCACCAGCCCGGCGGAAAAGATCGTCGTCGCCCCGAGCACCGAAGGCAGGCTCGTGTCTTCGAGAAGCATCTGGTAGTTCGCGAGGCCGGTATAGGTGAAGGTATTGGCGAGCACGTTCCACTCGTGCAGCGAATACCAGAAGACGAGGCAGAGCGGGATCAGCACGAACAGCGTGATCCCGATCAGTTGCGGGGCGATGAAGAGAAACCCGGCGAGGCTGTCGCGCCGCGCGACCGTCCAGAACGACGATGAGGACCGGCCTTCCGGACGGGCGGTTTGCTGCACGACAGCCATCGACACGAGCCCCCTTAGCGCTTCAGAAGCGGGCCGATCTGGCCGCAGATCTGCTGGAGGGCTGCCGGGATATTCGCATCCGGACGCCAGACGGCATCGAGGCCCGAACGAACCACCTGCTGGATCTGCGCAAAGCCCGTGTGGCCCGGAATGACCTTGCCGGTGGCAATGCCGGAGATCACGACCTTGTCGATCTGTTCCTGGCTCAGCAGCGGATTGGTCTTCTTCAGGACTTCGGCATTCAGCAACGACTTGCGAGCCGACGGGAAAAACTGGCTGAGCTTGGCCGAGTTTTCCGGGTTCGTCATATAGGCGACGAATTCGGCGGCCGTCTTCGCGTTCTTGCCCGACTGCATGACACCGACGCCGGCCTGGCCGATCAGCGCATAATTGCCGGCCGGACCCTTCGGCAGCGGCACGAGATCCCAGGAGAACGGCTTGTCCTTCGGCAGCAGCGAGGCGCGGCTGATCTGGGTGATCGTCATTGCCGCATTGCCGGCGAAGAAGTCGACGCTTTCGCCGGGGCCCGGCATCGCCTTGTTCTTGAAGACGGCGTTGTGAATGAAGGTCAGCGCGTCGACCATCGGCTTCTCGGTCATCGTGCAGGTCTTGCCGTCGGCGCTCCAGGGCGAAGCCCCCCAGCCGTTCCAGACGGAGGCGAGGTTCTGCCAGATCTGATAGTTGAAGTCGCGGACGATCAGGCCACCCTTGCCGGTCTTGCCAACGGTGGATGCGGTGGCGATGGCGTTGTCCCAAGTCCACTGGTTGGCTGCAATCATTTCCGCCGGAGTCTTGGCGCCGGAAGCCTTGATGAGGTCGTTATTGACGAACATCGCAAACGGCGAGGTCGAGAACGGATAGGCAAACAGCTTGCCGTCCTTGGTCCAGCGCTCGGCGGCCGTGGTGCTCAGTTCTTCCGCATTGTAGCCCTTGGTGGCCTTGAGCGTGTCCGTCAGCGGATAGAGCGCGCCGGAATTGACGAAGTCATAGGCGGCGGTCTCGAAGATCCAGGCCATGTCAGGCGCATTGCCGCCGGCGATCTGGGTCGTCAGCGCCGTCGTATAGGTATCGAAGGGCAGCGACTCATAGGTCACCGTCACGTTCGGATGGTCTTTTTTGAAGCCGGCAGCGATGTCGCTGAACAGCTTCAGATGCGCCTCGTTGGCGCTCCAGATGGTCATGCGCAGGTTGATCGCGTCCTGGGCGTTGGCAATGCCGCTCCCCACGAGCGAAATGCCGAGCGGCACGGCAACCGCGATTGCGGCGACCGCCGATTTCAATGTCTTGTAATAGTTCATTCCCGTTCCTCCTCCAAAGATTGGTTTGATAGACAGGCCCCCGGCCGGTCCTAATAAGCGGCGACGTCCGGCCAGCGCATTTCGATGCCTTCACGGGTAAGCTCTCTCTGGAAACTCTGGAGCTTCTCGTCGTTTTCCTGGACCTGATGCGGCGTAAGATTTTTGTCGAGGCAATGGGCGGCGAGCATGCCGGCGACCTCGCCGATGTTCCACTCGACCGGATGGAGCCGGTAGCAGCCATTGGTGATGTGGGTCGTGCCGATGTTCTTGCCGGCCGGAATGAGGTTCTTCACCCGCTGCGGCAGCAGCGCCCCGAGCGGGATCTCGAACGGGCAGGACGGCACGTCGATATAGTTGTCGCCGCCGGTCGAGGGATGCAGATCGATCCGGTACATGCCGATGCCGATGCTGTCGCGGTAGTTGACCGCGCCCTTTTCGCCGCGCACCGAATAGGACAGGTCCTGCTCGACGACGCGGGTAACCGGCTTGATGCGGCGGCTCTCGCGGATATAGGGAGCCATGGCAAGCCCGTGCTCGGTGCCGGTAATGTCGCCGCGCAGGCGAAGCCCCGGAAAGCCCTGGCCGCCATCGACACGCGGCGCTTCGGTCTGCAGCCAGTAGAACAGCGAATAGGAGAGGTCGGCAGCCGATTTCAGCTGTTTCGCCTTGTCCTCTTCGGAAAGGTCGATGATCGTGCCTTCCATGTAGTCGATCATCGGCCAGTTCACGAGGCAGATGTCTGAGGTGTAGGCGCCGGCCACGAAGTTATTGCGCGCGGCAATGCGCCGGAAGATCCACAGGTTCTCGTCGCCGCCGCCCTTGCGCTGGTCGGCATCGACGGCGAGCGGATCGTCATTCGGATTGGGTGTGAACGAGCGGGTGGTGAAATCGAGCGTACGCGGATGCGGGGCGGTGAAGCCGAGCAGCGGGCCGCCCCAGAAATGCGGCTGGTACGTGCGCCAGTAGTCGTAATTTTCCGGCTTGTCGATCGTCTGGTCGCCGTCGACGTGATCGATCGCAAAGCAGATCGACACGGCCTGGACATTGTCCGGCTGCACTTCAGACGGCGCACTCGGCTCGCCGGTGTCGGACTGGGCCTCGAAGCCCTTCACATATTCCGTGCCGGTCATCGGCAGCAGATCGCCGAGCTCCGTTGCATCGAGGATATAGGCGGCGGAGATGGTGATCTCCCGTCCGGTGTCGCGATGCCGAACGGTGACGGAGCGCACCGTATCCCCGTCGACATCGGCGGCGACCGGGCGATACGGCTGCAGCACCTTCAGCTTGCCGGCGCCGCGATAAGGCATCAGCATCGCTTCCATGACGGCAAGACTGACGCGCGGCTCGGCGCAGATGCGACTGACCCAGCCGGCACCGGGATTGAGGTCGCCCCAGGCGTGGGCACCCTCGGTCAGCGGATAGTGGTCGCGATAATACTGGCGGATGCCGCTGCGCAGCTTCCGGTAGGAGCGGGTAATGCCGAACTGCTCGACCCAGGTATGCTCGTCGGAGGGCACCGCCTGACTGGTCAGCTGGCCGCCGATCCAGTCGAACTCCTCGGTCATGATCACGCTGCGGCCTGCCCGGCACGCACCGAGTGCTGCCGCAACGCCGCCAAGACCACCGCCTACCACCAGAATATCCGTATGCATCTCTGTCACGTTGATCATGTCCGTCTTTTTGCGGGTCCAAGGGTTTCCCCCTCGACCGGTTCACAGGTCAGAAGAATTTGTTGGCCAGGCTCGCCGCTCTCGATGCGGCGCACCAGCATCGCAGTCGCCTGCCGGCCCATCTCCTCGCGGGGGATGTCGAAGGCGGTGAACTGCACATGGCTGCGCTCGGCGCGGATATGGCTGCCCAGCACGACGGCGGAAAAGTCACCGGGAATGGACAGGCCGCGCGCGCGGGCAGCCGCCTCGACGCGCACGGCATCGGCGAGCTCGACGAAGAAGGCGACGGTCGCACCGCTGCCGAAAAGCGCGTCCAGTATCTCGTCTGCCGCGCGGCCCACTGTTTCGATATGCAGGACAAGCTCGAGACCGTCACCAAGGGCTCCATCGAAGCCCGACCACCGATCGGCAGTCGATTCCGCCGGTCCCGGCGGGCCGATATAGGCAAGCTTCGAATGCCCGAGCACCCTTGCCTTCTCGACCAGCGCCCGCGTGCCGTTCGCATAATCGCCGCCGACATAAGGAACGGGCCCGCCGGCGTCCTCGCGCCGGCCGATCGCCACGAACGGATAGTCGCCGGATACCAGCCGCGTCAGCTCGGCGCGGTCGAATTCGCGGCCGAGCACGAGGCAGCCGTCGGCGATCCTCAAGCGATTGCCGTCGGCAAAGATCTTTCGATCCTGCCCAACGCCCGCGCCGGTCAAGAGCAGAAGGTCGTAATTCTGGATCTGCGCCTCTTCCTCGATGCCGAGCAGGAAGGGCGTGAAGAAGTCTGCCTGGGCGCTTGGAAACGCCGGCTCGTAGGTGAACACGCCGAGAATGCGATTGAGCCCCTTCGCCATCCGGCGCGCGATCGGATCGGCGACGTAACCGGTGGTACGGATGACCTGCTGGACGCGCTCGCGGGTCTCCTGCGGAATACGCGCCAGAGCTGTTGGCGCGCCGTTCAGCACAAGCGAAACGGTCGCCTGGCTGACGCCGGCCAATTTCGCAATGTCGTGCTGAGTCAAACGCTTAGGCGCAGCCACGCAAGGTCCTCCCTCTCTCCTCTTGACTGCTAATGCGTATTAGCAGCTAATACGTATAAACAAGATTATGGCGGTGGCTGTCAAGCGGGAAAATGAAGGAAAAGTTGATGAGGTTTGCGGAGCATTTGAAATCGCTGGAAATTTCAGGCACCCGCGTATTCGGCGACAGCATCACCGCCGGCTTCAATGCCTCCCGGGCCGAACTTGCCTGGCCGGCACTGTTTGCCGGTGCGGTCGAAGGCTTCCCGATCCGCCATCACGCCATCCCGGGAACGGTGTTGCAGGGCTCAAAATTTGTCGATGGAAAGCCGAGACTGAACAATGGCATCGGGAGGTTTGTTCAAGCGCTTCTTGATCGACCGCACGAGGACGCGATCCTGATCCTCTACGGCTACAATGACGCTCGCTACACTGCGGCCCCCGAAACCATGAACGTTGCAGGCTTCGTGCGGGATTATAGCCGTATCCTGAAGGGGCTGATCGCCGCCGGGCACGGGCAAAGGATCGCGATCGGCAGCCCGCCCTATATTCCGGATGCCGGATTTTCGGTTGGAAGCGCAGGGTTCACCGGCCAGACCCGCCAGGGGTTCGAGCGTTATGTGGAAGCGGTCCGCGAGCTTGCCCGGCAATTCTCGATTTTTTACGCCCCAGTCTACGAACGGATGTTAGAGCCCGGCGATGGACTTCTCGCCTCACCCGACATCACCCACCCCAACGACGCCGGCCACCGGGTGATCTTCGAAGCGTTCCGAGATGCCGCACGGTGATGATCTCAGGCGCTGCGCCGCAGTCGCCATGCGGCGACAGCCCCTTCACGATCCTGTCACCGTCTGACGACAAACTCGAACACGTCCTCCTTCGGCTCGACGCCGAGACCTGCACCGGTCGGCACCACGTAGGTGCCCTCGCCTGACGCCATGTCGCCCTCCGTATAGGTGAGGTTCCGGTCGAAGATCGAGTGCTGGTATTCGTGATAGGGCACGTTCTGCAGCGCCGACGCGGCCTGCAGGCTGGCCGCCATGAAGATGCCGACGCTGATCGATGCGTGCGGCATGATGTTCATATGAAAGGCCTGCGCCATCTGGCCGATGCGGATGAACTCGGTAATGCCCGTATGCCCCATTTCCGGCTGCACGATGCTCATCGCCCGCTTTTCGAAGCGCGGCCTGTATTCGTAGGTGGTGCGCAATTCCTCGCCGAGCGCCAGCGGCACGCCGATACCGGCCGCAACCCGCGCCTGCCCCTCGAGGTTCTCCGGCTGTACCGGCGCTTCGGCAAAATAGAGATTGTAGGGCTCCAGCCGCCGGATGATGCGGATCGCCTCGCCCGCCTCGAATTTCCAGTGCAGGTCGACCATCAGGTCGATATCCGGCCCGACCGCTTCGCGCAGAGCCGCCATTTCCTTGACGATATCCTCCTCGGAGACCACCGCCGCGAACTTGATGCCCTTGTAGCCCCTGCCGACCCAATGGACGGCCAGATCGCAACGCTCCTTCAGCGTCGCTTTCGGCAGGCCCGAGACATAGGCGCGGATCGTATCGTGCCGTCGCCCGCCGAGCAGTGTCGAGACCGGCACCCCGAGGTTCTTGCCGGTCAAATCCCAGAGCGCGATGTCGACGCCTGCCAGCGCGTCGAGATAATAGCCGCCGAAGAAACCGCGCACCCGCATCAGGTCGTAGAGGTCCTCGTGGATGACCGCCGCATCGCCCGGATCGCGGCCGATGATGACCGGGCCGAGCACGTCGTCGATGATCGCCTTGGTCGCCTCCGGCGCGACGATCCCATAACACTCACCCCAGCCGACCTTGCCGCTCTCGCCGGTGACCTTGATCAGCAGCGTCATGTCGGTCGAGGGATAGATGGTGCGGTTGCCCTTGCGGATCAGGTAACCGCGCGCGTTGATCGCCTCGCCTTCCTTCAGAGGTCCGAGATAGGGCACCTCGCGGGGAATGGAAATGATGAAGGTCTCGACCGAGACGATCGCATCGACGACGTTTTTCGGCATGGGTTCTAGCTCAGTTCGGCTTGTGATTGGTATAGGGCAGATCGGCCTCCGCCAGAAGCAACGCCAGTTCCTTGGCATCGCCCTCGTCGAATTTCGGCCCCTTGCCGCGGACGAACGTGTGCTTGATGACACCGCGCCGGCGCAGCACTTCCTTCGTCATATGCATACGGAAGATGGCCTGGAAATTCAGAAGCGGCAGAGAGACGTTATAGAGTTTTCGTGTCGTCGCGACATCGCCCTTCTGCCAGGCATGGATCATCTGCGCATGGATATCGGCAAGCTCGGCAGCAGGCATGGTGCCGGCCGCACCGCGCGCCAGTTCATCGGTAACGTAACGTCCGCCGGCGCCGCCGAAGATCGCGTCAAGCGAACCGTTGGCAGCAGCCTTGATGCGTGTGAGATGCTGGCCGCAGGGCGCGGTCTCCTCCTTCACGTAGCGAATTTCCGGCACGGCATTGGCAACCGCCGCCACTTCTTCCGGCGTCAGCCCCGCGCCGATCGGCTTCGGCTGGTTCTGCAGCATGATCGGCACACCCGCATCAGCCGCCACTTCCCGGAAATAAGCGGTCTGGGCAGCGATGTCGTTACCGAGAGACAACGGCGCCATCACCATCGCCGCCCCTGCCCCGATCTCGGCCGCCTGCGCCACATGTTTCGCCGCAGCCTTCGGGTCCGGATCGCTGGCGCCGATAATGATCGGGATGCGTCCGCCGATCCGATCCGCAAGCACCTCGACCTGCCGCTTGCGCTCCTCCGGCGTCAGCGTGTCCACCTCGCTGGCGACACCGGGATACACAACGCCGTCAACGTTACTCTCCAACGCGAAATCGATGATCGACAGGAAGTCCGCCTCGTCGATCGATCCGTCGTCGCGGAACGGTGTGGGAAGAACGGGGAAAGCCCCGGCAAGGATCTTGCTCATTTGACTGCTCCGGCGGTGACGCCCTGAATGAAGTAACGTTGGAGGAACATGAAGGCCGCGACGATGGGCGCAGACGCGATCAGCGATGCCGCCATGGCGCCGCCCCAGTCGGAATTGACCTCGTTGAGATAGGTGAGAAGCAGGCCCGGCCCGATGGTGCGCTTCTCGTCCGAGACGATCAGCGTCATCGAATAGAGAAGGTCGTTCCAGGACCACATGAAGGAATAGAGGAACACCGTGACGATCGGGGGGATCGAGATCGGGATGACGATCGTGTGGAAGATCCGGAGATCGCTCGCACCGTCCGCCCGCGCCGCATCGATCAGCTCGTCCGGCACCTGGGTAAAGTAGCTGTAGAGCATGTAGGTCGAGACCGGCAGCGCAAAGACGATGTAGCTGAGGATCAGTCCCGGCCTTGTGTCGAGCAGGTTCAGCTCGCTCATCAGCGGATAGATGGAGATCAGCAGCAGGCCGAACGGGAACATCTGCGCCGAGAGCATGAACAACATCACCGGCTGGCGGCCGAAATAGCGGTACTTGGCGAAGCTGAAGCCGGCATAGAGCGCCAGCAGTGTCACCAGCGCGGCGCTGCAGGTCGAGGTGATCAGGCTGTTCATCAGGTACATCGGCAGTTTGCCGGTGGTCAGCGCCCGGATGAAATGCTCAAGGCTCGGCATGGTCGGAAACGGCGTCGGCACGACCCGGTAAAGCTCGGCATTCGCCTTCAGGGACGAGATCACCAGCCAGTAGAGCGGGAAGAACAGGAAGAAGCCGATCACCGCAAGGGCGGCAAAGAAGACGATTTTTGCCTGACGGGAGGAAAGGTCGAACATCTCAGTTTCCTTTCACCAGCATGCGCAGATAGAGGAAGGCAGGCGGCAGGAGCGCCGCAACCCAGAGGACGCCGACGGCGGAGGCAAAGCCGATATCCCACTGCTCGAAAGCGCGGCGATAGACCTCGACGGACAGAACCGTCGTCGCCCGCACCGGCCCACCGCCGGTCAGCGCGTAAATCGTATCGAACTGCTGCAGATTGCCGATCACACCGAGAACCACGACGATCATCAGAACCGGACGCAGATGCGGCAGGATATGGTCGCGCAGCACCGCCCAGTTGCCGGCGCCGTCGACGCGCGCCGCATCGATCTGCTCCTTGTCGAGGTTCTGCAGGCCGGCCAGGAAAAAGGACATGAAAAGTGGGATGGAGAGCCAGATCTTGGTCAGCACCACCGCGAGCATCGCGCCTTCAGGCGTCGACAACCAGGCCTGCGGGTAGTCGATCAGGCCAAGCTCCATCAGGAAGGCGTTCAGCACGCCGTAGCGGGAATTGAAGATCCAGCCCCAGATGAAGGCGCTGACCGTAGAGGGCAATACCCAGGGCAGCAGCGACAGCGACCGCAGCACCGCGCGGCCGGCAAACGGCTGGTTCATGATCAACGCCCAGCCGAGACCGGCGACCAGCGTGCCCGTTGTCGTCAACACCACATAGATGGCCGTCGTCCAGAACGCCACCCAGACATCGGGATCCGATGCGATCTTATAAAAATTCTCGAAGCCGATGAAACGCGGCTCCATCATCTCGACGGTATATTCGAACAGCGACAGGCCAAGTGCCGACAGAAACGGATAGAGAATGACCGCAGCAAAGGCGATCGCCGCCGGCAACAGCAGAAGCAGCCCGATGCGGTTCTGCCCCGCTTTCAGGCCCCCTCGGTTCGCATGCGGCGAGACCGGATAGGCTCCGACATTGTTTTCGATCACGGCCATAGAGGCTATTTCCTGTTCGATACACTTTCGAGTTTGGGACCTGTGCAAGTACGGTCCCCTCACCAACAAAATCTACGACTTAGCTGAAGCTAAGATCGTGATTTTGTAACCTCTCCCGCAAGGGGAGAGGTAGAACGCCGAGTTTGCGGCACCGGTATCTCTCCCCTTGCGGGAGAGAACGCGATTTCAACATCTTAGCGCAGCTAAGTGTTAGAAATCGCAAGTGAGGGGATCGCCCTCACCCGCGATCGCCGACCTATTCCGACTTCTTCGCCTTCTCCATGCTGGTCGTCAGCCGAGCCTGCATGGACTTGATGGCATCGTCGGCCGATTTCTGGCCGAGCAGCGCGCCCTGCACTTCCTCGCCGATGATGTTGGTGAGGTCGGCGGCATTGGACCAGATGCCGACTTCGTTGCGGCGGGCGTCACCCGTCGCGGCCGACCAGTTCTTGAGATAGGCGTCGTCGGCAACCGCCGCGCGGGCGGACTTGGTGACCGGCAGCGCGCTCATCTTCAACGGAAGGTCCGTCTGCACCTTGTCCGAAATGATGTAGGTCAGGAACTTGTCGGCCGGATCGTCGGCCTTGGCCTTGCCGCCGGCGGCGAACTGCACGAGCAGATGTCCCCACTGGACGGAAACGGACTTGTCGCCAGCCTTCAGCACAGGTGTCGGCATCGGCAGCACGTTGGCATCGAATGCCTGGCCTTTGCCGGAGAAATCCCGCAGGAAAGTGCGGGTCTGCGGGGCGTCGAGATAGAAGGCTGACGCACCTTGCGCCAGCAGGCGGCGCGAATCCGGGCGGTCTATTTCCGGAGCCGCCAGTCGGTCCTTCAGCAGGCCGACCATGAAGCCGAGCGCATCGCGGCTCTGCTGGCTGTCGACGACGACCTTGCCGGCGTCGTCGATGATCCGGCCGCCATGCACCCAGTTCCAGACCATGAAGTCGATCAGGATCGAGCCATTGTTTTTGGTCGCCATGGAGTACGGCACCGAGTTGGGCACCTTGTCGCGCACCGAGATCAGAGCTTTCTTGAAGTCGTCGACGGTCTTCGGCGCGTCATTGATGCCGGCCTTCGCGAGCACTTCCTTGTTGGCCACCATGCCGATCGAACCGGACAGAAGCGGCAGCGCAAGCTGCTTGCCGTTGATATTGCCCATGGCGAGCGCATCCGGCGCGAAAGCCGCTTGAAGCTTGTCCTTGCCGTAGACCGTGTTCAGGTCGACGAGATTGTCGAGGCTCGCGAAAGTCGGCAGCCAGCGTTCGGAAAGCTGGGCGACATCGGGCAAGGTCTTCGACCGGGCGCGCAGAAAGATATTCTTCTGCATGTCGCCCCAGGCGAAGCCGAGCGGCTCGACCGTCAGCTTCTCGGCCTTCTGAAAATTGTCCAGGACGCCCTGGACGATCGCCTTGTTAGCCTCTTCCGCGTACGTGAAGCTCATGAAGCTGAGATCGGCTGCCTTGGCGGCACCCGAGCCGAGCGCAAGCGCGACGGCGGCGGTGCCGATCAGTCTGGTAAAGGTGTTCATCAAATCCTCCCGAAACGATGATGATGGAACTCTGTTTCAACCCGAAAAAGGTCAAGCGGCGAGCGCCGGATCCGCTTTCCCTCGTTAAACGACGCCTCCATCGACGATGAATGTCTGCGACGTGATGAGGCGGGAATCGTCTGCCGCCAGGAACAGCGCCATGCGGGCGATATCGGGCGGCAGCAGATGCTCCTTGAGGCACTGGACCTCGAGGTATTCAGAAAACTTGCCCTGATAGACGCGCTTGGCGCGCTCCACCTGACGCTCGGTCAACACCCAGCCGGGCGCAATCGAATTGACGCGGATATTGCGTGTCCCCAGTTCGCGGGCGAGCGACTTGGTCATACCCATGACGGCGGATTTGGCGGTCGTATAGAAGATCAGCCCGGCCGCGCCGCGCATCCACGAGATCGATCCCATGTTGATGATCGACCCGCCGCCAGCCTCCGCCATTTCCGGCACGACCGCCTGGACCGCGAAGAACTGATGGCGCAGGTTGGTCTGGAAACGCTCGTCCCAATAGTCCGGTGTCACGTCTTCGAGCGGCATGCGGTCGTCATTGCCGGCATTGTTGACGAGCACCCGGATCGGTCCTATTTCGGATCGCAGCGCCTCGATCCCGTCCTTCAGGGCGTCGATGTCGCGCAGGTCCGCGGTACCATGGAACGGCTTGTTGCCGGTCTTTCTCGCGACTACCGCGGCCGTCTCGTCGGCGACATTGGCATTAAGATCGAGGAACCCGACCTTGCAGCCCTGGGCGCAAAAATGCTCGACCAGCGAAGCGCCGATTCCCGAACCGCCGCCGGTGATCAGCACACCCCTGCCCTTGAGGCTGGGGTACTTCGCGGCCTCCACCTCGGCCTTTGCGATGAGTTCCGGATGAATGGTCATGCGGCCTCCAGGGCGACTGGACGCGCCGAAGCCAGTGACAGGCCATCAACGGAAAAGACGTGGATCATGGCCGGATCGACATGCACGCCGATCGGTTCCCCGCGCTTGACGGCCCGATCGCCGGAAAGCCGCACGACGACCATCTCCTCGGAGCCTTCGAGCGCCACATAGGCATAGGTGTCGCTGCCGAGATGTTCGGTCATGGTCACGGTCCCAGCGAGCGAATCCGGTGCGCCACGGCCGACCAGTTCCACATGCTCCGGCCGGATGCCGATCTCCGCCGGCGCGGAGGACAGGTTACGCGGCAGACGCACCTCTCCGCCCGGAACGGCAAAGACGCCTTCGCTCTTCCTGGCGCCGAGGCCCAGGAAATTCATGCGCGGCGAGCCGATGAAGCCCGCAACGAAGCGGTTCACAGGCTTGTTGTAGAGATCGAGCGGCGAACCGATCTGCTCGACGCGGCCGGAATTCAGCACCACGATCTTGTCGGCCAGCGTCATCGCCTCGATCTGGTCGTGGGTGACATAGACCATTGTCGTGCCGAGCGTATCCTTCATGCGGGCGATCTCGATGCGCATTTCCACGCGCAGCGAGGCGTCGAGGTTGGAAAGCGGTTCGTCGAACAGGAAGATACGTGGTTCGCGAACGATGGCACGGCCGATCGCAACGCGCTGGCGCTGGCCGCCGGAAAGCTGGCGGGGCTTGCGCTCCAAATAGGTGTCGATGCGGAGTTTCTTGGCGGCCTGGGTGACACGCGTCTCGATCTCCTGCTTTGGCGTGCCGGCAAGCCGCAGCGCATAACCCATGTTCTCGGCAACCGTCATATGCGGATAGAGCGCGTAGGACTGGAAGACCATGGCAATGCCGCGCTTGGCGGGCGGCACGTCGTTCACCAGTTCGCCGTCGATCGCCATCTTGCCCGAGGTGATCTCGTCGAGGCCGCAGATGAGACGCAGGAGCGTCGATTTTCCGCAGCCGGACGGGCCGACGAAGGCGACGAATTCGCCGTCTTCGACCGTCAGGTCGATGCCCTTCAGGACTTCGGCCGAGCCGAAGGATTTACGGATGTCTTTGAGTTCAAGCTTGGCCATGGGTGTCTCTTGATGTCTCAGCCCCCGAACATCTGGGCTGCCTGGCCCTTGATGCCGGTATCGATGGAAAACACGCTGCCGGAGAGCGGCGCTTCGGAAAGCTGCGCTGCCGAAAGCCGGATGCGGGCGGATGTCACGAACAGGGTCTGCATGTCGGCACCGCCGAAGACGCAGCTCGTCGGGCGCGGGATCGGCAGGTTGATCACCCGCTCCACCTTGCCCTGCGGGTCGTAGCGGGTAACGCACCAGCCGTCCCAATGGGCGATCCAGACGAAACCTTCCGCATCGACCGTCATGCCGTCCGGCTTGCCCTCGGCCTCCGGCACCGTGATGAACACACGCCGGTTGGCGACCTCGCCGCTTTCGATATCGAAGTCGTAGGCATAGACCGTCTGCCGGTTGGTATCGGTAAAGTAGAAGGTGCGGTCGTCCGGGCTCCAGCCGAGACCGTTCGAGACGTGGAAACCGCGATCCATCTCCCGCGACCGACCGTCCGGATCGATCCTCCAGAGCCGCCCCTGGTCCGGCGTCGTGTCGATCGCCAGCGTCCCGGCCCAGAGCCTGCCGCGACGGTCGCATTTGCCGTCGTTGAAGCGATTGCCGGGACGGTCGGCCTCCGGCCGCGAGATCGTCGTGATGTCGCCGGTCGAAAGATCGATGCCGCGAATCTCGCCATGCATGGCGGCGACAAAGCCGCCGCGCGAGCGAGGGATGACGAAGCCGATCAGTTCCGGCACCTGCATGGATGTATAGGTGCCCTTGGCGGGGTCGCCGGTATGGACAGCGGGCGCCAGGATATCGACGAAATAGAGCTTCTTGTGCTCCGGCGACCAGTGCGGGCCTTCGCCGAGAAACGTGCTTGCCGGAATGACGCAGCGCACGTCGGCGCGATCGGGGCCGAGAGGACGCGGCTTGACCGCAAGCGACATGGGAAACTCTCCAAAATTGCCGGATGTGCGGCGCGCCGCCTCGATGACGTCGCGGCCGAAAGCGTGCAGCCGGTCGACCGGCAGGCGGAAGGACGGGCCGATAATACCAATGGCGCCGATCGGTTCGCCGCGATGGTTGAGGACGGGTGCTGCGACCGAGGAAATGCCGATATGCTGCTCGTCGACCGAGACGGCGTAGCCACGTGCCTTGGTAAGATCGAGCTGGCGGCCCAGTTCCTCGGCATTGACGATCGTGTTCGGGGTCAGCCGTTCCAGTTCGATGCCGTCGAGCAGCGCGCGGCGTTTTTCGAGCGACAGATGCGCCAGGATCGCCTTGCCGAGGCCGCTGGCATGCGGTGCTGCACGCGAGCCGACGCCGTTGTTGAGGCGCAGCGGTTGCGGCACTTCCCGCTGGTCGATGTAAAGGACGCTGCCGCCGTCGAGCACGCCGAGGCGGATCGCCTCGCCCGTCAGGTCGCGAAGCCGCGCCAGTTCCGGTTCGGCCGCGCCGCGCAGATCGAAATTGTCCCAGACCTTGTGCGCCCATTGGAACAGCCGCGGCGCCAGTCGGTAGACCTGGTCGCGGGTATCGAAGTGGAGCAGCCGCTCGTCGACCAGCGCCTGCAGCAGCCGGTGCAGCGTGCCCTTCGGCAATTGGGTCTGGTCGAGCAGTTCGGTGAAGCGCAGGCCGCGGGCTTCCGCCGCCACCGCATCGACGATCTGGATGCCGCGCGTCAGCGCCTGAACACCCGGCACGCCGCCCGTATCATTGGCGACATCCTTGTCGATCGCTTCCAATTGTACCTTGGCCATGCCCTCTCCCTGGACGACGATTTTTGATGCCGCTCCCACAGCACGCCGCCTCGCTCTTGCCAAGAGAGTTATCTTGGAACTAAGTTCCATGTCAACAGCGAAACTGAAGCGGCAAGGAAGTTGCCGTCCATGGGAGGACATCTTGCGCATTACCAAAGTGGACCATTGGCTGGTCCGTATGCCGTTCACCGAGGACATTCTCTGGGGTTCCGGGCGGCGAATCGGCACGACCCGGCTGATCTGCCGCATTGAGACGGATGCCGGGATCATCGGCTGGGGCGAGACAATCTCGCTAATCGCCAACGTGCCCGCAGTCTTCGCCGATGTCGTCGCACCCCTCGCGATCGGCTACCCGGTCGCGGATGCGGAACGTTTCCACCGCCATGTGCTCGGCGCCGGCTTCTATCACCACAAGCGCGCCGCAGTGATGGCGATCTGCGCCATGGAAATGGCGATGTGGGATGCGCTCGGCAAACAGGCGAACCTGCCGCTTTATGCCATGTGGGGCGGCCGCTGGCGCAACGATGTCGAAGCCGCCGCCTATCTCTTCACCAACGACCCCGAAGGTCTTTCAGAACGCCTGAAGCGGTTCCTCGATCTTGGATACACCACCTTCAAGGTAAAGATCGGCTTCGACGAAAGGAGCGACATCGCGCTCGCCGAGACATCCAGAAAGGTGATAGGCGACCACCCGTTGCGGCTTGACGTCAACGGCGCCTGGAACCCGGCGACCGCAAAACGCCAGCTCGAAAAGCTGAAGGCTTTCGACCCGGCTTATGTGGAACAGCCGCTGGAGCTCGACGATCTCGCCGGCCATGCGGCGCTCGTTGCCCGCTCAACGGTGCCGATCGCGCTCGACGAAAGTGCCTATACGCTGTCCGATGTCGGAAACATCATCCGCGCCAATGCAGCCGATGTCGTGCTCCTCGATCCGCACGAGGCTGGCGGCCTGTGGCAGACGATCAAGGCCGCGGCCATCTGCGAGGCGGTCGGCATCCCGGTGACGCTGCATTCCGGCGCGGAACTGGCCTTGTCGCAATCGGCCTATATCCATCTCGCGGCATCGCTTCCCAACATGTCGATCGCCATCGATACCGAGCGCGCCTATCTCGGCGGCGATATCTCGCCCAATCCGCCGGCTCTCAAGGATGGCCGCTTCGAGGTGCCGGAAGGGCCGGGCCTCGGCGTCGAGGTGGATATCGAAATGCTTGAAAAATACCGCGTGCCAGGCATTGCCGGCGCTTATCTCGATACCGAGCGCAAGGACTGGTTCCCGGTCAAACCTGCCTATTGATTCCTTGAGGATTGTTTCATGTATATTGCAATCGAATGGACCTCCGCCGCCTTCCGTGCGCTGCTTCTCGACGACGACACGGTGCATGGCGAAAAGAAGAGCGACCGCGGCACGACCAAGGTCGCAGCCGGCGGTTTCGAGACCGCACTCCGCGAAGAACTCGGCGACTGGATCGACAGGGCCGAAAAAATCCTGTTTTCCGGCATGATCACCAGCCGCAACGGCTGGATCGAAAGCCCCTTCGCCCCGGTGCCGGCTGGGCCTGCGGATTTGTTGGCCCAAGCGGTTACGCATGAGGTCGAAGGTCTGCCGCCGCTGATCTTCCTGCCCGGCATCGCCCAGACCAAACCCTTGCCCGACGTGATGCGCGGTGAGGAAATGTCGCTCTTCGGTCTCACGGAAACCGACGGCATCTTCGTGCTGCCCGGTCCGCATGCCAAATGGGTGACGATGGAGGGCGGCCGCATCACGGCGATCACCACCTACATGTCGGGCGAAATCCTCAATCTGCTCAACAAGGATTCGCTTGTCTCGCGCCTCATCCCGGCAACCTACGAGGAGCGCCCGGACGCCTTTCGCCGCGGGGTCCAGACGGCGCTTGAACAAGAGACGCTGCCCGGCCGCATCCTCGCCCGCGTCTTTTCAGCGCGCAGCCTGGTCCTGTTCGATCGTCTGGCGCCGGAAGAGATCGCCGACTATCTGACCGGCCTGATGATCGGCGCGGAAATATCGGAAGCGCTCGGACAGGACAAACCGAGGAAAATCAACATTGTCGGTCACGCCGCGCTCGCCGAGCGTTACAAGACGGCGCTCGAGATCTTCGGGGCGGGCACAAATCTCGTCACGCCCGACATCGCCGCCGGTTTCCGCCGGGTCGCCTCTCGACAGGGTGATACGTCACGGGCTATCGAAGGGGCGAAAGCCGCTTCGGGAGAAATGTGACCATGCCAAAACCCACCTCGATCATCCTCGATTGGGGAACGAGTTCGCTGCGCGCCATGCTGGTTTCGGAAACCGGCGAAACGCTCGATACCCGCGATACGTCGAGCGGTGGCATCCAGTTCGTCAAGAACGGCGCCTTCGAGCAGGCGTTGATGGAAACCGTGGGCGAATGGTTTTCGGCGCATGGCCCCCTGCCCGTCCTGGCAAGCGGCATGATCACCAGCCGCAACGGCTGGGTCGAAGTACCCTATGTGGACACGCCCGGGGGGATCGCCGAGCTTGCCGCCGGCACGCGCAAACTTGTTCTTCAGAATGGCGCCGTCATCACCTTCCTGCCCGGCATGCGCGATCCGGCTGCAAAACCCTTTCCGGATGTGATGCGTGGCGAGGAAACCCAAATCGTCGGCTACGGCCTCGGGCGCGAACGCACCCTGGTCCTGCCCGGCACCCATAGCAAATGGGCACGGGTCAAGGACAACCGCGTCGACGGTTTCCAGACCTACGCGACCGGCGAGGTATTTTCGCTTCTGACCAAACATTCCTTCATCGCCAAGGCTCTCGAGCCGCAGCCGGGCGCCGAGCCGGACTGGCAGAGTTTCGATCGCGGGGCGGACTTCGCAGCGAGCGAATCGGCCGCCGCCGATGCCTTCCTGTCGGCGATCTTCAGCGCCCGCACCGGCATTCTCGACGGCAAATTGAAGCCCGAAGATATCCTCGATTACGTCTCCGGCCTCGTCATCGGCTCGGAATTCCGCCAGGCCCGTGCCGCCGGCTGGTTCAAGAACGGCGATACGATCGGCATCGTCGGCAACAACGTGCTCAACAGCCGCTACGGCCGGATCGCGCCGCTGTTTGGCCTGACAGTCGAACCCGCTCCGGAAAACGCCGCGAAACGCGGCATCATGCTGATCGCGGCCGAAGCCGCGCAATAAAGGAGTTTCGAGATGACCTTCCAAGAGGCGCTCAAGGCATGCAATCTCGTCGCCATCCTGCGCGGCATCAAGCCGGAAGAAGCGGAAGCGGTGGGCGAGGTACTCGTCGAGGCGGGTTGGCGGATCATCGAAGTCCCGCTGAATTCCCCCGACCCGCTGAAGAGCATCGAAAAGCTGGTCAGACGTTTCGGAGACCAGGCACTGATCGGGGCCGGCACCGTACTGACACCTGCCCAGGTCGCCGACGTCGCCGCGACCGGCGCCAAGGTGATCATCTCGCCGAACGCGAATGTCGAGGTCATCAAGGCCAGTCGCGCGGCAGGCATGGTGAGCCTGCCGGGCGTCGCAACCCCGACAGAAGCCTTCGCGGCGATCGAGGCCGGCGCCAGCGGCATCAAGGCCTTTCCGGCGGAAGCGATCCCGCCCTATGTCATCAAGGCATGGAAGGCAGTATTGCCGAAGGATATCCCGGTGCTCGCCGTCGGCGGTGTCACGCCCGAGAATATGGCTGTCTACGCGCAGGCGGGCACAGCCGGTTTCGGCATCGGTTCCTCCCTTTACAAACCGGGTGTCGACCTCGCCTCCATCGGGCAAAAGGCGAGAGAATTCATCGACGCGATGCGTGCGCTCTGAGGTCTGAGCCTCCGTCGCAAAACCGTCGTGAAGCGGAACTATCGTTTTCGTCCTGAGTTTCAGCCCAATTCGCGGCAAACCGGAGGGGACGATCTTGGCAGTTATCCGCAACAGCGCCGAACATCAGCAGAAGGTGTATGAACGGTGGGCGCCGGTCTATGACCGGGTCTATCGAGGCTTGCTACGCGACGGGCATCGCACTGTCGCAAAGCTCGCCGCCGAAGCCGGACGAGACATCCTCGAAGTCGGCGTGGGTACCGGGCTCGTATTGCCCTATTATCCGAAACACTGCCGTGTCACCGGCATCGATCTTTCTGAACACATGATCGCCAAGGCGCGCGAGAAGGTCGCGCGCGCCGGCCTCGCCCACGTTCAGTCACTGCATGTCATGGATGCGCACAATCTCGAATTTGCCGATCGTTCGTTCGACGTAGTCTGCCTGCCCTTCGTCATCACGCTGATCCCGGATCCCGAACGTGCTCTTGACGAGTGCGCCCGCGTGCTACGCCCGGGTGGCGAGATCATCGTCGCGAGCAAGCTTGGCGACGGGCGCGGCCTGCAAGGGGCGATCGAGGAAGCCGTAGCGCCGCTGGTGCATCGGGTCGGCTGGAGCTCGTCCTTCCGCATCGCCCGGATTGTCGAATGGGCGAAGCGCCGAGGCGATTTCGAGGTGGCGGAAATCCGTCGCGTGTTCCCGAATGGTTTCTTCAAGGTCATGCGTCTGAAGCATCGCATGGCCGCGTGAACTCGCGGATCACTTGGCCTTCAGGACCGAGACCGCAAGTTCGCTGTTGTGGACGTATTCATTGGCGTCCGGCTGGCGTTGGACGAGCAGGATGAACAGCAAGTCCGTCAGCATCAGCTGCGCATCGCGCGCGGTGATTGAGGACGAGCGCACCCGCTCCTCGTCCGCGACCGTATAAAGTCGGATATCCGCCGCCTGCATCAGCGGATTGCCGTTGAGACCGGTAATGGCGATCACCGTCGCGCCGCGTTGGCGCGCCAGTTCGGCGATCCTCAATGTCTCGAAACTGGTGCCGGAATAGGAAAGTGCCAGCAGCACGTCCTGATTGTTAAGCGTCGAGACGTTCGCCATCTGCACATGGCTGTCGCTGTCATGCAGCACGTTGCGCCCGAGCTTCATCAGCTTATAGGAAAAATCGCGGGCGACCAGCGACGATGCCCCGACGCCGGCCATATGGATGCGTCGCGCATCGTTGAGAGCCGTCAGGGCTCGCTCGATCTCCTGCTCGTTGTTGACCGCAAGCGTCTGCTGCATGGACAGCATCTTGCTGCCGATCAGCTTCTGCAGGATCGTCAGATAGCTGTCGCCGACCTCGATCGAGCCGTGGATCATTCCGGGAGGCGCATGCCATTCCTGCGCCTTCGCCTCGCTGACGGCGAGTTTCAGCTCCTGGTATCCGGCAAAACCCAGCTTCTGGCTGAATTTCACGACGCTCGACTGGCTGCGCCCCGTCTCGGCCGCAAGCGCTGCCGAGGAAAGCCGCAGCATCTGGTCCGGATTGTCGAGGATGAACTGGCCAATCTCCCGGTCTGCCGGTGCCATATCCTCGAGCTGCGCGTTGATCTTCTTTAAGACTGACATGCGTTCCTTCGGAAGCTCCGCGATACGGCCTTGGGTCGGATGGAGGATATCACCGGAACGGTCCTCCGCAACAGCGTTTCCATTCCCGAGCCGAGGATGGATTATCGCAGATAATGCCGCACAAAGGAATAAAAAATTCCGAATGATTGACAGAGACGCGCCGTGGTTTAGTTTCGAGGAAGCGCAGATTGATTTGAGATTCACCGCACCTCTTCGACAGGTTTCGTCATGGACAGATTACGGATCGTCGGCGGTCATCGGCTCCAGGGAGCCGTCACCATTGCCGGGGCGAAAAACGCGGCGCTCCCGCAGATCGCGGCGACGCTGCTCAGCCCCTACCCGGTCGAGCTCACCAACCTGCCACAGGTCAGCGATGTGGAAAACATGCTGGGGGTCGTCGAGCTGCATGGTGCCGCCGTCACCCGCACGGGCCATTCCACCATCGTCGACGCCAAGGCAATCGTCTCGAAAGAGACCTCCTACGACACCGTTCGCAAGATGCGCGCCACCGTGCTCGTCCTTGCACCACTGCTCGCCCGCTTCGGCCAGGCACGCGTATCTCTGCCGGGCGGCTGCGCCATTGGTGCGCGTCCGGTCGACATGCATATCAAGGCGCTCGCCGCGTTGGGGGCGGACGTCAATATCGAGAACGGCCTGATCGTCGCCTCGGCACCGGGCGGATTGAAGGGCGGCCGCATCGTGCTTCCCTCCCCCTCCGTCGGCGCCACGGAGACGGCGATGATGGCCGCCACCGCCGCCAGGGGCGAAACCGAGATCCTCAACGCCGCCCGCGAACCCGAAGTCGCCGATCTCGCCGCCTGCCTGATCGCCATGGGCGCACGCATCGAAGGCGCCGGCACCCACCGCATCCTGGTCCAGGGCTCAACAACCTGGCAGCCGGCGAAACATCACGGCATTCCCGACCGCATCGAGGCCGGAACCTACGCCGTAGCGGCCGCCATCACCGGTGGCATGCTGGAGCTCACCAACGCACGGCTGGAAAACATGGCCTCCATCGTGCAGGTGCTGGAGGCGATGGGCGTCAGTATCTGGCCGAGCGATCGCGGCCTTGTCGTTTCTCGCGAAGGTCCGCTAAGGCCGACGGATATCACCACCGAACCCTATCCAGGCTTCCCGACCGACCTCCAGGCGCAGTTCATGGCGCTCGCCGCCTGTGCCGAAGGCGCTTCGCTGATCCGCGAAACCGTCTTCGAAAGCCGCTTCATGCACGTGCCGGAACTGATGCGCCTCGGCGCCAGTATTGCACTACAAGGCACGACCGCACTGGTACGCGGCGGCGCGCCGTTGAAGGGCGCGCAAGTGATGGCGACGGATCTGCGCGCCTCCGTCTCGCTGGTACTCGCCGGACTGGTCTCGTCAGGCGAAACGACCATCAACCGCGTGTACCACCTCGACCGTGGTTACGAACAACTCGACCGCAAGCTTGGCCAATGCGGAGCCGATATCGAGCGGATCAGCGCATGACGGCCGGAACCGAACGCTTTTTCCTGGGTGTCGATGGCGGCGGTACCGGCTGCCGCGCCCGTATTGAGGACGAATCCGGCTCCGTTCTTGGACAGGGTCTTTCCGGCCCTGCAACGACCCGGCTCGGCATCGAACAGGCCTGGGCCTCGATCTCGCGCGCGTTCAATGCCGCCTTCGACGAGGCTGGGTTCGGGTCCGACGAGATAGGCCGCACCCATGTGGGCATCGGGCTTGCCGGCACCGGCCGCAAGGGTTCGGTCGAGGCCTTGAAGGCGATCCCGCATCCGTTCGCCAGCATCGATTTCGTCAGCGACGGAATGGGCGCCTGCCTCGGCGCCCATTCCGGCCGCGACGGCGCAATCGTCATCGCCGGCACCGGCTCGATCGGTCTCGGTTTTGCCGAAGGCCGCAGCCTGCGCGTCGGCGGTTATGGATTTCCCATTTCCGATGAAGGCAGCGGCGCAGATCTCGGCCTCAAAGCCGTGCAACTTGCGCTTCGCGCGCATGACGGGCGGATCGAGAAAACCGCTCTGCTGATCGAAGTCATGCAGCGCTTCCAGAACGATCCTTTCGAAGCCATAGCCTGGATGGATCGTTCGTCTGCCACGGACTATGCCTCGCTTGCGCCGATGGTGATGCGGCATGCGGACCAGGGTGATTCCGCCGGCCGTCGCATCGTCCAAAGTGCTGCCGAGCAGATCGACACGCTGGTCCGCACGCTGTTCGATCAAGGCGCGCCGCGCGTTACCCTGCTTGGCGGCCTGTCGAGCCCGCTCGAGGCCTGGCTGGCGCCCGACGTCCGCCGCCGCCTGAAGCCCGCCGACGGCGATGCCGTCTCAGGCGCAATCATCCTCGCCCGCCAAGCTGTCAAAGCCTCCTGAAAAGGCTGGGCAACATGGAATAATATATTCCAATTTTCAATTGACTCATGGAATGGATGATCCTAATCCTTTGAGAAAGAGTAACAAAGGGTGAGGAGCAACATCGTATGACGCCGATCCTGCGAAGCGCTGCACCGCACTCTGATCTCGAAGGCAGGGTCATGAGCGACGAACGGCTGATATCCGAACTGGAAAGACTGGTTTCGGAAGACCGCAATCCCCGCTCCATGGATATCGATCTGCTGCCGACAGTCGATGTCCTGCGTGAAATAAACGGGGAAGATCAGGGCGTTCCCGCAGCCGTCGAGAAGGTGATCCCGCAGATCGCCGAGGCCGTGGAAGAAATCGTTCGCGCTTTCCAGAAGGGCGCGCGGCTGGTCTATATCGGTGCCGGCACCAGCGGCCGCCTCGGCGTACTCGATGCTTCCGAATGCCCCCCGACTTTCAGCGTCCCCGAAGGCATGGTCGTCGGCCTGATCGCCGGCGGCAGCCACGCCCTGCAGCACGCCGTCGAAGGTGCCGAGGACAGCCCGGAACAAGGCCAGCAGGATCTCGTCGACATCGGCCTGACCGCCGACGACGTCGTTGTCGGCATCGCCGTCAGCGGCCGCACCCCTTACGTCATCGGTGCCCTGAACTATGCCAAGGGGCTTGGAGCGAAGACGGTCGCCCTCTCCTGCAATCCCGACGCCGTTATCGCCGACATTGCCGATATTGCCATCTCGCCGGTGGTCGGCCCGGAAATCCTCACCGGCTCGACGCGGCTGAAATCCGGCACGGCCCAGAAGCTCGTGCTCAACATGCTGACCACGGCGAGCATGATCCGCATCGGCAAGAGCTACCAGAACCTGATGGTCGACCTGCATGCCAGCAACCAGAAGCTCGTCGCCCGCGCCGCCCGCATCGTCATGCAGGCGACCGGCTGCACGACGGAAGAGGCGCGCCGCGTGCTTGACCTCACCGGCAACGACGTCAAACTGGCGATCCTGATCGCGCTGACGGGAATGGATGTCGATACGGCGCGCGTGGCGCTCAACGATGCCGGAGGCTTCCTCCGCAAGGCAATTGATGGGAAGACAGCGTAAAGCTGCTGAATGACGGGCCGCTGCTCGAATGTGGCTGGGTCGAGACGACGAACAGATATCAAAAGAGGGAGAATAAAAATGGGAAGACATCTTTCGACTAAACTGCTGTCCGGCCTTGCGCTGGCCGTCACCATCGGCGCCACCGCGATCGCCTCGCCGGCATCGGCCGCGTCGCTGAAAATGGCCTGGAAGCAGGATGCGACCGGCCTTGATCCACACAAGCAGACTGCATTTTCCTCGATCCGTCTCCTGGAACTGATCTACGAGCCGCTCGTCCGCCTCAACAAGGACCTGCAGATCGTCCCGGCCGTCGCAGCCTCCTGGGAATTTGCAGCCGACGCCAAGCAACTGACCTTCAAGCTTAATCCGAACGCAAAATTCCAGGACGGCAAGCTGGTGACCGCCGCCGACGTGAAGGCCTCGTTCGAGCGCCTTCTCGACGAAAAGACCGCCGCCGCCGCGCGCGCCAACTTCCTGTCGATCGCCTCGATCGAGACCCCGGACCAGACAACCGTCGTCTTCAAGCTGTCGCAGCCGGACGTGCCGCTCCTGACCGCCATCGCGAGCATCAACGCCGCCATCGTACCAGCCGCTGAAATCGCTGCCGGCACCATCGGCACCAAGGCGCTCGGTTCCGGCCCGTTCAAGCTCGACAAGTGGGAGCCGAACTCCAAGGAAACGCTCTCCGCCAACAAGGATTGGGCCGGTGGCAAGGTCGCGATCGACGGCATCGACATCAGCGTCCTGCCCGACGAAACGGCTATCCTTGCGGCGCTTCGCACCAAACAGGTCGATTTCGCGCTGATCAACGATCCGCTGGTCGCAACCCTCGTGCCCAAGGAACCAAGCCTTGTGCTCAACCGCACGCCGGTTCTCGCCTACCACGTCCTGCAGATGAACCCGTCCCGCAAGCCGATGGACGTTCTCGCCGTGCGCCAGGCAATCTCCTGCGCCATCGACCGCAAGGACGTGCTCGACACGGCTTCGGTCGGCGAAGGCAAGGTCACCGGCCCGCTGACCATGCCCGGCTATACCTCCGATGCCAGCACGCTGTTCTGCTACAAGCAGGATATCGCCAAGGCGAAGAAGCTGATGGCTGACGCGGGTTTTGCGAACGGCTTTACCGCGACCGTGATCGCCGCCAATGGCGAACCCGCGACCGCCGCCGCCGAAGCGCAGGTCCTCCAGTCCCAGCTCGCCGAAATCGGCGTCAAGCTCAACATCAAGATGATGGAGCTCAACGTCTATGTCGACGCCTGGCTGAAGGGCGACTTCGACATGGCGGTGGCGCTGAACGGCGGCCGTGCCGATCCTTATTCCATGTACAACCGTTACTGGACCAAGACCGGCAACCTGCAGAAGGTCACGAACTACATCGACGACACGCTCGACAGCCTGATGCAGAAGGGCCGCGTCGAGACCGACCCTGCCAAGCGCAAGGTCATCTTCGCCGACTTCGAAAAGCACCTCGTCGAAGTCGCCCCCTGGGCCTGGCTCTACACGTCTTACAGCTATACGGCACAGCAGAAGAACGTGCAGGGCTTCGTGCCGACGCCGGAAGGCTCGCTGTTCGGCCTGAGCAAGGTGACGTTGCAGTAATCGCGAAAGCATGACGGATACGAGGTTGGTGGGCGAATGAGTTACCTGGCGCGACGGCTGTTGACGTTTCCGCTCGTGATGCTCGGGGTCTCCATCCTCGTGTTCGTCGCAATTCGATTGGTGCCGGGTGACGCGATCACCGCGATGCTCGGCACCGAAGCCGGCCTACTGACACCGGCGCAGAGGGCGGCGCTCTCGGCCTATTTCGGCATCGACAAGCCGATCCTGGTGCAATACTGGAGCTGGCTTCTGGGGGTCCTCCAGGGCGATCTCGGCATTTCCGTGATCCACGGCAAGCCGGCGCTCACCATCATCCTCGAACGTTTCCCGCTGACGCTGCAGCTCGCCTTGATGTCCATGTGCGTGGCGCTGCTCGTCGGCCTGCCGGCCGGCGTATTCGCCGCCACCCGCAACGAAAAGATGTCCGATCTGGCGGTGCGCATCTTCGCGATGATTGGCCAGTCGACACCCAACTTCGTTGTCGGCCTGCTGATCATCTATGCGCTGTCGGCCGGTTTCGGCATCCTGCCGGCCATGGGCGAGTTCACGCCGTTCTTCACCGACCCCTTGCGCAATCTCGGCCAGATGATCCTGCCGGCGATCACGCTCGGTTTTGCCTTCGCCGCCTCCGTCACCCGCATCTCGCGCTCCGCCATGCTGGATGTCCTCTCCGACGACTATGTCCGCACCGCCCGCTCCAAGGGCGTGCCGAAACGCAGCGTCATCTGGCGCCATGCCTTGCCGAACGCACTGATCCCGGTCGTCACCCTGAGCGGCGTCGAGTTCGGCTATCTGCTCGGCGGCGCCGTGCTGGTCGAGCAGATCTACGCCCTGCCCGGCCTCGGCCGACTGGTGCTCGAAGCGATCCTGCAGCGCGATTATGCGCTGGTGCAGGGCTGCGTACTGTTCATTGCCTTCAACTTCATGGTGGTCAACCTGCTCGTCGACCTCGCCTATGTGACGCTCGATCCGCGCATCCGGCTCGGTGAGGGCAACTGATGTCGATGCTGCGCGCAATTTTCAGCCATTCCAGCGGCAGGATCGGCGGTACGATCGTGGTGATCTATGTGATCGTCGCGCTGCTCGGCATGTCCGGCATCACACCTCACAATCCGCTGCAGCAGTTCCGAATCGACAGGCTGCATGCGCCGAACGCGGCCTACTGGATGGGCACGGACCTGTTCGGCCGCGATGTCGCCAGCCGGCTGATGAACGGCATTGGTCAGTCCTTCCTCGTCGCCTTCTGCTCGGTGGCGCTGGCAACGCTCGCCGGAACCGTGCTCGGCCTGACCGCCGCCTGGTTCGGAAAGGCCTGGGACGGCCTTGTCATGCGCATCATGGACGTGCTGCTCGCTTTCCCGGCCATCCTGCTCGCGCTCCTGATCATCGCCGTTGTCGGCCCCGGCACCTGGACGAGCGTCGCAGCGATCGCCATCGTCTATACGCCGATTTTCACCCGCGTGGTGCGTGGCCCGGCGCTCTCGATCAAAGCCCGCGAATTCGTCGACGCTGCCCGCACCTTCGGTTCGAGCCGACGCTATATCCTGACCCGGCATTTGCTCCTGAACCTGGTCGCGCCGCTGACCGTACAGGTGACGCTGGCGCTCGCATGGTCGCTGCTGACCGAGGCCGGCTTGAGCTTCCTCGGCCTCGGCACCCAGCCGCCGGCCTCCTCGCTTGGCCTGATGCTCGCCGACAGCCGCAACCTGATGGAAAACGCGCCCTGGCTGCTGATCTTCCCGGCCGTCGCCATCATGATCAGCATTCTCGGTTTCAACCTGCTCGGCGACGCCTTGCGCGACATCCTCGACCCCAAGACGCGGAGGTCCGCGCCATGACATCGCTTCTCTCGGTATCCGGTCTGCGTGTCGGCTTCGGGCGTGATCCGAAGCAGAACGAGATCGTCAAGGGCGTCAGCTTCGAACTCGACGCCGGCGAGACGCTGGCAATCGTCGGCGAGAGCGGCTCCGGCAAATCGGTCACGGCGCTCTCCATCAACCGGTTGGTCGATTTCGGCGGCGGCCGGATCATCGGCGGTTCGATCACGCTGAGACGGGCCGATGGCAGCATTCTCGACATCACCAAGGCGCAGGAACCGGTGCTCGAAAAGATCCGTGGCTCCGAGATCGGCATGATCTTCCAGGAGCCGATGACCTCGCTGAACCCGGTGCTGACGATCGGCCGCCAGATCGAGGAATCGTTTCGCCTGCATCGCGGGTTGACCGGACGTCAGGCGACGGCCGCGGCCAAGGACGCACTCGATCGGGTCCGCATTCCCGATGCCGCCCGGCGCCTCAAATACACGCCGAACCAGCTTTCCGGCGGCATGCTTCAGCGCGTCATGATCGCCATGGCGCTCGCCTGCAATCCGCGCCTGCTGATCGCCGACGAGCCGACGACGGCGCTCGACGTGACCGTCCAGGCCCAGATCATGGCGCTGCTCGGCGAGTTGAAGCGTGAGACCGACATGGGGATGATCTTCATCACCCATGACATCGGCCTCGTTGCCGGCATTGCCGACAAGGTCATGGTCATGCAGGCCGGCAAAGCGGTCGAGCAGGGACCGCTCGGCGACGTCCTCGACCAGCCGAAACATTCCTATACCCAGCATCTCCTGAGCGCCGTGCCGCATTTCGAATCCGGCCGCGCCGCCCGTTCCGATTTCAGCCGAGAAAAATCCGAGGCGATCACGCCCGCGCTGATGGTCGATGGATTGACGGTGCGCTTCAAGGTGGCCGGCAGCATCCTCAACCGTTCGCCGGGCTCGGTCCATGCGGTCGAGAATGTCGGCTTCGACCTGATGCCGGGCGAGACACTGGCGATCGTCGGCGAAAGCGGCTCCGGCAAGTCGACCACGGCCCGCGCCATCTTGGGGCTCGTGAAGCCGACGCGCGGCAGCTTCTCCGCCAACAACGGAACGATCGTCGACGGCAGCGACCCCTCCGTGCAGATGGTCTTCCAGAACCCCTACGCCTCGCTCAATCCGCGCCTGCGGATCGACAGCATCCTTGCCGAACCGGTGATCGCCGCCGGTGGCCGGATCGATACCGGAACGCGGGAAAAGATGGTGGCGCTGCTGAAGCGCGTCGGCCTGCCCGAAAACAGTCTGCTGCGCTACCCGCACGAGTTCTCCGGTGGCCAGCGCCAGCGCCTCTGCATCGCCCGCGCGCTGATGCTCAATCCGTCGATCGTCGTGCTCGACGAGGCGGTTTCGGCGCTGGACGTCTCCGTCCAGGCCAAGGTGCTGGAACTGCTGGTCGACCTGCAGCACGAATATGGCCTCGCTTATCTTTTCGTATCGCACGACATGGCGGTCGTCGAACGTATCGCCCACCGCATCGCCGTGCTTTATGCTGGCCAGATCGTCGAGATCGGCAATGCCGCGTCGGTCCTGTCCAGCCCGCAACATTCCTATACCAGGCGGCTGATCTCCGCCGTGCCGAGCATCGAGCGCCGCAACCAGCATTTCGAGCTCGACACGCGCCAGGTCCCGTCTCTGGTTCGGCCACCGGGTTTTGAGCCGCCGCCCGCCGAGTGGCAGATCTGTGGACCGGATCACCGGGCGCGGGCGGAAGCCTGAGGATGTAACGACATGAAAGACAAAGCGTCCGCCAGTACCGAGCTTGCTGCCGTCTTCGAGCGCGCCTTCGCCCCGCTCGAGCGTTCCGTCACCGACAGACGCATTCCCGGCGGAGTGCTCGGTATCGTCGACCTAAAACATGGGCGCATGACCCGCGCCATCGGCTCGGCGCAGGTCGTTCCGATTGAACGTCCGATGACCGTGGACACGTGGTTCGATCTCGCCTCGCTCACCAAGGTGATCTTCACCACGGCGCGCATTCTGAAGCTCGCCGACGAAGGCACGATCGATCTCGACGCGCCGCTCACCTCCCTGCTGCCGGACCTGCGCCAATACAACGTTGAGGCATGGGAACGGAAAATCACCTTCCGACAGTGCCTCGGCCACCAGACGTCGTTCCCGAGTGTCGAGCCGATCTATACCTACGGCCGCGATCCGGACCTGCTCCGCGCCTTTATCCTGCAGCGGGAATGGAAGGCCGGTCCGCCGGTCTATTCCGACATCAACTTCATCCTGCTCGGTTTCGCGCTCGAACGGCTGGCGAAGAAGACGATCCGCGACCTCGATCCCGGTCCGGGCTTCGCCTGGTCCGCCGATCCGGAACAATCGGCCGCGACCGAAGACTGCGCCTGGCGGCAGCGGATCCTGTCGGGCGAAGCGCACGACGAAAATTGCTCGGCGCTGCAGGGTTCCGGTCATGCGGGCCTGTTCGGCACGGTAAAGTCGGTTCTGGACTTCGCCGAAAGCCTGCTCGACGGCACCGGGGCGTCCAGGAATGCGATCGCGCTGATGCGTGCGCCACTCTCGAACAGGCGGACCCATGGCTGGGAACATCCCTATGCCGACTGGTGGGGTGGAAACCTGTGCAGTCCCGGAACGATCGGCCACACGGGCTTTACCGGCACAAGCCTGCTGATCGATTTCGACAGGGGCCGTGCCGTGACCCTGCTCACCAACCGCATCCACCCGACCCGCCATTTCGACAGCGGCATCCTGCCGCTCAGGCAGGCGGTCTGCAATCTCGTGAACCAAACCTGAGGAGCTGATCATGGAGCCAATCTGGGCTGTCGGCCTGATGACCGGAACCGTCCTCGACGGCAATATCGACGTGGCGCTCCTGAAGACGGACGGCGAGACGATCGATACGTTCGGAGCCTATACGCTCGCCCCTTACCCGCCGGAAATCCGCACCCTCCTGGAGGAAACGCTCGCGCAGGCCCGCGTCTGGAATTTCGAAGGACCCGATCCGGCGATCTTCCGCGAGGCCGAACAGGCGCTGACAAAGGCGCAGTCCTACGCCGTCAGGGAACTGGTCGAAGGCACGGGGCTGACCATGGCCGATATCGGCATCGTCGGTTTCCACGGCCAGAGCGTGCTGCACCGGGCACCCACCAAAGACAGGCTCGGCGACACCCGCCAGCTCGGCGATGGCGAGCTGATGGCCTCAATCCTCGGCACCAAAGTCGCCTACGACTTTCGCTCGGCGGATGTACGCGCTGGCGGCCAGGGCGCACCGCTTGCCGCCGCCTATCATTCGGCTCTGCTGCGCGGCGTCGATACCAGCGGCGATACGGCCGTGCTCAATCTTGGCGGCGTCGCTAACATCACCTGGTGGGACGGCAAGGATCTGATGATCGCCTTCGACACCGGCCCGGCCAATGCACCGCTCAACGATTTTATCAAGGCACGGGGCCTCGGCGAGATGGACCGCAACGGGGCGCTTGGCGCCTCCGGCAAGGTCGATGAAGAACGCCTCGCAAAGCTTCTCGAGCATCCCTACCTCACGGCGCCCTATCCGAAATCGCTCGATCGTTTCGACTTCACCGCCGCCATGGCGGACGGTCTTGACGAGGCCACCGGCGCGGCAACGCTTTCGGCCTTCACGGCGTCCGCAGTCGGCAAGGCGCTCGATCTGCTGCCACATCGACCGAAGCGCCTGATCGTCAGCGGCGGCGGCCGCCACAACCCGACGATCATGTCGATGCTCGAAAGCCGTGCCGGCGTGAAGGCCGTTTCCGCCGATACGCTCGGCTGGCGCGGCGATGCAGTCGAGGCCGAGTGCTTCGCGTTCCTTGCGGTTCGCGTGCAGCGCGGCCTGCCGATCAGTTTTCCCACAACCACCGGTGCACCAAGACCCTTGCAAGGTGGCAGGCTCGCCGGGTAAGTCCGCACTTTCGAAATTGCATGATCAGAGTCGGGAGCGCTCGCACAGCATGAACAAGAGAGCGGCCTCGGCGATAGCGGGCAATGCGGTACTGGCAGGCATACTGCTGATGCTGCTTGGCGATTTCATGTTCGCCCTCAACGATGCCATGGGCAAATGGCTGGTGGCGAGCTTTTCGGTCGGCCAGGTTCTGCTGATCCGGTCGGTCGGCGCCTTTTTCGTGCTCGGCCCGATGCTCGCCCGCCAGCCGATTTCGGCACTCTACAAGGTCGAGAAGCCATCACTGCATGTGCTGCGCATCGTTCTGGCGACCGCAGACACCGGCCTCTTCTACGCCGCTGTTGCCTACATGCCGCTCGCCGACGTCATGACCTTTTACATGGCAGGCCCGATCTATGTGGCCGCCCTGTCGCATTTCCTGCTCGGCGAGCGCATCGGATGGCGGCGCTGGCTCGCAGTCCTGATCGGCTTCATCGGTGTGGTGATCGCCCTTCGTCCCTCCTCGGAAATGCTGTCATTGCCCTCGATCTTCGGGCTGATCGGCAGTCTTTCCTTCGCGCTGACGCTGGTGCTGAATCGCACGCTGCGCTCGACCCCGGATGCGACGCTCGTCACCTGGCAGACGCTTGCCTGTCTCGTGGCCGGTGCGTTTCTCACAATCGGAAGCTGGAGCCCGTTCAATACCGGAGAACTGCTTGCCCTTCTGCTGCTCGGCATCGTCTCCTGCGGCGCGCATCTGCTGATCACCCGCTCGCTGAAACTGGCGCCCGCCTCGGTGCTGGCGCCGCTGCAATATACGCTGCTGCTCTGGGCGATCGTGCTTGGCTGGATTTTCTTCGGCGATTTCCCGGATGTCCAGACGCTGACGGGCGCCGGCATCATCGTCATCGCCGGCCTGTTCATCTTCCATCGCGGCAACCTGAAACAGGATGTCGAACCGGTCGTGCCGACCGATTCCAGCCACGGCTAGGCCGCACCCGTCCGGCGGGCGATCATGGCCTCGATCGCCGAGAGCCCATCATAGATCAGCACGGCCAGCGCGCCGACGATCAGTCCGCCCTGCAGCACGAAGGCGAGGTTGTTGGATTGCAGTCCGGCGATGATCACTTCGCCGAGAGTCTTTGCCGCAACCGTCGAACCGATCGTCGCCGTGGCGAGACTGATCACCACCGAAAGCCGGATGCCGGCGACGACCACCGGCAAGGACAGCGGCAACTCGACCTGAATGAGCCGCTGGAGAGGTGTCATGCCGGAACCACGCGCCGCCTCCATCACCGATCGCGGCAGATTGGTGAGCGCGGTCAGCGTGTTTTCAAAGATTGGCAGAAGCCCGTAGAGAAACAGCGCGATCAGCGTCGGCTTTTCGCCGAAACCGACAGCCGGCACGGCAAGCGCCAGAACCGCGACAGGCGGAAACGTCTGGCCGATATTGACGAGGCTCCGGGAAAGCGCCAGGAACTCCGCCCCGAACGGCCGGGTGACGAGGATCGCCAGCAGCACGGCGATGATCGTCGCCGCCAACGTCGCGATCAAGACCGTCCGCAGATGCAGCAGCGTCAGGCTGAGCAGGCTGCCCTGATTGTAGATCGCCGGCGCGTTCGGCTGCACGAGCGGCTTCAGCAGCGGCTCGAAACTGTCCGGCGATACCAGGAAGGCGATCAGCACGAGAAGCAGAAGGCTGCGCAGGATAGTCGGCACCCAAACCTTCATCGCGGCCTCGCGGCGCGCTTGAGGATCGCGTCAAGCGTCACCCGCCCCATCGGAGCGCCGCTCCTGGAGATGACCGGAAGTGCATCGCGACCACTCCAGATGAGATCGGCAAGCGCTTCCTGCTGGCTCCTGTCCTCGCGGATCGGCTCTCCTTCCGCCTCGCCCGGCTCCGCCGCCGCTCCGATCGTTGCAATCGTAAGCAGCCGGAACGGCCGTTCCGCATCGCCGATCAGCGTCTCGACGAAGGGCGTGGCCGGAGCACGGACGAGTTCCGCCGGCGGCCCGTATTGCACCACCCTGCCCTTGTCCATCACGGCAATCTTGTCGGCGAGATGGAAAGCCTCGTTCATGTCATGGGTAACGAGCACGATCGTCGTGGCGAAATATTTCTGGATCGCCAGCAGATCCTCCTGCGCCTTGGCGCGGATGATCGGGTCGAGCGCTCCGAAGGGCTCGTCCATCAACAGCACGTTCGGTTCGGCGGCAAGCGCCCGTGCCACCCCGACGCGCTGCTGCTGGCCGCCGGAGAGTTCGTGCGGATAACGCGGCCCGAACGTCTTCGGCTCGAGCTGGAAGAGCGTCAGCAGTTCCTCGACCTTGGCCTCGGTGCGGGCCTTCGTCCAGCCGAGCAGGCCGGGCACCGTCGCAATGTTCTGCGCCACCGTCCGGTGCGGGAAAAGCCCATGGCCCTGAATTGCGTAGCCGATCCGGCGCCGCAGCTCGTAGCCCGGGATGGACCGGTTGTCCTCCCCGTCAAGCCGGATGGCTCCTTCGGTCGCCTCCACCAGCCGATTGATCATCCGGATCAACGTCGTCTTTCCGGAGCCGGACGTGCCGACGACGACTGTGACGGTGCGCGGCTCGATCACCATTGAAACATTATCGACGACGGTGATGCCGTCATAGCGCTTGGTGATGGCGTCGATCTCTATCATGCGGATCTGGCTCCGTTGGAGACGCGGGAGTTCATTTCGATCAGCGCGTCGAGGACGACGGCCGAAGCAAAGGCGAGCGCCACCGTCGGCACGGCGCCGAGCAGGACAAGGTCCATGGCGGTCTGGCCGATGCCCTGGAAGACGAAGACGCCGAAACCGCCACCGCCGATCAGCGCGGCAATCGTCGCCATGCCGATATTCTGGACGAGCACAATGCGGATCGCGGTCAGGATCACCGGCAGCGCCAGCGGGAACTCGATCTTGAACAGCCGCTGCCGGCCGGTCATGCCGATGCCGCGGGCAGCGTCGTTTGCCGCGCGCGGCACGCCCGCAAGCCCGACGACGGTGTTGGCGACGACAGGCAGCAGCGAATAGAGAAACAGCGCGACAAAGGCAGGCGCTCCCCCGATGCCGCGGATGCCGATCGCCGCAGCGCCCGGCACATTGGCGGCGATCCAGCCGAGCGGCGCGATCAACAGGCCGAAAAGCGCGATCGAGGGGATGGTCTGGACGAGGTTCAGCGTGTTGAGCACGCCATCCCTCAACGGCGCCACCCGATGACAGAGGATACCGAGCGGCAGCCCAACCAGGACTGCGGCAAACAGCGAGCCAAGCGCCAATTCGACATGCTTGCCCGCTTCGACCCAGAAGACATCGGCGCGGCCGGAATATTCCTTCATGATCGACAGCCCGTTCCAGCTTCCCGACATCAGCAGCCCGCCGATCGCAGCCGCTGCCAGGACCAGAAACAGGACCCGCATCCCCGGCGGAGGATCAAGTCGCGTGATCGCATCGGCAGCCAGAAGCGCAAAGGCGAACAGAAGGATCCAGAAGCCCGAGGCGGGAGAGACGCGGGCATAGGTATTGCCGGCCGGCGTCAGGAATGTCGCGGCGTAACCGATCGAAAGCGTCAGCGCCGCAAGTGCTGCGACGGCGGCGACCAGCTTTATCCAGGGTGACGTGCGAAAAAGTGCTGCTGCGGTCGCAAGAACTAGCACGCCGATCAGGCCCCAGCCCGCCCAAGCCGGCAGCGACTGAAGCATCGCCTCCGCCTGGCCCTGTACGATCCGATTGGGCTTGAGCGTCGCAAACGACGCCCAGAGCGAGCCGTAAGCGGCTAGAAGGGCGATGACGATGCCGAGCTTATCGAACTGAACTCTCAAACCGTCCCTGCCTATAAGCAACCTGCGACCGATGAAAAAGCCGGACGCTGGAGCGCCCGGCCCATGTTGACACGAAACCGGTCCGAAAAGGAATTACTTCAGGAAGCCGTTCTTCTTGAGAAAATCCTCGGCAACCGCCTTAGCCGGTTCGCCACCCACCTGCACGCGACCATTGAGGTCCTGCAGCGTGACGAGATCGAGCTTGGCGAAGACAGGCTTCAGCACCGCCTCGATGTTCGGGTTCTTCTTGAGCACCTCTTCGCGGATGATCGGGGTCGGCTGGTAGACCGGCTGGACGCCCTTGTCGTCTTCGAGAACAACGAGCCCGGAAGGCGCGATTCCGCCGTCAGTACCGTAAACCATGGCGGCATTGGCATTGTTGGTCTTATTAGCGGCGGCACCGATAGTTGCAGCCGTATCGCCGCCCGAGAGCGTGATCAGCTGGTCGGGCTTCAGCTTGAAGCCGTAGGTGGTCTGGAATGCCGGCAAGGCTGCGGCCGAATTGACGAATTCGGAGGAGGCAGCCAGCACGATCTTGCCGCCGCCGGTCACATATTTGCCGAAGTCGGTCAGCGTCTTCAGCTTGTTGGCGTCGGCAACGTCCTTGCGCACCGCGATCGCCCAGGTGTTGTTGGCCGAAGACGGCGCCAGCCAGACGATCTTGTTGGCGTCGTAATCGAGCTTCTTGACCGCCTCATAGGCCTTTTGCGGGTTCTTCCAGGCCGGATCGTCGCCCTTCTCGAAGAAGAAGGCGCCATTGCCGGTATATTCCGGATAGATGTCGATCTCGCCAGCGGTGATCGCCTTGCGCACCACCGGCGTCGCACCGAGCTGGATGCGGTCGGTGGCCTGGATGTTGTTCGCCTTCAGCATGGCAAGGATGATATTGCCCAGCACGCCGCCTTCCGTATCGATCTTGGACGAGACGACGACCTGGGCATTCGCCATGGTGGCCGAAACGCCAAGCGCGAAAGCAATGCCTAAAAGCTTCTTTTTCAAAGACATGACAGAATTTCCCTCCGGATCGCCAGTCACCACCTCGTTTGACTTGGCCTGGAACACATAAAAGCCAACCTTATGTAGGGCGACTTATGGAATGTGCGAGTTCTGGAAGGGCGCGCCGGGCAATATTTTGTGCGGTGCATTTTTACACGCCGATCGACCTAGCTCATAAGATTGGCCGCCGCTGACTTCACGCTTGAGGCACGCGGATCAGATGTTTCTCGCCCGAGCGAATGACGTGATCTCGCATCAGGCGCTCGGCAAGATCGGGATCGCGGTCGGCGATCGTATTGGCGATGGCCTCATGCTCCTCGACCGCCAGAAAGCGCTCCCGCTCCTCCGACAGCACGCTGAGACGGGCTGCGTGGGTGTAGATGCTCTGGCCGCCCTGCAGGCGACGAAGATAGCCGCAGCCGGATGCTTCATGGATGACGTTGTGGAAGCGCTCGTTGAGAGCGATGAGCTGCAGCACGTCCACTGTCTTGAGGCCCGCCCGCATCTCGACGATGAGCTCGCGCATCAGGGCCACGTCCTCATCCTTCGCCCGCTTGGCGGCCTGGCGAGCAATCATGCTCTCGAGTGCTGCACGCGCAAGCATCATCTCTTCCGCTTGGCCGGCATTGAAGGTGACATAAATCCCGCGGCGAGGCTCCGACCGTACCAGCCCTTCGGCCTCAAGCACGCGCAAAGCCTCCTTCAGCGGTGTCGTGCTTATGCCGAGCTGGCCGGCCAGATGGCGCTCGTTCAGCTTCTCGCCGCTCTTCAGCCGCCCGGAAAGTATGGCATCGCGTACCAGCCCGTAAACGTGGTCGCGCAGGCTTTTCAGAAAAACCGGCGCCACTGGCAGAAGCGCGTTGTCGCTTCCCATCCGCGTCCTCCACCTTTGTCCCTTTCGCCGATCTAGCACCTGAAATTTGATATATCAATTTAAAACGAGCGTGTTTAAGTTGGCGTCGGGCGGGAGGAGCTCCGTCCCTGGGATCGCAACAGAATCGATCCCGGAACGATGGCAGGATTTCTGGAAGAGCAAGCATGACTAAGGAAGCAGCCGATCTCCGTAGCGCCCGTTGGTTCGCACCGGATGATCTCCGTTCGTCGGGACACCGCTCCCGCATGATGCAGATGGGGTATGACGAGAAGGATTGGGGCAAGAGGCCGATCATCGCCATCCTCAATACCTGGTCCGACCTCAACGCCTGCCACGCCCATTTCAAGGATCGCGTCGAACACGTGAAGCGCGGCGTGCTACAGGCCGGCGGCTTCCCGGTCGAACTGCCGGTCCAGTCGCTGTCCGAAAGCGCGCTGAAGCCGACATCGATGCTTTATCGCAACTTCCTCGCCATGGAGGCCGAGGAACTTTTGCGCGCCCATCCGGTCGACGGGGCAGTGCTGATGGGCGGCTGCGACAAGACCACGCCAGCTCTTGTCATGGGCGCCATCAGCGCCGGTTTCCCGATGATCTTCCTGCCCGCCGGCCCGATGCTGCGCGGCAACTACAAGGGCGAATGGCTGGGCTCCGGCTCGGATGCCTGGAAATACTGGGACGAGCGCCGCGCCGGCACGATTTCGGAAGAACAATGGACTGGCGTCGAAGAGGGCATTGCCCGCTCCTACGGCCATTGCATGACCTTCGGCACCGCAAGCACCATGACCGCCATCGCCGAAGCGCTCGGCCTTACCCTCCCCGGTGCCAGTTCCATTCCCGCGGCCGACGTCAACCACATACGGATGAGCACCCGCTGCGGCCGGCGGATCGTCGAAATGGTCTGGGACGAACTGACGCCTGACAAGATCATCACGGCGGATGCAGTCCACAATGCGACGACGGTCGCCATGGCGACAGGCTGTTCCACCAACGCGGTCGTGCATCTGCTGTCGATGGCCCGCCGCGCCGGTGTGCCGCTGACGCTGGACGATCTCGACAAGGCGGGACGCACGACGCCTGTTGTCGCCAACATCCGTCCATCCGGCGACAAATATCTGATGGAAGACTTCTATTACGCCGGAGGCCTGCGCGCCCTGATGTCGGAGATCAAGGATCTCCTGAAACTCGACGCCATGACCGTCAGCGGTTTCCCGCTCGGCGAGACGCTGAAAGGCGCCGAAGTCTACAACAGCGACGTCATCCGCCCCTTGTCGAACCCGATCTATCATGAGGGCTCGCTGGCGGTCCTCAAGGGCAACCTCGCGCCCGACGGCTGCGTCATGAAGCCTTCCGCCTGCGAGCCGCGGCTGCGGGTCCACGAAGGCCCTGCCCTCGTCTTCGACAGTTATCCGGAAATGAAGGCGATGATCGACCGCGAAGACCTCGACGTCACCGCCGATCACGTGCTGATCCTGCGCAACGCCGGACCCAAAGGCGGTCCCGGCATGCCGGAATGGGGCATGCTGCCGATCCCGAAGAAGATCCTGAAACAGGGTTTCCGCGACATGCTGCGCGTTTCCGATGCCCGCATGTCCGGCACGAGCTACGGCGCCTGTATCCTGCACGTGGCGCCTGAAGCCCATATCGGCGGCCCGCTATCGCTGGTGCGCACCGGCGACATCATCCGCGTCGACCTGCCGAACCGCTCGATCGACATCCTGGTGGACGAAGCAACGCTCGCCAAACGCCGCGCCGAATGGGTGGCGCCTGCCGACAAGTACGGCCGCGGCTACGGCTGGATGTTTACCAAGCACATCAAGCAGGCCAACGAAGGCTGCGACTTCGACTTCCTCGAACGGGAATTCGGCGCCACCGCCGGCGAGCCCGAGATCTTCTGACCCGACATTTCTTTGAGTGGAGCACCATGACCGACTACGTTCTTTCCGACGCCACACGCCAGAAATACGAGGGCGTCAGCTGCGCGACGATCTGCACCGCGCTCTTCAAGCGCGGCCTGCGCAATCAGTTCATCCAGGATGTCCGGCCGCTTTCCCAGAAGCCTAAGAACATGGTCGGCCAGGCCTTCACGTTGCGCTACATCCCGGCACGCGAAGACCTGAACCCGCTCTCGGTGTTTCAGAACCCGGAGCATCCGCAGCGCGCCGCCGTCGAGCAGTGCCCACCCGGCCATGTCATGGTCATGGACAGCCGCAAGGATCCCCGCGCGGCCTCCGCCGGCTCTATCCTCGTATCGCGCCTGATGGTGCGCGGTGTCGCCGGCGTCGTCACCGATGGCGGTTTTCGCGATAGTCCGGAGATCGCCGAACTCGGCATCCGTGCCTACCACAACCGCCCCTCGGCCCCGACCAACCTCACCCTGCACCAGGCACTCGACATCAACGTGCCCATCGGCTGCGGCGACGTCGCCGTCTGGCCGGGCGACGTGGTGGTCGGCGACAACGAGGGAGTGGTCATCATCCCGGCGCATATCGCCGACGAAATCGCCGATGAGGTGATCGAAATGACTGCGTTTGAGGATTTCGTGACCGAGGAAGTCCTGAACGGCCGCTCGATCATCGGCCTCTACCCGGCGACGAAGGAAGAGAGCAAAGCCGACTTCGCCCGCTGGCGTCAGGCCAAGGGCCGCTGAGGCGACGACTGGCCGATATCCAACCGCTATGAACCTGCCGCCGTTTCGCGCAGGTCCTTGAAAAGCACGTTCTGGTCGGAGAGGTATTTGGCAAAGATCGGCAGGCTGGCCCCGCCGATCGCCCGCGCCTGAGAGCCGACCATTCCCTCGATGATATCGGGGATGATGACGCCCTGAAGGTCGAGCCGCGTCACCGCTTCGATGGTCGAGGCGACGATCCGTTGCCTGACCCAGCCCGGAAAACCGCCGTCGATCACGGCCGCGCCGAAATCGATGATCGAGGCTGCCGCAACGATCGCCTGGGCAAGCGCGTCCGCGGTTTGCCGGATCCACAGATCGAGCGGCTCTCCGAAATCGATCCAGTCGTCGGCGGAATACCAGAGCGGCTGCGGATCGACGTTCCGCTCCTTCAGGAGATTCTCGAGAACGAAGATCGAGGCAATGTCGAGCAACTGGCGCGTCTCGCCATCGCCGCTGCGCACGGGAAGCGGCCCGACAGCGCCCGCGGTCCCGGTCCGACCGGAAAAGATCGCCGAATTCAGAACGATCCCGCCGCCAATGAACGATCCAATGAAGAAATACACGAAATCCGGATAGGAGGGGCCGACGCCGAACACCAGTTCTGCACCGCAGGCGCTTGTCGCGTCGTTCTGCAGGTAGACCGCGTGCTGGACCTTGCTCGCAATTTCAGCCTGCAGATCGAACCCGCGCCAGACCTCCATCGCCCCTTGCGGCGCACCCACCTCGTCGGCCCAGTTCCAGAGTTCGAATGGCGCAGCGATGCCGATCCCGGCGATGCGGCCGCGCTGCACCTCGTTCAGCTGGCCTTCGAGCCGCGCAATGCCGGATGTGATGATCTCGATGATCTTTCCGGGAAGCGGATAGGCGTAGGATTCGTGATATTGCAGCCGGATGCGCCCGACAAAATCCATCAGGACCAAGTCGGCGCTACGCCGGCCGATCTTCACGCCGAACGAATAGACCGCATCTGGATTGAGGCGCATCGGCACCGAAGGCTGCCCAACCCGGCCACGCACCGGTTCACCGCGCAACAGAAGGCCGTCCTTTTCGAGCGCCCGCATGATGACCGAAACGGTCTGGGCCGAAAGCCCGCTGCGCCGGGTGATGTCCGCCTTCGACATGGAGCCGTTCAGCCGCACCAGCGAAAGCACGAGCCTCTCGTTATAAGCCCTCACCCGCACCTGATTTGAACCGCCGGTGAAATTGCCCAGCAGCGCATGGCCTTGCGCCACGCTATCTGAAACTGACATGGCTCTTCCTCCCAGAAGCGTGGAATCGACGGAAGCACCTCATTCGGGAATGCAGGGTATCCTTCTGATATCCTGAATTAAATCCCAAGGTACGCCGCGCACAGATCGCCAGATTCTGAACCTCCACTTCGGCAAACTATGGCACGAGAAATAAATAATTCAATCGGAATTAATTATTGACAGGCTATTTCAACTCGTTCTTAATTAGGGTGTAAGGGCACAGGACGGCTTGGAGGAGACGCCTGTCGAACTCGGTGGCACCGGTGTCCGAACGTTGGTCCGCATGGCGGACAAGTCTTAACTCTGGGAGGAGACCATGAAGAAATCCGTATTGTCCGCCGCATTCGGCGCCCTTGTCCTGGGCGTTGCGTTTTCCGCTCCCGCGGAGGCCGCAGGCGTATCCGCCTGCCTGATCACCAAGACCGACACCAACCCCTTCTTCGTCAAGATGAAGGAAGGTGCGACGGCCAAGGCCAAGGAACTCGGCGTGACGCTGAAATCCTATGCCGGCAAGATCGATGGTGACAGCGAAAGCCAGGTTGCCGCCATCGAAAGCTGCGTCGCCGACGGCGCCAAGGGCATTCTGATCACCGCATCCGACACCAAGGGCATCGTGCCGACCGTCAAGAAGGCCCGCGACGCCGGCGTCCTGGTCATCGCGCTCGACACTCCGCTCGATCCGATCAGTGCCGCCGATGCCACGTTCGCGACCGACAACCTTCTCGCCGGCAAGCTGATCGGCCAGTGGGCAAAGGAAACCATGGGCGACAAGGCCAAGGATGCCAAGGTCGGCTTCCTTGACCTGACCCCGGACCAGCCGACGGTCGACGTGCTGCGCGACCAGGGCTTCATGATCGGCTTTGGCATCGATCCCAAGAACCCGGACAAGATCGGCGACGAAACCGACAAGCGCATCGTCGGCCACGACGTGACCAACGGCAACGAGGAAGGCGGCCGCAAGGCCATGGAAAACCTTCTCCAGAAAAATTCCGGCATCAACGTCATCCACACGATCAACGAACCCTCTGCCGTCGGCGCCTACCAGGCCCTGAAGGCCGTCGGCATGGAAAAGAACGTGTTGATCGTTTCGGTGGACGGCGGTTGCCCGGGCGTCAAGTCGGTCAAGGAAGGCGTGATCGGCGCCACCTCGCAGCAATATCCGCTGCTGATGGCATCGCTCGGCATCGAAGCGATCAAGAAGTTCGCCGACACCAAGGAAAAGCCGAAGCCGACCGAAGGCAAGTCCTTCTTCGACACCGGCGTTGCGCTCGTCACCGACAAGCCGGTCCCCGGCGTCAAGTCGATCGACGTCAAGGAAGGTACGGCCAAGTGCTGGGGTTGATCCCCACCATATAGCCCATCCCGGCCGGGGGTTAATGTCCCCGGCCATTTTGGACCAATGATACACCGCTGGGGAGCAACCGGCGAAGACCGGTCATACTCAACGGACGGTTCCTGCGCATTCGGCGCGCGGAGGAGGAAACATGAGCGAAACCCAGGAATTCGAGCGTGTTCTCGACGGCAGCGACAAGAGCGTTGCCTCGTTCGAGAGCCAGGACGTCTCTCTCTTAAAACGCGCGCAGCATTTTCTGCACTCGACACCCGCTGCCGTGCCGCTGATCGTGCTGATCCTGTCGATCATCATCTTCGGCGTCGCCATCGGTGGGCGGTTCTTCTCGTCCTACACGCTGACGCTGATCCTCCAGCAGATCGCGGTGGTCGGCATTCTCGGCGCTGCCCAGACGCTGATCATCCTCACCGCCGGCATCGATCTCTCGATAGGGGTGGTGATGGTGATATCGGCTGTCATCATGGGCAATTTCGCCGTGACCTACGGCATGCCCACCGGCATCGCGATCCTCGTCGGCCTGATCACCGGCGGCGCCTGCGGCTTTTTCAACGGGTTCCTCGTCGCGGTCATGCGGTTGCCGCCGTTCATCGTGACGCTCGGCTCCTGGAACATCATCATGGCGACGAATTTCATCTATTCCGCCAACGAGACGATCCGCGATACCGACGTGGACGAAAAGGCCCCGCTCCTCCATCTCTTCGCGCTCAATTTCAGGATCGGCAGCGCCATCCTGACGCTTGGCGTCATCGCCATGGTCCTGCTCGTGGCGGTGCTCTGGTACATCCTCAACCATACGGCCTGGGGAAGGCATGTCTACGCCGTCGGTGACGACCCGGAAGCTGCAAAACTCTCCGGCATCCAGACCCGCAAGGTTCTGCTCAGCGTCTACACGATCGCGGGGGTCATCGCCGCCTTCGCCGCCTGGGTGTCGATCGGCCGCAACGGCTCGATCTCGCCTTCCTCGGCAGTGACCGACTTCAACCTCCAAGCGATCACCGCGACGGTGATCGGCGGCATCTCGCTGTTCGGCGGCCGCGGTTCCATCCTCGGCACGCTGTTTGGCGCCATGCTCGTCGGCGTCATGTCGATGGGTCTCAACATGCTCGGCGCCGATCCCCAATGGAAAGTCATGCTGACCGGCTGGCTCATCATCGCCGCCGTCGCAATCGATCAGTGGATCAGAAAGGTCTCGGTGTAATCATGAGCGTCGAACCCATTCTCACAGCCCGCGGCCTGGTCAAGCGTTACGGACGCGTCACTGCTCTCGACAACGCCGATTTCGATCTCTACCCCGGCGAAATCCTCGCCGTCATCGGCGACAACGGCGCCGGCAAGTCCTCGCTAATCAAGGCGATCTCCGGCGCGGTACGGCCCGACGAGGGCGAAATCACGCTCGAAGGCCGGCCGGTGCATTTCAAGTCGCCGCTGGAAGCCCGCGACGCGGGCATCGAAACCGTCTACCAGAACCTGGCGCTCTCCCCCGCCCTGTCGATCGCCGACAACATGTTTCTCGGTCGCGAAATCCGCAAGCGCGGCGTGCTCGGACAGTGGTTCCGCATGCTCGACCGGCCGACGATGGAAAAGCAGGCGCGCGACAAGCTCACGGAACTCGGGCTGATGACGATCCAGAACATCAACCAAGCCGTCGAGACCCTGTCGGGCGGCCAGCGTCAAGGCGTCGCCGTGGCACGTGCCGCAGCGTTCGGCTCCAAGGTTATCATTCTCGACGAACCAACCGCCGCACTCGGCGTCAAGGAAAGCCGGAAGGTTCTGGAGCTCATCCTCGACGTGCGCTCGCGCGGCATCCCGATCGTGCTCATCTCGCACAACATGCCGCATGTGTTCGAAGTAGCCGACCGCATTCATATTCATCGGCTTGGACGACGGCTGACCGTGATCGATCCCAAAGAGTACACGATGTCCGACGCGGTCGCCTTCATGACCGGCGCCAAGGCCCCCGCCCAGCCCGTCGCGGCGTAACGGTCGCCCCGACCAAGCTCCTGTCGGAGCCGTCCTCCGATCGCCTGTTCCAAGAGATACAGGCGATCGGGTACCTCACGATAATATCCCGTCGCCCTCTCCCACCGCGGCCCGCTCGCGGGAGAGGACGGCGGCATTGTGCTGCGGACCTTGAGGAGCAGCCGTTCCCCCCGGCCGGCCCGACTGTACTGGGTGCGGGCATGGTATAGGCATTCTCAACCCCGACGTCTGCCACGAACACCAGGCGACCTTCCTGCCGGTAATATCCGAGCAGCGCGCGTCCTCAACACAATAAATCTCCTGCCATTCTTGAATGCATCGAAGGATGACGCCGATCACCCGGACGATATCGGTCTTCCCGCCGATCGTTCGATCGGCGGTACTTGTGACCAAAATGATTACGATAGAAAATTCCTATCATGAAAAACATAAAGAATTTTATATTCCATTCCGCTACGCGGCATTGCCGTCGCCGGATGACCGTGCCACCCGCAAATCAGGCGTATTTCTAAGGCCTTATCGCCTGCAGCTCATTAGATCCCGCACCAATCCCCATAGTAGATCCGCCGTCGAAATGAAGCGACGGCGGCACCAGCCTGTTGAAAACATTCGATACGAATAAAAAATTCCATACTTAATTGACAGGACGGAATTATCTAATAGGTTGTTAACACTTAAGGGGTGGGGAGTGGTGCTGGAACCGGCTGATGAAGAAACGCGAAAAACTCTTCATTTTTGATATTGGCGGAGTATTCGTGAAGCTCGATCCGGCTTCCCGCGACCGCGCGGTATCGAAGGCCGGCGGTGCAGGCCCGTCCATGCGGTACGGCGACGTTCCGGAAGCGATCTTCCGCGATTTCCGCCTTGGGCGGTCCACGGAAGTCGACTACGTGCAGGCGCTGACCAGGGTATTCGATGTGCCGCACGAAAGCATCTACGAAGCCGAGCATGCCTATGTTGCCAAAGGTTTTCATGAGTTCATCGCGTTTGTTCGCAGGCTCCGGGAAAACCATCGCGTCGTTTGCCTCAGCAACAATCAGGCGATCCATTGGCGCCATATCAGCGAGAACCTTCTGGGCGCCGGTTATTTCGATCGCGAATACCTTTCCCATGAAATGGGCCTTGAGAAACCGGACCGCGTGATTTTTGAGGCAGTATCGCAGGCGGAGGGATGTTCGGAAAAGGACGTCTTCTTCATCGACGACATCGAGGAAAATGTTCTGTCGGCTCGCGAAGTCGGATGGCAGCATTGCATCGTCCATCGCGATTCGGTTGAAACGGCTAAATTGCTCGCGGCGCTTGCCGTCGAGCAGACTTTGAATTGACGAGTACGGAGTTTCGGCATGGCTCGAATGACCCTCAGCGGCATCAAGAAAAGCTTCAAATCCGTCGACGTGCTGCACGGGATCGACCTCGAGATTTCCGACAGGGAGTTCGTCGTTTTCGTCGGCCCGTCGGGATGCGGAAAATCCACGCTGCTGCGATTGATCGCCGGCCTCGACACGATTAGCTCGGGTGAGTTTCACGTCGACGACCGTCGGATGAACGATGTCGCCCCGTCGCGCCGCGGCATCGCTATGGTCTTCCAGTCCTATGCGCTCTATCCGCATATGGATGTCTACGAGAACATGGCCTTTGGCGCACGGCTGATGGGCCTCGAAAAGGGCGAGGTCGAAAAGCGCATCGACGAAGCCTCCAAGATGCTGCGGCTGGACCCGCTGTTAAAGCGCAAGCCGCGAGAGCTCTCCGGCGGCCAGCGCCAGCGCGTCGCGATCGGCCGCGCGCTGGTCAGGAAGCCTAAAGTCCTGCTCCTCGACGAGCCGCTTTCCAACTTGGATGCGGCGCTTCGCTCCGACGTGCGCCTGGAAATCGCAAGGCTTCACCGGGAAATCGGCGGCACCACCATCTACGTTACCCATGACCAGGTCGAAGCCATGACGCTTGCCGACCGGATCGTCGTCATGAACAATGGCAACGTGGAGCAGTTCGGCAGCCCCCGAGAACTCTACGAGAGGCCGGCGAACACGTTCGTCGCAACCTTTATCGGCTCGCCACGCATGTCGCTTCTCGATGTCGAGCGAAACGGCAATCATCTGGCCCTTGCCGGATCAGGCGCGGTCAGCGCCTCCCGCCTCCCCCATTCCGACGAGCGGAATCTGGTCATCGGCGTCCGGCCGGATGCGATGACGATCTCCACGGACGAGAATACCGAGGGTTTCAAGGGCAGCGTCGTCTACACCGAATATCTGGGCGAGAACACGTATGTATATGTCCGCCTCGGCGACGGTACGCTGGTCGGCATCCGGTCCTTGGCCTCGGTCGACCTCCCTCCGGACACGCCGGTCGTCATCACGGTCGCTTCGGAGCAAATCCACTATTTCAGCCGCGCAACGAGGGAGAGGTTGGCGGCCTGAGAGCACTTTTCGTCTCCTATAAATACCAAGAGGATGGAACCAGATGAAAAAGCTAGTTAGCAGCACGATAATAGCCCTGGGGGCCCTGGCGACGGCTTTGCCGGCAATGGCGCAGGAATTGACCTTCTGGAGCTGGCGCCAGGAAGATAAGGCCCAGTACCAGAAATTTATCTCCGCTTTCGAGACGAAGAACCCGGGCATCACCGTCAAGTTCGAGACGTTCGAAGCGACGAACTACAACACCATCCTGTCGACCGCCCTTGCCGGCGGTTCGGGACCGGACCTGATGTTTGCCCGTGCCTATGGCGGCCTGGAAAACGTCGCGAACGCCGGCTATCTGCTGCCGCTCGACAAGACCAACGTTCCTGCGCTCGAGAAATTCGCACCGGCCGCCGTCGCCGCTGAAACCGCCCGCTCGAGCAAGATCACCTACGCGGTGCCCTTCGCCAGCCAGACGATGCTAGTGATCTATAACAAGGACATCTTCGACAAGAACGGTCTGAAGGAGCCGGAAACCTTTGACGAACTCGTCAAGGCTTCCGAAAAGCTGAAGGCGGCCGGCATTATGCCGTTCGGCAACGGCACGGCGACGGCCTGGCAGAACGAGGTCATGGTCGGCGGCATCGCCTCCACCGTGATGGGCCGGGGCTTCTATGATGACCTGATGGCCGGCAAAGCCGATTTCACAGACAAGCGTTACATCGAGGCGCTCACCAAGCTCAAGGAAATCACCAAATATTTCCCTGACGGCTTTATCGGTCTCGACTACGCTTCATCGCAGCAGCTCTTCGCATCCGGCATGGCCGGCATGTTCGTCGGTGGTTCCTACGAGCTTTCGAACTTCAAGAAGCAGAACCCCGCGATCAAAATGGGCATCTTCGCGATGCCGGGCCTGAAGGCCGGTGACGAAAAGCTGGTCGCCCAATATTTCGATGGTGGTTATGCGGTCAACGCCAAGACCACCAAGAAGGAAGCGGCGCTGAAGTTCGTCAACTTCCTCGCCAGCCAGGAATTCGGCCAGATGTTCGCCGACGACCTGAACAATATCTCGGCTGTGCCGGGCGTAAACTTCAAGGAACCGCTGCTGGGTGAAGTCGCCGAACTCAACAAGCACTCCATCCCCTACATCATGCTGGTGCATTTCCGGTACGGTGAACCATCCGGTTCCGTCCTGCTGCAGGGCGAAATCCAGAAGCTGTTCGGCGGCAAGGCGACCCCGGAAGAGGTCGGCAAGAACCTGACGACCGGCCTCGCCGCCTGGTACGCACCGTTCAAGAAATAATCGAAAGGGGAGCGGCCGGACAGCGGCCGTTCCCCATATTTTCCAACCAAAGAGAATTGTGATGCCCGGATCGCCTCTCGTGGCGCGACGTCTATGGATCACGGCGCTGATCGTGCCGCCGCTCGCCTTCGTCGCCCTGTTCGTCGTCTATCCCATCATCTCCGCATTTGCTTATGCCTTCTTCCAATGGCACGGGTTGGCGCGGGGCGAGTTCGTCGGCTTCGCAAATTTCTACAGGGTCCTGTTCACCCAGCCCTATGCGGACTGGACGTTGAATGCATTCACGCACAACGTGCTGGTTTTCTTCGCGCTGATGGTGTTGCAGAACGGCGTCGGTTTCGTGCTCGCCTACTGCCTGTGGCGCGAACTCCCGGGCGCTGCCTTCCATCGGATCGCAGTTTTCCTTCCGGTCGTACTGTCGACCATCATCGTCGGTTTCCTCTGGAAACTCTTTCTGCACCCGCTTTTCGGGGTCGTGAACATCTCGCTGCGCGGCACTGGCCTCGGTGGACTTGCCCAGCCCTGGCTCGGTCAGGGTGCGACGGCGCTCTGGGCACTGATCATCGCCAATGCCTGGCACATGGTCGGCTTCCCGACCCTCGTTTTCCTCGCCGGGATGCAGCGAATCCCCAGCGAAATCCTGGATGCCGTGCGCATGGAGACCGAAAGCGAATGGGTGAAGATCCGCAAGGTCGTCTGGCCGCTGGTGGCGCCCAGCGCAACCGTCGTCTTCACGCTGCTTTTCGTCAGCTCGTTCAACTGGTTCGAACTGCCTTATATCATGGTCGGCGTCGACGGCTCGCCACATAAGGCGACGGACGTCCTCGGCCTCTATTTCTATCGCACCGCCTTCGGCGACCAATCCGGCTCGGGCCAGGATTTCGGCGCCGGCAGCGCGCTTGCCGTACTGATCTTCGTCTTCATCGCCCTTGTCGCCGGCGTCATCACCTTCAAGCTGCGGGCCAGGGAAATTCAGTTATGAGCACCGCTTCACAAAACTATTACGATCGGCGCGGCATGCTCGCCACGCTCGGCAAGGATGGGCTGATCCAGATCATCCTGATCCTGAACACCGTGGTGATGCTCGCTCCCATCGTCATTATGTTGTTTGCTGCGTTCAAGACGAATGCACAGATCTTCCAATCGCCGTTCTCAATCCCTGATTTTTCCAACTTCGCCAACATCACCAAGATCTGGAGCCAGACCAACTTCCTGCGCTATTTCCTGAATTCGGTGATCGTCACCGGTGCGTCGATCGTCGTGATCCTGACGCTCGGGACGATGGCGGCCTATGCGATCGGTCGCTACAAGTTCCGAGGCTCGAGTTTCGTGCTGATGTTCTTCCTGGCCGGGCTGACGCTTCCCCTGAAGCTCGCGATCATCCCGCTCTTCATCCTGATGCGCGACCTGGGCATCCTGAACACCCAGCTGGCGCTGATCGTCATCTACGTGGCGATGGGCCTGCCGACCACCGTCTTCATCATGACCGGCTTCATCGCCACGCTTCCGAACGAACTCGAGGACGCGGCCCGCATGGACGGTGCCAGCGAACCGCGGATCATGTGGTCTATCATGCTGCCGCTGGTCAGGCCGGCCATGGTGATCGCCGGCATCCAGAACGTGGTGCCGATCTGGAACGACTTCTTCTTCCCGCTGATCTTCATCCAGAAGGACAACCTGAAGACCCTGCCCCAGGGACTGACGACCTTCATGGGCGAATATACGACCGATTGGGGCGTGCTGTTTGCGGGACTCCTGCTCTCCTCAGCGCCGATCATCATCGTCTACATCATCCTGTCGCGCCAGTTCATCAACGGCATGACGGCGGGCGCGGTGAAGTAGGCCGGCAAAGGACCGCGCCGGAATGGCCTGTGAACGAAGGGATTGCCGAGAGTATGGTAAGTTGACGCGGATCGACGTGCTGTTATGCCCGTCTCGGACGCTGATCGCACCCGCAACACCACAAAACAATCGCAACCCCATAGCGGTTCAAGACGTTCAGCGGTAAAAGCAGATCCATGAACGACAACATCATCAAATTCCGACGCCCGGAACCACCGCCGCGAGAACCGAACCCGCTGTTGCGCAAGTTGGCGGTCGTTGCAGCCGTGATCGTGTGCCTTGTTCTCGCCTGGGCGTATTTCCAATTCCTTGGAAACCCAACGTAATACCGGTTTCCTGGCTGAGCCGGCGCCTGCATCCTGGACGCCCTGTTTGCGGAATTGCTTTCGGCGCGCCACCTTCAACCGGAAGAGGGAAAATAGGAACGCGATTCGACCATGGCGATAAAAGCCGCTTTGACGAAGCTCGCGATAGCTGTATCCTACTGGTCCAACAGTCTCAAGAAATGCATGTACATATAGTTCCCTTAACGATACACATTTCTGACAACAACTCGTAGTTCCGAACAACAACATAATGCTCGAAAATACGACGCTCAAAATCCGGTTGCTCGGTCGCCCCTCACTTGAGTTGGACGGCGCGAGCATCGCGTTGCCGGAAAAAGCGTATTTTCTCTTTGCCGTCGTTGCGATGGCGCCCAGATTGACGGTCGACCGCGAAACGATACGGCGGCTTCTCTGGCCTTCCCACGACGCGGAGAAGCGCGCAAACAGCCTGCGTCAGCTTTTGGCACGCATCGCCAAGGCTGTCGGTCCTGATGCCCCGGCCATCCTTGTCACCGACGAAGAAGCGCTGAGGCTTGATTGCAATCGGTCCGACATCGATCTCCTCGCCCTGATGGAGCCCGGCCCTCTAAGGGAAGAGGACTGGGACCTTGTTCGAGGCGAACTGCTCGAAGCCGTGGAGGCTCCGACCGGCGGCGCGGAAGACTGGTTGTTGGACGCACGGCGCAAGGTCGGTGACTGGCGATCGAGCCACATCGAAAGCCTGCTGGCGATATCGTCCCATCAGCAGTCCCCGTCATTGCCCCTGCTTGCCAACCGCCTGATCGAACTGGATGCCTCCCATGAGGGCGCCGCGCGAGCGTTGATGAAGTATCATGTCGCCCATGGTGACTTCGCCGGCGCCCGTCAGGCCTATAGCCGATGCAGGGACCAGCTCAGGGCCGATTACGGTACGCCGCCGACACCGGAGACGATTGGGCTCGCCCACGAACTCGGCATCCTCAGCCGCCCCGGCTCCGACCGCACGCCCGAACCGGAGGAACGCCCGAAGGCTGTCATGCCGGCACAGCCGCGCGTGGTGATCCTTCCGCCCGAGACGATCGTTCAGGATGCGCTGGTCCAGCGCCTCGGCAGGGCTCTTTTGGAAGACGTCACGATCGGCCTCAGCCACCAGCGTGTCTTCAAGATCATCGCCGCCCATACGAGCTTTGAACTGCTCAATCGATCCACCAATCCAAATCAGGGCCAATCGGCCCTTAGCGACCTTCAGTTCGACTATTCCGTGTTCGTGACGATCCAGGGCGAAGGCGACGAGATTTTTGCGACCTGCAGGCTGACGAGGGTCGGCACCGGCGAGGTGCTCTGGGCCATCAACCTGCCGCTCGACGTCCAGCAGATGAGAGCGTCGTTCAGCCAGCTGGCGCGGCGTATTTCGATGTCGCTGACCGATGTCATCGAACGGCATGAAATCGCCAGGTCCCTCGATGACGTCGATCCCTCCGCCTACCGCCTCTATCTCGAAGGAAAGCGCTATCTGTCCGGCACCGACCTGCAGCATCTGCGCCAGGCGCGCAAATGGTTCAAATCGGCGGTCAAGCGGTGTGACAGTTTTTCGCCGGCGCATGCCGGAATTTCACGGTCGCTCGGCATGGAATGGCTGGTTCGCGGCATGAAGGACAACGAGTTGCTGGATGTGGCCAATCAATCCGCGCGCGCATCCCGCGATCTCGATCCCGGCAGCGGCCGCGCCTTCCGCGAGCTGGGCTTCATCTCGCTCTACCGCCGGCGTTTCGATGAAAGCCTGGACCTCTTTCAGGAGGCTCAGAACCTCAATCCGAGCGATGCGGACGTGTTGGTCGATTATTCGGACGCCCTGTCGCATGCGGGCGACCTGGACAAGGCTCTCGATCTCGGGCTCGCGGCCTTCAAATTGAACCCGCTGCCGCCGGATCATTACTACTGGATCCTCGGCTCCACCTATTACGTGCGCCAGGAATATTCGAAAGCGATCGATACTATCGACCCGGTCCGCACCAAGCACGCCACCGCGCGGTTGCTTGCCGCCAGTCACGCGATGGCTGGCGACATGCCCGCCGCGCGTAAATATGCCGCGATCGTCAGGGAAAATTTCCCGGACTTCCGCAGCGAGGACATTCGCTACTTCGTGCCGGACCGCAACCCGGCCCATGCCGAGCTTCTCATTCATGGCCTCCGGCTCGCCGGGCTGCCGTAAACAGGCGTGAAAATGCCTGTCACGCTGGAATAACACCCGATGTGGTCCTTTCTCGATGCACGCAGCACACGCTGCCTATTAGCGGAGAGAAAGCATGGAAACGAAGTTCAAGAACTCCAAGCCGGTTGAAACCACTGCCTCTGCCCCGACGCTGCGGTTTTCCGCCGCTGCCGAAGCCGTACTTGGCGGCCGGACCGAAATTGCGCCGAACGCGCTCTCTCAGGTCACGCATGCCATGAGATATCAGTAATGAGCCTGGAAGCCCAAGGGGCCGACGGCTGCCTTGGGCTTGACCACCAGCCGGCAAGCAAAAGATCGTTCAAGTAGCCACACAAGCCCCCTAAACAAGCCTGTCACGCCCAAGTCACGGTGCCTTTGGTTTCTTCTGCACTAGAGACCCTTGGAGAGGACGATTCGACGGCATGAGTTCGGCACCGCAACCGCTTTTGCAGACCCGGCAGTCGCCCGCCCAATCTCGTTCGAGGTCAGGGTCCTTCGAAATTCGGCCGCCGGAAATGATGATGCAGATCCAGTCATCGACACAGACGATCCAGACATTCGCAGCCTCCCTGACGCAGCGGGAGCAGGGTTTCAGCACGTATCATGACCGGCGCGTTTCTCCGGCGGAAACCTTCGACGCGATCAGCCCGTTTTTCCGGGATCTCGGCATCACCCGGGTCGGCTTCCTGACCGGCCTCGACCGGGTCGGCATTCCTGTCGCCTTCGCGACGCGGCCGAACAGCCACACTCTTTCCGTCTTCCAGGGCAAAGGCGTCGATGCCGATGCGGCGCGCACCTCGGCCGCCATGGAGGCTTTGGAGACGCGCGTCGCGGAAATCGAACCGGCATCGCTCACCTGGGCGACCGTTAACGACGTTGCGGGCTCCGCAAGCGGGATGATCGACCTTCATTCGACCGCCCGATGCGTGCCCTCCGAAATCGGCGATGGCCAGATACCCTGGGTCACCGGTCTCGACATCCTCTCCGGCAATCAGGTCATGGTGCCCTGGTGGCTTGCCGGGATGGACCACCGGGGCGAGCGGCCGGCCGGGTTCGAGCAGTCCAGCGATGGCCTTGCTTCCGGAAACACCCATGCCGAGGCGCTCCTGCACGGGCTGTGCGAACTCGTCGAGCGAGACGCCTGGACCCTTGTCCAGCTCAAATCCGAACAGGAATTGAATGCCTGCCTCGTCGATCCGGCCAGCGTCGAGGATGCCGTGCTCGACCTCATGGTGCGCCGCCTTCGCAACGCGGGCATACAGCTCCTCCTCCTCGACATGACGACGGATCTCCAGGTTCCGGCATTCCTGGCCGTGCTGATCCCGGACTCCACGGCCAAGCGGTCAGACCCGCGCTGGAGCCAGATTTGCGGCGGCTGCGGCTGCCATCCCGATCCGGTACGCGCAATGCTGCGTGCCATCACCGAGGCCGCTCAGAGCCGCCTGACTGCGATTGCCGGCAGCCGCGACGACTTTTCGCCACGGATCTATCAGCATATGCGGGGGGACAACGCTCTCAGCCGACTGGTCGCCCTGTCGTCGCTGGACAGGCGCCCGGTCCAGTATCGCGAGCTGGACGCAACCCGCCACTCTATCAACGGCACGATCGATCACATACTCGCCCGTCTCAGGCTGGCCGGCATCAGGCAGGTCGTTGCCGTTCCCATGCAGGATGCCGGGCTCCCTGTATCGGTCGTCCGCGTCGTCGTTCCCGGCTTGGAAGTTGAACTTTCAGGCCAATATTTGCAGCTCGGTATCCGCGCTGCAAACGCCATAAGGAGGTCACGGCATTGAAAGTTGTTTTTGTCGGACCGAGTCTCGGGTCTTCGACCCGCCAGATGAAGCAACGATTTCCCTCGTTGACCTTCCGCGGGCCTGCGGCGCGCGGCGACATTCTGAAGGCGGTCGAGGACGGCGCCAAGGCGATCGCGCTGATCGACGGCTATTTCGGCGAGTCCGCCTCCGTATGGCACAAGGAGATTCTTTATGCGCTGAGCTGCGATGTCTCCGTCGGCGGCGGCTCGAGCATGGGAGCTTTGCGCGCTGCCGAATGCGAGGCATTCGGAATGGTCGGCATCGGCAGGATATATTCCGATTATGCCGCCGGCCGGTTGATCGATGACGAAGCCGTCGCACTGATCCACGGCCCCGAGGAGCTCGGCTGGATGCCTCTCTCGGTGCCGCGCGTCGATTACGAGGCGACAATCCGCAAGCTTGGGCGGATGGGGCTCATCTCAGCTGCCGAACGGGAGAGATTTTTCCTCGCCGCCAATTTCATGCACTACACCGAGCGGACCTATCAGGCCATTCTCGAACGATGCGATTTCAACGATCCTCAGCGCAGTGCAGTGATCCTTCACGACATCAAACGCCACCAGGTGGAATTGAAGCGTGAGGATGCGAGAGCCGTCCTCGTCTGGCTAAACGGCATCAGCAGTTCCAACAAACACTCCAAATGGACGTTCGCACAGACCGCCCATTGGGAAAAACTGCGCGACGAGGTCGACTCGGCGCAAGGATCCATGAAATGATTGATCTCGCAAACGACGTCGCCAGCGACGAATACGCCCGCCTGTTCCGCATGCTTTCTGCGGTCAACAAGGAAGCGGAATCCCTTCAGCTCTCCACGGTCGTCCACCTGACGAACATGGCACTCCTTCAACTCTCGCTCGATTGGGAGGGCGTCAGCCCCGAAAACGAGAGGAGCGTGAAACTGAATGCGATATTCCGCCACAAGACCAAGCTGGCCCTCGACGACGATGGTCCCAGGCCTTAAACCGTCAGGGACCGATCACTGGGCCGGTTGTCTTTCGATCTCGGCGAAAAGCGCTTCCGCCTCGAATTCCTTCGTGGCAACCGCTTGGACCAGTTCCAGGATGCGTTTGCGCAGAACCGGCTTCGTAATGCTCATGAATGCCATGCTCATCAGCAGCGCTTCATGCGTGAAATCGAATTGCGGGTCTTCGAGCTGGTTGTCGTTCGACGGCTCGACTGTCGGGATGCGGTCGAAGAACGCCACCATCTCGACCTTCAGCGCAGTTGCGATCTCCACCAGCTTGCCGACTGCAATCCGGTTGATGCCGTTTTCATATTTCTGAAGCTGCTGAGACGTGATGCCCACGTGGTGGGCGAGTTGCGGCTGGGTAAGCTTTTTCTCTCGCCTGTAGAGGCGGATCCGCTTTCCAACCTCTCTGTCGGCGGCATTCGGTGCTTTGCTCACTGCAGGACCATCTTTCCGGCGCTAGGATACATAGGTGTTATTTGTATCCTATCATCGATAGGTTGCCGAGTACCTTTCAAGAATTTTCTATCTTGAGTGGATAATTAAGTAAACGTCCGCCAGGAATCAGGCCTTCGCGAAGTCTTCGGCCCTATATCGAGGCTTCGGCTCGGGCGATATACTTGACGATTGCCAATTCCATGGAATCGCCGCGAATCTGGCGTTGCCTTTTCGGCAACCAAATATGCGAATTATTGTTCTTTATTAGAACGCGACATTGCGCCATCCTCTCCTCAATCCGGCAGCTGAGACCGGCGAAGTCAAGCGAAAATGTATCAGGCCAAAAGGCCAACAGGGGAACGCTATGTCTCATTTCACACTGAATCGCCGCCGCTTTATCTCCAATGCCGCGGCCTTGGGCGGCCTTGCCGCCACCTCCAGCTTCCTCGGCATCCGGGCCGGCAACGCCAAGGACGTGGCGAAAGTGCGCATGCAGCTCGGCTGGCTCGCCTCGAACGGCGTGCTCGGCGAAGTCGCCGCCATGAAGAAGGGTTTTTTCCAGGAACAGGGCATAGAGCTTGAGATCGTCCCCGGCGGACCGAGCGTCGATGGCGTCGCGGGCGTGGCATCGGGCCAGTCCGCGACCGGCCAGATTTCCTCCAGCCCATCGGTGATGCTGGCGCGTTCTGCAGGCCTGCCGGTCAAGGCCTTCCTGTCCGGCTACCAGAAGCATCCGTTCACCTATTTCTCGCTGAAGAACAAGGCGATCAAGACCCCGAAGGACATGATCGGCAAGACGATCGCCACCCAGCCGACCGCCTTCATCCTGCTGCGCGCGCTTCTCGCCCAGAACGGCATCGCCGAGGACCAGGTGAAGATGGTCAATATGGGTTCGGACATGAACCAGTTGATTACCGGCCAGGCCGATGCGGTCACCGGCTGGCTGACCAATGTCAACGCTCTCGATGTGCTCGGCGACAACCGCGTCGACATGATGCTCTGGGATAGCGGCCTGCAGCTCTACGCCAACGTCTACTACACGACCGACGACCAGATCGCCAAACATTCGGATGTTCTCGAACGTTTCACCCGCGCCGCCGCCAAGGGCTGGGGTTATGTTCGCAACAACCAGAAGGAAGCGGTCGAGATGCTCTGCGAGGCCTATCCGATCCTCGACAAGGCAAGCGAAATGAAGGCCGTGGTCCCGTGCGTCGACTTCTCCTTCGGCGCCACCACCAAGGCATCGGGCTGGGGTACCATGTCGCGTGAAAACTGGGCGGCGCAGATCAAGGCCTATGCCGATCTCAAGCAGTTCAAGGGGACGGTTCCGACGGTCGACGACGTCGCGAACTTCTCCATCCTCGAAGCCACCAGCGACATCCGCAAACAGGTGGGGTGATAGCCATGTTAGGAACGGCGAAGTTGATGCCGAGCGTTCCCCAGACAGAACCGGCAGCCACGGCGGTTTCGATCCGAAACCTCTCCGTCCGGTTCGGCGACAGGAACAACGAATTCACGGCCCTTTCCGATGTTTCCGTGGACATACCGGAAGGTGCCTTCGTCACCATGCTTGGGCCCTCGGGCTGCGGAAAATCGACCCTGCTCAGATGTGTGGCGGATCTCGTCCACATCAGCGACGGTTCGATTTCCGTGTTCGGCCGCAGCCCGCAGGAGGCTCGCCAGAGCCGCGACTTCGCCTTCGTTTTCCAGGATGCGACGCTGCTTCCCTGGCGGAACGTACTCGACAATGTCCGCCTGCCGCTGGAAGTCGGAAAACACGCCCAAACCGGCGACCATGCGGACCCGCATGAGCTGCTGGCCATGGTCGGGCTGAAGGGGCGCGAAAATTCGCTCCCTCACGAGCTCTCTGGCGGCATGCGCCAGCGCGTGGCAATCGCCCGGGCGCTGATCACGCGGCCGCGCATCCTGCTGATGGACGAGCCTTTCGGGGCGCTCGACGAAATCACCCGCGACCGTCTGAACGAGGAACTGCTGCGCGTCTGGCAGGAAACCGGAACGACGATCCTGTTCGTCACCCATTCCATCCCGGAAGCGGCCTTCCTCGGCCAGAACGTGCTGATGCTTCAGGCCCATCCGGGCCGCGTCAAGGAGTTCATGAAGGTCGATCTCCCCTTCCCGCGTTCGCTTGCCGTGCGTGACACCGTCGAGTTCATCGGCGTCACCGCGCATCTGCGCCACCTTCTGGAGGAATGCCTGTGAGCCACGTCGTTTCCTCCACCACCAAGACCGCCGCCGCCCCCGATCGCAAGATCGCGCTCCTCGATGCGACGGCCGGTGTGCTCGTCAAACATATGCCGGCGATCGCAGCCGCCGTCGGGCTCGTGGTCCTCTGGCAGTTCGTCGTCTGGTTCTTCAATATCCCGACCTTCATGGCCCCGAGCCCGGTCGATGTCGCCTATGCCTTCCGCGACAACGCCGGGATCCTCTGGACCAATATGCTGCCGACGATCCTCGAAGCCTTCCTCGGCTTCGTCTTCGGCAATCTCGTCGCCATCCTTCTGGCGATCTGGTTCGTCCACAGCGCGACGGCGGAAAAGGCCTTCTATCCGATCGCCGTGTTCATCAAGGCGATCCCGATCATTGCGCTCGCCCCGATCCTCGTGCTGATCTTCGGCAACGGGCTTGCACCGAAGATCATCATCGCCGGGCTGATCTGCTTCTTCCCGACTTTGGTCAACATGGTCCAAGGCCTGAAATCCGCGAGCCCCGCCATGCTCGACCTGATGCGGGTCCTGTCTGCCAGCAACACGGAAATCCTCTGGAAGGTGCGGCTGCCGAGTTCGATGCCGTTCCTGTTTGCGGCGCTGAAGATTGCCGCGACCAGCAGCGTCATGGGCGCCATCGTCGCCGAATGGATCGGCTCGAGCTTCGGCCTCGGCGCTCTGATCATCGAGGCGACCTACAATTTCCGCTCGCCCCTGCTCTACGCAACCGTCGTGATCGCCGCGGTCCTTGCCGTCGTCCTCTTCTTCATCGTCTCGGTGATCGAAGCCCGGATGATCCGCTGGAAGCCGGCCGGATCGCACTGAGCCCAACGCACCGAACCAACTGTCCTCAGCCCAACTTTTTGGGAGTTTGAACCAATGCAACAGACAATTCTTCAGGCGGCGCGCAACGTCGCAGTGGTCGACCGTTCCGATGTGGTCGTGGTCGGCGGAGGACCGGCGGGCATTTCCGCGGCCGTTTCCGCAGCCCGCAACGGCGCCAAGGTGACCCTCCTCGAACGCTACCCCTACGTTGGCGGGCTTGCCGCCGGCGGCATGGTGCTGGTGCTCGACGACATGATCAACAATCTCGAAATCACCGTGCAGGGCATCTGCATGGAGATGATCGAGCGCATGAAGAAATGGGACCTCTGCGTCACGCCCACCGGCCGCGACCGCGAACTCGACATCCGCGAGACGCCGGACGCCTGGCGGCGCTGGGCGCGATGGGGCCTCTTCGATTTCCACACCCAGTCCATGCCGCACCCCATCTGCTTCTCCGCCGCTTTCGATCCGGACGGTTTCAAGCGCGCCTCCTACGACGTGCTGACCGAAGCGGGCGTCAAGCTTCGGACCCATAGCTGGTTCTCCTCCGCCATCATGGAAGGCAAGACCATCAAGGGGGTCATCTGCCAGACCAAGTCCGGCATGGAAGCGATCCTCGGCGATGTCGTCATCGACACCACCGGCGACCTCGATGTCGCGGCCTCCGCCGGCGCCTCGCATGTGGAATCCAATTTCATCCTGACCACCGTCTCCCGCTGGGGCGGCGTCGATACGGATGCGGCCGAGCGCTTCGAATTCGAGGAGCCGGAAGCCTTCAAGAAGATCGACCATGAGGCAAAACGCCTGATCGGCGGCTGCTGGTCCTTCTGGTGGCTGAAGACCCCGCTGCCGGGCGTCGTCTGGCTCAACTGCCCGCATATGCCGAACCTCTCCGGCCTCAAGACCGAGGACCTCACCAAGGCGGAAATCGAAGGCCGCAACCGTATCGCCCGCCTGCTCGATTTCACCCGTGAAAAGATGCCGGGCTTCGAAAAGGCCTATGTGGTCGATTTCGCGCCGCAGACCGGCGTGCGCCAGACGCGTCTTCTCGAAGGCGAATACGTGGTCACCAAGGACGATGTGATGAACCGCATCCACTTCTCCGACACCGTCTGCCGCGGCCGCGACTATTACACCCCCTACCGCTCGATGCTGCCGCGCGAGGTCGATCAGCTGATCGTCGCCGGACGTCACTACTCGGCGACACCGCAGGCACAGAAGTCGAGCCGCGAAATCCCGCCCTGCATGGCGATGGGCGAAGCTGCCGGCGTTGCCGCCGTCGTGGCGCTCAACGCCGGAACCACCGTTCGGAAAGGCGATATTCGTGCGATCCAGAAACAGATGAGGGCCCAGGGTGCCGATCCCGGCGACGTGCCCTCCGACAATGCAACATTCCTGGAGGCTGCGGAATGAATTCCCTCCCACTCGACGGCGTCCGCGTGATCGATTTCACGCAGGTCATGCTCGGCCCCTGCTGCACCCAGACGCTCGCCGATTACGGTGCCGATGTGATCAAGATCGAGAAGGCCAAGATCGGCGACCTGTCGCGCTGGTCGCTCGGCTCCGACCCCGATGGCCTCAACAACCCGGTCTTCTGCTCGCTCAACCGTAACAAGAAGAGCCTGGCGCTCGACCTGAAGCTCACCGAAGCCCGCGACGCCGTGCTCGCCCTGATCGCGGGTGCCGATGTCGTCGTCAACAACTTCCGCCCCGGCGTGATGGAGCGCATGGGCTTCGGTTACGACGACCTGAAGAAGATCAACAAGCGGCTGATCTACGCCGTCGGCACCGGTTTCGGCCTCACCGGCCCCTACCAGCACAAGGGCGGTCAGGATATCCTCGCCCAGGCGCTTTCCGGGGTCATGCGCCGTAAGTCGGACAGCGCCCATCCGACCTCGATCTATGCCACCCCGCTCGCTGACTATTCCGCCGGCATGCACCTCGTCCAGGGCATCCTGCTGGCGCTCCTGCACCGGGAAAAGACCGGCGAAGGCCAGCAGGTGGCCGTCAGCCTCTACAATTCCATGCTCGCCATGCAGATGCAGGAAGGTGCCGCGCACATGATGCGCGAGAAGGATTTGAACTGGGGCGCCTTCCCGCTGACCGGGGTTTTCGACACGACCGACGGCGCGATCGTCATGGTCGGCGCCTTCAAGCAGAACCCGTTGCAGGACATCTGCAACGCGCTCGAAATCGAGGATCTCTCGGCCCAACCGCGCTACAAGGATTTCGACTCCCAGATGGCGCATCGCCCGGAACTGCAGGAAATCTTTCGCGCGAACTTTGCCAGGAACAGCAATGCCCATTGGCTGAAGCGCCTGGAGGAGGTCGATATCCTCTGCGCGCCGGTGCGCAACCTCGCCGAAGCGCTGCAGGACCCGCAGACGGTCATCAACAAGATGATCCTCGAAGCGGGTGAAACGGCCGCCGGGCCGATCCGCCTCATCGGGTCTCCCATCGACATGTCCGCGGCACCGGTCTCGGTGCGCATCGCACCGCCGAGCCTCGGTCAGCACAATGCTGAAATCCTCGCCTCCTTAGACGCGCGCCGCGGAGACGCCGCATGACCGTCGGATTTTCCGTCGAGAACCGGGTAGCGCGGGTCACGCTCGACCGTCCGGACCGCATGAACGCCGTCGATGCCGCGACCGAAAGGGAACTCGACGCGATCTGGTCGGAGATCGAATCCCGCGACGACATTTCCTGCGTGGTCCTGACCGGTAGCGGCCAAAAGGCCTTCTGCACCGGCGCCGACCTCAAGGGCGGCGCCACCAAGAGTGGCCTCGAATATTGGGCGGAAAGCCGTACCAACGGGTTCGGCGGCCTTGCCTTCCGCAAATCGCTCGACGTGCCGGTGATCGCCCGCGTCAACGGCTACGCGCTCGGCGGCGGCTTCGAGATGGTGCTCGGCTGCGACATCGTGATCGCCGCCGACACCGCGAAATTCGGGCTGCCGGAAGCGCGCGTCGGCCGCATGCCGCTCGACGGTGGCATGGTGCTCCTGCAGCGGAAAATCCCGTACAACCTTGCCATGGCCGTGATGCTGACCGGCCGGCAGTTTACCGCCGCCGAAATGCAGGGCTTCGGCATCGTCAACGAGACCGTGCCCTTCGATGCGCTTGATGCAGCCGTCGACAGATGGGTGGGTGATATCGTCGCCTGTGCCCCGCTGTCGCTGAAGGCGATCAAGCAGACGGTCAACCGCACCGGCCATCTCAGCCCCTCGGAAGCTCAGGGATTGCGCACCCCCGCGCTCATCCGTGCGCTGCAGAGCGAGGACGCCGTCGAAGGCGTGACGGCCTTCCGCGAAAAGCGCGCTCCGGTTTGGCAGGGCCGGTAGGTATGGTATGAATTTCAGGATCTTGGGGGATGAATATGCACGCCAGTATCCTGAAATATTTCGTCGAAGTCGCGCGCGCCGGCTCGATCCGAAAGGCCTCCGAAGAGCTGCATGTGGCGACCTCCGCCGTCAGCCGTCAAATCCGCAAGCTTGAGGACGAGCTCGGCACGCCGCTGTTCGAACGGTTCTCCGATGGCCTGCGCCTCACCTCCGCCGGCAAGGTGGTGCTGAAGCACGCCAAGGAGACTATTCATCACTATGAGATCATGAAATCGGATCTCGGCGACCTGCAGGGCAAGCGTACCGGCCGCGTCCACATCGCCTGCCTCGACAGTCTCGCGGTGCAGTTCATGCCGGAATTCGTGATGGGATTCCATCACAAGAACCCCGCGGTCGATTTCCGCATCCGCGCCGACAACTTCAACAACATCTTCCATTTCGTCGCCGACGGCGACTGCGATATCGGCATCACCTTCGATCTCGCCCGGCCGCACGATATCAAGCTGGTCCACGGCGTGCGGATGCCGCTGATGGTGATGGTCGCCAAACACCATCCGCTGGCCCGTCAGAAAAGCGCCACGCTGCAGGAATGCGCCCAGTTCAAGCTGCTGCTGCAGCTCGACAACGAGGTGATGAGCTCGATGATTGCCGTCGAACTTGCCTCGCTCGACCGCGTCGGCCGCACGCTTGTCGCCACCAACAACCAGATGATGCTGAAACCGCTGATCCTCTCCGGCGAAGGCGTCGCCTTCTTCACCCCGCTCGGTCTCCTGAAGGAGCTGAAGGCCGGCGACGTGGTTGCCCTGCCGATCGCCGGCTCCCGCCTGCAGAACATGGAGGTCGGCATCGTCGCGCCCCATAACCGGCAGCTCACCCACGCGACGGAGGCAGTCATCGAGGCCCTCAGCGTCGATCTCGAAAAATTCAGCAACCAGATTGCGGAGGTCATCAGGCGGTGACATCGAACGAAGACAAGCGTTTCCTGCAGCATCCCGGCCATCAGAAAGCCTTGCGCGGCGAGGCGGTGCTGGGCGCCGTTCCCGCCTTGGCCTCCGCCATCCCGCTTGTCCCCGGCGATCTTCTCATGCCGATGCCGGTCAATGCCCATGACCATGGCTACGGCATCCGAACGCTGGATTTCGGCAGCCTCGACGATGCGCTGGAAACCTGGATCCCGACCATGCGGCTCCGCCCGCGCACGGACGCCTATCTCGAGGCCCTCGTCGCCTTCGGCCGCCTCGCAAAGACCGGCGTCGCCGCGACCATCCATTGCCACAACTCCCTCAATGCGGCTCGCATGGTCGACGAGGCCCTGGAGGTGATCCGCGCCGCAAAGGATGTCGGCATCCGGCTCGGCCTCTCCTGCCCGCTGCTCGACCACGACGCCTGGGCCTATGATGGCGGCCCGGAACAGTTGAAACCGTTCCTGAACCCGGCGGACTGGGAGGCACTTTCTCCCCTCGCCCCACGCTATGCACCCTTCCGCGATCAGCTCGCCGCGGCCGATGCAGTGGCAGCCGCGAATTCCAATTCGTTGGTCGATGTTCAATACGGCCCGGTCGGCCCGCAATGGTGCTCGAACGCCCTGCTCGAAGCGATCGCCGGGGCGTCGGCCGCCAACGATCGCCGTATCCACATGCACCTGCTCGAAAGCCCGCGGCAGCGGGCATGGCTGGACCGCCGCTTTCCACAAGGCGTCGTCCGTTATCTCGACGACATCGGCTTCCTCTCGCCGCGTCTGGCGGTCGCCCACGGCGTCCAACTCCGGCCGGACGAGTATGAGTTACTGGCCGAACGCGGCGTCCAGCTCGTCTCCAATCCTTCCGCCAACCTGCGCCTGCGCTCCGGCACCGCGCCGCTCGCGGATGCCGTCAAGCGCGGCCTGCGCTTCGGCATCGGGCTGGACGGCAGCGCCTTCGACGACGACCAGGATCTCTGGCGCGAAATGCGGCTCCTCTATTTCCTGCATGGCGGGCGAGAGCTCGAACGAAGCTTCACCGCAGCCGATATCTTTGAGGCCGCGATTAAAACCGGTGCGACCGTCGTCAACGCCCCGCTCGGAGAGGACTTTACGGTCATCGACTACGAGGCCCTAATCGCCGACAGCGTCTTCGACGATCTCGATGAGGCGGAAGTGCTGCTGAACCGCATGTCCGCCGCCCATGCCAAGGCCGTCTATGTCGCCGGCCGGCCGGTCATGCGGGACGGCAGGCTCGTGAATGTCGATTTCGATGCGGCTCGCAAGGAACTGCTGGCGCAGGCAAAGGCGGACTTGCCGCGCCTCACCATCGAGCGCGAAAGATGCGGCAAGCTGATTGCGGCCACCCGCGCCTATTACGGAAGCTGGTCGAACACCTAGTGAGCTGCCTCGCGCACGGGCGCCGATGTCACCACGGGGTGATCAATGCTCCGCGTCCGGCTTTTGTCCCAGCCGCCGGGTGATCCCAGCCCGGTGACCTCGGCTCCGAAATAATCCCGGTTGACGGGAATAAACGCCATCTGGGCCTCGGTCGCCTCCTCGTCATAGGCAATCGCATCGACCGGACAGATGGAGAGACAGAGGCCGCAATTGATGCATTCGTCCGGATGAATATAGAACATCCGCCCGCCCTCGTAGATGCAGTCGACGGGACATGCCGCGGTGCAGGCGCCGTCCTTCACGTCGATACAAGGTTCGGTGATGATATAGGCCATCGGATCGTTTGCCTTTCATTGCCTTGAGTGCACTATCCCAAACCTGAGCGTTGCTGGAAAGCAGCATATTTCGCCGCAAGAGTTCGAATTTCGGCAACGCTCCAATTGTGTTCCCTTCCTAATGGCGCTTCCTTGCCATGCCGGTGTTCCCTACAACCTTGCCTGTCCCTCCCAGTGTCCTCGAAATGAGATTTTCATGAGCACCCTCACCCGCTTCTCCGTCCCACCGCTTTCGACCATGACCCGCCGTCTCGCCGATGTGGCTTCCGCCCGTCGCGATCCCGATCTGGTCATCCAGGGTGCCCGTGTGCTGTCCACCTATTCGGAGCGCATTCTCGACGGCCGCGAGGTCTGGGTTTCGGGTGGTCGCATCGCTGCCGTCAAACCGGCCGGCAGTTACCGGCACGGCTCGGCAAAGCTCTACGATGCCAAGGGCGGCATCATCGCCCCGGGCCTCGTCGATCCGCATATCCACATCGAGTCCTCGATGGTGACCGCCTGCGCCTATGCCGAGGCCGCACTTCTCAACGGCACCACGACGATCTTCTGCGACAGCCACGAGATCGGCAATGTCATGGACGTCGCGGGCGTCGAGGCGATGCTGGAAGATGCGCGCCTGGCACCACTATCGATCTTCCTGACCGTGCCGAGCACTGTGCCTGCGACGTCTCCGGAACTCGAAACCGCCGGCGGCGACCTGACGCCGGAAAAAATCGCCGCACTGTTCGACAAATGGCCGGAAGCCGTGGCGCTCGGCGAAAAGATGGATTTCGTCCCCGTCGTTATGGGCGACGAGCGCAGCCATGCGATCCTCGCCGCAGCGCTCCAGCGCGGCCGGCCGGTCTCGGGCCACGTCTACGGCCGGGAATTCGTCGCCGCCTATGCCGCTTCCGGCGTCACCGATACCCATGAGGCAATAGACCGCGACATCGCCGACGATCTGCTCGAAGCCGGCGTCTGGCTCTTCCTGCGCGGCGGCCCGCCGACGACGCCGTGGCACTCCCTGCCGCATGCGATCAAGACAATCACCGAACTCGGCGCCTCGCATAAACGCGTCGCAGTCTGCACCGACGATCGCGACGCCGAGGACCTACTCGCCTTCGGGCTCGACTGGGTGACGCGCGAAGCGGTCAAGGCGGGCATGACGCCGGAACAGGCCTGGGCGATGGGCTCGCTGCACGGCGCGACCCGTTTCGGCATGGAAGGCGAGATCGGCGGACTCGGCGGCGGACGGAGGGCGGACCTCGTGCTTCTGACCGACGACCTGAAACCGGTCAGCACCTGGTATGGCGGCGAACTGGTGGTCGACAACCGCAAGATCACGCCAATCCTGGATGAAGCGCTTTCAAAATCCTATCGTTATCCGGAAGCCGCCTACCACACCGTCAAGCTGCCGAAAAACCTGAAACTGGCGCCCGATCTTCCCGTCGACACCGTCACTGCCCATACGATCCGCACGGAGCTTCCCGGCATCACGCTCGGCCATGTCACGGTGACGCTCGAACCCGCCGACCACTGGCAGGCGCATTTCGACCGCCACGACCTCTGCTTCGTCACCGTCGTCGAGCGGCACGGCAAATCGGCCGGCAATGTCGCACACGGGCTGCTCAACGGTTTCGGGCTGAAAAAGGGCGCCGTCGCCTCCTCCGTCGGTCATGACAGCCACAACATCATCGTCGCCGGCACGAATGAATTCGACATGCAGTTGGCGCTGGATGCGATCGAGGAAAAACAGGGTGGCGTCTGCGTTGTCATGGACGGCAAGGTCACGGCGATGGTGCCGCTGCCGATCGCCGGGCTGCTCTCCGATAAACGCGTCCACGAGGTGGCCGACGAGGTGAAGGCCCTCAAGCTCGAATGGGAAAAGGCAGGCTGCACCATCGCCTATATGGGGTTCAACCTCATCCCGCTGTCGGTCATCCCGGAAATCCGTATCACCGACAAGGGACTTGTGTTGGTGCCGGAAATGGTTATCTCGCCGCTCTTCGAAAAAGCCTGAGCGGCGGCAGGATCAGTCGGCTAGTTCACTCGGCAAGTTCGGCGAGAATGCGGACCCAGGAGCGGATGCCCTTGTGGAAGCTCGACAGGTCGTATTTCTCGTTCGGGCTGTGAACGCGGTTGTCGAAGCGGGCAAAGCCGACGAGCAGCGCGTCGCAGCCGAGCCGGCGCTTGAACTCACCGATGATCGGGATCGAGCCGCCGGTTCCGGCGAGCGCCGCCTCGCATTCCCACTCGGTCGAAAGCGCTGCGAGCGTCTTCGTCAGGAACGGGCTTTCGATCGGCATCACGGTCGCCGGCGCCAGGCCAAAATCCTTGAACGTTACCGAGCAGTCGAGCGGAATGCGCGCCGCGACATGCGCCTTGAAGGCGTCGCGGATCTTTTCCGGAACTTGTCCGTCGACCAGCCGGAACGAGATCTTCGCCATCGCCTTGGCGGGGATCACGGTCTTGAAGCCCTCGCCCGTATAACCGCCGCTGATGCCATTAATCTCGCAGCTCGGCCGCGCCCAGACCTGTTCCAGGATGGACCGGCCCGCCTCGCCCGCCGGGATCGCGAGCCCGATATCGGCGAGAAAACCCTTCTCGTCGAACGGCAGCCGCTGCCACTGCGCCTCGATGGCTTCCGGCAGTTCCGTGACGCCATTGTAAAAGCCTTCGACCGCCACGCCGCCATCCGGCGTCCTGAGGCTCGCGACCACGTCCGCGAGAACCTGGAGCGCGTTGCGGGCGGCATTGCCGAACATGCCGGAATGCAGATCCCGGTCGGCGCAGGTAATCTCGACCTCGGTGCTGTAGAGCCCGCGCAGCATGGTGGTGACGGCCGGCGTCTCCCGGTCCCACATGTCGGTGTCGCAGACATAGACCATGTCGGCCTTCAGCTCTTCCGCGGTCGCATCGAGGAACGGCGCAAGGCTCGGGCTGCCTGCCTCCTCCTCGCCCTCGAAAAGGATGCTGACCTGCACCGGCAGCTTGCCGGTCACCGCCTTCCAGGCGCGGCAGGCTTCGACGAAGGTCATCATCTGCCCCTTGTCGTCTGAGGCACCGCGCGCGACGATCGCGGTATCGCCGTTCGGCAACGGCTCCAGCCGCGGCTCGAACGGATCGCTCGTCCAGAGCGCCAGCGGATCGACGGGCTGGACGTCGTAATGCCCATAGAACAGCAGATGCGGTCCGGCTGCATCCTTCTGGTGCGCGACGACCATTGGATGGCCCGTGGTCGGCCGGACGGAGGCCTCGAAGCCGATCGACGCGAGATCGCGGCTCAGCCACTCGGCCGCCGCCTTGCACTGGTCGCGATAGCCGGGGTCTGTCGAAATGCTCGGAATACGGATCAGATCAAAGAGGCGCCGGAGGCTCTTGTCGATATCGGCATCGACGAGAGCCAGCACGGTGTCGATCTGGTCTTCGGCTATTCTCGGCATCTTGCGCTCCTTGCCCGTTCAGTGTTCCGGATCAAGGATGTACCATTGTTTTCAACGACACCGGAAGCCTCTGGCGCCGCCCACCCTAACTTGCCGAGCGAAAATCGAGCCCGATATCCAGCGTCGGCGCGCTGTGGGTGATCCAGCCGACGGAGAGCAGATCGACGCCCGAGGCGGCCACGGCGGCGGCCGTCACCGGCGTGATCCCGCCTGACGCTTCGGTGATCGCCCGGCCGGCGACGATATCGACCGCCTCGCGAAGCTGCTCCGGCGTCATGTTGTCGAGCAGCACCGCATCGACACCCACTTCCATGGCTTCGTGAAGCTGGTCGAGCGTATCCACCTCCACCTCGATCTTCACCATATGCCCGACGCCCGCCTTGGCGCGGCGGATGGATTCGGCGATGCCGCCGGCAATCGCCACATGATTGTCCTTGATCAGCGCGGCGTCATAGAGCGCGAAACGATGGTTCATGCCGCCGCCGGCACGCACCGCGTATTTTTCAAGCGCCCGAAGTCCGGGCGTCGTCTTGCGGGTGCAGACGACGGAGGCCCTGGTGCCCGCGATCGCCGCAACGATGCCGGCCGTGACGCTGGCGATGCCGGAGAGATGGCCAAGAAAATTGAGTGCCGTCCGTTCGCCGGTCAGAAGCCCGCGGGACGGACCTTCGATCGTGGCGATCACGTCGCCGGGCTTCACCACGCCGCCATCTTCGACGTGGCGTGTCATGACGATCTTCGGATCGACGAGCTGGAAGGCGAGCTCGGCCGCGTCGAGCCCGGCGATGACACCCGGTTTGCGGGCCGCCATGACGACCGTCGAGCGATGACCAGCCGGAATGACCGCCGTCGACGTGACGTCGCCGGCAAGGCCGAGATCTTCCAGAAGTGCTAGGCGCACAGGCGGTTCGACGAGAAGTCGCGGAAGGGCTGCAAGGATCATGTCAGGCACTCCGGGCAAGGGGATGGGAAGCGGTCGCACGGGCGATCTCCAGCGCATCGGCAAGACGCATCTGCCGCCGCTCCGCATAGCCAAGCTTCAGCGGGAAATCGGTGCGGGCATGCGCGCCGCGGGATTCCTTTCGCAGCGACGCGAAGACTGCGATCAGCAGCGCGACGATTGCCGGATCGGCGACCGGTCCTTCGCTTTCGACGAGCGGCAATAGACCGGCGATCGCACCATGAATGGCGCCGGCGTTTCTGAGGACGCCGAGATGCCGCGATACGATCGGCCGTACGGCGGAAATATCCGCCGGCACCGGCAGTTCGGCATCGGTGACCTGATAAGGCGTTCCAGAGGACGTTGCCAAAAGGTCCTGCGCGGCCCGCATGCCCATGACGGCCGCTTCCAGAAGCGAGTTGCTGGCCAGCCGGTTGGCGCCGTGGAGACCGGTGGAAGCCGCCTCGCCGACCACCCAGAGACCGGGCAATGAGCTGCGGCCATTCGCGTCCGTCGCTACCCCGCCCATGTGGTAGTGAACGGCAGGCCGGACCGGGATGAGGTCGGAATTGGGATCGACGCTCGCCTCCCGGCAGAGCGCGTCAATCGCCGGAAACCGTCTGGAGAACCCTCTTCCGAGCGCCGGCCGGGCATCGAGGAAGACGCGTCCGCCGCGGGCGATCTCGGCGCTGATCGCACGGGCCACGATATCCCGCGGCGCCAGTTCGGCACCCGGTTCGCGGGCGAGAAAACGCTCGCCCCTTTCGTTGACCAGCACCGCGCCCTCGCCGCGTACGGCCTCGCTCACCAGCGCCAGCGGCCGTCGCTGCGAGTCCAGCGCGGTGGGGTGGAACTGGACGAATTCCATATCCGCAAGCAGCGCACCGGCCCGTGCCGCAAGCATCACGCCCTGCCCGAAATTGCCGGTGGGATTGGTGGTCGCGTCATACAGCCCGCCGAGACCGCCGGTCGCCAGAACCACCCGCGAGGTCGGCAGGATGATCGCGCCCTTGCCCACCGCGCAGAGCAGGCCAGACACTGCGCCGCCATCCGTCAAAAGCCGACGAACCTCGACACCGTCAAGCACCGTGACCGACTGGGTTCTGGAAACGGCTTCGACCAGAGCCCGGACGATCGCCGCACCCGATCCGTCGCCCGCCGCATGCACGATACGGCGGCGCGAATGGGCAGCCTCCAGGCCGAGCGAAAGCGAACCTTCAGCGGCCCGGTCGAAACGCACGCCGAATTTTTCCAGGATGGCGATGGCGTTCGGAGCTTGCCTCAGGATCGAAGCGGCGACGGCCGGATCACAAAGTCCGTCGCCGGCTGCAAGCGTATCAGCCAGATGCAGGTCCGCGCTGTCGTCGGTGCCGAGGCTCGCCGCAATGCCGCCCTGCGCCCAGGCGCTCGACGTTTCCGCACCCAAGGCGGCGCGGGTGATCAGCACGACGGGCTGAGGCGCCAATGTCAGCGCCGTCACCAGCCCCGCCAGACCGCTGCCGACGATCGCGATGCGGCCGGCAAGATGGTCGAGGATTTCGGTCATATGGCGAGCATCCTCTCGACCGCACGGCGGGCGGCAACCGCGATCGACGGATCGACAGTCACCTCGTGCCGGTTTTCCTCCAGCGCCTTGCGGATGTTGGCAAGCGTGATCCGCTTCATGTGCGGGCAGAGATTGCAGGGCCGCACGAATTCCACATCCGGATGATGCACGGCGACATTGTCGCTCATCGAGCACTCGGTCAGAAGCACGACACGGGCCGGCTTCTTTTGGCCGACATAATCCGACATCACGGCCGTCGAGCCCGCAAAGTCGGCCTCGGCCACCACTTCCGGCGGGCATTCCGGATGCGCCAGCACCACCACGCCCGGATGTGCTTCGCGCAGATCGCGGACATCCTGCGCATTGAACAACTCGTGCACTTCGCAATGGCCGTGCCAGGCGATGATCTCCACATTGGTTTCCCGCGCCACGTTCTGCGCCAGGTATTCGTCCGGGATCATCAGCACTTTGGGAACGCCGAGCGATTCCACCACCTGCTTGGCATTGCCGGAGGTGCAGCAGATGTCGGATGCAGCCTTCACCGCCGCAGACGTGTTCACATAGGTGATGATCGGCACGCCGGGATGCGCCTGCCGCAGCAGCGCGATGTCCTCGGGCGTGATCGAATCCGCCAGCGAACAGCCCGCCGCCATGTCCGGGATCAGCACCGTCTTTCCCGGGTTCAAGAGCTTTGCCGTTTCGGCCATGAAGTGGACGCCGGCAAGCACGATGACATCCGCATCCACCTCGATCGCCTTGCGGGCAAGCGCCAGACTGTCGCCAACGATATCCGCGACGCCATGGAAGATTTCCGGCGTCTGGTAATTGTGAGCGAGGATCACGGCGTTGCGGGTGCGCTTCAACTCAAGGATCGCTGCGACATCCGCCTCGTAGCTCATCCACTCGGCCTTGGGGATGACACGGCTGACACGATCGTAAAGCTGGGAAACCGAAAGCGGAGAATTCATCAGCAGCTCCTTTTATACTCGAAGTGAGTATATCCGGCGCAGAGACATATTCTCGATTCGAGTTTATGTCAATTACGTGAAAGCGGAAGTTTCGAACCGGAAAGCGCCCGCTCTTCGAGGACCGCATGGCGGTAGCGGAAAAGCTTGGCCGGTCTCCCGCCGGTTTCGCTGGTCGTCTCGCCGGTTTCCTCGATCAGCTCCTGCTGGTCGATCAGCCGGCGGAAATTCGGCTTGTGCAGCGTCAGGCCAGCCAGCGCCTCGACAGTGCGCTGCAATTGCGACAGCGTAAAACTCTCCGGCATCAATTCGAAGACCACCGGGCGGTACTTGATCTTGGCGCGCAGCCGCGCGATCCCGGTCGCCAGGATGCGGCGGTGGTCGGCAAACATCGAACGCCCGAAACTTTTGGCCGGCGAGCAGCCCGCCTCGGCGACGAGCCCCGCCTCGTACATCAGTTCGTAACGCTGCAGGCCGAGATCCTCGTTCCAGGCGGCGCCGTCGAGGCCGAAGGCAAAATCGACGCGGCGCCGGCGGTGTTCGCGCCGCGCAGTTTCCGCCGCAACCCAATCCTGCAGGCGGCCGGTGATGGCGGCCAGGATTTCCGGCCTCCCCCCGCGATGGTCTTCCCAGGGGAAATATTCGTACCAGCCGTGCCAACCGGGTTTTCCGGCACCGGGCGCGGCCTGCTCGCGGACCAGGCCGAGATAGCTGATCGAGATCGTCCGCCCCTCGGCATCCTCATGGGTCCGGTCGCGATCGGCGAAGGTATAGAGCTGTTCGAGATAACCGAGCGGATGGCCCGTCTGGTCCCCGACCCATTCGCGAAGCCCGGCCTGCAGGCTCCTGTGCCCAAGTTCGAAGGGGCCGGACGGCAGCGCATCTCCGGAGCGAACCGTCATCACGCGCGGCTCGTCGCCGGTGACGGCGGACAGAACCGCGATCAGTTCCGCATGGGCAAGTCCGATGGTCAAGCAAACTCCGGGGGTACGTAACGTGCGATGCCTATCTGGCACGGAAATCACGTTACGCGAACCCCGGCGTTCAAATCAAACAATATCAGCAGCTTGGCCTACTTGATTTCGACCGCGAGGTCCCCGATCGGCGGCACGGTCTTGATCAATCCCATTTCCTGCATGAAGGCGGCGAAGCGCTGGTAACGGCCCTGGTCGAGTGCGGCCGGACGCTTGGCAAAGCGCGGCAGCGTGTCGAAAAACGCGGCGCGGTTCAGTTCGTCGTCGAGGTTGGGATAGGCCTTGACGAACAGCTGCCAGGCCTCCTGCGGATGATTGGTGATGTAGATCGAAGCCTGTTCGACGGCATGCAGGAAACGCGGCAGCCGGCTGTCCGCGGCAAAATCACGGCGGGTGACGAAGATCAGCTCGTCATAGGCCGGAACGCCGTGCTCCTCCGGGAAAAATGCGCGCCCCGCATGGCCTTCCAGCTTCATCTGGGTCAGCTCGAAATTGCGGAACCCGCCGAGCGTCGCATCCACCTTGCCGCCGATCAGCGACGGTGAGAGCGAAAAATTGACGTTGATCAGTTCCACATCGCCGTTCGAAAGCCCTTCGGAGGCCAGCATGCGCTTCAGCATCGCATCCTCGAAGCCGGTGACGGAAAAGCCGACCTTCTTGCCCTTCAGGTCCTTGAGGCTCTTGATCGGACCGTCCGCCAGCACAGTGACGGTGTTCAAGGGCGTCTCGACCAGCGTGCCGAACCGCACGAGCGGCAGGCCTGCCTCGTGGTCGAGATAGAGATTGGGCTGGTAGTGGATGCCGATATCCGCCTGCCCTGCGGAGACGAGGCGCGGCACCGCGGAGGCATCGGACGGCGGGATAAGCTCGACGTCGAGATTGGCATCGCCAAACAGCCCGCGTTGCTGGGCGATGACCATCGGCGCATGGTCCGGATTGACAAACCATTCGAGCAGCACGCTGAGCTTGTCGGCGGCCTGCGCAGAAATCGGGGTGGCAAGGCTGGCTAGCGCGATGAAGGACGCGGTGAGGATACGGATCATGATCGGACGGAACTCCTTGATGCGAACTGGGATGAGGATGAAGATGAGAGGTCGGCTTCGCTGGCCCACGGGGCGAGCCCGGCGGTCAGCCGGTCGATGAGAAGCCTTAGAATGAGGGTAAGGATTGCCAGTATGGTCATCGCCGCGAACACGGTGTCGGTCTGCATGCGGGCATTGGCCTGGACCATCACGAAGCCGAGCCCGCCGGACGCGCCCACCCATTCGCCGACCACGGCTCCAAGCGGCGCAAGCGGGGCAGCGACCCGAAGACCGGAGACGAGGCTCGGGATCGCCAGCGGCACGCGCATCGACACCAGCGTCTGCCAGTGGTTCGCGCCCTCCAGCGAGACGGCGTCAAGGATTTCCTGATCGGTGCGGCGAAGACCGTCGGCAAAGGCGGAGGCGACCGGAAAGAAGATGATGATCGTCGTCATCGCCACCTTCGAGGCGAGCCCGAAACCCAGCCAGAGAACCAGGATCGGCGCCAGCACGAAGACGGGAAAGGCCTGCAGGATCAGCACCATCGGCCAGACGAGACGGCCAAGCCGCGGCAACGCGGCGACCCCGAATGCCGTGGCGATGCCGAGGCCTGCGCCGATCGCGAGGCCCAGCGCGATTTCCGTCAGCGTGACGAGGCCGTTCTGCAGCAGGAAACCCGGCTGCCGCCCGAAGGCGGAAGCGACGGCAATCGGAGACGGCAGAATGTAGCGGGGCGGAGCAAACAGCCAGACGCCCGCTTGCCAGAGGGCGACAAGCAGGACGAGGCCGATGACCGCATGGGACGCGCGCATGATGCTACGCGCCGAACCTGCACGCCGGGACCGGATGCCCTTTCGGGACAACGGGAAGAATGGATGTCATCGGTCGATCTCCAGATCAGTCAATCACGGAGATCCAGGTAAAGCGGAGAAGAGAAAGTATCGTCGAATGACGCTTATTTCCGTTCCTACGCCGGCATGACCCGGATCAGGTTCAAGGGTCCGGCTCACCGCCATCTCAGCATCGTCAAGATGCCCCCCTCGGAAGAACACGATAACTGTCGGTTTTCGCTATGTCTGTCAAGCGGACCGGACGGTCCGCCCGCTATCGTTTCCAACTCACCGCGCGTAGAGACGGTCGAGGCGGACCACCCTGCCCAGCAGGGCCAGCGCGATGACGGTGAAGAGGATCAGGACGGCCGAGATGGCATGCGCGGTCGGCTCCAGGCTGAAGGTCGATTCCGCGTAGATGCGGACCGGCAGCGTCGTCAGTCGGGCGGTGGTGAGGAAGCTCGTCACCGTCACCTCGCCGAAGCTCAGCAGGAAGCCGACGATGCCGGCTGCGAACAGCCCCGGCGCCAGGCCTGGCATGATGATCAGGAAGAAGCGCCGCACCGGGCTTGCGCCGAGGCTCGCCGCCGCCTCCTCCTGCGCCCGGTCGAGCCCCATGACCGAGGTGGTCAGAAGCGTGATCGCAAACGGCAGAATGACGATCACGTGGATCGCCACGAGGCCGAGGAAGGGCGGAATGATCAGGTAGATCTGCAAGAGCCGCAGCATTCCGACCCCGATCGCCACGTGGGGCAGCGACATCGGCAGCAGCCAGAAAGCCAGGAGCGCGGAGCGACCCTTGAACGGATAACGGGCGAGCGCGAAGGCCGCCGGCAGCGAAAGCGAAAGCGCCACCAGCATCGAGGTGACGGCAAGCCGCACCGACACCCAAAAGGCATCCGCGTAGGTTCCGGCAAAAAACACCGCCTCGTACCATTTGAGGGTGAAACCGCGGAAGCCGGAAGCGGTCGCCTGCGGCACGTCGTTGAAACTCTGGATGCAGACCAGCACCAGCGGCAGCAGCAGGAGCAGCAGCGAGATGGCGAGCAGCAGTTTCGAGACGATCGGCCCGAGGATGTTGATGATCGGCACCAACCAGCGCGGTATGCTCCAGGGATTGCTGGGCTTGCCCTTCAGCCACGGCATCAGGCGGTTGAGCGAATAGGCGCAGAGCGCCGCAAACGCGAGACCGGTGACGGTCATGATGATAGCAAGTGCTGCGGCAAGCGGCGCATTGAGGTTCTTGATCGCTTCCTGCAGCACCAGCATGCCCGTGGTCCAGACCTTCTTTCCGCCGAGCAGGGAGGCGGAAACGTAAGCCGTGGTCGCCATCAGGAAAACGATCACAGTGCCGGAGCGCAGGCCGGGCAGCGAAAGCGGCAGGTCGACGGTGAGAAACCGGACCGCGGGAGAGGCGCCGAGGCTCTGGGCCGCTTCATGCACGCGCGGCGAAGTGTTCTGCAGGTTATCGTAGAGCGCCAGCACCATGAAGGGCAGGAAGACCTGCGCCAGCGCGACCGCGACCGCGCCGTGCGTGAACAGCATGTACCGGGCCGGCGGAATGCCGATCAGCCCGGTGACCGAATTGATCAGCCCTTCGGGTGCCAGCAGGAGAATGATGCCGAGCGAGCGCACCACGACATTGGTCAGCAGCGGAATGAGGATGACGGCGAATGCGGCCGCGCGGTATTTCACCGGCATCCGTGCCAGCCAGTGGGCAAGCGGGTAACCGAGAAGCGCGGTGATGACGGTCACGCCGAGGCCAAGCAGGATGGTTTCGGAGACGACGCCGAAATAGAAGCCGTCGGAGACGATATCCCGGAACTGCGCGATCGACGGCGTTATGAACAGCGGGCCGAAAGGATCGGGATACTCGTGCAAGGAGAGCACGAGTACCACGAACATCGGCGCCGCGAAGGACAGAAGCAGCCAAAGGGTGACCGGCGCTGCAAGCGCCGGCCCGATCCAACGGTTCATCCTGCGATCTCCCGATCGTATTTTGCCTGCCATTTGGCCCGGCTGGCATTGATCACGTCCCAATCGAAATCGACGAGCTTGGCGACATCGGCATCGCCGAGCACGAGCTTCGACTTGATGTCGTCCGGGACCGTGATGTTGCTGACGGTCGGTGAATAGTAGATCTGGCGCGCGTAGGCGAGCATGCAGGGTTCGGAGAGGTGCAGGTTGATCCATTCCTCGGCGAGCTTCTGGTTCTTCGTGCCTTCGGTGATGCAGGCAACGTTCATCGAAAGCGCCTGCCCCTCGACCGGCTTGGCGATCGCTATATTGGGATTGCGCGTTTCGACATAAGACTGGGTGAAGCTGCCGAACTCGACCGAAAGATCGGCGAGTTTCTGGTCGAACATTTCGAAGAGCTGGGCCTGGCTGCCCTGGATCGCTGCGAACGGCTTCAGTTCCTTGACCTTTTCGAAGCCGATGTCGGCGTTCTTCTCGTCTCCGCCCCAGACGCGGGCGGCCATCATCAGCGCGGAAATGCCTTCGGCGCCCAGACCATCCGGCCAGGCGATACGGCCCTTCCATTCCGGGTTCCACATGTCCTTCCACGAGGTGATCGGCTTCGACGCCTTGGTTTTGTCATAGACGATCGTGCAGGGGTTGAAGGCGACTCCGTAACCACCCTTTCGCGCACTCGGATAGAGCGCCTCGAAGTTCTTGACGGCAGGCGTCGGCGCCTGGGTCACGCCGTCCTTCACGGCCTGGCGGCTTTCGAAGATGTTCAGGTAGAGGACGTCGAAGCTCGGGCGACCGCGCTCGGCATAGGCGCGGGCACGGCGGTCGCCGGTGCCGCCAAGAACGTAGCTGACCTTGCAGCCGTATTTCTCGACGAGCGGCTTCTCGACATGTTCCCTGACGATCTTTTCCTGCGCGCCGCCCCAGATGCCGACGACCAGTTCGTCGCCCTTCTTGGGCTCCTGGGCGGAGGCGGGACGGATGATGTGGAACGGTGCGGCGAGACCGGCACCGGCGATGAGCTTGTTGAATGTACGACGCGAGACGTTCATGTCTTGGTTCCCCTTTTTCGGTCAGATGAATGTGGCGCCACCCGGCTGGGTCTGGATGCTGCACGGCGTCCCGAGGGGCGGAGGCGGCATATCCGAAGGCACGATCAGGCGGATCATGCCGCATGCGGATTGGATATCGGCTTCGTAGGTGTCGCCGAGGAAGGCTGCATTGACGAGCGTGCCGGCGACATTGAGCGGCCCCGGCCCGTCCGAGAGCCTGAGCCGCGACGCACGCAGAACGAGGCGGGTAGCGCCGGAAGGTGCGCCCTCGCAGGTGAGCCCCGGCGCGGAGAACAGGCCGTTCTCGGTCTTCCCCTCGATCACCGTGCGGGCGCCGAGGAAGGAGGCGGTGAACGGCGAATGCGGCCGGTCGCAGAGCCCGACCGGCGTGCCGATCTCGGCGAGCAACCCCTTGTTCATCACCGCGACGCGATCCGACATGGCAAGCGCTTCCTGCTGGTCGTGCGTGACGAAGACGGTGGTGATGCCAAGCCGCTGCTGCAGCGTGCGGATTTCGGTACGCATGTCGGCACGAAGATGAGCGTCGAGATTGGACAGCGGCTCGTCGAGGAGGAGCACGTCCGGTTCGATCACCAGCGCGCGGGCAAGCGCCACGCGCTGCTGCTGGCCGCCGGAAAGCTGGCCGGGATACCGATCGTAATAGCCGCCAAGCCCGACCGTATCGAGGGCGGCAGCGGCCCGGGCGCGGCATTCCGCCTTGCCGACATGGCGCATGCGCAGGCCGAAACCGACATTGTCGAGCGCAGTCAGGTGCGGGAACAGAGCGTAGGACTGGAAGACGACGCCGATATTGCGGGTATGGACGGGCCGCTTGCTGATATCCTCGCCGTTGAGGATGACGCGACCTTCCGACGGCTGCACGAAACCGGCGATCATCCGCAGCGTCGTCGTCTTGCCGCAGCCGGAAGGCCCGAGCAGCGACAGAAGTTCGCCCTTGGCGACCTCGATCGTGAGGCCGCTGACGGCGACGGAATCGCCGTAGGTGGCCGTGATGTTGTCGAGCGTCAGGTAATGCTTATGCGACATGGTCGAGAGCCTCGGGCATGATCAGGCGGGAACGCGTCGTTCCGCCATGGCAGATGGAAATCGTGATCGGTCGCCGCGCCATCTCAGACACGGACGCGAACGGCCCGTCGCCGGGATGAACTTCGAAGACCGGCACGCCGGCGCCCTGCAGCGAAAGCCGCAACGCGAAACCCTCCAGGACGGTGATGCAGATCGGGCGAAGGCTGATGCGTGCCAAAATCTGCCGGCCGCCTGCGAGTCGCGCATAACCGGTGCTGAGCACCCTCGCCTCTCCCGATGGGCCAACGAGCGACAGCGTCGCGCAGAGATCGAAACCTTGGGACTGCGTCTCGACCTCAATCTCGGCAAAGGCTTCCCCGATATAGGACTTCGCCGCGTCGAAGGGCGCGCTTGTGTAGACGGCAACGTCGGCGCGGTTGTCGTGGCCACTGCGATCCGCAAAACCGGCAGGTGTGCCGAGATGACCGCCTACAAGCACTGTCGGGCGCGTGGGATCGTGGACGAACGTGTCCCGCCCCTCAGCACCGCTCCCCCTCGACAGCCTACCATCGCTGACCATGGCCGCGCCGAGACCCGACGAAGAGAGAAAGAAGTCTGCGTCCGATGCCTCGGGCCGACCAGGGAGGTGGAGCCAGCAGCGCCGACCCATGTCGAACAGCCGCACCGGCTGCGGTCGTTCGCCGAGCCCCTTGAGATAGAAATCGAAGAAGGCGAGCTGGGCGCGATCGACCGAGAATTCCGCCGCCTGCCCCATGTCGGTGGCACCGCATGCCCGGTTCCACGGCGCATGCGCCCAAGAGCCGATCACCAGATGTGAGCTCTCCGGATGCTTCCGCCGAAAGGCTGCATCGGCGGCCCAGGTTCCCTGAAGCAGGAAGTCGGCCCAGCCGCCTGTATGAAGAACCGGAATATCGAGGGGATCGTCGGCCAGCAGCACGCCGGGCGAAACCGCGTCCCAATAGTCGCTCTCGTCCGCCACCCATTTGGCGAGATGCGATATGTCGGACCGGGAGACGAGCAGGTCCCGAAGGGCCGCATCATCTGCCGCGCCGCCGAGGGCAGAAAAGGTCCCGGCATCCTCCCGCCGCGCCGCGGTCAGCCGAGCCATCTGCGCCGCCCAGCCGGCATTGAGCCCGAGCCGGAAGGCATTGCCCTCATAGGCCCAGTCGTCACCGGGCATCCAGGAGCCCATCGCAGGCGCAATCGCATCCGGCCGCACGCTTCCCTTGCCGGCAATGGCAAAATACTGTGTCACCGCCTGGTAACTGAAGCCATAGAGGCCGAGCTTGCCGTTGCTTCCAGGCAATGCGACAGCCCATTCCAGAGTGTGCGCGCCATCCGCGATCTCGCTGACGAAGGCCTCGAAGACACCACTGGAATCGCCGCAGCCGCGCACATCCTGGATGACCACGATATAACCATGCGCGGCGTACCAGGAGGGGTGCGCGAGTACCAATGTCGAGGCGATGGCACGTCCATAAGGCTGGCGCATCAGCAGCACCGGGAACCTGCCCTCCCCCAGAGGACGATAGATATCCGACGCCAGCACGACGCCATCATCGAGCAGAAGCTCGCCCCTTTCGGGGCCTGCTACGCCATATGGTGCGCGTGGGGTCGTCAAGCCATCACCCCTTGTACATGGTTTTGGAGGTGATCCGGGCGAGCGGGAAATCCAGGACTTCCTTGATCAGCTTCAGGAGGTTGACGGCGCTGCGCTCGACATAGAGACGACCGCGTTCGGCATCGCCGGCAGCCGCATTGCCGCAGGCGCCGGAGGGCTGCACGTCCTGGGTCTGCCAGCCATAACCGATCCGGCCTTCCGGCATCAGCAACCCGCCGGCCGCTTCGAGCTCGACGGAGACCGGCACGAAATCCTCAGCATATTGCATGTCGATCAGCTCGCGATGCAGATGCAGCATCACGCTGGTCTCCGCTTCGCCACCGTGAATGCCGTGCTTCATCTCATGGGCACTGAACAGGTCGGAGAAATCGCCGCCGGCACTCGCCCAGGCGCTGACGGCGAACATGTCGAGCTTGATGCGCAGCTCGCGGCAGACGATGTCCATCACTTGCGGCTGGCCGCCATGCGAATTGACGAAGATGATCTTGCGGCAGCCGGCCCGGTTGACGCTCTCGCCGAGCTCGAACCACATCTTGGCCAGCGTGTCGTAGTTGAAGGTCAGCGTCCCCGGATAGGCAGTATGCTCGACCGACTTGCCGACAGGCATCATCGGCAGCACCAGAACCGGCAGGTCGTCTTCCATCAGCTCGACCGTGCGGGCGACGATGCCGGCATTGATCGCGGCATCGACGCGGACCGGAAGGTGTGGCCCGTGCTGCTCGATGGCGGCGATCGGCAGGATCGCCACGAACTTCTCCATCTCGAACTCGGAGAAGTCCTTTGCGGTATGATCCCACCACCAATGCGATTTCAGCTTCATCGACATATCCTCGGTTTCATTGTCAGGCCGCGGCGGCGCGTGCCGCCAGCTCCGCCTTGGCGATCTTGCCGGTGGGGGTCATGGGCAGCTCTGCAAGCGAGATCACCGTCATTACGGAGAGGTCGTAGGGAAGTGTCGCTGCGATCTGCGCCTTGGCGGCCTCGCCGTCAACCGGTGCGGCGGCCTGCACGAAGGCGACCGGCCGCGTCTTCATGGTCGGATCCGGGACGCCGACCACTGCCGCCTGCTCGATGCCGGCGACCGTCGATAGCGCCTCTTCCACATCGCGCGGATACCAGGTCTTGCCGCCGACTTCGAGAAGCTCGGAGCGACGTCCCATCATGGTGACAAAGCCGTGCCGGTCGATCGTGCCGATATCACCGGTCCACAGCCAGCCGTCACGCAACGTCTCGGCGGTCTTTTCGGGCTTGCCCCAGTAACCCCACATGAAACCGCCGCGAAGCGCGATCTCGCCGACCGAACCACAGGGAAGTTCGGAACCGTCGGAATTGAGGATGCGGACTTCCTTGTCCGGCAGCGGCATGCCAGCACGACGGGTCTCGATGTCGGCGCTATCGAGCTTCGGGAAACCGAGCGCCACGAAACCGCCTAGTTCCGACTGACCATAGCTTTCGACCAGCGGCAGCTTCAGCTTTTCCAGCCAGCCGGCCTTGAGGACCGGCGGAACCGGACCGCCGCCGGACATGCTCATGCGCAGCTTCGCCGGCGCATGGCCGCGGATCGCGGCCTCGTTGAGGAGATCGGTCAGGATCGGAGGGTTGGCGATCAGCATGGTCGCTCCGCGGGCCTCCAGAGCATCGAAACCGGTCTCCTGCGTCCAGCGGCCCATCACGTTGATCGCCGCGCCGCGCGACAGCTGCGGCAGAAGATTTCCGACTAGTTGATAAGAGCTCGACAAGGCGCTTGGGCCGAACGAAACGTCGTCCGCCGTGATCTGCAGCCGCTCGGCGATGCAGCGGGTCGCGCGCACCGTCGGCTCATGCTTGAGGCAGGCGCCCTTCGGTTTGCCGGTGGTCCCGGACGTATAGGAAAGATGGGCAATCGCATCTTCGTTGCCCGGATCGGCGGGCACCGGCAGGGCAGCCGCCATCAACTCCGGCAGAGAGTGAGCGCCCGATTGCGGCCCGTCCATGCAGATCAATGCCCGGATTGTCGGCACGCCGGCGGCTGCAGCGCTCACCTGTTCATGTTTGTCATGGGTATAAACGACCGCAGTCGGCTGGTGATCGCCGAAATAATAGGCAAGTTCGTCGGCGAATTTGACGTTTACGAGGGCTGAAATCGCCCCAAGCCGCCAGCAGCCCAGCATCGTCGTCAGATAGTCCATGCCATTGTGGGCAAAGATCGTCACCCGGTCGCCCGGCCTGACCCCGAGACTATGCAACGCGCCCGCGGCGCGCTCCATCGCTTCGACAGCCCCGGCATAGGTCAGGCTCCTGTCGCGATCGACCCAATGGAAACAGGCGTGGTCGGGATCGCGATTGGCGCCATCCACGATAAGGGTGTGCATCAGCATTCGAAATTCCCCGGCGCCAAATCTGCCTGCTCAATTCTTTGGCAGATGTAAATCCTGCCTGCAGCATGGGCAAATTTTGTCCGCGGGTGAATGCCACGGCCGTCGATAGCGGGTATATCCGTTTGCTTATACTCGGCGACTTCAGGACACCGCCCGCAGAGGCATTTCGGACGGAACCGGATGAAGCGTCTGGTCGAAGCGCCGCGCGACGGTGCGGATGACATTGCGCAGCCACCGGTTGGCGCCGCTGTTATGGGCCCGTTCGTGCCATAGAAGGTAGAGGTTCATCTGGTCGAATTCCCGCGGTGCCTCGACGAGTTGCAGATGGTTGGCCGGAGCGTTTGCGACGATATATTCGGCATACGGACGCGCCGTCGTGAAGATCAGGTCGGTTTCGGCAAGGATTGCCGGGATCAGCGCGTATTCGGGAACAGACATGGCGATGCGGCGGCGCATCCCGAGCTGCGCGAGCCGCCCATCGATCGGGCTGTAGACCGCATTCGAGCCCGGCGTCGGCGAGACGTGGTCGGCATCGAGATAGTCGTCGAGAAGAAGGCGGCCGCGCTTCGCCAGGGGGTTCGACTTCTGGACCACGCAGGCAATTTCGCAATGCAGGAGCGTGCTCGACTTCAGGCTCTGCTGCGGAGCCGGCCAGTTGCCGATCACCATGTCCACCCGGCCAGACCCCAGATCCTCGATGAGATCGCTCTGCTCGGAGGGCGCAAAAAAGTCGACCGATATGCCGGGCGCTTCGCGCCGGATGCTGGTGGCGATCGGCGGAATGAGGAAGGTGCCGAAACAATTGACCGCGGCGATCCGCATCCGGCTGTGGACCATGCCGGGATCGAACTGGCTGCTGCGGTTCAGCGTGTCCAGCAGGCCTTCGAGCATCGCCGCGATCGAGGTCATCACCTCTTCACCGCGCTCGGTGAGCACCAGTTTCTGGCCGCTGCGCACCAGAAGCGGATCGGAGAAGATTTCCCGTGCCTTCTTGAGGCAGGCACTGACCGCCGGCTGGCTGTGTCCGAGCAGCACCGCGACTTTGGAGACATTGCGCTCCCTGAGCAGCAGATAGGTGGTGCGCAGCAACCTGACGTCGATGGAGGGATTTATGTTCGCGTACACGGCCGTTTCCTTTTGCAGGGGCAACCGTTTTACGAAGCAAGCGACGTGCCAGGCATGCCGTCTTCGTTCGCGCAAGCAGGCGCGAAACACGAAACGCGGACAACCGGATTGTCCGCGTTTCGAAACTCATGACCCTGCTGAGTCTGCCGGCTCAGGCAGCCTGGCTGACGGCACCCAACGGGATCTCGACGTCGATCTCGAGGATCGTGACGTTCTCGTCACGGTCCATCTTGACCTGCACCTTGTCGCTGTCGACCTGCACGTGTTTGGCAATTACCGCAAGAATCTCCTCGCGAAGCAAGGATACGAGGTCCGAGCCGTTCGACGAGCGTTCGTGGGCGAGAAGCACCTGCAGGCGTTCGCGGGCCGTGGGTGCGGAGCGCTGTTTGCGGAAAAGGTTGAATATAGTCATGCGGCCCTCCGTGCGAAGATCTTGCCGAATATCCCCCGCTTTTCCCCGGGGATCGTGATCGGCAGAACTTCTCCTGCAAGCCGGCGTGCGGCATCGAAATAGGCCATGGCCGGTGCGCTGCGTGCGTCCGCCAGGGTGACCGGCGCGCCGATGTTCGATGCGCGCAGGACATCCATGCTTTCCGGGATGATGCCGATGAGCGGGATGGAGAGGATCTCTAGCACGTCCTCGACCTTCAGCATGTCGCCCCGCTCCGCGCGGTTGGCGTCGTAGCGCGTCAGCAGCAGGTGCTTTTCCATGCGCTCGCCGCGCTCAGCCTTCATCGTCTTCGAGTCGAGCAAGCCGATGATGCGGTCCGAGTCGCGAACCGACGAGACTTCCGGATTGGTGACCACCACCGCCATGTCGGCGTGGCGCATGGCGAGCGTGGCGCCGCTTTCGATCCCGGCCGGGCTGTCGCAGATGACCCAGTCGAAGACCCGCTTCAGCTCGGTAATGACCCGCTCCACACCCTCGGGTGTCAGGTTGTCCTTGTCGCGCGTCTGCGAGGCCGGCAGCAGGAACAGCGTCTCCAGCCGCTTGTCACGGATCAGTGCCTGCGAAAGCTTGGCTTCGCCCTGAATGACGTTGATCAGGTCGTAAACGACCCGGCGCTCGGCGCCCATCACCAGGTCGAGGTTGCGCAGCCCGACGTCAAAATCGACGACGACAACCCGTTCGTTTCGCTGCGCCAGAGCCGCTCCCAATGCGGCAGTCGAGGTCGTCTTGCCAACCCCGCCCTTGCCTGAAGTGACTACGATGACTTTCCCCATCTTGCTCTCCTGTTTGCTGGCCGGCTTCGGCTCAAATAAGTTTCTCTGCAATGATCGAATCCCCTTCGAGCCAAAGCTGGACTGACTGTCCGCGAAGGCCCGGGGCCATGTCTTCCGCCATCTTGTAGATGCCGTCGATTGCCACCAGCTCGGCTTCGAGCTTGCGGCAGAAGATGCGCGCCGACGCGTTTCCAAGCGATCCCGCCATGGCCCGGCCACGCAGGGTCCCGTAGATATGCACCGATCCGCCGGCGATGATTTCGGCACCTGAAGCGACCGAGCCTATGATCGTCACGTCGCCTTCCGGAAAGATGACCGACTGGCCGGAACGGACCGGCTCGCGGATGACAATTGACTGCAACGCGGACCGAACCTCCGGCGCGACCGGCTTCTGCTCGCCGTTGCGCAGCTCGATGATCGGCTCCTTGGCGACGGCCTCGTCGGAGACCGGCCGGCCACCTTTAAGTGCCGGAGGCATGCCGGGACCTAGGATCGAAGGGCGACCGCCCTCGATGCCCATGATATTGACGTTGCGTCCGGCCAATTCGGTGATCAGATCCTTCAGCTGGGCGCGGTCGATCGGCAGATCGGTCACGTCGAGCACGACAGGCCGGCCCAGAAAGAAACCCGCGGAACGTGCCGCAAGGTCATCCAGCCGGATGAGCCAGTCGTCGAAGGGAAGATCAGGGGCAAGGACGACCGCCAGAAAAGAGCGGCCCTTGATGCGGATAGAGCGAGCGTCTGTTAGCATTTTGGTCATCTGCGTAAAGAAATCGTTGACTGATTTCTAGCGCCGACATGGTTAACAAATGGTAAACGTAAGCCTCGCAAAGAGCCTGGTTTTAACCGATCGTTACGATCTTCCTCTCCATCGAGCTCGTCTCGTAGGACATTGGCTTCACGATGAAGAAAATACCGGGCGCAAGGAGAAAAAAGGGCACACTGAAACGACAGCGCCAGCACACGAGCCATCTCTTCTGGCGGTTCGGTGACGGCTATGATTCTGGCCGCCAAAGGGGATTCTGTCTCGCCATGAGGGTCCGCACGCGGCTTCCTCCCACTCGAAGGCGCCGCTAGGCACGAATCGAGATCGCCGGATACCCGCACCGGGCGGACACGGCCAAAGACGCGCAACTTGATGTTCGGAAAACCCTCAGCCCCAAAACGAAAAAGCCTGCCGCGGGAGGAGGTGCGGCAGGCTTTCCGAAAAGAACCGAACAGCGGCTGGGAGGAGGAGTGCCGCCGTTCCTACAGACGTCCCTGGGAGGAGGAGTGGGCCGTCTGATAACACGAAGCTCTGCGGGAGGAGGTGCATCGCTTCGATAAGTATGACTATACACCCGTCAGGCTCGATTGATACCCATTATGTTGCAGTGCAGCTATACGAAAAACGCATACCGGCACACGGAACTCGAAGGAAGTCCGGACCAGAGCAGGCGCCCGACGCAAAAACGCCCGCGGCAATGGCGGGCGTCATGCAAATTCCGGCAGAGATATTGAGGTCAGCGAGCGCTGGCTGCGCGGGCGACGTTACGGATGTCGGCGCGGTCGATGCCGAGGTCCTGCAGTTCGCGGCTGGTCATGCGGCCGAGTTCGGAGACGGTCTGGCGATACTTGCGCCAGTTATTGAAAGAGCGTGCTACGTTCATGATCAGGTCCCTTTCCTGAGACTGTCTGACGTCAGCATCCGTTCTTGGCTCCGGCGTCGTTCGATGACGATGATATAGGCGCTCGGAACTGCCTGGAAAAGCAACAATACCTCAGGTCACCCATGCATAACGTGCATCGATCCTGAGACTAAGCCTCGGCCGATGCCGCAGCGCACACCATGATCATCTCGACCTTGAGGACGGGATTGGCAAGCCGCGCCTCGAAACAGGCTCGGGCGGGCGGGGCCATGCCCGAAACCCAGGCGTCCCAGACCTCGTTCATTTCGGCATAACCGTCCATGTCGGCAAGCATGATGGCACAGAAGATCAGGCCCTGCTTGGCGCTGCCGATTTCGGCAAGCCGCGCCTCAGCCTTGGCCAACAATTGCCGGGTCTGCTCCGCAACACTCAGATCCCCGTCATAGGGCGACTGGGGCGTCACCGCGAAATAGCCGGTGCCTTGGTGCACGACAGCCGAACTTCCACGGCTGCCGACACCGAAACGCTGGATGATGGAAGAGAAGTCCTGGATCATGACAAGCCTGTACTGGTTTTGAACGGTAAACGAGATGGTCAGGATATGAAGCGTGTCCTCCCCCGATGTCTTCGAACGACGGGAATGAGCTTTCGGAGTGGGATAGACGCCACCCGGTTCGATCGTCAAGGTCTCGGCCGGCATCGGGATCCAGCACTGGTCGGGTAGCCCCCCCTGCTCGGCGATTGCTATTTCGCCGCGCTTGCTGATAGTTCGAGGCGGGAGCCGCGTCTGCAGACAGAAACAACTGCGACGGACCCCTTCCCTTTCTACGGAGATGATCATGACACGTCCCCCGCGCCGGCCCGTCAATCCGCTCGAGGCCGCAGAGGCTCTGTTTGCGCCGGCCAAGAAGACCACCCCGGCTCCCGCGGTCGAGCGGCGCGCGCCGCCGAACGTCAAGGAACTTGTGTCCCTGAAGCTCGACAGCGACGTGCTCGCCTATTTTCAGGAGGATGGCCCCGGCTGGCAGGATCGCATCAACGATGCGCTCCGTGAAGCGATGAACGACAAGGGGTGAACGACAGGGGCTGAACGACGGGAGCTGCTTCGGCATGCATGGCGTGCGTTGCCTGAAAAGGATATGATCCCTTCTAAGGAGCCAACCATGCCAGCTTTGCCCAACCTGAACATCGTGCCGTTCATCAGCGTCGAGAACATGATGGATCTCGTCCTGAACGTCGGCGTGGAAAATTTCCTCACGGAGCTTTCAGCCTATATCGAGGCGGATTTCCGCCGTTGGGAGGCGTTCGACAAGGTGCCGCGTATCGCCTCCCACTCGCAGGAAGGCGTGATCGAACTGATGCCGACCAGCGACGGCGCGCTCTATGGCTTCAAATACGTCAACGGTCACCCCAAGAATACCCGCACCGGCCGCCAGACCGTGACGGCCTTCGGGGTGCTTTCCGATGTCGACAGCGGCTATCCGCTCCTCATTTCCGAAATGACCATCCTGACGGCACTGCGCACCGCGGCGACCTCGGCCGTGGCGGCCAAATATCTGGTGCCGGAAGGCGCCGATTGCATGGCGATCATCGGCAATGGCGCGCAGAGCGAGTTCCAGGCGATCGCCTTCAAGGCACTGGTCGGTATCAAGAAACTGCGGCTCTACGACATAGACCCGCATGCTACCGAACGATGCGCCAAAAATCTTTCCGGGATGGGCTTTGAGATCATCCGATGCCAGTCCTCCCAGGAGGCCATCGAGGGTGCCCATGTGATCACCACCGCGACGGCAGACAAGCAGAACGCCACCATCCTCACCGACAACATGGTCGGACTGGGTGTCCATATCAATGCCGTCGGAGGCGATTGCCCCGGCAAGACCGAGCTTCACAAGGATATCCTACTGCGCTCGGACATCTTCGTTGAATATCCGCCGCAGACCCGTGTCGAAGGCGAAATCCAGCAAATGCCGGCGGACTATCCGGTCACCGAACTCTGGCAGGTGATTTCCGGTCTGACGACAGGCAGGACGAGCAGCGCTCAGGTGACGCTGTTCGACAGCGTCGGTTTTGCGACCGAGGATTTTTCGGCGCTTCGTTATATCCGCGACAAGCTCGCCGGCACCGGGCTTTACGAAAATCTCGACCTCCTGGCAGACCCCGACGAGCCGCGCGACCTCTTCGGCATGCTGCTCCGGCGGGAAGTCTCGCGGAAGGCCACGATGCGGAACTCGATCCCGAACGGGTAACCGTGCGACGTGGGCGCATCGGATTTCATGCCGTTCACGCCCAGCAGGCTTATTGGAGCATTCCCGCCTCGAGTGCGGCGCATAGAAACGTCTCACGTGCAGCCGCCGCGTCTATCTGCCTGCGCAGCGCGGCGGAACAGACCTCGGTCGCCGCTCTGTAGCGTTCGTTGCGCGCCGCGGGCCATTTGTTGGTGAGATAGATCAAGGCCTCTGCGGGCGTTCGAATAATCTCCGGAGACCGCCGCCCGACCGCCACGACCACCGGCTCCGGCCAGTTCGGATCGCTTTTCACCCGTTTTTTCATGCGTTTCCTCCGCCTGCAGGCCAAACCTTGCAGATCGGAGTGTGGCACGGCTTCCGCCGCCTATCTATTTGACCTGACTTACCTCATTGGGAGTAGAACGTCACTGCTTGTGATCACCGACAGGCGCCACAGCATCTTCCTTTTGCGCTATGATGCACTAGTTCCCTTATTCAAAATCCAACAGCCACGCAGTGAATGACCCGCCCTGAGGACAGCTCCAAGAACCCGGATGAACATGCCCCCAGCGAGCCTGCGCGCGTGACTGACAGAGAGGCGGTACCGGAAGGCGCGCCTGAAACAGATGGGCTTCGCGACAAACGCTCGCATCCGGGCACACCTCCGGACGAACCGAAAGCGGGCGACAAGTCCGCTCCGGCTTTCGGGCAAAGCGGACGGGCCATCCGTGAATTGCTGGCAGCGCTCCGCCATGATCTCGGAACGTCGTGGCAATCGGGCTCCCTCTGGATAAGCAACGCCGCTGCCGCTCTTCGGGAGAAATACGCACGGCCGAAAGAGCAGGAACCAAATCCGACATCCGGAACGGCCGAGCGCTTTTCAGCCTTCCGCAGTAAAGTTCTTTTCCAGATAAAGGCCTGGCGGCATCGGCAGCGCTCTTCACCGCAGGACCGGCCCTCAAGGCGGTGGTCGTGGATAACCGTTGCCGCCCTCGCATCATTCGCCTGCGTCCTTCTCCTGGCGGGCGTCCTGACGTGGGCATTGAAGGACGTGCCATGGCGGGAGATTGCCGCCGGCACGCTGAAGCCGGTCATCGTGCTGGAAACGGCAGATGGCGCCCCGCTTGTCCGGCAGGGTCCCTATCAGGGGCCGTATGCCGCTTACGACCAGTTTCCGCCGTCTCTCATCGAGGCCGTCCTGTCGATCGAGGACAGGCGGTTCATGAGCCACTACGGCATCGATCCGAAAGGTATCGGCCGTGCGCTGATCCGGAATTTCCAGGCGGGCTCGGTCGCCCAGGGCGGAAGCACAATCACGCAGCAACTGATCAAGGTGCAATATCTGGAAAGCGACCGAACGCTGAAGCGGAAAATCCAGGAGGTGGTCATCGCATTCTGGCTGGAATGGAAGCTCGGCAAGCGGGAAATCCTGACCCGGTATCTGAACGCGGCTTACCTCGGCTCCGGTGCTACCGGAATGCCGGCCGCCGCACGGATCTACTTCAACAAGGATATCGGAGACCTCGACGTCTCCGAATCTGCCATGCTCGCCGGCCTCCTGAAGGCGCCGAGCCAGCTGAACCCCATCGCCAATTTCGAAGGCGCCCGCCAGCGAACCGCGACGGTGCTCACCGCAATGGTCGCCAATGGCAAGCTGACGCCCGACGAAGCCGCGGCCGCCAAGGCGAAGTTCGGCAAACTTCGGCCGACAACACCGACGCCCCGCTCGGGAAGCTGGTTCGCCGATTGGATATCGCCGCAGGCAAGCGAGATCGCCGGCACCTCGCCGGGATCGACGACGGTCCGCACAACGCTCGTGCCCCGCCTGCAGCGCATTGCCGAAAGGGTTGTTGCACAGGCTCTGGACGAGGACGGAAAGACGCTCGGCGCAAGCCAGGCGGCGCTGGTGGCGATGACACCCGAAGGCGCGGTCGTCGCCATGGTCGGCGGTCATGACTACAAGACGAGCCAGTTCAATCGCGCCGTTACGGCGATGCGGCAACCGGGCTCCACCTTCAAGCTGTTCGTCTATTACGCGGCCTTGAAAAAGGGACTGACCCTTTCCGACCGCGTCCTCGACGCCCCGATCGAGATCGACGGCTGGTCGCCCGAAAACTCCGGCGGCGGTTACCGCGGCTGGGTCACATTGGCGGAAGCTTTCGCCCGGTCGTTGAATGCCGCAACCGCCGCCCTGGCGCAGGAAGTCGGGCTCGACAACGTCATCGCGGCTGCCAAGGAACTCGGCATCGACACGCCGCTCGCGCAGACGCCATCCCTCGCGCTCGGCACTTCGGAGACCAATCTGCTCGATCTCACCAGCGCCTATGCATCGGTTCGCCTCGGGAAAGCGCCGGTCGAACCTTGGGGGATTATCGATTTTCAGGCGGCGGGCCAATCGCAGGCCTTCAGGGTGGGCGAAAAGACAGCGCCCTCGATCGATCTGTCGCCCTACCAGTCCGACCTCCTTGGCCTGTTGCAGCTCGTCGTCGAACGCGGCACGGGCCGCGACGCGGATCCCGGCACGTTCGCCGCCGGCAAGACAGGCACCAGCCAGAACAATCGCGATGCCTGGTTTGTCGGTTTCACCGAGCCGCTGGTCGTCGGCGTCTGGGTCGGGAATGACGACGACACGCCGATGAAAGGCGTGACGGGCGGCTCGCTTCCGGCTCGGATCTGGCGGGAATTCGTCCGCGCGGCGATGGCCGAGCCCGCTCCTGATTTCGATCTGGACAAGGGGCTGGCGACAGGCGAACCGGGGACCGCGCCCTCCTGCAACATCACTGCCTGCTCCCGAAGCTACCGATCTTTCCGGGCCTCCGACTGCACTTATCAACCTTTTCGCGGCGAGCGCAGGCTTTGCGAAAGGTAAACCGGCACTCGGGGCACGAGCGGCGGCACATCGCCCTCGAGTAAATTTCCAGAGCCGAATGAAAGTATGAGATTTAACAAAAAACGACCGCTCTGTGATTGCTCGGCGAATGAAGCTTTGCTAGAGCAACTCGCATTCCCTGAGCGGCACCATCGCCGCCATCATGGTGGGGCGTCGCCAAGCGGTAAGGCAACGGTTTTTGGTACCGTCATCCCTGGTTCGAATCCAGGCGCCCCAGCCACTGCATTTTTATTGAAGATTTTCAAAGACTTACCTACATTAGCATCTGCGAAACCGGAACACTCTCCCGGTGCATAAAAACGGCTCACCGGCTGCTCATGGCTTATTGGAGTTGTCTACCTGCCTGAGTGCTTTGAGCAGGCTGGTATGCCGATGAGAGACTCGAAAACTCGAAACTCTCATCGTCCGGCAATCTAAGCATTTGAAAAAAAGTAACAAAATTAAAATTAGATGCGGCTAAATTGTGACATTGTGACGGCGGTATATTTTGTGACGGTATGCAAAATATCCATAGGGGTTTCGGTTGCAGGTGGAGCTATCATTGCTCGTTATTTGCGATTCGAGGCTGCCATGAGTTTCATAGTTCGGAAATGTGTTCGCTGCTCTGTTACGGCACAGTTAGACGCCCAAAGCATCGCGTGGAACAGAGACGGCACCAATTCAGAAATATTCTTCGTGTGCACCGCTTGTAAGCAAAGCAGTATCTATCCGGGGCAACCTCATGGCCGATTGTCTGATCTAAGCGGCAATCTTGACGATACGGGTCGCTGGTATGGCAGCGAACCTATCGTTGCCATTCCCGAAATGCCGAAGCTATCGGATGATATTCCCGAAAGAGCTAGAGCAATATTCCATCAAGCTGCGCTATGCCGCAAGTTAGCGCTGCATGATGCTGCGGGAGCAATGTTTCGAAAAACTATCGATGTTGCTACCAAGCTAATCTACAGCACAGATTTGCGCCTTGCCGGTAAACAGCCCGCAACTGCGCCTCGCTCTCGGGTCGAGGGATTGAAAAATCTCAAAATTATTGATGAAGATATCTGAGAGCTAGCTGATGTCGCCCTGATCGACGGAAATGACGCCGCGCATGATGAAGACCCATATACCGGGCAAGAATCTGAGGCGCTTGAAGACCTTACAGTTGATCTTTTGGACCGACTATTCGTAAAGCCCGCCCGGATTGCCAGAGTAAGAGGAAAACAGGTCGCCGCTGGCGTGAGAAAGGCATAGTGGAGTATGAAAGCAGAAGTCCTCCAAAGCCTATTGGTGGCGCGTACTCTATATGATCAAGCGCGTGCGCTGCTTTACTCTGATAACAAATATTCAACTTCTGCCGCGCTCGTGATCCTTCAAGATGCGGTCGAGCTAATAATGAAAGCTGCCCTGATCGAAAAAGAGGTGGATGAGGTCAAGAGCTTCGAAAAATCATCGTTCGACGAAATTATCGCATTTTTGAGAGACAATGGTGTAACAGTCAAAAAGACTGGCACGCTGAAAGCGATGAACAAAGAACGGGTGATCGTCAAGCACTATGGCCAGCTTGCTGAACAAGCAAGCGTTAAAAACTATCTCGATGCCTCCGATACGGCGACTAAGGGCATTCTGCAGGAAGTGTTTGGTAAAACTCTCCACGAAATATATCAAAGCGAAATAATCATAAATGATGAGATACGTGGTTATCTTGTCGAAGCTGAAAAACAACTCGCTGCTTCGCAGGTATACCCGGCACTGCTAAACATCCGTATGGCGATCTTTATCGCTATCGAACAAGATTACGATATCGCAAATTGGGCCGATCAGGCAGGTGCCAACGACTGGCGGCTATTTCTTGGACGTGGGGCCTCAGCACCTCACCATAGCATCAAGCCATCACTCGCTTCATGCCGTATGTGCAGCCAAAGCGGGAATTGGTGATCAAACAAGACACGCCAAGACTATTAAAGGCACGGAGTGACGCGCCGGTGGCGCGTATCGCTAAAGCCGGAGAGACTTTGGTTTTTGTCCGCTGGCTCAACGGTCTTGACGACAAGAATTACTTCCAGGTCCCGCCGGAACAGGGATCGCAGGATTGGAATCAGCACTACGTCGATGCCGACCACTGTGACAAACCAGCTTAGTGAGAGCTTCAGGTTGGCCCAATGAAGGTTAGGCCAACGCGGCAGTTACAGCCGTGATTGCTTGTGCATTAAGCCTGGAACCTGTCTCCAACTCGCTATCATCGCATTCACCTTCGGCTGAACACGTCGCCGGGCTTCCTCGCGATCTACCCCAACCAAAAGCATCTGGTCATAGTCCGTCATGGAATGACGAAGGACGTTTTGCATCGTTATTCCTACGGCCATGCCGAGCGTTGCGCCTTTCCATTCTTTCGCTGCGATCATCGAGGCGAAGTAGGTTAGGGTCGTGGTGAAGCGTGGTAGCGCTCTGCCGGGCAAGCCATGTCAAGGGCTTGGTGCGGCCGCTCTGTGTTGAATTCCTCCACGAAGTCGTCAAAGCGGGCCTGCTGCTGCAGGAAATTGGCGCTGGCCGGCTTGGTCGTCTCCAGCTTCAATGTCAGATGCATGCGTTCGTGGCGGCCCTCGCCGAGCTTCGGAGTTTCCGAATCCGCATTTATCCTGGAAAAACGCGCCGGCGCTACTCGCTTCCTTCCTCCGGACCGGTCTTTGCATCTGCGATCTCTCGGCTTTCCCTCTTGATGGGGCGCGCGACTGGGCAGACTTCTTGCACGAAGCCGTTCAGCGTGTTGGCGAGATTGTTGGGCACGATCGAATAGTGGATGAACTGGCCTTGTCGCTTCTTGGCGATCAGGCCGGCATTCTCCAGCACGCCGAGATGCTGGGAGATCGAAGGCTTAGACATGTCGAAGCGCGACGCGATCTCCCCGGCGGTCAGCGACGTATGTGCCAGATAGGCCAGGATGCGCCGGCGCGGCGCTGAGGCCAGTGCCTCGAAGACGCTCTGTAACGAACCATTCGAGCTCAACGCTTCTTCCATTGGCTCGTTCGACTTCTGCTCCACCACGACCAACCTCGAAAACATCACCATTTAGGTCATTGCCTAAATGCCTAAATTAAGGAATAAGTATTTAGCTTATTAACTAAATATCTTTCCGTCTGCGGCTTTGCAAGGCGTGGGCGACGCAAAGCCTGGAATTGGCAATGTCTACTGTAGCGAAGCAGACCCTTTCTACCGAACGCATGATTTCCGCACCTAGAAGCAGCGCTACCGATGGCGAAGTGGTTTGGGTGCCGGAGAAATCGATCTGGACCGGCATGCTGACATTGATCGCATTGGCTCTCGGCCCACTGACTTTTAGCTGGGACGCCTTAGCACTCTTCGTGATCTCCACGGCGATCACCATCTGCGCCGGTCATTCGGTTGGCATGCATCGCCTGCTCATTCATCGCTCGTTTCATACCAGCAAGGCGGTAGAATACATTCTTGTCTATCTGGGCACGCTGGTCGGCATGGCCGGGCCGTTCGGCATGATCTACGCACATGACATCCGCGACTGGGCACAGCGTCAGCGCGATTGCCACCCGCTACATGCCCATCGCCGCTCGTTCCTCGTCGATGCCTGGTGGCAGATGCATTGTGCGGTGAAACTGCTACATCCGCCCACCTTCGTCATCGAGAAGGCTGTGCGCGGGGACCGGTTCTACCAATTCCTCGAACGAACGTGGATGGCGCAACAGTTGCCATGGGCCGTACTCTTCTTCGCCATCGGCGGCTGCGGTTGGGTGGTATGGGGGATTGCGGTGCGCGTCTCTGTCTCGCTTACCGGCCATTGGCTGATCGGCCACTTCGCTCACCGCCGTGGCCACCAGGGTTGGAGCGTCAAGGACGTTGCGGTCCAGGGCTACAATTTGCCCGCCTACGGGCTAATCACATTTGGTGAAGCCTTCCATGGCAATCACCACGCTTTCCCACAATCTGCACGCCTCGGCCTAGAAGACGGCCAGATAGACCTCGGCTGGACCTTCATTCGGGCTCTCATGGTACTCGGACTCGCCGGCGAGGTGAAGCTGCCCGAGAACACGCAGGCTCGCGACGGGCTGCAACGCGTGCCTGAAGCGGGAGCCTAGATTTAGCCGCCCTGGCTGAGGATACACCCGGCCAAGTCATGGACTGGCTGCGAGCCTCGTTGTTCTGATGAGAACAGCAATCCTCTGGGTAACTAGGAGAACGGGGCGTAGCCCTCGGCCTACCGCTAATTGACTATCCCATCGCCCATCTGATGAGCCGCATCCGAATTGCGCTCGGAATATCAGTATGGCTTTATAAATTGACAGCCGGAAATTTCAGGATCGTGAGGGATTTGTGCGCTTCGAGAGTACGATCATTGAAGATGTACTTCTTTTAGCGTCGAAGAAAATCGGCGATCCTCGAGGCTATTTCATGGAAACGTTTCGGAAGAGCCTCTTTGAATCGGAAGTCGGTTCTTTCACGTTTGTTCAGGATAACCGGTCTTATTCGTCAGAGGCGGGAACTGTTCGTGGTCTGCACTTTCAGATCCATCCTCATTCACAGGGTAAACTCGTGTCGTGTTCGAGCGGCGCGCTCCTGGATGTGGCGGTTGATATCCGTATCGGGTCGCCGACCTACGGGAAGTTCGTCGCGGTGGAACTGTCGGCGGAAAATGCCCTCCAGCTTTGGCTGCCGCCGGGTTTCGCCCATGGGTTTTGCACGCTGACGGCGGATACGGTCATTACCTACAAGGTGACTGACTATTACAGCGCCGAACACGAACGCGGCCTGCTTTGGAACGATCCGGAGCTTGGGATCGAATGGCCCGTCGCCGCGGACAAGGCAATCCTCTCTGAGAAGGATCGGGGGCAGCCTAGGCTCTCCGAGCTTCAATCCAACTTTATTTATGCCGTCAACGACGAATTCGGCAGACGCAGTCGGAGCCTGTGACGAGAATTTTTGGGGGTAATCGAAAGCATGCGCGTGCTTGTAACGGGTGGGGCAGGTTTCATCGGATCGGCGGTCATCCGCCACCTCGTGCTCGAAAAAGGATACGAGGTCCTGAACGTCGACAAACTGACCTATGCCGGCACGCTGAGCTCGCTGAGGTCGGTTGAGGGCAAGCCGTCCTATCGGTTTCTCAAGATCGACATATGCGATGCCGCCGCGATTGCTTCCGCGATCTCGACGTTCAGACCGGACCGGGTCATGCATCTGGCTGCCGAAAGCCATGTCGACCGCTCCATCCTCGGCGCACGGCAATTCGTTGAAACCAATATACTCGGCTCTTTCACCATGCTCGAATGCGCGCGAGCATATTGGCAGGCGCTTCTTCCCCAAGACCGAAGCCGCTTTCGCTTCCTGCATGTCTCGACCGACGAGGTCTACGGCTCCCTCGGAGCGGAGGGGGAATTCTCGGAAACCACGCCCTACGATCCGAGCTCGCCCTATTCGGCATCGAAGGCGGCATCGGACCACCTCGCCAAGGCCTGGGCACGAACCTACGGCATGCCGGTCATCGTCTCCAACTGCTCGAACAATTACGGGCCGTACCATTTTCCGGAAAAACTCATTCCGCTGACGATCCTGAACGCGTTGGAGGGCAAGCCCCTGCCGGTTTACGGAAATGGTACCAACATCCGCGACTGGCTTTATGTGGAGGATCACGCTCGGGCCCTGGATCTCATCGCCGAGCGAGGCAGGGTTGGAGAAACCTACAATGTCGGAGGCCGGAACGAGCGTAGCAACATCGATGTCGTGAAGCGGATCTGCGCGATCCTCGACGATCTGCAGGCAATCGGACGTCCCCACGAAAACCTGATCCAGTACGTGGCCGACCGGCCCGGGCATGATGTGCGTTATGCGATCGACGCGACCAAGCTCGAAACGGAACTCGGCTGGAGAGCAAAGGAAAGCTTCGAGACAGGCATCGAAAAGACGGTGCGCTGGTATCTCGACAGCGAATGGTGGTGGGCGCCGCTCCGAAAAGGGTACGACGGCAGCCGCCTCGGGCTCCTCAAGGCCGGGGCCGGATGATGCGCGAACCCAGGCGATACGTGGTAACCGGGCTCAAGGGACAGGTCGTCCAATCCCTCATCGAAAACGCGATCGGGCAAAGCGAGGTCGAGATCATTCCGCTCGGGCGCCCGGAACTCGATCTGGCCAACCCGGAGACCATCGCGGCGACGGTCGAGGCCGCCCGTCCCGACCTGATCGTCTCCGCGGCCGCCTTCACAGGTGTCGATCAGGCCGAAATCGACAGGGCAACGGCTTTTGCCGTCAACGCTGCAGGCCCGGCGGAACTGGCGCGGGTCGCGAAAACGCTGCGGGTCCCGATCGTTCATCTGTCCACAGACTATGTCTTCGACGGCAGCAAGCCCTCCCCTTATGTCGAATCCGATCCTGTCGCACCGCTTGGCGTCTATGGCCGCGACAAGTTGGTGGGCGAGCGGAACGTCGCCGCAGCAACCGAAAATCATGCGATCCTTCGCACCGCCTGGATCTACAGCCCGTTCAGCCGGAACTTCCTGCGCACGATGCTGAAGGCCGCTGAGGCAAGGGAAGAGGTGCAAGTCGTCGACGATCAGATCGGCAACCCGACGTCGGCAACCGATATCGCGCAAGCCATCATGGTGGTCGGGCAGAACCTGCTGGCTTCGAACAACCCCGCCTTGCGCGGCGTCTTTCATATGGCGGGAACGGGCGCGGCGAGCTGGGCGGATTTCGCGGACGAGATCTTCAGAATTTCCGGCGCGAATGGCGGGCCCTCGGCAAGGGTTGTCCGCATCCCCACCAGCGCCTATCCGACGCCGGCTCGGCGACCGGCCAATTCACAACTGGACTGCTCGAAATTGTACAGGCGCCACGGCATCGTCATGCCCGATTGGCGGGGCTCAGTGGCAAATGTCGTCAGGCGCGTTCTGCAGCCGGTTGACCTTGAAAACAGAAAATACGGGAGGTGAATGGATGAAGGGGATTATTCTCGCCGGCGGCAGCGGCACGCGACTGCACCCGATGACGCAGGTGCTGTCGAAACAGCTGATGCCGATCTATGACAAGCCGATGATCTATTATCCGCTGTCGACGCTGATGCTTGCGGGGATCCGCGACATCCTGATCATATCGACACCAAAGGACATGCCGAATTTCCAGCAGCTGCTGGGCGACGGTTCCAAATGGGGCCTCTCGTTGTCCTATGCGGAACAGCCCTCTCCTGACGGCCTTGCGCAGGCCTATATTATCGGCGCCGATTTCATCGGCTCCAATTCGTCCTGCCTGGTCCTCGGCGATAACATCTTCTTCGGCCACGGCATCACCGACCTCTTCAAAAGCGCCATGGCGCGCGAAAGCGGCGCCACGGTCTTTGCCTACCACGTCAACGACCCGCAGCGTTACGGCGTGGTCGAGTTCGACAAGCAGATGAAGGCAGCTTCGATCGAAGAGAAACCGGAACACCCCCGCTCCAGCTGGGCCGTCACCGGCCTCTATTTCTATGACAAGGACGTCATCGATATTGCTGCCAACCTGAGGCCGTCTGCCAGAGGCGAACTGGAGATCACCGACGTCAACAGGGCTTATCTCGATCGCGGAATGCTCCATGTCGAGATGATGGGGCGCGGTTATGCCTGGCTCGACACCGGCACGCCCGACAGCCTCCTTGAGGCATCCGAATTCGTATCGACGCTTGAACGCCGACAAGGCGTCAAGATTTCCTGCCCCGAGGAGATTGCCTATCGCCAGAACTTTATCGACGCCGATCAGCTCGAATGCCTCGCCAGGCAATATGGGAAGAGCGCCTATGGGCGATATCTAGTGGGACTTCTGGATCCCATTCCGTCGCAGGTCCATAAGCCGCTCAGCTTGGTCGGATAGACTGAAGCGTCGTCGACGCCCGTCAGTTTTTCGCCGGGATCTCCAGGCGCACGACGTTTGTCGACTGTTCCGTCGATGTTTTCGCCGCCTCCAGTGAAGCGGCCAGGTCTTCGATCTTGAACGGCTTTGCCACAACCGGACAGCCGACCTCCGTGCCGGCCTCCAGCTTGTCGCTGTAGCCGGTCATCAGAACAACCGGCAGGTGCGAGTTCTTCCGGCGTATCTCCTCGGCAAGCTCGATGCCGGACATTCCCGGCATCATGATGTCGCTGATCACCGCCTCGATTTCGGGATGACGCTCCAGAACCTCAATTGCCTCGATGCCGCTTGTCGCCACGAAGATCGTGGAGGCAAGTCCTTCCAGCGCCAGGCGCACCGATTCCAGAGACGATGGGGTATCGTCCACGATCAAAAGCCTGGCCGGAAGATTTACCGCCGGCTTTGCAGGCTCGCGCGCGACCCGCTGTTCGTCTGACCGGGGAAGAAGCAGCGTGAAGGCGCTGCCATGGCCGGCCACGCTCGCAACCTTCACGGCACCGCCGCTGCCCTTGGCGAAACTGTGGACCTGGGTCAACCCGAGGCCCGGGCCGCCATTCTTCTTCGTGGAGAAAAACGGCTCGAACACCCGCCCCAGATGCTCGGATGCGACGCCTGTTCCGGTGTCTGCGATCGTCAAGGCAACAAACTGTCCTTGAAGCGTCGGATCTTCCGCAGCGCCATCGAGGACATTTCTTGCCGAAATCGTCACCTGACCACCGCCGCCCATAGCCTCGCGCGCATTGGTAAGGAAATTGATCAGCGCGTTTTCCAGCCCTGCGGGATCGACATGAACGGGCCAGATATCGTCCGGAACGTTGATGTCCATGATGATCGTGTCATCGATGGCCTGTCGCAGCAGCGGTCTCAATTCGGTGAGTTTGATATCCAGCTCGACATGCCCGGCCCCCTGATTGGAGCGCCTCGAGAAGGACAGCAGTCGTTGCGTGATCGCCTTTCCCCTCGTTACTCCCTCGCTCATGTGCGAAAGGAGCTGGGTCACCCGCTGCTCGTCGTTCCGCCTCCTCTTGATGCCCTCGACACCTGATTGAAACACCATGAGGAGGTTGTTGAAATCATGCGCAGCCTGGCCCGTCAGCTTTCCAAGCGCATCCATGCGCTGCCAATTGGCCATGCTTTCGCGTTCCCGGTTCCTTGCGCGAATTTCCCGGTGGAAGAGAAATGCTGCCGAACCTGAGAGCAGCAGCGTGAAACAGCTGGCTGCCGCGAGCAGCAACGTCGCCTTGCGTGCCAGCCTATCGTATTCCGCAACCGGCAGACCCACCCTCACCCGCCACGGGGTTTCCCCAAGCGCAACTTGGGCAACTCGTACCTCCAGCCCATTCTTGAGCGTCGCCAAGCCAAATTCCGTTCCGGAAAAGCTTGCGAACTCGCTTGCCGCATTGCCGGCAAGAGCGGGAGCGCCGGTCGAAGCGACAAGGCGATCCTGACCGTCGACGATCCAGGCCGCCCAGCTTTCCGGGAGCCCATTGGCGTAGAGGAGGTTTGTCACTATCGTCGGGCGGATGACGACCGACAGAATGGCTCGCAGCTTGTCGTTCCTCTCGATCGGAACTCTCACGGCGAAGGCCGCCTGCCCGCGAGGCCCGATGGAAACATTGCCGATCACGGCGGCGCCCGTGCGAACCAGGGTCCGGTGGCTCTCCACGTCCACGACCTGTCTCTCAGCCGAACCGTCGAGCGGCGGTGAGGACAGCACGACCTCACCTTTCTCGTCCGATATCCGTATCTGCTCCCATTCAGGCACCCTTTCGCGCAGGCGCCGTGCGGTCTCGGCGAAGGCGGCGCGCGGAATCGGCGGATCGAGCCGGGGCGAATCCGCAACGACGGACAGAAGTTGGATCTGGCTTTTAAGCTCCCGCTGAAGCGTCGCGGCCATGATGGTCGCTTTGCTGCGAATGTCGGCGTCGAGCGCGTCCTGCTGCTCCTGAATGAAGAACCTGCCCATCACGGCGGCGAGAATGATGAGCGGGATCAGCGACGCAGTGACGAGGAGGAGCGCTGGCCTGGTTTGATTCAACTGATACTCCGATATCCGTTGTCCACGCTCCATCAAATAGGCCGGAGCCTGAAACTTGCAACGCCAACTTCGGCCGGAGGGCCAGGGTCGCGCCAAATAGCTGGGGAGATCGCACCGATCCGCGTCATTCCCATGGCGATGTCAACCGCCGGCTGTCCTCTCCCCCTCCACGCACGACGACGGCGGCTCGACAGAGCGGGAGGACGTCATCTCTACGCCCCGACTCACCGATCCGGCAGCGGCGCGTTCAGCGTGCGGGCCAACAGCGCCACGCCACCGGCCAAATAGACCGCGGCGCCGACCAAAAGCATGACAACGCCACCGGCCTGCTGGTCCACCGCGGCGGACAAGGTCACGCCGAGGCAACTCACTTCGCCATCGCCGTAAAGCGGACGCGGCGAAAGCGCCAACAGCGCGCCAAGCAGTGTCATGTGCATGGAGGTAAAGAGCAGACCGAATGTGCCGGCAAGCCGCCGCTCCTCCCGGCCCGTCGCCGCTCCGCCGAGACAGGAGAGCCAGAGAGCGAGACCTGCGCCGAGAAAGATGAGCTGCTCCAGCACCGCAATGAGGGGCGAGGTTTCGGACCGGGCCCGGAGGGCGGGAATATGCCAGGTCCACACGGCGAATAGCTCGATCAGCGAAGCGGTGAGCGGCGTAAGCCAGGGCAGATTGGACAAAAGGTCGAAGCGCGTTCCGGAAAGGCCGACAGCAATCAACGGCGCAGCACCCGCCACGACCCCCATATGGGCAATCATGTGCACCGTGAAGGACGCCCGATCGGCAAGCGGGAGGACGGTCCACGAGACGAACAGCAGAACAAGGCCGGTGATCAGCGCCGTCTTCCTCATGGCTGGCACCCCGCGATGAAGATCATCGGAATGGCCATGTAGAGGACAGCGGCAAAGCTGAGGCCTGACAGCAGCAGCGTCGCAAATCCCTGGAACAAGGTCCGGGCGTTGCGGGTAGCCTCGTCGTGCGGCGGATCGTCCGAGCCGAAACCCCATTGCCGCCAGGCAAGCCAGGCCGACAGCACGATCATCGCCAGCGCCAGCGCCGTCACCACGCCGAGCCCGATCCGCACCGTATCGAACGATATCTCGGAGGCGAGGCCCTTGGCGCAGAAGACCGCCACCGTCGCGTAACAGACAAGGAAATGCAGCGCCCAGACGGTCGGGGCGGTGAACAGGGTCCAGAGGGTCTCAACCTCGCGCGGAATGAAGCTCTTCATGTGTTCACCAAAGGAAACAGGCCGAGGACCGCGAAGGTGACGACGGCGGTAAAGGCCATGAAGTGCCAATAGAGCGCGACGTTGCGGATATCCTGGTCGTATTCCGCAGTCATTCGGCCGGCGATGCTGCGCGCGAGACAATATCCCTGCATGATCGCACCGACTATGCCATGCGTCACTGTCCAGATTGCGACGATCCAGACGATGGCCGGATAGACATGCGAGGTCGGGTCCATGCCGTGCAGATAGGGACCGGCAAGGCCCGCAAGCGAGGCCGCGATCGAAACGGCGAAGGCGGCGATGAGCGCCAGCCGCGCACCCGATGGGCCCTTCTCGTTGAGTTCGCGCGCCAGCAGCGTCAGCACCCAGGCGATGACGTAGAGCACCAGCGCCGCCATCGGCCAGAGGACGCCGGGTCCATTGGCGATCGTGGTGAAGTCGTCATGGATGGTCCAGTAGAAGAAATAGCCGAAGATCAGGCTCGCGAACGCCGTGCCGTCGCCGACCATGGTGATGAACATCGCCCACCAGCCGACCGACGCCGGGCCGGACACATAGATCGGCAGCTTCTCGCCTAGCCCGACATCGATCTCCGGTGCCTCCGGGATCGGCGCTGTTCCGTTCCAGAGCCAGTGGATGACGGCTATGAAGGTGATGATCGCGAAGACGATCGTGGTGATCCACAATTTGAAGGTCAGCGCGATGAACACGCCGCCGAGCGCGATTGCCGCGATGATCGTTACGTAAGAGACGCCGCCGACCCGCAGGCACTGGATCGGCTTCGCGTCGAGAACAGAGGTCACCAGCGTCTCGCGCTTGCCGGATTTGGCATCCGGCAGATAGAAGCGCCCGGCCTCGATATCCGCCTGCAGGTTCGGCTGGTCCCAGAGCGGATATCGGCTGGTGATGATCGGTACCGAGCGCATGCCCCAGGTTTCCGCCGGATCGTTGGTCCATTCGAGCGTCCCGGAATTCCAGGGGTTGAGATCGCGCTCTGCCGGTTGTTGTTTCGGGCGAAAGATGTCGATGACGAAGGTCGCGACACCGGCGGCGAAGACGAAGGCACCGATGGTCGAGATGAGGTTGAACCAGTCCCACCCGATATCTTCCGGATAGGTGAAGACCCGTCGCGGCATCCCGCGCAGGCCGGAGAAGTGCATGGGAAAGAAGGCGGTGTTGAAACCGGCAAACATCAGCCAGAAAGCCGCCTTGCCCCAGGCATCGCTGAGCTTCTTACCCGTCACGAACGGAAAGTAGTAATAGATGCCGGCGACGACCGGAAACAGCATGCCCCCGATCAGCACGTAGTGCAGGTGCGCGACGACGAAATAGGTGTCATGCGCCTGCCAGTCGAACGGTACGAGCGCCACCATGACGCCCGTCAGCCCGCCGATCACGAAGATGATCAGCCCGCCCGCCCCGAACAGCATCGGTACCGAAAAGATCACCCGGCCGGCGAGCATGGTGGCGATGAACACGAAGATCTGCACCCCGGTCGGGATAGCCACCGCCTCCGACGCCGCCGAAAAGAAGGCGAGCGAGATCTGCGGCAGGCCGGTCGCGAACATGTGGTGCACCCAGAGCCCGAAGCTCAGGAAACCCGTACCGACGGCGGCCAGCACGATCCAGGAATAACCGACGATCGGTCGCTGCGAAAACGTCGGCACGATCATCGCCATCAGCGCGATCGCGGGCAGGAAGATGATGTAGACTTCCGGGTGGCCGAAGATCCAGAACAGGTGCTGCCAAAGCAGCGGATCGCCGCCTCGCCTCGCGTCGAAGAACGGCCAGTCGAACATCCGCTCCATCTCGAACAGGATATCGCCGGCAATCAGCGGCGGAAAGGCGAACAGGATCATGCCCGCGACGATCAGCAGGTACCAGGCGAACATCGGCATCAGGTTGACGCGCATGCCGGGCGCCCGGCACTTCATGATGCCCACGATGATCTCGACTGCGGCGGCGATCGACGCCACCTCGATGAAGGACAGGCCGAGCAGCCAGATATCCGCACCGATGCCGGCATATTCGTCGTCGGTCGCCAGCGGCGGATACATGAACCAGCCGGCGTTCGGCGCGGCGTTGAAGAAGATCGACCCGCAGACGAAGACGCCGCCGATCAGAAAACTCCAGAAGCCGAAGGCGGACAACCGCGGGAAAGGTAGCTCCCGGGCGCCCAGCATCGACGGCAGCAGGAAGATCGCAACGGCTTCGAAGATCGGCACCGCGAACAGGAACATCATCACAGTGCCATGCAGCGTGAAGGCCTGGTTGAAGAGTTCGGCGGAGATGAAGTCGTTCTGCGGCACCGCCAGTTGCAGGCGCATCAAGAGCCCGAGCAGGCCCGCGAACAGCATGAAGGCAAAGGCGGTGACGCCGTACCACAGCCCGATCTCGCTGTTGTTGACGGACGTCCAGTAGCGGATGCCTTTCGGCGTCTCCCATACCTTGCGGAGCCGTTCCTCCTGCGCCGCCCGCTCTTCCGGCGAAAAATTGCCGAGCTCCTTGGTCATCTGAGCCCTTTCAGGTAGGCAGCTATCCGCTCGATCTCCGCCTCTTCCAGCATGGAGAAGTGCGGCATGTGCGCCTCCGGCTTGACCTGGCCGGGATCGCGTATGAAGCGGGCAACATGCTCCTGCCCATTGGAAAGCGTCCCCGCCCCCACAGAACTGCGCTCGCCGAAAGCGGTCAGATCGGGACCGATCGTCCCCCTCGCCTCCGTGCCGGAAATGGCATGGCAGGCGCCACAACCGTGGCGAAGGAAGAGCGCCAACCCGTCTTTATCCTGTCCGCCGGACGCTTGGCGACGCGCAGCGACCCAGGCCTCGTACGCCTCCGGTTCCATCGCATGGACGGTGAAAGCCATCAGCGCGTGGCTGGCACCGCAGAACTCGGCGCAGACGCCCCGATAGGTACCGGGCTTTTCCGCCTGCAGCGTCAGGCGGTTTTCCCGGCCGGGTATCATGTCCATCTTGCCGCCGAGCACGGGTATCCAGAAGGAATGGATGACATCGGGCGAATTCAGCAAAAAGACGATGCGCTTTCCAATCGGTATTCGCACCTCATTGGCCGTTTCGAAGGCGACCGCGCCGCCCTCGTCGAGATAGCGCACCCGCCACCAGAACTGCTCGCCTGTCACCTCGACACGGCCTACGCCCACATCCTCACCGAACCAGGGCCGGATGTTGGGCATCAGCCAGACTGCATAGGAAAGCAGGGCTGCGAGGGTTACCGTCGGGAAAACGGCCCCACCCCAGAGGATGATCTGCCCTGCCCCCTTTTCCGAATAAGATCTACGCTTCCGCGCGGCATGGAACAGCAGGCCGACGACACCCGCCCAGATGACCACGCCGCCGATCAGCATGACGAAAAACAGGTTCGCGACATCGCTCGCCTCGCGGCCAGCCGGATCGAGCGCCGACTGGACGCCGGAACACGACGCCAGGAGCGGAAAGAGAAGAGGAATGAAGGTGGTTGCCCGGATTGCCGGCCGATAACTGCCCGAAATGCCGTGCCGGCCGATGTCTCGTCCTGATCGGATTGGCCGGCCAGCGCCGGTCAAGCGGTCATCATCCATTCGGCAAGCACCCATCACGCCATCGGCCGTCAGCCAGACATTGGGCCGGAACGCGCGACCCAAAGCTTTGTTCCGAGCAAAAGCGGGACGGGTCTAGCCGAAATTCCGGGCCCTGGGCGCAGGGCGAGCAATCATCGACTTGAAGCCTCCGGAATGGACACGCGTGCGCGCAGCCGGATTGTCATGACAATTCCAAGAAACGCTAAGGTCGCAATCGTCCCGATCGCCACTGTCCACCAGATAGATGGCACGACACCTATCCCCGCCAGCAAGATCGACATCGCGAGCGGAGCGACGGCGGACATCATCTGCTTGGCCGACGTCACCCAGCCCATGCGGCTGCCGTAACCGGCCTTGCCGAACAACTCCAGCGGCAGGGTACCACTCACGATGCTTGTCAATCCGGAACCAAGTCCGAAGCAGACGGCGAACAGGATGGCACCTGGGACGGATGGCGTCGTCAACATGAGGATCGCCAGGCCGGACGGGATCAGCGCCGTGGCAATCACCGCCAGCCATCTTTGCGGCAATTCGCGGCCGAAGACCAGGTTGATCAGGCGACTGGCCACCTGCGAAGGACCGAACAGAGAGGCGACGACAAGGCCCGCGGCTCCCATACCCAGCGCCTGGGTCAGCGGGACCATGTGAACGAGGATGGCGGACAACGCATATCCTTCGATGGCGAAGCCAAACAGCATCAGGAAGAACAGCAGATTCCTGTTTGCAACTGCGCGGACCGGCGCGGCCGTCGGAGGTATCGCTTTGGACGCGGACACGGCACTGGTTGTCAGACGCGCCAGGGCGAGATGGACGGGAAAGCAGACGGCCAAGTTCATGGCCGCGAAGGCCAGGTAGATTTCACGCCACGACAGGAAACCGTGCATCCAAGACGTCAGGGGCCAGAACATCGACGACGCGAACCCGGCCATCAGTGTCAGGTGAACGATCGAGGTCTGAGCCTTCTTTCCTCCCGCCTGCACGATGGCGGTGAAAGCCGTCGCGTAGAGAACCGCAACGGAAACCACTTCCGTCAACGCCAGCGAAACGGCAAAGGTCAGCGGCCCCGACGACACGGACATCATCACCAGGCAGGCGGCGGCCAGCAGCGATCCTGCGGCCATCAGGCGTCCCGCGCCAATCCGGTCGGCAAGGGTTCCCGAAAGCGGAGCGGCGAGGCTGCCGGCCAGCAGTGCGATCGAAAACGCTCCGAACACCCACTGTTCCGATCGCCCGACGTCGCGGGCGATCTCCGGAACCAGAATACTGAAGGCATAATAAAGTGTGCCGTAGCCGATGTTCTGCGAGGCTCCGAGGCCAATCAGGGCCCAGAGCGGCAACTTCTGTTCGTTGGGCATCATGCGTGCTCGGTTTCGACCTGTGTCTGGCCGCAGCCGCAGCCAGTCCTGCCTTCGGATTTGGCTTCGGCGTCAACGACACAACATGCGTCTACCGTAGCAGGGGCCGGACCTCCGCAACATCCCGAAGACGTCGAAATCCGCGGAATAGCGGCGCAGACGCCTGTTTCGGGAAGCACGAGTTCGACGCGTCGCGCGGCGGCATGATCACCAGCGAGGTCCGCGACGACAGACCGCACCTGCTCGTAACCCGTCCGCATCAGGAAGGTCGGTGCCCGGCCGTAAGACTTCGATCCCACGATGTAGAAGTCCTTCTCCGGATGCGACAGTTCGTCGACCCCGTGCGGGGGAACGGTGCCACAAGAATGAAGGTTCGGGTCGATAAGAGGAGCCAGTGCCGGCGGCGCCTCCACAGCCGGATCGACGCTCAGCCGCAGCTCCCTCAGGAACGAGAAGTCTGGGCGAAACCCGGTAGCGACGACGACCTGATCCAACTCCAGTTCGATCGCCTCCCCATCGGCCGTCGCGGTCACGACGACCTTGTCATTTCTCTTGGTGATACCGCTTGCCGAAAAGGACGTGAGCATCTTGAGCTTTCCCGCGTCCATGGCCTTCTTTGCCGCAAGACCGAGGGCGCCCCGCTCTGGCAGCTGATCGTTCAAACCGCCGCCCAGCAGCTTGGCGACCCCGTGATTGCGAAGCGCCCAGTGGATTTCGGTAGACGGGTTGGCCTGCTGAAGCTCCAGCAACGCAAGGGCGACATTGATCGCCGAATGGCCGCTTCCCACCACGAGCGTACGCTTGCCCACGAAGTCCGAATGCCTGGCCCCGATAACATCCGGAATGCCGTAGGAAACCGGCCCACCTGCGCTCTCGCCAAGAACCGGAATGCCGTTTACGCCCATCGGGTTCGGTTGTGTCCATGTGCCGGAGGCATCGATCACTGCCCGCGCGACGACCTCGTGTTCCCCGTCGTCGTCGCGGTATCGGATTGCGAACGGCGCGTCCGAGCGGCCCCCGGAAGAAACCTTGTCCAGCCCCCGGCGGGCGATGACCGTGACGGTTGCGCCGAGCTTTATCGCCTGCTCGATGGCCGGAACGCGCGACAGAGGCAGCAGGTAGTCATCGACGATCTCACGCCCGGTCGGCAAGTAGTCAGGCGAAGGAGCGGCCCAGCCATTGCTCTCCAGCAGTCGCCGAGCGGCGTCATCGATATTGTACTTCCATGGCGAGAACACCCGGACGTGGCCCCACTCAAGAAGCGCGGTCCCGACGGAATTTCCCCTTTCGAAAATGACCGGCGTCATGCCAGCTTCAAGCAGCCTTGCCGCCGCCGCCAGCCCGACCGGACCTGCGCCGACAACCGCAACGGGAAACGCGTCATTCGACTTCATTTTGATCTCCATCGGTATTTCTGGAAGTTTCGAAATTATGATGTAAAAAAATGCGGTCAGGCGACGACCCTGGTCCTTGGCCCGTCGCATCCCTGGTCAGCGCAGCACTCGTCGACGAGGTAACCGATCAGCGCATTCATGTGGTTGTAGTTGGCGGTACAGATCAGCGTCGTCGCCTGGCGGTCCTGAACGACCAGCCCGGTATCGACCAGACGCTTCAGATGGTGGGAAAGCGTCGATCCCGGGATATCCAGCTTCTCCTGAAGACGGCCGACCGGGAGACCTTCCTCGCCCGCGCGAACCAGGACACGGTAGATCTGGAGGCGGGTGACGTTGCCAAGGGCTTCTAGCTGAGATGCGGCTTTTTCGATGTTCATGGAAATACGATAACGGCGAAAGCCGGAGTGGTCAATACTATTTCCACAATCATCGAAATATGTCAGATCGATTTGAGCTTGACCCTGCTTTCAAGCTTCTCGGCGTCTTCCTTGCGCTCGCTGTAGCGATCGGTGAGGTAAGCCGACGCGTCCCTCGTCAACAGGGTGAACTTGACCAGTTCTTCACAGACGTCGACGACACGGTCGTAATAGGAGGACGGCTTCATCCGTCCGTCGGCGTCGAACTCCTGGTAGGCCTTCGCAACCGACGACTGGTTCGGAATGGTGATCATCCGCATCCACCGTCCCAGGATACGCATCTGGTTCACGGCGTTGAAGGACTGGCTCCCGCCGGAAACCTCCATGACCGCCAGGGTCTTTCCCTGTGTCGGTCGGATCGAACCGAGAGCCAGGGGAACCCAGTCGATCTGCGCCTTCATGATCCCGGTCATTGCGCCGTGGCGTTCCGGGCTGACCCAAACCTGGCCCTCCGACCATTGCGATAGCTCCCGCAGTTCCTGGACCTTGGGATGGCTAACGGGCGCTTCGTCCGGAAGCGGCAGGCCTCGCGGATCGTATACCCGAACTTCGCACCCGAAATGCTCCAGGAGGTGCCGGGCCTCGTGCGCGAGAAATCGGCTGTACGACACCTCGCGCAGGGATCCATAGAGGATCAGGATGCGCGGCTTGTGCGTCGAGAACACAGGACGCAGCGCATCGGGATCGGGGATGCGGAAATATTCGGGCGATGCGGCAGGAAAAGTTTCAGGCAATACGCTTTCCTTCATCGTCAAGGACGCGTTCGCCGTCTTCCTTTGTGAATGGCCCCTGGAACGCGTCCGCAGGCAGGACATCCAGGACCAGCTCGGACGGCCGCGACAGGCGCGTACCCATCGGCGTGACGACGAACGGTCGGTTGATCAGGATCGGGTCCTTCAGCATCGCGTCGAGAAGCTGGTCGTCGGTCAGCTCGGGATTGTCGAGGCCGAGTTCCATGTAGGGTGTACCCTTTTCCCGGATCGCCTGGCGGACGGTCAATCCGGCGTCAGCGATCATTCGGACGAGCTGCTCGAGGGTCGGCGGGTTTTTCAGATACTCGATTACCGTTGGCTCGATACCGGCGTGCTGGATCAGCTCCAGAGTGTTTCGGGAGGTACCGCAGGCGGGGTTGTGATAGATGGTGACGTCCATGATCAGCCGGCTCCTTGAGCAATGATAGGGGGAACTTCGTTGCGGCGTTCGGCAAATAGCCATCCCGCAAGTGCGGCGGCGATGAGCGCTCCGAGGATCTGGGCAACGATGAAACCCGGCAGATCGGTGGGGCGAATGCCGGAGAAAGTATCGGTGATGCTCCGTGCAATGGCGACCGCTGGATTGGCGAAGGATGTGGATGCGGTGAACCAGTAGGCTGCCGTTATATAGAGACCCACCAGCAGAGGGATCGCGTCGACCCTGAAGCGCAAGCCGCCGAGAATGGTAAGCAGCAAACCGAAAGTCGCAACCGCTTCCGCGATCCATTGAGCCGATCCCGTACGGATCGTTCCAGACATTTGGAGGAGCGAAAGGTCGAACATCGCATGAGCGACCAACGTTCCGGACACGCCGCCGGCTATCTGTGCCAGGATGTAAGGGGTGACCAAAGCGACCTTGAATTCCCGGCGCACGGCGAAAACCATTGTCACGACGGGATTGAAGTGTGCTCCCGAGATCGGACCGAGAATGGTGATCAGTACGAACAGGATTGCTCCGGTCGGTATCGTATTGCCCAGCAGGGACATGGCCGTATCGTCGGTGAGGCGATCCGCCATGATGCCCGAACCGACGACGGTTGCGACGAGGATTGCGGTGCCGAGGGCCTCCGCGACCAGACGGCGTCCAAGATCGACGGCCACGCTCATTCGGCCTTCTGGGAACTGCGGCCGATCTCGTCCAGCCGTTTCTGGAGTGCCAGCTTGTCGAGGCTTGTCATCGGCAGACTGGTGAAGATGGAGAGACGGTTGTTGAGCATCCGGTACGTGTCGTCGAAAGCGAAGTGCTTTTCGGCTTCGGTCCCCTCGGCGGCGGCGGGATCGGGAACGCCCCAATGGGCGGTCATCGGCTGTCCCGGCCAAACCGGGCACGCCTCGTTGGCGGCGTTGTCGCAGACTGTAAACACGAAGTCCATCTGCGGAGCGCCCGGAGCCGCGAACTCCTCCCAGTTCTTCGAGCGAGCGAAGCTGGTATCGTGGTTCAGGGTCTTCAGGAGCTGGAGCGTGTAAGGGTGGACCTCGCCTTTCGGCTGGGAGCCGGCCGAATAGGCCTTGAACCTGCCCTGGCCGACCCTGTTGAGGATGGCCTCCGCGATGATGGAGCGGGCAGAGTTCCCGGTGCAGAGGAAGAGGACGTTGTAGGTGCGATCAGACATGACGATTGTCCCTGGTGGCGTTGTTCCGATTGGCTTGTTTCTGTTTTCCGCTTCAGATGTTCCGGACCGACCGCCAAGCACGATGGCACCGGCGACTTCGAACCGTCATGCCTTCACTGCTGCGGGAGCGCAGCAGGCGGCAACCTCCACGGCGGGAGCGCAAATTTCCGGATGGCCGGCGCAGCAGTCCTCCATCAGAAAGCGCACCAGATCGCCGAGGACCTCGATATTCGCCCTGTAGATGATCGAGCGCGATTCACGCTGCTGGAGGATCAGGCCCGAGTGTTCGAGTTCCTTGAGATGAAACGAAATATTGGACGCCGACACCCCTGCCCGCTCGGCAATCAAACCTGCGGCCATGCCCTCGGGCCCGGCGACAACCAGCATCCGGACAATGTGCAGTCGCGTTTCTTGCGAGAGAGCACCGAAGGCGCCTAGAGCCTGCTGCTGATTCAACATTCATACAATCCTTGAAATATTGAATCATGGATACTCCAGTGAGGCGGTGTTTGCAAGAGGACCACCATTGGCGGGTGCTGGCCGTGTTCTCGTCCGGCCCTTCATCTTTCAGGAACGCCGCCCGCCAAACTTGGTGCGCAAGGATGGGGAACAGGATGACAATGTCTTTCTCCGGAAGGAATACATTTACGGCGTCGACAGCCGAGGTGCGGCGGGTTTTGGCTTGCGGCAACTCGCTTGGGGATCCAAGCAGACGCTAGATGCCGCCCACTACGAGGCGGCGCGTGTAGCGATGCAGAGCCTCACGGGCGAGGAAGGCCGGTCGCTTGGGGTGAAGCCGAATTTGCTTGTTGTTCCGCCCTCGCTCGAAGGGCAGGCCCGTGCGCTCCTGACAAGTCCAACCCTCGCGAACGGTGAAACCAACAAGTGGTTCGGCACGGCCGAAGTTCTCGTTACCCCTTAGGCGGCATAGCGGAAAAGTGTCGCCCTGAGGCCCGCCAGCCGCAGAGCCTTGGAGACGATAGCTAAGGGGTTGGGGTCCAGTAGGTGTAGATATAGCTGGACGCGATATTGATCGCCATACTGGTTAGGACAGTTCCACAGGCCGCCAACAAGGTCGCACCCGGTGAAGAAAGGGTACGAATTATCGAATCGTATTTTTCGTGATCAACGGGTGTTAGGAGGATCACTCCGGGGATGAAATTGCCGAGTATCCGGGTACGGAGATATGTCGCCACCTTGCTTTGGGAAACTTGGATTACGGCCATCAGCAGCATTCCCAAAGCTGTGATCATGACAACACGTTCGAGCGTCAACGCGTTGTTTGAGAACAGCACAGAGAAGAGCAGGAAACACGCTAAACCAATTCGACCCGCTTGCATGATAATCAGACGAATCGTCTCGTGGCTTTCAACTAAAAATCCACTCATCCTCGGCTTAGCTGTTGGCTTCAACCCCTTAAACCACTCCTCAACGTGGCTCATAAAATTCTTTGCCACTAGAAAATCGACGAAGTCGATGGAGACATCGACGGCATTCCATCCGCCACTCCGGCGCATAAACATCACGAAGTCTTCGCGGAGCCTCAGCCCGAACTTGGGGTTACACACGATAGGCAAAGCAGAGTCCAAGCCTACATTAATGATACACCGCTGATCGGTATCAGTACCCGGAAGAGTCATCACAAACTCGACCTTGAGCAGCACTTCAGAAGTAATTTCCTTGCTGCTTATCCTAAGTTCACGATATCGCGGCCAGGAGCTGTAAGTTGTTGCACGAGCATTGCCGTCTTTGACCACGATGGTGATCGTAGGTTCTGCGACTAGGTGGTAGTGGCCGATCTGTTCTGTTATGACCGAAAGAAGGTTCTCGATGTCTTCGTCTTTGATTATAACGTTGCCAAAAAACGGCTGCGCGAGTGTTTCAGTTTTTCCGGTGACAGCGTGATAGAGCGCTTGAACAGCTGTCCGAGGTAACTTGCTGATTACCAACTGATGATCTTGATTGTGTTGTTCTGCTGACAAAGCTGCCCCCTTGCATACACCCCGCACAATGAAGCAAGAGAAGGTTTAGGTGTCTAGCCAGAACAACAGCAATTCACGCGAAAACTAGTTTTTTCCGAACCTCGTGTGAAAATTCCGAAAAGTCGCGTCGGCGACAACTGCAAAGAACCCGATTTGCAGAACGTAGTGTCAAAACTGCAGAACCTCGCGTCCGGCTACAAAGATAAAGAAAAACAGCCTGACCGGAGGCGATGGTGGGCCCGGAGGGACTCGAACCCCCAACCAAGCGGTTATGAGCCGCCGGCTCTAACCATTGAGCTACAGGCCCGCCGATCCGGCAGAAGTGGAGCGCAATGGTCCGCCGCCACTTCGAGGTCCGCTCTAACGCAATTCACGAGATGCTACAAGCCGTTGCCGCAATAGCTTCACAATCAACCGGCAGGTAGTCTCGTCTGGCGCGAACAGGCCGAGCCGATTCCCGTTTCGGCGGGTTCGCGCGGCAGACGGAACATGACGGGCGGATCCGGGAACAGCATTCCCTCCGCCCTGACAGATCGGAGAGAACATCCATGCGCGTTGCGCTTTCGTCGTCACGTCTCGTCCTTGCAGCCGCATTCGCCGGTGCGGTCGCCGTCTCTTCCGCGGGCCAGGTCCTGGCCCAGGATATCCGCCCCCGCGAACCGGTCATCAATGTGCTCGGCGAGGGCCAGGCCTCGGTGGCGCCCGACATGGCCATCCTGACGCTCTCGGTGGTTCGCAACGGCCAGACCGCGGAAGCGGCACTTTCGGCCAGCAGCGCCGCCATGAAGGACGTGCTTTCGGCCATAAAGAGCGACGGCATCGCCGATCGCGATATTCAGACCAGCAATTTCTCGATCTATCCGCAATATCGCCACCCCGACCCGAAGGGTGGCGTCATCGAGCCGCCGCAGGTGATCGGCTATGAGGTGTCCAACACGCTCACCCTCAAGGTCCGCGATCTTCAGAAACTCGGCGGCCTCATCGACCGTTCGGTGAAGCTCGGCGTTAACCAGGGCGGTCAGATTACCTTCACCAACGACAAGCCCGACGACGTGATGACCGAGGCGCGCAAGAAGGCCGTCGCCGAGGCGCTCGCCAAGGCAAGGACGCTGACGGACGCGGCCGGCGTCAAGCTCGGCCGTATCCTGGAAATCAGCGAGAACTCCATGCGGCCGGTACCGCAGCAGATGATGCGCATGACGATGGCCAAGGACATGGCCGCCGAAGCGGTTCCGGTCGCCGGCGGCGAAAACACCTATACGGTGACCGTCAACGTCACCTTTGCCCTCGAGCAGTAATTACGGGTTGTTGAACAAAGCCGGACGCCTCCCCCAATGGCGCCCGGCCCTCCCTCGCCCGCAAATAAGGCAAAAAATAAAACGCCCCCACCAGATCGTCGGACCTGGTGGGGGCGTTTGTCCTCCGTCAACGGGCGATGGAGACGGAAGGGTTCTTTGGGATGAAGCCTAGCGGCGGATGACCGGGCAGCCGCGCTCGTTGGCGAAGACGATGCGGTCGGGGCCGCGGCGGCCGAAACCGGCGACGATCACGACCCGGCGGCCGGCATCCACGACGCGGGCGCGGCGCAGGCCCATCCGGCTTGCCTTTTCTTCTGCCAGCCAGGGAGCGCAACCGCGCGGCCCGCGATCTGGGCGCCAGTCACGATCACCGCCGCGATCCGGACGCCAATCGCGGTCACGATACTGCACCTGGATAGCGAATTCCGGGCCGGCGGCAGCAGCCGTCGGGGCTGTTGCGGAAAGGCCGGTGAGCGCGATGAGAGCGGCCACGCCGGCTTTGACGATCATGCTGGTCATAGAATGTTCTCCGAAATCCGGGCCAGGTTCTGCGGCCCCAAAGGTTGTTGCTCTCGCCTTTCCGAGCGATTGGCGCGACCCTAGCCCAAGGGGTCTGAACAACATCCTAACCGGTCATTCAGCCGGTATTCATGTCCCACTCATAGCCAAAAGATCATAGCGAAAGATGCAGCACGACCTGGCGGACATGCGGCTGGTCGCGATGTTCGAACAGGTAGATGCCCTGCCAGGTGCCGAGCACCAGCCGTCCGTCCCTGACGGGAATGCCGAGCGAAACGGCGGTCAACGCCGCCTTGATATGCGCCGGCATGTCGTCTGGCCCTTCGGTCGTGTGGGTGACCCAGCGCATGTCAGGATCGGTGGTCGGCGGCACCAGACGGGAGAAGAAGGTCTTCAGGTCGCGGCGAACATCCGGATCGGCATTTTCCTGGATGATCAGGGAGCAGGATGTATGGCGCACGAACACGGTGAGCAGCCCCTCACTCACCTGCGCGCGGCGCAAAAAGTCCTGCGCCGCGTCGGTGAATTCGTAGAGCCCCTGGCCGCTTGTGGAGATCGAAATCACGGTCTGGGGCATGGAAGGCTCCTTTATCAGCGAAGGCGCCGGCAGCAAAAATAGACGCACCGGCAGGGAGACGGCACTCCTATCACCGGCCGGCTACAATGTCAGGAAGGGCTCGAAGCCGCCGAAGATCATCCGTTTGCCGTCGAAGACCTGCGTCCACTCGTTTCCGGAGAACCGCTCGTCCTTCATCACCCTCGCATTGATCTCGTCCCGGCGGGCCCGGCTTTCATAGGTGATCCAGGAAAAGATGACGATCTCGTCCTCCTTGGCCTGCACCGCCCGCGGAAAGGAGGTGAGCTCTCCGTAGGGCACGTCGTCGCCCAAGCATTCCACATAGGACAACGCGCCGTTTTCCATCCACACGGTGCCGGCAAGGCGCGCCATGTCCTTGTAGCGTTCAAGATTGGCCTTGGGCACGGCAAGAATAAACCCGTCGACATAGGGCATGATTTTCCTCCTTGGTTGGGTCAACACCCCAAGGACGTGGGAGGGAAAGCAAAGCCGACAAGTGCGCCGGCTTTTTCTTTACCCTCCAGGGTTTTCACCCGCAAAGCTCCGAAGGGCTGCAAGCGCACGCTCGGCAGCCCATCCGCCTCAGAACTGACCCGCTTCAGGCGCGCCAAGTTCCTCGATGGAATCGACCCGGTCGGGATAGAAGGCGACATGTTCCTTGATCCCGGAGACGGCTTCGTAAGGGTTTTCGTAGGACCAGACGGCATTCTTCGAACGCTCGCCGCCAGCCGGAATGCTGAAATAGGAAGCCTCTCCCTTATACGGGCAATAGCTCTGGTGGTCGGTCCGCTCAAGGAGCGACATATCCACATCCTTGCGCGGGATATAATGGACCGGCGGATAGGAGGACTCGCGCAAGGTGAGCGAATTGATGCTGTCGGCGATCACCTTGCCGCCGAGCTTCACCACCACCCGCGCCGGATTGTGCGCAACGGTAATCGGGTGATCCGGCCCTGGAATTTTCTGTGCCCTGACATTCATGGTTCGTCCTTTCGGGTTCGACGCATGCCCCCGATATAGGGCGTCCCGAAAGGCTACCAAGCGGCCGAAGCGGAACGCTCCGGCCATCGACGGCGAACAATCGCCGCGTCACCCGTCAGAACGTGGTGATCACGCTGATGCCGGGCGTTTCGGATCTGTCGAGCGTCATCAGCCCCGGCACTGCTTCTTCGAGGCTGATCCGCTTGGCGATCAGCTGCTGCGGCTTCATCTTGCCGGCCTTCAACATGGCGAGCATCGCGTCGTAGCGCCAGGCCTGCATGCCGTGGCTGCCATAGATTTCAAGCTCATGGCCGATCACCTGCGCCATCGGGATCGAGGGCGTGGCGTGCTCGCCGAGCATCAGCCCGACCTGCACATGCCTGCCGCGGCGGCGGAGGTTCTTGATCGAATTGAAGCAGGTGACCGGATGGCCGAGCGCGTCGATCGACACATGCGCGCCACCCCCGGTAATCTCGCGAACCGCCTCGACCACATCGGCGACCGTGCTCGCATTGATGGTTGCGACCGCACCGCATTGGCGGGCGAATGCCAGCTTGTCTTCGGAAAGATCGATGCCGATCGCGTTCGCTCCAAGCGCGGTAGCGATCATGATCGCCGACAGGCCGACGCCGCCGCAGCCATGCACCGCGACCCAGTCTCCAGGCCCGGTACGGGCCTGGTCAGCAACCGCGCGGAAGGAGGTGGCGAACCGGCAGCCGAGGCTCGCCGCCGTCGCATCGTCGATCTCTTCGGGCAGGTGCACAAGGTTTGTATCGGCATAGTCGATCGCCACATATTCGGCGAAAGAGCCCCAATGAGTAAAGCCCGGCTGGAACTGGTTGGGGCAGACCTGCTGGTTGCCGGAATGGCATTCCGAACAATGGCCGCAGCCGGACACGAACGGCACCGTCACCCGATCGCCGATCTTGAAACGCATCACGCCCTTGCCGGTCGCCACCACCTTGCCGGCCAGCTCATGGCCCGGCACATGCGGCAGCTTTATATCCGGATCATGCCCCATCCAGCCATGCCAGTCGCTGCGGCAGAGCCCGCTCGCGCCGACCTTGACCACGACACCGTCGAATGTCGGCTCCGGATCGGGAACATTGCGGATTTCCGGCGCCTTTTCAAAGGCATCGTAGAACATGGCTTTCATGGCAGGCCTCATCTTGAATGTGGCCGCAGCATAGTCGACGCGGCTCGCGGGTCAATCAACCCATGCGGCGCATATCGGCCGACCACTGCCCGACGCAAGCCTGATCACTATTCCGGAAAGCGGCGCTTGCGCCACTCGCTCCGCGGCACCGGCGCACCGACATTGAATGCGAATGACACGACCTTCGTCGCGTCCTCGTTGATCACACATTGGAAACTCAGGTCATACCATTGACCGGCAGCGCGAAAACCGGCGCCGCTAACATTGAGCACCGTTCCCTGCGGCAAGCGGGGCTCCGGAACGTAGTCCGGCCGGTAGGATGCATGGCGCAGTTGCGCGCTTAGTTCCGTCGAGCAAAGCTGGCCGGCACGCACCCCTCGCGGCACATTGCTCATCGCAATCGTAGCAATGGAATCCCCCGTCGCACTCTGTGAAAATAGCGTCTTTGCCTCCGTCAGCTCGGTCGGCTTGCCAGGGGTCGGCGTCTTGGTAGGGTCGTTCTTGGGCGAAGCGATTGGCGGCGCCGTCACGATCTCGGTCTTGGTCGCATCCGGCGAGGTGCCGGCAATGGGACCGTTCTGCAATCCGTTGGCCGCCGCAATGCCGACCTCAGGCAGCTGGATATCATCCGGCACCGGATTGGCCGGTGGTGCCTCCACGACGGCAGGCGCCTCCTTCGCCTGTTTTACCGGTTCGACGGCCTCCGCATCCACCTTGCTCTCGGCAGGTGGGTTGGTCGTTTCCTTCGATGCATTGCCGGTCAGAGATTTCTTCGGCCCGGCATCCTTCTCGCCGAATTCGAAGACGGGGCGCAGAACCGGCAAAGGCTGCTTCTTGGCCTCCTTGGCGGGCGGCGGCTCGGCGGGCTTTTCCTCAGGCGCCGGCGGAGGCGGCGGCTCCGCCTTTTTCGCTTCCTCCTGCTTCGGTGGCTCGGGCGGCGGCGGGGGTGGCTCCGCCTTCTTGGCCTCTTCCTGTTTTGCAGGTTCCGGAGGTTTCTTCTCCTCTGGTTTCGCCTCTTCCGGCTTCTTTTCCTCGGCCTTCTTTTCCTCAGGCTTCGGTTCTTCCGGCGGAGGCACGATCTCGACCTGGACGGTCTCCTCCTTCTGCGGCTCGGACTGATCGACCGGCAGGTGGAAGAAAAGGGCCGCCGCGAAAACGACATGCACCAGGATGGAGGCGGGAATACCCCATCTTATGTCGCCGCGCGGCTTTCCAGATAAATCCGTCATGGCAGCGGATGTAAGATGGAAAGTCGGCCGGATCGAGTCCCCGAGTGATCAAAACAATGCAAGTTCCGGCTTTCCTGGAGAAAGTTGCGCGGACGGCCCTCTCTTGCGCGATTCAATCGCAGTTTACGTCATTGCAAACAAACCGACCATATGGTATGTTTCTCCATGTCAAACGCTCACAGACGCGAAAAACAGCCAGACCACGTGCGGCGATCCCTTCTGGATCATGCGGCGCGATGCGCCGTTTCCGAAGGTCTCGCCAGCCTCACCCTGCAGGCGGTCGCCGATGCGGCCTCCGTCACCAAGGGCGGTTTGCTGCATCATTTCCCGAGCAAGCAGGCTTTGATCGAAGCCGTCTTCGAAGACCTCCTCGGCAAGCTCGATATGGAGATCGATCGGCTGATGAGCGAGGACGAAACCGATCGGGGCCGGTTCACGCGCGCCTATGTCGACGCTTTTTTCCAGGTGACCCGCGATGGACCCGACAGCCCCTGGGCGGCGCTGTCGATCTCCTGCATGACCGATCCGCGCCTCAGGCAACTCTGGTCGGAATGGATGCGCGATCGGCTCCAGCGTCATTTGCAGACCGACAATCATCCGGCCTTCAAGCTCGCGCGCTACGCCGCGGACGGCATCTGGCTCGCCAATCTCATGGAAGCGGACGGATTACCGGCGAAAGAACTCGCCGAACTTCGCAACCAACTCCATAACCTCACGAAACAAGAGTAACGGAAATGAACCCCGCAATCCTCACCTACGGCTCGCTTGCCGCTGCCATCGTGCTGGAAGTCGTTGGCACGACCTTCCTGCAGCAGAGCCAGCAGTTCACCCGCGCCCTGCCGACCATCCTCATGGGGCTGTGCTATGGTATCGCCTTCTATCTCCTGTCGATCGCCTTGCGCACCCTGCCGGTCGGCATCGCCTACGCGATCTGGAGCGGCCTCGGCATAGTGCTGATCTCGGCCGTCGGCCTGATCCTGTTCCGCCAGACCCTCGACACCGCGGCCATGATCGGCCTCGGCCTGATCATCTCCGGCGTCGTGGTGGTCAACGTGTTTTCAAGCTCGATCGGGCATTGATTGCGGAAACGGTGCTTCGGACGTATATTTACAGAGATTGATCAGGAGATCACGATGACTGCGATCACTCTGGCGGAAGCAAAAGAAAAACTCGGCGAATTGATTGACCGCGTCGCCCAAGGTGAGACGGTTGAGATTCTACGCGATGGTCAGCCTGTCGCGCAGCTGGCGCCGCCGCGGTCGAAAAAGCAGCCGATCGATTTTGAACGGCTTCGAGTTCTGAGGGAAGGAATGCCACCGCAAGACGAAGATGCAGGTACCTTCGTGCGTCGAATGCGAGATGACGAAAGATATTGATGTTCTACATCGATACTTCGGCCATCGTAGCATTGCTTTCCAATGAGGCATCGGTCGATCGGGTCGACAGCTGGTTCGCAGCCCAGAAAGCCCTGCCTTTCTTCATCAGCGACTGGACCATCACGGAAATATCGTCCGCTCTTTCCCTGAAAAGGCGAGCGGGCAGCCTCTCTGCGCCTAAGCATCTTGCAGCGCTCTCGGAATTCCGGATCATGGCGGAAACCTCATTTGAAATCCTTCCCGTATCAAGAGCGCACTTTCAAACTGCAGCCAATTATACCGACCTTCACGATCTCGGCCTTCGCTCCGGTGACGCTTTGCATCTCGCCGTGGCAATGGAAGCCGACGCCACGATCGTAACGCTGGACAAGCGCTTTGCCATCGCAGCAAAAGAGTTGAGCGGAAGCAGCCTCCTTCTTTGACAACAAAAAACCCGGCCTGCTCTCGCAAACCGGGTCTCTGATTTTCCAACCGCTGAAACCGTTAGCTGTCCAGGAAGCTCCGCAGCTTGCGGCTGCGGCTCGGATGCTTCAGCTTGCGCAGCGCCTTGGCTTCGATCTGGCGGATACGTTCGCGGGTGACCGAGAACTGCTGGCCGACTTCTTCGAGCGTGTGGTCGGTGTTCATGCCGATGCCGAAGCGCATGCGCAGCACGCGTTCTTCACGCGGCGTGAGCGACGCGAGGACGCGGGTCGTGGTCTCGCGCAGGTTCGCCTGGATGGCCGCATCGATCGGCAGAAGCGCGTTCTTGTCCTCGATGAAATCGCCGAGGTGGCTATCCTCTTCGTCGCCCACGGGGGTTTCGAGCGAGATCGGCTCCTTGGCGATCTTCAGGACCTTGCGGACCTTTTCGAGCGGCATGGCGAGCTTTTCAGCCAGTTCTTCCGGGGTCGGCTCGCGGCCGATCTCGTGCAGCATCTGGCGCGATGTGCGAACGATCTTGTTGATCGTCTCGATCATGTGCACCGGAATGCGGATCGTGCGGGCCTGGTCGGCGATCGAACGGGTGATCGCCTGCCGGATCCACCATGTGGCATAGGTCGAGAACTTGTAACCGCGGCGGTATTCGAACTTGTCGACCGCCTTCATCAGGCCGATATTGCCTTCCTGAATGAGGTCGAGGAACTGCAGTCCACGGTTCGTGTACTTCTTGGCGATCGAGATGACGAGGCGAAGGTTCGCTTCGACCATTTCCTTCTTGGCGATGCGCGCTTCGCGCTCGCCCTTCTGCACCATCGAGACGATCCGGCGGAATTCGGCGATCGAGATGCCGGTCTCCGTCGCAAGGTTCTGGATCTCCTGGCGGATGTCGCGGATCGTGGTGTTCTCGGCACGCGCGAATTCCTTCCAGCCGCGGGCGGCCAGATTGGCGATCGACTTCATCCAGTTCGGATCGAGCTCGGCACCCTGGTACTGTTCGAGGAACGAGTCACGCTTGACGCCGTAGGATTCGGCGAGACGCAACAGGCGGCCCTCGTTCTGCATCAGGCGCTTGGAGATGTCGTAGAGCTGCTCGACCAGAGAATCGACACGGTTCTGGTTGAGCGACAGCGACTTCACGGCGGTGATCAGCTCGTCCTTGAGTTCCTTGTAACGGCGCTCCTGGGCGGAGGACAGCGTACCGGTTGCTGCCAGACGCTGCTCGACCTGCTGGTCCTGCAGCTTGCGCAGCTTCTTGTAGGTGTCGGCAATCGTGTCGAGCGTTTCCATGACCTGCGGACGCAGCTCGGCTTCCATCGCGGCGAGAGAAAGGCTCGACTCGTCGTCGTCCTCTTCCTCTTCCTCGAGGTTCATGCCATCGCCGCCGACAGCGGTAATGTCGTCGTCGTTGGCAGCGGAGAAGCGAGCCTTGCGGGTCTTTTCCTTCTCCTCGGCAGCCTTGCGGTCGGCCTCGATCTTTTCCGGGCTCTGGAACTGCGGCGCAGCCTTGGCTTCGGGACCCGAATAGGTCGTTTCGAGATCGATGATCTCGCGAAGCAGGGTGGTGCCTTCGTTCAGTTCGTCACGCCAGATGATCAGCGCCTGGAAGGTCAGCGGGCTCTCACAGAGCCCGGCGATCATCGTTTCGCGGCCGGCTTCGATGCGCTTGGCGATCGCGATTTCGCCTTCGCGCGAAAGAAGCTCGACGGAGCCCATTTCGCGCAGATACATGCGCACCGGGTCGTCGGTACGGTCGGTCGGCTCTTTCTTCTTCGCTGTCGCGAGCGCAGTGCTGGAGGTGGTGGCGATTTCGCCGCCTTCGCTCTCATTGTCGTCGCTGTCGCCGTCAGCATCGTCGTCGCTGGCGGTGGTTTCTTCCGCCTCTTCGTCTTCGACGACGTTGATGCCCATGTCCGACAGCATCGCCATCGTGTCTTCGATCTGCTCGGAGGTGACTTCCTCCGACGGCAGCACCGAATTCAACTCGTCCATGGTGACATAGCCGCGCTTCTTTGCGGCTTTGATCATCTTCTTGACGGCGTCGTCAGAAAGGTCGAGAAGCGGACCGTCGTGCGAGCCTTCGCGTTCGTTCTCTGCTTCTTCGTTTTCTTTGACTTTTGTTGCCATGTATTTCGTCGCTTTCCCTGAACGCTACTTTCGCCGCGCTTCGTGGCCACCGGCTGAAGACGGGGTTGACCGCCTTAGTCGCGAATCACTGTCCAACACGTAACGGAATGACCTTTAATTCCCGATTACCATTCGGCGGCCGTTTTTGACTCAGGACCGTCCTACTAGAGGATCACCGGTCATGTTCGGTGCTATTGACCCACTCCGCCTATTTTGCCTGAAATGGTGATTCCCACAAATTAACGTTCCGTCAAGCTTTTCCATAGGTCATACCCAGGAAAAGTCGAAAATATGCCCTTTGAGGGGGTCTAATAGGGGTACGCTCACCAGATTTAACCGATATGTAGGCGGTAGGCCCTGAAAGACAAGGGTTTGCCTAGACATAAAGGCTTATGCTTTTGGTCCGGCATATTCCCTAGCGGGAAGCGCCGTCATACTGGGTTACCGTCAATGTAGCAATGTCGATTTCCGGCACGCATCTCAGATTGATCGCCGCCATCTCCGCGCCATTCGGCATCGTCGCCTCGCTGAACGGCGCGACACCGCAACTGGCGCAGAAGTAGTGCGTGATCACGTGCTTGTTGAACTGATAGGAGGAAAGGTTCTCCCGCGGGGTCGCGAGCCGGAACTGGCTGCGTGGGACGAAAGCCAGCAACACGCCCTTTCGCCGGCAGAAGGAACAGTTGCATTCCATCGCAGTGCCGAACTCGCCCTCCGCCTCGAAGGCTATCTTGCCGCAATGACAACTTCCCGAAATCTGCATCAAGCTCCCCACTTAGCCGACTCAACGCCGATACAATAGGGCCACGCCATCGTTCGGCAAGGGGCGGGACTTCCGCGCCGCATGTCCCTCAGCCGTGGCTGACGGCGGCCCCCTTCACCCGACCGGAAAGCACCCCGAACCCGTCGATGATCGCTTCCTGGTTTTCCATCCGGAGAATTTCGAGCTGGACTTCGGAGAGCGCCCGCAGCAGCGGCTCGATCTCACCCGCATCGCCCGCTTCGGTCGTTTCGGCGATTTCCCGTTCCAGTTCAATCTTCTGGAGCCTGAGCGCCTTGGTGCGCTTATGCAGCGACAGCGCCTGCCGATAGCCTTCACGCGCATCTTCCAGCGCCGCGATCTCGGTCGCAGTCCAGAGCCGTGCGTTGCGCACCTGCTGGTCCAGGGACTTCAGCATCACGTCGAACCCCTCGCCGGCAAGCCTCTGCATCAGGTATTCGCGCGAGAGGCTGGCGCCCGCTGTCGCGGCTGCCGGCAGCATCGCCGACCAGAAACGCTGCAGGTCGCGGTTCTCGAAATCGATCGCGGCGATCTCGTCATATTCCTCCAGCAGAAGCTGGGGATGGTTGACGATGGTGAGCGCCAGCACGCTTTCGCGAAGCGCCGGCAGGTCGCGGTAACCGCGCACGAGGCCGGAGCGCGCGAGCCGGTCCGAAACGCCGGCGGCCCGTCCTGCGGCACGCGGTCCCTGCGGTGGGCCGCCCTGGCCTGGCCTGACACTGCCCGAACCGCGCTGAAAATTCTGGCGCCGGTCGCCCCCGCCGCGCGGCGCCGGCGCGAAGAAGCTGTTCAGCCGGTCGCGGATGGCCTGCTGATAGTGGCGGCGCACGTTTTCGTCGGCGATGACGGAAACAATCTGCTTCAGCCGCGCCTCCAGTTCGGCGCGTTTTTCCGGCGTATCGAAACTTGCCGACGACGCCTCGCGCTGCCAGATCATCTCCACCAGCGGCTTTGCTTCGTTGAGCACCTTGTCGAACGGCGCGCGGCCCTCATGGCGGACGAGATCGTCCGGATCCTTGCCGTCGGGAAGCAGGGCGAAACGCACCGATCTTCCCGGCTTCAGGAACGGAAGCGCTAGATCGGCGGCACGGCTTGCGGCCCTGAGGCCCGCGCCGTCGCCGTCGAAGCAGAGCACGGGCTGCGGGGTCATCCGCCAGAGAAGCTCGAGCTGGTTTTCGGTGAGCGCAGTGCCGAGCGGCGCCACGGCATTCTCGACGCCCGCCTGATGCAGCGCGATGACATCCATGTAGCCTTCGACGGCGATGATCGTGCCCTCGCCCTGCCCCGGCTTGCCGACACCCTGAGTCCGCCTGGCACGCGAAAAATTGTAGAGCACCTGCCCCTTGTGGAAGAGCTCGGTCTCGTTGGAGTTCAGGTATTTCGCCGGTGCGTCCGGCGCCATTGCACGGCCGCCGAACGCGATCACCTTTTCCCGCGACGACAGGATCGGAAACATGATGCGGTCGCGAAAGCGGTCGTAGGAGACCGCGATCCCCTCCCCGTGCACCACCAGCCCGCAGGCCTCGATCTGGTCCTTGGGCACCCCTTTGCCGGCGAGATGTTCCTTCAGCGCATTGCGGCTTTCCGGTGCGTAACCGAGACGGAAGGTCTCGATCGTGCGGCCCGTCAGCCCGCGGTCGCGAAGGTAGGCGCGCGCCTTGGCCCCGACGGCGCTCTGGAGCTGGTCCTGGAAAAACTGGGTCGCCAGTTCCATGACGTCGAGTAGCGTCGTGCGTTCCTTCTCGCGCTTCTCGGCCTGAGGGTCCGGCTGCGGCATGGCGATGCCGGCCATGTCGGCGACCGTCTGCACGGCTTCCGGAAAACTCTGCCCTTCGAGCTCGGTCAGGAAGCGGAAATGGTCGCCCGTGACACCACAGCCAAAGCAGTGGTATCGGCCCTTGCGGTCCTCGCAATGGAAGCTCGGGCTCTTCTCGCCATGGAAGGGGCAGCAGGCCCAATAGTCGCCGCGCGACACATTGGTCTTCTTGCGGTCCCACGTCACCCGACGGCCGACGACGGCCGATATCGGCACGCGGTCGCGGATCTCGTCGAGAAAACTGTTGGAAAAGCGCATTTCTACCTCTTACGGCCAGCTTCCATATAAGCGCAGACCTTCAGGAACGCCACCGCCAAGGGAAATGCTTCCCGCTATTCACAGGGATCGAACGGGGCAACCGGCTCGCCGGCGCCACTCGGTCAAATTTTTGACGGATCGTGAGCCGGCAAGACTATATTTTTGTAATTTTGCCAGACAGGCACCTGGGGATTTGGCTCTTTCTGAAGTGGGAAGTGCCGGCAACGGAGGAATTTCCATTGATCTCCGGTATAGGGCGTGTCGCGACGCCTCATACCGTCTCGCCGGTGGCAAATCCGCAACTCGGCAAGCGAGATCCGGAAGAGCAAAAAGGCGGGAAGCCGATGATCGGATTCCCGCCTTTCGTTTGCCGGTCTTGGAAGTACCGCTTACTTCAGAAGATCCTTCACCAGGCCAGAAGCCTTGGCGAAGTCCATCTGGCCCGGGTGCTTTTCCTTCAGCACGCCCATGACCTTGCCCATGTCGCGCAGGCCCTGAGCGCTGGTTTCGCTGATCGCGGCCTGACAGAATTCGCGGACTTTCTCTTCGGAAAGCTGCTCCGGCATGAACCCCTTGATGACGTCGATTTCCTCGCGCTCCTGCGTCGCAAGTTCGGCGCGTCCGGCATCCTGGTAGATCTTTGCCGATTCCTCGCGTTGCTTCACCATCTTCTGCAGGATCTGCAGGATATCGTCATCGCTGACCGGATCCTTGCCGAGACCGCGATTGGCGATGTCGCGATCCTTGATCGCGGTCTGGATCAGCCGCACGGTCGAAAGCCGGCGGGTGTCCTTGGCCTTCATGGATTCCTTGAGCGCATCGGAAAGCTTGTCGCGCATCATCGTTTTTTCTCCTTGGGAAAAAGCCGGCCGCAGGCATGGTGAATTGTGGCTTTTCCTTGGCATTCACACCGTTGTCATAGACGACAGGTCCGGGTCGATCAAATCAAATCACCCAAACTGTTGAATCCCATAGGCTATAATCCTCGTGGAATTCTTGAGCGACGAGATTGACCACCTCGTCCGCTTTGTCTATTTTCCGGCACCTGCACGAGATTTAGAGGTTTGGGCTTGCGCCGGGATTTCCGCGCGCCCGTCTCTCACGACCATAGATGGCCCTCGCAGCCTGTCTCTTCAAGGGACGGGACCGGTGAGGCAGAAGGATGGATATGACCGCGACCGCCCCCTGGACAATCAAGAAACCTACCGCATTGCTCGTTCTGGCCGACGGCACCGTGATCGAAGGAACCGGCATCGGCGCGACCGGCAAGGTGCCGGCCGAAGTGGTGTTCAACACCGCGCTGACCGGCTATCAGGAAATCCTGACCGACCCCTCCTATCTCGGCCAGATCGTCACCTTCACCTTCCCGCATATCGGCAACATCGGCACCAACGAAGAAGACGTCGAGGACCTGACGCCGGCAGCAAGGCGCGGCGCGGTCGGCACGATATTCAAGGCCGACATCACCGAGCCCTCCAACTATCGCGCCGGCAAGGATCTCGACGGTTGGCTGAAGGCCCGCGGCATCATCGGCCTGTCCGGCATCGACACCCGCGCGCTGACCGCCTGGATCCGCCAGAACGGTGCACCGAACGCCGTCATCGCCCATGATCCGAACGGCGTCTTCGACATCGAGGCCCTGAAGGCCGAAGCCCGGGCCTGGAGCGGCCTCGAAGGCCTCGACCTCGCCAAGGAGGCGACATCCGGCCAGTCCTCGCCGTGGAGCCAGAAACCCTGGGTCTGGAACGAAGGTTACGGCGAACTGCAGCCGGAAGACGCGAAATACCATATCGTCTGCGTCGATTACGGCGTGAAGCGCAACATCCTGCGCCTTTTTGCCGGCCTCGACTGCAAGGTGACGGTAGTCCCCGCCCAGACCTCGACGGAAGACATCATGGCGCTGAAGCCGGATGGCATCTTCCTGTCGAACGGCCCGGGCGACCCGGCCGCGACCGGCGAATATGCCGTGCCGGTCATCAGAGACGTCATCAAGACGGATATCCCGACCTTCGGTATCTGCCTCGGCCACCAAATGCTCGGCCTGGCGCTCGGCGCCAAGACCGAGAAGATGCACCAGGGCCATCACGGCGCCAACCATCCGGTCAAGGATCACACGACCGGCAAGGTGGAGATCGTCTCGATGAACCACGGCTTCGCGGTCGATTCGAAGTCTCTGCCGCAAGGCGTTGAGGAGACTCATATTTCGCTCTTCGACGGCAGCAATTGCGGCCTGCGCGTCACCGGCAAGCAGGTCTTTTCGGTCCAGCACCACCCGGAAGCCTCGCCCGGCCCGCAGGACAGCCACTACCTCTTCCGTCGCTTCATCAACATGGTGCGCGAGAAGAAGGGCGAACCTGCCCTCGCGGAACGCTGATTTCGGCGCTTTGAAAAAATCCAGCGACCCTATTGACCTCAACTTTGGTTGAGGTCCCATAAACGCCCCTGTTCAAGATCGAGCAGGGATTTTTCTTATGAGTGAAATACAGAATCGACGCATCTTTCGCGTCAACAGGTTTGCGGTCCCGGTCGAGGGGCGCGAAGAATTCATGGCGTTGGTTCACAGGACGCATGAGATTATCCGCGCCCAGCCGGGATTCGTCGACGACCTAATCCTGGAACAGGCTTCCATTGCCGGACTGTTCAACGTCATCACCATCCTCCAGTTCGAAGGCGAGCACGCCCTTCAGCCGGTCATTGCCGCAGTCGCAAAATCGGATGAGGAGGCAGGCATCGATAGGCAGGCGTTGAGCCGACGCCTCGGCGTAGAGACCAATGTCGGCTTCTACCACAGGGCGGTTTTACAAGAGCTCGAACCGGCCTGACCAACAAAGACGGCCCGCTGGCCCTTTCAGTGGGGCGTCCTGGCCTGGCGTCTCACCAGCAGCCAGAAGCGGCCGCAAAGCAGAACCGCGGCGGCCGCAAGCCCGGTGACGAAGCCGAACCAGACGCCCTCGCCGCGAAAACCGAGCGGGAATGCGAATACCCAGGCGCAGGAGAAACCGATCGGCCAATAGGCGATCAACGCCAGCACCATCGGCACCCGCGTATCCTTGAGCCCGCGCAACAGGCTGGCACCGACCACCTGCAGCCCGTCGACCAGTTGGAAAGCCCCGGCGATCACGATCAGCGGCACCGCCAGTTCCAGCACGGTCGCGGCATCCTCCTTGCGTATATCCAGGAAGAGATTGCCGAAGAAACGCGGGATCGTCGCATAAAGCACGCTGCCTATCGTCGTGAAGAGCACGCTGACCACCAGCACGGCGATGGCGGCCCGCTTCACACCCAGAAGATCGCCGCGGCCGTTGGCGAGCCCGACGCGCACCGTCGCCACCTGCGACAGGCCGAGTGGGATCATGAAGGCGATCGCCGCCAGCTGCAGCGCGATGCCATGGGCTGCGAGCTCCAGCTTGCCGAGGATGCCCATCAGCAGGGAAGCGGCCGAAAACAGGCTGGTCTCCGCTAGAATGGTGAAGCTGATCGGCAGGCCGAGCACGACGATCTCGCGCACCATGCTCCAGTCCGGCCGCCAGAAGCGCACGAAGATCTCGTAGGCGCGCATCTTCGGCTGGCTTTCCACATAAAGCAGGGCGGCGACGAACCCGAACAGGTTGGCAGCGACCGAAGCGATCGCAGCCCCGTGCAGCCCCATGTTCGGCGCGCCGAAATGGCCGAAGATCAGCAGGTAGGCAACGCCGGCATTGATGAAGAACATCACGATCGTGACGTAGAGAACGATGCCGCCCTTCTCGAGCCCGGTGACGAAGCTTCGAAGCGCCATCAGCCCCAGTGCCGGGAAAATACCCCACTGGGCGATGCGCAGGTAGCTTTGCGCATTCGCCGCGACGTCCGGCTGCTGCCCGAGCGCGAGAAGGATGGGTGCCGAAAACCACAGGAGCGGCGCCGTCAGCGCGCCGAAGGCGAGCGCGATCCACAGCCCCATGCGCACCGTACGGCGCACCGAACGGGTATCCCCATGCCCGAGCGCCTGAGCCACCATCGGCACCACGGCGCTGGTAAAGCCGGTGCCGAAGATGAAGACCAGGAAGAACATCTGGGTGGCGAGCACCACGGAGGCGAGTTCGGTTGTCCCGAGCCAGCCGACCAGGATGACGTCGGTAGTGTTGATCGCCATCTGCGCCAGCTGCGCCCCGACCAGCGGCACGCCGAGCGCCAGGGTCGCGCGCATATGCGCGGACCAGGAATTGTCCGTCGTCGTCACAGCCATGGTGGTGGAAAGGCTCGACATGACACTCCTCCGCAGACGAAAAAAGCCGCTTCCAGAAACTGGCGAGCGGCGGATGATGCAGCCTATAGAGGAGCATCATCCGTGCGGCAACACTTACAGGCGATTAAGCAGAATTTTTGGACGTCTCTTCAAGAAATCTGATGCGTAAGCTCGGCTTCGAGCGGACCCGCGACCGTCTTTCGTGAAATCCGGGTCAAAAACACCAAAATGGCACAAGCCATGAAAATCGCCGCCATCATGTATGGCGCCCCTGCGAACTCCATTGTTGCATTCTCTCCGGTAAACGCGCTGAACAGCAGCGTGAAGATCGCCGGGCCGACGATCGTCGTCAGGCTGGTGAGGCTTGTCATCGCGCCCTGCAGCTCCCCTTGCGCCGACGGCGGCACCTTGGCCGAGGCAATGCTGCGGAGCGCCGGATCGGCGACGTTCTCGATCGTCGTGACGAGGATGACGGCGTAAACAACCCACCCCTGCCACGCGAAAGCATAACCGGTGAGGCCGAGGCAGGAGAAACAAAGCCCGAGCACCGCGGTCCTCCATTCCCCGAGCACCGGCACCAGCTTCGGCAAAATGAACCCCATGACAAAGGCGGCGCAGATGCCGAACAGCCCGAGCGACAGGCCGATCTGCCCCTCGCCCCAGCCGTAGCGATAGGCCGACACGAAGGACCAGACCGACGGATAGACCGCGTGCGCCAGCCAGTAGAGGAACATCACCAGCATGACCCAGCCGATGCCCGGGTAGTGGCGCATCTGGCGCAGGGCGCCCAGCGGATTGGCGCGTTTCAGCTCGAACTTGCGGCGGTTCGCCTTGTCGAGCGTCTCCGGCAGCAGGAACCATGAGGCCACGAAGTTGGCGAGCGACAGCAGCCCGGCGCCGAGGAACGGCACGCGCGGTCCGAGCTCGCCGAGCAGCCCGCCGATCACCGGCCCGACTGTGAAACCGACGCCGAAGGCGATGCCGATCAGGCCAAAATTCTTGGCGCGGTTCTCGTCGTTGCTGATGTCGGCAATGTAGGCCGAGCAGGTGGCGAAACTGCCGCCGGAAATGCCGGCGAGGACACGGCCGACGAACAGCATCCAGAAACTGGTGGCTGCCGCGCAGATCAGGTTGTCGAGCGCGAAGGTGAGGACCGAAGCGAGCAGGATCGGCCGCCGGCCGAAACGGTCGCTGAGGTTGCCAAGCAACGGCGCAAACAGGAACTGCATGGCGGAATAGATGAGCAGCAGCCAGCCACCGTCGACCGCCGCGGCACTCAGGTCGTCGCCGGTCAGCTCGCGCAGGAAGGCCGGCAGCACGGGCATGATGATCGCGATTCCGATGACATCGAGGAAAAGGATCATGAAGACGAGGAAAAGGCCGCGGCGCACAAATTTGGGGTCGAGCATTAAAAATGTCTCTCAAGCAATGGTGTTTTCTGGAAAGACGATCAACTCGCCGGGTGCTTACATAACGGCAAAAGAAAATCGAAACAATACGTGAACATTTCAAAGTTTTTGATGAAAGGCACAACCATCGCGCATCGTTCAGCCGGTTCGGCAATCTCGGTGTCGAGCCGCACCCGCCGACAGGATGTTTCCCGTCCGGAAAGCCTGAAGGTCTCGACAGCTCAAACCGGAGCCCATAGAGATTGAAGGTGACCTTCCTCTCTCCGGCAGACCTCTCTCATGATCGAACTTTTCTGGCGCGGCATCCTCATCGGCCTTGGCGCAACCATGCTGATGGATCTCTGGGCGATCGTCCTCAACAAGGTTTTCGGCCAGCCCAAGGCCAACTGGGCGCCGGCCGGTCGCTGGTTCTGGCACCTGGGGCGGGGAAAAGTCTTTCACGACAGCATCGCGGCGGCCGAACCCTACGAACATGAGTTGGCGCTCGGCTGGGCCGGCCATTATGCCGTCGGTCTTCTCTACGGAGTGATCCTCGCCCTGATCATGGGTCCAACCTGGTTCGCCGCCCCGACATTCATTCCCGCCTGGATCTTCGGCATCGTCACCATCGGCGCCGGATGGTTCCTGATGCAGCCGGGCCTCGGCCTCGGCTGGGCCGCGTCGAAAACACCGAAGCCGAACAAAGTGCGCCTCCTCAATTTCGCCGCCCATACCGTTTTCGCCATCGGGCTTTACGGCACCGCGCTGCTGATCCGCTAGTCTTCCAGATCCCGCTTCATCCGGTCGAGCATGTCGACCGCACGTGCCGCATAGGCGCCGATCCAGCGATCGTGGATCGCCTTGATCGGCAGCGGATTGAGGTGGTTCCACCGCTCCCTGCCCTCACGCTTCACCAGCACGAGCTCGGCCGCTTCCAGAACCTTCAGATGCTGCATCACCGTGCAGCGGTCGAGCCTTGGAAACCGGGCGCAGAGATCGCCCGTCGTCTGCGGCCGATCCTTCAGCTCGTCCAGAATCTCCCTGCGAACCGGAGCCGCTAGGGCCTTGAAAATAAGGTCGTTTTTTTCACCGCTTGACATGTTATGTTTTTATAACATGATAGAGGGAGAAACAAGGGAGAAAGATCATGGAACTGAAATTCAAGGTATCCGGCCGGATTTCAAAACCGGTCGAGGAAGTGTTCGAGGCCGTCGCCGATCCGAAGCATCTGTCGGGTTATTTTACGACAGGCGGTGCCAAGGGCCGGCTTGAGACCGGCACCATCGTCACGTGGGATTTCGCCGATTTTCCCGGCGCCTTCCCGGTGGAGGTCGTCGAGGTGGAGAAGAACAAAAAGATCGTCTTGCGCTGGGATGCCAATGACGACGCCCCCACAACCCATCCGGTTCCTCCAGAGGCTAAAAACACCTACAAAACGACCATCACCATGACCTTCGAATCGCTGGAAGATGGCCGCACGCTGGTGACCATCGCCGAGGAAGGTTGGCGCGAAACGCCCGGCGGACTTTCTGCGTCCTACGGCAACTGCCAGGGCTGGTCGCAGATGCTGTGTGCCCTGAAGGCCTATGTGGAATACGGGATCAACCTGCGCGAGGGGATGTATAAGTGATTGTGAGCCGAGCTCCCCCCTCACCAACAAAATCTAGCGCTTAGCTGAAGCCAAGATGCTGATTTTGTAACCTCTCCCGCCAAGGGAGAGGTTAGCCCGCGGCGGCGCGGCACCTTTATTTCTCCCCTTGCGGGAGAGAAAGCGATTTCAACATCTTAGCTGAAAGCTAAGTGTTAGAAATCGCAAGTGAGGGGATTGTCACGGGTCCCCGCAGCAATCTGACTGACCTCAGACATTCCCCGAGAACGTATCGCAGGCCTTCATGTCGCCCGTATCGAACCCGCGCTTGAACCAGCGCGCGCGCTGCGCCGAAGTGCCGTGGTTGAAGCTTTCCGGCACGACATAACCCTGGCTGCGCTTCTGCAGCGTATCGTCGCCGATCTGCTGGGCGGCGTTGAGGGCCTCTTCGAGATCGCCGGTGTCGAGGATACCCTTCTGCTGGGTGAACTTGCCCCAGACGCCGGCGAAGCAGTCAGCCTGCAGTTCGACGCGCACCGACATGCGGTTAGCGTCCGTTTCGCTCATCCGCTGGCGGGCCTGGTTGAACTTCGGCAGGATGCCGAGCAGGTTCTGCACGTGGTGGCCCACCTCGTGGGCGATCACATAGGCCTCGGCAAAATCGCCTGCCGCGTCGAAGCGCTGTTCGAGTTCCTTGAAGAAGTTGGTGTCCAGGTAAAGCTTGTGGTCGCCGGGGCAATAGAACGGCCCGGTCGCGGAAGACGCAAATCCGCAGGCGGAGTTCACCTGGCCGGAAAACAGGACCAGCACCGGCTCCTTATATTGCTGGCCGTTGGCTTGGAAAATGCCGTTCCAGGTATCTTCCGTCTCGGCAAGCACCGTGCGCACGAACGCCGTCGTCTCGTCGGTGGCCGGCGTGCGGTCGCCGGTCGTCTGCTGCTGCTCGAATCCCGACCCGTCCATCCCCAGTTCGCCCGACAGCAGCGAAAGCGGATTGATGCCGGTGATCCAGCAGATGATCAGGATGACGATGATCCCGCCGATGCCGAGCCCGCCCCCGCGGCGGCCACCGCCACCGATCGGGATGCGCAAGCCGCCGCGACCGAGCGGACTGCCGCCCATGGAAGCGCCACGCTGGTCCTCGACGTTGTCCGATTGCCGACGGCCTTTCCATTCCATTTTCGCTCACTCCTCTTCGGCGACATCACGCCTGCCGGGCGATATAACGCTGGCGGCCGCAAAAGCGATCCGTCCAGCATCACATATCCGAAGATTCGTGCTCAGGCGACCCGCAGAGCCTTCTTGCCCGGCAGGAAAACCGTCAGCAACCCGAGCGCCGGCAGGAAGGCGCAGACATTGTAGACGAAGCCGATGCCGTACCGGTCGGCAAAGACGCCGAGTACCGCCGCGGCGATGCCCCCGATGCCGAAGGCGATCCCGAAGAAGATGCCGGCGATCATGCCGACCCGGCCCGGCACCAGTTCCTGCGCCATGACCACGATCGCCGGGAAGGACGATGCCATGATGAAGCCGATAATGCCCGAAAGCGCGATCGTTACCGGCAGGTTGGCAAACGGCATGGCAAGCGTGAACGGCAGCACGCCGAGGATCGAGAACCAGATCACCACCTTCGAGCCGAACCGGTCGCCGATCGGTCCGCCGATGACGGTCCCGAGCGCCACGGCGCCGAGGAAGATGAAAAGCATGATCTGCGACTGCTGCACCGTCACCTGGAAACGCTCGATGACAAAGAACGTATAATAGCTGCCGATCGACGCCATGTAGGCATTCTTGGAAAAGGTCAGGAGCGCCAGCACGATGAGGGCGACGGTGACCGTGCGCCTGGAGAGGTTGTGGGCATTCAGCACGCGCTTGCGGCCCTTATTGGCAAGCATATGCGCCTTGTACCAGCGCGCCACCCACGACAGGATGACGATGCCGAGCAGCGCGATGCCCGAGAACCAGGCGACGCTCCCCTGCCCGTTCGGCACGATGATGAAGGCGGCGAGCAGCGGCCCGATCGACTGGCCGAAATTGCCGCCCACCTGGAAGACCGACTGCGCAAAGCCGTAGCGGCCACCGGACGCCAGCCGCGCGACCCGCGACGATTCCGGATGAAAGACCGCCGATCCGATGCCGATCAGCGATGCCGCGACGACCAGCATAACATAGGACTGGGCGGCCGCCAGCATGAAGAGACCGATGAAGGTCGAGCCCATGCCGACCGGCAGCGAATAGGGAAAAGGTTTCTTGTCGGTGATGATGCCGATCACCGGCTGCAGCAGCGAGGCCGTGCACTGGAATGCGAGCGTCAGGATGCCGATCTGCCAGAAATCGAGGGCATAGTCGGTTTTCAGCATCGGATAGATCGCCGCGATCATCGACTGCATGATGTCGTTCAGCATATGGCAGAAGCTGACCGCCAGGATGATTGGCAGCACCGTCACTTCGGCGGCAGTTGCGGAAACGGGTTTGGATGTTGCATCGGCCATGGAATTTCCTCCGCGCAAGCGGTCGTCATCGCGGATGGCCGTTGCTGCAAGTGTCTTGGACGCACATCTAGTCCCGCAAGCCGGGCCTGTCCATGACAGCAAAGCGCCGAACGGTACGCTTCGAGGAAATTCTTGATACCGGTTCTTAAGTTCGCCGCGACGCCAGCCTCTGCTGAAGAACAAGCGCTCCAGCGATGCCGGCAAGCGTCAGAAGCAATATCCAGCTCGGGCCGCCGGAGAAAACCACCGCGTTCATGATCCGCCCCGGGATCAGCGTGAACAGGCCGGCGATCCCGATGCCGCCAAAATACATGCCGATGACGGCGGCCTTGTGTGCCCGGATATTATGGGCGCGGGCAGCGCTGATTGCCCGCCACACCGCGACGAGCACGAAGACCGACAGGAGATGGATCGGGCTGAAACCATAGACGAGGTTGATCTCGTGGATAAAGAAGCTGGAGAGCGAGGTGATAACCATCAGCGCCATCCAGATCTTGCCGAGCAGTCGGTGTATCGGCGTGCCCTTAGCGTTCATCAGGATGTAGGCACCGAGCACGGTGGCCGGCAGGACGGCTGCGACATGGACCTGAACGGCAAGCGGGGCATCGAGGAGCGGCTGAAGGTTCATCGGAAACACCTGTCGAAATCATCGTGAAGCTGGGAGGCGATTGAATTGGCCGCCTGTTTCCGCCATGACTTGTCGATCCTCCACCGGAATGGCGCAGACGACGGATAAATTTCGTGAATCACCCGTTCTTGAGTTCCACGCTTCGTGAATTGCAGCTCTTCACCCGTTCCCGGCGCTTCTGGACGACCTTTGCGCTTGTCATCCTGATCTTCGCCGTCAGCGGACCCTACGGCACGTTCGAGCGGATGACGCTCGGTATCCGGCTGGGTTACTGGCTGATCGTGCACACCGTCACCTGGTCGATCGCCATCTGTCTTTCGGTCATGGCCGAAATCCTGTTGCGGCAACATCTCCAGCATACGCTTGCCCGCATGATGATCGGCTCGCTGACCGCCGCCCTGCCGATCGGCTTTGCTCTCGGCGCGATCGATTTCGCGTTTTTTGGCCACTGGATCGAGATCGGCGACGGATTCAGGCGGGCGCTGGTCGCGCTGCCGCTCTGTGCCCTCTTCTGTCTGCTCACCTACATGGCCATGCACCGGCAGATTGCCGAGGTGTCAGCCTCAGCCCCGCCTGCATCACCTTCTTCTGCCCCGGAGCCTCCGGCTTCGCCCTCTTCCGGACCCGAAATCCTCGCCCGCCTGAAACCCCATAACCGCGGCGCACTCCTGCGGCTTTCGGTCCAGGACCATTATACCGAGGTGACCACCAGCCGCGGCCGCGAACTGATCCTCCTACGTTTCGCCGACGCCCTGAAGGAACTTGGGCTCACGCCCGGCCTCCAGGTGCATCGTTCCCACTGGGTGGCCGATGCCCATGTCGAAACGCTGAAACGCGACGGCGGCAAGCTTTTACTGATCATGAAGGACGGCTCGGAGATTCCCGTGAGCCGCACCTATGCCGAGGCGGTGCGGACGCGGTTCGGTTAGATTTGCACCGTCGTCGGTTATGCGGCGGTAGCATCCGACCGCCGCGCAAGCGGGAAAGGTATTGGCCGCAATGCTGACGCCGAGAAATAGGCCAGCGTCACGACGATGAATGAGACATATCCATCGATGGCATAGTGCCAGCCGAGATAAACGGAGCTGAGTTGGATGAAGCCTACGTAAACGAAACCCACAATGGCGAGGCGGCGAGAACGTTCAGCCAAGAAAAAGGCGTTGAGCGTGATCAGGCCGACGTGAACGCTTGGGAAAGCTGAGATACCCCCTCCGAAGCCCGGCTTTCCCTCTTCGTACAGGCTCCAGAGATAGGACTGGTAATTCGCCGCAGAACTCGCCCACTGGCTCGGAGCAAGAAAAGCCGTCAACGCCGCAAACCGGGCGTGGTCGCCAGTCACCGCACCGTAGAAGGCCGGACCCGCCGACAAAAATGTACCCGCAAGCACGTTGCCGCACATAATCCAGACGAACAGGAAAAACAGCATATAACGCTGGCGAATGCCATCGGCCGATGGTGATGTCAAGACAAAGAACAGAGTGCCGAAGCAGATGATGAACCACACTACATTGTAGTTGAATTCGACAATGGTACGGACCACGTCATAACCGGCCACGGCATGCAACAGCCGCCAGGGGTCTATTCCGAAAGACAGCCAAGCATCGATATCCGCCTGAATCTTGTCATATTGGAAACCGCCTTCGAGTGCCGGCAAGGCGTTCTTGATCGAGGTGAACGTTCCCTGGAAAACCATCAGGGCCATCATCAGCAGCACGCCGGAGAGCAACGAGGCAATACGCCGAGCGGAAAATGTTCGGCGATAGGCAAGCCGCCGCCGCCTGTCGAAACGCAGTATCAGGATGGAAAGGTCGATGACGATCGCCATCACCGGCATGACGACCGCAAAGACCTGCGGCCACTGCTGGAAATAGAGATGATGCGAAATCATCGCCGTCATGTCGGTTAGGCCGAGAAATATCAGGCCCCCCAGCGAGTACAGGCCGATAAGTACATAGAGCAGTGCATCCTTGCGCAGCCGACACGCGCACCCCCGCGCCAAATCTACCACAAATTGCGCCAACTGCTTTTTGTGCACCATCCATCGCTGCATTTGCTGACGTCTCGATAGAAGCCCCGATTTCCGGACAATGCTGAAATCTGATTAAGACTTCGCTATTGCAACGACCAAAACCGAGCCTCGATTTCTGTCGATTTGGCGATTTATGGGGTTCCGTTCGGGAGAACATTTGCCTATAAGCCGCGTCTAGCCTGAAAAGACATGCGCGCGTGACCCGACCGGTGGTATTCCACACCGCGCCGGTTTTCCGCGCAGGAAAAAAGCGGAAAGATACCCCATGCCCAAGCGCCAAGATTTGAAATCGATCCTCATCATCGGCGCGGGTCCGATCGTCATCGGCCAGGCATGCGAGTTCGATTATTCCGGCACCCAGGCCTGCAAGGCGCTGAAGGAAGAAGGTTACCGGGTCATCCTGGTCAATTCCAACCCGGCGACGATCATGACCGATCCGGGCCTTGCCGACGCGACCTATGTCGAGCCGATCACGCCCGAAGTCGTCGCCAAGATCATCGCCAAGGAACGGCCGGATGCGCTGCTGCCGACCATGGGCGGCCAGACCGCGCTGAATACCGCGCTCTCCCTGAAGCGGATGGGCGTGCTCGACCGCTACAATGTCGAGATGATCGGCGCCAAGCCGGCTGCCATCGACATGGCCGAGGACCGCGCCCTCTTCCGTGAGGCGATGTCCCGCATCGGGCTCGAAACGCCGAAGTCGATGCTGGCCAACGCCACCGACATCAAGGATGCCGACCGCAAGACCCATGAGATCGAGCGCAACCGAGTCAAGGAAAGCCTGACGGGTGCCGATCTCGACAAGGCGCTCGACGCGCTCGAAAACCAGTGGAACCTCGGCGAGACCGACCGCAAGCAGCGTTACATCAGCCACGCCATGGCGATCGCCGCCCAGGCGATCGACGTGGTCGGCCTGCCTGCCATCATCCGTCCCTCCTTCACGATGGGCGGCACCGGCGGCGGCATCGCCTATAACCGCTCGGAGTTCTTCGAGATCGTCGGCGGCGGCCTCGATGCTTCGCCGACCACCGAAGTACTGATCGAGGAGTCGGTGCTCGGCTGGAAGGAATACGAGATGGAGGTGATCCGCGACAAGGCGGACAACTGCATCATCATCTGCTCGATCGAGAACATCGACCCGATGGGCGTCCACACGGGCGATTCGATCACCGTCGCGCCGGCGCTGACGCTGACCGACAAGGAATACCAGATGATGCGCAACGCCTCGATCGCGGTCTTGCGCGAGATCGGCGTCGAGACCGGCGGTTCGAACGTGCAGTTCGCCGTCAACCCCAAGGACGGCCGCCTCGTCGTCATCGAAATGAACCCGCGCGTTTCGCGCTCGTCGGCGCTCGCCTCCAAGGCCACCGGCTTCCCGATCGCCAAGGTCGCCGCCAAGCTCGCGATCGGTTACACGCTCGACGAACTCGACAACGACATCACCGGCGGCGCCACGCCCGCCTCGTTCGAACCGTCGATCGACTACGTGGTCACCAAGATCCCGCGTTTTGCCTTTGAAAAATTCCCGGGCGCTTCGCCGGTCCTGACCACTGCGATGAAGTCGGTCGGCGAAGTCATGGCGATCGGCCGCACATTCGCGGAATCGCTGCAGAAGGCGCTGCGCGGCCTCGAAACCGGCCTGACCGGCCTCGACGAGATCGAAATCCCCGGCTTCGAGGAAGGCGAGAATTCCAAGAACGCCATCCGCGCCGCGATCGGCACGCCGACCCCGGACCGGCTGCGCATGGTCGCCCAGGCGCTGCGCCTTGGCCTCACCGAGGGCGAAGTCCACGAGGCCTGCAAGATCGACCCGTGGTTCATCGCCCAGCTGAAGGCGATCACCGACATGGAGGCCCGCATCCGCGAGCACGGCCTGCCGGACGACGCCGAAAACCTGCGCATGCTGAAGGCCATGGGCTTCTCGGATGCCCGCCTCGCAAGCCTCACCAAAAAACGCCCGAAGGAAGTCGCCGAGCTCCGCAACAGCCTGAACGTCCGCCCCGTCTTCAAGCGCATCGACACCTGCGCCGCCGAATTCGCCTCGCCGACCGCCTACATGTATTCGACCTACGAAACGCCCTTCGTCGGCAGCCTGCGTTCGGAAGCGGAAGTCTCGGCCGCCAAGAAGGTCGTCATCCTCGGCGGCGGTCCAAACCGCATCGGCCAGGGCATCGAGTTCGACTATTGCTGCTGCCACGCCGCCTTCGCGCTGAAGGATGCCGGCTATGAAGCGATCATGATCAACTGTAACCCGGAAACCGTGTCGACCGACTACGACACGTCGGACCGCCTCTATTTCGAGCCGCTGACCGCTGAAGACGTCATCGAAATCCTGCGCGCCGAGCAGGAAAAGGGCGAAGTGGTCGGCGTCATCGTCCAGTTCGGCGGCCAGACGCCGCTGAAGCTTGCCGAGGCGCTCGAAAAGAACGGCATCCCGATCCTCGGCACCGCACCCGACATGATCGACCTTGCCGAAGACCGCGATCGTTTCCAGAAGCTTCTGATGAAGCTCGATTTGAACCAGCCGAACAACGGCATCGCCTATTCCGTCGAACAGGCCCGCCTCGTTGCCGCCGAAATCGGCTTCCCGCTGGTCGTGCGCCCGTCCTACGTGCTCGGCGGCCGCGCCATGCAGATCATCCACTCGGAATCGATGCTGCAGACCTACCTGCTCGACACCGTGCCGGGCCTGGTGCCGGAAGACATCAAGCAGCGTTACCCGAACGACAAGACCGGCCAGATCAACACCCTGCTCGGCAAGAACCCGCTTCTGTTCGACAGCTACCTGAGCAATGCGATCGAAGTCGACGTCGATTGCGTCTGCGACGGCACCGACGTTTATGTCGCCGGCATCATGGAACATATCGAGGAGGCCGGCATCCATTCGGGCGACAGCGCCTGCTCGCTGCCGCCGCGCACCCTTTCGCCTGAGATGATCGACGAGCTGGAGCGCCAGGCGAAGGCCATGGCCAAAGCGCTGCATGTCGTCGGCCTGATGAACGTGCAGTTCGCCATCAAGGACGGCACGGTCTACGTGCTGGAAGTCAACCCGCGCGCCTCGCGCACCGTGCCATTCGTCGCAAAGACCATCGGCGCGCCGATCGCCAAGATCGCCGCCCGCGTCATGGCCGGCGAAAAGCTCGACGCGACGTTTGCCGCCTACGGTACCAAGCCGGATCCGCGTGCGCTGAAGCACATCGCGGTCAAGGAAGCGGTCTTCCCGTTCGCCCGCTTCCCAGGTGTAGACATCCTGCTCGGCCCGGAAATGCGCTCGACCGGCGAAGTCATCGGCCTCGACACGGATTTCGCGCTGGCCTTCGCAAAGTCGCAGCTCGGCGCCAGTGTCGAACTGCCGCGCGACGGCACGGTGTTCGTCTCCGTGCGCGACGAGGACAAGGCCCGCGTGCTCCCGGCGATCCGCATCCTGACCGATATCGGCTTCAAGGTGCTGGCAACCGGCGGCACCGCCCGCTTCCTTGCCGAACAGGGCATTGCCTCCACCCGCATCAACAAGGTGCTTGAAGGCCGCCCGCATATCGAGGACGCGATCCGCAACCGCCAGGTCCAGCTCGTCATCAACACAACGGACGGCAACAAGGCGATCTCGGATAGCAAGTCGTTGCGCCGCGCGACGCTGATGCAGAAGGTGCCCTACTACACCACCATGGCCGGCGCCGAAGCTGCCGCCATGGCGATCAAGGCGCTGAAAGCCGGCAATCTCGAAGTCCGCCCGCTGCAGAGCTATTTCTGAGCCATATCAGGCGATGCGAGCGGACGCCGTCTTCGCATCGTCCTTGATATGCCAGTCGCCCTGGAACTTTGGCCGTGTTCCCTCTTGAAGGGTCAAGCGGCCATTTTTCATTTTCCGGGTTGGGATGGCGTGGCGGTCAATTGCGCCTTCGAGTGTCATGGAGAGATCTCGGGCAAACAGCCGATTGCCAATATGCCAGGAATGCGTCCAGGAGCCGAGACTCGGCTGCGACTTCGGATCGACACCCTCGAAATAATCGCCACAATCGACGTCGACCGCTTTCGAATTGACGACGGTCGGCAAGCCGACACGCCCCGCGCGCGGAGCGACGCCGAGTCTCTTCGCATTGGAGACGGCGAGCACTGAATCAAACGGATTGGAATAATTGGTAAAGCGCATGATCCGCCTAAACATGGGCTGGCTCCAGTCGCTTGACAGAGCAAGACTATCGCTGGAGACGTCACCCGCGATAAAAGCGACCTGACCCATGCGCCAATCGCTCTTGAAGAGCTCACCCTTCTTCTCGGCCTGCGCAAAAGCCTCAAGGGTGACATAGCACCCTGCAGAATGGGCTATCAGGTGCACGTTGGTCTCACAACCGGCCTTCTGCGCCTGGCTGAGCAAAAGGATGCCCTTGGTCACAAGCTCGGCAGCGACGGCCGCACCATCCCATCGGTCCTCCAGATAGTTCAGAGTCTGATTGTCGCTAGGCCAGTCGAACGCAACGATTTCCCCGCGCCAACCTTCAGCCTTCATATCTTTCTTTAGCTGCCTGACGCGCTCGATCACATTGGGAATGGCGTTGTTATAGCCATGAATGAATATGAGCACGTCGCCACGCGGGCCAATCGAATTCGGATTCTCGTCTCCATCCGCAAGCCCCTGTACTTCGGAGACCCAATCCTTGCTGCTGGAAATGACATGACTGGCATCGTAATGATTGACGCTGCTCGGAACCTTGAGGAACCTTATCGGCCCTGGCTCTTCGGTGAAGTTGGTGCCCTCACGCTTTCTTGCCGAAATTATATATGTGCTGGTCATTGTCGCCCCCGGAACCACCCCTCACATCGCAGTTAAGTTAGAACAACATCCACAAAAAGCACAACCTTTAATTTAATGCTTCCAAAACACCCGCGCCAATCCCAGCCTCGATTGCGCCGCAGAATCCCCACCTGAATCAGTCTCTCCACTCACGCCGCCAAGCGCTTGATCCGGCTCATGTCCTGCCTGAATCGGGCAAGCTCCTCCGCCTTCCTGCCCTCGTCGGGAATCCGCAGCAGATAGGACGGATGCACCGTCACGAAGAGCGTACGGCCGTCCGGCGCGTAGGCATGGCAGATCCCGGAACCCTCCGTCGAGCCCAGCCCGCCTGTCGCGGACGAGTCCCGCTTCACAGTTCCGCTGGAGGCACAGGAAGCATCGTATTTGGCGGCATCCGAAAGGATCGCCAGGCGTTCTTTCAGCGACTTCTTCATTAGCATGTTCACTAAATGTTCTTTTCGCGCCCGTCAAGTCATTGACAAATGGTGCCGCATGCATCCACATGCTCAAGGAGGGGCACACGAACAGGGTTTCGAAATTCCTAGCGCTCGCTGTCGAAATTCTGTTATAGTGACCCACATTCTGATTTTACGATGGTTCCGAAGTTTCGCTCCGGAACCTGTTTCTTTTTGTGTCCGCGGCATCCGCGGGCATGCGCCTGAAGGACAAGGAAATGGTTGAAAAGGTACCGATGACGCAGAGCGGTTTTTCCAAACTGCAGGAAGAGCTGCGCTGGCGCCAGCAGGAGGAGCGTCCCCGTATCATCGAGGCAATTGCAGAAGCGCGCGCCCATGGCGACCTTTCGGAAAACGCCGAGTACCATGCTGCCAAGGAGGCCCAGAGCCACAACGAAGGCCGTATCACGGAACTCGAGGATCTGACGGCACGCGCCGAAGTCATCGATTTGTCCAAGATGTCCGGCTCGAAGATCAAGTTCGGCGCGACCGTCAAGCTCATCGACGAGGATACGGAAGAAGAAAAGGTCTACCAGATCGTCGGTGACCAGGAAGCCGATGTGAAGGCTGGCCGTATCTCCATCTCTTCGCCGATCGCGCGCGCGATGATCGGCAAGGAAAAGGGCGATTCCATCGAAGTTGTCGCCCCCGGCGGCTCCAAGGCCTACGAAATCCTCGCCATTTCCTGGGGCTGACCGCCCGTGGGTAAAAGCGGCGATCCCGCCATCATCGATATCCGTGACGTCGAAGTGATTGCGCCGAATTTCAAGCGGCGCCTCTCCGGCGTCACGTCGACGATCATCCAGCTCGTGCCAGTCCAGAGATCGCTCGGCCAGAAGGTCGCAGCGCTTGGCCCTGGTCTGCCTGCCGATCTGCCGCATATCCGTTACCGCGACCTCTTCCGCCTCTGGTCGCCGCCGCGCGGCAAGCGGTGCCGGATCTGGCACGCGCGCCGGAATATAGAGATGCTGCCGGCAATTTTCATGCGCGACGTGCTGCGCATGCCGCTGAAGATCCTCTTCACCTCCGCCTCGCAACGGCACCATACCGGCTGGACGAAATGGCTGGTTTCGAAGATGGACGGCGTGATCGCCACCAGCGGCAAGACGGCCGATTACCTGACGGTCAAGAACACCGTGGTGCTGCACGGCATCGATACCGTCCGCTTCTCGCCGCCCTCGGACAAGAGTGAGGCCAAGCGTGCCCGCGGCCTCGATCCGGCACAGAAGATCGTCGGCTGCTTCGGCCGCGTGCGGCGCCAGAAGGGCACCGATCTCTTCGTGGATTCGATGATCCGGGTGCTTTCCGAGCGCAAGGACTGGTCGGCGATTGTCGCTGGCCGCGCCACCGGCCCGCATGTGGATTTCGAGGACGGATTGAAGAACAAGGTCGCCGCCGCCGGCCTTGCCGACCGCATCCTGTTCGTTGGCGAGCATACCGATATCAACGAATGGTATCGCGCCCTCGACCTCTTCATCGCGCCGCAGCGCTGGGAAGGTTTCGGGCTGACGCCGCTGGAAGCCATGGCGACCGCGGTCCCGGTAATCGCCACCGATGTTGGCGCCTTCCCTGAGCTTCTGGTGACGGGCGACGAAGAGACCGGCGTGATCATCGCCCGCGACAGCGTCGATGCCATGGCCGGGGCCGCAGAGGCCTTCATGGACAACGAAGCCCGTCGCAAGGCCGCCTCGGCCCGCTCCCGCGCCCACGCGGTCGAAAATTTCAGCATCGAGGGCGAGGCCAAACTGCTCGGTAATATCTACCGGATCACGGCTTCCGCTTGAAAAGCTCGATATAGGCGTTCGCCACCGCCTCTTCCGAAAACTGTCCGACCAGCGTCGCCCTGCCCGTTTCGCCAAGGCTCGCAGCCAGCTGAGGATCTGCGATCAACTGGTTGATGGCGTGCGAATAGCCCGGGACGTCGTCGATATCGACGAGCAGACCGTTTTCGCCGTGCTGTACGAACCAGGAGGGCCCTTCCGAGCGCGAGGAGATCACCGGCTTGCCCTGCGCCCATGCCTCGAAAATGACGTTGCCGAGCGGCTCGTGGCTGGATGGCATGATGAAGATGTCGGCGGCGGCAAGATACGGCCGCGTATCCTTGTGCCAGCCGAGGAACCGCACCCGGTTCTCCATCTTGTGCTCTCGCATGACAGCTTCCAGAGCTTCCCGCTCCTCGCCGTCGCCGGCGATCCACAGATAGGCGTCCGGCACCGCCGTCATCGCCTCGATCAGCAGGTGGAAACGCTTGCGTTTGACGAAACGGCCCATCGTCATGATCAGCGGCACACCGTCCGGCGTATCGGCAACCGACCTTGAGATCGGCGCCACGACCGACGTGTCCGTGAAGTTCGAAATCACCTCGACGCCGCGGGTCCAGCCGAGATTGTTGCGCACATGATCGGCAATGCCCGGCGTGTTGCAGACGAGAATGTCGGAATTCTTGAAATAGCCGAGATGGGTGGGATAGTCGCCGAGACGGGAGAGCTTGATACCGCCCTTATAATCCGGCATCAGGCGAGCACCGCGGGTGGACCAGGAAATAATCGCGTCGGCCTTGTCCCGCTTTGCCATGGAAAGCACCTTCATCGGCAGAAGGATACGGTCGATGGAGAGGTTGCGGAAATTGCTTTCGATGACGCGCGCATGGGCCTCGACATCCGGCTTCCAGCGGCGGTTCCAGCGCATTACGGCCGTCTGCTCTACGCCACGCCGCGCAAGCGCGCCGACCAGATGCACGAAGAACTTCTCCGCTCCGCCGTCCTTGCCGAAAATATACTGGTGAACCCGCATCGATGTCGCCTCGCCTGTCCGTTTTCCGCCGCTTTGTACCGGAAACCAGCATCTATAGGCAGCGCCGCCTATATGTTACGGTTGAAAAACCTGCGCAAGGGGTATGGGAATGGTTGTCGCTGAAATCTTGGGGGCTGGGCAGGATGGGGCTGCAGTGACCCTTCCGCACCGGTTCGGCCGATGTTATCGGGAAGAAAGCCCCGCTTGTTCCCAAAAAGGCCGGGCCACGATATAGCAAAGCTCAAACAGCTTCGACCAAGTCGACGCACCCATCACAAGTCTACCGGCGACGGAAGCGGCCGTGGCGGACGAAAAGCCGCTGCGCCTCCTCGCCGAAAAAGGGTAAAATGCAATCGCTTGAGACCTATGTCATCAATCTGGATGGCAGCAATGACCGCCTGCAGACCATCAGCGACCGTCTTTCAGCCTTCGGCATCGCCTTCGAGCGGATCTCCGCCGTCGACGGCCGCAAGTTCGATCTCGCGACGATCCCGGACTACGACGCCGAGCGCGCCCAGAGCTATATGGGCCGCACCCTCGTCGGCGGCGAAATCGGCTGCTACCGCAGCCACCTGAAAGTTGCCGAACATTTCCTGAAATCCGACGCCCGTTATGCACTGGTGCTGGAAGACGATGCGCTGCCGCTCTGCAACCCGGTCGAACTGCTCGAAGCGGCCCTGCCGGATCTCGAAAAGGTCGATCCCGACTGGCGGCTGATCAATATCGGCAACAACAAGCTGAAGATCGCCACACCGCTCGCCCGTTACGGCATCGGCGGACACGACTGCGAACTGGTGGCCGCCCATTACTTCCCGATGACGACGAGCGCGATCGTCTGGTCGCGCGAAGGCGCCCGGCTCTTCATCGAGGAACATGGCAAGATGTTCGCCCCGGTTGACAATTATTTCCGCCACTGGCTGACCCGCACCGGCCACGGCTACTCCTTCTGGCCCTCGCCCGTCACCACCACGGATGCCGCAAGCGAAATCCTGGCAAGCTCCGGCCGAGCCAGAAAGACCAACAAGCGGAAATGGTTCTACGCGTTCGCCAAGCAGCGGCGCCTGATGGAAGACAAGCTGATCGCCTTCATCCACAAGAAGCGGTTTCGTCCTGCTGGGAGCAAGTGACGAGGCGCCCGCCGGCAACGGTCAGCTTCAGATTTCCACCAGCCCCAGATGCTTGACCTGCCGAATGGTCAGCATGGTGCGGACGGTATCGACATGCTGGTCGGCCGTCAGTACTTCGATGACGAAGTCCTGGAAGACGGTGAGGTTCTGGGCAGCGCAGCGCAGCAGGAAATCGCTGTCGCCGTTGACCATCCAGGCCTCCCGTACCATCGGCCATTGCTGGACCTTCGCCCCGAAGGCCTTGAGGTCCGCGTCCGACTGGCGCTTTAGCCCGACCATGCAGAAGGCGACGAGATCCACGCCCAGTTTCGGTGCGTTGAGAAGCGCGTGATAACCTTCGATGATACCGGCTTCCTCGAGCTTGCGCACGCGGCGCAGGCAGGGCGGGGCGGAAATGCCGACGCGTTCTGCGAGCTCGACATTGGTCATGCGCCCGTCACGTTGCAATTCCCGCAGGATTTTTAGGTCGATGGCATCAAGATCGGCGCGAAGCACATAGGTCCCCTTCAATTCTGCAGTGCTTTTATCGCAAGAGGAATTTTACGCAAGAATATGTCTTGGGGCGCCTGGCTTCGGTTTCCATGCCAACTGATCTGTTGTTAGTGCAAGGCTGCCCTTGCATTGCTGCATGGATCGATCTTACATGGCGCTTCTACAGCGGCAGACCGGACATCGACCACCTATATGAGGGGCAACGAAACGTCGACCGGTCTTTGAAAGGAAATTACTCCATGTCCTCCCGTCATACCGAGGTCCTGATCATCGGCTCCGGCCCGGCCGGTTATACGGCCGCCATCTATGCGGCGCGCGCCATGCTGAAACCGGTTTTGATCGCCGGCATGGAACAGGGCGGCCAGCTGATGATCACCACGGATGTCGAAAACTATCCGGGCTTCGGCGATCCGATCCAGGGTCCCTGGCTGATGGAGCAGATGCTGAAACAGGCGACCCATGTGGGCGCCGAGATCGTCAACGACCTCGTCACCGAGGTCGAACTCCACCATCGCCCCTTCACCGTGCGCACCGATTCTGGCGCCGTCTGGACCGCCGAGACGATCATCATCTCGACCGGCGCCAAGGCAAAATGGCTCGGCATAGAAACCGAGCAGCAGTTCCAGGGCTTTGGCGTCTCCGCCTGCGCCACCTGCGACGGCTTCTTCTATCGCAACAAGGACGTGATCGTCGTCGGCGGCGGCAATTCCGCGGTCGAGGAAGCGCTCTACCTGTCGAATATCGCCAAGACGGTGACCGTGGTGCATCGCCGCGATAGTTTCCGCTCCGAAAAGATCCTGCAGGAACGCCTTTTCCAGCGCCCCAATGTCAACGTGCTGTGGAATACCGAAATCGCCGAGATCACCGGCAAGCCGGCCAAGGCGCCGATGCCGCCGTCCGTCGAGGGCGTCAAGCTGCGCAACACCCAGACGGGTACGGTTACCGACTTCCCGATCCATGGCGTCTTCGTGGCGATCGGCCATGCGCCGGCGACAGAACTGTTCCAGGGCAAATTGAAGATGAAGCCGAACGGCTATCTCTGGACGGCGCCGGATTCGACCGCCACCGACGTGCCCGGCGTGTTTGCCGCAGGCGACGTGACGGATGACACTTTCCGCCAGGCGATCACCGCCGCCGGCATGGGCTGCATGGCAGCGCTCGAGGCCGAACGTTACCTCTCCGGCATCCAGCCGGTTGCCATAGCCGCGGAGTGACGTTGAACGATGGGTGTGCCGCTCGACTGGGATAAACTGCGCATTTTCCACGCGGCGGCGGAGGCGGGATCCTTCACCCATGCGGCCGACAAGCTGCATCTTTCCCAGTCGGCGATCAGCCGTCAGGTCAGCGCGCTGGAGCAGGATGTCGGGGTAAAACTCTTCCATCGCCATGCGCGCGGCCTGATCCTGACCGAACAGGGCGAACTTCTCTATCGCACCGCCCACGACGTGCTCCTGAAGCTCGAAACGGTGAAGATGCAGCTCACCGAGACGACGGAAAAACCGTCCGGCAAGCTGCGCGTGACGACGACCGTCGGCCTCGGCCAGGGCTGGCTCACCGACAAGGTGCAGGAATTCCTGCAGCTCTATCCGGAAATGTCGATCCAGCTGATCCTCGACAACGAGGAAGTGGACGTCAACATGCGCCATGCGGATTGCGCCATCCGGCTTCGTCAGCCGGTGCAGTCCGACCTCATCCAGCGCAAGCTCTTCACCGTGCACATGCACGTCTATGCCGCCCCCTCCTACATCAACCGTTACGGCGAGCCGCAATCCGTCGAGGATCTCGACCAACATCGCATCATCACCTTCGGGGAACCGGCGCCGAACTACCTGCTCGACGTCAACTGGCTGGAATACGCGGGCCGGTCGTCGGACAATACCCGCACGCCGCATCTGCAGATCAACAGCCAGACCTCGATCAAGCGCGCCTGCCTGCTGGGAATCGGCATCGCCTGCCTGCCGGATTATATCGTCGGCCGCGATCCGGGGCTGATTCAGTTGGCCATCAATGCCGACATCCCGTCCTTCGACACCTATTTCTGCTATCCGGATGAAATGAAGAACGCCGCGAAGCTGAAAGTCTTCCGCGATTTCGTGGTGGGCAAGGCCCGCAACTGGAGCTTCTGACCGGCGCCGGTCCGGACCGGATATGCCCCCGAAAACCCTAGAACGCTGGGGATTTCGCGGCTTCTGCGGCCGCCTGATATGTAACCACTGAGCGCATTAAATTAAAGCGTTGCACCTCACGCATGGCTGTCCTGCACAAAAGAGTATTGTTCACTGCACAAAAAACCACCATATCGCTCACAGCTGATGCACATGGCGGCTTTTCCTCCCAGTTCCGCCGCAGCAGCTGTTCCCCTCTGGAGGTTTTTTTGACCTTCACACTTATAGGGCCCTGGAGCGATCCAGTGGCCCTCTTTTTTTGCCCTGAATTCTGCCGTGGCTCATTCACCGGTTTCCGCCGCCGCAGTCCGCGTGAAAACTTCTGTTCAATATCCCATCCATACCCTTGTCGAGCGAAACCTGGCTCCCCATATTGAGTTCAGCTGGCGCGCTTCGGCGACGTCCCTGTCGTCTGTGCCGGCTGTTCCCCTCTGGAGGTTTTGACCTTCACAATTATTGGGCCTCGGAGCGATCCGGCGGCCCATTTTTTTTACAATCCCCCGCTTCTCCGCAAACCGCTCCCTTTAAATCGTCATCCGACGATCTATATATCGGGAAACTCCGATATTGGATCCTGATCATGGACAAGACGGAAATTCTGAAAGCGCTGGCACATCCGGTCCGGGTCGAATTCCTGGAATGGATGAAGGAGCCGGAACGTCATTTTTGCGATCAGGCGCATCCGCTCGAAATGGGCATCTGCGCCAGCCAGTTCGAAAAACGCTGCGGCCTCTCCCAATCCACGGTCTCGGCGCATCTTTCGACGCTCGAGAAAGCCCGCCTGGTGAAAATCGACCGGGTTGGCCAATGGGCATTCTACCGCCGCGACGAAAAAACCATCGCGGCCTTCCTCGACGATCTCAGATCGACCCTCTGATCCCCCGCCTCTCCTCCCAACAGCATAAGGAATTTTCCGATGGCCAGCATTTTTGATCCGACCACGTTCGGCGATATCGAACTCGCCAATCGCGTCGTCATGGCTCCCCTGACGCGCAACCGTTCGCCGAAAGCGATCCCCAACAACCTCAACGTCACCTATTACGAACAGCGCGCCAGCGCGGGTCTGATCGTCACCGAAGGCACTCCGGTCAGCCAGCAGGGCCAGGGTTATGCGGACGTGCCGGGCCTTTATCTGCCGCAGGCGATCGAAGGCTGGAAAAAGGTGACGGATGCCGTCCACCGCAGGGGCGGCAAGATCGTCACCCAGATCTGGCATGTCGGCCGTGTCTCGCACACTTCCCTGCAGCCGAACGGCGGCGCTCCCGTTGCACCCTCGGCCATTCCCGCCGGCGGCAAGACCTACATCATCAATCCGGATGGCAACGGCGCCTTTGTCGATACCTCCGCTCCCCGCGCGCTGGAACATTCGGAAATCGCCGGCATCGTCGCTGATTTCGCCAAGGGCGCCCGCGCCGCGATCGACGCCGGCTTCGACGGCATCGAAATCCACGGCGCCAACGGCTACCTGATCGACCAGTTCCTGAAGTCGGGCGCCAACCAGCGCACGGACGAATACGGCGGCTCGATCGAGAACCGGACGCGGTTCCTGGTGGAAGTCGTCGATGCGGTGACCAAGGAAATTGGCGCCGGCCGCGTCGGCATCCGCCTGTCACCGGTGACACCGGCCAATGGCGTCAGCGATCCCGATCCGCAGGCCGTCTTCAACCATGTGGTCGAGCAGCTCGGTCCTCGCGGCCTCTCCTTCATCCACCTGATCGAAGGTGCCACCGGCGGCGACCGCGCGTTCTTCCAGGGCGACAAGCCCTTCGATTACCAGGAACTGAAGGATATCTACCGCAAGGCCGGCGGCAAGGGCGGCTGGCTCGTCAACAACGGTTATGACGGCGAAAACGCCTCCAAGGCCGTCGAAAGCGGTTATGCCGACGCGGTCGCCTTTGGCAAGCTCTTCCTCGCCAACCCGGATCTCGTCCAGCGCCTCAAGGACAATGCGCCGCTCAACGAGGCCGACAAGTCCACCTTCTACGGCGGCGGCGCCAAGGGCTATACCGACTACCCGGCGCTCGAAGCGGTCGCCTGATGGATTTCGGAAGGGGCCGCCTAAAAGCGGCCCTTTCCTTTTGAGAATACCGCTCAGGCCAAAAGTGCCACCGGCTTTACAGCCTTGGGCTCGATACAGCCGAGATCGGCAAGCGTCGCCCGAATTGCTTCGTCGATCGGCGTCGAAGGCTCCTCGCCCAGGAAGGCCCGCAGTTTGTCATTGCTCATCCGCACCGGCACCTTCCAGAGATAGCGCATCTCGCCGAGCTCCCGGAATATCGGCACGAAGGGCGATCCAAGCTTCAGCAGCCACCATGGAAACGCCTTGACCTTCGGCTTTTGCCCGACGACCCGGCCGATCGCCGCGATCATTTCGCTGCCGTCCCGGTCCCAGAAACCTCGCATCTGGAAGCGGGCGAAACGCGGCAGTTCACCCTCGCGGTCTATCAGCCGCAACATTGTCTCGGCCACGTCCGGCAGATATGCCCATTGATGGCCGACGCCCTCGGCACTCGGCTGGCTGACCGACCGAACCGGCTTGCCGGGTTTCACCAGGCCTTGGGCGAACCAGCTGTTCGCCGCGCCGGGACCGAAATAATCGCCTGCCCGCACGATCAGCACCGGCACGCCCTCGCTCGACGCGGCCTCTAGCCGACGTTCCAGCTCGACCCGAATCGCGCCCTTGCGCGTCGCCGGGTTCTGCGGGCTTTCCTCGCTGATCTCGGGAAAGGCATCCGGCCCGTAATTATAGACCGTGCCCGGCAGCAGGATGCGGGCGCCGACGGCGCGAGCTGCCGCGATCGTGTTCTCGAGCATCGGCAGGACCAGCTTTTCCCAGTCCTTATAGCCCGGCGGGTTGACCGCATGGACGATCAGCCTGGCATCCTGGGCGGCGCGGCGGACATCAGCTGCATTCATCGCGTCGCCCTGGAGCCAGTGAAAGCGAGGTTCCCGCTTTGCCGCTTCCCCGGCCTTGCGGTTGAGGGCGCGGACGGTCCAGCCACGCGCAGCAAGGCCCCGCGCCACATGGCCGCCTATCCCGCCGGTGGCGCCGAGAACGAGGGCGATGGGCTTTAGGCCGAGGTTGGGGTTTGATAGTCCGGACATGGCGATAATCCTTCCAGCTGCATGCGTTTCGTTGGCTGGACTATCGCGCCATTCGCTTCTATACGGAATTGGCAGAATACCTTTGGCATCCATACAAAAATGCATAACATCAGCTGGGATTTCTATCGAACCTTCCTCGCCGTCCTGCGGCTCGGCTCGTTGTCGGCTGCGGCGCGCGATCTCGGCCTGACGCAACCGACCGTCGGTCGCCATATCGACGCTCTCGAGCAGGCCTTGGGCTACCAGCTCTTCACCCGCTCGCAACAAGGCTTGCTGCCGACCGAGCCGGCGCTCGCGATGAAACCCTATGCGGAGAACCTCGCCATCACGACCGCCGCCATGCAGCGGCTGGCTTCGGGCGAGATCGGCGCGGTCAAGGGAACGGTGAGGATCAGCGCCAGCGAGGTGATCGGCGTCGAAATCCTGCCGCCGATCCTCGCCAGCCTCCAGGACCAGCACCCGGGGCTGGAACTGGAACTGTCACTGTCGGATTCGCTGGAGGATCTTTTAAGGCGCGAGTCGGATATCGCGGTGCGCATGACCAGTCCGGTCCAGGATGCGCTCGTCACCCGCCATATCGGCGACATTCCGCTCGGGCTTTTTGCCCATCGACGTTATCTGGACCGGCATGGAGTTCCGCAAAGCCCGGACGACCTCGCCGCCCATAGGCTGATCGGCTTCGACCGTCGCACCGCCTTCGTTCGCGCCGCTGCGGACCGTATCCGGGCCACCTCCCCGGCCTTTCCCGATATCGAAAATATCCGCTGGAGCTACAAGGCGGACAACAATCTCGCCCAACTGGCGGCGATCCGCGGAGCTGTCGGCATCGGCATATGCCAGGTTGGCATTGCCCGTCGCGATCCGGATCTGGTCCGGGTGCTGCCCGATGTTTTCGAGCTGCCGCTCGACACCTGGGTTGCCATGCATGAAAATCTGAAATCGTCCCCACGCTGGCGCGTCACCTTCGACGCGCTCGTCAAAGGCTTATTGGACTATGTCCGCGGCTGACCTCTTCAGTGGGTGGTCGGCGCCTCGTCGCCATCCATGACCTCGGCCTCGGGCCGGTCGCCACCCTCGCTGTATTCGGTGTGCCAGATGCCCTTTTCATCCTGCCAGCTGATTTCTTCCGGGTCTCCGCCGACCTGCTGTTCGGCCGCGACGATGCGCGCCGCCTGCAAGGCGTCTGAATGGCTGGGAAAAGTTTCCGAATAGACGTCGCCCTGGCGATAGGCCCAGCCGCCGTCATGCGGCACGACTTTATAGGTAACCTTGGTCATACTCCCTCCTGTCTTTCACGGCTGCCTCGATCCATTCGGATCCTTGTCCTGTCGCGGCACCGGGGTGAGAAATTAAAAAGGTACCGCGAAGTTCCAAGCCACATCGCAAATCACGTCATAAATTATGACATCAAAGGCCGCCGACCGCAAATCCTCGACACGAAAGCGGAACCTTGCTTGATGCCGCAGGTTGCCGCCTTAGATTGTCATCGGCCAAGGTCAGGAGTGGAATGTGGGTCTGTTGTCCCTGCTGAAGCAGGAAAGATTTCTTATCGTCGCGCTGGCCGCAGGCTTCGTTGCCTATTCCGTCGAACATTCCCTACTCGAGGCCGGCAAAACGACTTCGCTGATCGCCGCCGTCGTCCTGATCGGCATCATCATTCTCGCCTCGACCCGCGTCGCCCACCATGCCGAAGTGCTCGCCCGCAAAGTCGGCGATCCCTACGGCACGATGATCCTGACGCTGTCGGCAGTGGCGGTCGAGGTGCTGATCCTCGCCATCATGATGGGCAATACCAGCTCGCCCACCCTGGTGCGCGACACGATCTATGCAGCGGTCATGCTGGACATTAACGGCATCCTCGGGCTTGCCGCCCTGCTCGGTGGCCTGCGCCACGGCGAGCAGCCCTATAACGACGATTCAAGCCGCACCTACAGCGTCATGATCCTGACGGCGATGAGCATTTCCATGATCGTCCCGGAGTTCATTCCCGACGACCGTTGGCACTATTATTCCGCCTTCACGATCTGCGCGATGATCGCGCTTTATGCGGTCTTCCTGAAGATGCAGGTCGGTCCGCACAGCTATTTCTTCAGCTACACCTATCCGCGCGCCAAGGCGGCGACCGGCGGCCAGACGCCGAAAGAGGAAGCTGAACACGAATCCTCGGCGATCTCGATCGGCGTCATCCTTGTCGGCGTCCTGATCATCGGCTTCCTCGCCGAATTCATGTCCACCTTCATGAATGCCGGGCTGGAGGGCAGCGGCGCACCGCTGACACTGATGGCTGTCGTGGTTGCGGCGATTTCCGCAGCGCCCGAAATCCTGACCGCCCTGCACGCGGCACTGCGCAACCGCATGCAGTCCGTCGTCAACATCGCCATGGGCGCCTCGCTCTCGACCGTCATCCTCACCGTGCCTGTGATGGAGAGCATCGCGCTCTACAGCGGCCAGCCCTTCGTCATGGCGATGACGCCGGTTCAGACCGTCATGGTCGCCGTCACCCTGATCGCCGCCGCGATCAACCTCAACGACGGGCAGACCAACGCCATCGAAGGCATGACCCATTTCGTTCTTTTCGCTACCTTCGTGATGCTGACGGCGCTGGGCCTCTAGGCAAAAGAGATTCCGCATCAAAGGCTTGCGCGCGACAACGGAATCGGATCGGGAAGAGGTTGAATCAATGTCTGAAATATGGTCGTGTCCGCCGCGGCGAAGGCCGGTTTCCCAGCCGGCCGTCCAGCAATGGGCGCGATCACCGTGTTGCGCATGAAGGAGATTTCACATGTCTACACCTCCCTACAGAGCCGACCACGTCGGTTCGCTGCTGCGTCCCGCTTCCGTCAAGGAAGCCCGCAAGAAGTTCTATGAAGACAAGAGCATTTCCGCAGACGAGTTGAAGGCCGTCGAAGACGAAGGCATCCGGGAACTCGTCAAGCTGCAGGAAAGCGTCGGCCTGAAGGTCGTGACCGACGGCGAAGCCCGTCGCCACTTCTGGCATTACGACTTCCTCGGCCTGCTCGACGGCATGGAATTCGTCACCCGCGAGGCCCACAAGGGCGTCACCTTCCACGGCGTCAAACTGCCGCCGACCTTCCCGACCATCAACGGCAAGCTCGACTTCCCGGATGATCATCCGCATCTGGAGCACTTCAAGTTCCTTGCCGCCAACACCAAGGTGACGCCGAAGATCTCCATCCCCGGCCCGAGCGTCGCCCATTACCGCACCGCCCGCGCCGACGTGACCTATCCGGAATACCAGGACCAGGAAGCGCTCTTCGCAGCCCTCGCCCGCACCTATGCCAAGGCCGTGCAGAAGTTCTACGAAGCCGGCTGCCGTTATCTGCAGATGGACGACATCTACTTCGCCTATCTCGGCGACGAGAAGCAGCGCGCCATGAAGCGCGAGGAAGGCTACGATCCGGACTGGCTGATCGAGAAATACGCATTGACCATGCATGAAGCGATCAAGGACCGCCCGAAGGACATGCTGATCGGCATGCATATGTGCCGCGGCAACTTCCGCTCCACCTGGGCTGCCGAAGGCGGTTACGATGCAGCGGCCGACGCGATCTTCAACAAGACCGGCGTCGACATGTTCTTCATGGAATACGACACCGAGCGTGCCGGCGGCCTGCAGCCGCTGAGCCTTCTCCAGAAGGGTTCCAAGCAGCGCGTCTATCCGGGCTTCATCACCACCAAGACCGGTGAACTGGAGACGCTCGATTCGCTGCGCCGTCACTTCGACGAAGCCTCCAAGTTCGTCGATATCGACCAGCTCGGCATCGCCCCGCAATGCGGTTTCGCCTCCACCGAAGAAGGCAATTCGATCACCGAGGACGACCAGAAGCGGAAGCTGGAACTCGTCGTCAAGACCGCCGAAGCCATCTGGGGCGCGGCCTGATCTGATATTCGTGCGCCGCGGGTCGAATAACCCGCGGCTGCCACTTGAGAAATCATTGTTCTAGCTTAGGTTCCTATTCGGATTTAACCCGAGGGAGATTGCAACGATGGGTATATTCGACAAGATCAAGAATGCGATTTGGGGCGCGGATGAAGCAGCACCGGCCGCCGAACCTCTGAAACCGGCCGCTCCGATTTCCGCGTCCGCCGCCCCGGCGTCCAATCCGACGGCCATCCCTTCGGCAACGCCGTCGTCGGGTCCCGTCGACATCACGCCCATACTCGACGCTGCGGTCAAGAAGAGCGGCCAGAAGCTCGATTGGCGCAAGTCGATCGTCGACCTGATGAAGGCGCTCGATCTCGATTCCAGCCTTACGGCCCGCAAGGAACTGGCCGCGGAGCTGCATTATACCGGCGATACCAACGACTCCGCGACGATGAACGTCTGGCTCCACAAGGCGCTGATGAAGAAGCTGGCCGAAAACGGCGGCAAGGTTCCGGCCGATCTCGCCGACTGATCCGCAATCTCGTCCGAACGCACGAAGCCTGCCCTCACCGGCGGGCTTTTGTTCGCGACCGCTCAATAAAATATTCTTGAACGAACTGTGTACGGCGCTTGCCGATGAACGCCCTAGATGAAGGCCATTGCCAGATACTCCTTCGCCGCGTGCGGGAGTGTCGTTGCAGGCCTCGGCGGTAGTTCCGCCCTATTGACAGGGAGTCCATGATGAAACGCCTCAGTCTTCTCGTGACCGGTTCGGCCCTCTCGCTTGCCCTGTTGGCCGGCCCGGTTCCTGCTCAAAACACCGGCCAACCCGCGGAAACCAAAGCGCCGAACGCCCGCGACCAGAAACCCGCCTTCGCCAACCAGACGCGCGCTCCGCAGCCGGCCCGGATGCCGAAGATCGCGCAGGAGGTGGTCGCCGACGGCCTGCCGCATCTCTGGGCCATGGAGTTTCTGCCCGACGGCCGGATGCTGGTGACGGCCAAGCAGGGTGCCATGCACATCATCTCGGAAGAAGGCGAGGCTGGTCCAAAAATCGAGGGCGTTCCGAAAGTGCTCGCCAGAGGCCAGGGCGGCCTGCTCGACGTCGCGCTTGCCCCGGATTTTGCCAGATCCGGCATGATCTACTTTTCCTTCTCCGAACAACGCCAAGACGGAAACGGCACATCGGTCGCCTCCGCAAAACTCGTCCCGGACGACCGCGGCGGTGGAAAGCTCGAGAACGTCAAGGTGATCTTCCGCCAGATGCCGAGCTATGACGGCAATAATCATTTCGGCTCGCGCCTCGTCTTCGGCCCGAGCAACGAACTCTACGTAACGGTCGGCGAACGTTCCGATCCGCAGCCGCGCGTGCAGGCGCAGGATATCGCGAGCGGCCTCGGCAAGATCTTTCGCATCGACGTGAACGGCAAAGCGCTGCCCGACAATCCGTTCGTCAATCGGCAAGGCGCCCGGCCGGAAATCTGGTCGCTCGGCCACCGCAACCTGCAGTCCGCCACCCTCGACGGACAGGGCCGTCTCTGGACCGTCGAGCACGGACCGCGCGGCGGCGACGAACTGAACCGCCCGGAAGCCGGCAAGAATTACGGCTGGCCGGAAGTCACCTACGGCATCGAATACAGCGGCAAGCCGGTCGGCAAGGGCATCACTGCCATGAAGGAGACGGAACAGCCGGTCTATTTCTGGGACCCGGTCATCGCCCCGTCCGGCATGGCCTATTACGATGGCGACGCCATCCCGGAATGGAAAAATTCCTTCCTGATCGGCGGCCTCGTCGCCCAGGGCATCGTGGTCGTCCACATGGACGGCGACAAGGTCGCCTATGAAGAGCGCGTGCCGCTCCAGGCCCGCATCCGCGACGTCAAGGTCGGCCCCGACGGCGCCGTCTACGCCGTCACCGAACAGCGCGGCGGCGGGGAATCGACGATCGTGAAGCTGACCAAGGGCTGATGGGCCAATTTGGGTGCGGCGGCGCTTTACGGCGCCTCTTGCTCAAAATTTCAATGCCAGGCGATGTCCAACGAGCGCGCGGTCGATCGTCGCCAGTTGCAGCCCTTCGACCTGCAGAACGGCAATGACCATATGCGTGTCGAGAAGACAGCGCTTCGTCAAGGCAACGGCCTTAGCAGGAAATCTTCCGGCAAAGGGTCGTCGAAATCCTCAGCGATATACGGCACCGGGTTGAAAATGCCCTTCGACCGCAGATAGGCCTGACCTGCTTCCCAGTCGATGCCGCCCTTCTTCTCAGCCGGCTTCGATACTTCCGTATGCGGCACGATATCGAACACCGGCTTACCGTCCCGCGTCACGGTCACGGTCTCGCCCTGCTCCACATCCTGGGCAAGTTCGTCAAGACGGTCCTGAGCTTCGCGGAGAGAAACGGTTTTCATAACCGAAATGTATGTCCGGCCGCTGTCATGGTCAACGGATGCCTGAAAACAGAAAAGCCCGCCGTCGCTGGCGGGCTTCTGCTGATTGAGTGAGGCCAGCTTACTTGCAGTTTGCGCAGAAGCGCTGGATCCGCTTGCAGGCTTCTTCGAGCTGTTCTTCCGAAGCCGCATAGGAAATGCGGAAATTGGGGCCGAGACCGAAGGCCGAACCGTGGACGACGGCCACGCCTTCGGTTTCCAGAAGTTCGGTGACGAAATCCTCGTCGGTCTCCATGACCTTGCCCGACGGCGCGGTCTTGCCGATCAGGCCGGCGCAGGACGGATAGACGTAGAAGGCACCTTCCGGAGACGGGCAGACGATGCCCTTCGCCTGGTTCAGCATCGACACGACTAGGTCGCGGCGGCCTTCGAAGATCTTCTTGTTCTGCGGAATGAAATCCTGCGGACCGTTGAGCGCCTCGACCGAAGCCCATTGGGCGATCGTGCAGGCACCTGACGTCTGCTGGCCCTGGATCATGTCCATCGCCTTGATCAGTTCGAGCGGGCCGGCCGCATAGCCGATACGCCAGCCGGTCATCGCATAGGCCTTGGAAACGCCGTTCATCGTCAGCGTCCGGTTGTAGAGCTTCGGCTCCACTTCCGCCGGCGAGACGAACTTGAAGTCGCCATAGGTCAGGTGCTCGTACATGTCGTCGGTCAGCACCCAGACATGCTCGTGCTTGACGAGCACGTCGGTCAGCGCCTTGAGTTCGTCATGGCTATAGGCAGCGCCCGACGGGTTGGACGGCGAGTTGAACAGGAACCACTTGGTTTTCGGCGTGATCGCCTTTTCGAGATCGGCGGCGGTCACCTTGAAGTTGTTTTCCTGGCTCGCCTTGATGATTACCGAGGTGCCGCCGCAGATGGCGACCATCTCCGGATAGGAAACCCAGTAGGGCGCGGTGATGATCACTTCATCGCCGGGATTCAAGGTCGCCATGAAGGCGTTGAAAAGAATCTGCTTTCCGCCGGTGCCGACGATCGTCTGCGCCGGCGTGTAATCGAGATTGTTCTCGCGCTTGAACTTCTTGGCGATTGCCTCGCGAAGCTGCGGAATGCCGGATACCGGCGGATATTTGGTCTCGCCGCGATTGATCGCGTCGATGGCGGCTTTCTTGATGTTTTCCGGCGTATCGAAATCCGGCTCGCCTGCGCCGAGCCCGATCACGTCGCGGCCCTTTGCTTTCAGGTCGCGGGCTTTCTGGGAAACGGCGATGGTGGCAGAGGGCTTTACGCGGGAAAGTGCGTCGGCAAGAAAGGCCATAATCTTCGTCCTGAAGAGCTGTTGAACACGGCGGCATCGCGCGCCGAAAACCGCCCGTACGCTCTATGTCTAAACTATGACGCCGTTTCAAGCACAAAGCTTGAATGTGAACCATGAAAGAAGCTGATTAAAACCTTCGAAACCTTGTTTACAACCGCGTAACCCTTGGCTGCTACAACCAGGAGGGATGGGATAACGGAAATCGACGGGCACGGGCATGACGCCGAGAAGCATCTTCGCCAATCTGGTTCGCAGCGACAATGGGTCGTTCTCCACCGTCTACGGTCCTTTCCTGCTGCAATCCGCGCTGCAGCCGATCCTTCGCTCCGGCCCGGAAACCGGCCTTGAAATCGAAGCTTTTGAGGGCCTGCTGCGCGCCTCCCGCGATGGCGAGCCGGTGTCGCCGGCCGAGTTCTTTCCGCTCGTGTCTCCGGTCGACATGGCCGATGTCGACAGCATCCTGCGCACCATTCACATCTTGAACACCGGCCGGCTGAACCGGTCCCGCGCCGGGATCTTCGTCAAGTTCCATCCCGGCCTCTTCCGCACGTCCCAGGAAATGCGCCAGGAAGTCGATCGCATCAAGGTCGCCAGCCACGAGGCTGGTCTGGCGCCCGATCGGATCGTCTGCGAAATCTCCGAAAGATCCGGCGCGTCGGACGACATTGTCGTCGCCTTCACCGAGCACATGCAGGCGGTCGGCTTCCGTATCGCGATTGACGACTATGGCGCCCGCGATTCCGATCTCGATCGTCTGAAGCGCATCAAGCCGGACTACGTGAAGTTCGAGGCCGCCTGGGTGCGCGACTTCCTCGACAATTCCGCCGGTTACGCGCTGTTGCGCGTCATCGTCCGGCAGATGCTCGACGATGGTATCGAACCGATCTTCGAAGGGCTTGAGGAGCTTTGGCAGGTGGATCTCTGCGAAGAGCTCGGCGTGCCGCTGATGCAGGGTTATGCCTTGGCGCGGCCCGAACTCGCCCCGACGACATTCAACGAGAGCTTTCCGGAAAGCCTGGCCGACTTCGCGCCGCTCCAGACGACCGGCAACGAAATCACGCTTGGCACCAGCCGGGCCGCCGCGACCCTACCTCCTCCGGCCCTGGCCAAACCGGTATTCGCAAGGCCTGCCCGCGCTTTTGGCCGCCGGCAATCCAGCGGCGAGTAGTATCAGGAACCGCAGTTTTCCCGCTAGGGATGCGTGACCGCTATCAGCCGCAATATCGGCCCGGAACCCGCTCCGACCCTCGTTCAGAGACATGAGCGGCAAAAATTTTTCTTTTCGCGTCATTTGCCCCAAAACGGCACAGATGAAGGTTAGCAAAGCATTGCCGGCGATGGAATCGTCTTGCCGCACCATCAGCGGAGGCTCAAAGCCCGCATTTTCCGGGGGTTCCCGCGATTTGCAATTTGCCATTGTGGCGATAATTCAAAAAACTTTTTCTTGCCAATTTTCAATAAACACAGCACTCTGTGCAAGTTCGGGCAATTTACGAGCATGGGAAGACCTATAATGACGCGCTCCGAAGGCGCTAAGACTTCGGGCGGTAGGCCGGGGGCGGAGATTTCAAAGCAATTCCTTCCGGTCATCGCGGTAAAGACAGGGACCCTTTCTTAAAGCTGCCTGCCGCCGCCCTTCGGGGCTACACTGTGATGCTGTCCGCCGCTGAACACGGACAGAGAGAAAAGGACCTGCTGCATGGCCGAGACTGGCACTGTAAAATTCTTCAATACCGACAAAGGCTTCGGCTTTATCAAGCCTGACAATGGTGGCGCCGATATCTTTGTCCATATCTCTGCCGTACAGGCTTCCGGCCTGTCCGGATTGTCTGAAAACCAGAAAGTAAGCTTCGACACGGAACCGGATCGTCGCGGCAAAGGCCCCAAGGCCGTCAATCTGCAGATCTCCGGCTAAGCCTCCAGAGGCTTGCCATTTCGAGTTGAAGCCCGGCAGAGATGCCGGGTTTTTTTTAAACCGACGTATGTTGCGGCTTCGATCCGCCGAGGCCGCGCAGGAATGGATTTGTGCGTCGTTCGTCGCCGATCCGGCTGCCCGGCCCGTGGCCGCAGATGAACCCGACCTCGTCCCCGAGCGGCAGAACCTTGTCGCGGATCGAAGCGAGCAGCGTATCGTGATCTCCGCCCGGCAGATCCGTGCGCCCGATCGAGCCGTTGAACAGCACGTCGCCGAGATGCGCGAAACCCTGGGCACGGTTGTAGTAGATCACGTGTCCGGGCGCATGTCCGGGGCAATGGAATATCTCGAAGACATGCTCGCCGAACGAAACCTTGTCTCCTTCGTTGAGCCAGCGGTCCGGCAAAACGTTGCGCACCTCCATCTTGACCCCAAATTTTTCCGCCTGCGTCTCCAGGCGCTGCAGCAGCGGCAGGTCCGCCTCGTGGGGACCGATCACCGGGATGCCCAGCGCCTCGCGCAATTCGTCGGCGCCGCCCGCATGATCGATGTGCCCGTGTGTCAGCCAGATTTCCGTGGCCGTGATGCCGTTTTCCCTGATGACCTGAAGGATCGTCGGCACGTCGCCGCCCGGATCGACCACGACGCCCTGCTTGGTCTCCTCGTCGAAGAGGATGGTGCAGTTCTGCTGGAATGGCGTAACCGGAATGATACCGGCCTGTAACTTGCCCATGATGCCTCGGCCTGAACGATGATGCTTGCCGGGATATACCGATAAACCCAGGGCATTTCAGCCGAAAAGATCAGTTCGAGGCAAGGGTCGTGTAATGGGTATTGGCGGAAACCGGCGGTGCAAGCGATACGGTGGCAATCAGGAAGGCTGCAATCGCGATCTTCAGCACGAAAACGGTCACCAGCACGCTTCTGAGCGGATTGGCCGCGCTGGGTGTTTCGATCCTGATCGGCGGCAGTGCGCTGAAGGTCTGGGCGCTGAAGGTCTGGGCGGTCACGGTCGGGTTCGTCATGGGTCTCTCCGGTGCTTCTGGCGGGATCAATGGGTTGGCGGCACAAAGGTTCCGTACCCCATTCTAGCTGTGGCACCCCCGCCACAGCTTGCAGAATCCACCCGCATTCGGCGGAACCACCAAGGCATGCGGGTGTTACCCTGCCAGTCAACATGAGGAGAAAAATCCATGACGACTTGGTTGAAATGCCCGGAATTGAAGCGGCTTGGCCTCGGCGCCGTCCTTTCGGCGCTTGCCCTGCCCGCCCAGGCGCAGATGACCACCACCACCGCCTCGGACATCATCGTCCGCTCCGGTCCCGGCCAGGATTATCCCGAGATCGGGATGGCCACCCGCGGCAGCCCCGCCATGATGGACGGCTGCCTCCAGGGTAGCAAATGGTGCCGCATCGACGTCAACGGCATGCGTGGCTGGGTCTATGCGGAATACCTGACCATCCGCCACAACGGCTCGGCGGTCGCTGTCGAGGAATACCGCACTCGGTATGAAGTGCCGTCCGTCACCTATGAGACGACCGCAAGCATCGCTCCGCCGGCCGCCGTTCCGGGTCCGGGGGATGTCCTGCTCGGCCCGGTCGGTGCGGTCGAACCCGTCGAACCGCCGGAAACCGTCATCAGCTACATCGAAGAGCACCCGGTCCGGCCGGTCTATGTCCGCAACGAAGTGGCGATCGGCGCGACCCTGCCGCCCGAGGTCGTGATCCAGCAAGTACCGGACTACGACTACGATTACGTCGTCGTCAACGACCGCCCGGTTCTTGTCGATCCCGGCACCCGCCGTATCGTTCACATCTACGATTGAGCTCCACCGTAAAAGGGCGCTGTTCGGCAGCGCCCTTCCCGGTAGTTCGCGGCACCCCCGCCCTCCCCAACAAATGCTGTTGATTGTTCAGCCTGATCGCGCTTTATGACGTGCGGCAGGTTACAATGCGAGATCGGCAATAAAAGCTTCGGCCCCAAGATCTTCGGAGCCTGGGGCAAGCAGCCGCAGAGGGAAAGGAAACGCGAGTGTCGCGCGCATCGACGGGAAAAGCCGTCAAGAAGGTCATGCCGACAATGCCGGCAGTCGACGAAGCCCAGATCGACTTCGAGACCATCGAACTGCTTTTCTTCGCCTACCGCGATTTCGTGTCCGACCCGGATGCGATCCTCGCCAAGATCGGCATGGGCCGCGCCCACCACCGCGTCGTCTATTTCGTCTGCCGCCAGCCGGGCATGATGGTCACCGACCTTCTCGACACGCTGCAGATCACCAAACAGAGCCTTGCGCGCGTTCTCAAGCAGCTGATCGAATCCGGCTATATACGCCAGATGGCTGGCGCCAAGGATCGCCGCGAGCGCAGGCTCTATCCGACCCTTGCAGGCCGTGAGCTGGCTCTCGCCCTTTCCGAGCCGCAATCGCGCCGTATCGCTCGCGCCATGGACGAGCTGCCCCCCGACACGCGGGCCTCGGTCAAGGAATTCCTGCGCCGTATGCGCGGCCGCGACGAAAGCCTAGAGCCTATCGACAGCGACTTGGACTAAGTGGGACCTTTGAGATGACGACACTGCCCCCTTCCGATGATGCACCTCATCTTCTCGTCGTCGATGACGACACGCGCATCCGCGATCTTCTGAACCGCTACCTGATGGAGCAGGGTTTTCGCATCACCGTCGCGGGCGACGCCGCCGAGGCCCGCCGCAAGCTCGAAGGCCTGCATTTCGATCTCATCATTCTCGACGTGATGATGCCCGGCGAATCCGGCATTTCGCTTACCCAGTCGCTCTACCAGAAGAAGACGGTTCCGGTGATCCTGCTGACGGCCCGCGCCGAATCGGAATCCCGTATCGCCGGTCTCGAAGCGGGCGCCGACGACTATCTGTCGAAGCCGTTCGATCCGCGCGAACTGGTGCTGCGCATCAACAATATCCTGCGCCGCAGCACCTCGCCCGATACGCCCAAGATCGAGCAGATCATGTTCGGCCCCTTCACCTTCTCCATCCCGCGCAAGGAATTGCGCAGGGCCGCCGAAACCATCCGGCTGACCGATCGCGAACAGGAGATCATGCTGCTTTTCGCGCTGCGGGCCGGCGACACCATCCCCCGCCACGAGCTGATCGGCGATGATGCCGAGGTCGGCGAGCGCACGATCGACGTGCAGATCAATCGTTTGCGGCGTAAGATCGAGGAGGATCCGGCCAACCCCGTCTATCTCCAGACGGTGCGTGGCATCGGATACAGGCTGAGTATCGATTAGCCGGAAGAGACCGGCACAGGCTGAAGGCAGGATGGCACTTTTCGACCCACTGAAGCGCGACATGGACCGGCTCATCTTGCCGGGCTGGCGCCCGATGACCCGCTGGCTGCGCCGCCGCCTGCCGACCGGCCTCTACACCCGTTCGCTTCTGATCGTCATCCTGCCGATGCTGCTGCTGCAGGGTGTCGTCGCCTCCGTCTTCATGGAGCGGCACTGGCGCATGGTGACCGAACGCCTGTCGGAAAGCACGGTGCGAGATATCGCCGGCATTATCGAGGTGATCCAGGCCTATCCGCAGGACAGCAACTATGACGCCATCAGCCGCATCGCAAGCGACGCGCTGAACCTCACCATCGCGGTCGAAGAAAACGGCCAGCTGCCGCCGCCCCGCTCCCGCCCCTTCTTTGAGATCCTCGACGACATCCTTGCCGAACAGATCACCCGCCAGATCCAAATGCCCTTCTGGATCGACACGATCGGAGACAGCCGGCTTGTCGAAATCCGTATCAAGTTCGATACCAGGGTGCTGCGCGTCTTCGTCCGCCGCGGCTCCACCTATGCCTCCAACACCCATATCTTCCTCGTCTGGATGATCGGGGCGGCCGTCGTCCTGGTGATAATCTCCATCCTTTTCCTGCGCGGCCAGATCCGGCCGATCCTGACGCTCGCGCGTGCTGCCGAAAGCTTCGGCAAGGGACAGAAGACCGATGGTTTCGCTCCCCGCGGCGCTGATGAAATCCGCCGCGCCGGCCTTGCCTTCATCCAGATGCGCGAGCGCATCGAACGGCAGATGGAACAGCGCACCGCCATGCTCGCCGGCATCAGCCACGACTTGAGGACCATCCTCACCCGGTTCAAGCTGCAGCTGGCGCTTGCCGGCGACAAGCCGGAACTGGCCGGCATGAGCCAGGATGCCGACGACATGCAATCGATGCTGGAAGGTTATCTCGCCTTCGCCAAGGGCGAAGCGGAAGAAGATTTCGGCGAACTGCGGTTGAGCGAACTGCTTGAAAAGCTCCGGTCGGAATTCGCGCTGCACGGCAAGACCATGACCTACGAGATCGACGGCGAGGACGAGATCGCGGTGCGGCCGAATGCCTTCGCCCGGCTTGTCGGCAACTTGGTGTCCAACAGCGAGCGCTACGCCAAGACGCTCCATGTGGACGCACGGCATAGCGCCAAGTGGCTGACGCTGACGCTCGACGACGACGGTCCGGGCATTCCGCCGCAATCTCGCGAGGACGTCTTCAAGCCGTTCTACCGCCTGGACGAGGCTCGCAACCTCAATGCGTCCGGCACCGGCCTTGGCCTTGCGATCGCCCGCGACATCGCCCGCGCCCATGGCGGCAACGTCACGCTCGCCGACAGTCCCCGCGGCGGCTTGCGCGCCGTCGTGCGCGTCCCAGCCTGATCATTTTTTCGAGGAACCGATGCCGATCGACCTTTCCCACATGACCTGGCTGAACCCGCCGCCGGAAAGCCGTGAGGAGAACGGCAGTCTGGTTGCCCGCTCCGGCTTCGAGACCGATTTCTGGCAGGGCACCTATTACGGCTTTCACCGCGATAGCGGCCACTTCCTCCACCGGGCCCGAAGCGGCGACTTCACCGCCGAAACCTCCTTCGTCGGCCGCTACGAGGCGCTCTACGACCAGGCAGGCCTGATGATCCGCCATGACGAAAAACACTGGATGAAATGCGGCGTCGAATTCACCGACGGCGCCCGCCATTTCAGCGTGGTGGTGACCAACGGTCACTCCGACTGGTCCGCCTTCCGCCTCACCGACGATTTCGAGGAAATCTCCGTCCGCGTCACCCGCATGGGCGACGCCCTCTTTATCCAGTATCGGACCGACACCCAGCCGGACTGGCGAATGGCGCGGCTCGCTTTCTTCCCACCCGAACTCACCGACCTCTCCGTCGGCATGACCTTCTGCTCGCCGCAACGTGAAGGCTTCGAGGTCGAGTTCCGGTCGTTCAGCCTGACCGAGGTCGACAGCCGCGATATCCACTGACGATCCGCACTGCGGATCAGCGCCCGGGTTAAATCAGCTTCCGGCCGTTCGGCACCGGCTGCTCGACGGCCGCAAGCACGATTGCACCGTTTTCGTCCTCGAAGCCGAGCGTCAGCACTTCCGAGCGGAATGGCCCGATCTGCCTCGGCGGGAAATTGACGACGCCCAGCACCTGCCGTCCGACAAGCGTTTCCGGGGTATAATGCACGGTGATCTGCGCCGAGGATTTCTTGATGCCGATCTCCGGGCCGAAATCGATCTTCAGCTTGAAGGCGGGCTTCCGGGCTTCCGGAAACGCCTCGACCTCGATGATCGTGCCGACGCGGATGTCCACCTTTTCGAAGTCGCCGTAGGTGATGTCCTCAGCCATTCGAACTCACTCACGCGCCGAGTTCTTCGGCTCTGTCGCGGGCAGCCGCAATCGCCTTGTCGAACAGCGGCTGCATGCCGTCGTCAGCCATCAGCACCGCAAGTGCCGCAGCCGTCGTGCCGTTCGGCGAGGTGACGTTCTGCCGAAGCCTGGAAGCGTCGTCCGGGGACTGGTGGAGGAGCTCACCAGCCCCCGAGACAGTTTCCCGCGCAAGCCGCATGGCGAGGTCCGCCGGCAGGCCTGCTTTCCGGCCCGCTTCCGCCATGCACTCCACGAGATAGAACACGTAAGCCGGGCCGCTGCCCGAAACGGCGGTCACGGCATCAATATCCGCTTCGCTCGAAACCCACTCCACCGGCCCGCTGACTTTGAGCAGGGATTGCACCGTTTCGCGCTGGGCGTCGGTAACCTTGGGATTGGCATAGGCGCCGGTAACGCCGCGACCGATCATGGCAGGCGTATTCGGCATGGCACGCACCATAGCCGCCTCGCCGAGATGTTTTTCCAGATAGGCGAGCGTCTTGCCGGCGGCGACCGAAACCACCGCCGTGCCGGGCCCGACGACAGACTTCAGAGGCGGCAGGACCGCATCCATGAGCTGCGGCTTGACGGCAAGAAACAGGATGTCGGCGGAAGCACCATCGGGCACCGACGCAAAATGACGCGCGCCGGCCTCCGAGATCATCGTCTTCATGGCGTCCGAGGGCGACGGATCGATGACCGTCACGGACGTGCCAGGCACGCCCTTCTTCAGCCAGCCGGACAGCATGGCGCCGCCCATATTGCCGGCGCCGATCAGAATGATGGATCCCAAATGACCCAAGGCCATCAGCATTCGCCCACGGTTTCGAACAGAACGGCTTCCATGGCGGCTTTCGCCTCCATGCCCGACCATACGACAAACTGGAACGCCTGGTAATAGGATTCGCAGGCGTCGAGGGCACTCGAAAGCAGCACTTCGACCTGCTGGTTGTTGGGTTCGGCACCGCCGGCCAGCAGCAGCGACTGCCGGAAGATGACGACGTCTTCCTGGCGCCATACGTCGAAATGACCCATCAGCACCTGGCCGTTGACGTGGCTCAGCAGGCGGATGACCTCGTTGACGCGGGCGTCGGGAATTTTGAGGTCGAAAGCGCAGGCGAGATGCAGCGCTTCGAACTCCTCCATCCAGGAGAAGGAAACATGGTAGTCCGTCCAGCGGCCTTCCACGGTCATGGCGATCTCGTCTTCACCCGACCGTTCGAACGTCCAATCGTTCGAGGCAGCAACGAATTCGATCATATCGACCGGATTCGACTGGCGTTCGATTTCCATTTCCATAAGCGTCATGCGGCACCTTCTTGACCGGAATGAATGCGAATTCGTGCGGTAAAACGCCAAAAACACGCGAACACTAACCGGGAACAACACTGTCGATGATCGTCCGACGCTTCCAGAATAACGCAGTCACCCTGTCTGGAGCTTACCAAGCCGTTTCGAATCATCCTTTAAAATCAGTGTACCTAGACGGAGTCCGGCTGCCAGCCCCTTCCTCGGTTTTTACATGGGCAAAACTCCAAACATGGTTCGCAGCGGAGATCAGAACGGAGTCATAAGCGACTCTGGACACTGGCTTTTTTGAATGTGTCCACAGGGCGTCATTTTTTTCGTTTCAACACCTGCGCCCGCGCCGAAAATCTGTTCGGCACGGCACGAACGGAGAGCCCACACGAATGCGGAACCTCGATTGATTTTTTAATGGTGGCTCCGCATTCGCGTGGCCTTCGGCGTCTTTTCGAGGCTTCCGGCCCCTACAGGTGATCATCTCGCCTCGCTGCGTGGCTTTGTTCGCGCCCATCCTTTCGGGACAGGCCTGCCACTTGCACGGCTCAACCGAACCTGGCCCGGCGACCAGGGGGAGGCTTGATAGGAATGGTCGTCTTGCGACGAGCATTCCATGGCTTTCACCTCCCTCACCTTCCCCGCACGTTACGGATCGAATGAGGGCGCCGGCCCCCGCCTGCCCGCGAACGTCTCGCGAAACACTCCGGCGACGGAAGCACTGGGATTGTAGGCATGGGTTGGAAGAGCGGGGAAGGTATTCGATGCACTGCTTTCCTCTCCCCTTGGGGAGAGGAAGAAAAAACAGCGTCTTAGCCGACAAGCTGAGTGCCGGATTTTACGGGAGAGAGGCTGATCATCCCCGGAAGACGCAGGTCACTGTCCCGAAAGCTTCGCTTCCAGCGCTTCGATCCGCGCCTTCAGCGCCTCGTTCTCGTCGCGGGCGCGGGCGGCCATTTCGCGGACGGCCTCGAATTCCTCGCGCTTGACCACATCCATATTGTTGAGAAACCGCTCGGCCTGGGCATGGAATGCCGTTTCGACCTCCTTGCGCACGCCCTGGGCAGCGCCGGCCGCATCGGTCATCAGCCGCGCGAAATCATCGAGAATGCGGTTCGTGCCGGTTGCCATGGTTTTGAACTCCCATATCGTCTGGCCGGCAATCCGGGCCGGCGAATGTCCATAGGGATCAAGTAGGGCCTGTGCGGGCCGCTTGCAAGCATCATCCGAGGTACCGGTCGCCCCATCTCGGACAAATCGTCCGCCTGCCGCACAGTCGGCCCTTCCTTGACATGCAATAATTTTATTGCATATTCGATGCCATGAACGATGACGATCTCGATCACATTTTCAAAGCGCTTGGCGACCCCACTCGTCGCAAGATCATCGATCGCCTGCGCGAACGCCCTGGCCAGTCATTGTTCGAAATCTGTGCTCTCTTTTTCGCGGAGAACGGCATGGCACTTTCGCGTCAGGCGATCACCCAGCACATCGACATGCTGCAAAAAGCCGGACTGGTTCGTGTCGAATGGTCAGGCCGGACCAGGATCCATTCTCTCGATCCCGGTCCGTTGCGAGAGGCTGTTGACCTGTGGCTCCGCCACCATCTCTAGAAAGGATGTTTCCATGAGAATCTACGTCACGAGCGTCCTTGTGGACGACCAATCGAAAGCCCTGGACTTCTACACACGCGTGCTGGGGTTCAAGGTGAAGCACGATATCCCCATGGGGGAGCATCGCTGGCTGACCGTCGTCTCGCCCGAAAATCCCGAAGGGACCGAGCTGCTTCTCGAACCGAGCGAACACCCCGCCGCCAAGCCCTTCAAGGCGGCGCTCGTCGAGGACGGCATCCCCGCAACCTCGTTCCAGGTCGACAACATCGATTCCGAATATGAGAGGCTTGTCTCGCTGGGCGTCTCCTTCACCCAGAAACCGATGGATGCCGGCCCTGTCCGTATGGTGGTGCTCGACGATACCTGCGGAAACCTTATTCAGTTGATACAGATGAAGGATAACTGAGGTTCCCGGCAATCGCCGAACTTCACTGGGGTTAAAGGGGCAATCCCCGAGATTCGCCTTGACCGGCGATGAGCGCACCGCCATGTTCCGCGACAATTCGGTTTGTATGAGAACCTTGTAATTTGTACGAAGCGCTTCATCTTTTCGCTCTGATGCCGTTCCCGAATATCGATCCGGTGGCCTTCTCCATCGGACCGCTGGCGGTCCATTGGTATGGGCTCGCCTATGTCGCCGGCATCCTGCTCGGCTGGTTTTATGCCCGTCGGCTGGCGGCGAACGGCTCGCTGTGGAAAGACGGCCAGTCGCCGATCACGGCCGTCCAGCTCGACGACTTCCTCGTCTGGGTCGCGGCCGGCATCGTGCTTGGCGGCCGCATCGGCTATATCCTGTTCTACGACATGGGGGCCGTGGCCGCGAACCCCATCCGCGCGATCGAGATCTGGAACGGCGGCATGTCCTTCCACGGCGGCTTCATCGGCGCGACGATCGCGATGATCATCTTCGCCCGCCGCAATGCCATTCCCGTCTGGAGCATGTTCGACACGGTCGCCGCCGTCGTGCCTTTCGGCCTGCTCTTCGGCCGCATCGCCAATTTCATCAACGGCGAACTCTGGGGGCGCCTCAGCAGCGCGCCCTGGGCCGTCGTCTTCCCGACCGGCGGCCCGTTCTCCCGCCATCCGAGCCAGCTCTACGAAGCCGGCCTGGAAGGCATCGTGCTCGTCCTCGTGCTTGCCCTGCTGATCTTCCGGTTCAAGGCTCTGAAAGTCCCGGGTACCATCGCCGGCACCTTCGTTGTCGGTTACGCGCTCTGCCGCATCTTCGTGGAATTTTTTCGCGAACCGGATGCGCAGCTCGGTTATCTGCTCGGCACCAATTGGCTGACCATGGGCATGATCCTGTCGCTGCCGATGATCGCTGCGGGTATCTGGGCCATTCTTCGTGCCCGCGCGGCGGTAACGTCCGCGGCGAAGGCTTGAGGGGGCACATCCGGTGAGCACTCCCCTCACAGAGAAGATCAAGACCCTGATCCGCACCAACGGGCCGATCAGCGTCACCGACTATTTCGCGCTGTGCCTCGCCGATCCCGAATACGGGTATTACCGCACCCGCGAGCCCTTCGGCCGTCACGGCGACTTCATCACCGCGCCGGAGATCAGCCAGCTGTTCGGCGAGATGGTCGGCGTCTTCATGGTGCATGCCTGGCAGCAGCACGGCACGCCGACGGGCGTCAGGCTGGTGGAGATCGGCCCTGGCCGCGGCACGATGATGGCCGACATGCTGCGGGTGATCAAACGCATCGCGCCTCGGTTTTTCGAAGACCTGCACGTGCATCTGGTCGAGACCAGCGAGCGCCTACGCGGCGTCCAGCGCATCACGCTCGAGGCCTTTTCCACCAAGATTTCCTGGCACGACAGCTTCGAGGACCTTCCCGAAGGTTTTACGCTGATCGCCGCCAACGAGCTGTTCGACGCGATCCCGATCCGCCAGTTCGTCAAGACGCCGACCGGTTTTCGCGAACGCCTCGTCGGCTTGACCGCCGAGGACGAACTCGGTTTTGCTGTCGGCATAGCCACGCTCGACCCGCAGCTGCTGCCCTCGCCCGTCGCCGGTATTCCCGACGGCACGATCTTCGAACTTTCCCCGGCCCGACAGGCGGTGATGCTGACGCTGTGCGAACGCTTGCGGACCTTCGGCGGCACGGCTCTGATCATCGACTACGGCCATCTGGTCACCGGTTTCGGCGATACCCTGCAGGCCATCCGCTACCACGACTACGATCCGCCACTCGAAAATCCCGGCGAAGCGGATCTCACCAGTCATGTCGATTTCGAGGACCTCGCGCGCATTGCCGTCACCACGGGCGTTCACCTGAACGGCGGCCTGCATCAGGGCGATTTTCTTTTCGGCCTCGGCATTGGCGAGCGGGCGAACGCGCTTGCCAAGGACAAGGAGCCTACCGAGCAGCGCCTGATCGCCGCCGCCGTCGACCGGCTGGCCGGCGAAGGGGCCGGCAAGATGGGCGAACTCTTCAAAGTCATCGCGGTATCGAGCCCGGCATTGAAGCTGATGCCGTTTCGCGCGGTGGAGTAAACCGCGGCCGTCAATTCATCAACCGATTGACATCCGCCCTTTTCTTGCGCCACTCTCGCCCTAGATCGAAGCAGCGGGCAGGCCTTGAGAGAGCGCCAAAAACCTCTTCAAATCAACGGGATAGATAACACCGATGCAGGACATACCCTTGCCGGAGCCGATCGAGAGCCCCCTGTTGAACGACAGGGCCGGCGCCGGTATCCGCCATGGTTTCTTCACCCGCAAGGGGGGCGTTTCGCAAGGCCTCTATGCCGGCCTCAACGTCGGTATCGGCTCCGACGACGACCGTGCGAGGGTCACCGAGAATCGGGCTCGCGTTGCTGCCTGGTTCGGCCTGCCGCTCGAAAAGCTGGCGACCGTGCACCAGGTCCATTCGCCCGACGTCTTCGTCGTCGACGAGACCTATGCCGGCGAACGGCCGAAGGTCGACGCGATGGTGACCAGCGTGCCGGGCGTGGCGCTCGGGGTGCTCGCGGCCGATTGCGGCCCGATCCTGTTTGCCGACGGCGAGAACGGCGTGATCGGGGCGGCCCATGCCGGCTGGAAGGGTGCGTTGACGGGCGTGCTCGAAAACACCATCGAGGCAATGGTCTCGCTGGGTGCGGCGCGCGAAAACATCACCGCCGTCCTCGGCCCCTCGATCGGTCCGGCAAGTTACGAGGTCGGACCGGAATTCGTCGAACGGTTCCTGAGCCACGATCCCTCCTACGAGGCTTTCTTCACGCCGTCATCGAATGCGGGGCATTCTATGTTCGACCTGCCGTCGCTGACCATTAAGCGGCTGACGGCAGCAGGCGTGCGGGCCCAAAGCCTCGGCCTCGATACCTATCCGGATGCGGAACGGTTCTATTCCTACCGCCGCACCACCCATGCCAAAGAGCCGGATTACGGCCGTCAGATTTCAGCAATCGCACTTCGGGAGAATTGATATGGCCCTGCATTTCGAGAGGAGCGAATACGCCGACCGGCTGACGCGGCTGACGGAGAAGATGCGCGCCGACAAGTTGGATGCGCTTTTGATCTTCGCGCAGGAAAGCATGTACTGGCTGACCGGCTACGACACGTTCGGCTACTGCTTTTTCCAGACCCTGATCGTCAAGGCGGACGGGGCGATGACGCTGCTCACCCGCTCCGCCGACCTGCGCCAGGCCCGCCACACCTCGACCGTCGAGAACATCGTCGTCTGGGTGGACCGCGTGAATGCCGATCCCACCCTCGACCTCAAGAACCTGTTGAGCGACATGGACCTGCTCGGCGCCAGGATCGGCGTCGAATACGATACCCACGGCATGACCGGCCGCGTCGCCCGCCTGCTCGACAACCAGCTCGCCACCTTCGGCCAGATCAGCGACGCCTCCTATCTGGTCAGCACGCTGCGCCTCGTCAAAAGCCCGGCGGAGATCGCCTATGCCAGACGCGCCGCCGAGCTTGCCGACGACGCGCTCGATGCGGCGCTGCCATTGATCAAGGCCGGCGGCGACGAGGCGGAAATCCTCGCCGCCATGCAGGGCGCGGTCTTTCTCGGCGGCGGCGATTATCCCGCCAACGAATTCATCATCGGCTCCGGCACCGACGCGCTGCTCTGCCGCTACAAGGCCGGGCGCCGCAAGCTCGACGCGACCGACCAGCTGACGCTCGAATGGGCCGGTGCGGCCGCGCATTACCATGCGGCGATGATGCGCACGGTCATCGTCGGCGAGCCGTCGCCTCGCCACCGCGAGCTTCACAAGGCCTGCCTCGAAACCATCACGGCGATCGAGGAGGTTCTGCACCCCGGTCAGACTTTCGGCGACGTCTTCGACACCCATGCCCGCATTCTCGACGAGCGCGGCCTGTCGCGCCACCGCCTCAACGCCTGCGGTTATTCGCTCGGCGCGCGGTTCTCGCCTTCCTGGATGGAGCACCAGATGTTCCACTTCGGCAACCCGCAGGAAATTCTGCCGGACATGACGCTGTTCGTGCACATGATCATCATGGATTCCGACAGCGGCGCCGCCATGACCCTCGGCCACACCTACCTGACGACCGAAGGCGATCCGCAGCCACTTTCCCGCCACACCCTGGAGCTCATTCAGCGCTGAACGCTACGAAAATCAGGCAATTGACAGGTTGGGAACGCCAACCCTAAGCTCCGGCCGAGGAATCTACGGCAGGGGAGACGGATATGCGGCTTTTCGGAACACTGCTGTCCGCTGCCCTGCTGGCGCTCGTGCTTACCTCCTGCAACACGACGGAAGCATTGACGCCGCAGGCGAATGTCGGCGGCGGCGCGAGGGCCTCCTCGCCGGTGACCCAGGCCGAAGCCGACCGCATGGCAAGCTCCGCGCAGCCGGAAACCTATAGCGGCGGCTATCGCTCAGGCCCCCAGAACACGCTCGAAGCCCAGGCGCGGGCGCTGGAATCCGGCAGCACCGTCTCGCCCTCCTCCTCCGGCGCGCCTCCGCAATGGGAGGGCCAGGGGAACCAAGGCCAGCAGCAAACCATGCAGCAGCCTCAAGCGCAGCAGCCCGCGCCCCAGCAGCAACAATCCGGTCAGCAGCAGAACGCCTCGCTGCCGCCCGCATCCGGTCCGACCGTCCGTTTCCTGCCGATCATCGGCGCTCCGGTCCAGGCCGTGACGCCGCTGTCCCGCCAGCTCGGCGCCCAGGCGCGCGCCAACGGGCTGACGATCCGGCCGTCGAGCGACAGCAGCACCGAGCACATCCTGAAAGGCTATTTCTCCGCCTTCTCCGACAGCGGTAAGGTCACCATCGTCTATGTCTGGGATATTCTCGACGGTTCCGGCGCGCGGCTGCACCGCATGCAGGGACAGGAAAGCGTGCCCGGCAGCGGCCAGGACCCCTGGACATCGGTCCCCGCTTCGACCATGGAGACCATCGCCGCCAAGACGATCCAGGACTATGTGGCCTGGCGCCAATCCCAGGGCTGAACGGTCCGGCCGGCCGATCCTGGACTGAACCTCAAAAGCCACGGGTCACAGTTTCTTCATAAAAAAGAGTGAGCGGGTGCGAAACGCACTTGCATTCGAAGGCCGCGGCGGTAAAAGGCCCGCATCCAGCTTCAAAACAGGCGGACCGCAATGAAGGTTTTCGCAGGCAATTCGAACCGGCATCTCGCCGACGCGATCTGCAGCTATCTTAATGTTCCAGTCGGAAAAGCCAGCGTAAGGCGATTTGCAGACCAGGAAATCTTCGTTGAAATTCAGGAAAACGTGCGTGGCGAAGATGTCTTCATCATCCAGTCCACGTCATTCCCGACCAACGACCACCTGATGGAACTGCTGATCATGATCGATGCGTTCCGGCGGTCCTCCGCCAAGCGCATCACCGCGGTCCTGCCCTATTTCGGCTACGCCCGCCAGGACCGCAAGGCCGGCCCGCGCACCCCGATCTCGGCAAAGCTCGTCGCCAACCTGATCACCGAGGCCGGCGCCGACCGCGTCCTGACGCTCGACCTGCATGCAGGGCAGATTCAGGGTTTTTTCGACATCCCCACTGACAATCTCTTCGCAGTGCCGGTGCTCGCCCGCGACGTCAAGGAACACTACGACCTCAACAACGTCATGGTTGTCTCGCCTGACGTCGGCGGTGTGGTTCGAGCGCGTGCGCTCGCCAAGCGCATCGACTGTCAGCTGGCGATCGTCGACAAGCGCCGCGAACGCGCCGGCGAGTCCGAGGTGATGAACGTCATCGGCGAGGTCGACGGCAAGGACTGCCTGCTGATCGACGATATCGTCGATTCCGGCGGTACTCTCTGTAACGCGGCCGAAGCGCTCCTGAAAAACGGCGCCACCAGCGTCACCGCCTACATCACCCACGGCGTGCTCTCCGGTGGCGCGGTTGCCCGCATCGCCGCTTCCAAGCTCAAGGAATTGGTGATCACCGACTCGATCCAGCCGACCACGGCCGTCCAGTCGGCGCACAACATCCGGGTTATCACCACCGCCAACCTGCTCGGCGAGGCGATCAACCGTACGGCAATGGAATCCTCCGTCTCCAGCCTGTTCGACTGACCTTCTTCTGCCACAAGTATTTGGATAGACTCGCCTCCGAACGCAAACTGAGGGTGAGTCGTGATGTCTTCCTTGATCGGCCTGTCGAAGAAACTGGCCATTTTCCTTCTGATCCCGTTGCTGTCGGCATGCGTCGATAGCAGTAGCCGGCCTGGCGGCTATTATCCGCCGGAACGGCCTCGTCCGGACTGGAACCGTCCCCAGAGACTTGATCGCCCGGATTGGGATCGCCCGGGAACTCCGGATCGCCCCGTCAGGCCGGACCGTCCCGACTGGGACCGCCCACAACGGCCCGACCGCCCGGACTGGAACCAACCCGGCAGGCCTGATCGTCCCGACCGACCGGATCGCCCGGACTGGAACCAGCCTGGCCGTCCCGGCAGGCCCGGAGAGCCTCGTTTCTGCACGCGAGAATACCGTCCCGTCTGCGGCCAGCAGGGTGGACGTACCCAGACTTTCCCGAACGCCTGCGAGGCGGCAAACGCCGGCTACAGCGTCGTCGCGTCCGGCGAGTGCCGCCGCTAGAGGGCCTGCCTGAAGTAACTGTAAATCACCGATGGAAAACGCCGGAACCTGGTTCCGGCGTTTTGCTTTGTGCCAAAGCTTCGGCTAGAAGGCCCCCCGAAGAAGGAGACAAGCATGGCCGCTCGCGACCGTTATTCCCGAAAGCTAGAATGCTCTCAATGCGGCAATGTCGGTTTCGCCGAGGTTTCCGAGACCGACGACAGGCGGCAGGGTAATCGCGATTTCCGCATCGATGAGCTGCCGAAAGGTTTTCTAACGGAATTCGCCTCGACCGATCCGCGCAAATACATGATCCGCTGCAGCCAGTGCGGCCACAAGTTCCGTTTCGAACAGAAGACGGTCTATGCCCCGGGTGGCGAACCCCGGCGCTGAGGCCGATGTCAGGCGACCTTGGTGGCCGCCGATCGGATTTCGCCGCCGGTTTCGCCATTGACGAGATGCTCGATCAGCGCCCTCGGGCCGGGCCTGCCAAAAAGGTATCCCTGCACCTGCATGCAGCCCTCCTTGCGCAGGAAGGCCATATGCGCCTCCGTCTCCACCCCTTCGGCAAGCACCGGTATTTGGAGGCTCGAGGCGAGGATGAGGGTCGAGCGGACGATCGCCGCCGACTGGGAATTGTCCGAGACCCCGTCCACGAAGGTGCGGTCGATCTTGATCTTGTCGAAGGGGAAGGACATCAGCGTCGAAAGCGACGAATAACCGGTGCCATAGTCGTCCATGGCGATCTTCACTCCGAGGCTCTTCAAGTGGCGCACGGTCTGCAGCGCCCGCTGATGATCGGCGATGATGCCGGACTCGGTGATCTCAAGCTCGAGCCTCTCCGCATCCAGCCCCGTCTCCTTGAGGATGTCGCGGACCTTGTTCGGGAATTGCGGATCGGCAAGCTGCTGGCCGGCGACGTTGACGGCGAAGCCGAACGGGTTTTTCCAGGTCGCCGCCTCCGCGCAGGCGCTCCGGAGCACCCATTCGCCAAGCTCGACGATGAAGCCGGTACGCTCGGCGATCGGGATGAATTCGTTGGGAGACACCAGTCCGCGAACGGGGTGGTTCCAGCGCAACAGAACCTCGAAACCGATGACCTCGCCGGAGAACGTATCGTTCTGAAGCTGGTAATAGAGCTCGAACTGGCCGGCAACGAGCCCGGAACGCATATCCATGGCAAGTGCATTGCGTTCGCGGGCCGCCTGGTCCATCGAAGAGTCATAGAAGCGGATGGCATTGTCGCCCGACTGCTTGGCGCGGTACATGGCGACATCCGCCTGGGCCACAAGATCGTCGACCGTCTTTGCGTCCCCCGGATAGAGCGCGATGCCGACGCTCGAACCGACGGTGAGCGTGTTGCCGTTCCATTCGACCGGCTTGCAGATTTCCGCAAGCAGCCGGCCGGCGAGCAGCATCGCGTCGGAGCGCCGGTAGTACATGTGTTTCAGCGCGACGAACTCGTCGCCACCGACACGGGCGATGAATTCGCCCTCACCTGCCGCCTCGGCAAGCCTGCCGCCGATCGCGCGCAGCACCTCATCGCCAGCGGCATGGCCATGGACGTCGTTGATTTCCTTGAAGCGGTTGAGATCGAGCGAGAGAACTGCGATACTGGCGGCCAAATCCGCCGGTCGCGCAGCGATCTCCGCAAGCTGCTCGTTGAACGCAGCGCGATTGGCAAGGCCGGTCAGAGCGTCGTGCAGGGAAAGGTGGCGATACTGCTCGACGGCAGCCTTGGTCACGCGGGCATCGATCAGATAGGTGGCTGCCGTCAGCGCCAGCAGGATCAGCATCAGCGACAGCACGGCGAACCCAAGCACCACCGGCGGGACGACCTCATTCGGCAGGACCGCACGCGGATCGAGAACGACCTCGATCGCCCCCATGGCGGTGAAATGGGTCGTGGCGATCGCAAGGATCATTGCCAGGACCGAACCGTACTTGCAGAACCGCGTCACCGGGTGCGCAACGCGATTGGTTACCAGAGCGCCGAGAACGGCGGCAAAGATGAGCGAGGCGACAACATAGGACTGGTTCCAGTCGATGACGCCCTGCACCTCGTAGGCGGCCATGCCCGTGTAATGCATCGCAGCGATACCGAGCCCTATGACGACGCCGCCGGCCTCCGCGAGCAGGGACCGGCCGCCATAGCTTGCAACACCGAAGCCGATCGTGGCGCTCGCCACCGCGATCATGAAAGACAGAAGCGTCTGGGTCGGGTCATATCCCGCCTGCCCGCCTCCGAGATAACCGAGCATCGCGAGGAAGTGCGTTGTCCAGGTGGTCGAACCGCCGATGAAGCCCGTCAGGAAAAGCCAAATGACCTTTTCGATCCCGCCGCCGCGCCGCGCTCTGGAAAAGAGCCGGATGGTCAGGAAGGATCCGATCACGCAGATCAATACCGCGCAGGCGACATAGCGAAGATCGTGCTCAACGAAGATGCAGGAGAAAACGCGAAACATGAATGCTTGATACTTTTCAACTGTTTTGATTGAGAAGTTCTAGCACCGAAACATGTTCGAAACGTTCCTTGGGATGGTAAATGCCGGCTGACTAGCAAACGTACAGCCGGCATAAGAAGGTGTGGGCGGGTCGTCAGATCACTGGATCGGCTGCCCGTTGACGCTGAAGTTCTTGCCGTCCTCGAACTTGATGTCCCAGCGCAGGCGGCCGTCCGGTTCAGTCTTCGCCATGCCCTTGGCCATCATCATCGCGAACGAAACCTGGTTGAATTCGGGGTCGCTCTTGGCGGCGGTCTGGAAATACTGGATCAGCTTGTCGATGTCGCGGGCAAGGATCGAGGTTTCGAGCGTGTAACGTTCCTTCTCGTCCGGATAGCCCTTGACCTTGCCGGAGGCTTCGACGTCGTAGAGAGCGGATTTCGCGGCAATCCGCGGGAAATCGAGGGTCAGCTGTCCCTCATCGAGGAAGGCCTTGCCCAAACGCTCGCCCTCCGAATCCGGCAACGGGTCGGGCTTCGAAAAATCGATTTCCATGAAGGTGTCGATGAAGCGCTGGAAGTTGAGATCCGCGATCCCGAATTCCATTTCCGCCATGTCCGGCACCAACTGGGCATAGAGCGGGGGAATGATGCCGTCCGGCGTCGAGATGGTCTCGATGCGGGCACCGAAGCCGATCCGGGTTGCCTCGGCGGGCTCGCTCATCGTGAACGTATAGTCGAGCTTGTTAACGCCGAAATCGCCGAGCGGACTTGCCACGGTGAACTGGTTGAAGCTGATCCTTTCGGAAAGCGCCGTGAAGAACGGCATCGCTCCACGGATGAGATCCTTGAGCTTGGTGATCTCGGCCTGCGACGGCTTTTCGTCCTTGACCAGTTCCAGCATGAACGCGACGAGCGCGCGGATCTTCTCGGCCATCACACCCTGGACGCCGACATCGAAATCGAGGCTTTCGGCGCGGATCTGTATCGGCGGGGTTTCCGGCGTCGCAATCCGTTCGTAGAAGCGCAGGAACGAGCCCTTGCCGGTGAAATCTGTGCCGCCGGGTGCCGCACTCGCCGTGGACGCCAGTGAATAGTTCATGCCGGCAAAGCTCGCCTCGACCTCTTCAGAGCCGCTCTTGGAGACCATGCGGATCGGGCCGGACGTCGCCTCGCCCGATCGCAGATAGCTGATCGCCGGGTCGAAAATGCCGGAAAACACCATATCGGTGACGGAGTAGTTGAGGTTCGTCGGCTTGCCGTCGGGCATCTTGCCCTGCACGGTGAAATTCATGTCGCTGTCGCTGTTGAATTTCCACTGGCCATTGTCGAGGGGTGCGGCGAAAACCGAAAACGGCTTCAGGCCGGAGATCTTGAAATTCTTCTTGTTGATGGATTTCAGAAGCTTGGCGAAATCGTAGCTGATCTCGTATCGCTCGCCGGCCGGCTTCACCGTCAGGAAGCCCGTGGTCTTGACCGTATCCGGCAGGAAGTGGATGAGGCTTTCCTTGAGGGTGCGGGCCCCCTTGTCGTTGATCTCAGCCGCCGCAACTGGGTATACGCAGGACGCAGCCATTACGCTGGCCGCGATCAAAGTCCGTTTCATGAATCAAGCCCTTCCCTCGTTCAACGGGCACAAAATGGAAGTCGGGCCGCCGAAGTCAAGCGCAAGTCCTTTGTTTTCAGGCCGAAAAGCTTGCACATCCCTGCTCATTGTATTATAGCGCGCCGGTCCGCGTAGACACCCTTGGAGGCAACGCGGATGAAGCGCATCGGATGATGCCCTTCAGTTTGACGCGAGCCGACAACGCTTGCGAAAAACTCTCCAAACAACCTCGAAAGGATATGCCATGAGCCACGCATCTTACGAGCTCAAGGCCGAGGCGCGCGAACGGGTAGGTAAGGGGTCCTCCCGTGAACTTCGCCGCAACGGTTTCATTCCTGCTGTCATCTATGGTGACAAGCAGTCCCCCCTCGCGATCGCTCTGTCGACCAACGAAGTGACGAAGCGCATCCATGCCGGCGGTTTCATGACCACGGTTGCCACGATCGACGTCAACGGCGAGAAGATCCAGGTCCTCCCGAAGGACTATCAGCTCGATCCGGTCCGCGACTTCACCATGCACGTGGATTTTCTGCGCGTCTCGGGCAACACGGAAGTTTCCGTTGAAGTTCCGGTTCACTTCGTCAACGAAGAGAAGTCCCCGGGCATCAAGGTCGGCGGCGTTCTCAACATCGTCCGTCACGCAGTCGAGCTGCTTTGCCCGGCCAACGACATTCCGGAATTCCTGACCGTCGACCTGACGGGCGCGAAGATCGGCGACAGCCTCCACATCTCCGCCGTCAAGCTGCCGGCTGGCGTACGTCCGGTCATTTCCGACCGCGACTTCACCATCGCGACGATCGTCGCCCCGGCTGCAGGCGTTACCGAGGAAGAACCGGCTTCTGCTGAATAACCAGGCCGAAATTCTTGAAATGGGACCCGCTTTCGCAAGAAAGCGGGTTTTTTATTGTCCACCGAATACAGTTTAGTAACGCTGCTTCCGTAATTCGTTCGAATCTTGGCATTGTCGTTTCAGTGAAGTTTAATGAATAGGTGAAACGATGCACGCTACTTCAGCATGACGGGGAAAGTCCGGCGGCAGCCAGACGATGAATGCGGGGAAGACGGTGACTCATTCCGTTGAGAGTCGTTTTATTGCGATCATTTCAGGCGCCCTCCTGGTCGTCGTCGCACCGCTGTTCACGTTGTTCCTGGCGCTTTCCTCCCAGCAGGCCGCCAAGAACCTCAGCGAACATGTCAATGTCGTGCTGGTGACCAATTCCCAGGCTCTCGGCAAGCCGCTCTGGGATCTCGACACCGACAGCATCCACCAGGTCGCCTCGATGCTGATCGCCGATCCCGCCATCAACGGCGTGCAGATCAGCGACAATACGGGCAAGCTGAATATTTCCGAAGTCGACGTCAATCCGGCCGATTTCCGCGGCCTTGAGGCGATCTCCGAGCCCATCTTCTACAAGTCGCAGCAGGGGACCCGCAGTGTCGGCAGCATTACCGTCTACGTGCCGAAGCTCGGCTGGTTCTCCGCCCTGCACCAGATGGAAATGGCCTTCATCTCCATCTTCATCATCACCATCCTGACGGTCTTCGGCGCGGCGATCCTCGGCAATCGCGTCATGGTCATCAAGCCGCTGATGCGGTTGACCGCTGCGATCGAGGCAACCCGCAGGCTCGGTTCGCGCCATCATGTCGACTGGCGTTCGAACGACGAAATGGGGCGGCTGGCGAAGAGCTTCAACGAAATGCAGACGCTGCTGGAGCGCGAGGAACGCGAACTGAAGCGCGCTCATCAGCAGACCACGGAAATCTACAACCTGACGCCGGCCATGCTGTTTTCGCTGACCCGAGGCGACCAGATCGCCGCGGTCAGCGATTATTGGCTTCTCGCGACCGGCTATCGCCGCGAGGACGTGATCGGCCATCCCTTTTCCGAACTCGTGGCCCCTGCTGACCGCCAGATTTATGCAAGGCGCAAGCAGCAGGCAAAACCGAGCGGCCCGGCGATCGAAGTCACGGTCCGGTTCCTCTGCGCCGACAGCCGCCTGATGGACGTGCTGATCGTCGAGACCGAGCTTGGCACTGCCGGCGGCAACATTCCCGGCTCGCTGAGCGTCATGACGGATGTCACGGAACTCAGGCAATCGGAACTGCGCAATCGTCAGCAGGCCATCTCCGACCACCTGACAGGACTCCTGAACCGCCAGGGTTTCGAGGCGACGCTCGACCAGAAGATCGCCGAGGCCGACAGGGCGCGCACCGAGGTCGCCTGCCTGTTCGTCGATCTCGACCGCTTCAAGGCGATCAACGACAATCTCGGCCATGCAGCCGGCGACGCCGTGCTCTGCCAGTTCGTCGAGCGGACGAAGCCGATGCTCAACGACGGCGATACCGCCTCCCGTCTCGGCGGCGACGAATTCGCCATCCTGATTACCGGGGACGGTGCCGAGCGCCGCGCGAACGAACTCAGCCAGAAGATCGTCGACATGTTCGAGGTTCCCTTCAGGATCCAGGGCACCGGCGTGCGGTTGAGCGCCAGTATCGGCCTCGCCTTCTATCCGAGCCATGCCGCCAGCGCCGCCGAACTGCTGCAGAAGTCGGACATGGCCATGTATGCCCGCAAACGCGACGGCAAGAACGGCGCGCAGGTCTACGATCCCGCCATTCTCGACCAGACGCGGGAACGGGCCGAAATCGAGAGCGACATCGAGGTTGCGATCGCCGCAAGCTGGTTTGAGGCGCATTTCCAGCCGATCGTCGACATCGAGACCGGCGTTCCGTCGGGCTTCGAAGCGCTGATGCGGATGCGCCATCCCCGCAAGGGCCTGCTGTCGCCGGCCGGCATCATCAGCGTTGCCGAAGAGACCGGCTCGATCAGCCAGATCGGCAACCTCATTCTGGAAGACGCGATGGCGAACCTCGCCCGCGTCTCGCGCCTGCCCGGCATGGGCGAGACCTATGTCGCGGTCAACTTCTCGCCGCTGCAATTCGAGCCCGGCCTGCCGGCACGCCTTGCCGGCCTGCTCGGCCGCTACGGCATCGATCCGTCGCGCCTGGTGGTGGAAATCACCGAAGCCGTGCTGATGCACGACAACCCGGAAATCCGCACCATTCTCAACGAACTCCATCTCTTCGGCTGCCGCATCGCGCTCGACGACTTCGGCACCGGCTATTCGTCGCTGAGCTATATGAGCCGTTTCCCGGTCGATATCGTCAAGATCGACCAGTCCTTCATCCATTCGCTCACCGAACAGACGGGCGACATAGGCAGTAAGAACAGGATGCTCGTCGAAGGCATCAGTGCTATTTCTCACAAGATGAACTGCAAGGTCGTCGCTGAAGGCGTCGAGACGGAAGAACAGCGCTTATTGCTGCAGCAAATGGGCATCGACTACGCCCAAGGCTATCTCTTCTCGAAGCCCCGCGAAATTTCCGAACTGCTCTCGGCCCTATCCACCCGGCAGGCCGAAATCGAGTCCATGGCGAGCTGACACGTTCTCACCTCCGGACCAGATGCTGGGTCAGAAATGACAACATATGCGTTTGGAAGGGGGACAGATGAAAATCGCAGCGCCGCTTCTTGCCAGCCTCAGCCTCGCGTGTGGCGCCCATGCCCAGCAGGCCATCGTCTTTTCGACCGAGTCCTACCCGCCCTTCAGCTACCAGGAGCCCGGCGGCAACTACCGCGGCGTCGGCATCGACCAGGTAAGCATCATCATGCAGGATGCGGGCACGCCTTACACGCTGGAGATCATGCCCTGGGCCCGGGCCATCGCCATGGCCGAGACGCAGTCCATGCACTGCGTCTTCGCCGCCGCCCGCACACCGGAACGCGAACCGCGTTTCAAATGGGTTGTGCCTCTTTTCGTCGACCGCAGCATTCTCGTGCGCCATGCGGGTTCGAAGGTCACGGCGACCACCCTGGAGGAAGCCAGGCAGTACACGGTCGGCACCCATCGCGCCGACTATACCGAGGGGCTTCTGAAGAGCTCCGGTTTCCCGAAGATCGATCTCAGCGCCGACGTCGATACGACGCTCCGAAAACTGCTGCAGGACCGTATCGACATGATGCCCATGTCGGAAGGCGTCTATCAAAAGCTGAAGGCGGACGGGACGCCGATCGAAAAAGTCATCCTGTTCACCGAACAGCATCTCGGCATTGCGTGCAATCCGGATGTGCCCGACGAACTGATCGCCAGGATGCAGGCAGGTCTCGACCGCCTCATCAAGGACGGCATCCAGGCTGTAATTCTGAAGCGCTACGGCATCGGCGAGCCTCAATAGAGGCTCAGGCGTTGAAACCGGTTGACTTTGGCGGCGTTTCGCGGTGGTGAAAAGCCAACAGTCAAGGATGGACGTCTCCATGCTCATCATCGCCGGCCTCGGCAATCCCGGTTCCCAATATGCGGGCAACCGACACAATATCGGCTTCATGGCCGTGGACGAGATCCAGCGCCGTCCCGGCTTTTCGCCCTGGTCGAAGAAGTTCAAGTCACTGATCTCGGAAGGCGAGCTTGCCGGCGAAAAAGTGCTGCTGATCAAGCCGCAAACCTTCATGAACCTCTCCGGCGAAGCGGTCGGCGAGGCGATGCGTTTCTACAAGCTCGGTCCGGAAAACATCATTGCCATCTACGACGAACTCGATCTGCCTGCGGCCAAGGCCCGCATCAAGACCGGCGGCGGCAATGGCGGCCACAATGGCGTGAAGTCGCTCGACGCCCATTGCGGCCGGGAATATCGCAGGCTTCGCCTCGGTATCGGCCATCCGGGCGCCAAGGAACTGGTGCACAATCATGTGCTCGGCGATTTCGCCAAGGCCGACCAGACCTGGCTGTCCCCTCTTCTCGACGCGCTCGCCGACAATGCTGAGATGCTGGTGAAGGCCGAGGATTCTCAGCTGATGAACAAGCTGGCGCTCGCCGTCGGCGCCAAGCCTGACGAGGACAAGCCGAAACCGGAAAAGAAGCCCGTCGCTAAGCCGGCCGGGCAATCGCATATCCACCAGGCCCGCAGCGGCGGCAAGCCGAACCTTCCGACATCAGGCCCGATGGCCGAGATGCTCAAGAAGATGTTCGGCGGCAAGGGCGAATAGTGTCGATGCCCCCTGCCGGCTTCGTCATTCGCCCGGCCCGCGGCGACGATCTTGCCGACCTCATCGAACTCTATCACCACCTGAACCACGATCCGGATCCGGACCCGGAACCGGCACTGGCCCGGGAGCGTTTCGCAGCAATTCTCGCCCAGCCCGGTATGACGGTCTTGATCGGCTTCGCAGACGGGCGCGCGGCGGCCACGGTGACGCTGATCGTCGTTCCGAACCTCACCCGCAAGGGCGCGCCCTATGCGCTGATTGAAAACGTCGTCACCCATGCGGACCACCGCAAGCGCGGTTATGCCGGCGCCCTCATCCGCATGGCCATCGATCAAGCCTGGAATGGCGGCTGCTACAAGGTCATGCTCCTGACCGGCTCGACGGACCCGGCAACGCTGCGCTTCTACGAAGGCTGCGGTTTTCTTCAAAACAAGACCGGCTTCCAAATCCGCCGCGCTTAAACAGCCCGTATCGGTGAGGGTTAAAGGGGTGGCGCGCCGCTTTCGGAGCGGCTATGGGAGGCCGATCGAAAACGGAAGCGCGACATGAACCAGGCCCCGAACATGCCCCCGAAAATGGATGACATCACCGGCGAACTTGTCACCCTTCGTGATTACTGGCGTTACGCCATCTCCCGGTTCAGCGCCGCAAACCTCAGCTACGGCCACGGCACGACGACGGCCAGCGACGACGCCGCTTTCCTGGTCCTCGACTCACTCGACCTGCCGATCGACACGCTCGATCCGTTTCTCGACGCGCGCCTGCTGCCGGCCGAACGGCGGCTGCTGGCCGAGCGGATCGACGCCCGCGTGACGACCCGCAAACCCACATCCTACCTGACCGGCCACGCCTATATCCAGGGCGTCCGCTTCCTGGTCGACGAACGGGTCATCGTCCCCCGTTCCCATATCGGCGAAATCCTGTTCAGCGAATATCTCGGAGAAAACGGTTCGTCCTTTCTGCCCGATCCGCTGGGCGTCGAAAGCGCCGTCGACATCTGCACCGGCTCCGGCTGCCTTGCCATCCTCGCCGCGAAATTCTTCCCGAACGCCGCGGTCGATGCCGTGGACCTCTCGGCCGATGCACTCGAAGTGGCAAAGCTGAACGTTGCCGAGCATAGCGTCGAAGATCAGGTCACGCTTTTGAACGGCGACCTCTTCACGCCGCTCGGAAGCAAAAAATACGACCTGATCATCACCAACCCGCCCTATGTCGACCACGAGGCGATGGACGGTTTTCCGGAAGAGTTCCGCTCCGAACCGGCCATGGCCTTCGACGGCGGCGTCGACGGCCTCGACCTCGTCCGCCGGCTGCTGGCGGAAGCGCCGACGCATCTCAATCCGGAGGGCGGCATGATCTGCGAAATCGGCTCGGGCCGCGAAATCCTCGAAGAGGAATTCCCCGACCTCGACTTCCTGTGGCTGGAAACGGCGGAATCGCAGGATGCGGTGTTCTGGATCAGCGCCGAAGCGCTCGGGGTGAAGGCAGGGAAAAAGAGGAAGTAACCTATTCCTCGGGCTCGGTGATGAACATCAGCGGAAAACCGGCCTCCTTGGCGAGGTCGACCGCTTCCTTCGCCTTGGTCTCGGCAATGTCCTTGGTACAGACGACGACAACCGCCAGCCCCATCCGGTGCGCGGTCAGCATCACCCGGTAGCCGGTTTCCTCGCTCATCCGGAACACGGCTTTCAACACCATCGTCACGAATTCGCGCGGCGTGTAGTCGTCGTTGACGAGCAGAACCTTGTAGAGCTTCGGCCGCTCCAGCTTGGTCTTGGTTTTCGTCTTCGGTTTTAGGGTGGTATCTTCGCTCATGGCGTCTCGCCTCCTGATGACGGCGTCCGACACTAGGCATTTCGGCTTATATCGCACCGCAACCGGAATTTTTCAAGCAGCTGATCAGTGGGGAATGCGGGTCAATCGGCGTCGAGTAGCAGGCATTCGCGACCCTGTGCACGCACGATTGAAGCCGCCCGCTTGTCGAAGGTAACGAATGTGTCGCCGCCGAGCCTACGTCCCTCGAAATCGATTACACCATCTGCGAAGTCGCCTCCCGCTTCCAGGAAAGTGAGACCGGCTTCGACCGCCCCACGATCAAGCGCTGCGGTCTTGACGCTCATCCACGTCCGGATTGCTACGGCAAGGTCGCTCTGGCTTTTTTTGTAGAGCCGACGAAGAACCCACACCATTTCGCATAGGGTCTGGTTTGAAATGGTCACCTCGTTCGAAGCCAAAAGAGCCTGGGCCCTGGGGCTCTCGACTTCATGGTCGAAGATCATTGCCCTCAAAAGGATATTGGTATCGACGATCAGGCTCATTGCTCGGCCTCACCGGCGTAGCTTGCCGCAATCGCCTCGTTGATCTCGTCGATCGAATAGCTTTTGCCGGTCGTATTCTTGAACATTCCGAAGACGCTTTCGATCGGGAGTTTGCCGGCAATCGGATGGATCATGGCCTGCCGCTTCGGTTGGAGATCGACATCGATCTCATCGCCAGGCTTGATGCCAAGATGATCAAGAACTTCCTTTTTCAAGGTAACCTGTCCTTTCGCTGTGACTTTCAATCTAACCATGGCCATTCTCCATCGACTTAAAGTAAGGGAAATATGCCTTACGCGCAAGGATCGCCTGACAGCCAAGCCTTGACCGCCCGAGCACTTTCCCCCATAGCCACAGCAACGAAATTTCTTCAGATACAGGGTCCGGACCCATGGGTTTCAAATGCGGTATCGTGGGCCTGCCGAATGTCGGCAAGTCTACTCTCTTCAATGCGCTCACCAAGACGGCTGCCGCCCAGGCGGCCAACTATCCTTTCTGCACGATCGAGCCGAACACCGGCGAAGTGGCGGTTCCCGATCCGCGCATGCAGAAACTGGCGGCGATCGCCGGCTCCAAGGAAATCATCCCGACCCGCATTTCCTTCGTCGATATCGCCGGCCTCGTGCGCGGCGCATCGAAGGGTGAAGGCCTCGGCAACAAGTTCCTCGCCAATATCCGCGAAGTGGATGCAGTGGTGCATGTCCTGCGCTGCTTCGAGGATGACGACATCACCCATGTCGAGGGGCGCATCAATCCTGTCGGCGACGCCGATACGATCGAGACAGAGCTGATGCTCGCCGACCTCGAGAGCCTGGAGCGCCGCGTCGAGCAGACCCGCAAGCGCGCCGCCAGCAAGGACAAGGATTCCGTGGCGCAACTGCCGGTCATGGACGCGGTTATCAAGCTCCTGAACGACGGCAAGCCGGCACGCCTGCTTTTGAAGACGCTGGCGCCCGAAGAGATCGAGATCCTGAAGGGCCTCAACCTTCTGACCTCGCACCCGGTTCTCTATGTCTGCAACGTCGCGGAAGCGGATGCCTCGACCGGCAACGAGCACACAAAAGCCGTTGCCGCCATGGCCAAGGAACAGGGCGCCGAATGCGTGGTCATCTCGGCCGCGATCGAATCCGAAGTGGCCCAGCTTCCGGAGGAAGAGTCCAAGGAGTTCCTGTCAGCCCTCGGGCTTGAGGAAGCCGGCCTCGACCGGCTGATCCGCGCCGGTTACCACCTGCTCGACCTGATCACCTATTTCACCGTCGGCCCCAAGGAGACCCGCGCCTGGACGATCGTGCGCGGCACCAAGGCACCGGCAGCCGCCGGCGTCATCCATACCGACTTCGAGCGCGGCTTCATCCGTGCCTTCACCATCGCCTTTGACGACTACATCGCCTTCAAGGGCGAAGTCGGCGCCAAGGAAGCCGGCAAGGGCCGCGACGAAGGCAAGGAATATGTCGTCCAGGACGGCGACGTGATCCACTTCCGCTTCAACACCTGAGACCGTGGGCGGGAGGGCCACATGACGGAAGCCGCGTATTATTTCGAGGATTTTTCGGTGGGGCGGGTTTTCCCGCTGGCATCCAAGCTGGTGACGGCGGACGAGATGGTCGAATTCGCCGCCGAGTTCGATCCGCAGCCCATGCATCTCGACGAGGCAGCCGGCAGGGCGAGCATTCTCGGCGGCCTGTCGGCCTCGGGCTGGCATACGGCGAGCATGTTCATGCGCATGATGTTCGACGGCTGGCTGTCCAGTTCCTCGTCGGAGGGATCGCCGGGCATCGAGTTCATGGAATGGAAAAGGCCGGTTCTGGCCGGCGACACGTTGTCCGGCCGCTCGACCGTGCTCGAATCCCGCTCGCTTCGCTCACGCCCCGGCATCGGCATCGTCAAGTTCCTGCACGAAGTGGAGAACCAGCGCGGGGAGATCGTCATGCGCGGCGAGAACCCGATCATGATGCGGCTGCGCGACGCCCGGGAGGATGCTGCATGAGACTGATCGAACTTTCTCCGCCCGGCCAGAAAGTCATCACCGGCACGCTTCTCTTCACCGCCGAGGACATCGTCCGCTACGCGAAGAAATTCGACCCCCAGCCCTTCCATGTGGATGCCGAAGCGGCGAAGAACTATGTGTTCGGCGCTCTCTGCGCCTCCGGCTGGCACACCTGCGCCGGCTGGATGAAGACCTATATCGCCTACTGGAAAACCGAGGTGGCGCGGCTCGAAAGCGAGGGCATCACGGCCCCGAAGCTCGGGCCTTCGGCCGGCTTCAGGAAGCTGCAATGGCTGAAACCGGTCTATGCCGGCGACAGCGTCACCTATTCCGTCGCGCTGACCGAGAGCCGCTCGCTCGTCTCGCGTCCCGGCACCTGGATCAACATGACCGTCTGTGACGGCGTGAACCAGCATGGCGAGGTGGTGATGCGCTACGAAGGCACCGTGCTGGAGTTCGCTTGAAGCTCCCGTGCCCCCCTCGCCCGGCCCGCCTTCGTGGCCGGGACTTCAATGACCTGAAAATTCGACCAGCGTTCTGACTTCCACGCCGAGCGCTTCGAGCTTCCTGCGGCCGCCGAGATCCGGCAGGTCGATGACGAAGCAGGCCGAGACGATCTCGGCGCCAAGCTGACGCAGCAGCTTTACCGCACCTTCCGCGGTGCCGCCTGTCGCAATCAGGTCGTCGGTGAGGATCACCTTCTCGCCGGCCTTCACCGCATCCACATGGATCTCCATCTCGTCGGTGCCGTATTCGAGACTGTAGGCCATTCGCACGGTCTGGTGTGGCAGCTTGCCCTTCTTGCGGATCGGCACGAAACCGGCCCTCAGCTGGTGCGCCAGCGCGCCGCCGAGAATGAAGCCGCGTGCCTCGATGCCGGCGATCTTGTCGACGCCCAGGCCCGCATAGGGCGCCACCAGTTCATCCACCGCCTGCCTGAAGGCAACGGCGTCGCCGAGCAGCGTGGTGATGTCGCGGAAGATAATGCCCGGTTTCGGATAATCCGGGATGGAACGGATAGCGGCGGAGAGAGCGTTTTTGGAAGACATGTGACCCACATATTTGGCGGCAGGAAGGGAGACCGAGCCTAGCAACTGATGGCTCCCCTCCCAACAAAAAAGGCGACCCGCAGGCCGCCTTTTCGCAATCACGAGGTAAAACCTCAGTGTTCCTTGCTGGCATAGACCGACTTCTTGGTCAGGTAGATCAGGCCCGTGAAGATCACCAGGAAGATCATCACCATGAAACCGGTGCGCTTGCGATCTTCGAGATGAGGCTCGGCAGCCCACATCAGGAAGGCCGAGACATCCTTGGCATACTGATCGACCGTCTGCGGCGCGCCGTCGTCATAGGTCACCTGGTCGGCGCTGAGCGGCGGAGCCATGGCGAGCGCGGCGGCGCCGGCGAAATACGGATTGTAATGGGTGCCCGGAGCAACCTCGACGCCGGCCGGCGGCTGCTCGTAGCCGGTCAGCAGCGAATGGATGTAATCCGGTCCGCCTTCCTGGTACTGGGTGAATATGTCGATGACGAACTGCGGAAAGCCGCGGGTCACGCCGCGGGCCTTGGCGATCAGCGACATGTCCGGCGGTGCTGCGCCGTTGTTGGCGGCAGCGGCAGCCTGGGTGTTCGGGAAGGGCGACGGGAACTGGTCGGACGGAACGGCGGTGCGCTCGAACATTTCGCCTTCGTCGTTCGGGCCGTCCTGAACCTTGTAGTTGGCGGCGAAAGCCTTCACCTGGGCTTCCGAATAACCGAGGTCTTCCAAGGTGCGGAAGGAGACCAGACGCATCGAGTGGCAGGCGGAACAGACTTCCGTATAGACCTTCAGGCCGCGCTGGAGCTGGCCCTTGTCGTAATGGCCAAACGGACCCGCGAAACTCCAGTCGGTTTCCTTGGGATGGTGGATCGGAAAATGCGGCGTCTCCGCATGTTCTGCGGCCGGGGCCGCAGCGTGATTTTCCTGCGCCACGGCCGAGGCAATGCCCATTCCCGCCAGGAAGGCCAGCGAGACGAGGCTTGTAACAAGCTTGTTCATAATTCTAATCCCTCTCGGTCGCAGGCGTCAGGCGCGGGCTTCGGCGGATTTGCCGTTCTTTTTCTCAAGAACCGCTTCCGTGATGGAGTTCGGAATGCGCCTCGGCGTTTCGAACAGGCCGAGAAGCGGCATGATCACCAGGAAGAAGCCGAAGTAATACAGCGTGCCGATCTGCGACAGTGCTGTGAAGATGCCTTCCGCGGGCTGGGAACCGAGCCAGCCGAGCATGATCGCATTGGCGACGAACAGCCAGAAGAACAGCTTGTACCAGGGACGATAGACGGCGGAGCGGACCTTCGACGTGTCGAGCCAGGGCAGGAAGAACAGGATGAGGATCGAACCGAACATCACCAGAACGCCGCCAAGCTTGGAGTCGATGAAGAGGACGTTGAAGGTGATCGCGCGCAGCATGGCGTAGAACGGCAGGTAGTACCATTCCGGAACGATGTGAGCGGGGGTCTTCAAGGCGTCGGCCGGGATGTAGTTGTCCGGGTGGCCGAGGTAGTTCGGCATGTAGAAGATGAACCAGGCATAGACGATCAGGAAGACGGAGACGCCGAGCGCATCCTTCATCGTCGCATAGGGCGTGAAGGCGACGGTGTCGGTCTTGGTCTTCACCTCGACGCCGGTCGGGTTGGTCTGGCCGGTGACGTGCAGGGCCCAGATGTGCAGGACGACGACGCCGGCGATCATGAAGGGCAGCAGGTAGTGCAGCGAGAAGAAGCGGTTCAGCGTCGGCTGGTCGACGGCAAAGCCGCCGAGCAGGAACTGCTGGATCCATTCACCGACCAATGGGAAAGCCGAGAAGAAGCCGGTGATGACGGTCGCGCCCCAGAAGGACATCTGACCCCAGGGCAGAACGTAGCCCATGAAGCCGGTGGCCATCATCAGGAGGTAGATCACCACGCCGAGGATCCAGAGGATTTCGCGGGGTGCCTTGTAGGAGCCGTAATAAAGGCCACGGGCGATATGCAGGTAGACGGCGACGAAGAAGAACGAGGCGCCGTTGGCATGCATGTAGCGCAGCAGCCAGCCATGGTTCACGTCGCGCATGATCTTTTCGACCGAGTCGAAGGCGATGCCGGTCGAAGCGGTGTAATGCATGGCCAGCACCACGCCGGTGATGATCTGCACGATCAGCATGACCGACAGCATGGCGCCGAACGTGTAGGCATAGTTCAGATTGCGGGGAACGGGGTAGGAGACGAAGCTGTCATGGATCATGCGCGGCAGCGGAAGCCGCGAATCGATCCACTTTTCGATGCCGGTCGATGGCTGGTATGTGGAATGACCGCTCATAAATATTATCCCCTCACCCGATCCTGATCACTGTGTCGGACGCAAATGCAAAAGTCGGAATAGCGAGGTTCTCCGGCGCCGGGCCCTTACGAATACGGCCCGCCGTATCATAGTGAGAGCCGTGGCACGGACAGAACCATCCGCCGAAATCGCCGGACTGGCCGAGCGGAACGCAGCCGAGATGGGTGCAGGAACCGATCATCACGATCCAGTTCTCCTTGCCTTGGCCGGCAGAACGATCGATATCGCTTGCCTGCGCGTCGGCCGGCAGATTGGCGTTGCGGGCGACAGGATCCTTGAGATCCGCCAGCGCCACGGCATTCGCCTCTTCCACTTCCTTCGGCGTGCGGTTGCGAATGAAGACAGGCTTGCCACGCCACTTGACGGTCAGCGACATGCCCGGCTGGAGAGCCCCGACATTCACTTCGATGGACGCGAGCGCCAGTGTCGAGGCGTCCGGGCGCATCTGGTCGATGAAAGGCCAGGCAACCGAGACAGCGCCGACAGCGCCGGCCATGCCGGTGGTCAGGTAAAGGAAATCACGGCGAGTGGGCTCGCCCGGTATTTCGCTATGTGTGTCGTGCTCGCTCACGGCTCAATCATCCTTCTCACGCAATTCGCGGAAACCGCTCTGCCCCCGTCCGGGCGAATCTCAGTTGAACACAATTCGACCATAGATTCCCCAGCAATCCGGCGCGTTCTATGCTTGATCGCAAAATATGTCCAGCCTTGGCAAGGGGTGCCGGCCAGTTTGTCGCCGGAAAACCCGGAGGGTTCCGGACCAGCGTGACAGGCAGAGCACAGGCCTGAGAAACAAGGCCTGCAACGGCCTGTTGGGCCCAGAAAAATCAGGCGTTTTTCAAGCGAAACAGCGGGGATGGCGCACTTCCGTTAACTCCCCTGCCGGGCACCGCATTGCAACAAATCGGGCCTCATGTTAGGCCAAGTCCACGACAGAAGGCGGCCGTCCCGGACAGACCTGAATGAGACAAACACTATCGGTTGCCATCTGCGTCATCGTGTCGCTTGTGCTGATGGCGATCGGGACGCGTTACATACACCCCCACTGGCTTTTGGGAACGCTTTACAGCCTGCAGCTGCACGCGGCACTCGGCTGCGTCGCGGCCATGGTTGTAGCCCTTCTCGTCAAGCGCCACTTCCTGGTCTGGCTGCTGTTCGCCGCCACGCTTCTCTTTGTCGGTCACGCGGTGCTGATGAGCCGCGACTTCGCCGCGCCGATGACACCGGCAGAGGTCAATGCACCGACCATCAGGCTGATGTCCTTCAACATCCTCAACGACAATTTCGCCAATGCGGAAGACATCGTCGAAACGATCCGGTCGTCCGGCGCCGACCTGGTCAACATCATGGAAGCCGCCCCGCTCAGGGTCTATATGGACGAGCTGGCGAAAACCTATCCCTACCGGGTGGGTTGCGGTCTGCTGATCGAGGATTGCGACCAGCTCATGCTATCGAAGGTGCCGATCGAAGCGCCGACGGTACAATCGCTCAGCGAGATCTTTCCGGATCGCTTCATCCTCGCCAAGGTGACCGTCCGCGGCCAAACGATCCATTTCGTCGGCATGCATACGACCAAGCCGTATTTCGACAATTTCCACTCCGTGGAACTGACCCGCGCCGCCCTCGCGATCAGCGAGACGAGCGGCCCTCTACTGCTCTCGGGCGATTTCAACGCCTCGAGCCTGGCGCCGAACATGCGCCGGTTCCTCCGCAATGCCGACCTGACGACTGCCGGCTTCGAGCCCGCCACCTGGCCGATCCGGGCGGGCGCGTTCGGCGTGCCGATCGACCATGTCTATGCGCGGGCACCGCTCAAGATAAAGTCGCTGACCCGCATTCCCCAGCCGCACGGCTCCAACCACTTCGGGCTGATCGCCGAGATCGCCGTTACCGGACAGTGAGCCGCAGCGCTATTGGGCTGCGTCCGCGGCAAGGAAACCGCCGGACTGCCTTGCCCAGAGCTCCGAATAGAGCCCTCCCCGCGCAATCAGTTCGTTGTGCGTGCCGTCCTCGATGATCCGGCCCTTGTCCATGACGATGAGGCGATCGAGGGCTGCGATGGTCGACAGCCGGTGGGCGATGGCGAGCACGGTCTTGCCCTGCATCAGCCGCTCCAGGTTCGACTGGATCGCCGCTTCTACCTCCGAGTCGAGTGCCGAGGTGGCCTCGTCGAGCACCAGGATCGGCGCATCCTTGATCATCACGCGGGCGATCGCCACGCGCTGGCGCTGGCCGCCGGAAAGCTTGACGCCGCGCTCGCCCACATGCGCGTCGAAACCCTTGCGACCGCGCTGGTCCTCAAGAGCCGCGATGAACGTGTCGGCTTCAGCCTTGCGCGCCGCCTCAACGAGCTGCGCTTCCGTCGCGTCCGGTCGGCCGAACAGGATATTGTCGCGGATCGAACGGTGCAGCAGCGAGGTATCCTGAGTGACCATTCCGATCTGGGCGCGCAGCGATTCCTGTGTCGCCCTGGCGATATCCTGCCCGTCGATCAGGATGCGGCCGCCTTCGAGATCGTAGAACCGCAGGAGCAGGTTGACGAGGGTCGACTTGCCGGCGCCGGAACGCCCGACGATGCCGAGCTTCTCGCCCGGCCGGATGGTGAGCGACAGATTGTCGATGACGCCCTTCGCCTTGCCGTAGTGAAAACTGACGTTCTCGAAGCGGATTTCCGGGCGTTTTACCACCAGCTGCGTTGCATCAGGCGCATCCACCAGCCCGATCGGCTGCGAGATCAGCTCGGCCGAATTCTGGATGGTGCCGATATTGCGCATGATACCGTTGAGCTGCGTCATCAGCCGGCCGAGCAGGAAATTCAGCCGCAGCATCAGCGCCATGGTGAAGGCGACGGCACCGGACGAGATCAGGCCGGAGAGCCACAGATGCACGCTCATCGCCGCCATGGTGACGATCATCGTGCCGGAGAGGAAGGCCATGGAGGCGCGTACGCTGGTCAACAGCCGGGTGAACGCGATGATCGTGTCCTGGAAGCTCTCGAAACCGGAGAGCATGTAGCGGTCGTTCGCCTCGTCGCGGCCGAACAGCCGAAGCGTCTGGATGTTCGAATAGGCGTCGACCATGCGGCCGCTGATCATCGACCCGGCCTCGGCCGAGGCCTTGGAGTGTTCGCGAATTCGCGGCACGTAGTACCTGGCGAGCACCGCGAAGATCGAAAGCCATGCGACGACGACCACCGCCAGCCGCCAGTCGAGCCCAGCAACCAGCGCGATGGTCGAGACGGAATAGATACCGACGAACCAGACGCTTTCCATGAAGGAGGTCAGAACGTCGCCGGTCGCCTGGCCGGCCGACCAGACTTTGGTCACGATGCGGCCGGAGAAATCGTTCTGGAAGAAGGAGAGCGACTGGCGCGATACGTGGATGTACGACTGCCAGCGCACCAGGTTGTAGAAGCCGGGCGTGATGATCTGCTGGTCGACCAGCGCCGTCATCAGCCCAATCAGGAAGCGGCCGATGCCGACCACCAGCGCCATGACCACCAGTTCGGTCCCGTGGTCGGCGAGCAGCCCAGACCATCCCTCGGAAGGTTGGGTCGTGTCGAGGATATCGACCAGCCGGCCGACATACCAGAACATCGCTGCCTCGACGCCGGCGGCAAGCCCGCCGAGCACCAGCATGGCGAAGAAGGGAAGCTTTGCCTGGCGGACATAGAACCAGATGAAGCCGACAAGGCCGACGGGTGGCTTCAGGTCGTCCCGCCTCGCAAACGGCTTGATAAAGCTCTCGAAGGTGCGGAAGACCGATTTCAACATGGACCCGATATAGGCGGATTCTTAAGCCCGGCAAAGCGAAAGCGGCCGGGCCGCGGCTTACATTTTCTTAATGTGGAAGGCCTACCGGGCAGACCTTCGCGCCCATTGGACATAATCAGGATCAATCATTATGATTGCCCCAAAGGAGTTCCCATGGAAACCCGTGTTCTGACTGCACATGTGCCGGTTCAGCTGGCTGAGAAAGTGGACGAATTGGCAACCCGCCTGGAACGTTCAAGGGGCTGGATCGTCAAGCAGGCACTCGCCGACTGGATCGAGCTGGAAGAGGAGCGGCGGCGGCTGACGCTGGAGGCAATGGCCGACGTCGATGAGGGAAACGTCGTCGATCAGGAGGAGGTCGAAAAGTGGGCTGCCAGCTTAGGCACTGACAAGCCCCTGCCCCGTCCCCTGTAATGGAACTGAAGTGGTCGTCAAAAGCGGTGTCCGATCTCAACCGCCTTCATGATTTTCTGGCTGCGGTGAACGCACCCGCGGCGGCGCGCACGGCTCAAAACCTGGCTGCAGCACCCAGGAAACTCATCCAGCATCCGCGGCTTGGTGAAAGGCTGGATGAGTTCGCGCCGCGTGAAATCCGACGACTTTTGATTGGTGACTACGAGTTTAGATACGAGATACAGGGCGAGATGATTTTTCTTCTCCGTATCTGGCACACTCGCGAAAACCGAATCTGAATTCCGCGGAAGCATTCCTTAAAGTACTTACCTCAGAGCGAAAAATGGGATGGCGGCGGAGCTTACTCCGCCGCCTCTTCCTCGATCACGTCCTCATGGCCGATGAAGCCGCCGGACTGGCGGTTCCAGAGGTCGGCATAGATGCCGCCGGTCGCGACCAGCTCGCAATGCGTGCCTGCCTCGATGATCCGGCCGCGATCGAGCACGATCAGCCGGTCCATTTCGGTCAGCGTCGACAGCCGGTGGGCAATCGCGATCACCGTCTTGCCCTCCATCAGCGCGAACAGGTTCTCCTGGATCGCCGCTTCGACTTCCGAGTCGAGCGCCGAAGTCGCCTCGTCGAGCACCAGGATCGGCGCGTCCTTCAGGAAGACGCGGGCGATCGCGATGCGCTGCCGCTGCCCGCCGGAAAGCTTCACGCCTCGTTCGCCCACATGCGCATCGAGACCCTTGCGTCCCTGCATGTCGGCAAGTCCGTCGATGAACTCCCAGGCGTTTGCCCGCTTTGCCGCCTCGATGATGTCCGCATCGGTGGCGTCCGGCTTGCCGTAGGCGATGTTGTCGCGGATCGAGCGGTGCAGCAGCGAGGTATCCTGGGTGACCACGCCGATCAGCGAACGCAGGCTGTCCTGCGTCACAGTCGATATGTCCTGGCCATCGATGGTGATGCGGCCGCCCTCGAGATCGTAGAAGCGCAGGAGCAGGTTCATCAGCGTCGTCTTGCCGGCGCCGGAGCGGCCGACCAGGCCGACCTTCTGTCCCGCCGGGATATCGAGCGTCATGCCTTCGATGACGCCCTTGCCCTTGCCGTAGTGGAAGTGGACGTTGTCGTAGCGGATATGGCCCTTTTTCGCGGTGAGCGTCGAAGCGCCCTTCTGGTCCACCACGTCATGCGCCTTGGTCATCATCGACATGCCGTCATAGACGGTGCCGATGTTTTCGAAGAGCGCCGACACTTCCCACATCACCCATTGCGACATGCCGTTGATGCGCATCGCAAGACCGATCGCGATTGCGATCGCCCCGATCGAGATGGCGCTGTCCAGCCAGAACCAGATCGACAACGTGCCGACGGTAAAGAGGGCGGCGCAGTTGTAGAAATAGACCAGCGCCTGGAAACCCGTCACCTTGCGCATCTGCGCATGTACGGTCTTCAGGAATACGTCCATCGCGTCCTGCGCATAGGCCTCTTCCCTTCCCGCATGCGAGAAGAGCTTGACGGTCGCGATGTTCGTATAGCTGTCCACGACGCGACCGGTCATCATCGAGCGCGCATCCGCCTGTTCCGCCGAGATCTTCCTCAGACGCGGCACATAATAGGCAACCGTGATCGAGTAGAAGACGATCCAGAGGACGAGCGGCACCGCAAGGCGCAGGTCGGCCGCCGCGACGATGGCGATCATCGAGACGAAATAGGTGAAGACGTAGACGAATACGTCGAGCACCTTCATCACCGTTTCGCGGATGGCGAGCGAGGTCTGCATCACCTTGGTCGAGACGCGGCCGGCAAACTCGTTGGCGAAGAACGTCATCGAGTGCCGGAGCAGGAACCGGTGCATCTGCCAGCGGGCGATCATCGGGAAATTGCCCATCAGAATCTGATGCATGATCAGCGAATTGAGGGTCGCGATCGCCGGCAATGCGACCAGCACCACGAAGGCCATGAAGAACAGTTTCGGCCCTTCGCTTTCAAGGAAGGTCGCCCGATCGGCATTGGTCAGCCAGTCGACGATATCGCCGAGGAACTGGAACAGCGCCACTTCGCCGACCGCAATCAGCATCGTACAGGTCGACATGATGACGACCCACGGCCAGACCGGTTTGGTATAGTGCCACAGGAAGGCCGCAAGGCCGGCGGGCGGTAGTGAGGGCGCTTCGCCCGGATAGGGATCAACGCGCCGTTCGAACCACGAGAACATGAAAAAAGCTCCGTAAGTCGGATGCCGCACCGGTCAGCACGCAAGGCGGCCGGAATCGGGCGACGAAAACCTGGATAGCGAGGCCGGATGTCGGCCGCGTAACGAGTGAGGAAAGAAAGAGTTTGCGAGAAACCGCGAAACGCCTAGGCCAGAGACAGGAAAATCCGGCAGCGGAGGCGCGAGAGCACGGTCATATCCATGTGGGCCTCCTTGAATGGGCGTTGAGTTGCGCGTTTCTTGTAGCCTCTCGGGCATCAATTGAAAAGGGCAAATCGCCGCATCTCGCCACCCTGAGCTTTTCTGTTGCCCGATCGTCACAGCCATGCCGCGCATCGAAAGGGCTTGAGCCGCAGCCTCGGTTTCCCGTAAGGACGGGGCATGAGTGACATCCCCCGCGGGCTCCGCATCGCCCTTTACCAGCCGGATATTCCCGGCAATACCGGCACGATCCTCCGGCTCGCCGCCTGCCTCGGCCTGTCGGTCGATATCATCGAACCGGCCGGCTTCGACATTTCCGACCGGAACCTGAAGCGCTCCGGCATGGACTATCTGGCGGGCGTCACGCTTGCCCGCCACGTCAACTGGCAGCGCTTCGACGAGTGGCGCAAGGCGAACGGCCGGCGCGTCGTGCTTGCCTCCACCAGGGCCGCCCTGCCCTATACCCGCTTCGAATTCCAGCCGGACGACATCCTGCTCTTCGGCCGCGAAAGCGCCGGCGTGCCTGATCATGTGCATGAGGCGGCCGACGCCCGTATCCTCATCCCCATGGTCGAAGGCCAGCGCTCCATCAACGTCGCCATGTCGGCGGCCATGATCGCCGGCGAGGCGCTGCGGCAGAACGATTTTCGTCTTCATTGAACCGGCTCCGGTTTTCTTTCACGAAGCCTCTGCTATAAAACCTCAAGTTATATTGAGGTCAACAGCGATGATGAAGAAAAATCCGGGCGGGCGGCTGGAGCTTGAACTGACGGTCGGGGAAGTCGCGGAACGCAGCGGCGTGGCGGTCTCCACCCTGCATTTCTACGAGACCAAGGGACTGATCCAGAGCCGCCGCAACCGCGGCAACCAGCGCCGTTATCCGCGCGTCGTGCTGCGCCGGGTCGCGGTCATCAAGGTCGCGCAGAAGACCGGCATACCGCTTGCCGATATCGCCGAGGCGCTCTCCGTCCTGCCGCACGACCGGCCGCTGACGGCGAAGGACTGGCAGCGCCTTTCGGAAACCTGGAAACGCCAGCTCGATGCACGGATCGCCAGCCTCACGGCGCTCCGCGACCACCTGACCGGCTGCATCGGCTGCGGCTGCCTATCGATGGAGGACTGCCCGCTCAGGAACCCGCTCGACATGCTCGGCGAAAAGGGTGCGGGACCGATTTTGCTGGAAGCGGAAGAGCAGGTGGATGCTGATTGATTGCACGGATAGGTCTATTCTAAACTGAGCGTCACACCCTGCTGGACAACGCCTCTGGAAATGGAAGGACGGCCGATGGCTCCGGAAACGCATCCGTTCGACATCGCTGAACATTTGGATAGCGAAGAGGGTATCGAAGAGTTCATGATCGCCGCATTCGAAGACGGTGACCCAGCCTTCATCGCCAAATGCCTCGGCATCGTGGCGAGGGCCCAGAACATGAGCAAGCTCGCCCGCGATGTCGGCATGAGCCGCGCCGCCCTTTACAAGGCCCTGAGCGGCGAAGGAAATCCCGAATTCGCGACGATCCTGAAGGTGATGAAAGCCCTCGGCCTCGAACTCACGCCGGTTCTCGCCAAGGCTGAGAATGCCGCTTGAGTGTTCGGTACCAGCAGCCTCCGTCTCCGTTTAGCATCTTTTGAAGAACGCTTGCCGAACCGATCGAAGCCATGGGCCAAACATCGGAGATCACATATGTTTCAGGGAATCGAGCCTCGGTCTTCCGATAGCTCCAACACCAAGCCCCGGGAGATCGATGCGCAATTTCCTCTTCTGCTACCCGATCACCGCTGCCGCCATGATCCTGTTGGCCTCGCCCGTCCACGCCCAGGAGGCCGAGCACTATACCGCGGTCAGCAAGACGGCGATGAGCGTCACCGGGGACGTCTGGCTCGACGACTTCGGTATTACCTTCGAGAATGAGGAAACTCTGGAATTCTCCGATCTCGTTGCCGATAATTTCCGGGTGGACGGCAGGCGGGTGCCGGGATCGGTCTACCGCGTCGCGGAACCGGCCGATCCGGAACTCGAAAACGGCAACCAGCTCTGTGGATCGGGCGACGTGACCTATGTCGCCAACTGGGCGTCGGGCAAGGGAATGTCGGCGATCGCCGTGTTTACGGGGAGAAACCCGCCGAAGAGCAGCGCCGAAATGTGCGCGCTCTACACCTATGAGGACCCGAAGTGACGGATCGGATCAATCCGCCGTCGGCAACCTGCGCATGGTGAATTCGATCTGGTCGCCTTCGAGCTGGCGCCAGCTTTCCACTTCGGTCCAGTAGGCTGCCTTCGGAAATTCGTGAAACCATTCGCGCGCCTTTTCGCGGGCTTCTTCCCGCGAGAGCTGGAAGGTCTGCCGTACGAACATGCCCTGGCGCTCGCCGGCCTTTTCCTGCCGGTGGCGGTCGATCCTGCGTTTCAGCCCGTCGAGCGGCGGGGGTGTGAACTTCGCCATGAAAGCCTCTGATCAGCACCTGTTTATGCGTTAAAGATAATGCGCAGCGACACGCTTTGCGAGTCTCATTTTCCACCTGCGACAACCGATGGAATGGCTCGCGAAAGCCAGAAATGCTAATCCCCGATCGAAAAAATGCGAATCGCGCCAAGGGGATGGCGAGAGGAATAGAGACATGGAACGGCCGGTATTGCCCAAAGGATTGCCTGAGGACATCGAAGACAAGAAGGCGGCGGCGAGAGCCTGGTTCGAGAGCCTGCGCGACACGATCTGCGCCTCTCTGGAAGGCCTCGAGGCCGAGCTGACCGGACCTCTTGCCGATCAGGAGCCCGGCCGCTTCAAACCCAAGGACTGGCTGCGCGACGGCGGTGCCGGCGGCGGCGGCAGAATGTCGATGATGGAGGGGCGCGTCTTCGAAAAGGTCGGCGTCCACACCTCGACCGTACACGGCGAATTTTCCGACGATTTCCGCAGCCAGATGCCGGGTGCGGAGGAAGACCCGCGCTTCTGGGCGTCGGGCATTTCGCTGATCGCCCACCCGGTCAATCCCAACGTGCCGACCGTCCACATGAACACACGCATGGTGGTGACGTCGAGCCAGTGGTTCGGCGGCGGCGCAGATCTCACGCCGGTGCTCGACCGGCGCCGCACCCAGACGGATCCCGACAGCGCCCTCTTCCACCGGGTCATGGAGATCACCTGCAAGCGCCACGAGGCGGTCGCCGACTATGATCGTTACAAGGCCTGGTGCGACGAGTATTTCTTCCTGAAGCACCGCGACGAACCGCGCGGCGTCGGCGGCATTTTCTTCGACTGGCTGCATCCGGTCGAGGAAAAAGGCGGCTGGAATGCGGATTTCGCCTTCGTGCAGGACGTCGGCCGGGCCTTCAATCTCGTCTACCCGAAAATCGTCCGTGCCAATTTCAACAAACCCTGGACGGAGCATGATCGCGACGAACAACTGATCCGCCGCGGCCGCTATGTCGAATTCAACCTGCTCTACGACCGGGGCACTATTTTCGGGTTGAAGACTGGCGGCAACGTCGAGTCCATTCTGTCGTCACTGCCTCCGGTTGTAAGGTGGCCTTAGATAAAGGTTCATAAAATTAACGATTTCGGGTATAAACCGGCCCCAATATCTCATCCTTAACAAATGCGATATCGGAATCGATGCGATGGTGGTAGCGTCCCCTTGGTTGTACCGGAGGAGGAACGCCATGATGGCACCGAATAGCATGCCAATGCCGGATGCGTCTGAGGACAAGGACGCCCGTTCCCTTGATACTGCTGATATGATCGACCGCCTCGCGACGGAAATGCGCGCGAGAACCGGCGGTGAGCTTCCCCATGCCTTTTATGTGGACCAGGTAAGGCGCCAGCTTGCCGGCAAGTCGGTCGCCATGTCGGCCGCCAATGACGAGACGGCGCGGGAAAAGGGGCAGGAACAGGCTTCCGTCTTCCACGCCTGGGCGTTTTCCGAATAAGCGTCGGGAACGGTCCTTGTAGTTTCCGAGTTATCGAGGTTGGCGCCGGCGGATATGGGAGATATCCGCCGCCTCCAGTCCAACGCTAACAGGAGGAAATGTCATGCGACTGTTCGAATGCGGTACGCTCGTGCCCGGTTGCCAGTGGCATACCCGTGCCGACGAGGACGCCGAAGTGGTCCGCCGCGCCGTGGAGCATCTGCGCACGGTGCACGGGGAAGAGATCATTCGCGAAAACATGGTCGAGAACATCAAGGCGCGCATTCGCGACGAAAACGGCGCGGAGGCGGCCTGACGCCTGGGACGTACCGAGGCGCCAGCCGTTCTGCCGCAGAACGCTCGCGGCTTCACTTCCAAGCGATGTCAGGACAGCAAGTTGCCTGATATCAGAGCGAACTTCGGATCATATCCTCCAGCCGGGCGGTCAGCGCCGCCCGGTCGAGGGCGAAGTTGCGCTCTACCCAGAAGTCTTCCAGTTCCTTCATAATTTCCCCCACCCGCTTTCCAGCGGGCACGCCGGCTGCGACGATATCGGCACCACTGACCGGAAAGACCGGCTTATCGTAGTTCTCCGTCCTCTTCAGCAATACTGACAGCCGCGCGGACTTGCGCATCGCCGCCGGATCGCCTTCGGCCGCAGTTCGAACAGAGGCCAGAGCGAGCCGCAGCCGCATGACCAGCCCCTCCGCGCCTTGCCGGTAGAGCAGCCGGGCGAACCCGACATCCGTCACTTCGTCCGGCGGCACCGGCGCATTCGCCCAGGTAGCAAGCCGCGCAGCCTCCGCATTCGACATCTTCAGCCGCTTCGCCAGTGCATCCAGCCGCTCGGCATCCGGCGGCACGATCGCCGCCAGCCGCAGGATCGGATCGGCCGTCCAGCCGAGCGACTTCTCGGCCGCCACGAGGCCGTGAATGCCGTCGATACCCCACTTTTCCGTCTCGGGCAGGATTTCGGTGAGCACGCCCGCCTGCCGCATCCACAGCAGCGCTCGGGAAGGATCGGCGGCGGAGAGCAGCTTCTTGGTTTCCGCCCAGACCCGCTCGGCCGACAGCATCGAAAGCTTGTCCTTGGCGCGGGCGCAAGCCCTCAGGCCATCCGCATCCGGTCGGCCGGAACCGTAGTGGGCAAAGAAGCGGAAGAAGCGCAGGATGCGCAGGTAGTCCTCGGCGATCCGCTCGGCCGCATCGCCGATGAAGCGGATGGTGCGCGTCTCGATATCCGGAATTCCGTTCACAAGGTCGATCACAACGCCCTGAGCGTCCGCATAAAGCGCGTTGATCGTCAAATCCCGCCGTTCGGCGTCCACCTGCCAGTCGGTACCGAAGGCGACCTTGGCCCGCCGCCCGTCGGTCTCGATATCGCGACGCAACGTCGTGACTTCGAACCCATGGCCTCCGATGACCAGCGTCACGGTACCGTGCTCGAAGCCGGTCGGCACGGCCTTGATGCCAGCCGTCACCGCGCGCTCGACGACCTTTTCCGGACGAAGTGTGGTGGCGACGTCAACATCGGCGACGGGAAGCCCCATCAGCGCATTGCGCACCGCGCCGCCCGCCACCCGCGCCTCGCCGCCGTCGGCATTGAGCAGGGTCAGGATGTGCTGCAGCGCCGGGTCCCGGAACCAAGCCTCGTCGGCTACACTGGTCATGCATAAAGCCTTTCATAGAGCGTGCGCAGAATGCCCGCGGTAATGCCCCAGATGTTTCGTTCCTCGTAGGGCATCACATAGAAATGCCGCTCCTTGCCGTCCCATTCGCGGCTGCCGCGCTGGTGGTTTGCCTCGTTCATCAGGAAGGACAGCGGCACCTCGAAGACATCGTCCACCTCGGCCGGATTGGGCGTGATCTCGAAGCCGCGCCTGACCACGGAGAGCACCGGCGTAATGCGGAAACCGGTCGCCGCGTAATAGGTCGGCAGGCGCGACAGCGTTTCGACGAAGGAACGGTCGAGGCCGATCTCTTCTTCCGCCTCGCGCAGTGCCGCCTGTTCCGGCGACCGATCCTGCGGATCGATCCCGCCGCCCGGAAAGGCGATCTGCCCAGAGTGCTTGCGCATCGTCGATGTCCGCTGCGTCAGGATCACCTTGGCCCCATCGCCGTCGTCGACGACGGGCACCAGCACAGCCGCATCCTTCAGCTTCAGCCCCGCGGCGAAATCCACCAGCGTCGGATTGAGCAGATGGTCGCCGTGATCGCGCCAGGCGTGATCGATCGGCCCACCGTTCTGGTTCAGCGCCCGGCGGCGGAAATCGCCGGCCGAAAAAAGGGGAAAGTCACTCATTGCGATAAGGCGTCCAATTCGGCCTTGGGCATCACCGGAAAGACCTCCGTTCCGGAGCGGACGGAGAACATCGGCACCCCGTCTATCACGATCGCCTCGCCCAGTTCCACGAGATCGTACATGACCGCGCGGGAAACGAGCGCCTCCAGCCGGCCGCGCACCAGGAGATAGGGTTTCAGCTCGCGGTTTTCGCCCGAGATTTCGAAGCGCAAGGGATGTTCCGCGCCTGCCTCGACCACATCGCCGACATTTGTCCTGAACGTGAGCACCTGCCGGCCTTCACGCTGCGTCACCTGCATCTCGACGGTGAGGAAGGGTGCGTCCACGACCCGGATGCCGACCTTTTCCACAGGTGTTACGAGGTAGGTCCTGCCGTCCTCGTCCCTGCGCAGCACCGTTGAAAACAGCCGCACCAGCGGTGCGCGGCCGATCGGCGTGCCCATGTAGAACCAGGTGCCGTCGGCACGGATTTCCATGTCGATATCACCGCAAAAGGGTGGATTCCACCTGTCGACGGGTGGCAAGCCGCGCTTTCCGTCGCCGGTTTGCTCGGATGCGCGCGAAATCAGGGCCGCAAGCCCTGCGGCATCGGGTGCCGAATTTATCGTTTGCGCTGCCATCTTTCAGTCCCGGTTCGACCTTAAGCATTCACCAAAGCAATTGTTCCTCACGAGATAGTCATTCAATACGTGCTTGTCAGCCATATTTCGGGGAATAAGTTTGATCGGATAAGCCGGATGCTGCGATGCAGCGATTCGATGCCGGGATATGAAGAGCCCGGCCTTGGAAAGCCAGTCGGTTTCTGAGTGCCTGCCGGTTCTGGATGCCAGCCAGTTTTGGATGATGGAGAACGACATGGGCCTGATGAATTCCACCGATACCGTCCTCGATGAGAAAGCCATCATCGCCGCCGCCGAAATGGCCCTTTCCGACATCGCCGCCATCCGCACCGAAGTCGCCAAGGTGATCTTCGGTCAGGAAAAGGTGGTCGAGAACACGCTGCTGGCCGTCCTGTCCGGTGGCCATGCGCTGCTCGTCGGCGTCCCCGGCCTTGCCAAGACCAAGCTCGTCACCACGCTCGGCACCGTGCTCGGTCTCGGCGCCAACCGCATCCAGTTCACCCCCGACCTGATGCCCTCCGACATTCTCGGCTCGGAAGTGATGGATACGGACGATGCCGGCCGCCGCTCCTTCCGCTTCATCAAGGGCCCGGTCTTCGCCCAGCTCCTGATGGCCGACGAAATCAACCGCGCCTCGCCGCGCACCCAGTCGGCGCTGCTGCAGTCCATGCAGGAATACCATATCACGGTCGCTGGCCAGCGTTACGATCTGCCCGCTCCCTTCCACGTGCTCGCGACCCAGAACCCGCTGGAGCAGGAAGGCACCTATCCGCTGCCGGAAGCGCAGCTCGACCGCTTCCTGCTGCAGGTCGACGTGCTGTATCCGGAACTCGCCGCCGAGCGGCAGATCCTGCTCGAAACCACCGGCCTTTCGGAATCCAAGTCCCGCGGCGTCATCGACGCTGCCCGCCTTCAGGAAATCCAGATGCTGATCCGCCAGATGCCGGTCAGCGACAAGGTGGTCGATGCGATCCTGTCGCTGGTGCGCTCCGCCCGCCCCGGCCATGGCAATGCCCATACCGACAAGCATGTCGCCTGGGGTCCCGGCCCGCGCGCCGGCCAGTCGCTGATGCTGACGGCCCGTGCCCGCGCCCTCTACGAAGGCCGTCTCGCCCCATCGCTCGACGACGTCTATGCGCTTGCCGAACCGGTGCTGGAGCACCGCATGGCGTTGACGTTTGCGGCGCGCGCCGAAGGCATGTCGGTACGCGACGTCATCGCCGGTCTGGTGAAGCAGGCCCGCGGCTAAGTCCGCCGGCTAGAAAGGAACCTGCGTGGCATCCACCATTGGCCAGATCGTAGAGCAGACACCGAGTAGCGAACTCCTCTCCCGAGCCCAGGCCCGCGCGACGCTTGTGCCGGACTGCATGGTGGAAGCCAAACGTATCGCCAACACGGTGATCGCCGGCTGGCATGGCCGCCGCAAGCGCGGCATCGGCGAGAATTTCTGGCAGTTCCGGCCTTATGCCGAGGGTGAAAGCCTGTCTCGCATCGACTGGCGCCGCTCGGCCCGCGACGACCACACCTATGTCCGCGAACGCGAATGGGAAGCCGCCCACACCGTCTGGCTCTGGGCCGACATGTCGCCGTCGATGATGTACAAGTCGACGCTCGCCATTGCCTCGAAGGAAAGCCGGGCGCTGGTGCTGATGCTGGCGCTGGCCGAAATCCTTGCCCGGTCCGGCGAGCGGATCGGCTGCCCCGGCATCATGGAGCCGGTATCCTCCCGCAACGCCGCCGAACGGCTCGCCGCCTCGATCATGCACGCGCCGCTGACCACCGGCCTGCCGGATACCGCGATGATCCGCGGTCACAGCGACATCGTGCTGATCGGCGATTTCCTCGACGACGCCGACCGGGTGATGGAACGCATCGCTCCGCTCGGACGCCGCGGCCTGCGCGGCCATGTGGTCGAGATCGCCGATCCGGCGGAGGAGACTTTCCCCTATACCGGCCGCACCGAATTCACCGATCCCGAAACCGGCGAGAAACTCGTCTCCGGCCGCGCCGAGATGATCCGCGAGGATTACCAGCGCGCCTATTTCGCCCGCCGCGATGCGCTGGGTGAATCGCTGCGCCGCCTCGGCTGGAGTTTTGTCTTCCACCGGACCGATCACCTCGCCTCCGAGGCGCTGGTCGCCGTGCATGGTTATCTGTCGGGCTTGCCGGCGCAAAAGCCGGGCGGAGGCAGGTCATGAGCGCGCTCATCTTCGCAAATCCCGCCATTCTCTTTGGCCTGATCGCGCTGCCGGTCATCTGGTGGCTGCTGCGGCTCACCCCGCCGCGCCCGAAGGCGGAAGTCTTCCCGCCGCTCCGGATCCTGGCAACGGTCCTGAAGCGTGAGGAAACGCCCTCTAAGAGCCCCTGGTGGCTGACGCTGCTGCGCATGCTGCTGGCCGCCGCCGTGATCCTGGCGATCGCCGATCCGGTCATGAACCCGCGCGCCAACTCCCTGAATGCCGGCGGCCCGCTGGTTGTCGTCGTCGACAATGGCTGGGCAACCGCGGCCGACTGGGAGCGCCGCGTCCAGACCGCCAACCTCCTGATCGATGACGCCGAAAGCGCCGACGTGCCGGTGTCTATCACCTTCTCAGCCGATGCCGGCCATGAGGCCGTGCCCGGCACGGCAGCCGCTGCCCGCGACAAGCTGACGGCCGCAAGCCCCAAGCCGCTGGTTCCGGATCGCGCCCGCGCCGCCCAGGCGGTGAGAGAAGCCATGAACGGCGCCCGTCCCGGCACGCTCGCCATCCTTTCGGACGGCATGGCGGCGGCCGGCGACAACGAAGCCATGTCGACGCTCGCAGCCCTCTCGCCCGCCGAAATGCGCCTGATCGAAGGCGACGGCCACAGCGCCGTGGCGCTGACCGACGCGGTCAACAACGCCGCTGCCATGTCGGTAACCGCGACGCGCCTCTCGACCGCATCGGCGCAGCAGATGAACGTCAACGCGCTGGACGCCCAGGGGCGCGCGCTCGCCTCCGGCACGCTGCGCTTCGATGCGGGTGCCGCGACCGCCACCGCCGAGATCGCCTCGCCGTTCGAACTGCGCAACGATTTCGCCCGGCTCAACATCGACGGGCTTGCGACGGCCGGCGCGGCACACCTGCTCGACGATGGCTTCAAGCGCCGCCGCATTGCGCTTCTCGCCGGCGAAAGCGGCAGCGATTTTCAGCCGCTGCTGCAGCCGCTCTATTACATCAGCCGCGCGCTCTTGCCTTATGCGGACGTCATCCAGCCGAACACCGCCGATCTTTCGGTCGCCATCCCGCAGATCCTGCAGGGCAATCCGTCCGCCATCATCCTCGCCGATGTCGGCCGCCTGCCCTCCGAATCCTATGCGCCGCTGCAGCGATGGATCGCTCAAGGGGGCACGCTGATCCGTTTTGCCGGGCCGCGCCTTGCCGCCGCCCCCGCCGACGATCCGCTGGTGCCGGTCATCCTGCGCCAGGGCGAACGCGCGCTCGGCGGTGCCATGTCTTGGTCGGAGCCGCAGTCGCTCGCCGACTTCCCGGGCTTCGGCCCCTTCGCCGGTTTGCCGCGCGCCGCCGACATCACCGTCACCCGCCAGGTCCTCGCCGAACCGACGCCGGATCTTGCCGAACGCACCTGGGCAAGCCTTGCCGACGGGACGCCGCTCGTCACCGAAAAGGAAGTAGAGGCAGGCCGCATCGTACTCTTCCACACGAGCGCTGAAGCGACCTGGTCGAACCTGCCGCTGTCGGGCAATTTCGTCGAAATGCTCCGCCGCCTGGTGCAGCTCGCCCGCGCCGGCGGTGCCGCGTCGTCCGGCTCGGGAGCAGAGGGGAGCGCGGCGACGCTGGCTCCCTACCGGTTGCTCACCGCCGACGGCGTCCTCACCACCGAAACCGGAACGGCCCGACCGATCGCGATTGCCGCCAACCAGGTGCCGGTCGCAAGCTTCGACCACCCGCCCGGCCTCTACGGCACCGAGGACGGTTTCACCGCCGTCAACCTGCTCGCGCCGAAGACCGTCATTGCCCGCTTCGATCCGACCACGGCCGGCCGGCCACTGGTGCGCGAAGGCCTCGCCGGCGGCGAAGCCGTGTCGCTGCGTCCCGCCCTTTTTGCAGCCGCCCTGGCGATGCTGATCCTCGACAGCCTTGTGGTGCTCTTCATGAACGGCGCCTTCTCCCGCGTGCCTACCCGTCGCCGCACCGCCGGCAGTGCCGCGGCGGTCATCGCCGCCGTCGCCTTCGGCCTCTTCGCCTTCGTCCCAAGCCCGTTGCAAGCGCAGGAGATGCCGCCCGGTACCGGAGCCAAGCCCGGTGACGAGCAGATCCTCGAACGGCTGGATACGACCCACCTCGCCTACGTCGTGACCGGCGAGCGGGACGTCGACAGCATTTCCGAACAGGGTCTCGAAGGTCTCAGCCAATTCCTCACCTACCGCACGACGCTGGAACCCGGCGCCCCGGTCGGTCTCGATATCACCAAGGACGAACTCGCCTTCTACCCGATCATCTACTGGCCGATTTCCGCCACCGCGCCGATGCCCAGCCAAGCGGCGATCTCCCGGATCGATGCCTATATGCGCAACGGCGGCACGGTGCTTTTCGACACGCGCGACCAGTATTCGTCGCTCGATGGCGGCGGTACCACGCCGAATGGCGAACGCCTGCAGGCGATCCTCGCCAATATCGACATCCCGCCGCTGGAGCCGACGCCGGCCGACCATGTGCTGACCCGTTCGTTCTACCTGCTCACCAATTTCCCCGGCCGCTATACCGGCAGCCCGCTTTGGGTCGAGGCGCGGCAGGAAGCCAAGAACACCGGCGCGCAGCTCTCCTCCAGCGGAGACGGCGTGACGCCGCTGCTGATCACCGGCAACGATTTTGCCGGCGCCTGGGCAGTCGACAGTCAGGGCGGCCCCGTTCTTCCCGCCGTCCCTCCGGACGAGATGCAGCGCGAATATGCCTATCGCTCCGGCGTCAACATCATGATGTACATGCTGACCGGCAACTACAAAGCCGACCAGGTGCACGTCCCGGCTCTGCTTGAGCGGCTTGGGCAGTGAGGGAAAATCAGCGTATGACGCGTTCCCCCTCACCCCGCCTCCGCTACGCTCGGCGACCCTCTCCCCGAGGGGAGAGGAGGAATGGCGCAGTCGCGGCAAACTCCCTCTTCTCCCCAGCGGGGAGAAGGTGGTCCGAAGGATCGGATGAGGGGGTGACCGCAATTTCCCCGGCCAATAGAGGGAAATCCTCATGACCATCGAATTCGCCCCGTTCTTCTCCTGGCCGATCCTCGCCGCCCTCGGCGTCTTTGCGCTGATCCTCGCCGGCCTCGCCTTCTGGCGCGGCATCCGCGGCGCCACCCTGCGCACGCTGGCGCTCGCCGCACTGCTCCTGGCGCTCGCCAACCCGACGCTGCTGCAGGAGGACCGCGACCAGCTTTCGACCGTGGTGCCGATCATCGTCGACCGCTCGCAGAGCCAGGATACCGCCCAGCGCAAGCAGCAGACGGACGAGGCACTCGCGAGCCTGCAGGACCGGTTCTCCCGCTACCCGCGCATCGAGACGCGCATCGTCGAGGTCGATGACGACGGCGAATCCGACACGCCGTCGACAAAGCTGTTCACTGCCCTTCGTTCCGCCATTTCCGACGTACCGCCGGCCCGTATCGGCGGTACGGTCTTCCTGACCGACGGCCAGATCCACGACCTGCCCGGCATCAACCAGGACCTCGGCTTCAATGCCCCCGTCCACGGCCTGATCACCGGCAAACCCGACGAGTTCGACCGCCGCGTCGAAGTGGTCCGCGCGCCCCGTTTCGGCATCGTCGGCGAGGAACAGGAACTGACACTGCGGGTCTTCGACGACGGTCGCACCGGCGGCGGACCGGCACAGGTGACCGTGCGCATGAACGGTCAGCAGACCGCGACGCTGCGCGCCACGCCCGGCCAGGAGACGCCCTTCTCCTTCACCGTTCCGCGCGGCGGCAACAATGTCATGGAATTTTCGGTTGCCGAACTTCCGGGCGAAGTGACTATCGCCAATAACCGCGCCGTCCACGTCATCGACGGCATCCGCCAGAACCTGCGCGTCCTGCTCGTGTCCGGCGAACCGCATGCCGGCGAGCGCGCCTGGCGCAACCTGTTGAAGTCCGATGCGTCGGTCGACCTCGTGCACTTCACCATCCTGCGCCCGCCGGAAAAACAGGACGGCACGCCGATCAACGAACTGTCGCTGATCGCCTTCCCGACCCGCGAACTGTTCGTCGAGAAGATCAAGGATTTCGACCTGATCATCTTCGACCGCTACAAGCACCGCGGCGTGCTGCCGATCCTCTACTACGACTACATCGCCCAGTACGTGAACAACGGCGGAGCGCTGCTGATCGCTGCCGGCCCCGAACATGCCGGCGAGGATTCGATCGCCTCGACGCCGCTGGAACAGGTCCTGCCGGCCGCACCGACCGGCGAAGTCCACAGCGCCGCCTTTTATCCGCACCTGTCGCCGGAGGGCGAAAAACACCCCGTGACCCGCGGGCTCGACGGCTCCAATGCCAACCCGCCGACCTGGGGCCGCTGGTTCCGCACCATCGACGTCGACACGCCGCAGGGCCAGACCGTCATGGAAGGCGATGGCGACCGCCCGCTGCTCGTCCTCAACCGGCAGGGCGAAGGCCGCGTCGCCATGCTGCTCTCCGACCAGGGCTGGCTCTGGGCCCGCGGTTTCGAAGGCGGTGGCCCGCACGTCTCGCTCTATCGCCGCATCGCCCATTGGCTGATGAAGGAACCGGAGCTGGAAGAAGAGGCGCTGACCGCCCGCGCCGTCGGCCGCACGCTCGAAGCCACCCGCCAGACGATCGGCGACGATCCCGGTCCTGCAACGATCAAATATCCGTCCGGCCGCACCGAGACCATGCCGATGACGGCGGCCGGTCCCGGCCAGTACCGGCTGGAGCGCCGCATGGAAGAGACCGGCCTGTTCGAAGTCACCAACGGCCAGTTCTCGACGCTTGTGCATGTCGGCACGGTGGACGCGCCGGAATTCAAGGCAATGATCTCGACCGAGGCCACCTTGAAACCCTATGCCGACAAGACCCGCGGGCTTGTCACCCGCGTCGCCTCCGGCAACGGCATCTCGCTGCCGGACATCCTGCCGGTGCGCGGCGAAGTGCGCGTCAACGATCCCAACCGCATGATCATCCGCCTGACCGACGAGACGGTGCTGCGCGGCATCAACACGCTGCCGCTGTTTGCCGGTTTCGCCGGCCTCTCCGCCCTGCTCTTCGCGGTCGCGGCGATGTGGTGGCGCGAGGGTCGCTGAGGTATGACGCGGTTTGATATGACTGCCTCGCCCCGGCCGGAGGAACTGGCTGCCATCAGCGAGGGACTGACGGCCTTCAACGAAGCCGATGTCGGCCCGTCGAAACGTGAAGCCCTCGCCATCCTGATCCGCGATATCGATGGAAAGGCAATCGGTGGGCTTTCCGGCTACACGGCCTGGGGCTGGCTCTTCACCCAATGGCTGTTCATCCCGGAAACATTGCGGGGTGAAGGCATGGCCGGCAAGCTGCTGAGCCAAGCCGAACAGGAAGCCCGCGCCCGCGGCTGTCACGGCGCCTGGATCGACACGTTCAGCCCGATCGCCCGCAAGGCCTATATGCGCCAGGGTTACGAAATCTTCGGGGAACTGCCGGAATTTTCGAAGGGCCGCACCCGCACCTTCCTCAGGAAAGCTCTGTAGGTTATCCGTGCGCTCCGAACATGGAGACGAGAATAGCCGCATGGATATCGACCTGAAAATCATCGAAGGCATGACCGCCGACGAGGAGGATTTCATCCTCGAACGGCTGATGACCCACAATGCAGCGACGTTCGGCCCCACCAACCGCCGCGAGCTGGCGGTGCCACTGCATGACGACGACGGCAACCTCATCGGCGGGCTGACCGGCTATACCGGCCGCGGCTGGCTCTATGTTTCGATGCTCTACATCCCGGACGAACTACGCGGCCGCGGCCTTGCCGCCCGCATGCTCGACATGGCGGAAGCCGAAGCCCGCGCCCGCGGCGCGATCGGCGCCTATATCGACACGATGAACCCGGCAGCACTCAAGCTTTATCTGAAGCAAGGTTACACAGAGATCGGCACGCTGAAGGGCCTCGAAGGAGGCCATTCGGTGACCTGGCTGCAAAAACGGTTCTGAGCTTTCCGATCTCAGGCGAGAGAGACCCGCCGCGTTTCCGCATTGATCATCGTAGCTGCAATCGCCGCGATCACCAGCAGGCCGGCAAAGATGCCGATCGTCAGGCCGAGCCCCTGAACCACGACGTAACCGACCAGCGACGGCGCCAGCAGGCCGCCGAGACGCGCCATGGCGCCGGCTGTGCCCATGCCGGTCGCGCGCGACGCGGTCGGGTAGAGCTCCGGCGTATAGGCGTAGAGCGCACCCCAGGTGCCGAGCAGCGCAAAGCTCATGATCAGCAGCGCGGCCCCGACCAGAAGGGCACTCGGCGCGACGACAAACATCAGGCAGCCAAGCGCCGAGAGCAGGCAGAAGCCGATCAGCGTTGGCTTGCGGCCCCATTTTTCCACGCCATAGGCGGCAAGCGCATAGCCTGGAAGCTGGGCAAGCGCGACCAGTACCAGAAAGCCGTAACCGCGCACAAAACCGAAGCCCTCGCCGGCGAGCCTCGCCGGCATCCAGGTAAAGACGCCGTAATAGGAGACCGAGACAAGGAACCAGATCGCCAGGATCATGATGCTGCGCTGGCGCAACTCGCCCGAGAAGATGCCGGTCGCCTTGACCGGCGGCGGCGGAACCAGGCTCGTGCCAGCCCCGAGCGGCGGACGACCGTTGACGACGAGCATCCGGTCGACGATCGCCCTCGCCTCGTCATTGCGGCCCGAGCGCATCAGGTAGAGCGGCGATTCCGGCACCAGGAAACGCAGGCCGATGCCGGCAATCGCCGGAATGGCGGTAACCGCAAAAATGTAGCGCCAGGCATCGGCAACGCCGGCAAGGCTTGCGGCCCAGGCGGCGAGCGCCACGATCAGCGTCCCGACTGCCCAGAAGCCTTCGAGCAGGACCAGCCAGCGGCCGCGGTTTCTGGCAGGCAGGAACTCCGCCATCATCGCATAATCGACAGGCAGCGTGCCGCCGACGGCAGCGCCGGTCAGGAAGCGCAGCAGAAGCAGGATGGTAAAATCCGGGGCAAAGATGGAGAGCGTGCCGAACAGCGCATCGCAGCCAACCGTGACGATCAGCACCCGGCGGCGGCCGATCCGGTCGGCAAGCCTTCCGAAACCGAGCGCGCCGAGCAGCATGCCGAAGAAGAAGGCCGTGCCGGTCTGCAGCGCCTGCGGTACGGTCAGCCCGAAAGTTGCCGCGATCGAGGCGGCGGTGAAACCGACCGCCAGCACCTGCATCGCATCGGCCGTCCAGACGAGGCCGAAAACACCCATCAGCCGTCGCTGATAGGTCCCCGCTCCGGCGCGATCGAGCGCCTCGTCCATGGTGATTGCTGTCATGCGCCCGGTCCCCCGCTTCGACGAATCGTACGGCCGGCTTTCGCCGACCGATCCCCATCTGCTTAAAGGAAACGGCCTATTCGCGCCAGCCGATGACGCCCTTGAGGCGGGCATGCACGTCGGCTGCGATCGGCACGACCAGAACCCGGCCTGGATCGACAGGTCCCGGAAATTCCAGCGCGCCATAGGCGACCTTCTCGAACCCGAGCGGGCCGTAATAAGGCGGGTCGCCGACGAGGATCACCGTTTCCGAACCCTGGCGCCTCGCCGCTTCGACGGCGATCCGCACCAGTTCCCGGCCGATGCCCTGATTCTTGTGCGACGGCCGCACCGCAAGCGGCCCGAGCAGATGGCCCTTCACCGAACCCGCATGGACCGGCGTCATCCTCACCGAAGCGATCGTTTCGCCGTCATCGGCACAGACGAAGGAGAGTGTCCGGTCATGCGGCCCCTGCTCGCGGATGCGGGCGGCGGCGCGGGTATGGCGCCCGGGGCCGAAGGCTTCCGCGTTGATGAGTTCGATGACCTCATCATGGGATACATCTTCCGTGAGATAAACGAGTTCGTGCTTATAGAGGGCGCTGTGCTGAGACATGAAGGACCGAAGCCGTAGATTGAGAGCGGACAGGACAAGGGATCTCGATGACGCCTGTTCAAGCGTCGTGGTCGATGATCAGCGTCGTCGCAGTGTCCGCACTTCGGTCATGGAGGAAAGTATCCTTAAAATCCGGAAAGCGAATTAGCAGGAAAAATTTCCCGCGTCCAACGCAAAAACACACCGTTCATAAAATCCTGCCTCGTATTCGGCAGCCGGTGCCGTATCTATCACCTCAAGGAAAATCCGAGGAGATAACCATGGGCAGGCTCGTCGAAGGAAGATGGCAGGACGTCTGGTACGATACCAAGGAAAACAAGGGCCATTTCAAGCGGGCCGAATCGCAGTTCCGCAACTGGGTGACCGCGGACGGTTCCGCCGGTCCCTCCGGCAAGCCAGGTTTCAAGGCCGAAGCCGGGCGCTACCATCTCTATGTTTCCTATGCCTGCCCCTGGGCGCACCGCACCCTGATCTTCCGCAAGCTGAAGAAGCTCGAGGACCTGGTCTCGGTCTCGGTCGTCGATTACCTGATGCTGGAGAACGGCTGGGAGTTCCGGAAACGTGACGGCGCCACCGGCGACGACCTGTTCGGCTCGGACTATCTCTACCAGGTCTACCTGAAGGCCGATCCGAACTATTCCGGCCGCGTCACCGTGCCGGTCCTGTGGGACAAACTTGAGAACACCATCGTCTCGAACGAGAGTTCCGAGATCATCCGCATGTTCAACAGCGCCTTCGACGGCCTGACCGGTTCCACGGCGGATTTTTATCCCCAAGCTCTGCGCGGCGAGATCGATGACCTGAACGCGCTCGTCTACGACACGGTGAACAATGGCGTCTACAAGGCAGGTTTCGCGACCGTCCAGGACGCCTACGAAGCGGCCGTCACCCGGTTGTTCAAAACGCTCGACATTCTGGAGCAGCGCCTGTCAGGCAGCCGCTACCTGTTCGGCGACACCACGACCGAGGGAGACTGGCGCCTGTTCACCACGCTGCTGCGCTTCGATCCGGTCTATGTCGGCCACTTCAAGTGCAACATCCGCCGCATTGCGGACTACCCGAACCTGTCCGGCTATCTCGCTGATCTCTATCAGCAACCGGGCATCGCCGAGACCTGCAACCTGTTCCACATCAAGCACCACTATTATGGGAGCCACAAAACCATCAACCCGACCGGCATCGTCCCCGTCGGCCCGCTGATGGACCTCGACGCGCCGCATGGGCGGGAGAAGGTGAAACGGGTGGCTTGATGTTTTGGGGCGTCAGCGCCTCACCAGTAATCCGCCCGCTCAACCTCGCCCTTCAACTCCCGCAACCGCCGCAGCGTCGCGGCGGTCGTCTCCTCCGGCAGCGCATCGAGCGCAAAGAACCCGCTCTCAGCAATCTCCCGATCCGGCGCACGCGGCTTCGTCTGCTCCACCGTCACCCGATAGAACAGCACGTGGTCGCGTTTGCTGGCATTGCGATTGTAATAGGCGTGAAAGAGCGAAATCTCCCCGCAGATCTCCAGATTGCCTTCCTCGCGTAGTTCCTTGCGCAACGCCTCGAGCACCGTCTCCCCGCGCTCGACGCCACCGCCCGGCATGTACCAGCCGGGAACATAGGTATGACGCACGAGGAAGATGCGGCCTTCGCCGTCGAAGCAGGCGGCGCGCACCCCGAGCGTCATGCCGCGCGTCAGCATGAAGACACGGTGCAGCAGCCAGACGACGATCCGGGTCCGCCCGTTGCGGATTTCCGGCACCCCTTCGCCACTCATTCATAACTCCGGGAGCGCCCAGAAAATCGATAACGATTTCTGCACTCATGCGTTATGTGTGCGCCATGTTCAAATTCGCGCATATTTCCGACATCCATCTGGGGCCGCTTCCAAACCTGACGCTTCGCGAGCTTTTCTCGAAGCGGATCACCGGTTTTGTGAACTGGCACCGCAATCGGCGCAAGCACCTTTTCGTCAACACGCTCGACCTGCTTTTGAGCGATTTGAAGACGCGCGAACCGGACCAGCTCGTCATCACCGGCGATCTCGTCAACCTGGCGACCAAGATCGAGACGCGGCTTGCCGGCGAGTGGCTGCGCACCATCGGCGACCCCTATGATACGACTTTCGTGCCCGGCAACCACGATGCCTATGTGCCGGGCGCGCACGACAAGTCGGTCAACGAATGGTATCCGTTCATCAAGAGCGACGACGACCCCGCCGAATGGCCCGAAGACGACCACATCTTTCCGACCCTGCGCTGTCGGGGTCCGATCGCCATCATCGGCTGCTCGACCTCCAATGCCACCCTGCCCTTTTCGGCCTCAGGATATTTCGGCTCGCGCCAAGCCCGCGAGACGGTCAACCTGTTGAAGAAAGCGGGAGACGAAGGCCTCTTCCGGGTGGTGCTGATCCACCATCCGCCAATCCGCGGTGCCGCCTCCTCGCACAAGCGCATGCTCGGCATCCGCCGGTTCGCAGCGGCGATCTCCACCGGTGGCGCAGAACTGGTGCTGCATGGGCATACGCATCTCAACACGCTCTACTGGCTGCGAAGCCATACCGGCAACGTGCCGGTGGTCGGCATCGCGTCGGCCTCCCAGGGACCTGGCGGACACAAGCCGCGCGCCGCCTACAACCTCTTCACGCTCTCCGGCGAGCCCGGTGCCTGGAACCTTCTTTGCGACCGTTATGGCCTCACGGAACGGGGCGACGGCGTTACGCTCGACAACAGCCGCCTTCTCTACGGTGAGGAGCCAGCGACGATGTCGATTCCGCAAGTCGCGAGAATGTTGTAGAATCAATGGCGGGATTGTTGCGGAATCGCCACAATCCCGTCATAGCTATGAGTTCGTTCCGGTTATTGAAGTAGATCACAGGTAAGCCGCTCCTATACATGACCCAGCCGAGCCCATCGACCGACATCCGGCGCGATCTCGTAGCGCTCCTGCCGCGCCTGCGCCGTTTTGCGTTGACGCTGACGGGAAGTGCGGCCGAGGCCGATGATCTGGTGCGTGGAGCGGCCGGCCGGGCGATCCAGAAAAGCCATCACTGGAAGGGCGAAGGCCGGCTGGAAAGCTGGCTTTTCAGCATGATCCGCAGCACATTCGTGGACGAAGCCAAGAAGCGCCGTCGCGCCGAGGGCAATGCCGCCGACGACGCTTCCACCGCCGGAAGTTCCCGTCCATCGAAGAAGGACGCCCTCGCTTGTCTGCCGGACGGGCTGGCGAGCGTTTTCCTGCTCGCCGATGTGGAAGGTTTCGCCTATGCGGAGGCGGCCGCCATTCTCGGCATCCAGCCGGATCTCTTTGCCGCCCGCCTTTGCACCGCACGTCTCAGCCTGGCGGCGGCCGCCGCCGAAACGAGCGAGCGGAGAGCGTGAGGATGAACATCCCCCAGCCCTCGCCGCTCGAACTGCGGCTTTCCGCCTATATCGATGGCAGGGCCAGCGACGACGACAGGCATGACGTCGAGGAACTGCTGGTCAACGACCCGCAGGCCCGGTCCCTGCACGACGCGCTGAAGCGCGGCGCCGATCTCGGAAGGCGCGCATTTGACGACATGCTGAAGGAGCCGGTGCCGCTCGATCTGGTGCGCACCATCAAGAATGCGCCGCTGCCGCGCCGGGCCGTACGCCTGCCGCAGGGGCCGCGCCCGACGCTTTCCTTCAAGCCGTCCGGCCTGCAGGCAGTGGCCGCCTGCGCCCTGTTTTTCGTATTCGGCGGCGGGATCGGCTATATGATCGGCGGCAACCCCGCGGTGCCGCAGTTTTCGATGATCTCCATGCCCGGCACCAGCAGCCGCGACTGGCTGGACGATATCATCGCCCATTACCGCCTCTATGCGCGCCAGACCAATCACCTTGCTGAAATCCCGGCCGACAGGCCCGCCGATATCCTCGAATGGCTGACCACCAATACCGGCGTCGGTTTTCGGATCCCCGATCTCAGCGACAGCGGCCTGACCTTCCAGGGCGCCCGCCTGTTTGCCGCCGGCGGCGGGCCGGTCGGCCAGCTTCTCTACCGCCGGACCGACGGCGAAGGAGACGGCGACGTGATCGCCATTTCCTTCACCAAGACCCGGCCCGAGGGCAATCGCTCGATCGAGGAAATCCGCAACGACACCGGCCTCGTCTCCTGGGTCACGCCGCTGGCCACCTACATGATCGTCGGCCCGTCGTCTGCGGCCGACCTGGATGATATCGCGGCAAAGGCGGCGGGGCTGATTTAAGAAAGCTTCGGTCGAACCGGGTTTATCTCGCTCGCTACAGCGGCATTCCGCCCTCTATCAATGATCTGAAATAGGCTACGCCGTACGGGATCGCGGCATCGTTGAAGTCGTAGCGTGGATCGTGTACGGACGCAGTGTCACCGTTGCCGATGAGCATGATGTTGCCCGGCACCTCCTCCAGCATGAACGCGAAATCCTCCGATCCCATGAGCGGCGTGAGCTCGCCGTTCACATGCGCGTCCCCGACCAGGGCCCTTGCCGCATTGACCGCAAACAGCGTCTCGCGAACGTGGTTCACCGTCGGCGGATACATCCGCCTGTAGCGTACGTTGGCCTTCGCCTCGTAGGCTTCCGCCACCTTTTCGGCGATGGTGATCACCCGTGTCTCGATGAGATCCCGCAGCGACGGGTCGAAAGTCCTTGTCGTACCGGTAAGATCCGCGAATTGCGGGATGACGTTGCCGGCCTTGCCGCCATTCAGGGCGCCGACGGTCACCACGGCGCATTTCATCGGGTCGACATTCCGCGACACGATGGTCTGAAGCGCCAGAACGATGTTGGCTCCGACGACGAGCGGATCGATGCTGACATGCGGCGAAGCGCCATGTGCACCCTTGCCTTCGATGCGGATGCGAAAACCGTCCGCGGATGCTCCGATCGGTCCGCTGGCGGTTGCGAAATGACCGATCGGCAGCCCGGGCTCGGTATGCATGGCATAAACTTCATCGATACCGAACCGGGATATCAGTCCGTCGTCGATCATCGCCTTTGCGCCGGCGCCCCCTTCTTCGGCCGGCTGGAAGATGACGGCTGCGGCGCCATCGAAACGGCGCGTCCGCGCCAGCTCCCTCGCAGCCCCGAGCAGCATGGCGGTGTGGCCGTCGTGACCGCAGGCATGCATTCTGCCCTGGGTTTTCGAGGCCCAGGGCAGGCCCGTCATTTCCTCCATCGGCAAGGCATCCATGTCGGCCCTCAAGCCGATGACCTTGCCGCTTGTCCGTTTCTGCCCGTGGATGACACCGACAACACCGGTCCGGCCGATTTCGGTGACGATCTCGTCGCACCCGAATTCCTCGAGTTTCGTTGCGACGAACGAAGTGGTTCTGTGAACGTCGTAGAGCAGTTCCGGATGCGCGTGCAGATCACGCCGCCATTCAACGACTTCGATGTAATCCTCTTCTGATTTCATGGTCATGCTCCGCCTGAATGCTGTGCACGGAACCTGCCTGCAGCCGTTTTGCGCAAGGAAGCTTCGGCAGACGCCGGCATCGAATGGGCCGTGATGCCGGCGACGCAAATGCCACCCGCACCCCGATTGTCGGAACGAGATTGAACTGTCGAGTTGTCAGGAAGCCGTTAGGGCCGCCATTTCAGGCGACCCGTCCGCAGCCTTGCGGCCGATCAGGTATTCGGCCTTCACCCCTTCGCCGCCAGCACCCGGTTCGCCGCCGAGACGATTGCCTCCAGCGAGGCTGCGACGATGTTCTTGTTGATGCCGGCGCCGAACAGTTTTCCGTTCGGGTGCTCCATCTCCACATAGGCGATGGCGGACGCGTTCGAGCCGTGCTGCAGCGAATGTTCGGAATAGTCGGCGACCGAAAGTTCTATGCCCAGATAGGTCGACAGCGCGTTGATGAAGCCGTCGATCGGTCCCGTGCCCGTGCCTTCAATACGCTTCGTCTCGCCACCGTCGGTGATCTCCGCTGCGACGACGCGAACGCCCTTGTGATCGACCCCGGCCGGAAAGGTGTGGTGATCGACGAACTTCAGCCGTCCGCCGGGCTGCTCGACATAGCGCTCGATGAAGCTTTCATAGATGCGCTTGGCAGGAAGCTCCACGCCCTCTTCGTCGGTGATCCGCTGGATCTCCTCGCGGAACTCCACCTGCAGGTTACGCGGCAGATTCAGGCCGTAATCCTCGGAGAGGATATAGGCGATGCCGCCCTTGCCCGACTGCGAGTTGATGCGGATGATCGCCTCGTAGGAACGGCCGACATCGCGCGGGTCGATCGGCAGGTATGGTACTTCCCAGACCGGGTGATTGGCAACCTTGATGGCCTTCATGCCCTTGTTGATCGCATCCTGGTGCGAGCCGGAAAAGGCCGTATAGACCAGTTCGCCGACATAAGGATGCCGTTCGGGAATGACCATCTGGTTGGAATATTCGTAGACCGCCTTGATCCGCTCGATATCGGAGCAATCCAGTTCCGGATCGACGCCCTGCGTGTACATGTTCAAGGCCAGCGTCACCACGTCGACATTGCCGGTGCGCTCGCCATTGCCGAACAGCGTGCCTTCGACACGGTCCGCACCCGCCATCAGGCCGAGCTCGGTCGCAGCGATACCGGTGCCGCGGTCGTTATGCGGATGCAGCGAGATGATGATGTTTTCGCGTTTGTCGAGATTGCGGCACATCCATTCGATCTGGTCCGCGTAGACGTTCGGGGTCGCCATCTCCACCGTCGAGGGCAGGTTGAGGATCAGCTTGTCTTCGGCAGTCGGTCTGATCACCTCAGTGACGGCATTGCAGATTTCCAGCGCCACTTCCAGTTCGGTGCCGGTAAAGCTTTCCGGCGAATACTGGAAACGAAAACCCCCATTTGCACCATTGGCGGCCTTCGCTGCCATGTCGGTGATCATCTTGGCCGCGTCCACCGCGATCTGCTTGATACCGGCGACGTCCTTGGCGAACACCACGCGGCGCTGCAGCTCGGAGGTCGAGTTGTAGAAGTGGATGATCGGCTTGTGGGCGCCTTCCAGAGATTCGAAGGTGCGGGTGATCAGTTCCGGCCGGCACTGGACCAGGACCTGCATGGACACGTCTTCCGGCACACCGCCCTCTTCCACGCACCAGCGGGCGAAGTCGAAGTCCGTCTGCGAGGCGGATGGGAAACCGATCTCGATTTCCTTGAAGCCCATGTCGAGCAGCATGCGGAACATGCGGGCCTTGCGGTCATGGCCCATCGGGTTGACCAGAGACTGGTTGCCGTCGCGCAGATCGACCGAACACCAGATCGGCGCCTTGGTGATGGTTTTCGTGGGCCAGGTGCGGTCGGGAATGTTGATGGGCGGATAAGCGCGGTATTTCATAGCCGCGTCGGGCATTCCGGATTTATGGCCGGATTTCGGGGAATGGGTCTTGGCGTCCATTGTCGTCGTCTCTTCTCGCTTCACGCGTCGCTCGGCACCCGTCTGGGGAATTGGCCGTCGTCGATGCGGACCTTTTAGCGGTCTTTGGTGGCTCGGTCTTGAATGTTCGTGAGAGGAGCTCTTATGCCGGGCGGGCCTTCGGCCGCCGGGCGCTCCTCAACGGACCCGGCAACCGCGCGTAAGGTCGAGGCTAAGAAGCGAGGAAAGCGCAAATACCGTCGTCCCGGCCGCGATGCGGCGGGTAGACGAACGGTCGGACATGATTGCGCCTGTCATGGTCATGGGCAGGATGTATACCTGCACGCAACGGAGGAGGCAAGTGGGCTATTTGGACTGACGTGACGCCTCAAGGCGCTCTTTGATCCACTGTGTCATGAGAGATTCCCGCGTCACGCCGAGCCGTTCCGCTTCCTTGTCCAGATCGCGCAGCATCCACACCGGCAGATCGATATCGACGTGCTTCAGTTCGAGATTGGGACGGCTTGCTTTCGACCAGTCGAGATATTCGCTGATATCCTCGCCATTGTCGAATTTCTCATCGAGTTCTGCTGCTGTGATGGTCTTCATAGTGCTGCCTTTCCATTTCTCGTGCTCGCCGCACTGAAATGATCCGGATGGCATCGTTTCTTTCAGTGTAGAATACAACCCACAGCTTGTCGCCAAGTTTCGCGATAAGCGCCGAGCGAAGCTCTCCGACAGACTTGGCCGGAACCGTAATCGAGCCATTATCCAGCCAGAGGGCCTGAGCTTCGATAAAATCGATTCCGTGCTTGTCTTTATTGGAAGCACTCTTTCCCGGATCGAACTCGAATTCCATGAACAATCCGGCTAGCGACAGATACAACCCAAAGAAGACTAAGCCCTTTTCACCACCTTCTGCAATCCCATCATCACCCCGCCAGCCACGAGCCCCCAGAATGCCCCGGAAATCCCCGCAAACGAAAGACCCGACGCCGTCACGAGGAAGGTGATCGCCGCGGCTTCGCGCGTTTCCGGGTCGCGATAGGCCGCAAAGGCCGCATTGGCAAAGGCGCCGATCAGTCCGAGACCTGCCACCGCCTGCAGCAGGATCGGCGGCGCCAGCGACACGAAGGCGATGATGCCGCCGGCGATCAGGCCGAACACGATGTAACCGAAGCCGGCGACGATCGCCGCCCAGTAGCGTTTTGCGGGATCGGGGTGGGCATCCTCGCTGGCGCACATCGCCGCTGTGATCGCCGCCATGTTGACCGGCACGCCGCCGACCAGCCCGCCGAGGATCGAGAAGATGCCGGTGCCGACAAACATCACAACTGCCGGCGGCTCGTAGTGATGCACCTTCAAGATCGCCATGCCGGGTATGTTCTGCGAGGCCATGGTGACGATGAACAGAGGCAGCGCCACCGAGATCATCCCGTGCAGGGTGAAGACCGGCGTAACGAAGGTGAGGCCCGGATGGATCGCCGCGCCGATCTGCGCCATCGCGTCCGGTGCAAGGTCGACGCCGAAGATCAGCACCAGGATCAACGCGCCGAGCGACGCCGGCACCGCCCATAGCCGCCACCTGGAAACCACCACCATCCAGGTCAGCACGATCGGCAGGCCGAGCGCCGCATTGAAGGCGACAGCCTTCACCGGCGCAAGGCAAAGGCTGAGCAGAATACCGGCCAGCATGGCATTGGCGAGCGGCGCCGGAATCAGCCGGATCGCCCGGCTGAGCGGCCGGAACAGGCCGGAGAGAATGATCAGTACGCCGCAGACCACAAAGGCGCCGACCACGGCCGGAAATCCGCCCTCGATCATGCTGATGCCGGACAGAAGCGCCGCTCCCGGCGTCGACCAGGCGATGCTGATCGGCATCCGGTACCAGCTCGAGAACACGATCGCCAGCAAACCCATCGAAATCGATTGCGCCAGGAGAGCCGAGGCGATTTCCGGCGCGGTCGCCCCCATCGCCTGCAGCCCCTGCATGATGACCGCAAACGAGCTGATGAACCCGACAAAGGCAGTGAGCAGCCCCATCATCAGGGCCGAAACGGAAAAATCCTTGAACATGCGGGCGGGGACTCATGAATTTGAAAGTCCGCAATCGAACATAGGCCCGCCGGCAAAGGCAAGGCGCGTTTGCCGCAAAAGGGTACGGCCGAGATGGAAAGCCATGGCTGCAGCCAGCCATTTGTCTTTGCCGGCTGCCGCTCCCGCCTTTATTCGTGCCTGCGAATATTCGCATCTGTTGATAATTTGGAAGGAGTTTGGCGGTAGTCTCCGGACCGTGCGCCCGTTGCTTCCGGTCGGTCCGGCCATGCAGCCCGGATTGCATCAACGCCCCGGGAACCGCAATGACGGCAGCTCACCTTGCGCCAGAGATCGAGATCGGACAGGAAACCGCCTTTTCCCGCGATCAGCTTTATTTCATCCTGTCGGCGCTCCCGGATCCCTGTTTCGTCCTGACCCGCAGCGGCCGTTATGCGGCGCTCTTCGGCGGCAAGGACACCCGATATTATCACGAGGGCAGCTATCTCGTCGGCAAGAGCCTCTACGACGTCCTCGTCGTCGAGAAGGCGCAACGCTTCGTGCGGGAGATCGAAAAGGCGCTCGCCTCGCGTGCCCTGCATATCATCGAATACAGCCTCTCCGGCAGCGACGTGAAGGGGCTACAGAACGACGGTCCAGCCCACCCGATCTGGTTCGAGGGACGCTTGCAGGCGCTCGATTTCCAGGTCGACGGCGAGGATGCGATCGTCTGGGTCGCCAGCAACATCACGGAAAAGAACGCCGTCGAGAACCAGTTGCGCCACCAAAGCGAAACTGATGCACTGACCGGCTTCTTCAATCGCCGAAAGCTGATGGACGTGCTCGCCCTGAAGTTCGAGCTTTTTCGGGACGAGCATATCCCGACGTCCGTCTTCATGTTCGACATCGACCACTTCAAGACCGTCAACGACGAGCTTGGACATGCGATGGGCGATGCGGTTCTGAAAGCGATCGCCGGCGTCTGTCGCCTGGAATTGCGCAAGACCGACTTTCTCGCCCGCCTCGGCGGCGACGAGTTCGTCGTGGTCATGCCCGCCACCCGGCAGGAGCACGGCATCGTCATCGCCAACCGGTTGCGCCAGCGCGTCGCCACCGAGGTCCGGGAAGCGCTTGGCCATCACGCCACGATCAGCGGCGGCTTGAGCGAATTTCTGCCGGCCGACGCCTCCTCCGAGGACATTCTGAAACGCGCCGACGACGGCCTCTACCGTTCCAAGCGTGCCGGCCGGAACCTTATCAGCCCTGCATAGGCACGACCGAAATCCCCTCCGATACAAAGCAGAATACCGTGCATCGGCGACACGCGTGGATTGGCAAGCGCCATTCCCAATTATCACCACATACTCCATCGGTAGATCATCACTTTAGGCATGTTGTTGAAGATCGGTATCCTCGGCAAATTGCAGTCATCTTTGGCGGAGCACGCGATGACCTGCTTTTCCTGCGGTGGGCAAACTGCCCCGTGGACGTATATGCCGCTCGACCCGTTAAAGGGCGCCGAAAACCCCCACAAAGATTTCGTGGTCTGCACGGAATGCGGGCTGGGCGCCGTCAGCCCCATGCCCAGTTCGGAAGAAATTCCGTCTTTTTATGATACCGCCCGGTATTACACCCACGGGCAGAGCCATCTCGCGGAGGTCAATCAGACCCTCCTCGACAGGGCGCTGCTCCACGCCGCCTGGCGCCTCGACAAGGGCCAGTCGCTCGATCCCGAGCGCATCGCCAAGGATCTGCCGCCAGGCGCCTCGATCTGCGACCTCGGCTGCGGCGGCGGTGATCTCCTCGGCCGTTTCAAGGCGCTCGGCTTCAACGTTCTCGGCGTCGAGCCGGATGCAGCGGCAAGAGCCGAGGCAGCCAAGGCGGGCATCACGGTGCTTGCGGGCACCTGCGAGGAGCTTCCCGCCGATCTCAAAGGACAGAGCTGCGATCTCGTGATCATGCGCCATGTGCTGGAACATTGCCGCGACCCGATCCTGGCGCTCCAGAAGGCCTTCTTCCTGACGCGTCCTGGTGGGATACTGTTTTGCGAAGTGCCCAACTGCGCAGCCACCCATTTCAAAAGCCTCGGCGTCTGCTCGGCCATGTTCGACGCGCCGCGTCATCTCTACTTCTTCACGCCCTCCTGTCTTCGCAAGGCGATCGGCCTTGGCGGCTTCACCTTCTCCAGCTTCCAATACATGGGTTATACCCGCCACCACCATGCGAGCTGGCGGCAATGGGAGACCTCGATCTACGACCGGACCCGCGAATATACCGCCCATCCTTCAGGCCGGCGGCATACGGTGCTGCGGTCGATCCAGCTTCTTCTTTCGACGGCCTTTGCCTCCGACGAGAAGAAATACGATTCCGTCGCCGTCTACGGGCGCCGGCCGGGCACGCCGGAGCACACGCCGGTATAGAACTCTCATACGCCGATGCGGCCAGCGTTTTTCCCACGCTGTCGGTCTTTGGATCGGAGCTATCCGCACCAAATCTAACTGACGCAGGGATAAATTAGACAATCTTAAATTTTGTCGGCGACAGTGGGGGACACCATCGGAAATCCCAATGACCTCGCTGCCCTTCATCTCGAAATCGAAATCGTCTGGTCTTCAGTTCTTCGGCCTCGGCTATTTCTTTCCGGCCATCCTTGCTGTTGCCGGCCTCTTGGTCGGGGTGGTCCGCGCTGATATCGAGAAACGCGAACAATACCACGTGGCGCAGCAGGTCAAGGCAGCCGAGCAACTGGCCCGGGTTGCGGCCAGCCTAGAGACCAATATCCGCGGCAACGTCAACCTGATATATGGGCTCATCGCAGCGATCGCCGCCAATCCGAACATGAACCAGCCGCAGTTCACGGCGCTCTCTGAGCGGGTTTTCGGGGTTCCGTCGCAGCTGCGCAACGTGGTCGCCGCCAAGGATCTGGTAGTCGGCCTTGTCTATCCCGAAGAGGCGAACAAGAAGGCCCTCGGTCTCGACTACCGCACCAACGAGCTCCAGCGGGATGCCGTGATGAGAGCCGTCGAGCGGCGGACGCTCGTCATCACCGGTCCGGTCAATCTGGTGCAAGGCGGCCAGGGGCTGATTGCCCGCTATCCGGTCTTCTCGCTTGCCAACGGCCGGTTCTGGGGTGTCGTTTCGGCTGTCATCGACCTCGACAGGCTCTACACGGACAGCAACGTCAATACCCAGCGTCAAGCACTGGACATCACAATCTCGCAGCGGCCCATCCCCGCCGAGCGCGACATTTTCCTTGGAAAGGGCGCCATATTTTCGCAAGATCCCGTCAAGTCGAGAATCGAGCTCGGTTACGACACATGGTATCTCGCCGCAGTCCCGAAAGGTGGATGGCAGGGCTCGCCGCCGGACATCTTCAGCTTCCGGATCACCGCCCTTCTGATCGCCTTCTGCATCGCCGCTCCGCTCATCTGGGCGGGGCTGTTGATGAAGCAGCGGCACGGCAACATCCTTACTCTGCAGCAGCGCGAGGAACAGCTGGAAACGCTGTCCCAGCGCCTCGAACTGGCACTTCAGGCTTCGGGTGTCGGCGTGTGGGAATACGAACCTTCGACCGACACGCTGATCTGGGACCAGCGCATGCGCGAGCTCTACGACGCGCCGCCGGATAGTGATGTCCTCGAATACGTGGACTGGCGCGATGCGCTGCATCCCGACGACAGAGAAGCCGCCGAGATCTGCTTCCGCAAGGCGCTCAAGGATGAAACGGGCTATCGTACCGAGTTCCGCGTCGTCTCCCGGAGCGGCGAGATCCGCCACATCCGTGCGCACGGAGCCACCTACCGGACCGCAGGAGGCGTCAAGCGGGTGGTCGGTGCCAACTGGGACGTCACCAGGGACGTCACGTTGCATTCCGAACTGCGGCTGGCACAGACGAAAGCCGAATTGCAGAACGACGAACTGCGTTCGGCAAGGCGCACACTCGAACACCAGTCGCTGCACGACGCCCTGACGGGCCTGCCGAACCGGCGCTTCCTCGACCAGTTCATGACCGCCGGAGAGAACCAGGCTGCGGGCCACCGGCTGGCATTTATCCACATCGATCTCGATCGCTTCAAGGAAGTCAACGACACGCTCGGCCATGCGGCGGGCGATGCGGTCCTGAAGGCTGCCACGACCCGCCTGCTCGAACTGATCGACCACGACGAGTTCGCCTCGCGTATCGGCGGTGACGAATTCGTCGTCGTGACCGGCGGTGCGGAGCCGCAGCGCCGGGCGGAATACCTCGCCCAGTCGATCGTCAACACCCTTGCCCGCCCCATCGATATCGGCGGGCATGAATGTCGCATCGGCTGCAGCGCCGGCATCGCCTGGCAGTCGGCAGCCGGCGAGGAGCTGAGCCAGTTGCTGATCAATGCCGATATCGCGCTCTATGAAGCCAAGAAACGCGGCCGCAACCGTGTCGAGGTTTTCTCAAAGGAACTGCGCTCGGCGGTCGTGTTGCGCAAGCGCATGTCCGACGAGTTCCTGAGCGCGCTCGAAGACGACCAGATCATCCCGTTTTTCCAGCCCCAGTTCGATGCGCATTCGCTCGACATAGTCGGCGTCGAGGCGCTGGCCCGCTGGCAGCATCCTAAACGCGGCCTGCTGGCGCCGGACAGTTTCCTGGCGATCGCCGAGAGCCTGCACCGGTCGGCCGATATCGATGCGATCATTCTCGAAAAGGCACTCTTCCAATCGGTGAGATGGAGGGCGCTCGGCCTCGAGATCCCGCATCTTTCCGTCAACATCTCGGCCCAGCGCCTGAAGGACGAGAGGCTGTTCAAACGGCTGGCCGAATTGCCGATCGCGCCCGGAACCCTGTCGTTCGAACTTCTCGAATCGATCTCCTTCGAGGATCAGGACAAGGAACTGAGATCCGCCATCCTCGATCTCAAGGCGCTCGGGATCGATATCGAAATCGACGATTTCGGCACCGGCCATGCCTCGATCGTCAGCCTTCTCGAACTCGGGCCCAAGCGGCTGAAGATCGACCGCAAGCTGATTGCACCGCTCGAAGCCGCCGGCTCGCAGCGCCGGCTGGTCGCCTCGATCATCGAGATCGGCCGCTCCCAGGGCATCGAGATCGTCGCCGAAGGGGTTGAGACGGCAGCGCATGTCGACATCCTGCGCAGCCTCGGCTGCCAGACCCTGCAGGGATACGTCTTCGCAAAACCGATGCCGGCCAACGAGTTCATCACTTTCGCGACGGACTGGCGGGCAGGCAACCACACGTGGTTCGCGCCATCGGTAGCGCTGGTCGACTGAGCGAACCGCCTTCGGAAAAAATCGAACATCGCAAGACAGAGCGACCGGCTCGACCACCAGACCGGCCTTTGAAACCTTCTGCAAGCTAATGTTATTGGTCAACCATTCGTCAAACCGGTAAGTTTGTGACAAACAGATGACACGGTAGAGCGATGAAAAACCTCAAAATTCGTGCCGAAGACATTGATGACGGTGCCACATCTACACCCTTGGATTTCCCCCATCTGCCTTCGCAGACCAGCCAACTTCGATGGCTCATATGGCCGTTGACGGTGGTCGCCCTCTGCACCGCTGGCAGTGCCTTGACGGCCGTTTTCGTACCAAGTGCCCGAGCCGTGCTTCTCGGGGAGGACGGCATCGTCGAAACGGGTGGCGCCGTGTGCCTGGCAAGCGTTGTGCTGTTGGCGGGAGCGGCTACTGTCGTATCTGGCCCACGCGCGGCTCTGTCGTTGGGCGGCCTGCTTGGGCTCGCTGAGTTGATGGATGAGACAAGCTTCGGCGCTCGCATCCTTGGATTTCAACCGCCAGCTCTCTACGGTGGAGGCGAACTGGATGGATTCCATGATTTGCTGATCTTGGCCTACCGGCTTATGGACGAGCTCAGCCCGGGTCTTGGCTGGGCGTTCATTGGACTCATTCTTGCCATTTCCCTCGGCACATTGGTCTTTGCGTTGAGAGTTGTATGGAACATGCGCATGGATGCCGGATGGCCATGGCTTTCGAACCACGTTCTGATTTTCCTTCACGTAGGACTGATCGGCATGGCGCAGGTCGTTGATGTAGCCACGACTTCCCGCACGCTCTCGGCGGTGGAGGAACTGCTGGAATTCAATGCCGCCATCTTCCTGTTATTCTACATCGCTCAGCAGGTCGTGGAGACCACCCGGCAATCGAGGTCGGCTTGATCGTACCGGTGTTCTCGTCGACTCAATTTCAAGAGAACCCTGAACCATCGCGCCTAAATGAACACGCCGAAGGAAAAGGCCGCCGATTAAACCTCTTTCCTTTGCGAACCGCCTCGGAAAAAGTCGGACCTCGCAAAACAGATGTTGACCCGGCCCCTGGGGCTGCCCCGATAGGAGGAGCGGTCAACAACCGGCGAGGTGATTCCTTGAGTTCTTCCGCACGCTACCTGAACCCGTCCGACGCCGCTGAACGGCTCGGCATATCCGCGAAGGCGCTGCGCCTTTATGAGCAGCGCGGCCTGATCATCCCGGTGCGCACCGCGGCCGGATGGCGGACCTACGGCCCTGTCGAAATGGCCCGCGCCGGCGAGATCGCTGCATTGCGAGCCCTTGGCCTCAGCCTCGCACAGGTGGCGCGGGTGCTGAAAGGCGAGGCGCAGGACCTTGCGCCCGCTCTTGCCGCCCATCAGGCGAGGCTCGAAACGGAAGCCCACCGGATCGCCGAGACGGTCGAAAGAGTCCGCAACCTGCGCGCGGACCTTGCCGCCGGCGAACCGCCGCGGATGCACGAGTTGACGCGCCTGACGCGTCCGGCGGCCGAGATCGTCGCAGCGTTCGACCTTCCCTGGCCCTGGGGCGGCGAACGCTTCGAGCTCAGGGACGTGAGGCCGCTCAACTACATCATCGGCCCGCTCGGCAGCGGCAAGACCCGGTTCTCCAAGGCGATCGCCGAACATCTTCCGGGCGCGGTCTTCGTGGATCTCGATCGCGCCGCCAACGATGCCGCCGACGCCCGGGCACGGATGGAAACCGATCCGGCGCTGAAGCTACGCGTCGAGCAATCGCTCGCCTGGCTTGTCGAGGAAGGCGCTACGGCAACGCCTGCCCTTACCGCCCTCCTCGTCGCCATTGAAGCCGACGCGGACGGCATCCCGGTCATCGACATGATCGAGCAGGGTCTGGATCAGACATCGCAGGAAGCAGTCTCCGTCTATCTGCGCAATCGCGGTCCCGGCGCCCGTCCGCTCTTCATCATGACCCGCTCCTCGGCTATCCTCGATCTCGGCGCCGTTGGACCGGACGAGGCGATCATCCTCTGCCCCGCCAACCACAGCCCGCCGAGCCGCGTCGCGCCTGTCCCGGGTGCACCCGGTTACGAGACCGTCGCCACCTGCCTTGCCGCTCCGGACGTCCGCGCCCGCACGGAAGGCGTCATCGCCTGGCGTCCGCAGGTCGCCTGAACCGCACGGGCCCATCCGCGGGTAACGCAAGCCTGCAAACAACAAAAAGCCCCGCCGGTGGCAACCGGCGGGGCTTTCTCAATTCAAATGGCGGAGAGCGATCAGATTTCGCTCTGCGACGTCACGATCCTCGAAACCAGGCCGTAGGTCTTGGCTTCTTCGGCCGACAGCCAATAATCGCGGTCGGTATCCTTGGCGATCTTCTCGACCGACTGGCCGGTTGCTTCCGCAAAGATCCTGTTCAGCCGCTCGTTCATCTTGATGATTTCGCGGGCCTGGATCTCGATGTCGGATGCCATGCCGCGGGTGCCGCCGGACGGTTGATGAAGCAGGAAGCGGGTGTTCGGCAAGCAGATGCGGCGCTCCTTCGGAACGGACACGTAGATCAGCGCGCCGGCCGATGCGACCCAGCCCGTACCGATCATCCAGACCTTCGGCTTGATGAACTTGATCATGTCATGGATCGAATCGCCCGATTCCACGTGGCCGCCGGGCGAGCTCACATAGACGCGGATGTCGTCGTCGCTGGCAGCGGCAAGCGCCACGAGCTGCGTGTTGACCTTCTGCGCCAGTTCCTGGGTAATCGTTCCATAGATGAAGATCGAACGCGACTTGAAAAGATTCGCTTCCGTTTCCTTGCCGAGCGGCAGTTCCTTGGTCTTGTCGTCCTTGTCGTCTTCGTCGTCGAGCACGCTGAGAGTCTCCTGCATCAGATTCATATACCGGACATAATGTGTTCGCCGCCGTAAAACAATGGAGCGTAGAGTCTAAGACGGCACCTTCCACGGACTAAGGTGAATGACGTAGTACCGAGCCTTCTGTCGCGGCAATTGCCGATGGACAGCCACAAGGCGCTTGCCTATCTTCGCAGTCATTCCGCATGCACATAATTTCCAGGGGACCCAAATGCTGAAACGCCTTTCGCTCGCCGCCGCCATTCTTGCCGCCGCCACCGCACCCGCCTTCGCGCATCTCGACCCGGCCGCGCACGGCTCGTTTCTCGCCGGGTTTTCCCATCCGCTGTTCGGCGCCGACCATATCCTGGTCATGGTCGCCGTCGGCCTGTGGGCGGCGCAGACTAGGAGCGGCAGCAGCCGCAACGCGTTGTGGATAATACCCCTGGCCTTCGTCGGCACCATGGCCGCCGGCTTCCTGCTCGTGCTCGGCGGCACCGGCCTCCCCTTCGTCGAACCGGCGATCCTCGCCTCGGTGATCGGCCTTGGCCTGCTCGTCGCAATGGCGGTGAAACTGCCGGTTTCGGCAGCAGCGGCCGTCGTCGGCGTCTTCGCCTTGTTCCACGGCCACGCCCATGGCGGCGAACTCGGCGCGGCAGGCGCGTTGCAGTTCGGCATCGGCTTCATGATCGCCACCGCGTTCCTGCATGCAGCCGGTATCGCGCTCGGCATCGGCATTGCCCGCTTCAGCCCTTACATCGCCCGTATCCTCGGCGCCGGAACCGCGCTTCTCGGCCTATCGCTGGCCTTCGCCTGAGCCCCCGGTCACTGGCCAAGATTACCGAAATGTAAGGGATTCCGGCTTTGAAATGCCGGAATCCCTGCCTACCTTCCTGGTGACGGCAAACGCCTGCAAGGAGGCAAACATGTCACCGGAAGAACGCCAGCTCCTGACTGCCCTTTTCGACCGCATCCGCACCGCCGCCGCCACGCCGCGCGACCGGGATGCCGAGACCTTGATAGACCAGGCAACCCGCGAACAGCCCTACGCCACCTACTATCTGGCCCAGGCCGTGATCGTGCAGGAAAAGGGCCTGGAAGCCGCGGCCAACCATATCAAGGAACTGGAAGACCGCGTCCGCCAGCTCGAAGCGGAGACGAGCGATCATCACCGCGCCGAACAGAGCGGCGGGTTTCTGAGTTCGATCTTCGGCACCGGTCAGGCGCAGCACCCCGCCCCGCAGCCCGGTCTTCGAACCGGTCCGGCTCCCCAGGCTGGCCCCCAGTCCGGCCCATGGGGTGCCGCCCCGCGCCAGAGCTACCGCACCGGCAGCGATTATGACGACGGTTATCGCGCGCCACCGCCTTCCGCCGCCCCCTGGAGCGGCCAGACATCCGTCCCGTCAGCCGGCGGCAGCTTCCTGCGCGGCGCGCTCGGCACCGCAGCCGGCGTCGCGGGCGGCATGCTGCTCGCCAATTCGCTGTCGGGTATTTTCGGCAGCCACATGAACTCGCTCGGCTGGGGCTCGCCGCTCGCCGGCAGCAACCCCTTCGGCAGCAGCAACGCCCCGGGCGAGGAAACCGTCATCAACAACAACTATTTCGGCGATGACGCGATCCGCCAGGCCTCGGATGACAAAAGCACCGCCGCCAACACCAATGACGCAGCCGACAATTCCGGCCTGCAGCAAGCCGATTACGGCAACGACGACTTCTCCGACGACCAGGCGGATTTCGACAACAGCGATTTGGGCAACGACGATTCGATGGACGTGTGAGCGGGGCGCGCTGCACCGCCCGGCGCTTCGCTTTGGCTCAGCGCGTTCGGCGCTCAAAACGCTCCACTGGAGCGTTTTGCCTGCAAGCCGTCGCGCCTCACCCACGTCCCCGATACGTCGCGACCCCCTGCTCCGGCAGCCACACGCCAGCCGGGGCCTCGCCCGTCTGCCAGAACACGTCGATCGGGATACCGCCGCGCGGATACCAGTAGGCGCCGATCCTCAGCCACTTCGGGGCGAGCAGATCGACGATCCGCTTGGCGATATAGATCGAGCAGTCCTCATGGAACGCGCCGTGGTTCCGGAAGGAATGCAGGAACAGCTTCAGCGACTTCGACTCCACCAGAAACCCGTCCGGAATATAGTCGATGACGATATGAGCGAAGTCCGGCTGGCCGGTCATCGGGCAGAGCGAGGTGAATTCCGGCGCTGTGAAGCGCACCACGTAATCGGTGCCCTGGTTGCCGTTCGGCACCTTTTCCAGCACCGCGGTTTCGGGGCTCTGCGGAGCCTCCACCTGGGATCCGAGCTGCGAGAGCCCGGTGACATCGGTCATCGTCATTTGCCTGTTCCTTCGAATTCGACCTTCTGTCCATGCGGATTTTCGCTTTCGGGCTCCACATGGATCGCCAACGTGGCGCCCGCAATAATCTCTTTGATCGCATCTTCCAAGCGGTCGCAGATCACATGCGCCTCTTCGACGCTCATGTCGGCCGGCACGACCAGATGAAAATCGATGAAGGCCGCAGCCCCCGCCCGGCGCGACTTGAGGTCATGGACGCCGAGCGCGCCGACCGAATGGGTGGCGATCGCCTCGCGCACCGCCGCCTCCTCGTCCGGCTCCAGCGCCCGGTCCATCAGACCGCCGATGGAATGGGCGATCACCTTGTAGCCCTGCCACAGAATGTTGATCGCCACCAGGATGGCGAGCACCGGGTCGAGGATCGCATATCCTGTTGCAATGGCTAGGATGAGGCCGACGAAGACCCCGGCCGAGGTGACCACGTCGGACATGATATGCTGGCCGTCGGCCGCCATCGCCGGCGAATAATGAGCGGTTCCGACCCGAATCAGGGTTGTTGCCCAGAATGCATTGATGACCGCCGCAAGCCCGTTGATCGCAAGGCCGAGCACCGGCGCATCCGGAAGTCTCGGCGCAAAAAGCCCGTCCCAGGCCTCGCTGATGATCAGGATCGCCGCGACGATGATCAGCCCGCCTTCGACCACCGCCGACATATACTCCGCCTTGTGATGGCCGAACTGGTGGTCGTGGTCGGCCGGCCGCTGCGCATAGCGGATGACGAAATAGGCGATGAAGGCGGCAACCACGTTGACGAAGGATTCCAGCCCGTCCGACAGCAGCGCGACGGAGCCCGTCACCCACCAGGCCAGCATCTTCAAGGACATGACGCCGAGCGACAGCGGCATGCCCCAGAAGGCCAGCCGCTCGACGATTTTGACTTCCCTCGGCACGATGTCTTCCTTTTTGCGCGTGCGAATGATTTGCAGGACCGGAGGTCCAAAACGGCGAAACCGCCGGAGCGAGATGGTCTCGCTCCGGCGGTTTCGAATAGTCTGCATATCGCTCAGATGAGCGGGTTTGTCAAAGGGCCGGCTGGCCCAATCGCGCCTTGTCGGATTGCGTCGCGGTGACCACTTCCTCCTCCTCCTCGAGTTCCTCCACCCCCTCGCTTCCCCGCCCGAGGAAGAGGAACACCACCACCGCCGTCAGCGCCGTGATCGCGGTCAGCAGCCACAGGAGCGACGAAAACCCGTCGCCATACCCCTGCAGCAAGGCCGCCTGGCCGATCGACGGCAGAAGCTCCGCCGCATCCTGGAGGTCGCCGGTCACCAACCGCTGCGCGATCGCGCCCGCCTGGTCGCCGGTATCGCTGCCGAGGTTCGCGCTGGTGAGCGCCGAAAGCACCGCCGTCACCACCGCAAGCGCAACACCTTCGCCGGCCACGCGCGTGGTGCTGAAGATGCCGGTCGCCATGCCGGCTCTTTCCTTCGGTACGACGCTGACGGCAAGACCGTCCATCAGGCCCCAGGGCAGGCTGATGCCGACCCCGATCGTTAGGAGCGGCGCAATCAGCAGTATCGGCTCCGACCCGACCGGGAACCGGCTGAGCCAGAACAGGCCAGCCGCCGAGATCGCCAGGCCGGCGCCGCAGATCGTCGCCGGCGCGAACCAGCGCGTCAGCAGCCCGGCGGCGATCGGCAGGATGAGGAGCGGCCCGGAGAGCGCGATCATCATCCGCCCGCCGGCAATCTCGTCCATGCCCTCGATGCCGATGAACCGCACCGGCAGGAGGATGAGCAGCACCACGAAGGCATAGGCCGGCGCCGCCGCCAGCAATTGCACGCCGACGAAACGCGGATAACGGAACAGCGTGAGGTCAAGCATCGGCCGCGCCACAGTCCGCTCGATCAGGCCGAAGGCGAGGAAAAGCAGGACTGCCGCCAGCAGCATGATGATGACGAGCGGGTCGCCCCAGCCGCTTTCCGGCGCCTGCAGCACGCCGAAGGTCAGAGCGGTCAGCGCCGCCGTGAAGCTGAGCGCCCCCTTCCAATCGAGGCCGGAGGCGTCCGGATCGCGTGATTCCTGCATGAAGGTCGCGCCGAGGATGGAGGCGATCACCGCAAGGGCGACCACCAATGCGAAAATCGCCGGCCAGCCGAACATGGCGATCATCCAGCCTGAGGCGATCGGCCCGAAGGCGAGCCCGATGCCGAAGCTGGCGCCGACGATGCTGAATGCCCTGAGGCGCGCCGCGCCGTCGAATTCCTGAGCGAGCGACGCCATGCCGCCGGAAAAGGCGGCTGCCGCGCCGATGCCCTGCAGCGCCCGCAGCACATCGAACCAGACGATATCGCCCGCGAAGGCAAGACCTGTCGAGAACAGCGCGAAAATGCCGAGGCCGCTCAGGAAAATCCGCTTGCGCCCAAAACTGTCGGCGAGCGCGCCGGCAGCCATCAGCGTGCTGCCGAAGGAAAGCATGAAGGCATTGGTGGCCCAGTTGAGGGCGATCGGGCTGCCGCCGAGCGCCCGGCTGATGGCGGGAAGGCCGACGGCCGTGCCGGTAAAGGTCAGCGGCATGGCAACCGCCGCGCAGCAGACTGCGATCAGAACGAACAGCCGTCCGGCTGCCGTTACAGCATGTGTGTTGTCTCTCATATCCGAGATTCCGCTGTGTTGGAGCAATGGGGAAGGCGGGCGGCCCTTGGGAGAAGCCACCGCCTTGAACCCACCCGGCCGGAGGGCTTTATGTCACCAACACAAGATAAATCCGATGCAATGCTTGGAAAATCCTCGGTCCGTTCCTTATATGGCGGAAGAAAACGCTCGAATGGGAGACGCTATTGGATCGTCTGGGTGGACTGACGGCCTTCGTGCGCACCGCCGATCTCGGCAGTTTCGTCGCTGCCGGCCGGGTGCTCGGCCTGTCGGCGTCGGCGGTCGGCAAGGCCGTCACCAATCTCGAAAAGGAACTCGGCGTCCGGCTTTTCCAGCGCTCGACCCGCAGCCTGCGGCTGACGGAAGAAGGACGGCTTTTCCATGAACGGTGCCGCCGCGTGCTCGACGACCTGAACGATGCCGAAGCTTCGCTGGCGAGTGCGGTCGCCGTGCCGCGCGGAAAGCTCCGCGTCAGCGCGCCGATCGTCACCTATCATCTTCTGCTGCCGGTGCTGCCGGAATTCGTCGAGCGTTATCCTGAGATCGAACTTGATCTCGATTTCAACGACCGGATCGTCGACCTGATCGACGAGGAGGTGGACGTGGCGATCCGCAGCGGCAACCTGCCGGATTCGCGGCTGATGTCGCGGACGCTCAGGCCGTTCCGGATGCTCCTCTGTGCCGCCCCGACCTATCTCGACCGCCACGGCATCCCGCAATGCCCGCGAGAACTCGACGGCCATCTGGCGATCCTCTTTCGTTATCCGAACAGCCGCAAGCTGCAGGACTGGCCGATCACCCTGCCGCCCGAAGGCGCCGAGCCGCACCTGCGCACGGCGCTCACCTGCAACAACATGGAGGCGCTGCGCAGCACCGTCATCGCCGGCCTCGGCATCGGCTGCATGCCGGATTTCCTGGCAAGGGAACCGGTCGCGGACGGCCGGTTGCGGACCATCCTCGACGAACACCTCGACGCCCCCGGCCAGTTCCACCTCCTCTGGCCCTCCAGCCGCCATCTGTCGCCGAAAGTCCGGGTGCTGGTCGATTTTTTGAGCGAGAAGCTGTTTGCGGAAACGTGCGAAAGGTTGCCGGCGGCGGCTTCGCTGTTGGCGGGTGCCGCTGAATAGTGGCTGACAGATCGCTCCGCCGGTCTTTGGGCCAACTCTACCCTATGATCACCGCCATACTGATACTGTCGACAAACCGCCCGTCGATCCTCACCGCATCCCGCGCCACGCCCTCGCGCACGAAACCGACCTTTTCATAAAGCGCGATGGCGCGCGGGTTGTCGGCATGGACATGCAGTTCGATGCGGTGGAAGCCGCGGTCTCGGGCCTGCCCGATTGCAGCGCGGATCAGCCGAGTGCCGAGGCCTTTTTCGCGATAACCGGGGATGATGCCCATGCCGAGCGTGCCGCAATGGGCGGCGGTCGGGCGGGGATGCCGGCGGATGTCGCACCAGCCGACTACTTCTCCATCGACGACGGCGACGACCTGCGGATGGCCGTTGTCGATATTGTCGCGCACGAAGGACCGCACGCTTTCAAGCGGCGGCGCCTCCAGGAAGCTCAAATATTTCCGCTCGCGCGAGACCATGTCGAGCGCCTTGTGAAAGCTCTCGATATGCTCTTCGCGGATGGATTCGATCGGGATGGTCTCGGGCAACACCTTACGCCGCCTTGGTCTTTGCCCGCCGCGACAGGTGCGCCACGACGTTCTCGATCATCCGCATGCCGGCATCGCCGCCGAGTGTCATGATCGATTCCGGGTGGAACTGCACGGCCGCCACCGGTTCCTTGACGTGCTCGATGCCCATGATCGTGCCGTCTTCGCTTTCGGCGGTGATCATGAAATCGGGGTGCAGCGTCTTCGGATCGGCAAAGATCGAGTGATAGCGTCCGACGGTGACTTCCCTGGCGAGCCCGGAGAAGACGATGCCCGGTTCCAGCACCCGGATGCGCGACGGCTTGCCGTGCATCGGCACCGCCAGGTGCCTCAGCTCCCCGCCATAAGCCTCCGCGAGCGCCTGCAGGCCGAGGCAGACGCCGAAGATCGGCAGGCCTTTCGAGCGCGCCAATTTGATGGTCGCCTTGCAATCGAAATCCTTCGGATTGCCAGGCCCGGGCGAAAGCACGACCAGGTCCGGATCGAAGCGGTCGAACACCTCTTCCGGCACCGGCGTACGCACGGTCGAAACCGTAGCCCCCGTCTGGCGGAAGTAGTTGGCGAGCGTATGGACAAAACTGTCCTCGTGGTCGACGAGCAGGATCTTGACCCCCTGCCCCACCCGCGCCACGTCGCGGCCGGCCTTCGCCGCATTGCCGGCCTTTGCATCACGGATCGCTGTCAGCATGGCGGAGGCCTTCAGTTCGGTTTCGGCTTCTTCCTCGTTCGGATCGCTGTCGTTGAGCAGCGTCGCGCCGGCGCGCACTTCGGCAATGCCGTCCTTGATGCGGATCGTGCGCAGCGTAAGCCCGGTATTCATGTCGCCGTTGAAACCGACCATGCCGATCGCCCCGCCATACCAGGCGCGCGGGCTCTTTTCATGGTTCTCGATAAACCGCATCGCCCACAGTTTTGGCGCACCGGTGACGGTGACGGCCCAGGCGTGGCTGAGAAAACCGTCGAACGCGTCCATGTCGGGCCTGAGGCGCCCTTCGATATGGTCGACGGTATGGATGAGCCGCGAATACATCTCGATCTGCCGGCGGCCGATCACCTTGACCGACCCCGGCTCGCAGACGCGGGATTTGTCGTTGCGGTCGACATCCGAGCACATGGTGAGCTCGGACTCGTCCTTCTTGGAGTTCAGGAGCTTCAAGATCTGTTCGCTGTCGGCGATCGGGTCTTCGCCGCGCTTGATCGTGCCCGAAATCGGGCAGGTCTCGATGCGCCGGCCCGACACCCGCACGAACATTTCCGGCGAGGCGCCGACCAGATATTCCTGAAGGCCGAGATTGATGAAGAAGGAATAGGGCGACGGATTGATCGCCTTCAGCCGGTTGGAAATTTCCGAAGGCTTCGAGTCGCAGCGCTCCATGAACTTCTGCCCCGGCACCACTTCGAACAGATCGCCGCGGCGGAAACTTTCCTTCGCCTTGGTGACGAGCGCCGCATATTCGCCCGGCCGATGGTCGCCTTTCGGCGGTATCGTGTCATTGCGCTGGAACGGATCGGGCGCGATCTCCTGGTCCTTGCCTTCCGTCGTCACGCCATCCTTGGAAAAGTCGTAGCGGTCGATCCAGGCCTTGGCTGCATGATGGTCGACGACGAGGATCTCGTCCGGCAGAAACAGGACCATGTCGCGCTGGTCTTCCGGCCGCTGCATCGAAAGCTTGATCGCATCGAACTGGAAGGCGATGTCGTAACCGAAGGCACCGAACAGGCCGATCGCCGAATCCGCTTCCGAATGGAACAGGTCGACGATTGCCCGCAGCACGGAAAACACCGTCGGCATCTTCGAGCGCTCTTCCTCGGTGAACACGCGCGTCGGCTCGTTGACAGTAAGGTCGAGGCGCCGGTCCGTCCGCTCCCCGAGCGTCAGCTCGGTTACCGTCTTCAGCTTGTCCGCGACGAAACCGAGCAGCACCTCGCCGCGACCGTTGAAGGCTTCGATCCACACCCTGCGGCCATTCGAGGAGATCCCGAGCGGCGGATCGGCGATCGCCGTATCCCAGCGGGTATAGCGGCCCGGATATTCATAGTTGGAGGAAAACACCGCGCCGCGCCGTTCGTCGAGCCTGTCGACATAGGAGGAGATCGCATCCGCATAAGGCGCTGCGCGCCGCTGGCGGCTCACCGCAATCCCACCCCTCGTCTCGTAGACTTCCGAACCGTCATCCCGAATGATCGTTACCATTGTCCTGCCTCTCCAATGTCTTTGCCCGGGTGCCTGCGGCGGATAACAAAAAAGCCGCCTCGGGTTCCGGGCGGCTTGTGGTCTTGTCGATGGACATGACTGGTCAAGGCCGCGTTGAGCGTGCCGGCCACCAGTTAGCGATGTTCATCGAATTCATCATGGGCCGAATTGTTAGCTTGGGTTTTCGAGCCGCGCAAGCGAATTTCCATGACCAGGAAACGGAATTCTGGCCTCCGATGCGACCAAAACCGGCGATCGGCGTTTATAGTCCCTCAAGGACCGAAGAAACGCATCCGAGAAGGATACGGCATGCAGCATTCGTGGATCGCAATTCTGGCAGGCCTGCCCCTGATCATCGGGGCGGGTGTGCCACCCGAAAGACCGATACCGCAGGCGCAGCATTTCGGTGCTCCGGCGGGCGTCGTGGAGGTGAATTTCCTGACCCGCATTCTGCAGGACGGCGGATCGCGTGACCGCGCACCTCGCCGCCGTGCGCCCTCGCGACAGCAGGGGCGCGGCGCGATACCCCAACCGCCCGCACTGGCAGACGTTCCCCTGCCGATCCCGAAGCCCGGGGCAGAAGTGGGGAAGACGACCGAGGCACCTCAGCCGGCGGAGCGCCCGGCCGACAAGCCGGTCGCCCCCGAAGCCCAGCCGCCCGTGGCACAGAACCGGCCGAGCGAAAATCCGCAAGGCCTCCCCCCAACTCCGCCTGTCGTCGAGCAGCCCGGAACCGCCACCGAACCGGCACATGAGGCGGAAGTTCCAACGCCGCTGCCGAAACCGGGTACCGCAGCTGCCGACGCGCAGACGGCCGACAAACCAAACCAGGCGGCTACCCCCGGAGCGGATGCATCGAAGCCTGAGGAAACCAGGGAAGACGGCAAGCAATCGGACGAGCAGAAGGCCGAAGCTCCTCCACCGCCACCACCGCCTCCGCTTGTCAAGGAAGAGCCCGAAGAGCTGAAGGCCTGCCTTGCCGAACTCTCCTCGCTCGGCGCGAAATTCGAACCGACCGATCCGATCGATGAGGGCAATGGCTGCGGCATCGAAAGCCCGATCGACGTCGCCGCAGTCCTGCCGGGGATCGAGGTCGGCGGCGCGACGATGCGCTGCAAGACGGCAGTCAGCCTGGCGCATTGGCTGAAGGACACGGTTCAGCCGGCGCTCAACATCGCCATGCCGGGCCGCAGGATCACCGGGCTGGTGCCCGGCTCCACCTACGCCTGCCGCCTGCGCAACAGCGCCTCGACGGGCAAGATTTCCGAACACGCCCGCGGCAACGCCTTCGACGTCGCCGCGTTCAAGCTCGACAACGGCGAGAAGTTGGAGATGAAGCCGAGGACCGAGGACTCGACCATGGAAGGCGCCTTCCAGCGCACCGCCACTGCCGGCGCCTGCCTCCACTTCACCACCGTCCTGTCACCGGGCAGCGACGCCGCCCACCAGAATCATCTGCATCTCGACGTACTGGAGCGGAAGGACGGGTATCGGTATTGCCGGTAGGCGGCATGCCGCCCGCCGCAACTCACGCATAGCGAGCATCCCGGCCACGCAGACATTGAGATTGAGACGACGGCGCGGCATATTTCCTTCTCCCCGTTTCAACGGGGAGAAGGTGCCGGCAGACGGATGAGGGGCAACTTGCGATGCGGGGACCAAAAACAAACACGACTACTCGTGCCCGCTCGTTGCGCCGTTCCGACAATGTTTCGGAGGCAAAGCTTTGGGAAGAGTTGCGCGCCGGCGACTGAACGGATTCAAGTTCGTCCGGCAGCTTCCGATCGGTCGCTACTTTGCGGATTTTGCTTGCCGGGACCGAAAGCTTGTCATCGAGATAGACGGAAGCCAACACGCCAATAGCGACTACGACAGGCAGCGGGATAGCTTCATGAATGCCGACGGATGGTCGGTCGCCCGGTTCTGGAATGTGGCGGTGCTGACTGAAATGGAATCTGTGTTGGAGACCATTGTCGCGATTCTGGAGGGCAGATTGAATGAACCTGAGGATGCGCCGGATCTGAAATTCATGCCGGCAGCCGAGGGATAGGGGCCCCTCATCCGCCTGCCGGCACCTTCTCCCCGCAAGCGGGGAGAAGGGCATATGCGGCACCGCCGCCGTTCCTCGCGACACCACCCTGATGCGGCCGAGGAACAAGCGAAACCTCTACCCCCGCCACCCTACCTCGATCATCACCCGGCCGGGTGCCAGGCAATAGAAGAGATAACCACCGCGCATCTCGCGTGGCTCCCCAACCAGCTCGGCATCGCCCGCCTTGAGTTCCCGATAAAGCCTGTCGACCTCGGTTCTCTCCGGTTGGATGAAGCCGAGATGATAGGTGACGACCCCGAGCGCCTGCTGCTCGGCCCCGCCGAATTTTTCGACCGGGTGGCTGACGACGATTTCGAGGCCGGCATCGTCGTTGAGGATGGCAAGGCCGTTCCCACCGCGCGTCTCACGCAGAGTCAGGCCGAAATGCCGGACGAGGAAGGCAGTGGTTGCCGCAACGTCGGGCACGTGGATATCGATATGGTTCATACGCATCGTTTTCTCGCAAGGTTACCCCGGCGGAACGCGACGCTAAAAAGCCACGAGAATCCGCCGAGAGCGGCACGGGATGTGCCGTTTCTCGTCGCGGGTTCTCAACGGTGGACCGAAGGATCAGAGCTTCCTTGCGGAAGGGGCCGTGCTTACCATATCCGGCCCTGCCTTTTTCGACGGATGAGCTTTAACACAAGGCGGTTCGGGCGCTCAAGCCCTCAGAACAGCCCCTCCACGAAGCCATCTTCGTTCAGAAAGATGCGTTCCGCAGACGGCACGCGCGGCAGGCCAGGCATGGTCATGATCTCGCCGGTGATCGCGACGACGAAACCGGCGCCGGCGGAAAGCCGCACTTCGCGCACATGCACGATATGGCCCTCCGGCGCGCCACGCTGGGCGGGATCCGTCGAGAAGGAATATTGCGTCTTGGCGATGCAGATCGGCAGGTCGCCGTAACCCTGCTCCTCCCAGGCCTTCAGCTGGTCGCGCACGCCTCGGTCGGTGGTGACTTCGCCGGCGTGATAGATCTTCGAGGCGATGATCTCGATCTTTTCGAGGAGCGGCAGGTGATCGGGATAAAGCGGCTGGAATTTTGCCTGGCCGCCCTCGGCAAGCTCGACCACCTTGAGGGCAAGCTCCTCGATGCCGGCGGACCCTTCCGCCCAATGCCGGCAGACGATGCCGTCCGCACCGTGCCGCGCCGCGTAGTCCTTGACGGCGGCGATCTCATCCTCCGTATCCGAAGTGAAATGATTGATGGCGACGACCACCGGCACGCCGAATTTCCGCACATTGGCGATATGGCGGCCGAGATTGGCAGCACCCCGCTTCAGCGCCTCGACATTTTCCTGGCCCAGATCCTCTTTTCTCACCCCGCCGTTCATCTTCAATGCCCGCACGGTGGCGACGATGACGGCCGCATCCGGCTTCAGCCCCGCCTTTCGGCACTTGATGTCGAAGAACTTTTCGGCGCCGAGATCGGCCCCGAAACCCGCTTCCGTCACCACGTAGTCGCCGAGCTTCAGCGCCGTGCGCGTGGCGATCACTGAATTGCAGCCATGGGCGATATTGGCGAACGGCCCGCCATGCACGAAGGCGGGATTGTTTTCGAGCGTCTGCACCAGGTTCGGCTGCATCGCGTCTTTCAGCAGCACCGTCATCGCCTTGTCGGCCTTGAGGTCGCGGGCAAACACCGGCGAACGGTCGAACCGGTAACCGATGACGATGTCGCCGAGCCGCCTTTCGAGGTCCTTGAGGTCGGCCGCCAGGCACAGGATCGCCATCACTTCCGAGGCGACGGTGATATCGAAGCCGCTCTCGCGTGGAAAACCGTTGGCGACGCCGCCGAGCGAGACGACCGTCTGGCGCAGCGCCCGGTCGTTCATGTCCATCACCCGCCGCCAGCTGATCCGCCGGGTATCCATGTTCTCGGCATTGCCCCAGTAGATATGGTTGTCGATCATCGTCGACAGCAGGTTGTGGGCGGACGTGATGGCATGGAAATCGCCGGTGAAATGCAGGTTGATGTCTTCCATCGGAATGACCTGCGCATACCCGCCGCCGGCCGCTCCACCCTTGACCCCGAAACACGGCCCGAGCGACGGCTCGCGCACGCAGATGACGGCTCGTTTGCCGATCCGGTTCAGCCCGTCGCCGAGGCCCACAGTAGTGGTCGTCTTCCCCTCGCCCGCCGGCGTCGGGTTGATGGCGGTGACGAGGATCAGCTTGCCGTCCTTCTTTCCCGAAAGCGACGCGATGAATTCCGCCCCGACCTTCGCCTTGTCGTGGCCATAGGGAGCAAGCGCCTCGACGGGAATCCCGAGCTTCGCGCCGATCTCCGTGATCGGCTTCTTTTTCGCGGCGCGTGCGATTTCGATGTCGGATCTGACCTCTGCCATAGCTTCGCTCCCCCAAGTGCTTTCGGATCAAACATGTCCTTGCGGTTATGGTTAGCGAAGGAAAGGCTATGTGAATAGCCGCAACCGGATAGTCGCCGGGAGCGTGCACAAGGAAAAGGGCGGCGCGATCGCTCGCACCACCCTTCTCAGGCGCCCCCGCCCCTTTATCTGGATCAAAACCGCTGGGTCAGCGAGACCTTGAAGGTGCGGCCTGGCTCGGAGTAGAATTCGCGCGATTGCGCGGCGCTATTCTGCCTCACTGTTGCGTAATCGTAATAGGTCTGGTCGAACACGTTGTAGATGCCTGCGTTGATCTTCAGGCCCTTCACCTGCTCAGGCTCCCACCAGGCGGTCAAATCGACAATTCCGTATCCCGGGGTCTTGAAATATGTTCCGCCGAGACCATCGTTGCTCAGCGAAGACAATACCCCGATCCAATCAAACCCGACGCCCCATGTTTCCGTATCGTATCCCACACTTCCAACCGCCTTGAGCGGAGCCACAGAACGCAGGAACGTGTGGTTGACCAGATCGTTGCCACGGGCAAAAGCAAGTCCGCCGCCAATCCGGAAACCGTTGTCGAATGTCTTGTGAACGCTGGCCTCCACGCCGAAGATTTCAGCACGGGCAATATTTTGGTAGCCGGTTACACCAAAGGGGAACTGGGCCGGATCGTAGCCCGCAGCAATGGTTTCAGCATCGCTGAAGCCGCGCGCATCGATGAAGTTCTTGTAACGATTGTAGAAGAGGTTGATGCGACCACCGAACCTTTCGTCGCCGAGATTTGCGCCGAGTTCAAAACCGTGGCTGGTTTCGGCCTCCAGATCCGCATTGCCAAGCCGCAGGTAAGTGCCTGGTCCACCGAAGACGCTGTAAAGTTCACCAGCCGTCGGCGCACGGAAGCCCATCGCCCACTGGGCGAACAGTTCGACATCATCATTCACATCGTAACCGAGCCGGAGCTTCGGAGACAGCGCCCAATCCTCGAACCCCGCGGGAAGCGCGGGATTGCTGGCATTGTCGTCGTAGGCTGCGGTCATCTTCGGCGCATGGCGAACCCAGTCGAACCGGAGACCTGGCGTCAGGGTGAAGGCGGAATTTTCGAAACCGATCTCGTCCTCGAGATAGAAGCCGATTCGGCTGGTTTCGACCTTTGGCGTATCGGCCTGATTGGTATGCAGGTTAGCGCAGGCTGAGAAGCCGGGCGGATAGACGCCGGGGCTGATCTCCGGCGGGCAATTGTCATAGCCTGCGGAATATTGTTCCGAGATTACGCGCGCCAGATCGAAGCCAAAGGTAAACTTGTGGTCAAGAGTACCGGCATCGACGTTCTTTTCCAACGCGCCGATCAGGCCGAAGCTATCCACTTCGTACTCATTGCGTCGGCTGATCGGCCCCACTACCGAGTTCGAGCGATATCCGTCATAGCCGTCTACGGTTCGCTGGTTCATATAGTAGAGTGAGGCCCACGCGCTGTCGATAACACTGTCATCGCTCTGCGATTGGTACTTGTAGTCAAGCGAAACGCGGTCGCGGTCGGTTTCCTTGACACCGTCGTAGTCTCCCGCCCGATAGTTGCCAGCTGCCGACTGCGAGGTACGTAAGTCCGTATCCCTGTCCCGACGGAAACTCTCGGCGGTAAGGCCGAAAATATGGCCGCCCTCGAATTCGTGGCGCAACTTGAAGAGCAGATTGTATTGGTCGTATTCGGAAGGATTTGCCTCGGTGCGTGCGGTACTGAGAGCGTCCACGCTGCCATTCGTCTTCCGCTCCTGCCCCTTCTTGTATCCGCCCTGGAAAAGGATCGAGGTATTCTCGATCTTCTTCGCGACACCGACCGAACCGAAGCCGCTCGTATCAGCGCTGTCATAGCCGGTCCGAGCGATGCCGCCCCAATCACGGCCCTCGCCGATGAGGTCTTCCGGCTCCAGCGTCCTGAGACCTAGAACTCCGCCGAGGGCACCCGGGCCGGCTCGGCTGGAATCAGCGCCACGCACGACATCAACGCCCGAAAGCGAGCCGAAATCGAAAGCATCGACGCCGCCGGTCGCGCCACGCGTGACATCGTCGATGAACGGCGTCGGGATGCCATCGACCGTCGTCAGCACGCGGTTTCCTTCGAGGCCGCGGATGTTGATGGCACCTGTTGTACGGTTGAAGTTGACCCCGGGTTCCGCCACGCGGCCAAGATCCTCGACATTGGTGATCTGCTTGTTTTCGATCTGCACCTGTGTGGTCGTAGTCGCCAAAGGCGTATCCGCGACACCACCTGGCTGCGCTGTCCTCGCACCCTTGAGCACGATCGGCTTCAGCGTCGTGTCCGTCTGAGGCTGTGCGGCCTGCTGGGCGGCCGCACCGCAGGCGAGGGAAAACACCGCAAGCGCAGTGCAGGTGGCAAGGGTGGATCGCAGACGCCGGGTGACCATGACTGTCCTTTCAACAGGGCACGCGAAACCGTCGGCGCGCGCGAACGCACCGGAAAGGCGGCGGCCCTTTTTCAATTCTGGCAAGAATGTGGCGGGAGGCAGGAAATGCCTTATTCATGCCATTAGAAAACATGAGTGTTATTGTCAATTATTAAAACATGACTCTAATGATCATATTTATGCGAGCCCGATCCGATGGCAAAAATACAACAGGCCTGAATGCAAGAAGGCCCGGATCGCTCCGAGCCTTTTGGTTGTGGATAGTCGTGCCGTCCTCGGGGCTAGACGCTGCGTCCCGCGTGAAAAGCAGCCGCCTCCCGGCGCCTCGCTTGGGCTCGGCGCGTTCAACGCTCAAAACGCTCCACTGGAGCGTTTTGCCGGCTGCGCCGTCGCGTCTCACCCCTCCCCGATTGCAATCAGGCTGGCATTCCCCCCGGCGGCTGCCGTATTGACGGAGATCACCTGCTCTTCGGCAAACCGCATCAGATAGGCAGGCCCGCCCGCCTTGAAGCCGGTGCCGGAAAGGCCCGAGCCGCCGAAAGGCTGGGTGCCGACGACCGCGCCGATCATGTTGCGGTTGACATAGACATTGCCGGTGTCGAGCGCCTCCGTCACCTTGCGGATCGTCGCCTCGATGCGGCTGTGGATGCCGAGCGTCAGGCCGTAGCCGGTGGCGTCGATCGCCGAAAGCACCTTGTCGAACTCCTTTGCCTTCCAGCGCACCACATGCAGGACCGGCCCGAACACTTCCTTGGTCAGCACCGCGGCGCTGTCCAGTTCGATGATGTGGGGAGCGAAGAAATTGCCGGTCGCCGGCGCGCCTCCGGCATAACGTATCTTCTGTTTTCTGGCCCGCATGTCCGAAATGTGGTCGGCCAGCGTTTTTTTCTGGTTCTCGTCGATGATCGGCCCGACATCGGTATTCTGTTTTGCCGGATCGCCGAGATTGAGTTCGGCCGCCGCCCCTTCGATCATCTTCAGCATGCCGTCGGCGACATCCTCCTGCAGGAAGAGGATGCGCAGTGCCGAGCAGCGCTGGCCGGCCGAGCGGAAGGCGGAAACGACCACGTCGTCCGCCACCTGTTCCGAAAGTGCCGTCGCATCGACGATCATCGCGTTGATGCCGCCGGTCTCGGCGATAAAGGGCACGATCGGCCCGTCCTTGGCGGCCAGCGCCCGGTTGATCGCATGCGCCGTCTTCGTGGAACCGGTGAAGGCGATGCCGGCAAGTTTGGGATGCGCGGTGATCGCCGAGCCGACATCCGGGCCGCCCGGCACCAGCGCCAGCACTTCGGCCGGAATGCCGGCCTGGTGGAACAGCTTGATTGCCTCATGGGCGATCAGCGGCGTCTGCGGCGCCGGCTTTGCGACCACCGTATTGCCGGCCACCAGCGCGGCGGAAATCTGCCCGAGGAAAATCGCCAGCGGGAAGTTCCACGGCGAAATGCACCCGAACACCCCGCGCCCGCGCCAGAAATGACGGTTGTCCTCGCCGGTCGGACCCGGCATCAGGCTCGGCATGGCGAACAGCTCGCGGCCCTTATCGGCGTAGTAGCGGCAGAAATCCACCGCCTCGCGGATTTCGGCGATCCCGTCATCCAGCGTCTTGCCGGCCTCGGCGGCCAGCAGTGCCAGCAGCCGGTCACGGTTTTCCTCCATCAGCCCGGCGGCCCGCTCCAGGCAGGCAGCGCGGATTTCCACCGGCTGGCGCGACCAGGCCCGGAACGCCTTGGCCGCAGCAGTGAAGGCGGCATCCACATCGGCTGGCGTCGCATCGCGCACCGTGCCGACAATTTTCGCCCGGTCGGAAGGAGACCGAACCGGCTTTTCCTCAGCCCTGGAGGCGACGCCCGCCACCAGCGGTCCCGCCTTCACCTCGCCCCACGATCTGGAAACGCTCGCCATCAGCCGCTCGAGCTCGACCCGGTGGCCGAATTCGAAACCGGCGCTGTTCTTGCGGCGACCGTAGATGTCCGAGGGCAGCGGGATCTGCTTGTGCCGCGCGCTGATGCCGTCATCGAGACCGAGCCGCGCCGATGGCCGTTCCAGCAGCTTTTCGACCGGAACCTGGCGGTCGCCGGCAACTGCCACGAAGGAGGAGTTGGCGCCGTTTTCGAGAAGCCGGCGGACAAGATAGGCGAGCAGGTCGCGATAACCGCCGACCGGCGCATAGATGCGGCAGGCGATCCGGTCGTTGCTTTCGAGCAGGTCGTCGTAAAGCGCCTCTCCCATTCCGTGCAGCCGCTGGAATTCGAAGCCGGTGCGGTCGGGGCCGGCAAGCTCCAGAATGGTCGAGACGGTCAGCGCGTTATGGGTCGCAAACTGCGGAAAAATCCGCGCCCGCTTGGCGAGAAGCTGCTGGGCGCAGGCGAGATAGGCAAGATCCGTTGCCGGCTTGCGGGTCCAGACCGGATAGTCCTCGATTCCCCGCTCCTGCGCCCGCTTAACCTCTGTGTCCCAATAGGCGCCCTTGACGAGCCGCACCATCATCCGCCGGCCATGCGTCGTGCAAAGCTGGTCGATATAGTCGATCACCGCCGGCGCCCGCTTCTGATAGGCCTGGATCGCCAGCCCGAACCCGTCCCAGCCGGCAAGCGACGGGTCGGAGAAGGTAGCGGCAATCACGTCGAGCGACAGTTCCAGCCGGTCGGCCTCTTCCGCATCGACGGTGAAGTTGAGCTGGTGTTCCTTGGCCATGCGGGCAAGGTCGAGAAGGTCCGGCACCAGTTCGGCCATCACCCGGTCATGGTGCGTGGCGAGATAGCGCGGATGCAGCGCCGAGAGCTTGACGGAAATACCCATCCGGTCGGGAAGCTGCCTGCCCTTGCCATACTTTTTCATATGCGCGCCGATCGACTGGATCGCGTCGGCATAGGAGCGGAAATAACGCTTGGCATCTTCAGCCGTGCGGGCGCCCTCGCCCAGCATGTCGAAGGAATGGCGGTAGCCTTTCTCCTCGCTCTTGGCGGCCCGGACAAGTGCATCCTTCATCGTCTCGCCGAGCACGAAATGGTGGCCGAGGAAACGCATCGCCTGCTTGGTGGCGGTGCGCACGGTCGGCAGGCCGACGCGCTTGACGAGGCCGCGCAGGATTCCCTCGGGCGTCTCGCCCGGGCCGATGACGCGCGCCGAAACCGCAAGCGCCCAGGCCGAGGCCGACACGAACCAGCTTTCGCCGGAGGCCTCATGAGTACTCCAGCCGCCTTCGCGCAGCTTGTCCTCGATCAGCCGGTCCTGGGTCAAGCCGTCGGGCACGCGGAGCAGCGCCTCGGCAAGCACCATCAGCGCCAGCCCTTCCCGGGTCGAAAGCCCATACTCGCGCAAGAAGTCCTCGACGCCGCCGACCTTGCCGGCCCCGTCGCGGATGGCATTGACCATCCGCCGCGCCCGCTGGTCGATCGCCGCGTCCTGCGCCGACGTGAAGCTGGTGCGGGCGGCAAACTGCCGGATCAGCCGGTCGTCGTCACCGGCATAGGGCGCATTGAAGGGAATGAAGGGCTCGGTCAGAATCTGGCTCATACGCATCTCCGTTTCATTCTCTCCATAGCGGGAATTTCCCGGTGATTTCGGCGGACTTTTATGGCATTAACGAAATATCTCACGGCAACTCTGACAAAACGTAGCGAAACATGAAGGACATCGACCGTCTCGACCGAAAAATCCTCCGCGCGCTCCAGAAAGAGGGGCGCCTGAGCAATCTCGAACTCGCCGATCGCGTCTCGCTTTCACCCACGGCGACCGCCGAACGGGTCAAGCGGCTGACCCGCGAAGGATACATCACCGGTTATAGCGCTTTGCTGTCGCCGGAAAAGCTCGGGCGCAACCTGCTCGTCTTCGTGCAGGTCAAGCTCGACCGCACCACGCCCGACGTTTTCGACGCCTTTGCCGCCGCGGTGAAGCGTAGCGACGACGTGATGGAATGCCACATGGTGGCAGGCGGGTTCGACTATCTGGTGAAGGCGCGGGTCGCCGGAATGGAGGCCTATCGGCAGTTCCTCTCGGAGGTGATTCTCCCGCTTCCGGGGGTCAGGGAAACCCACACCTATGCCGTCATGGAGGAAATTAAGGGAACCGGATATATCCCCGTATAAATCTTGAGCCGGTAACTCCATGAATTCATGGAAATAAAGTGAGCCTGTATCGGAAAATGTGCCAATTTCTGCTGCAGCGCAGGAAATTTCGCTGGCTATTCAAATCGATTTGTATATTTGTTAACGATCACATAACTCACCTGTCTGCTCGCCCGCATGATCACTTTGGAACGGCAATCGATTCTGAACAGCGAGATTTCCGCCGCGGATTCGCGGGTGGAAATATTTGCTGCTCTGAAGCGCGTTGCCCACGAGTTCGGGTTTCGGCACATCACGCTTTTCGCCGCCACCAGAGCGGATGAGACGCTTTTGTCGAGGATGATCGTCGAGACGACGCTGCCCCCAAGCTATGTCCAGGAATTTGACCGCCGCCGCCTTTTGAAGCTTTGTCCGGTTGCGCCGATCATCTCGAAATCCGCTCTTCCCTACTGTTGGTCGATCGACGATCCCGAAAGCGTGCGCGGTTTCCCGGTTCCGGTCGAGACGGACGAATTGCAGCGCCGCTACGACATCATCACCAGCGTCGCGATGGCGTTACATTCGATCGATGGCGGCCGTTTCATGCTGCGCTTCGACGGTGTCCGGCATCGGCTGAGCCAGGTGGAGCTCAACGAGATCGGCATGATCGTGCTGCATGCGTTCGATGTCTTCGACAAGCTCCGCCGCAGTGCCAGGACCGGTACCGCAGGCCCCCTCACCACCCGCGAACTGGAGGTCGTCCGCTGGACGGCGCAGGGCAAGACATCCTCGGAAATCGGCCGGATTCTTTCCCTCTCGGATCATACCGTTAACGCATATATGACCAATGCCATAAAGAAACTGGATTGCGTCAACCGCACCCAGTTGGTAGCTAAGGCATTGAGATTGAGACTCATAGTGTAAGGTTGGGGCGTTATCTCCCGGCCTATGGGAGAAAAAGATTGACGTTTTGGGTCGAACACACCGAAAAACGCGTCAATACTCAATACCGGGAAATGGGACTCTCTGCAGACGAGGTGGTTGAACTCGCCTCGGCCTTTCGTTTTTACGGTTATTGGCGAATCGATCTGGACACCGGCCACTTCTTCGCGACGGAGGATGTCTGTCGCATCCTCGGCCTGGAACCGAAGGACGGTCCCCTGAACATGGTCGCCATCATCGCGCGGATCCATCCCGACGATATGCCGCAACTGATGGAAACCTTCGAGCGCGCCAGCGGCGAACGCCTGACCTATCACAACATCTACCGCGTCAAGGCCGATGCCGAGCACTACAAATACGTTCGCAGCGTCGGCAAGTTCCGCGACAAGCCGGGCACAAGCGGCGAGGTCGTCGGCATGACCTACGAATTCTTTGCCGAACGTCCAGGCGTGACGTTCTTTCTCGACGAACCCGATCTCCCGAAAACCTGACTCCTTAAAAACCCAACCGGTGCCGGCCGGCTTACCGGTCCAGCACCGAGCGCAATTCCACCAGGTTCGAGCGGACCCGGAGAGTGTAGAAGCCCATCACCGCCAGATGGCTCGGCATGATCCAGCCGTCTTCGCGGCCGTTGGAAATGATCGCCGGCTGGATGCGCAGCGCCGACTTGAACTGCGACAGCGTATCGGTCCAGAGCGGCCCGATATTGCGCTCGCGGATCACCTGGGAGAAATCCGCGCCCGCCGCCGAAAGCACCGCATAATAGCCGTAGAGCTGGCCGTAGGCGAACCAGAAGCGGTCGTCGGCACGCGTGTCGAACCAGCCGGCATTGTAGTTCTCCGAACGCTCGCGCAGGATCGCCGACGTGCCGCCGAGATCGTTGGCGATCCGGTCGATGAACTGGATCAGGTTGTCGGCGCGGCTGTCGAAGGTCGCGTTGCAGGTGGTCAGATCGGTATTGAAGGCCCTCAGCTTGCCGATCGCGGCGCGATAATAGCTCGGGGTCGGGGTCTTCGGCCCGAAGGGGCTCAGCCCGAAATACCAGGAATATTCGTCGAACTGCAGGTTGCCGCGGGCATCCTGGAGATTGTTGTTGATGCTCGAGGTGCCGCGCACGCGCCCGAGCGAATCGACGAGTTCCGTCGATGTGCGCCGCACCGCCTGATTGACGCCGCGCTGGAACGAGGCCTTGTTGTCGAGGAACGGCGTGTGATCCCAGTCGATACCGAAGAACCCGAGCCGATAGAGCAGCATCGAGGAAATCCAGGCATTCTGGTTGACGTTCATGTCGGTGAGATCGGCGGCCGCATCGACGATCGCCGACGACTGGCATTGCCTCGCCCCGGTCGCCGGAGCGGTCGCATTGGCGCTTGCAGGAGCAGTTGCCGGCAATTCCTGGCCTGCCGGCACGTTGCGCTCCGACCAGCGATAGCTGTCGACGAAATTCGGATTGAAATTGGTCCAGACCTGCGTCTGCCAGAAAAAATAGCCGTAGAGCCCGAACATCAGCACCAGGAAGGCGAGGATGGGGCCCTTCACCATCCAGTGCCGCTGGCGATACCAGCCATGTGCGGCCATGAACGGCCAGACGATCCAGGCGATCAACAGCCCTATGCCTCGCCCGACGGCCTGGCCGATCCCTTGAAAGAAGGCGGTAATCCGGTCGAGCATCGCTGTCTCCTTGTGAGGCGGGGTGCATCCGATTTGGCTTGGCTCACACATATGTGCTCGGCGTCACAAGCACAACGGGGGCGCAACGTTTCGCCGCAACCGCTGGAAACGGCCGCGTAGCCGATCCTCGGCAGCCCTATTGGGACCGGATAAGCTTGAAGCCGAAAACGGTCGGCAGTCGAAAGCGACCCGTTGCGCCGTCGGCTTCGGCCGCCTCCCCCGCCGCCTCCGCGGGAAATCGTTCGGCGAATGCCTGATCGGCGCGATGCCGCCGGCGGTCGAGGCCGTGCAATGTCAGCAGCCCGCTTGAGAAGCGCTCGACCTCCGGGACCAGGTGCGGAAAAAGTTCGGGCTTCAGGCCGGCATCGCCACGCCCGCTGGCATCGGCGACAATCCGGTAGAGGATCAGAAGGTTTTCCGTGTCGGTGATCAGCTTGTGCAGAAGGATGTTGCAGGTGCCTACCCGGGCGTTGAGCCCGGCGACGAAATCCTGGAAGACCTTGATCGCAGGTTCGGTGCGGCCGATCACGTCCAGGCCGGTCATCGCGGCACCGTCCTCGCCGCGCAGCTTTTCGATGACCTCCGGTCGGTGGTCGATGAGCGTCACCAGATCGCCCTCGCTCTCCTTCCGCTGCCCGATCAGGAAGTCACGCTCCTGCCGCACCAGACCGGCCAGCAGATCGGCACGCCGCAGAAGCTCCGCCAGCCGGTTAAGCGGCACGGGGCTGCGCCAGCGCGCCTGCTGGCGGCGGTGTCTGGCTGCCCCGGAAACGTAGCCGATCAACGTTTCGAAGCGGGTTGGCATCTCCCGATCGTCGAATTCCTGGGCGCAGATGCCGATCTCGGTTGCCAGCCTCGCGACCAACCGGGCAGTTGCCGCTTCGACCGCCTGCCGCTCGGGTATCTCGGCCTTCAGCCGCTCGGCTTCCGCAGCCAGCTTCTCCTCATCCGGCAGGGCGAGATCCTGCGCGGTGTCGGCAAGCAGGGACGAGGCCGGGCCGAGCGCATCGCGCGTCGTAGCCAAAACGCCGCTGATCCGCTCGATCTCGCCGTCGAAATTCTTAAAAGCCGCCACGCGCATACTCCCGCCACCGGAGGAGAAGATAACGCCCCCGCAAAATTATGCCACGCCGTCCCGCCTCGATTGCCGGGAAAAATTACTTCGGCCGGAACGAGCCGGAGGTGGTTATGGGTTGTCGCCGATACCGAAATTCATGGCATAGAACTGCATCGGAAGGTCAGAGATGACATCTTGATGAGTCGGCTTCATACCAATTCTCTCGAGGACCCGGTTGGACGCCACGTTATCAACATGGGCGAAGCCAATAAACCCGTTCCATTTCGCGGACGCCGCCAACCAATCACGCAAGCCTTCGGCGATTTCGGTCGCGTATCCATTGCCCCAATGCTCCGGTAATAAAGAATATCCAATCTCGGGAATGTCCGGCTTGAAAAGAGAAAAGCCCGCCCGTCCTAGAAAAGCGCTGTCGTGCCTGCGCACTAGACGTTGCTTCCCAATACCATGCTGGTGATACTCCTGATCCCACTCAGCGAGCCTTTTTTCCGCTTTGGGGCGGTCATAGAAAGTACCCGTGGCATCCAGGAAGCGGACCACGTCCAGGCTACCGTGCAATTTCATTAGCTCGGAAACGGCGTTCTCGCCCCAAGTCTCCAATCGCAGCCTTTCAGTCTCAAAAATTATCAATTCCGCAGTCCTCGTTTGCTGACGCGGAAATACAAACGAACAGTGACAGATCGGTGACGTCCGGTTCGAGGTGAAAGTTGCCACAAATGATACGCCGGAAAAGCTGGTAGAAATCAAAGCCCGAGCTTGGCGATTTCCGCGTCAAGGCGATCCTTCGCCTTTTTCGGCATCTTGGCGCCCTTCACCGCGTCGAGATTGGCCGGAGCGTCGCCAACGACGATTACCGCGACCATGCCCATGCCGAAATGCGGTGTGCATTTGAAGACGTAGGCGCCCGGCTTGTCGGCGGTGAAGGAAATTTCCTGGCTGATCTTGCCTTTGATTTCAGCGGCGCCTTCCGGCACCAGGCCGGGCATCGAAACGACGTCATGCCCCTTGTCGACCGGCACGAACCTGATCGTATCGCCCGGCTGTGCCTTCACGGCTGCCGGTTCGAACACCATGGCCTCGCCATCGCTGCCCTTGTTGAGCATCTTCACCTCGATTTTGGCGCTGAACGCCGGCAGGGCGAACAGGGCGAGGCTGGTGGCAAGGCTAAAGGTCTTGGTGGTCTTGCGCATGCGGCGAACTCCTGCTGGGAACCACCGCCCGGTCGGGCCGGGACGTTTCGGATGTGATACCTAGACATGTTTTCCAGCCGCAAACTTTGACCAGAATCAATTTCGCCGCATCACCGCCGGCTTCCGCTCCGTACGGTGAACGGCGGCTTAAAATCCGGGCATCACTCGCAACGCATCTGGTCTTCCCAGTGCCGCCGGCAGAGCGAAACGTATTTCTCATTGCCGCCGACATCCACCTGGGCACCTTCGCGCACCAGCCTGCCCTCCTCGTCGAGCCTCACCACCATGGTCGCCTTGCGCCCGCAATGGCAGATAGTGCGCACCTCGCGCAGCTCGTCGGCGATCGCCAGCAGTTCCAGCGAGCCGGGAAACAGCTTGCCCTGGAAATCCGTCCTCAAGCCGTAAGTCATCACCGGGATGCCGACCCGGTCGGAGATCCGCGCAAGCTGCCAGACCTGCTCGGGCGACAGGAACTGCGCCTCGTCGACGAACACGCAGGCGACCGGCTCCTCCGCATGCATCGCCTCGATGTCCGAAAAGAGGTCGTCGGACGGCCCGAAGGGAATGGCATCGGAGGAAAGCCCGATCCGCGAGGCGACCCGGCCCTGGCCGGCCCGGTCGTCCAGCGATGCGGTGAAGATCGCGGTGCGCATGCCGCGCTCGCGGTAGTTATAGGATGCCTGCAGAAGCATCGTCGACTTGCCGGCATTCATAGTGGCGTAATGGAAATAGAGCTTGGCCATATCTGCCTTCTGATCGCGATCGGGATTCGGGAAAAGCCGTCTTTGCCGAAAACCACAGGAAACTGTAGACTGCGCAATGCTGGGGGAGAAAGTCACAAATGTCGCAAATGCCCCCCCTTCTCCGCCGCGAATGCGCGCGCTTGCCTCGGCGCAGCATATATTGATAATGGCGGGAACCATAAAAACGGGAGCAGCCCATGCGCATGACTACCTCATTGAAGACCACGCTCGCCGCCGCCGTATCGATCCTCGCGATCGTCGGCACCGCATCCGCCGCCGAACCGGAAGCCTGCAAGACCGTCCGCATCTCGGATGTGGGTTGGACGGACCTCGCCTCGACCAACGCCTCGTTCATCCAGGTTCTCGAAGCGCTCGGCTACAAGGCCGACGTCAAGACGCTCGGTGTTCCGGTCACCTATTCTTCCATGAAGAACAAGGATATCGACATCTTCCTCGGCAACTGGATGCCGGCCCAGCAGGGCGCCATCCAGCCCTATCTCGACGACAAGTCGATCGAGAGCATCGCCGTCAACCTCGAAGGCGCCAAGTACACGCTCGGCACCAATGCCGCCGGCGCCAAGCTCGGCATCAAGGACTTCAAGGACATCGCCACCCACAAGAAGGAACTCGACGGCAAGGTTTACGGCATCGAGCCCGGCAACGAAGGCAACGGCATGATCGTGTCGCTGATCGAAGCCAACACCTTCGGCCTCAAGGGCTTCGAGGTCGTCGAATCCTCCGAGCAGGGCATGCTGACCCAGGTCACCCGCGCGGACAAGGAAGGCAAGCCGATCGTCTTCCTCGCCTGGGCTCCGCATCCGATGAACGTCGCCCATCAGATCACCTATCTCGCCGGCGGCGACGCCACCGTCTTCGGTCCGAATTACGGCGGCGCGACGGTCTATACCGTGGCGCGCGGCGGTTACGCCGCCCAATGCCCGAACGTCGGAAAACTCCTCAAGAACGTGAAGTTCTCGCTCGACATGGAAAACACCATCATGGGCAAGATCCTCAACGACGGCGAGGACGCCGACGACGCTGCCAAGGTTTGGCTGAAGGCCAATCCGAAGGTCATCGAGCCCTGGGTTGCCGGCGTCACCACCTATGACGGCAAGGACGGCCTCGCCGCCGTCAAGAAGGCACTCGGTCTCTAACAGTCCTGAAAATGTTTCCGGGGCGGCGGATCGCCTGCCCCGGAGCCCGCCCTTTCTCTCCCTATGGACGGCAGTTTTCTCGTGGATTGGATCGCAGATCATCGAATACCTATAGGTTCCTGGGCGAAGGCGGTCGTTGACTGGTTGACGGCGAATGCCGACTGGTTCTTCGACTGGCTTTCTTCCGTTCTCCTGGGAGTGATCAACGGCCTTTTGTGGTGTCTTGCGACGCCGCATCCGCTGTTCGTCATGGCCGCCATGGCCGGGCTTTCCTGGTGGCTGCGCCGTTCCCTCGTACTGGTAGCCTTCACCTTCCTCGGCCTGCTCCTGATCTTCAACCAGGGCTACTGGAAGGAAACCACCGAAACCCTGGCGCTGGTGCTCGCCTCGACGGCCGTCAGCATGGTGGTCGGCGTGCCGCTCGGCATCGCCGCTGCCCGCCGCCAATGGTTTTACGAAGCCATGCGGCCGGTCCTCGATCTGATGCAGACGCTGCCGAGCTTCGTCTATCTCATCCCGGCGCTGATCCTCTTCGGCCTCGGCATGGTTCCGGGCCTGATCGCCACCGTCATCTTCGCGATCCCGGCACCGATCCGCCTCACGCGCCTCGGCATCGTCTCGACCCCGAGTTCGCTGCGGGAAGCGGCCGTCGCCTTCGGCGCCACTCCGTCGCAGATCCTGCGCAAGGTGGAACTGCCCTTTGCCATGCCGCAGATCATGGCCGGCCTCACCCAGACGATCATGCTGTCGCTGTCGATGGTCGTCATCGCGGCGCTGGTTGGCGCCAACGGCCTCGGCGTGCCGGTGCTCCGGGCGCTGAATACCGTGAACGTCGCCCGCGGCTTCGATTCCGGTCTCTGCATCGTCATCCTGGCGATCATCCTCGACCGCATGTTCCGCACATCGACGGGAGACGGCCAATGACGGACTGCGTAGTCTTCGACAATGTCGACATCGTCTTCGGCGACAAGCCGGAACGGGCGCTGGCCATGGTCGACCAGGGCAAGACCCGCGACGAGATCAGTGCCGCGACCGGCATCGTCATGGGTGTCGCCAACGCCTCGCTCACCATCCACGAGGGCGAAATCCTCGTGCTGATGGGCCTCTCCGGTTCGGGCAAGTCGACGCTGCTGCGTGCCGTCAACGGGCTCGCCCCCGTGGTTCGCGGCAATGTCAGCGTCGCAACCCCCTCAGGTCCGGTCGATCCCTACAAGTCGACCCCGAAAGTGCTGCGCAACCTGCGCATGCACACCGTCTCGATGGTCTTCCAGCAATTCGGCCTTCTCCCCTGGCGCACGGTCGCGGAAAATGTCGGCTTTGGACTGGAGCTCGCCGGCGTTCCGGATGCCGAGCGTGCCAAGCAGGTCAACGAACAGCTCGACCTGGTCAACCTGACGAAATGGGCGGGCCGCAAGGTCGGCGAACTCTCCGGCGGCATGCAGCAGCGCGTCGGCCTTGCCCGCGCCTTTGCCACCGGTGCGCCGATCCTGCTCATGGACGAGCCCTTCTCGGCGCTCGATCCGTTGATCAGAACCCGGCTGCAGGACGAGCTTCTCGAATTCCAACGGCGGTTGAAAAAGACCATTCTCTTCGTCAGCCACGATCTCGACGAAGCATTCCGGATCGGCAACCGAATCGCCATCATGGAGGGCGGACACATCATCCAGTGCGGCACGCCGCAGGAGATCGTCCGTGCGCCTGCCGACCAGTACGTCGCCGATTTCGTGCAGCACCTCAACCCGATCAGCATGCTGACCGCCGGCGACGTGATGCGGACCGGGGTGGGCCCCGTGGCAGGCGCCACGGCCGTCTCCGCCACCGCGCTGCCGACGACGCCGCTCGTCGATATCCTGGATGCGCTGTCGCGTCAGCCGGGCGCCATCGGGGTGGTCGACAACGGCACGATCATCGGCAGCATTTCCTCCGATGACGTGATTGCCGGCCTGACCCGCCATCGCCGCCGCGACGCCTGATAAGCCGAGCCACGAAGTCACCTTTCGTTTCGCCGCGCCGGATGTTATGCCGACGCCGAATGCGGCTGCCTCGCGGCGGACGAACAGGAGATCGACGAATTGGCCGACGAACGGCAGACCGACAAGCCGCAGGTGCTGCGCGATACGGATGACGACGCCCGCCGGCTTGCCCGCACGCTGGTGCGCGGCGCGCGTTACATGGCGCTGGCGGTCCTCGATCCGGAGACCGGCTTCCCCTCCGCCAGCCGCGCGCTCACCGGCACCGATGTCGACGGCGTGCCGGTCATCCTCATCTCAGGCCTCTCCGGCCATACGAAAGGCCTGGTCGCCGATCCGCGCTGCTCGCTTCTGGCCGGCGAACCCGGCAAGGGCGATCCGCTCGCCCATCCCCGGATCACCGTCCAGTGCCTTGCCGAGAGCGTCGTGCGCGATACGCCCGGACATGCGCGCGTGCGCCAGCGTTTTCTGGATCGCCATCCCAAGGCTGCATTGTATGCAGATTTCGGTGATTTCCGGTTTTTCCGAATCACCCCGCAGGCAGCCTCCTTGAATGGAGGATTCGGCCGTGCATACATGCTGTCCGGATCGGACCTGGTGATTCCCGAGCCGGGGATGACAGCGGAATGGCTGGACCTGCAAGAAAAGTTAAAAAATATTCCGGAGCAAGCGCAAAAAATTGCAGCTCGTCTCGGCACGGAAAGCGGGAAAAACTGGCGCTTCGGAGGAGTTGACCGAGCTGGAATCGACCTTATCGCGGGAGATTTTCAACTCAGGCACGAATTCGACTTTCTTGCGGAGTCTCCCCAGGCCGTTCTTGATTATGTTTTTGAGATCGCTAACATACGATAACTGGTTACCTGAAATTTAGGGATATACAATCCCTTTTGCTCCTTGCTAATTTTCACCCATAGGACGATGGCCGAATTTTTGAGCGGGGGGCCGCTTTGGAATACGAGGGGAATTTAAGACATATGGATACGATGGCACTTTCTGAGCATTCCAACGCAGCCGCAGGCCTGCTGTCTGCCATGGCCAACCCGAAACGGTTGATGATCCTGTGCTGCCTGGTCAAGGGCGAAGTCGCCGTGGGTGCGCTTGCGTCGCAAGTGGGCCTCAGCCAGTCAGCACTGTCCCAGCACCTTTCCAAGCTGCGGGCCCAAAAGCTGGTGAAGACCCGCCGCGATGCGCAGACCATCTATTACTCCAGCTCGTCGGAATCGGTGATCAAGGTCCTCGAGACCTTGGAAGAAATCTACTGCGCTCCGGTACAGAAGAAATCAGCAGCCGCGTGAGAATGACAGCGCTGACATGACGTCACGCTGCCCTGCCCCAACCCCCGCCATGACGGCCGGGGGCTGGGGCATTTCCATGCCGGGCCGGCCGACGGGGTATCGAGCCTGCAGGCGCAAGGTCCGGGCATTCACGTGTCAGTGCCTGGCCATGCGACGCAGCGTGGCGGTCACTTTCTGCCAATCGTAGGGTTTGGAAAAGAACACGCTACGCTCCGGCAGATCGGCCTCGCTCAGACGGACCTGCCCCGACACGATGATGATCTCGATCGGCGGCCAGCGGTCGCGCACGGCGGCCGCCAGCTTCATGCCGTTCATGCTGCCGGGCATGTCGATATCGGTAAAGACGATGCGGATATCGGTGCGTGTTTCAAGGATCGTCACCGCCTCGTCGGCATCGGCCGCCTCGACCGCTTGGAACCCCGCGTCCTCCACCAGGTCCATTGCCATCATGCGCAGAAGGGGCTCGTCCTCGACAACGAGGACCGCCTGCTTTATTGGCGGTGTGGATTGTCCCATCCGGTCAGTCTGCCTGTGCTAGCTGAAGGAGCACAGCTGTCATGTCAGCGCTGAACCCCGGTTGATCATAACTAACGAGGACACCGCCGGTTCCGATCAAACCCATCCGAATAAGCTTGGATCCGAAACCCTTGCGCTCCGGCTCGCGTGGAGGCGGGCCGCCTGTCTCCCGCCAGGAAAGATAGAAGATCGCGCCGTCTCCGGCGCCTTCGATGCGCCAGTCGATCGCCACCCGCCCCGTATCGTTGGAGAGCGCCCCGTATTTCACCGCATTCGTCGTCAACTCGTGCAGGAGCAGGGAAAGCGAAAGCGAGCCTTTTGGCCCGAACCGCACGTTGGGACCCTGCGCGTCGATCCGGTCACGCATGCCGATCCCGTTCATCGTCCGGTCGACGACCGCGTAGACCGAGGCGCTCGTCCAGTTCTGCTCGAACAGGATGTCGTGGGCGGTGCTGAGCGCGTGCAGGCGCTTTTCGAAGGCCTCCACGAGGCCCCGCTCCGCTACCGGCCGGAGCGTCTGGGTGGCGATCGCCTGCACCATCGACAGCGTATTCTTCAGCCGATGGCTCATTTCCCTGTTGAGCATCTGCTGCTCCAGCTCGGCCTGAACCCGCGACATCGCGATCTGGATGCGATTGCCGAAGCTGCGGACGAAGGAAATCTCTTCCTCCATCCAGGGATAAGGCTGGTCGTGATGGATGAAGGCGACGAGCCTGAAGCGCCCGAGTTCGAAGATCGGCACGTTGACGAGCACACGGATGCCAAGCGCAAGCAGCGCCGGCGCGTGGTCGCGGGTGCGCGGGTCGGTGGCAACGTCGGCGATGACAACGGCCTCGCCGCGCTTCAGGTCGTCGACAAAAGAGCCGTAGTCCCGGAAGTGGTGCAGCCCGGCAAGGCTCTTGACGCCGGGCGCGCACCATTCGGGCGGCACCGACACCGTCTCGTCCGCTGCGTTGACGATGCCGAAACCGGCACGCGTCGCATCGAGCGCCCTGGCCATCAGGTCGCCGGCAGCGATCGCCATCGATTCCATGTCGCTGAGGTCGCGCAACCTGTCGCCGACATCGAGCAGGGCCTGCACCCGGGCGGCTTCCCGTTTGGCGGCGGTCACGTCCCTGACCGTACCGATCATCTTGACCGGCCGGCCCGCCTCGTCATGTCGAAAGCTGGCATTACGGGCGATCCAGCGCACGCCGTATCCCGGCACGCGAATGCGATATTCGACGTCGAGCGGCGCATCCCCCTGCTGCCGGGACGTATCGTCGGACTGCAGACCCTTGTCCTGCGGCAGCACCATGTTCTCGAAGACCCGTGTCGGATAGGTCTCGGCGATGGGCACGTGGAAGATCCGGCAGAATTCCCGCGAGACCCGCATCATCGAGGTGGCGATATCGATTTCGAATGTGCCGATCCTTCCCGCCTCCTGGGCCGCCAGGCTCGCATTGACGCTGGAGCGGATATTGGCGCTGATGGTCTTCTGGCGCCGGAACAGGTCGTCCTTGCGCTGCGAGATGCGGCGCATTTCGAGAAGCGCGACGACCTGCCGGGCAAGCGCCTGCAGCGCCGCCTTCTGCCCCTCGTCGAGCCCCTGCGGCCGAGGCTGGACGTCGATGACGCAGAGCGTGCCGATCACCACCTCGTCCGGCGTGATCAGCGGCGCGCCGGCATAGAAGCGGATATGCGGTTCGCCGGTGACGAGCGTATTGGCGCGGGTGCGCGGGTCGAGCTGCAGGTCGGGGATGACCAGCACATCGGAACTGCCGAGCGCATGGGCGCAGACCGACTGCTCGATCGGCGTGTCGCATGCCTCGAACCCGACGCGCGCCTTGAACCATTGCCGGTCCCTCTCGACCAGGCTGACGAGCGCCACGGGCGTGCCGCAGAGCGTGGAGGCGACAAGCACGATATCGTCGAACTCCGGCTCCGGCTCGGTGTCCATGATATTATAGGCATCGAGCGCTTCCAGCCGCTCGATATGCATGTCTTCGTTGGGATCGGGATCAGCCAATGAGGGGTCTCGGAATTGAAGTTTAACGCGATATTGGCAGCTTTCGCCAAAAGACCAGAGAGGCGCAATCAAATTTCACCACCGGTGGAAACCGCGTTGAAATCTTGAGCCTTTATCGAAATCCGTACCGATCGCCCCACCCAGCAACGCCAGCCCGAATCGATTTCGCTCCAACGCAGGAATTCGCAGCGGCCCTTTGTTCGAAGGCGGTTGACGCCTCCGATCCCCCTGATAATTTGACCATGCAGTCAAAACTTGGTGCAATGACGCCGATCGGGAAATGGCCACCCGAAGAAACCGAATGGCCATGGAGAATGTCATGTCCAACCGCCTGAATACCACGCCCAACGATCTTCGGGCGTTCTGGATGCCATTTACGGCAAACCGCCAGTTCAAACAGGAACCCCGCCTCTTCGTCGCTGCCAAGGATATGCACTACACGACCCATGACGGCCGCCAGGTGCTCGATGCCACCGCCGGCCTCTGGTGCGTCAATGCCGGCCACTGCCGCCCGAAGATCACCGAGGCGATCCGCGAGCAGGCCGGCGAGCTGGATTATGCTCCCGCCTTCCAGCTGGGCCACCCCAAGGCTTTCGAACTCGCCAATCGTCTGGTCGATATCGCGCCAGAGGGCATGAACCACGTTCTCTATACAAATTCCGGCTCGGAATCGGTCGAGACGGCGCTGAAGGTGGCGCTCGCTTACCACCGCGTGAAGGGCAACGGCTCGCGGTTCCGCCTGATCGGCCGCGAGCGCGGTTATCACGGCGTCAATTTCGGCGGCATCTCGGTCGGCGGCATCGTCTCCAACCGAAAGATGTTCGGCACGCTTCTGACCGGCGTCGACCACCTGCCGCATACCCACCTGCCGGGCAAGAACGCCTTCACCAAGGGCGAGCCGGAGCATGGCGGCGATCTCGCCACCGAGCTTGAGCGCATCGTCACCCTGCATGACGCCTCGACCGTCGCCGCCGTCATCGTCGAGCCGGTCGCCGGCTCCACCGGCGTGCTGATCCCGCCGAAGGGATACCTGCAGAAGCTGCGCGAGATCTGCACCAAGCACGGCATCCTGTTGATCTTCGACGAAGTCATCACCGGTTTCGGCCGCCTGGGCGCGCCGTTCGCGGCCCAGTATTTCGACGTCAAGCCGGACATCATCACCACCGCCAAGGGCCTCACCAACGGCGTGATCCCGATGGGTGCCGTCTTCGTCACCTCCGATATCCACGACGCCTTCATGACCGGGCCGGAGCACATGATCGAGTTCATGCACGGCTATACCTATTCCGGCAACCCGATCGCCTCGGCTGCCGGCCTCGCGACGCTTGAAACCTACAAGGAAGAAGGCCTGTTCGACCGCGCCCGCGACATCGCCCCCTATTGGGAAGCGGGCCTGCATTCGCTGAAGGATCTGCCGAACGTCATCGATATCAGAAACCTCGGCCTGATCGGCGCGATCGAACTCGACCCGATCGCCGGCGAACCCACCAAGCGCGCCTTCACCGCCTTCCTGAAGGCCTACGAAAACGGCCTGCTGATCCGGACCACCGGCGACACGATCGCCATGTCCCCGCCGCTGATCGTCGAAAAGCATCATATCGACGAAATATTCGGGAAGCTGCGCGATATCCTGACGAGCAATATCTGAGCCTTTCATCTCGACACGGAAAAGGCGGCCGGGACGCCGCCTTTTTTCTTTTGTCATTACCGTGCCAGACATGGGCCTCAATCAGCCCACACGACCCGCATGTCCGCGATGATTCCGGCTATCGCCGATTGGCGCTCGGCGGCAAGGTCGGAGCCGTCGGCCGCGAAGTAGTTGATCAGCATCGGCATCTTTTCCACCATCGTATAGGCACTGACGCCTGAAACGGCGATCTTTCCCCGTTCCCGCAATGCCCGCTGTCCCAGATAGACGGCACGCTTGTCGCGTCCGAAAAATGGCGTTCCCTCCACCGGCGGATCCTGCCAGAACCGTGGCGTGAGTGGCCCCCTTTTCTCGTAGCGCTTTTGGAGGAGGTCAAGGTAAGAGGCCAGGTTTCCGGGAAGAGGCTCCTTGCCGCTATAGAATCGCATGACCGAGAAGACATGCTTGGGCCGGGTCTCCCGGCCGGCCTCGGACGTCTTCAGCGACTCGCAATCGATATCCAGCGACTGCAGTTCAGCAGCCCGTTTTGGCGGCGGGGTCAATGACTTCCAAACTTTTTCATGATAGCCGCCGCGCTTCGGATCAATCGCGCAAAACCCTTCCGGCACCCTCATGCCGACCTTCACAGGGCCGAAATCGAAGACCCGCACGCGCGGATCGTCCTTCTCGAAATCCTTGGCTGCCTGTTCGCCCCTCAGCCGTTTTGCATTTGCATCCGGTAGGGCTCTGGTCGGATCGGGATGGAACGTCGTCTCGAATTCCAGCTCGCCATCGACCTTGTAGGGACTGCATCTCCGCACCGCCCTGAGAGCCGATTGAGCGAAGGCCTCGTTGAGAGGCCCCTCGCCCCGGCTTTTGATCACCGCGTCCCCATCGAGGCTGCCGTCTGGCTTCAGTTTGAAAGCAATAGTCGCCGGCGTGTCGGCGCCCGTCGGCGTGGACCAGCAGCGTTGGATCTGCGCCTCGAAAGGCAGTTCCTCATCGGGAGCCGGCTGGGCCGCGTAAGCGCCAGCTGCCGCAGACAGTACCCAAAGCAGACAAGCAAGAAAAAGACGCACGAACCACCCCCATCCCGTGGCCGGCCGCAGGCAGGCCTGGCCGCCGAAGACAGTCCAAGAGCTAGGGTCGTGACGCATCGCTTCAAGCCTCGCAAGGTCCGCCGCCCGAAACTATTGCCCGGTGCCCATCTGCGGGAAAGGCGGCCCGAGGGCCGCCTTCTAGGTTGCATGCCGGCAGATTATCCGGCCGTCGGCCTCAGCCCTTGAAGAAAGTCAGAAGATCCGCATTGATCACGTCTGCATGCGTGGTCGCCATGCCGTGCGGAAAACCTTCATAGACCTTCAGCGTGCCGTTCTTGAGAAGCTTGACCGCAAGCAGGGCCGAGTCGGCGATCGGGACGATCTGGTCGTCGTCGCCATGCATGACGAGAACCGGCACGTCGATCGCCTTCAGGTCTTCGGTGAAGTCGGTTTCCGAAAACGCCTTGATGCAATCGTAATGGGCCTTGGTGCCGCCCATCATGCCCTGCCGCCACCAATTGGCGATGACGCCTTCCGAAACGGTCGCGCCTTCCCGATTGAAGCCGTAGAACGGGCCGGCCGGAACGTCGCGGAAGAACTGGGCGCGGTTGGCGGCGAGTGCTGCGCGAAAACCGTCGAAGACTTCGAGAGGCAGGCCGCCCGGATTATTATCCGTCTTCAGCATGATCGGCGGCACGGCGCCCATCAGCACCGCCTTGGCCACCCGGCCACCGCCGCCATACTGGGCAACGTAGCGAGCAACTTCGCCGCCGCCGGTCGAATGGCCGACATGGATGGCGTTTTTCAAATCGAGATGGGCGGCGAGCTCGGCAACATCGGCCGCATAGGTATTCATTTCGTTGCCGGTTTCGGTCTGGGTCGAACGACCGTGGCCGCGGCGGTCATGGGCGATGACACGAAAACCCTGGTGCAGGAAAAACAGCATCTGGGCGTCCCAGTCGTCGGCCGAGAGCGGCCAGCCGTGATGGAAGACAACCGGCTGGGCGTCCTTCGAACCCCAGTCCTTGTAAAATATCTGCGTGCCGTCCTTGGTGGTGATGAAATTGCTGGTCATGGTTCTCGTGTCCTTTCGAAACTGATTTTTCAATGACTGCGACATGAATGGCGGGCGCGGCAGCAAAAAATGGCCGACCAGACATTCATAGTACCGTTGCGTGTCGTTCCTTTGAACCGCACCCTTCGGATTATCGCGATCTCCATATCTCGATATTTGTTATCGCGATAAACATATGGGTAGTGGCATTCTTCGATCGTGTCTACAAAAATATTTATCGCGATATCAAAATTGTGCTATACGTCGGGAAGAACCTGGAACAGCACCGGAGCAAGCATGCCCGCCTCCCCCCTTCCGCCGCTCGACGAGCAGCTCTGCTTTTCGCTCTATGCGGCCCATATCGCCATCAATCGCGCCTACAAGCCGATGCTCGACGACATGGGCATCACCTATCCGCAGTACCTCGTCCTGAGCGTGCTCGGCGAACAGGACGGCTCGACGATCGGCACGATCGCGGAAAGGCTGGGCCTGGAATCAAGCACCATCACCCCGCCCGTTAAGCGGCTCGAACAGGCCGGGCTGCTGGAGCGCCGCCGCAGCAAGATCGACGAGCGCCAGGTGCATGTCTGGTTGACTGACGCCGGCCGCGTCCTGATCGCGAAGAGCACATGCCTCGGCGAAACGCTGGTCGAGCGGTCCGGCATGCCGCCGAAGGAATTCCAGGCTTTCAACCGTCAGGTCCGCACCTTCCTCGGCGCTCTGGAGCGAAAGGCCTAGTTTCGCAGATGTCGCTGAATCCGGGCGAGATCCGGAATTTTCGCGCATTCCTTGGTGAAAATCACAAAAATCCATCCCGTTTTGTTATCTTCTTGCGGAATCCCGGCGGAATTCATACAGAATTGGCTGCCGACCGCCGAAAGCCAAAAATGGCTCGGCACGGTATCGACCGCATCGCTTTCCGTCCTTGGCACGACCGCGCCCGGCGCGATATCGAAGACGGAAGGTAGGGGTGCGGCGTTCACCACGGGGTTGAAGCCCCCATCCAAGGAGACCAAGATGAACCTCAAGATGCTTCTGGGGGCAACGGCACTCGCCTCCCTGACTTTCGCTCCGCTTGCCCAGGCCGAGATCGTCATCGGCCTGATCGCCCCGCTCACCGGCCCGGTCGCGGCCTATGGTGACCAGGTCAAGAACGGCGCAGAAACCGCCATTGCGGAAATCAACAAGAAGGGCGGCATTCTCGGCGAAAAGGTCGTTCTGAAGGCGGCCGACGATGCAGCAGAACCCAAGCAGGGCGTTTCCGCCGCCAACCAGCTGGTCGGCGAAGGCATCCGTTTTGTGGTCGGCCCGGTGACGTCAGGCGTCGCCATGCCGGCTTCCGATGCGCTTGCGGAAAACGGCGTGCTGATGGTCACCCCGACCGCGACCACTCCGGCCCTCACCAGCCGCGGCCTCACCAACGTGTTTCGCACCTGCGGCCGCGACGACCAGCAGGCCGTCGTCGCCGCCAATTACGTCCTGAAGGCCTTCAAGGACAAGAAAGTCGCGATCATCAACGACAAGGGCGCCTATGGCAAAGGCCTCGCCGACGCCTTCAAGGCAGCTCTGAACGCCGGCGGCGTCAAGGAAGTGCTCGACGACGCCGTCACCCCGGGCGACAAGGATTTCAGCGCGCTGACGACCCGCCTGAAGTCGCAGAATGTCGACGTGATCTATTTCGGCGGTTACCATCCGGAAGGCGGCCTGCTCGCCCGCCAGCTCGCCGATCTCGGCGTCAAGGCGACGATCATCGGCGGCGACGGCCTGTCGAACAGCGAGTTCTGGAACATCGGCACCAAGGCAGCGGCCGGCACGGTTTTCACCAACGCCTCCGACGCGACCAAGAGCCCGGATTCCAAGGCTGCCGCCGAAGCTCTCGCCGCCCGCAAGATCCCCGCCGAAGCCTTCACGCTGAACGCCTATGCCGCCGTCGAAGTGATCAAGGCCGGCATCGAAAAGGCAAAGTCCGCCGAGGATACGGAAGCGGTGGCCGCGGCCATCAAGTCCGGCGAACCGATCGCCACCGCCATCGGCAAGCTCACCTATGGCAAGACGGGCGACCTCACCTCGCAGAGTTTTTCCCTGTTCAAATGGGAAGACGGCAAGATCGTCGCCGCCGAGTGACATCTTTCAAATCGCATCACCGGCGGGCGCCTTCGGGCGCCCGTTTGTTTTTGGCGAACGCGCCTAGATGCGTCGAAGCCGGCCCCGATAATGAACGACCTTGCCAATCAGCGGCAGCGCGATCGGTACGTCGAAGCAGAAATCACCACCCTCCGCCCATTCCCGCGCCTCGCTTTTCGGCGCAAGAACCAGCGGCATCGGAACTGAGAAGACCGACCACCTACGCATCACCATCATCAGCCCGGAAGCGTCCGAAGGCAGATCGAAATAAAATCGCATCGGCCCGAAACGCTCGGAGACATAGCGCCCGCGCTGGCTAAGCTCACTGCTGAAAACATGCCCGCCGAAATCGCGCGTCCAGCGTTCGACACCATCGTTTTCCGAGAAAGCCACATGTAGCGCATGCTCGCCTTCCGGCGGAAAACCCATGATTGCTGCGACAAGTCGCGCCGGAAATGACCGCCCGCGCTCCACCGTGGCGGTGCCCGCCGCTCCCATATCTCCGAAAACGCTATGCATTTCCCGCACCGGCCCCGGCAGCATATGGAACGCCTCGCCCATTACCCGCAGATAGAGCGGCAGATAGGGGGTGCTCTCGATCTCCCGGCAGATCGAGAGCCGGTCGAATTGCGGGATGAACGCCGCCAATGATAGCTCTCCCGCGGCCGATCGGGCACCGGGAGCTACCGTCCCCTCCGCTATCGCATTCGCGATCAACTGCGCCGCCATCGTCGGAATTTCCGGCCCGCAGCCATCTTCGGCGATCAACGTCCAGCGCCGGCTTTCGAACGCACCGCCAAGTGAGCCCTTGACCTCGATTGCCATGGCCGAACGATCCGTCCCGAACTGTGCGCTGAGCTTCTGCAGCGGCAGCAGCCAGCGGGCAAGCGGTCCGAGCGACGCGAACCATCCCCATTTCACCGGCCAACTCAGAATCCAGAGCGTCAGCAGTTGAAATGAAAACTCCGGCCCGGCACGGAAGATGGTTGCAGGTCGGCCCGGCACCCTTGCCGGTACGAGATCATGATCCGGCACATCCGACAGCGCGACCAGCCGCGAAATGGGCGCCTTGCTACGTATGCGGTAGTGTACGCGCTTCAACTGATGCCAGCCGGTCTCTTGCCGCCAGCGCCGGCCGTGCCAGAGCCGCACGGGCTTGCCTACATAGCTGAGGATCGCCGCCGCGACGGATGAGCCTGCAGTCGCTCGGTTCGAGGCGCTGATCGACATTTCGACGGAGCGCACGTCCTCCATGTCTTGCGCCAGTTCATCAATCACGGCACCGGACATGGCTGGCACGCTGGAAGCACCGGCCATCACCACGACGCCGCGAGCACGCGCCGTCTCATCCAGCACCGAAATGCCGTTGACGAAATCCCGCGCATCGGCCAGATCGATGTAATGGACCCCGCAGGCGATGCACGCCTGCGCCACCTGATAGCCGCTGCCCTGAAACGGCCCGGCTGCATCGATGAGTAGAAACGGGCAATGTTCCTCAAGGATCGGCGTCAGATCTCGGTTCCGATCCGCCACAAGCGGCATCGCATTCGGTAAGTTCTCAGCAAATCGCTTGGCAGCCTCGCCATTCCGGCCAGCCACCAGCACCATCCAACCATCGGCGGCGAGCCGCCGCGAAAGCCGCGCGCCGAAACCGCCATATCCGCCGAGAACAATGACCGTTTTCACAGGACGCGATCTGCATAATCCGCCGGAGGAACCCAGCAGGTCTCGCGCTGCCCAAAAATCCGATAGCGGTTGCGGGCAATCCAGAGATAGAGCGGATTGCGCAGGAAAGGCGGCACCAGCCTCAAAACGGAAAGCACCTTCCAGGGCCAGCCAAGCCCGGCATAGATCGCCAGCACCGCATCGCTGTCGCGCAGCGCCTCGTCACCTTGCACCACTATCAGCGTTTCCGGATTGGCCGGATCGATGCCGAAGCGGCGATAGAGCGTAGCTCCCGTTTCGTTCTGCATCGAGGCGAGACGAAACCGCCGCGCCCTGTCGTGACGCAGCACGAACTGGGTGTTGGCCGAACAGAGAATGCATTGCGCATCGAAAACGATAATCGGTCCGGACAGGTCGTTGGCGCTCATGGCGCCACCTTATTCCGACAAATCAAAGCCAGGCAATCGATATCGGTTTGCAGACTTGACGTTACTTCCTCACTCGACATGCACCGCCAGCGTCCGCTTCAACGTCTTCAGCACGACGCTTGTCGTGAATTTGCGGATATTCGGGTTCATCTCCATCATCCGGTCCGCCAGCACATCAAAATGCTCGACGGACTGGACGAGGATCACCAGCGTGAAATCGCCCCGGCCCGACGTCCCCCAGGCCTCCTGCACCTCCGGCGTATCCGCCACCCAACGCAGGAAAGGCGGCATGAGCTCCGGACGGTCGCGCTCCAGTTCCACCTCGACCAGCATGGAAACGGCCATGCCGACCTTTTTCGGATCGACGACCGAAACGTCCCGCAGGATCACCTTGTCCTCTCGAAGCTTCTGCAGCCGCCGCTGTGCCGAGGACGGCGACAGACCCACCCGCTCGGCAAGCTCGTTCAAGGTGATGGTCGCATCCCGCTGCATCAGCTTGAGGATTTCGCGATCGGCTTTCGTCAGTGCCATGAGAGGATTTCCCGGCTTCGAAACAAATTCCGGGAAATATTCCTGATCATGAGCATGACTTCAGGAATCCTGCCGGCTTTTCGTTGGCATCTTAACGCCATGACACAGAACCAGCCACACCCTTCCGCCGACGGCATCCTCGCTGCTTCGAAGAGCATCGATCCCGTCTTCACCAACAGCCCGCTGATCGAGCAGCAGACGGCCAATACGGCTCTCGGCCTTCGCCTGCTGGCGAAAGTGGAGACGCTCAATCCGATCCGCTCCTTCAAGGGACGCGGCACCGACTGGTGGATGCAGAACGAACCGGCCAGCGACCACCCCGTCGTCTCCGCCTCCGCCGGCAATTTCGGCCAGGGACTCGCCTATGCCGGCCAGGCCCGCGGACGCAGGGTGGTGATCTTTTCCGCCACCACCGCCAATCCCGGCAAGGTCGAAGCAATGCACCGGCTCGGCGCCGAAGTGCGGCTGGAAGGCAGCGATTTCGACGCCGCCAAAGCCGCTGCGCGTGCCTATGCGCAAGCGAATGGCTGCCCCTTTGTCGAAGACGGCGCACTGCGGAGTATCGCCGAAGGGGCAGGCACGATCGCGCTGGAAATCACCGAGCGCCTCTCCCGGCAAGCCGTCGAACTCGACGCCATCCTCGTGCCGCTCGGCAATGGCGCGCTTCTGACCGGGATCGGCACCTGGATCCGTGTCAAGGCCCCCAACTGCAAGGTCATAGGCGTGGTCGCCGCCAATGCGCCCGCCATGAAGCAATCCCATGAAACCGGCCGGCTGATCTCCACGCAAACCGCGGCAACCGCAGCGGATGGCATCGCGGTTCGAGAATGCGTTCCTTATGCACTGGATTGCATGAGGACGACCGTCGACGAGGTCTGGGAAGCCAGCGAGGCGGCCATCCGCCAGGCGCGGGATTTTTGCCGCATCCATTACGGCCTTGTCGTTGAAGAAGCCGGCGCCGCCGGCATTGCAGGTCTTCTGGAAAACGGCGCGAACCTCAAAGGCCGAACCGTCGCCACCATCCTCTGCGGCGGCAATGTCCGCACGGATATCGCATGACGTCCCGCTCGCATCGGTCGCCTCTCCCCGTTTCCTTATTGAACGGTTAGGTTAGGCGACTGATTCAGCGCGAGGAGCCTGCCATGACCACCCGTCTCGAAACCCTCATCGACCAGGGCACCGGCCGCGAACCCGCCGATATCGTGCTGAAGGGCGGCAAATTCTTCGATCTCGTCACCGGCGAACTCGTCGCCTCCGACATCGCCATCAGCAGTGACCGTATCGTCGGCACCTGCGGCAACTACGCCGGCAAGGCCGAAATCGACATTTCCGGCAAGATCGTCGTCCCAGGCTTCATCGACACCCATCTCCACATCGAGAGCTCGCTGGTGACGCCGCACGAGTTCGACCGCTGCGTCCTGCCCTATGGGGTGACGACGGCGATCTGCGATCCCCACGAGATCGCCAACGTGCTCGGCACCGAGGGCATACAATTTTTCCTGGATTCCTCGCTGGAAACGATCATGGACATCCGCGTCCAGCTCTCCTCCTGCGTGCCGGCCACCCATCTGGAGACGGCCGGCGCCGACCTGCCGATCGAAAAGCTGCTGCCCTTCCGCGATCACCCCAAGGTCATCGGCCTTGCCGAATTCATGAATTTCCCGGGCGTCATTTATAAGGACCCGATCTGCCTCGCCAAGCTCGACGCCTTCTACGGCGACCATATCGACGGCCACGCGCCGCTGCTGCGGGGCAACGACCTGAACGGCTACCTCTCCGCCGGCATCCGCACCGAACACGAATGCACCACCGCCGAGGAGGCGCTCGAGAAGATCCGCAAGGGCATGCATATCCTGGTGCGCGAAGGCTCGGTGTCGAAAGACCTGCACGCGCTGATGCCGCTCCTCACCGAGCGGCTGTCACCCTATCTCGCGCTCTGCACCGACGACCGCAATCCGCTCGACATCGCCGAACAGGGCCATCTCGACTACATGATCCGCACCGCGATTGCCCATGGCGTCGAGCCCATCGCCATCTACCGCGCCGCCTCGATTTCTGCCGCCAAAGCGTTTGGCCTGCGCGACCGCGGCCTCGTCGCACCCGGCTGGCGGGCCGATCTCGCCGTCGTCGACAGCCTCGAAAACTGCAAGGCAGAGATGGTGTTCTCCGCCGGCCGCAAGGTCACCGACGGACTCTTCGCCACCCGCAAGCCCGTCGCCCCGGTCGGCCTCGACAGCGTCAAGGCGCGCCCGGTGCAGGCGATGCATTTCGGCGTGCCCTTCTCGGAGGGCGAGACGCCGGTCATCGGCGTGATGCCAGGCAAGATCATCACCGAACATCGCCGCTACCGCCTGCCATCGGCGGGCAACCAGACCGGCGTCGATCTCGACCGCGACATCATCAAGGTCGCGGTCATCGAGCGGCATGGCAAGAACGGCAACCATGCCAATGGTTTCGTTCAGGGTTTCGGATTGAAGAAGGGGGCGATCGCCTCCACCGTCGGGCATGACAGCCACAACATCTGCATCGTCGGCGTCAGCGAGGACGACATGGCGATGGCTGCCAACCGGCTCGGCGAAATCCACGGCGGCTTCGTCGTGGTCGAGGACGGCAAGGTCACCGGCGAAATCGCCCTGCCCATCGCGGGCCTGATGAGCCTCGAACCCTATGAAGTGGTGCGCGACACCCTCCACCACCTCCGCCAGGCCGCCTACGCGCTCGGAACCACGCTCCAGGAACCCTTCCTCCAGGTCGCCTTCCTGCCGTTGCCCGTCATTCCGCACCTGAAGATTTCCGACAAGGGCATGGTCGATGTGGACAAGTTTGCGCTGCTCGGGTGAAAGCACGCCTATTTCTGGTAACCCTTGGCCTTCATCCAGCCTTCGGGAAGTTCATCACCTTCCATGGGTGGATTGTCTGGGACATTTTCAAGCGACTTGAGAAAATCCTCCGGCGTCGCGTTTCCAGCACGTTTCTTGAGAAATTCCGCCGCCGTCTCGACTACTCCAACTTTCTGAGCGACCGCCGACGCGATCCACTGGTTCAGAGACACGCCATCCTCTTTGGCCAGTCGTGCAGCGGCCGCCTTGATCGACGCTGGGAGTTTCAACGGATATGTATTTGTACTCATGTCCTCAGTTCCTCCAACAGTTCGCTGGGCTTTAATATTCGGAGTCCAAATGGCTTCCTTGCCTGCTCGAAATCTCGAACATTGTGCGTTATCAATGCGTCCGCACGTCCGTTAAGCGCTGCATCGAGCACCATTTCGTCTTTTGCGTCTGAAAGCTGCGGTCGCCATTGGTAGTGAACGTCAACTGACTCAGCCAATGTCAGAAAACCCGCAAGAGCCCGGTCGATGTCGGTCCATGCCATTCCATGCACGTCCATGTGTTCTGCTCTTTTGAGAACCGCTTCATATTCGAGAAACAGAGCCACGGTGACAAGGGGTCGGATCTGCCGCGACCCTATGGACTGCAAAATAGCATAGGACGCTCCACCACGGCTTCGGTAACCGGCAGCCAGAACATTGGTATCGAGCACCACGCGTTTCATCGTCTCTGACAATAATACATCCCATGGGGTGTTTCAATATCTAGGCGCCGCCTCCCTTACCGCCGCCGCAACACCATCCCCGCATGATAAAGCACCCCGTCGCGGAAATCGCCGTCGGCGGTGAAGCCGGTGTCGTCCTTGTAGTCGATATGGTCTCCGGTCACCCAGTAGCGGCCCTCATAGGCCTTTTCGCGGGTGCCGCGTGCTTCCACATAGCGGCCGTTCGGCAGCAGTTCGTGGCGGATGTGGTTGTCCTTGGTTACCCACATTCCGGCATAGGGATGTTCAGCCATGGTTTTCTCCTCTTGCTTGATGTCGTGTGCAAGCGCCGTAAACGCCGCAACGACGGTGAAGGCCGCGGCAAACGCTAATGGGGCTCGGAAAGCCGAGGGGTCGCGAAAAAACCGTTCAGCCATTGAGATATTCCCTCCTGAGCATCCGGTCGCGGCGGCGTCTTTCCGTGCCGCGGGAACGTTTGAGGAAGCCACCGGCAAAATCGGCGGCCCAATGGAAGGGGCTTTCAAGTAAGCGCTGAAAATTGCTCATCACCATCTCCATTTGCGTCCGGGCTGGTTCGATCGGACGAGCCGAATATGGTGGAAAGCAGCGGGCGAGCGGTAGACCACTCCTCCGGCATAGTTGCACAATCCTCCGAAGCTCGATTGAACGGCCAACAGCGCCACCATATGATCTCCACGCCAAACCGCGGACATCCGGTATTTCGCGGCATTCACACCTCCGCACGAGGCCCAAGATGGAAAAACTCGATCAACTTGCCCGGCTGATTGCACAAAACACCGATGGCGACGGCGTATTCGAAACAGTGATCCCGCGCCTGTCGGTGATCCGCATGTCGAAGCCGACCGAGCCGCTGCACGCCATCCATCAGCCGGCGGTGTGCATCATCGCGCAAGGGGCGAAACAGGTCATGCTGGCCGACGAGATCTTTCGCTACAGCCCCGGCCAGTATCTGGTCGTCTCGGTCGACATGCCGGTCACCGGTCAGGTCATCGAGGCTAATCAGGAAGAGCCTTATCTCTGCCTGCGCCTCGATCTCGACCTGAAGCTGCTGAGCGAGATGCTAGTGGACATGCCGGCAGCAGCAGGTGTCGCGAGCATGCGCAAAAAATGCATCGGCCTCAGTCACACCACGCCGGAATTCCTAGATGCCGCACTCCGCCTCGCCCAGCTTCTCGAGAAGCCCGACGAGATCGCCTATCTCGCGCCGCTGATCGAGCGAGAACTGATGTTCCGGCTGCTGCGCGGAGACCAGGCCGAGATGATCCGTCAGATCCTGGCGCCTGAAAACCGGCTGCAGCAGGTCAACCGGGCGATTTCCTGGATCCGCCAGAACTTTTCCGCTCCCTTTTCGATCGAGCAGGTCGCGGTCGAAGCGCGCATGAGCACGTCCTCGCTGCACCAGCATTTTCGCGAGGTGACGGCGATGAGCCCGCTGCAATACCAGAAGCAGCTGCGCCTGCAGGAGGCCCGCCGCCTTATCCTCGGCAATGCCATGGATGCCGCCACCGCCGCCCATCAGGTCGGCTATGACAGCCCCTCGCAGTTCAGCCGCGAATACCGCCGCCTGTTCGGCGCCCCGCCGATCCAGGATATCACCCGGCTCAGAAGTGAACCTGCCCGCTACGCAGAGGCCTGAACCGCCCTAACCTCTTCCTCCCGAAATTATTCAACCGATCGGTTGACAATGAAATCCTGCGCGCGCATATTCAACCACATGGTTGAATTACAAACACATCCGATCGATACGGTCTTTCACGCCCTCAGCGACGGCACGCGCCGCCGCATGCTCCGCGAGCTGGCACAGGGCGAGCGCACCGTCAGCCAGCTGGCCGAGCCGCACGACATGTCGCTCGCGGCGGCCTCGAAACACATCAAGGTGCTGGAAGGCGCCGGGCTGATCCGCCGCGAGATCCACGGCCGCACCCATCTCTGCCGCCTCGAACCCGGCCCACTCGCGACCGCCCATGAATGGCTCACCTTCTATGAGCGCTTCTGGACCAACAGGCTCGATATCCTGGAACGCCTTCTCAGGGAGGAGGACGCTCAAAAGAGCGCTCGGGACGAGATCAGGAAGAGCCCTTTGAAATCCCCTGCCCCACGGAAATCTGAAACTGAACCTGAAACGGGAGAAGACCAATGAACGACATGACATCGTTGAACAAATACGGCGCTGTAGCCGAACCTTTCGCCTTCAGCATCCAGCGCCGGCTGCCTGGCCCCATCGAGAGAATCTGGAATTACCTCACCGACAGCGATCTGCGCCGCCAGTGGCTCGCATCGGGCATCATACCGGCTCAGGCAGGCAGTTCATTCCAACTCACCTGGCGAAACGACGAACTGTCCGACTCGTCGGAAGGCAAGCCTGAGGGTTTTCCCGCCGAACACAGCATGCAGAGCGAGGTGATCGCCTTCGAGCCTCCGCATCGGCTCGTCTTCTCGTGGCCCCCACGCGGCGAGGTCAGCTTTGAACTTCAGCCGGCCGGCAGCGAAATCCTGCTCACCGTCACCCACCGGCGGATCTCCGATCGCCGCAACATGGTCATGGTCGGCGCCGGCTGGCACATGCATCTCGACATCCTGGTTGCCCGGGCAACCGGCGCCAAGCCTGAACCGTTCTGGGAAGGCTGGAGCCGCCTCAAGGAAGAATACGACCGCCGCATCCCGGCTTGAAGCATCGTTGTCGCCTCCGCCCCATGGTCCCGAGGACGCCTCGGACCCGGGCGGAGGTCTCAGCCGAACCCTTCCGTCCGCGGTTGGCGCCATCCCATGGAGACAAGATATGAGCACCTCTTTTACGGGCGGATGCGCCTGTGGCGCACTTCGTTATGAGATCTCCGCCGAACCGGCGGTCATGGTCGATTGCCAGTGCCGCCAGTGCCAGCGCGAAAGCGGCACCGGTCACGCCTCCCACCTCACCTTCCCAAGCAATGCCGTCAAGGTCGAGGGCAAGGCGACCCATTGGGAGGCGACCGGCGACGGCGGAACGGTCAAGAGGCGGGCCTTCTGCCCCACCTGCGGTTCGCCGGTCTACATGACGTTCCCCGCCATGCCGGACTACTTCGTCATCCGCGCCGGCAGCCTTGACGATCCGAGCCGGTACAAGCCGCAATTCGTGACCTGGCACGCCGCCGGCCACGCTTGGGACCATCTCGATCCGGCCCTGCCGAAATTCGAGAATATGCCGCCGACGTAAAAGCCTTCACACCCGGGCGCAGAACACGTCGAGGGCGTCGAGCTGCACCACGCCCTTGTCGAGCCGCGACATGAAGCCCGGCAGGTTGACCGGCAGGATTTCGCTGAGCCGCTTCGGCAGGGTGAAATCCTGGGCCCTGCGGGTCAGATTGAAGATGAACAGCAGTTTTTCGCCGCCCTTTTCGCGCACGAAGGCGAGCAGGTCCTGATTGGTATCGAGGAAGGTCATGTCGCCGTCGACGAGCGGCGGATGCACCTTGCGGAAAGCGAGTGCGGCCCGATAATGATGCAGCACGGACTCTGAGAGCCCCTCCTGCGCATCGACGGCTCGCGCCGCATGATCGCCCGGAACCGGCAGCCAGGTCTTCGAACCCGTGGTGAAGCCCGCATGCGGTTCGCTTGCCTCCCACACCATCGGCGTGCGGCATCCGTCGCGCCCCTTGAAGGCCGGCCAGAAGCGGATGCCGTAGGGGTCGCGCAGGTCCTCGTAGGAAAGCTCCGCCTCGGTCAGTCCCAGCTCCTCGCCCTGGTAGAGGCAGATCGAGCCACGCAGAACCGAGATCAGTGTGATCGACAATTTCGCGATGCGATCCTGCTCTTCCGGAGCCTCGATGAAGCGGGTCACGTGCCGCATCACGTCGTGGTTGGAAAAGGCCCAGCACACCCAGCCGTTGGTCACCGTGTCCTGCACGGTCGTCATCACCTTGCGGATGTAGGCGGCATTGAAGGCCGGGCCGAGCAGGTCGAACGTGTAGCACATGTGCAGCTTGTCGTTGCCGCTGGTATAGATCGCAAGCGTCGTCAGCGAGCGCGGGCCGTCGCCGACTTCGCCGACCGTCGCGCGCCCCTCATAGGTGTCGAGCAGCGCCCGAAGCCGCTTCAGGAAGTCGATATTCTCCGGCTGGCTCTTGTCATAGAGATGGTTCTGCATCGAATAGGGATTGGTATCCGTCTCCATGCCGGCACCATCCGTGTCGTAGACCATCGGCGGGTTGTTGCGCAGCTGCTTGTCATGAAAATAGTAGTTGACCGTATCGAGCCGGAACCCGTGCACGCCGCGGTCGAGCCAGAAACGCACCGTGTCCAGCATGGCGTTCTGGACATCGGGATTGTGAAAGTTGAGATCCGGCTGGGCGATCAGGAAGTTGTGCATGTAATATTGCTTGCGCACACCGTCCCATTCCCAGCCCGGCCCGCCGAAGATCGACAGCCAGTTGTTGGGCGCGGTACCGTCCGGCTTGGGGTCGGCCCAGACATACCAGTCCGCCTTCGGATTGGTGCGGCTTGAGCGGCTTTCTACGAACCACGGATGCCGGTCGGAGGTGTGGGAAATCACCTGGTCGATGATCACCTTCAGCCCCAGGCGATCGGCTTCCGCCATCATCTCGTCGAAATCGGCCAGCGTTCCGAACATCGGGTCGACATTGCAGTAGTCCGAGACGTCGTAGCCCATGTCGGCCATCGGCGAGGTGAAGAAGGGCGAAAGCCAGATCGCGTCGACGCCGAGCGAGGCGACATGCGGCAGACGCTCGGTGATGCCCTTGATGTCGCCGATCCCGTCGCCGGTCGTGTCCTGAAAGGAGCGCGGGTAGATCTGGTAGATCACCGCGCCGCGCCACCAGTTTGCATCGACCGCCTTCACCGCCTGCGTCGCCATCTTTGGACTCTCCTTCCGTCAAATGTTCCAGGCCAACCTAGTGCCCCCGGCTTAAAAGACAACGCAAAAGCAGGGCTCTGCCAAGTTCCGAGACTGCTCCCTTGCCACGGCTGAAACTTCGGCCTATGCGAATTTCAAAACACGGGAGAGATGCAATGGGCGGACGGCTTCTTTCGATCGGCGAATGCATGGTGGAGCTGTCGCAGGCGGGCGAAGGCCTGTTGCGCAAGGGTTTTGCCGGCGACACCTTCAACACCGCCTGGTACGTGCGGGCCTGCCTGCCGGCCGAATGGTCGGTGGATTATTTCACCGCGGTCGGCGACGATCCGCTGTCGACCGAAATGCTGTCGATGATGCGGAATGCCGGCGTCGGCACGAGCTTCATCCGCCGCATCGAAGGCAAGACGCCGGGCCTTTACCTGATCACGCTCAAGAACGGCGAACGCACCTTCAGCTACTGGCGCGACACTGCCGCGGCGAAGAAGCTCGCCGACGATGCCGACCATTTGCGAAACGCCGTGGAGGCTGCCGACATCCTCTATTTCTCCGGTATCACGCTGGGCATCCTCGCACCCGAAGCGGTCGAGACCCTGCTGTCGGAACTGCGTCGCGCCAAGGCTTCCGGCAAGACCGTCGCCTTCGACCCCAATATCCGCCCCCGCCTCTGGCCGAACAGGGACTATATGCTGAGGACGATCGAGGCAGGCGCCCGCGCGGCCTCGCTAGTCCTGCCGAGCTTCGACGACGAGACCACCCATTTCGGCGACGCGACCGTGGCCGATACCATCGCCCGCTACCATGCGCTCGGCGTCGGAGACGTCGTGGTCAAGAATGGCGCGGATGGCGCAACGCTGAGCTTCGCTGGCACCGCTCCCGTCCATGTCCCTTCGGTCAGGACCACCCAGCTCGTTGACACCACCAGCGCCGGCGACAGCTTTAACGGCGCCTTCCTGTCACGCCTCGTCCGCGGCACCCCGCCGGCACAGGCCGCGGCCTACGGCGCCTCGGTCGCGTCCGTCGTCATCGGCCACCACGGCGCCCTCATCAGCCCGGCGCTGCTGCCGGGCTGAAGCGCCGACAGACATGGCCGACAGCGACCGGCGACAGAGACCGAAACCGGCGAAAATGTCCGGCTGATTTCCTCGCTGCCTCATAAATCAATTCTCAGTCATTATGTGACAGGGTTGGGATCGATGAAACGATCGCTCCCAACGAGGAACAGAAAATGCGTATCGCGCTTGCCTTCCTGACCGTGCTGGCCCTCTCCCCGGCCGCACACTCCGCTCCGATCGACGTCCTGACCAAGGCCGAAACGAAGACCTATGAGGCATGGGGAAAGCTCGGCCTGACGGAGCGTCTGGTGACCTTCGTCACCGCGCCCTCCACCGGCTACGGCATCTACCAGGAAAAGCAGTCCAGCATTTTCAAGCCGGGTGAAAAGGTCATCACCTATGTCGAGCCGATCGGATTTGGGTGGAAAGAGCTTCCCCACGACATGTACGAACTCAACTTCGTGTCGGACCTGAAGATCAAGGCGGCGAACGGCGAGGTCATGCTCGACCAGAAGGCCTTCTCCACCAATGTCCTGCAGAGCCACAACGCCAACATGGAATTCTCCATGGATTTCACCCTGACCCTGACGGGCGCTCCGGCTGGCAAATATACCCTGACCTACACGATCCACGACATGAGCGGCGGCCAGACCTCGACTTTCGACCAGGAATTCACCATCGCCGCCAACTAACCGCCCCGGCGTCGGCTGCCCTCGCTCGAGGGTCAGCCGGCAACCCGGAACGACACCGGAAACCCGCGCATCACCGAATTGGCGACCGTGCAGACGCTTTTGGCGCGTTCGATCAGGGCCTCGGTGTCGGCACCATCGCCCGAGGTACAGATGACGTCGAGCTCGGCGCCGACGGCGATCAGCGGCGCGCCCTCGAGCTGAAGGGTGACGCTGACGGCGATATCCTCGATATCGATGTTCATCTCGTGCGCCGCATATCGGAGGTCGTTGCAGAAACACCCGCCGATCGCCAGCGCCAGAAGCTGCGCACCGTTGAACCCGAGATTACGCCCGCCGGCCTTGCCCTCCGGCCGATCGACGACGATCGTATGGCTGCCGGCCCACCCCAAAGCCGCCTCGGTTCCGGCTACATTGCGAAGCTCGACTGTCGACGTAATCATGGGCAATCTCCGCTCTCACGCCATGTCGGTGTGAATAAAATCCCCGCCCTTGTAGGCGATCTTCTGCCCTATGCTGGAAGCACAGGCATAAGTGAAACAGTCGCCGAGATTGAGCTTGGCCTTGTGGCCGACGATCTTTCCGTAACGAACCGCTGCCTCACGTGCCGCCAAACCGATCTCCGAGGAGATCGCGATCTCTTCTGCGGCAAGCGCGATCATGAACTCATCAACTGCCGCGCCAGCGCCTTGGACCATCTCCGGCGTCGGTCTTTTATCCTTGCCCAAAGCCTCTGCCTTGGCCCGTGCCAGCGAAAGGCTGGCTTCCATTCTGACGAGCGGGGACACGTAGAACGGCCCGCCCGCGTCATCGAGCCGCCGCATCTGCTCATCGGCATCCCCTTCCGGTTTCAGGATCGCAACGATGACCGAGGCATCGATAAACATCAGAGATCGTCCCAGAGGTCGTCGGTGAAGGCCTTCTGATCGAAGTCGGAATTGGAAGGCCCCAGCGCATCGGCCATGGCTCGCGCCTTTGCCAGCCGTTCCTTGATCGGCACCGTTGCCCTGACCCGTTCCAACTCGTGGCGCAAGGCTTGGCGCAAAGCCTCGGTCTTGGTGGGGACTTTCAAAAGCCCCTGCAGCTCGACAGTCATCTCGGCGATTTCCTCGTCGCGAACGAAAAGCGGCATCTGAGATATCTCCCTTGGAGCAATTGGATATCATCTTTCCCGATCCGCGGCAATTCCGCTCTGAGGCGCCCGATAAGCCCCCTTCATCAGCCTGTAACAAACTTTTCCGATAGAGGGCCGACAACGCTCCGTCACGCGCGAGTCGTGGACGGATCGGCAACCGGGTTCGGCCTTCCATGACAAGAATAACCATCGTGACGGATGCCTGGTACCCTCAGGTGAACGGCGTCGTCCGTTCGATCGAGAATACCAACCGCGAACTTGCTCAGATGGGTGTCGACGTGACGATGGTGACGCCGCAGGATTTCACCAGCGTTCCCTGCCCCACCTATCCGGAAATCCGTCTCTCGGTCGCCACCTACTGGCAGATCGCCAGTGCTATCCAGGCGTCGATGCCGACCGCCGTGCATATCGCCACCGAAGGTCCGCTCGGGCTGCTCGCCCGCCGCTGGTGCCTCAAGAACAACATCCCCTTCTCGACCAGCTATCACACCCGTTTTCCGGAATACGTGTCGGCGCGCTTCCCCATCCCGGTCCGCTGGCTGCATGGCTTCGTGCGCTGGTTCCACAATGCCGGCAATGGCTGCATGGTGGCGACCGCAAGCCTCGAGCGCGAACTCGCCAAGCTCGGCCTCAAGAACCTCTTGCGCTGGAGCCGCGGCATCGACCAGACCATGTTCCATCCGATGGATCTCGACGAGCGTCCTTTCGACCTGCCGCGCCCGATCTTCATGACCGTCGGCCGCGTCGCGGTGGAAAAGAACCTGCCCGCTTTCCTCGATCTCGACCTGCCCGGCTCCAAGGTCGTGGTCGGCGACGGTCCGGCTCGTGCCGATCTGCAGAGACGTTATCCGAACGTGCTGTTCACCGGCATGAAGACCGGCGAGGATCTTGCCCGCGCCTATGCGCAGGCCGACGTCTTCGTCTTCCCCTCGAAGACCGACACGTTCGGCAACACGATCCTCGAGGCGCTCGCCAGCGGCGTGCCGGTCGCCGCCTACCCGGTCACCGGCCCGATCGACATCATCGAGGAAGGTTCGGGCGCCGGGGCGCTCAGCGAAGACCTGCGCGAGGCCTGCCTTGCGGCGCTCGGCTGCTCGCGCGAAAACGCAAGGCAGCTCGCCCGCAAGTTCACCTGGGAAGCGGCTTCGAAACAGTTCCTGAACAATGTGCTGATTGCCCAAGGGCGGCCGAAACTGCCGGCCCCACGCGGCGGAATTCGACCTTCGGCGGTGTAGTCGCTCGCTTTTGGCACCCTCTTCTCCCCGCTGGGAAGAAGAGGGCAGTATGCCTTACCGCTTCTTCTTGCGTCCCTCGAACGGGTTTTCACCCGCCTTGAAATGCATGCGGATCGGCACGCCCGGAATATCGAAATCGGCGCGCAACCCGTTGATCAGGTAGCGGATGTAGCTTTCCGGCAGCGCGTCGGGCCTGGTGCAGGACACCATGAAGGCCGGCGGGCGGGCTTTGACCTGGGTCATGTACTTCAGCTTCAGCCGGCGGCCGGAGACGGCCGGTGGCGGATGCTGGGTCTGCACGCCGTCGAGCCAGCGGTTGAGCCTGGCGGTCGAGATGCGCTTGTTCCACACCTTGTCCGTGTCGATGATGCTCTGCATCAGCTTGTCGAGCCCGTAGCCGGTCTGGCCGGAAATCGGCACGGCGCGAAGCCCCCGCGCCTGCGGCAGCAGCCGCTCGGTCTTTTCGCGCAGATCCGCGAGCACCGCCTGCGTATCCTCGACCAGATCCCACTTGTTGAAGGCAAGCACGGCGGCCCGGCCCTCGCGCAGCACCAGGTCGACGAGCTGCAGGTCCTGCTTTTCGAAGGGAATGGTGGCATCGAAAACGATCACCACCGTCTCGGCGAAACGGATCGAGCGCAGCGCATCGGCAACCGAGAGTTTTTCGAGCTTCTCCTGGACACGTGCCTTCTTGCGCATGCCGGCGGTGTCGAACATCTTGATGGTGCGGTCGCGCCATTCCCATTCGACCGAGATACTGTCGCGGGTGATGCCCGCTTCCGGTCCGGTCAAAAGACGGTCCTCGCCGAGGAACCGGTTGATCAGCGTCGACTTGCCGGCATTCGGGCGGCCGATGATGGCGACACGCAGCGGCTTGGTCTCGTCGTATTCCGGCTCGGCCTCGTCCGCGCCCTCGTCCGCAAAATCGGAATCCCGGACGTCGATATTGGTCTCCGCCTCGTCATCGTCTTCCGGAAACGCCCGCTCCTCGCCGAGCGCCTCGACGATCGCGTCGCGCAGGTCGATCATGCCCTGGCCGTGTTCGGCCGAGATCGGCACCGGCTCTCCGAGACCCAGCGTATAGGCATCGTAGAAACCGGCGTCGGAACCGCGCGCTTCCGACTTGTTGGCGACCAGCACGACCGGCTTGCCGCTGCGGCGCAGAAGCTCGCCGAAGGTCTTGTCGAGCGGCGTCAGGCCCGACTTCGCGTCGACCACGAACAGCGTCAGGTCGGCATCGTCGACCGCGGCCTCGGTCTGGGCACGCATGCGGCCTTCGAGCGTCTCGGGTCCCGCCTCTTCGAGACCGGCGGTATCGATGATCGTGAATTTGAGGTCGATGAGCTTCGCGTCGCCCGGACGGCGGTCGCGGGTGACGCCCGGCGTGTCGTCGACAAGCGCCAGCTTCTTTCCAACCAGACGATTGAAAAGCGTGGACTTGCCGACATTCGGGCGTCCGACGATGGCGACGGTGAAGCTCATTCTGTATCCTTAAAGCCCTGGGCGAAAACCGTCAGGGCGCCTTGCCTGAAGAGGCGATGTTGTCGAGCATGATCTGCGCGCGGTTGGCGACGTTACGCGGCGCAGAGGCATCATTGGCAATCTGCTGGAACCATTCCTTGGCTTGCGCGAAGTTGCCGGCCTTGTAGGCGGCAAGACCAAGCGCCTCGCGGGCGGAATTGGCAAGCGGATTGGCCGGCACCGCCATCGGCTGCACCTCGGCGGCCACCTGTTCATAAGTGCCGTTGTCGATCAGGAGCCATGCGGCACGCATTCTGGCAAGGTCGCGCATCGCCTGCGGCGCTGCATTGTCCTTGCCGATTGCCGAGAAGGTGGCGATCGCCCCGGCTGCATCACCCTTGGACTGCTGCACCGAGCCGGCGCGCAGCTTGGCGAGCACGGGATAAGCACCGGTGCCGTCCTTTTCGAGTGCTTCGAAGGCGGCGAGCGCTTCGTCGTTCTTGTTTTCCGAAGCAAGCTTCAAGGCTGCCAGGAAACGGTCGCCGGACTGCGAGGAATTATGCGTGTCCCAGTACTCGTAACCGCGGTAGCCCGCCGTACCGACGACGATCAGCACGGCCACACCGATCACGATCCTGCCGTAACGCTGCCATGCCCCCCTGAACTGATCGGAGCGAAGTTCCTCGTTCACTTCGCGAATAAAACTGTCGTCGTCCTGCGCCATCAAAGTCTCCGGCCCAACCGGCCCATCATGCGGAAAAGCGCCTTCTAGCCTATTTTCCCTGAGATGTAAGGCCCCCCTTAACGACTGTCGCGCAAAAGTGGGCGCCGGTTTTGCCAGGACGGTGAGCGCAAGCCGAAAAACACCCGCCCGGGAACGCTCGTTGGCGCCTTTTGGCAGGAATCCGCACTTAAACCCGACCGCTCAAAGCTTTGCCTCATTCAGCGGCCACAAAGCCGGCTGCCCTCCGCCATGATTCAGGTGCCCGATGCGTCCACTTGCCCTTCCCCTCTTCCTCTGTCTTCTCGCCGCGCCCCTCGCAGCCAATGCAGCGGACAATACCTCTGGCAAGCCGAAACAGCTGGTGATGGTCTCCTTCGACGGCGCCGGCGCCAACAATCTCTGGCAGCGCAGCCGCGATCTCGCCCGGCGCACCAATGCCCATTTCACCTATTTCCTCTCCTGCACGCTGGTCATCGAGCGCGCCAATGCCAAAAGCTATCAGGGGCCGAACGAGAAACCCGGCAAATCGAATATCGGTTTTGCCCAGACGGCTGCAGAGGCCCGCGAAAGGCTAGGCCATGTCTGGCAGGCGCATCTCGAAGGCCACGATATTTCCAGCCATACCTGCGGTCATTTCGACGGCAAGGACTGGACGGCTGCCGATTGGACCGCCGAGTTCAGCACCTTCCATGACGTGCTGACCGATGCCTGGAAGACCGTCGGCGCCGGATCGGAGGAACCTGCCGGCTGGAGGAATTTCGTCGCGACCGGGATCACCGGTTTCCGCGCTCCCTATTTTTCCATCGGTCCCGGCCTGGTCGAAGCCGAAAGACGGGCCGGCATCCGTTATGACGCCAGCCTCGTCACCAAGGGACCGATGATGCCGGAGGAAAAGGGCGGCCTCATCCGCTTCGGGCTGCCGCTTATCCCGGAAGGCCCGGCGGGTCGGCCGATCATCGCCATGGACTACAACCTCTTCATCCGCCATTCCGGCGGCATCGACAATCCGAGCAGTTCCGCCGAATTCGAGGAACGCGCCTACTCCGCCTTCAAGGCCGCCTTCGACAAGGAATATGACGGCGACCGCATCCCCCTCCAGATCGGCCTGCATTTCGTCGAAATGAACGGCGGCGCCTATTGGCGGGCGATGGAACGGCTGGTGACCGAAGTCTGCGGCAAGCAAGACGTCGCCTGCGTGAGTTATCCGGAGGCGATCAGGCTAATCCGCGAACGGGAGAAACCGCGGGTGGCGTCAGGGCTGTAGAGTTTCGATAGGCCTGAGAGTTTGGGAGTAAAAGACCCCTCCCGGCCTGCCGGCCACCCTCCCCACAAGGGGGAGGGAGACCAAGCCGCTATGCGGGCGCCAAACTATCAACCTCGAACATCGGCCTCTGGGCACTTTCGCGATCGAAGATATGACCTCGTCATCTTCGGAAACATCCATGCCCATGATGGAGAACGGTGAGCGCACGGCATATCTCCCTCCCCCTTGTGGGGAGGGTGGCCGGCAGGCCGGGAGGGGTCTTTGCCGGGGGACGATTTTCCCTGCCCACAAAAACCAGCCCAGCCTCATCAACCCCTTACCCGCATTCACGTCCCCGTCCGTCCCCGCCTCCCGAAACCCGCTCCATAATCGACCCGTCATCGGATGGGAAACCGGGTTCGCGAACCGGCATTCTCCTCCAAGGGGTTTCGGACCCGGTTTCCGGTGATGGCTGTCGAACGTGGTGGAACGGGAACTGACAACTCCCGAAAAGCTGCAGGAAACGGTCGGGGCAGGCAGAACCACCTACCTCCCATATACTCGACACAGCCTGCCCCATTCCCAAACCAAAACCGCGCCGGACAAGATGTCCGGCGCGGCCAAAAATGCTGTCCTAAGACCTGTTACCCAAATCAATAGGGCTTGTCGGCCGCCAGCTCGCCGGCTTCGGCTTCCCGCTCCAGGTAATGCTGGTCGATGGTCGGCAGGGGCTGATCGTCGATGGCCGCTTCAAAGGCCTTGAGGCGCTTGTGGATGGAGAGCAGTTCGATGATCGTCGACCAATAGCTCACAAGATATTGGAAGCTGTCACTGACTTGGCCGAAGGCGGTGGAAATCTGTTGCCAGATGCCGAGCGTAATACGGCCGGCGACGAAAGTCGGCACCAAGATAAACATAAGAAAGATCGCGTCCAACTGGCCAAACGAATAACGTGCGACGTTGAAATAGAGATAGTGCCAGTACATTCGGAAATAGTTGCGCCGCACGTTGCCGAACAGTTCACGTATGGTGATCGGATCGGCGCGATCCACATGGTCCTCACCATAGACCAACTCCTTGCGGTACGCCGCCTCGACGCGCTGGTTACGGAAATTCAGCCCCGGAAGCTTGATGCCGGCAAGCGCCAGAAGGCCGGTGCCGAACAGTGACCAGATAATGGCAAGCCAGAAAAGCGCATGGGGAATGGCGCCTATGATGGGAAGATCGCTGACATGTTGGGACATATTGAACAACAGGGGCAGAAAGACCACCAGCGTCATCACGGAGTTGATGAGGGCCACGCCTAGTCCTTCGAGAATATTGGCAAATCGCATTGTGTCTTCCTGCACACGTTGCGAGGCTCCTTCGATGTGACGGAGCTTGTCCCATTTCGACATGTAGTAGTCGTTCATCGCGGTGCGCCAGCGAAATACGTAGTGGTTGGTGAAAAAGGCGGTTACGACGCTGAGAACGACCCCGACGAAACCTATCTCGAAGAAGCGGAGTTGGAAATCATAGAACTGCCACGCCGTAATGCCCGGTTCTCGGGCCAGTGCGCGCTGCAGGAGATCGAAGAAGGGGCCACGCCAATTGTTGACGGCGACGGATATCTGGACGCTGAAGTACGCGATAAAAATGATGAAAGCGGAGCCCCAAATTGACCAGTTCGCCCACGGATGATCCCGCTCGATCAGCTTCCAAGTTGAACCGAAGAGCACCACGAAGATCGTGAAATACAAATAGAACCAAAGATTGTCCGATGTGAAAAAGAAGCCCAGCCCAACTGGTGGCTGCACGCCCTCTGCAAGCGGCGGCAACCCAACTGCCGCCCCAATCTGCGGCCCAACCGTATACCAGACAAGAATACAGATCAGTGTCCAGATCGCAGCAGAAGTGAAGAACAGTTTAGGTCGGGGAAAGAATGAGTGGAACACGGAGCTTGGGCTTTCCTGAGTTCGAGTCGACGGGATGTCGGAACGACTATTGAGCCGGAAACTAAGGCAGTTCCAAGGGAGCGGCAATGGCCGCGTTCCGTGGTTACGTAATTGTAACCGTGGGATTATTCGGAGGTGCTGCGCGCAACCGGGAGTGCGAGCAGGACGCAGACGACAAGCGCCGCCGCCGCGATCAGCGTCGGGGCGACAAAACTGCCGCCGCTTGCTTCAGCGATCCAGCCGGCCACAAGCGGGCCGATGATCTGGCCGGTGCCGAAGGCGGCGGTGGCCGAGGCGAGCGCCCGGCGCGGGCTTTCAGGCGAGAGTTTCCGGCCGATCTGCAGCCCGTAGGCCGTGATCACCATGAAGGTGACGCCGAGCAGCAGCCCTCCGACAATCGCGCCGGCGGTCGGCGGCAGCATGACCGAACCGAGCACCCCGACCATCTGCAGCCCGAGTGCTGCGGTATAGGCCTTGGCGAGCCCGAAGCGATTGACCACCGGCCGCCACAGGATGAGCGAGACGGCGGCTGCCGAACCGGTCAGGAACCAGGCCAGGAATTCGACGATCGGGCCGGCATTGCCGATCCGCGCGATGGTGACGAGGAAGGTCGCGGTGATTACGTAGCCGAAGCCGAACAGGCCATAGGAGGCGGTGAGCAGCACCAGCGGCCTGCGCCATTCAAGCGGCGGCTCGACCACTGAGCCGGTGCCGATCGCCTGTTTCGGCAGGATCCAGGCGACGACGGCGAGCACGATGAGCACGATCGCCGCACCGGCAAGCCAGTTCATGCGCCATCCATGGGCGCCATCGCCGGCCATCGCGTTGACGACGAAGACCAGCGCCGAGGAGAGCGCGATGCCGAGCCCGACACCGCCGAAATGCAGGACGTTCACATTGTCGCGGCCGACCGCATAGGGCAGCACGATCGACGAGGTGAAGATCATCGCAAGCGCGCTCGCAAGCCCTGCTAGAAACCGGATGACGATGAAGGCGACGACGGAGTTCGTCGCAGCCATGGCAGCGAGCAGGATCGCGGTCGCCAGAAGCCCGCCGAGCGCCACCTTGCGCTCGCGCCCGGCCGCCCAGCCATAGGCCGACAGGATGGCACCTGCGAGGTAGCCGGCAAAATTACCCGCGGCGATATACCCTGCGTCGGCTGCCGAAAGGGGGATGCCCGTCATCATGCCGGGCAGGATCGGCGTGTAGAAGAAGCGCCCGAAACCCATCGCCGCCGCCATGGCGATCGAGCCGGCAAAGCCGATCAGCAGGGGGCGGTGCGAATAACTCGTATTGATCTGCAGCATGGCACGGTTATCGCAGCCGCGCCCGGTTGCGGCAAATAAGGAATTTTCATTGCAGCGATGCACCGGAATGATGGATCGGTATACAAGCGATCGTGCATGTGCCGCGACGATTTGGTGCAGTGCATGATGGAAATCGTCTTGCTGCTGACATGAAAGCCAGCCAATCTCTCACCCATCGCCATCGGGGCGCGGAGGCATGCGCATGGAACATGACCTGACCCTATCCGAAGTACTCGTCGATCCGTTGATCACCCAGCTTCGCCAGGCCGACTCCGTCGGTTACGCCGCTTTTGCACAATTGCTGCAGAGCGCGGCCCGCGTCCATACGCGCCAGATGCTTGGAAACCTTCAGACAGAGCGTACCGACGCCTTCTATCGTCGTGTCGATGCCGTGTCTGCCGGCAACAAACACAACTGACCGATCTGCCGTAACGGCAGCATTTTTCCGTAACGACAGAAGTCTTTGCTTAATCCGCAAGCGTCAGGATCAGCGGCCCGTTTCGGGTCGCGACGATCGTGTGCTCGTATTGCACGGTAGGTGCCTTGGGATCGCTGTAAAGCGTCCAGGGATCGCCGTTGCCGCCGTCCTCGGCCCAGTTGGCGCCGAGAGACAGGAAAGGCTCGACGGTGAAGACCAGCCCGTCTTCCATCGAACGTGTCTCGTGGCGGTCCGGCCAGGTCGGGATTTCCTTCGGCTCGTCATGCAGCGTCAGCCCGATGCCGTGGCTCGAAAGATTGGTGATCAGCGTATAACGGTTCTTCTTGGCGAAGGTCCCGATCGCATTGCCGATGCCGGAAAGCGGCCTGCCGGCCTTGACCTGCTGCAGACCGGTCCAGAGTGCGCGGCGGCCGTCGCGGCAGAGTTTTTCGATCTCGCGCTTCACCGGCGGCACCGCGTAGGAGGAGCCCGTATCGCCGAAGAAACCGTCCTTGACGGCCGACACGTCGATATTGACGAGGTCGCCCGCCTGGATCACCCGATCGCCCGGAATGCCGTGGGCGACTTCCTCGTTGACGCTGATGCAGGTGGCGCCCGGAAACTGGTAGCAGGTCTCCGGCGCCGACTGCGCGCCGTTGTCCTCCAGGAACTTGCGGCCGATCGCGTCAAGCTCCCGGGTGGTGATGCCCGGCTCCAGTGCCTTCGCCATGGTCTCCATCGCCTGCGCGCAAAGCCTGCCGATCTCCTTCAGCTTGGCCAGTTCGTCTTCGGTGGAGATAACCATGGTCTGCCTAACGTCCTAACGCGTCCTGTCTCGATCAGGCGCCGGTTTCGCGCCATCGGCCGAGCCCGTCAATTCTTTTCTGACGGCCCCAGTTCTTTTCTGACCAGCGGCGCCACTTTCGTGCCGTAGAGCTCGATGCCGCGCATCACCTGGTCATGCGGCATCGGGCCGATCGCCATCTGCAGCAGGAACCGGTCCATGCCGAACACCTTGTGGGCGGCGATGATCTTTTCGGCCACCAGTTCCGGCTCGCCGAGGAAGAGATTGCCGAGCGTCGAGCGCGCCTCGTCGAAATGCGCCCGGTTGGTCGGCCCCCAGCCGCGTTCGCGGCCGATGCGGTTCATCACCTCCGCCTGCGGGCCGTAGAACTGGTCGGCCGCCGCCTCGGTCGTATCGGCGATGAAGCCGTGCACGTTGATGCTGGTCTTCAGCTTGGCCGGATCCTGGCCGGCGCGGCGGGCGGCCTCGCGGTAGAGGTTGAAGAAGGGGGCGAAGCGCGGATATTCGCCGCCGATGATGGCGACCGCGAGCGGCAGACCCATGGCCCCTGCCCGCGCTACCGATTGCGGCGTGCCGCCGACGGCGATCCAGATCGGCAGTTCCTTCTGCAACGGACGCGGATAGACGCCGCGACCGTTGATCGGCGCGCGCTTCTCACCCTGCCAGGTGACGATCTCCTCGTCGCGGATGGCGAGCAGCAGGTCGAGCTTTTCGGTGAACAGTTCGTCATAGTCGCCGAGGTCGTAGCCGAACAGCGGATAGGATTCGATGAACGAACCGCGGCCTGCCATGATCTCCGCTCTTCCGTTCGAAATGAGATCGACGGTCGAAAATTGCTGGAAAACCCGCACCGGGTCGTCGGACGAGAGCACCGAGACGGCGCTGGTCAGCCGGATGTTTTTGGTGATCGCGGCAGCCGCGGCAAGCACGGTGGAGGGCGACGAGACCACATAATCCGGGCGGTGGTGTTCGCCGAGCCCGAACACGTCGAGCCCTACCTGATCGGCAAGCGCGATCTCCTCCAGCAGATCCTTGATCCGCCTTGCGCCTTCCGCGCCCTTGTCCAGCGCCGCGGCATCGACATCGCCAAAAGTATGAAGCCCGAGTTCCATCTTGCAAAAATCCATTCGTTGATGCCCGTCAGATAGTTATCGGGCTTGCTTGGCGCAAATGCTATTCTTTCGAAGGGAACGTTCGATGAAATCGATGGGTGCCGGGGCGACGGTCGTCGCCGGCCCCCGTGACTTGGCAACCGACACGGGACTACGAGATTTTGGACGCAAACATAGGTTTAGATTCTAAGAGAATGGTAATCCATCGGGCATATTCTTCCCGGCCAACAGGAACAGCGTTTAGGCAATCGAATGAATGACGGCACCGGAAATCGGCCCGACTCGGACTTTCCGAACCTGCAATCATCGAATGACATCCTTATTGTCGAGGATTCCGCCGCCCTTTCGGCCTTGCTGCGACAGCGGATCGAGCGGGAGACTGCCGGCAGGACCTTTTGCTGTGCGAGCCTGGCTCAAGCCCGCATGCTACTGGCGGGGCAGAAGTTCACCCTGGCCCTGACCGGCCTCAATCTGCCTGACGCGCCCAACGGCGAGATTCTTGCCCTGCTTGCCGAATACGCGCTTCCGACGATCGTCTTCACGGCAACCTCCGAGACGGACGCTACGATCCGCTACACCGAGCGGAAGATCATCGACTATATCGTCAAGAGCGACAACACGACGGTCGATACGGTCGTCAGGACCGTGAACCGCATCCTGACCAACGGCGCCTTTTCCGTTCTCGTCGTCGATGACGCGAGATGGGCCCGCTCCGGTCTGGTCGAGATCATGCAGCGGCAGAACTTCCGTGTCCTCGAAGCCCTTTCCGGCAAGGAGGCCCTGGACATGCTTGCCGACAACCCATCGATCGAACTGGTCATCACCGACTACAACATGCCCGACATGGACGGACACGAGCTGACGAGGCGCATTCGCGCAACCCGGCCTTCGGACGAACTGCGCATCATCGGCGTTTCGTCCTCGTCCGACCGAGGACTTTCCGCAAGCTTCCTGAAGGCCGGCGCGTCGGATTTCATCTACCGTCCCTTCGTCCCGGAAGAGCTGCAATGCCGCATCGACAACAATGTCGAAACGCTGACCCAGCTGAAGCGGCTGCGTTACCTGGCGGAGCGAGATCACCTGACGGGCCTCGCAAACCGCCGCTTCTTCTTCGAGAAGAACCCGCCCCTGGAGCCTGCACCGGCAAACGACGCGGTTGCCATCCTCGACATCGACCATTTCAAATCGGTCAACGATACCTACGGCCATGAGGCCGGGGACCAGGTGCTGAAGCGTCTTGCCAGCACCCTCAAGGAGATGACCATCGACAAGCGATACCTCGCCGCCCGCCTCGGCGGCGAAGAGTTCGCAATCTACATGAAGGATACCAATGCCTTCCAGGCCCATTCCTTCTGCGAGCAGGTACGCAGCCGCGTCCAGACCACCAGCATCCCGGTGCAGGACAAGGACATATCGGTGACCATCTCCATCGGCGTCATGGAAATGGAGGAGCGCGAGACCTTCGGAAACCAGCTCAACGCCGCCGACCAGCTTCTCTACATGGCGAAAAAGAACGGCCGCAACCGCGTCTATTCGAGCCTGACGATACCGGAAGCGCTGATCCCCCAGCCGCAGGAACCGGAGGAACCCCGTACCCGGGTGACCCGGCGCCCCGGCACCCGGTAACTTGTCAGACGGAATTCGAATCCGTTTTCAAAGACTTCCGGCTACCTTTTGAATCGATTTCGAAAGCGCCTTGAGGTGAACCGCCCGAGCTTGGGCCCGGGCGGCAGCTTCCCTGTTTCAGAAGGTCTTGGCGACCTGTTCGAGCTGGTCGGCGACGATGCCCCAGCCTTCCTCGAAGCCCATCTGCTGATGAGCGTTCTTGTCTTCTTCCGTCCAGTGAAAAGCCGTTGCCGTGTATTTCGTGCGGCCGTTGCCGAGATCTTCGAATTCGACGACCGCGGTCATGAACGGTTTTTCCGACGGCACCCAGGCGCTCGTATAGGCGTCGGTGAAGACCAGCTTCTTGTTCGGTACGACTTCTAGGTAGATCCCGTAATTGGGGATCTTTTCGCCGTTCGGCCCTTCCATCAGGATGAAGCTCGATCCGCCGGCACGGACGTCCACCCGGGCTTCGGTCACCTTCCACGGCTGCGGGCAGAACCATTCGCCCATGCGTTCGGGCGTGGTCCAGGCCTTGTAGAGCTTGTCGGCCGGAACGTCCATTTCGCGGACGATCTGCAGGGCGTGCTTGGCGGTGTTGGCGGTCATTGTCTGTCTCCCTTGAGTTTTACAAACATCTCATCCGATGCTGAACTAAGGACGTTTGACGAGCACGATATCCGACAAGTGTCATGGAATTTTTTCAAGCCGTGCGGCAAATATCTTCGGAACGAAGTGACAGGCGGCGGGAGGGGATCAGTGGTCCAGTTCACATTCGAGGCGACGGTCATCCACTGGCGCGGCCCGTCCCCTTTCTTTTTCGCACCGCTCCCGTCGAACCATGCCGAGGAGATCAGGCGGCTGTCGAAGCTCGTGAGCTACGGCTGGGGCGTGATCCCGGTCGACGCCACGATCGGCGGCGTCTCCTTCTACACGTCGCTCTTCCCGAAGGACGAAACCTATCTGCTGCCATTAAAGGACGCGGTGCGGAAAAAGACCGGCATCACGGCCGGCGACCTGATTGCGGTCGAGATGACGCTGCGGCCGCCGCGGCGGTAGCGGAGAGCATTGCATGTGGAATATGAGGCGGTGCGTGGAGCCCCTCCCCCTTGTGGGGAGGGGTTGGGGAGTGGACTTCACTCCGCCTCAAGACCCCTCCCGCCTGCCGGCCACCCTCCCCACAAGGGGAGGGTTAAGAATGCCGCATCGCCTCACGTTTCATATGCAATGCTCGCCCTACTCCGCCAGCGGTGTAACCGCGCCGAGCTTGTCGATCTGCTGGCGGATATGGGCGCATTCGGCGGCGGAATTGGCAAGCGCGATCGCCCGGTCGAAGGCCACGCGGGCTTCGCGCCGTTGGCCGGCCTGCATCATCAGCCCGCCCTTGACCCCGTGGAAATAAAAATAGCCGTCGAGCTTGTCGGCAAGCGGTGCGATCATGTCGAGCGCCGCCTCCGGCCCTTCGAGCTTCGAGACCGCGACAGCCTTGTTGAGGGTGACGACCGGCGACGGCTGGATGCGCTCCAGCAGTCCGTAGAGCATGGTAATCTCCTTCCAGTCCGTATCCTTCGGCGTCGCCGCGCGGGCATGCAGCGCCGAGATCGCCGCCTGCACCTGGTAGGGGCCGGGCTTGCGGTGCCGGATCGCCTTGTCGAGCAGCGCCAGGGCCTCGTTGATCAGCTTGCTGTCCCAGCGGCTGCGGTCCTGGTCCTCGAGCAGCACGATCTGGCCGTCCTTGTCGATGCGCGTTCTGGCACGCGAGTGCTGCAGCAGCATCAGCGCCAACAGGCCCATGATCTCCGGCTCGGCGGGAAAGATCCGCAGCAGCAGCCGGGCAAGCCGGATCGCCTCGTCGCAGAATGCGGCGCTGTCGGGATTGGTGATGCCGGCGGAATATCCCTCGTTGAAGACCAGATAGATCATCGATGAGACGATGCCGAGCCGTTCTGCCCGTTCCGAAGGCCCCGGCGTCTCGAACGGCACGCCGGCCTTGGCGACGCGGGCCTTGGCGCGGGTGATGCGCTGTTCCATGGCGCTGTCGCCGACCAGGAAGGCCCGGGCGATCTGCGCGACGCTGAGGCCCGAGACGATCCTGAGCGCCAGCGCGACCTGCTGGGTCGCCGGCAGGTCCGGATGGCAGCAGATGAACATCAGCCGCAGGATGTCGTCGCGGTAATGGGAGTTGTCGAGCCGGTCGGCCATGTCGCCTTCGGCATCCGACAGATCGGAGAAGGCTTCCTCCTCCGGCAGCGGATCGTTCTTGGAGCGCTTGCGGACCACGTCGATGCCGCTGTTGCGGCCGACGAAGATCAGCCAGGCGGTCGGATCGCGCGGCGGCCCCTTGTCCGGCCAGGTCCTGATGGCGCGCAGGCACGCCTCCTGGAAGGCTTCTTCCGCGGTATCGAGATCGCGGAAGTAACGAAGGAGCGCGCCGAGCGCCTGCGGCCGGGCCGCCGTCAGCGCAAGATCGATCCACGCAATATCTGTCATGTCTTGGTCTCGCTATTCTTGATCTCGCCGGGATGGAAGACGTAGAAGGGCCGGATTTCATAGGAGCTGGAGCCGGGATTGACCGCCGAAAGCTCCTTCGAGAAGGCGACTGCTTCTTCCAGCGTCTCGGCCTCGAGCGTGTAGAAACCGAGCAGCACTTCCTTGGTTTCCGCAAACGGCCCGTCGAGCACCAGCGGCTCCTCCTTGCCTTTTCGCACGGTGGTAGCGGCGGTCGTCGGCATCAGCCGCCCGACCGGGCCGAGCTTGCCGGCCTGTGCGTAGGGCGTCTGCACCTCGATGAGCTTCGCCATGACGGCATCCTCTTCCTCCTTGGACCAGGCGAAGACGGTTTCCTCATGGGCGTAGCAAAGGATGGCGTAAAGCATGCGTAGCTCCTTCTCCTAATGAAGACGAAGGATTAGCGCGGGTGCCGACAGGGCGCAGCATTTTTTTGTTGGATCAGCGCCGTCCGGTCGGGCTGGTGCCGAACGTCTCGCGGAAACGGCGGGAGAAATGCGACCGCGAGGCATAACCCGCTGCCTCCGCTGCCGCGATGCTGGACGCGCCCGAGGCAATTGCACTGTGGGCCGCCTTCAGGCGCTCGCGGCGCAGGATGGCGCGAAAGGATGTGCCTTCCGCCGTGAGATGGCGGCGCAGCGTCGAGGCGCCGATACCGAGCTCTCCCGCCATGTCGGAGACGCTCCAGGGCTCGGAGGGTGCGGTGGCGATAAGCCATGCGACCTCTTCCGAAAGGCTCTGACGAAACAGCGCCCGCGCCTCCGGCAGAGGCCTGAGCAGCGCCAGGACCTCGGTCAGCCTCAGGCGCTTGATCGTTTCGCTTACCGCCCCGTCGGTGACCGCCGCCGCCGAATGGCAGAGCGCTTCCACGAGATCTTCGCCGAGCGGGACGCCGAACGAACCCGCCTCGCCGCCTTCCAGACGCTCCGTTGCCGAAAGCGGAGCAATCCCCTCCGGCAGCGAGGGAACGTCGAGGCGCAGCGCGACGTAGAACCCAGTTGTCTCGTCGGGAATGTTGACGACATCCATCGGCACCTTGCCCGGCAGGACGAAGACGGAGCCCGGCGGGAAGACATGCGTCCGGTCGCCGAGCCAGATTTCCTTCTGGCCGTAGAGCACGATGCCGATCATCGGATCTTCGAGCTCGAGCGCCTTCACCTTTTCCCGATCAAAACAGCAATAGATGAACAGCTGCTCCGCATAGGCGTTCATGCCGGGCTTCAGCCGCCCCGCCACCATCGGGCGCAGGCGGTCGAGCAGGCGGCGGGAAAGATCGGGCAGGCGCTGGGTGACGATCAGGTTCATCGCCGCACTATAGCGGAGGATACCCGTCGAAAAATACCTCAGCCGAGCGTTTCGGGCTCAAGCCAGCAAAAATCCGGCCCTGACGGGATGTCGAAAGCAGGCAGAAGGCGGCGGCTTCAACGCAGGAGACTTTTGATGAAGACCTTAGCCACTCTTTCCACCCTTGGCGCTTCCATTCTGGCCGCAGGCGTCGGCCTCCTCGCCCTGTCCGGCTCCGCCCAGGCCGCAGCCGATCTCGAACTGTGGCGGCTCGATTGCGGCTCGGTCGTGGTCAAGGACCTGTCGAGCTTTTCCGATACGTTCGCGTATAAAGGCGAAAGCCGCACCCTGACCGACAGCTGCTACCTCATCCGCCACGGCGCCGATTACCTGCTTTGGGACACCGGCCTGCCGGCCGCCTTGATCGGCAAGGCGCCGGACCTCTCACAGCCGCTGGCACCGTCGCTGAGCGTCGACATTCCGACCCAACTCGCAAAGATCGGCATCAAGCCGGACCAGATCGGCATCGTCGGCATCAGCCACAACCACTTCGACCATATGGGCCAGGCCTCGACGTTTGCGAAGGCAACGCTGATGCTCGGCGCCGCCGACTGGGAAAGCCTGCACGAAAATCCCCTGCCCTTCGGGGTCATGCCGGCGCTCGTCCAGCCGTGGATGGACGGCAAGGCGAAGATCGATCCCGTCTCGGGCGATCGCGACGTGTTCGGCGACGGTTCGGTGATGATGCTGGCCATGCCCGGCCATACCAAGGGCGAGACCGCACTGCTCGTCAAACTGCCGCAGGGCGGACCGGTGCTGCTCTCCGGCGACGTCGTGCATTTCGAAGAGCAGATCGCCAATAACGGCGTGCCGCCCTTCAACATCGACCGGGCCGAAAGCCTGGCCTCGATGGAGCGCATGAACGGGATCGCCAAGCAGCTGAACGCCAAGCTGGTCGTCCAGCACGACGCAAACGATATCGGCAAGCTGCCGGCCTTCCCGGCCAGCGCCCGCTGACTTCTATGAGATCGCCACTGGCGCATCGCGCGCCGGTGGCTATATTCCGCGGGAACAAAAACTCTGCCTCCCAAGGAACCCCGATATGGCCGACCTTTCCACCTTCCCGATCACGTCCAGATGGCCCGCCCAGAACCCGGACGTTCTGCAGCTCTATTCGACGCCGACGCCGAACGGCGTCAAGGTTTCGATCATGCTGGAAGAGATCGGCCTGCCCTACGAACCGCATTTCATCAATATCGGCGCCGACGAGACCTGGGGTCCGGAATATCTGTCGCTCAACCCGAACGGCAAGATCCCGGCGATCCTCGATCCGCACGGTCCCGGGGACAAGCCGCTGGCGCTGTTCGAGAGTGGCGCAATCCTCGTCTACCTGGCGGAAAAGACCGGCAAGCTGATGTCTGCGGATCCGGCCAGTCGCTACGAGGCGATCCAGTGGGTCATGTTCCAGATGGCGAGCGTCGGGCCGATGTTCGGCCAGCTCGGCTTCTTCCACAAGTTTGCCGGCAAGGACATCGAGGACAAGCGCCCGCGCGACCGCTACGCCAAGGAATCGCACCGCATCATCCGCGTCATCGAATCCCGGCTCGAAGGCCGCGACTGGATCATGGGCGACGAATATTCGATCGCCGACATTTCCATGCTCGGCTGGGTGCGCAACCTGATCGGCTTTTACGGCGCCGGCGAGTTCGTCGAATACGACCAGCTGAAGCGCGTGCCGGAATGGCTGGAACGCGCGCTGGCAAGGCCTGCCGTCCAACGGGGCCTGGATATTCCTAAGCGTCCGGCCTGACCAGATACCGTAGCGGCAGCATTCCATCGAGAAAATGGAGATAGAAACATGCCCAAACCCACTCTTCCCATGGAAGGCGGATGCCGCTGCGGACAGGTGCGGCTAAAAATCAGCGCCCCGCCGATCCTGACCATGGCCTGCCACTGCACCGGCTGTCAAAAGATGAGCGCCAGCGCCTTCTCGCTCTCCGCTGCGATCCCGTCCCAGGGGTTCGAGGTGACGCAAGGCGAGCCGGTGATCGGCGGCCTGCATGGCAGCGACGCCCACCACTACCATTGCCCGCACTGCAAGAGCTGGATGTTCACGAGGCCGGTCGGCATGGACTGGTTCGTCAACCTGCGTCCGACCATGCTCGACGACGCGCAATGGTTCGTCCCCTTCATCGAGACATATACGTCCGAAAAGCTGCCCTGGGCGACGACGTCGGCCGTACATTCCTACGAAACCTTTCCGCCAATGGAAGCCTATGAGGGCCTGGCGAAGGAATTTGCGGAACAGGATTGAAGTCCGGAAATCTCTTGTCAAAATCCCGGGCCACTCCCATCATGTGCGGGAAGGAGCTGTCGATGGACATCCATGTTACGCTGACGGACGATCTGGCCGAGTTCGTGAAATCCAAGATGGAATCTGGACACTATCGCTCTTCGAGCGAAGTCGTCGAGGACGCTCTGCGCCTGCTGGAGGAGCAGGACCACGCCGCCGACGATCTGACGCGCCTGAAAAAAGCCTGGGACGAGGGCGTCGAGAGTGGTGACTATCGTCCGCTGGATTTGAAGGCGATCAAGGCTGAGGGCCGCAGCAGACGCGTGGGCAAACCTTGATCCATGGCAAAGGCGGTCATCTATTCCAGCCGCGCCCGTGACGACATGCTCGATATATGGTCATGGATTGCAGACAGGAGCGGGGTGGCCATGGCCGATGCGGTTGCCGAGCGCATAGAAGCCCGCATATCACGATTGGCGGACCATCCCGAGATGGGGCCAGGTCGCTCCGATATCGCCCAATCCGCTCGCATGCTCGTGATCGAGAGATGGCTCGCTCTCTACGCAATTATCGATGACAGGGTTCGCATTGTCCGCGTTGTCGATAGTGCCATCGATCTTCGGCGGGTCAAATGGGACAGATGACCCTATCCGGCAAACTGCGAAAAAATTCGCGCTGAATGTCGGCATCTCCTTCTCCCGTTCGTCCTCGTATTGTCCGGCATGGACGAGAACGATCCGAACAAGGAGGGAAATCATGGATGCGAATGCCCAGACGAACGACAAGCAGGCGCAATCGCCTGTCCGCGGCGGCGTGGTCGCCTATCTTCAGCTCGATGGCGCGATGAAGGCTGCCGAATATTACAAAAAGGCCCTCGGCGCCGAGATCGAGTCCTTTCATCCGGTGGATGACCAGGGCCGCACGATGCACATCCATCTCTATATCAACGGCAGCTCGGTGATGCTCTGCGACCCATATCCGGACTACGGCCATCCCCTCGAAAAGCCGCAGGCCTTCACCATGATGCTGCCGGTCGACGACATCGATTTCTGGTGGAAACGCGCCGTCGATGCCGGCATGACGGTGGAAACAGAGTTGCAGGTGATGTTCTGGGGCGACCGCTACGGCCAGGTCCGCGACCCCTTCGGCGTCGCCTGGGCTATGAACGCGCCGGTGAAGGGCTGACCTCCACGAAAACCGGCCCGCCGCCGGTGATCCGGCGGCGGGCTTTACCGGCCTATCGCACCACGAAGCAGCTGATCGACTTGGCCTGCAGGACCGAGCAGGCCCGCGTGGCCGAATCGCCGTCCGCAAAACCGACGAAACGGGCGCGGTAGATTTGCTTGCCGCCGTCGGCAGAACTTTCGACGCTCGGCGTGACACGGCCATACCCCTGAGCGAGCAGCGGCACTGCCTTTTCGAGCAGCGCGGATGCCTGATCGCGGCTGGTGGCTGCGGCGATCTGGATGCGCCAGGCCGAGCCCGCCGGCTGCGGGGACGTCATTGTCTGAGACGACGCGGTCGGGGATGGCGCAGCGTTCGGAACAGTGGCCCGGGGTGTTGCATAGAGGTTGGCGATCGCGGTCTTGGGCGTTACGCCGAGCGTGATCTCCTTGCGTGGCGAAGGCGTCGCAAAGGCGAGCGGCAGCGTGTCTTGGGCCGGTCGTTTCTGGGTCTCGAACGCCACCAGACCGCCGGATGCCGCATTGTTGCCGGGCACGTAGCGGTCGAGCAGCGCCGCCATCTGGTCGTCGCGCTTGCGGGCGCTCTTGCCGCCCATGACGACGCCGATCACCCGCCGGCCGTCGATGGTGACGGCGCTGGCGATATTGTAGCCGGAAGCGTTGGTAAAGCCGGTCTTGACGCCGTCCATGCCGGGATAGCGGTACATCAGGTTGTTGTGGCCGCGCAGGCGCTTGCCGCGGAACTCCATGTTCCTGGCTGAAAACAGCTGGTATTCCCGGGGAAAGTCGCGGATGAGCGCGAGAGCCAACTGGGCCATGTCGCGGGCCGTCGTCACCTGGGAGTCGTCCGGCAAGCCTGACGCATTGCGGAACACGGTGCGGCTCATGCCGAGCGCGCGGGCCTTCCTGGTCATCATCTCCCCGAAACGGTCTTCCGAACCGCCGAGATAATCGCCCATTGTCGCAGCCGCGTCGTTGGCCGAGCGCACGATCATGCCGTTGACGGCCTCCCTAACGGTAATTGTCCGGCCGGCGGGCACTCCGAGCTTGGAGGGGATCTTGGACGCGGCATTCGGCGTCAGGGGGATGTCCTGATCCCATTTGAGGCGGCCCTCGCGCAGCGCCTCGAAGGTCATGTAGAGCGTCATCATCTTGGTCAGCGACGCCGGATGGTTGATCTCGTCGGCGTTTTCCGACGCCAGAACCTTGCCGCTCTTCACATCATAGATGAAATGGGCGTAGCCGGCCTCGGCCGTACGGCTGACCGCCAGAGAGGCGCCAAGCACCAAAAGGAAAGCCAAAATCTGCTGAATTCGAAACATGCCCGCCCTCTCTAAGTCGTCGGCGAACATATGGCAACGAACATGGTGCGAAAATGACGCATTGCGGATTTAAATCTAATTTTAACAAGATGGTTAATTGAAAATAAGGACTTAGGCATTTGTCAGCGTCCTCCTGACAGCGTCCTTCCAGCCGCGAATCTTGTAAGCACGGGTCTTTTCGTCCATCTGCGGCTCGAATCGCCGCTGCCGCGCCCAGCTTTTTGCGAACGCCTTCTGGTCGGGCCAGACGCCCGCCTTCGAACCGGCGAGCCAGGCCGCCCCGAGCGCCGTCGTCTCGAGGATGGTTGGCCGGTCGACAGGAGCGTCGATCAGATCCGAGAGCCGCTGCATCGTCCAGTCGGAGGCGACCATGCCGCCATCGACACGCAGCACCGTGCTGCCGTTGGCATTGCGCCAGTCCTTCTGCATCGCGTCGTAGAGGTCGCGGGTCTGGTAGCAGACGGCCTCCAGCGCGGCGCGGGAGATTTCCGCAGGCCCGGTCGCACGCGTCAGGCCGAACATGGCACCGCGTGCCTCCGCATCCCAGTAGGGTGCCCCAAGCCCCGTGAAAGCGGGGACCAGGTAGACCTCCTGCTGAGGATCGGCTTCTTCCGCCAGCTCACCGGTTTGGGAGGCCCTTTCGATGATGCCAAGCCCGTCGCGCAGCCATTGCACGGCGGCGCCGGCGATGAAGATGGAGCCTTCCAGCGCATAGGTCGTCTCGCCGTTCAGGCGGTAGGCGATGGTGGTAAGCAGCCGGTTCTTGGAGCGGACCATGTCGGCGCCGGTATTGAGCACCGCGAAGCAGCCGGTGCCGTAGGTGGATTTCATCATGCCCGGTTCGAAACACGCCTGGCCGATCACCGCCGCCTGCTGGTCGCCGGCAACGCCGAGGATCGGGATCGCCGCGCCGAACAGGCTTTCGTCGGTGATGCCGAATTCGTCGGCGCAATCCTTGACCTCCGGCAGCATGGCGGCGGGAATGCGCAGGATTTCGAGAAGATCCTCGTCCCAGCGGTTATCGGCGATGTTGTAGATCAGGGTGCGCGAGGCATTGGTCGCATCGGTGACGAAGCTTTTTCCGCCGGTCAGGCGCCAGATCAGGAAGGTGTCGATCGTGCCGAAGCAGAGCTCGCCCTTGGCTGCCCTCGCCCGCGCACCCTTCACGTTGGCGAGCATCCAGGAAAGCTTGGTGCCGGAAAAGTAAGGATCGAGCAGCAGGCCGGTGCGACGGGTAAACAGTTTCTCGAGGTCTTGGCGCTTCAGCTTCTCGCAGTAACTGGCGGTGCGGCGGTCCTGCCAGACGATGGCATTGTGGATCGGCTTGCCGCTCTCGCGCTCCCAGACGACGACCGTCTCGCGCTGGTTGGTGATGCCGATCGCGGCGATCTCGGACGCCTCGAGCTTTGCTTCCTTCAGAGCTTGCTTGATCGCCCAGAGCACGGTCTCCCAGATCTCTTCCGGATCATGCTCGACCCAGCCGGATTTCGGGAAGATCTGGGTGAACTCCTTCTGGCCGATGCCGGCGATCCGCATGTCGCCGTCGAACACGATCGCCCGCGTCGAAGTCGTCCCCTGATCGACCGCCAGAACATAACCCGCCATGCCGCTCCTCCCAGTCCATGCAATGCGCCCGGACGGTTTGAGCAGAAGGAACGAAGGAGTGTCAAACGGAAATGGAGAGTCATTGAAAAAGGGGACACGCTGTTTGCGTGCCCCCATGGCAGAAGTCGTCGGCAGAGATCACCGCGATTTTTTGTAAAGCTTCTGGGCGATCTCGAACATCTCCTCGGGCGCGTAGTCTGGCGTGAAGGCGGAGGGCACTCCGACGAGCTGGTGGATCTTGCCGCCCTCCGGCATGCCGTCGACGACTTCGAGTTCGCCGGGCGGGTCGAGCGGCAGGGCGACTTCGCCATTGCCCCAAATGCCCGCCATTTCCTGATAGTCGCCCGGGCTGAACGTGTAGAGGCGCCGGTGAGAGCCTTCGTCCAGATACTTTTGGCATTCCGGAATGTTGGCGAGCGGAATGTTCGGCGTCGGCAGGAATTTCTCGATCTCCACACCCGTGATCTTCTTCAGCGCCAGCGCATAGGCATGCGCGTGAACCGAGCCGCGGACGAGAAGGTAACCGCACACCTCGCGGCCGGTCGGGTCGGAAAGCGTTTCATAGACGCGCAGCTTGTGCAGGCGGGCTCCGCATTCCAGGTGGAAATTGTGGAGCAGGTCGAGCACGACATTGCCGGTCGTGGTGATAAAGTCGTTATTCCAGGAGACGCCGTTGCTGTTGACCGGCATCGCGCCGCCGGCACCGGAGAGGAAGGCGGCCGCAAGCCGGATGTCCTTCATGTCTTCGAAAGGCGCGTCGGAAATGTCCCCGCCAGGCATCGCGTCACCGTCGGGAATGTCGGGGCCGTTGTTGAGCATCGCAACGCCGTTGCTGACAAGCTCGACATGGCCGAGTTCCTCGGCCGTGATGCTCGCGACAAGGCTGTAGAAAGGACGCAGCTTCTCCTTGGAGCGAAAATTGAAGCTCTGGAACATGTAGTTCCCGAGCGTGGACATTTCCCCGTATTTGCCGCCCAGGAGTTCCTGGAGGGCAGCGGCCGCGTTGGGATCGGCCCGTTTGGGCACAGGAAGTTCCGCCTGCAGCTTATCGACGCGCATGAACATAGGATGGTCCTTTTCGTTAGTGGAAGCCGACCTAACCGGACGATCGTCCGAATGTTCCTCGTCCTCTCGACTGAACGTTGCTTTCGCGGCAACGGCGCCCATGACGATGCCGATTGCCAGAACGCGGAATTTGCGCATAACCTGCCGCGATCGTTGCGGCGCACAAGAACGCCGCCCAGGAAAGCTGGATCGCAGGGAGATTTGGGCATGAGCAGAACCGTCGTCGTCACCGGCTCCACAAGCGGCATCGGGCTCGGTGTTGCGAAAGCGTTCGCCGCCGAGGGCGCCAATGTCGTCATCAACGGTTTCGGGCCGGCCGATGCGATCGAGGCGGCCCGCCGCGAACTCGATGCGCTTGGGACCGGCACGGTGCTTTACCATGCCGCCGACATGACCAGGCCCGCCGAGATCGAGGACCTCATCGCGACCGCCGCCAAGACCTTCGGCAAGGTCGACGTGCTGGTCAACAATGCCGGCATTCAGCACGTGGCGAAGATCGAGGAATTCCCGCCGGAAAAATGGGATCAGCTGATCGCCATCCTGCTGACATCGGCCTTCCACACCATGCGCCATACGATCCCGCTGATGAAGGCGACGGGGAAAGGCCGCATCATCAACGTGGCGTCCGCCCATGCACTGGTCGCCTCGCCGTTCAAATCCGCCTATGTGGCTGCCAAACATGGTATTTTAGGACTAACCAAAACGGCGGCCTTGGAACTTGCGGAATTCGGGATTACCGTGAATGCGATATGCCCGGGCTACGTGCTGACCCCGCTGGTCGAGAAGCAGATTCCCGATACCGCCCGCGAGCGCGGCATCACCGAGGAACAGGTGAAGACCGAGGTAATGCTGAAGCTGCAGGCGACCAAGGAATTCGTGGCGATCGACGAGGTCGCGCAGGCCGCAATCTATCTCGCAAGCGATGCGGCGAGGAGCATTACCGGCACGCATATCTCGATCGACGGCGGCTGGACCGCCCAGTAATTGAACAGTAACTGGCCAATGACGGGATGGGCCAGTAACGGAACACAAAAGCCGGCAACGGCGGACGAAGGAGAGAAATGAGCGAAGCCATCCGCTTCATCGTGAATGGAGAAGAGGTCACCCTTGGAGATTTCGGTCCGACGGAAACCCTTCTCGATTATCTTCGCCTGAGGCGGCGGCTGACGGGTACCAAGGAAGGCTGTGCGGAAGGCGACTGCGGCGCCTGCACGGTGCTGATCGGGCGGTTGACGGAACACGGCCTGCGCTACGAAAGCGTCAACGCCTGCATCCGGTTCTTAGGGTCACTGCACGGCACCCATGTGGTGACCGTCGAGCACCTGGCCGGCCGCGACGGCGCGCTGCATCCGGTGCAGCAGGCGATGGTCGATTTCCACGGCTCGCAATGCGGCTTCTGCACCCCTGGCTTCGTGATGTCGCTTTATGGCCTGTGGCTCTCGAACGGCACGCCGACGCGCGCCGATATCGAAAGCGCGCTGCAGGGCAATCTCTGTCGCTGCACCGGCTATGAGCCTATCGTCAAGGCGGCCGAGCATATCTCCGTCAACCGGCCGAGCTCGCTCTTCGATCCGCTGGAGCGCGACCGCATCCAGATCATGGCGAAACTCTGGGGCATCCATTCGGGCAACGACACGACCATCATCACCAAGGATGGCGCCCGCTCGATCGTGCCGGCCTCCGTCGCCGCCTTTGCCGATATCCTTGCCGACGAACCCGAGGCGACGATCGTCGCCGGGGCGACCGATGTCGGATTGTGGGTCACGAAGCAGATGCGGCTCCTCAATCCGGTGATCTTCATCAACCACCTGACCGAGCTGCAGTCGATCACATCGGACGAGACCGGCATCACCATCGGCGCCGGCGTCAGCTATACCCAGGCCTTCGACGTCCTCACGGATGAGATTCCCGCTTTCGGTCGGCTGATCGACCGGATCGGCGGTTGCCAAGTGCGCAACATGGGAACGATCGGCGGCAATATCGCCAACGGTTCGCCGATCGGCGACACTCCGCCGCCTTTGATCGTGCTCGGCGCCGAACTGACGCTGCGCTCCCATTCCGGCCGCCGCACCATCGCCCTCGAGGACTATTTCCTGAGCTACGGCAAGCAGGACCGGCTGCCGACCGAATTCGTCGAGAAGGTTTTCGTGCCGCGCCCGGCAGAGGGCAGCCATTTCGCGGTCTACAAGATCTCCAAGCGCCGCGACGAGGACATCTCGGCGCTCTGCGGCGCCTTCCATCTCGTGCTCGATGCCGACGGCAAGGTCGAGACCATCCGCATCGCCTTCGGCGGCATGGCGGCAACCCCGAAAAGGGCGAAACACGTTGAGGACGCGCTCCTCGGCGAGGTCTGGAGCTGGGGTGCCGTCTCGGCCGTGCGCGACGCGTTCGAGCAGGATTATCAACCCCTCACCGACTGGCGGGCGAGCGCGGAATACCGCAGCCTCACCGCCCGCAACCTGCTCACCCGCTTCTTCCTCGAAACCGCCGGAGCGCCCGCGGAACTCCGCCGGTTCGAGCTGGAGGAGGCGTGATGGTGAATAGAACGACAAACCTGCCACTCACCTCCCTCCCGAAGGGATGGATTTCGCATCTAAGAGCAGAAAAACGGCGCGGCAGTCCGATCTCCCCCCTTGTGGGGGAGATGCCCGGCAGGGCAGAGGGGGGTGTTACCGCATACTCTTCAGCCACTTCATTCGCCGCACCGTCGCTACCCCCCTCTGTCACCTTCGGTGACATCTCCCCCACAAGGAGGGAGATCAGAGGGAGTTCGCTGCACCGCCTCCTACCCATATGTGCGATCGCGCTCTCGTCTGGGAGCAGCGTGTTCGAAGGAGGCCTCCTCTGATGGACAAGACCACCTTCGATACCAAACCCACCATCAACGGCCGCATGCACGTGTCGCTGAAACATGATTCAGCACATAAGCATGTCACCGGAACCGCCGAATATATCGACGATATTCCGGAACCCTCAGGTACCCTGCACGGCGGCCTCGGGCTTGCCGACCGGGCGCATGCGGAAATCGTCTCGGTCGATCTTTCGGCTGTGAAGAGCGCACCCGGCGTCGTCTGGGTGATCACCGCGGAGGACATTCCGGGCTTCAACGACGTCGCCTCGACCGGACAGCACGACGAGCCGCTGCTTGCCACCACCAACGTCCAGTTCCATGGACAGATCATCTTCGCCGTCATTGCCGAGACCCGCGACCAGGCCCGCAGGGCAGCAAAGCTCGCAAGGATCGAATACCGCGACCTGCCGCACTGGACCGATATCGACAGCGCCCGCGAAAACGACGCGCCTTATGTCGTCGAGCCGATGACGTTGAAGCGCGGCGAGCCGGAAACCGAGATCGAGAACGCGCCCCTGCGCGTCCAGAACCACATGTATATCGGCGGCCAGGAGCATTTTTACCTGGAAAGCCATATCGCGCTCGCCATCCCCGGCGAAGACGATGAAGTCATCGTCTGGTCCTCCACCCAGCATCCGAGCGAAGTGCAGCACATGGTGGCGCACGTGCTCGGCGTCGCCAACAATGCGGTGACCGTCCAGACCCGCCGCATGGGCGGCGGTTTCGGCGGCAAGGAAACGCAGGGCAACCAGTTCGCGGCTCTCGCGGCGGTCGCGGCCAAGAAACTGAAGCGGGCGGTGAAATTCCGCCCCGACCGCGACGAGGATATGTCGATCACCGGCAAGCGGCACGATTTCCGCGTCGACTACGACGTCGCCTTCGATGAGGAAGGCCGCATCCACGCGGTCGACGCGATCTATGCGGCGCGCTGCGGTTTTTCCGCCGACCTCTCCGGCCCGGTCACCGACCGCGCCCTCTTCCATGCCGATTCCAGCTATTTCTACCCGCATGTACGCCTGACCTCGCAGCCGCTGAAGACCCATACCGTCTCCAACACCGCGTTCCGCGGTTTCGGCGGGCCGCAGGGCATGCTCGGCGGTGAGCGGATCATCGAGGAGATCGCCTATGCGGTCGGCAAGGATCCGCTCGAGATCCGCAAGCTGAACTTCTATGGCCAGCGCGGTTCGGACCGGACGATGACGCCCTATCACCAGGACGTCGAGGACAACATCATCGCGAGGGTTGTCGACGAGCTGGAAACCTCGTCCGAATACCAGGCCCGCCGGCAGGCGATCCTCGAGTTCAACTCGCACAGCCCGGTGATCCGCAAGGGCATCGCCCTGACGCCGGTCAAGTTCGGCATCTCGTTTACCATGACCGCCTACAACCAGGCCGGCGCGCTGGTGCATATCTACAATGACGGTTCGATCCACCTGAACCACGGCGGCACCGAGATGGGCCAGGGCCTCTATACCAAGGTGGCGCAGGTGGTGGCCGATACGTTCCAGGTCGATATCGACCGGGTGAAGATCACAGCGACGACCACCGGCAAGGTGCCCAACACCTCCGCCACCGCCGCCTCATCAGGCACCGACCTCAACGGCATGGCCGCCTATGACGCCGCCCGCCAGATCAAGGAACGGCTGATCGATTTCGCCATGCGGCAATGGAAGGTCGGCCGCGACAAGGTCGAGTTCCTGCCCAACCGGCTGCGCATCGGCGGCGAAATCGTGCCCTTCGACACGTTCATCAGGGCTGCCTATTACGACCGCGTGCAGCTGTCGGCCGCCGGCTTCTACAAGACGCCGCGCATCCACTGGGACCGCAAGGCGGGCCGCGGCCGGCCGTTCTACTACTTCGCTTACGGCGCAGCGGTTTCGGAAGTCTCGATCGACACGCTGACCGGGGAATACATGGTCGAGCGCACCGACATCCTCCACGACGTCGGCAAGTCGCTCAATCCGGCGATCGATATCGGCCAGGTTGAGGGCGCGTTCGTTCAAGGGATGGGCTGGCTGACCACCGAGGAACTGTGGTGGGACGACAAGGGGCGGCTGCGCACCCACGCGCCCTCGACCTACAAGATCCCCCTCGCCTCCGACCGGCCGAAAGTGTTCAACGTCAAGCTCGCCGAGTGGGCCGAAAACGCCGAACCGACCATCGGCCGCTCCAAGGCCGTCGGTGAGCCGCCGTTCATGCTGGCGATCTCGGTGCTGGAGGCCTTGTCGATGGCCGTGGCAAGCGTGGCGGATTATTCGGCCTGCCCGCGGCTCGACGCGCCGGCAACGCCGGAACGGGTGCTGATGGCGGTGGAACGGCTGAAGGCGATGTGATGGCTCGACGATTGCCCCTCACCCTAACCCTCTCCCCGCCCGCGGGGCGAGGGGACGTGCCCTGCGCAACGCTGCAGTTGGACGAGGGCGGCGCGGCATTTGTCCTTCTCCCCGTCCAGACGGGGAGAAGGTGCCGGCAGGCGGATGAGGGGCACGCACCCCGCCATGCCTGACCTCTCCTTTCCCACCTTCATCACCACCCACCCACGCACAATCCTCGTCGAAATCCAGGAGGCGAAGGGCTCCACGCCCCGCGAAGCCGGCACGTTCATGCTGGTCGCCGACAACGCGATCTGGGGGACGATCGGCGGGGGGCAGTTCGAATATATGGCGATCGACAATGCCAGGGCGATGCTGTCGGGCGGTGGCGAGGCGGTGATGGACATTCCGCTCGGGCCGGAGATCGGCCAGTGCTGCGGCGGCCATACCCGGCTTGCCTTCCAGCCGTTGATGCCGGAGCTGGCGGAGACGCTGGAAAAGCGCCTGCGCGACGAGGAGGACGACCGGCCGGCGGTCACGCTGTTCGGATCGGGTCATGTCGGCCAGGCGCTCGCAAGGGCGCTGGCCCCCCTGCCCTTCGCGGTGACCGTCATAGAGACCCGCGCCGAAGCGCTGGACGACCTGCCGGCCGAAACGGAAAAACACCTGACCGCGATGCCGGAAGCCTTTGTCGAAAAGATCCCCGCCGGCGGCGCCGCGATCATCCTCACCCACGACCATGCGCTGGATTTCCTGATTGCCCAAAAGGCACTGGCACGCACCGACCTTGCCTATGTCGGCATGATCGGCTCGCGGACCAAACGCGCCACCTTCGCCAACTGGCTGAAGCGCGAAGGCGGAGGCTATGAAACGCTCTCCCGTCTCGTGCTGCCGATCGGGGGCATGGCGGTCAGCGACAAGCGCCCGGCCGTGATCGCAGCACTCGTCGCCGCCGAATTGCTGGAAACTTACGCCGCTCGGCAGGCGCAGACCTCAAAGCGGCAGATCCCGACCGCCTGAGCGCCGTTTCCCGTCCCAGAATGCCGCCTCGCGGCTTTGCGGCCCGGCTTCCGGGAGCGCGACATCGCCGCGCAGCTCGTCCGGCAGTGCCGGGATGCTTGGACCCGCGGGCTGCAGGAGCCTGCGGAAAAACCGGCCGAGCTGCCGCCAGGCGGACACCGGGCGGGAGGATTTCAAAGGCAACGGATAGGCGTCCGCGGACAGCATGGTTGCTCCACATCGACAGGAAAGGATTATTTGGTTGCAACCATCAATGGAGCCGATTGCCGGAGAATTCCAATTCAAATACAGTCGGTCGCGATCAAGAGAACTTATCGATGAAATTGTCACGCCGGTTTCCGCTGAATGCACTTCGGGTCTTCGAGGCCGTCGCGCGCCTGGAAAATTTTACCCGCGCCGCGGAAGAACTCGGCATGACCCAGACGGCGGTGACCTACCAGATCAAGCTCTTGGAGGAATTTCTTGGCGACACCGTTTTTCTGCGCCGCCCACGGGCGCTGAAACTCACCGAAACGGGTGAAAAGCTGCTTCCGAAGGTGGCGGAGGCTTTCACGCTGCTGACCGAAGCGGTGCAATCGACGCGCAACGGCATCGAGGAAACGCTGGAAATCCACTCGCCCCCATCGTTTGCCGCGCAATGGCTGTCGCCGCATCTCCACATTTTCAAGGCCCTGCACCCGCAAATCGAGGTCCGCCTGCTGCGCCAGCTGGATAACATCGACCACCATGGCTCGGCCGATGTCACGATCTGTATCAGCGCCCGGCCATCCGACGGGTTGATCAGCCATCCTCTCTTTCGGCTCAACTATGCGCCCATGCTGTCTCCGCAACTGGCGGAAAGCGTGGGTGGCATACGGCAGCCTTCCGATCTTTTGAAACTGCCCTGGATCACCGACACCCGTGACTGGTGGCACGAATGGTTTGAGGCTACTCAAATCGACTCGAAGCAGATCAGGCACACGAGCCTGAACGCTCTCGGCGCGCTCGACCTGGAGGCAAGGGCCGCCATGTCCGGCCATGGCGTGGCAATGCTGAGCCCGTTCCTATTCCGGGAGGATTTGGCATCCGGCCGTCTCCTCCAGCCTTTCGACCTCTGCGTCGGCGACGGCAAGACCTATTGGCTGTGTTACGCGCCGGCGCCGCGAAATGCCGCGAAGATCACGGCCTTTGCGACCTGGATCCAGTCGGCCCTTGCCGATGACCTTGCGACCATAGGCACGAATCGCAGCGAGGCGATCTAGCAGGCGCTACCGGATCTCGGTGGCTTGTCCGGCGCACCACAGCCAGCGGTCCGCCTGTTTGCGGAACATGTAGAGGGCGCGATAAAGACCGCCGGACCGCTCGCCCCGGAACTCGAATTCGTCCTCGCAATCGAGCACGACGGCGACGACAGGTTCGAATGGGACAATCCGCACCACGGTCGTCTCCTGCTTCAGGAAACGCAGGCCCGTTTCGGAACAGTACCGGTCCAGATACTGATGGCGGTCGCAGACCTCGCCGCGCGCATTGATATAGGTGAATTCCTCGTCGAGCAGCGCTTCCAGGTCCGCCCTCGATTGCCGCAGGAGGGCGGAAGCCTTCGCCTGCAGGAGACCGGCGATGTGATCGAGGTCAGAGGGCCGGGCCATTCAGAATCCTTCAAGCGATCGAGGCAGGCTCCAGGCGGCCCGCCGCGAATAAAGCGGGCCGATGGCTGCTCGTCAAGCAGACCAGCCCGCCACCTGCCGCATGCTCAAAAATTCCGCTGCGAATAGAGGAGCCTTGCCGCGTGGAAGGCGCCCTCGTCCTGCGGACCGCGCCTGTCGCGACCGTCGAGCAGACCGAGGTCGCGCTGGAAGGATTGCGGCATTTCTTCGAGATCGAGATTGTTGCGGCGGACCGCCAGCCGGCGGCGGATGGCATCGGCTATGCCGAGCTTCGGCATGAACTGCTCGAACGGCCAGGTGAGGATGGAAAACATCTCTTGCCTCCAACGGGGATACCCCGTTTTCATTTGATCGATATGGAGGTAATTTGCGCCGGAAAATCTCGGTAATCCAATCGAATTACCGTCTGCATGGATCAAGAGACCTTATCTATGAAGATGTCGAAACAGTTTCCGCTGAATGCGCTTCGGGTGTTCGAAGCTGCCGCCCGCTTGATGAGTTTCACCCGGGCCGGCGAGGAACTCGGGCTCACCCAGACGGCGGTGAGCTACCAGATCAAGCTTCTGGAGGACACGCTCAGCGAACAGCTTTTCCTGCGCCGGCCGCGGCAGGTCTCGCTGACGGAAGCAGGGGAGCGGCTGGCGCCGAGGATCACCGAGGCTTTCGCGATCATGGGCGATGCGCTCTCCACCCTGCACGATGCATCGGAGGGCACGCTGATCATCCATTCGACGGCGACCTTCGCCTCGCGCTGGCTGGCGCGCCATCTGGGCACCTTCCAGCTCGAAAATCCGGGCATTGCCGTCAGGCTGGAAACATCGCAGGAGATGATCGATTTTTCGCGGGCGCAGGCGGATATCGCGATCCGCAGCGGCAAGGGCGAATGGCCGGGCCTGCGCGGGCATTTTCTGATGCGCAATCATTTCACGCCGATGCTGAGTCCGGATTTCGCCGCCACGATCGGCGGCGTGAAGACGCCAGAGGACATCCTGAAGCTCAGGATCATCGATCCGGGCGATCCATGGTGGCCTTCCTGGTTTGCCGCAGCCGGCCTGCCGGATGTCGATCTCACCGGCCGGCCGGTGAGCAGGTACGGGGCGCAGGCCTTCGAGGCCGCCGCCGCGATCGCCGGCCAGGGGGTCGGTATCCTGCAGCCGGAATTTTATGCCGACGACATCGCCCTAGGGCGGCTGGTCCAGCCTTTCGACATTCTCGGCTATGACGGCAGCGACTATTGGCTCGTCTACCCGGAAGCCCGCAGGAACTCCAAGAAAATCCGCGCCTTCCGCGACTTCATGCGGAAAACCATGCCGACATTCCGGGACTAGGGTCGGGACCCTGCAGTCGGTTTTCTATCCGCCGCTTTGCTGGACGGAAAACCGGCTGGACATGTTACTTCTGGCCGCTGACGGCCTCTAATAGCTCATATCCGGCGCGTAGAAGCAGCGCAGCGTATCTTCGGTCGGATAGAGGCAGAGATGATATTCCTCGTCCTGGCTTCTCCTCGCCTGGCTCTGCGGCAGCTTGAAATCATGCGGGCGGGTGATCAGCCGATGATCGCCCGGACCCAAAATGATCTCGTAGCCGCCGTCGATGATCTTGACGTTCTTGGTCGAGATCATCTGGCAATCGCCGGTATGGTTGTCGCCATTGCAACAGAAGCCGTCATATTTCCAGGTCACGCCGGTCGCGCTGTGTGCCTCGTGGGCACTGGCCGAACCGATCTGGATGCAGGACGCGTACGCAATCATCACACCTGTCAGAATACCACGCATGAGCTTAGTCTCCGTTGATGAATGCCCCCATCACCGGCTCGAACCGCACGCATTACCAAGCTTTCGCCGGCTGACTTGCAACTGTCACAATACGCGAGTCGATCTGACCAATTAACCCTTACTTATCGCGATGCACAATTAAGAACACTCTACTATTGCCAATCATGGGGATCGCGCGAAAGGAACTCGAAGCTGCCAGCCCCGGTTCCGTTGCGGAACAAAAAGTGTTCCCGGCAGCGCCCCCTTCCCTTGGCCGGGTTTTTTCCCCAAAGTGACGAGTCGGGGGGCAAAAAGGGGAAGTCTGAATGTATGAATATGCCGTCGCCTGGGAATGGCTGAGTTTCGCCGCCCGCTGGTTCCACGTCATCACGGCGATCGCCTGGATCGGCTCGTCCTTCTATTTCATCGCGCTCGATCTGGGGCTGACGAAGCGCCCGAACATGCCCGCCGGCGTCTATGGCGAGGAATGGCAGGTGCATGGCGGCGGCTTCTACCACGTCCAGAAATACCTGGTGGCGCCGGCACAGATGCCCGAGCACCTGACCTGGTTCAAATACGAGAGCTATTTCACCTGGATTTCCGGCTTCCTGATGCTCTGCGTCGTCTATTACGGCGGCGCCGACCTGTTCCTGATCGACCGCACCGTGATGGATCTCGCGCCATGGCAGGCGATCGGCCTATCGCTCGCATCGCTGTCTGTCGGGTGGATCATCTACGACCTGCTCTGCAAGTCGCCGCTGGGGAAAAACACCTGGGGGCTGATGGGCCTGCTCTTCCTGGTGCTGATCGTCATGGCCTGGGGGTATACGCAGGTATTCTCCGGCCGCGCCGCCTTCCTGCATCTCGGTGCGTTTACCGCGACGATCATGTCGGCCAACGTCTTCTTCATCATCATTCCCAACCAGAAAATCGTCGTCGCCGACCTGATCGCGGGGCGCACGCCGGACCCGAAATACGGCGCCATCGCGAAACAGCGCTCGCTGCACAACAACTACCTGACGCTGCCCGTCATCTTCTTCATGCTGTCGAACCACTATCCGCTGGCGTTCGCGACCCATTTCAACTGGGTGATCGCCGCCCTGGTCTTCCTGATGGGCGTGACGATCAGGCACTGGTTCAACACCACCCATGCCCGCAAGGGCAAGCCGACCTGGACCTGGCTGGTGACGGTGCTGCTCTTCATCGTCATCATGTGGCTCTCGACCGTTCCGAAGGTGCTGACCGGCGAGACCGAGACCTCGATGACCCCGATCGCCCAACAATTCGCCGCCAACGCCCATTTCGGCGCAGCAAGGGACGTGGTGCAGGCGCGCTGTTCCATGTGTCATGCGGCGGAACCTGTTTACGAGGGTGTCAGTTTCACCCCTAAATCCGTCAAGCTGGAAACGGACGCGGAGATTGCCGCCCACGCGCGGGAGATCTATATCCAGGCGGGCCGCAGTCATGCCATGCCGCCCGGCAATGTCACCGCCATCTCGCCGGAAGAACGACGGCTGCTGGTGGCCTGGTACGAAAGCACGATATCCCGATGACCCAGATGCTGATCCGCGGACGGCTGCTCTCCTTCAAGCGCGCTCCGCACTCCCTGACCGACACGGACAGTTACGCCTATGAGAGCGACGGCGCATTGCTGATCGACGGGGGCAAGATTTCGGTTGCCGGGAGCTACGGAACGGTCAAGGCGATTGCGCCCGCGGGAATAGAGGAGATCGACCACCGGCCGCATCTGATCCTGCCCGGCTTCATCGACATGCACCTGCATTTTCCGCAGATGCAGGTGATCGCCTCCTATGCCGCCAACCTGCTCGAGTGGCTGAACACCTACACCTTTCCGGAGGAATGCCGGTTCGTCGAAAGCGAGCATGCGGCGCGCATCGCCACACATTTCTATGACGAGTTGCTGCGCCACGGCACCACGACGGCGGTCGCTTATTGCTCCGTTCACAAGACCTCGGCCGACGCCTTCTTTGCCGAAGCGCTGAAGCGCGGCATGTGCATGGTCGGCGGCAAGGTGATGATGGACCGCAACGCCCCGCAGGGCCTGCTCGACACGCCGCAGATGGGTTATGACGAGACGAGAGCCGTGATTGCCGACTGGCACGGCAAGGGCCGCTGCCACGTCGCCATCACCCCGCGCTTCGCGATCACCTCGACGCCCGCCCAGATGAAGGCCGCCCAGGCGCTGGCGCGGGAATTTCCCGACCTGCATATCCAGACGCATCTCTCCGAAAACCACGAGGAAATCCGCTACACGGGCGAGCTCTATCCGGACGCCAGGGACTATACCGACATCTACGCCCATTACGGCCTTCTCGGGCCCAAGACCCTGCTCGGCCACGCGATCCATCTCTCCGACCGCGAAGCCGACGTGTTGTCCGAGACCGGCGCCGTCGCCGTCCACTGCCCTACCTCCAACCTCTTCCTCGGCTCCGGCCTGTTCCCGATGAAATCGCTGATGCGGCGGCAAAAGCCGGTCAGGGTGGCGGTCGCAACCGACATCGGCGGCGGTTCGAGCTATTCGATGCTGCGCACGATGGACGAGGCCTACAAGATCCAGCAGCTCCTCGGCGAGCGTCTGAACCCGCTCGAAAGCTTCTACCTGATGACAAGGGGCAATGCCGAGGCGCTGTCGATGGCGGCACATATCGGCACGCTGGAGCCCGGCACCGATGCCGACCTCGTGGTGCTGAACGGCGCCTCGACGCCTGCCATGCGGCTGCGGATGGAAACGGTGAAGACGCTGGCCGAGGAACTCTTCCTGCTGCAGACCATGGGCGACGACCGCGCCGTGGTCGAGACCTATGTGGCGGGCAAGGCGATGAAGGGCGAGTTGGTAGGTGTGATATGAGACCGCCTCTGCCATGAGGATCATTGCCCGCCGGACTCTAACTAGATTTGTGGAGAGCCTCGCAGGTCGGCGGGATCATCCTGCTGCCAAGGACGCGATTGACGTCTGGCATGATCGTGCCAGCAAGGCTCAATGGAGGAATTCTGCCGACGTTCGGCAAACTTTCGCCACGGCGAGCATCGTCAATGCAGAGCGCATCGTTTTCAATATCAAGGGAAACGACTATAGACTGGTAGTCGCTATCGATTTCGACAAGTCGATTATCTGGATAAAATGGCTCGGCACACACAAGGAATACGATCACATCGACGCGGCAAAGGTGGAATATGATTGAGATCCGGCCCATCCGTTCGGAAGAGGACTATGAAGGCGCTCTACGAACCCTCTCCCAGCTCTGGGGAGCAGCCAGCGGAACGCCGGAGGGCGATCAGCTCGATATTCTCGCGACGTTGATTGACGCGTATGAAAAGGAGCATTTTCCGATGGATGCCCCCAGTCCCGAAGCACTGGCAGCTTTCGAAAAGGAGCAGCAGGAAGCTTTGGCAGCGTCGCTCGAAAACCAGCTTGTCTTTCAGGTCTTCAAAGATAAAGCGGGCCGCTTTGCATTTCGCCTTTTGGCGGGAGAGGGCAAAATTATCCTTCATTCGGAGACGTTCGATACGAAATCCGATGCGATCAATGCCATCAGGCTGCTCCAAGAGAGTGCTTCTCACTCGAAGATCGTCGAACAGGCGGCCTAAAAGCCTGCTGTATGGAGCACAGCTGTGCCGCCCTCCATATGTCGCCGGCCGCTGCCCGACGAATGCCTGGACGCACCGCGGGAAACCCGATCATTTTCGGTGACCAGCGCCGAAAATTTATGCTAGTTCCTTGCCCGTCTTGTCTCCCCGCCTTCGAAAGCAATTCGACCGATGTCCAAACCGCTGACCATCGCAGACCTCAAAAAACTTGCCCGCCGTCGAGTGCCAAAAATGTTCTTCGATTATGCCGACAGCGGCGCCTGGACCGAGGGAACTTATCGGGCGAACGAGGAAGACTATTCGAGGATCAAGCTGCGCCAGCGCGTCCTTGTCGACATGACCAACCGCACGCTCGAAACCACGATGATCGGCGAAAAAGCGGCGATGCCGGTGGCGCTGGCACCGACCGGCATGACCGGCATGCAGCATGCCGACGGTGAGATGCTGGCCGCCAAGGCGGCGGAAGAATTCGGCGTGCCCTTCACGCTGTCGACCATGAGCATCTGCTCGATCGAGGACGTCGCCTCGGTGACCACCAAACCCTTCTGGTTCCAGCTCTACGTGATGAAGGACCGCGGCTTCGTCGAACGGCTGATCGGCCGCGCCAAGGCGGCGAAATGCTCGGCGCTCGTCGTCACCGCCGACCTGCAGATCCTCGGCCAGCGCCACAAGGACCTGCGCAACGGCCTTGCCGCTCCGCCGAAGCCGACGCTCAACGCGGCGCTGCAGCTCGTGACGCGGCCGAGATGGTGCCTGGAAATGCTGGCAACCAAGCGCCGCGGTTTCGGCAATATCGTCGGCCATGCGAGCAATGTTTCGGACCTCTCCTCGCTCGGCGCCTGGACGGCGGAGCAGTTCGACCCACGGCTGTCCTGGGACGATATCCGCTGGATCAAGGACCTCTGGGGCGGCAAGATGATCATCAAGGGCATACTCGACGAAGAGGATGCGCGCGCCGCCGCCGACACCGGCGCGGATGCGATCATCGTCTCCAACCACGGCGGCCGCCAGCTTGACGGCGCCCCCTCATCGATCAGCATGCTGCCGAGGATCGTCGAGGCGGTCGGCGACCGAATCGAAGTGCATCTGGATGGCGGTATCCGCTCCGGCCAGGACGTGCTGAAGGCCGTGGCGCTCGGCGCCCGCGGAACCTATATCGGCCGGCCCTTCCTCTACGGCCTCGGCGCCATGGGCAAGGAAGGCGTCACCACGACACTCGAGATCATCCGCAAGGAACTCGACATCACCATGGCGCTCTGCGGAAAGCGCGATGTCCAAGATATCGACCGCAACATCCTCGCCAACATGCCGTTCTGACGACTGCCGAGAGTGGTCGGTGCTGCGATCAGCACCAGCCGCCCTTGCCGGCGCCCGGTCGCCTGGCCAGGCCCTCGTTGACAAGGACATCGGCGAGCGAGCGGCCGTTGCGCGTCACTTCGCGCAGCTTGTGGCCTTCGACCTCGTCCTCGTTGCCTTGCCAGGTGACGAGTTCGAACGGACCGGAATCCAGGAAGGCGCGCACCCGCAGCTCCGCATCGCTCGCCTTGATCCGCTCCGCCTCGCAGCGCGGCTTCTTGATGTCGGGCACCTCGATGCCGACCAGCCGGATCTTCTGGCCGTGGAATACGAAACGGTCCGCGGCCACGACGCAGTCGTCCTGCTTGGCCGAACCGCACAGGTAGAATTTCGCCTGATAGGCGCCGGCGAGGCTCTCGCTGCTCTTTGGCTGCTCGGCGACCTTCTGCATTTCCTCGATGACCGGCTTGCCGATAGGCGCAGGCGGGATGATCGCGGCGGTGTGGCTCTGATCTGGAGCCGCCATCGGCTTCGGCGACAGTGGGCGGTGCGACGGCCCGGAACTTGCCTGCACAGGCTTTGCAGGCACCGGTTTTGCGGCAACCTGCACCTGGCTGCCGGACGTCAGGCCTTTGACGAAACGCCGGGCCTCCGCGGAATTTTCATAAAGCGCGATACCGCCGGCAACCACCGCCAGCGCCCCGAGCCAAGGCCAGAGCGAGGAACCGGAGCCCGACGACCGCTTCGGCGAACTCTTGCGCCGAGAACCGGATTTGCCGCGCGTTTGAGCCATGACGATCTCTCCTGTCGAATCGGAAAGAAGTATCGGGGGGAAGGATTGCCGAAAGGTTTCCGCTCCTTCAGGCAAGGATTGATATTGTGTATGAGTGTGTATAAATTCAACCGATGAAAAGCGCCGAGGTCATCGCGCTGTTGCGCCGGGATGGTTGGATGGAGGTTGCCCAGAAGGGCAGTCATGTTCAGTTCAAACATCCGCAAAAACCGGGCCGTGTGACCGTGCCCCATCCGAAGCGCGATATTCCGCTCGGCACATTGCGCAGTATCGAGAAGCAAGCTGGACTGAAGCTGAGGTGATCATGAGCAACTATATCGGCCTGATCCATAAGGACGCGGAGAGCGACTACGGCGTCTCCTTCCCGGATTTTCCGGGTGTGGTCACCGCCGGCGCGACGCTCGACGAGGCGCGCCATATGGCGGAGGAGGCGCTTGCCCTTCACGTCGAAGGCATGGTCGAGGATGGCGAAACGATCCCGGAACCGTCGAGCCTTGAAAGCGTGATGGCAGATCCGGACAATCGCGACGGTGTGGCGATCCTCGTGACGCTGAAAAGCCAGACAGCCAAGGCCGTCCGCATCAATATCACGCTGCCGGAAGACGTGCTGGAACGGATCGACCGGTTCGCCGCGGATCATGGCCTGTCGCGATCGGGTTTCCTTGCCCGCGCTGCAAGCCACGAGATCGAACGCAGCACCGGCTGAAAACCTAACCCGCCCGGCCGGTCGCCAGCGCCACCGCCCAGTCGGCGCGGCCGTTTTCGGCGGCGAGGCGCGACATCGCCAGATGGTCGTAGGACACGTTGCGGAATTGCGGTATCCAGCCGGCGGAGGTCTTTTCGAGGATCGCGTAGGACGCCATGGTGTGGCCGGTTTCCACCTTGTGGAAATGCGGCGTGTCGTCGTCATAGGCCGGACAGCCGACGCTGCCGGGATTGACGATCAGCCGGCCATCGGACAGTTGCACCGCCCGCGGAATATGGCTGTGGCCGCAGAGGATCAGCGGCTGCTCGATGCCATCAGCCAGCGCCTCGATCTCCTCCAGCGGCTTCAGGAAGACATGGCCTTCGCTCGATACCTGCTCCAGCCAATAAACGCTGTCCGACTGCGGCGTGGCGTGGCAAAGGTAGGCCTCGTCCCGATAAACGGCGCTGAACGGCAGCTTGCGCAGCCATTGCAGGTGTCGCGGCGCCAGTTGCGAAAAGGCGTGCACTTCCCACGACGGCATAGCATCCGCCGGGTTTTCGATCAGGTAGCGATCGTGATTGCCGCGCACCGTCAGCGTCGCCATCGTATCGAGAAGGAGCAGCAGATCCGCGGCGCGCCCGGCTTCAAGCGGTCCGCTCAGGCAATCGCCGAGATTGACGATTTCGGTAATGCCCTGTGCGTGAATGTCGGCAAGCACCGCTTCGAGCGCTACGCAATTCCCGTGGATGTCGGCGATCGCGGCAAAACGCATCAGCTCCCCCGATAGGTGGAATAACCGTAGGGCGAGAGCAGCAGCGGCACATGATAGTGCGCCGTCGTGTCGGAAATGCCGAAACGGATCGGGATCACGTCGAGAAAAGCCGGCTCGGCAAGTGCGACGCCGCGGGCTCGAAGGTAGGCGCCGGCGTGGAAAACCAGTTCGTATTCGCCGGCAAGAAAGGTCTCGCCAACCAGAATCGGCCCGCCATCGACGCGGCCGTCGCTGTTGGTGACGATGGTCTTCAGCCTCTCGCGAGTCTCGCCGTTCAGCCGGTAGAGATCGATCGAAAGCCCCTCCGCAGGCGTACCGCTGGCGGTGTCGAGGACATGGGTGGTGAGGCCCGTCATAGGCTTGGCTCCGCGATGAGATACGGGGTCTCGAAGAACGCTTCCTCGTAATTTGCGGCTGGGTTGTCGCGATCGACGACCAGGAAATCGCTGACGACGCCGATCGCCATCAGGGGATGATGCCACGAATTGGGGAAATAATTGACGCCCTGATGCGGCTGCACGAGGAAGACCTGCGGTTTGCCCGGCCGTCCGCCTTCATCATCCGAAACGGCGATCAGGAAAGGCTGGCCGGAGATCGGCGAAAAGCTCTGGCTGGCGAAAGGATGCCGCTCCATCATGGTGATCGCGTAAGGGAACTGCCGCGGCTTGCTGCGGAAGATGCTGAAGATCAGCCGCTCCGGCTCGCCGATCACCACGGGCTCGGCGAGCGCATGATAGCGCTCGGTCGTGCCGTCGTTGATCAACCGCATGGTCGCCGGATCGGCCTCGATGACATCACCAAAGAGCGCGAAGGCTTCCTTTGTGAGGGGCAGGATTTCAAGATATTCGGTCACGTCATTCGCCTTCGATCATTCGGCTTCATCATTCGCCCTGGGCACGCCAGTTGCGCAGGGCGTCGAGCTGGGACAGAAGCTGCGGCAGCGAGGTTTTTACCGTCTCCAGAACGATGGGAAGCTCCAGCTCGTAGTAGTCATGGACGACGAAATTGCGCATGCCCTTCATTTTCGACCACGGAATCTCCGGATGATCGACGGGGAAGTCGGGATGGTGCGTCATGATCCTCGCGGCACTCTCGCCGATCAGGATCAATGCCATGCCGACCGCCATCTGCGTGCGAATGTCGGCGAGAAACGTCTCCTGCTCCATCCCGGCCACAAATTCGCAGGCCTGAAGTGCTGCGGAATGCATCTGGTCGAGATATTCCCTCAGGCGGTCAGCACTCATATGGGAGCCGCTTCCGACAGTATCCGGTCGCGCATCGAGTTGCGGATGCCTCCGGACGTGACGAGGTCGACCTTGACCTGAAGTAGCGTTTCGAGCGTGTCCTGCAGCCCGCCGAGATCGAACAGGGTGGTGCCGGGAAGCGCATCGACAAGAATGTCGATATCGCTGTCCGGCCCGTCCTCGCCGCGCGCAACCGAACCGAAGACGCGCGGGTTCGCCGCGTTGAAGCGTGTTGCCGCTTCGCGGATCGCCTCCCGGTTCTTCTCCAGCACTTCCGACGGTCTCATGGCGGCGTCACTCCTGATATCGCCAATATAAGCGACGGAAGGGGCGGAGGAAAGCAGCGTCCAAGGCCTCAATGTCCCGGCAGCAGCGATTGCAGACGCAGGAGCGCGATCTTTTCCACCTGGGCGGTGGCGGTATCGAACTCCTCGTCCGCCGAGTTGTCGATGCGCTTCTCGAAGGCGGCCAGGATGTCGTCCTTGGTGAGACCCTTGACCGCGATGATGAAGGGGAAACCGAATTTTTCCACGTAGGCGGCGTTGAGTTCGGTAAACCGGGCGTGTTCCTCAGCGCTCAATCGGTCGAGCCCGGCACCGGCCTGTTCCTTTTTGCTGTCCTCGGTCAGTTCGCCGGCAATCGCCAGCTTGCCCGCAAGGTCGGGATGGGCGCGCAGCACGCCGAGGCGTTCCTCGCGGCTTGCCCGGCGGAAGATCGAGGTGAGCGCGTCATGCACGCTCTTGGACGTCAGCGGCACCAGCATCAGGCCGGCGTCATAGGCGCGTTCGGCGATGAAGGGAGAATGTTCGAACACGCCACCGAACATCGCGATGAAATCCCCGCGCGCGCTCATAGCGCGGCCGCCGGCTTATGGTGTTCGTGCCAGTGTCTGGCGATCTCGATGCGCTGCGGGATCCAGACCTTGTCGTGGCTGAGCACATATTCGATGAAACGCTTCAACGCGGCGGCGCGGCCGGGGCGCCCGACGAGGCGGCAGTGGAGGCCGACCGACATCATCTTCGGCGAACCTTCCCTGCCCTCCTGGTAAAGCACGTCGAAGGCATCCTTGAGGTAGGTGAAGAACTGGTCGCCGGTGTTGAACCCCTGCGGTGTCGCAAACCGCATGTCGTTGGTCTCAAGCGTATAGGGGATGATCAGGAACGGTTGCCGGTCGAGGCCGGGTACCCAATAGGGTAGATCGTCCGCGTAGCTGTCGGAAGAATAGAGAAAACCGCCCTCTTCCATCACCAGTTTCAGCGTGTTGTCGGAGGGCTTGCCCTGGTACATGCCGTAGGGCCGCTCGCCGACGAGTTCGGTGTGCAGGCGCACGGCTTCGAGGATGTGTTCGCGTTCTTTTGCCTCCGGGAAATCCTTGTATTCCAGCCAGCGGTAGCCGTGGCTGGCGATTTCCCAACCGGCTTCCTTCATGGCGGCGACCGCTTCCGGATTGCGGGCCATGGCGAGCGTTACGCCATAGACGGTGGTCTGGACGTTGAGCTCGGTGAACAGCCGCCACAGCCGCCAGAAGCCGGCACGCGAGCCGTATTCGTAGATCGATTCCATGTTGAGGTTGCGCTGGCCCGGCCAAGGCGCGGCGCCGACGATTTCCGACAGCAGGTTCTCCGAGGCCGGATCGCCGTCCATGATCGAGCTCTCGCCGCCCTCCTCGTAATTGATCACGAACTGGACTGCGACATGGGCGCCGCCCGGCCATTTCGGATCTGGGGTGGAACGGCCATAGCCGACGAGTTCGCGCGGATAGTCTTTTGCCTGCATGGGTCACCTTCGACGAATGAGGCCGGACGGTAGCGCACCCCTTCCGGCCATGTCGAGATGGAAACGACGCTTAGAGGCCGAGCGCCCGAAGGATCGCGACCGAGGCGACCCCGAGTGCCACGGAAACGAGCATCGGCAGCCGAAGTGCCGCAAAAGCAGTCACCGCGCAGGCCAAGGTTTCGGCAATCCCGGTGGCAAACGCAGTCGGCGCGACGACGGCCATTAGCACGGCGGGCGGAATCGATTCGATCGCCTTGCGGCGACTGCCTTCAAGGGAAATGTGGCGGATGAGCACGAGGCCGCTCAACCGGGTGAGCGCTGTCGCAGCCGCCATGGCGAGGATGGCGATAAGCGTGGCGACATCGACAGTCATGGCGTCACCTCGACGTCCCGGGTTTTGCCGGTTACCAGGGCGGCGGCAAGGCCGGCGACGGCGCCGGCGGCGATATACCAGACGCCCGGCACGAAATGTTGGGTGGCAACGGCGGCGGCGCCGCTCGCCAGCAGCACGGCCCCGGTTTCCGGTCCCTTCCAGAAGCCCATGACCAGCACGATGAAGACGGCCGGGAAGGCGAAGTCGAGCCCGAGCACCACCGGGTCGCCGAGAAAGGCACCGAGCGCGGCACCAGCCAACCCCGAGAGCACCCAGGCGAGATAGAAGGGCATGGCGAGGCCGGCGAACCAGGCGGGCGTCAGCCGCGCCACCTTGGCCCGGAACTCCGCCATCGCCCAGATTTCGTCGGCGAGGAACAGCATCGAGAGATAGCGCGCCGGCTGGCTGAAAGCCTCCATCCTTGTGCCGAGCGAGGCGCTCATCAGCACGTGGCGAATGTTGACCAGAAGGGCTGCAAAACCGATACCCGTCCAGGAGGCCGGATGGGTCCAGATATCCATCGCCACGAATTGCGAGCCGCCGGCAAAGACGAGCGCGCTCATCAGGCCGGCTTCCGCCGGCGACAGTCCTTTTGTCGCCGCCACCGCCCCGAAAACAAGGCCGATCGGGATGACCGCGGCGATCAGCGGCGAGATCGCCCGCATGCCGCCGAGGAAGTCTTGCAGTTTCGTATCGTTGTTCATCCAATAACCTTGATCTGATGTCAGAGCACGTCGCTCCCTCACCCGGCCTCCGCTTCGCTCGGCCACCCTCTCCCCGAGGGGAGAGGAGGGAATAGCAAGGGCCCGGCGGGTCTCTTCTCCCCTCGGGGAGAAGGTGCCGGCAGGCGGATGAGGGGGAGGCTTAGAGCGCGCAGCATCTACCGTCTTGAACGAAAGTGATCAGCGAGCCCGGTATTGCCCAGGCGTCAGTCCGGTGCGAGCCTTGAAGTGGCGGGTGAAATGGGCCTGGTCGGCAAAACCGCATTCGAGCGCGATCTCGGCCGGCTGGCCGCCTTCCCTCAACCGCTTGCGGGCCGCGCGGATGCGGATATCGGTCAGGAAGGAATGCGGGGTAATGTGGAACTCCTTGCGGAACGCGCGGATGAGGTGGGCGCGGCTAAGACCTGCGACGGTCGCGAGTTCCTCCAGCCCGACATCGGAAGCAAAATGCTCGGTGAGGTAGTCGCGGGCCTGGCGCACGGCGGTGCGCTCGGTCGAATCGGCCGGCACGATGATCGAGCTGCCGTGGCGACGGAACATTGCGTCGAGCACCAGGAACATCGCCTGGCTGGCTTCGAGCGCGCCGGAGCCCTCCTCCAGCGTCCGGTGCGCCTCGTGGAAAGCGTTGGCAAGCGCCTGGTCGTGGAGAAGCTGGATGCCGAAGGCGGGCGTGCCCCGGAAGGGTTTGCCGGTGACGTCTTCGAGGATCTCGCGGAGCAGTGCGACATCCGGATAGATCATCCGGTAGCGATAACCGCCACCCCGCGGCGCCCCGTCGTGTGTCTCGCCCGGATTGATCAGGTAGAGCCCGCCCGGCCCGGCGCTTTCGCGGCTGCCCTTGATGGTGCAGACCTGCATGCCTTGCTCGATCGCACCGATGCTGAACGTATCATGCGCATGCGGCGCAAATTCGTGGGTGAGGAATGTCGCGCGCAGGCATTCCATGCCGCCGAAGCGATCGTCGCGCCAGAAACGGGTCACCTCTGCCGGCATCAGCGGCATGTGGTCGGTGGCCTGTTCCTGCGAGATATTCTCCATGGGGAGAATATAGCAGATGACAGCGCGGTTGCTCTTGAACAAAAGTGCGCCGCCGGCACCCAAAATCTCAGGCGGTCTTGCGTGCCGCCACTCGTCCCATCGGGTGCAGTGAGTGCACCTGGAAGGGCGCGCCGGGCTCCTCCTCGATGAACAGCGCCAGGTTGGCGATCTCGACCGGCTTTTTCAGATAGGGCTCGAAATAATCGCGCAGCGCAATTTCGAAACGCGGCATCTCGATCGGCGACAGCGGACCGGTCAGGGTCATGTGGAAACGAAACTCGTCCATCACGTAAGGGTGGCCCCAGCGATACAGGTTGGCGAATTGCGGCGCCGAGAGATCGCCTGAATCGCTGCGCTCCAGCTCGGCTTCCGACAGCGGCGTACGGAAATTGTCGAACTCCTGGACCACGGAAGCGGCCAGGAACCGGGCCGTATCGCACGGGACAATCGGCGCGAGGCCGAAGAAATTGCCGAGCCGGACGACTTCGAGCTTCGGCAGTTCGAACGGGCTGTGGGTGCCGGCAAAGCGCATCAGGTGGCGCAGCAGCATCGGTTCGGTGACGTCGGGCGCCAGCCGGAACGGCGCCTTCAGCGTCGCGTGGAAACCGTAGCGCCGCGGCAGCGCGGTATTGAAGGCAATGTCGTGGATGCCGATACCGCGGATTGCCGGCGGCTCCATCGCCTCGCCCGAAAAGGCATTGCGACCGAGCCACTGGGCCGCGGCAAGCGTCAGCGGATCATGCGCCGGAGGCGTGAAATGAATGGCATAGCGCATGCGTCACCTTCTGAACGTCCTTTTTCAGCAACCCCGTGTTTTACGCATTGCTCAACAATCCCTGCCGTGGGGGTTAAGTGATTTGCGTGACAGAATAACGACGCGAGGAACCGAAAGTTCGCGTTTAACGCGAGGCGACGGCAAGGTGATTGGCGAGCGTGAACGACGCTGGAAGCCGCATTTCCCGGCCGTTCAGGGCGTTGAGGGCAGCATCGGCCAACCTGTGCGCGATACCGAAGCTCACCTTGAAACCGCCTGTGAGCGCGATCACTCGGGCGTGATCGGGATGCGCGCCGACCATGGGATCGCGGTCGATCGCCTTCGGCCGCAATCCCGCCCAGCGTTCGACGACCGGGGCCTGGGCCAAGGCCGGCACCAGCGCCCGGGCGCGCGCGATCAGCTCATCCAGCTGGGAATCGGTCGAGAACGGGTCGTCGAACACATCCTCGCTGGTGCTGCCGACAGCGACGTGACCGCCCTCATGGGCGACCACGTAAAGGCCGTTCAGGAAGATCACCGGCAGGGCGGGATCGATGTCTGCCTTGAGGAGCGCTGCCTGCCCCTTGACCGCCTGGCCGATCGGGCGCTTCAGCGGCGCTGAAATGCCATGGAGCAGCGAAAAAGATCCGTGGCCTGTCGAGACGATACAGTGGCCAAAGGCGACGGTTTCGCCGTTACGGAATATAATCCTATATCCTGCGGCGTCGATCGCCTCCGCCTCCACGCCTTCGACGATCCGAACGTTGCTGGCCGTCCGCAGATAAGCGACGAGCGCCGAGACGAGGCCACGCGGCGAAACCCGGGCGGCAAACGTGTCATGCACCAGTCCGGCAGCTGCGAATGAGGCATCCGGCCACCCTTTTTGCGGGGGACGGTCGAGCACATGCCAATGGAAACGGCGGTCGCCGCGCCGCCAGCAGGCTTCCGCATCGGCCGAGTGCCCGAGCGCGATCTTCCGTAAGTGCGGCTTCGGCAGCGGGATCAGTCGGCCGGAGCGGCGGTAGCCGCAGGTGACGCCGGTCTCGGCTTCGAGCTCTATGATCTCGTCTTCCAGCGACAGAAGCGCATCGAACTGGAACTGTTTCTTGTCGTTCCACTTGTCCGGCATGTGCGGCATCAGGGCGCCGAGCAGCCCGCCGCTCGCCCCCTGCCCCAGCGGGCCAGCATCGACAAGCAGGGTACTGATACCGAGCCGCTCCGCCTTGACCGCCGCCCAGAGGCCCATGATGCCGCCGCCCAGGATGACGAGATCGGCGGATGGCGGAAGGACATGAGATTGACCGCCGGAGCCGGCAGGATTATCCGCATGTCCCATGAGCGACCGTGATCCTGAAATTCGTGTGACCGAAAGCCAGACCCTGGACTGGCATGACGGCGATATGCCCTATTCGCAAAAGTTTGGCGATCACTTTTATTGCCGCACCGACGGTCGGCTGGAATGCGGCCACACGTTTCTGGCCGGCAATGGCCTGCCTGAGCGCTGGGGCCTGCCGGAGCGCTGGGAAAGGCACCGGACTTTCCGGATCGGCGAACTGGGTTTCGGCACCGGGCTGAACTTCTGCGAAACATGGCGGCAGTGGAAGCTTTTTCGATCCGCAGGCGCGAAGCTTCATTTCACCTCGTTCGAGCTTTACCCGATGCAGCGCGACGAGATCGACCGGGCGCTTGCCCGCTGGCCGGAGATCGATGCGGAACGGCAGGCGCTGATCGAGGTCTGGCCGGACAAACCCGCCGGCCATGTCGTGATCGACGCTGACGCTGAGACCCGGTTGACGGTCGTCTGCGGCCCCGCGCTCGAAGGCGTCTCTGTAGCGGATGCGGATTTCGACGCCTGGTTCCTCGACGGTTTTGCACCGGCGCGCAATCCGGACATGTGGTCGCCGGAAATCATGCAGGCGATCTACGACAAGACCTTATCCGGCGGCACGTTCGGCACCTATGCGGCCGCCGGCTTCGTGAGGCGGAACCTGCAGGCCGCCGGTTTCACGGTCGAGCGGCGGCCCGGCTTTGCTGGCAAGCGCGAGATGTTGTGCGGCATAAAACCGGCGCCCTGATCGGCTCTGCCCAACGCAAAACAGCCGGCCCTGAGACCGGCTGCCATCCATCACATCGCACGGCCGCCTATTGGCAGACGCGCAGGCTTTCCATGTGCCAGCCGCCGTCATAGGCGTTGCGGACGCGACGATCCTCGAACCAGCAGCGCGGCCGAGGCGGCGGTGGCGGATCGATGTAGCGCGGCCCGCCGCCATTGGCGAGCGCGCCGCCGATCAGGCCGCCGATGACGCCGGCGGCCAGCCCCCCGGCAATCACGGCGCCGTCGTTGTTATGACGCCTGCGCGGCGGAGGCGGAGGATCGCGGCGATCGTATCGGTCATATCGATCATATCGGTCGTAGTGTCTGTCCCACTGCTGGGCCGCGGCTTCACCGGCCGGTACCACGATACTGGTGCAGGTGGCCGCCAGGATTAGCGCCGAGACAATTATCTTCTTCATCACAAGCGTCTCCGTTTCCACCGAGCGCCTGCGAGCGGCAGGAAAAGGCCCGATATTCCCGGACAATGCACATGCCCTGCTTAACGCTCCCTGAACGGAAAGCCCCTCGCGGCAGAAAGCCTGTGACAGGATCGACCGCGAGGTGTCCGGTCGGCTCTACGCGCGCGTGCCGCTCCCGATCGAGCGCGGACCGCCCCCTGCCCCCGTCCCTGGAATTACAAAATGCGTGCCAGCCAGTATTTCTCGTCATTCATTGTTGGGCCTTCCCGTTCGCGTAGCGCCTTCATACTTTTGCGGGAAAGTGATAACAGCATGCACGGGATCGGAGCATTGGATGAACTTCACGGACACCCGCCATATTCATATCCTGGGCGGTCAATATGCCGTATCCGCCGATCCCGATACGATCCTGATGACCGTTCTCGGCTCCTGCGTCTCCGCCTGCATCTACGATCCCGTCACCAATAGCGGGGGAATGAACCATTTCATCCTGCCGACGTGCGGCGGACTGGATATCGCCGAACGCCCGGAACGTTATGGCGATCTGGCCATGCGCACACTGGTCGACGATCTCTATCGTTTCGGTGCCGAACGCCGAAATCTCAGGGCCAAGCTCTTTGGCGGCCGCACGCGAAAGTCGAGCGGCTACGATCCGGGCTCTCTCAATTCCGCATTCGCCAGGCGGTTCCTTCTGGAAGAGGGCATCAAGCTTGTCGACACCAGCCTCGGCGACGATCTGGCGCGCTGGATCACGTTTCAACCGACGACAGGCAAGGTGCAGATGAGGATTACCGACACCATGCCCGCTCCCTCGGTTGCCGGGGCGGCGCGGGAAAGGCGATATTGAAAGGGTTGGATACGTCCTGCCCGCTCAGCTTGAAACGGAACTCACGATCGCGCCGCCGAGCCAGTTGCGCACCTTGGCTTCCAGTGCCTCCGGGCTGATCGGCTTGGAAAGATAATCGTCCATGCCGACCTGGAAGCAGAGTTCGCGGTCGCTTTCCAGCGCATGCGCCGTGACGCCGATGATCGGTGTATGAGTTCCCGTCTCCTGTTCGAGCTCGCGGATTTTCTGGGTTGCCTGATGCCCGTTCATGATCGGCATCGAGACGTCCATGATGATCACCGCGGGATCGTGCTTTTTCCACGCCTCGACCGCTTCCGCACCGTTCTTGACGATCTGGAACAGCCAGCCGGTAGTCTGCAGAATCTGGGTGAAAACGATCTGGTTGACCTCGTTGTCCTCGGCGACCAGCACGTCGAGCGTCGGCGCCGCCTGCATGGGCGGCGTGGAGACCGGCGCCGCCGGCTGTTCGGCAATCACCGGCGTCGAAGAAACCAGCGTGGGTGCGGCAACCGGCGCGAGGGTCCGCACTGTGGCCTGAGGGCGAGCAGCCGCCTGCCCCGCTTCGACCGCCCGCCGTTTGGTGCGGATCGAGCGGACGACATCGATGATCGTGCTGCGCAGCAGATTGGCGCGCGCCGGCTTCATCAGATGGGCCTGGACGTTGAGGGCGGCAAACATGCTGTCGTCGCCAGCCATGTCCATGGAGGTCAGGAAAACCACGCCGGTGCCGTCGAAGCGTGCGTCGCGCCTGAGGTGTTTTGCGAAATCGAGCCCGTTCATCTCGGGCATGTGGTAGTCGAGCACGATGGCGTCGACGGTGACGCCGATGCGGGCGGCTTCGTTGAGGATCGCCAGACCCTCGGCGCCGCTCTCGGCTGCGACCGTATCGAAGCCCCACATGGTGAGCTGCTCGTTGAGGATACGGCGGTTGACCGCATTGTCGTCGACGACGAGGATGCGGGCGCCGCTCGTGTTGATCGGCAGGCTGGTGAGCACATTGCGTTCGCTGACCACCTCGAACGGCAGATGCACGGTGAAGACCGAGCCCCGTCCGACTTCGCTGGTCACGTCGATATAGCCGCCGAAGAGTTCGGTGAGGCCGGCGGTGATCGCAAGCCCCAGGCCGGTGCCTTCGTGGCGGCGCGTCGAGGACGTATCGACCTGCGAGAATTTCTCGAAGACCGATTTCAGTTTCTCTTCGGGAATGCCGAGCCCGGTATCCTCGATGCGGATCGACAGCATCATCTCGCCGGGGCCTTTCGCCCCCGACCTCAGGTCGATGAAGACATGCCCCTTTTCAGTGAATTTTACCGCGTTGCCGACGAGGTTGGTGATGATCTGGCGGAAACGCCCCGCGTCGCCCATCACCGTCTCGCGGATCGAGACGTCGCCGCGCACGATGAGTTCGATATCCTTCTCGGCGGCTGATGACGACAAAAGCGTCGCCACGTCCTCGATCGCCTCGACCGGGTCGAACGGCGCCTTGCGCAACGTCATTTGCCCGGCATCGATCTTGGAGAAGTCGAGAATGTCGTTGATGATCGTCAGGAGCGCGTTGCCCGACTTGACGATGATATCGATGAACGTCTTCTGGCGGGTGTCGAGATTGGACTTGGCGAGCAGTTCGGCCATGCCGAGCACGCCGTTCATCGGCGTGCGGATCTCGTGGCTCATGTTGGCGAGGAATTCCGACTTTGCGCGGTCAGCCGCCTCGGCGCGGTGCAGGAGGCGGGTCAGTTCCTCCTCGCGGCTCTTCATTTCGGTAACGTCGGTGAACACCGCCAGCCAGTGGTCGCTGCCGGTAAGCTTGGCTTCGACATGGATCCACTTGCGGCCGTCGACGCGGAAAGCGGCAAACACCGGCTTGCCGGCCGCGACATTGTCTTCCCAGGCCTTGAGGGTCGCCGCTGCCTCCTCGGGCGTGCCGAGATCGCCGCGCTCGACGCAATGGCGGAAGAGATCGCGCCACAGGCCTCCGGCGCGCACCATCTCGGCCGACATGTCGAGCATGGCCGGCAGCGCGTCGTTGGAGAAGATGATCTCGCCGTCATGCAGGATGAGCAGCCCTTGCGACATCGCGCTCGTCGCGTCGCGCATCAGCGCGCCGTGAGTTTCAAGCGCGGCACGGGCTTCCTGGATCTCCTGCTCGCGCTTGCGGACAGCCGTGATGTCCATGTAGCTCAGCAGGATCTTTCCGCCGGAAAGCTGGGTGCCGGAAATGACGATCACCAGACCGGTGCGGCTTTTCACCTCGATCGGCGGCCGTTCCTGGCCATCGGTCAAGGCGGCGATGCGCTCCTGGTAGATTTCCTCGAAGCTGCTCGTCGAGCCGCTATAGATGCCGTGGTCGAAATTGACCTTGAGGAAGTCCCGGTAGGAACGGCCGGGCAGATCGAACTGCTCTCCGGCATCCCAGAAGGAATAGAAGGCCGGGTTGGCGTATTCGAACAGGAACTGCTCGTCGAGGATCGCCACGCCGACGGGCATGGTGTGCAGGATCGTCTGAAGATCCTTGCCCATCTTCTCCGCCTTGTTCTGCGCCTCCTTGATGCGAGAGACGTCCATGCGCGAGCCGACGAGGTTGTGGGCGCCGTCATTGGTGGTCACCCGGCGCAGATGCGTGATGACCGGGACAACTGTTCCGTCGGGAAAGGTGATGTCCTCCGACTTCTCGATGTCCTCGCCTGTCATCACCCGGTCGTTCTCGACACGGAAACGATCGGCCGCGTCGGGGAACATTTCCATTTCGGTCTTGCCGAGAAAATGGCTCCTGGGCTTGCCGAGCATCGCCTCGTAGGCGGCATTGGCATAGGTGAGCTGGCGGTCGCTGTTTCGCACGAACACGGGCACCGGCAGGTCTTCGAGGACCGCGCGGAACAGGTCCGTCTCCGAGACATGGGTGCGCAGGAGCATTTCCTGCTCCTTGAATTCGGTCACGTCGTGGCGGATGGCGATCAGCAGGCCGTTCTCGAGGCGCTTGTTGATGCTCCGCAGCCAGCGCCCGTCGGAAAGCTGGTCGGTGCTTTCGGAATAGGGAAGCTCGAACGGCTTCATCCGCTCGGCGATCCATGCGTCCTTGCTCGGCGCATCGGGACCGAAACTCGCCGGCGACACGCGCTGGCGGCGATCATAGGCAAATCCGAGGATATCCTGGAGGGTGATCCCCGGCTGGATATCGATCGAGATCGACGCAAAATGGTTGATGAGCTGGGAGTTGCAGTAGAGCAGGACGTTATGCTTGTCGTAGATGCCGATGCCCATTTCGAGCATGTCGAGGGCATCGTCGAGAAGCGCATTGTTGAACGGCGAGAACGGGGCGATGGGCCTTGCACCGGTGATCGAGGTGCCGGCAACCGGGGCGACCAGCTTCGGTTCAAACCCGGCATCAATGCCCGGAACCGCTGCAAACGTGCCGAAGAGATAGGTGTGGTCGTCTTCCGTGAGGAAACGCTCGATGTGGATTTCATGGCGGACGACGCCCGAGCGGTCGAAGCAGAGCGCCGTCTCGTCGGTGCCGAAGACGATCGCCCGGCATTCCTTTTCCTTGCGGTCGGCATCTTCCGGCGCGCCTGCAAGGCCGCGGCTGGTATTGCCGGCAAAATCGCTCGGATGCATGCCGAAAAGGCGTGCATAGGCGGCGTTCACCGCCACGTAGATGAGGGCGCTGTCCTTGATGAAGGCGGGCTCGGCGAGATCGTTGATCCGCTCGCACGCCGTTTTCAAGAGTTCGCTTTCCGTGTCCACCTTCCCCCGCTCCTTCGTGCCGGCCGATATCCGGCTCGATTCGTTTGTCTCCCAATCGACTGATAACACCATAGCGAGTGTTAATATCGTGTTGTTGAAACGGTACGACTTATCATCTTTGGCATTTGTCAATCGGAAGCCAGGGCCTCCCGTCGAAAATACAGCCTCAGGTCGAGTACCAATGTTCGCCGCCCGCGTCGCGGATGAAGCTGTCGCGGATCGATCGGGAAGGAGAATCGAAGGCTTGGCCGATTTTGCACCGCCAAACCCTTGCCATGAGATTGCCACGATCTCGCCACGATCTCCATTGGCGATTGCTCAGGCTTGACGAAAATCAACCGAAAGCGGCATGAAGCTGAACGTCCGTTCAGACTATCGGGAAATCGTCTTCATCAATCCGCCGCCTTTGCGCGCCACGATTTCTGCACCCCTTGAGGACAAAAAGGGAAAGGAAAAGAACATGTCGGCACTGAAGAAGACGATATCACTCGGCCTCGTCGCACTGTCCGTAGCGGGCGCCCTGACGGTGACCGCTCCTGCGGCTGAAGCCCGCGACCGCCATCGCGACGTCTGGCCTGGCGTGGCGGCTGGCCTTGCCGGCGGCATCATCGGCGGCGCGATCGTCGCCGGATCGCAGCGGCCGGCCTACGCCGAGCCTGAATATGTGGAGCCGGAATACGACTATGCTCCCCCGCCCCCGCCGCCCGTTTATTACCGCCGCGCCTATTACCGCGACTACCCGCCGGTCTGCGAGCTCGAATGGCGCCGCAACCGCTATGGCGAACCCTATCGCGTCGAAGTCTGCTCGCGCTGATCCGCAAGGCTGATCGCATATCCTAAGGGCCTGTTTCCGCCGCCGGCGGAGGCAGGCTTTTTGCTGTGGTGGAGACATTCGGAGCGCCGCGTCTGCCTCGGCGGGGAAGCCACGCCATTTCGCGATTGCGAAACATCTGCTTGACTTTTGCCCGGAAAACCACCAAATGCGCTTCAGCTTTCACCTTCCGGCCGCCGCGTGAGTTGGCCCCGCGTCATTAAAGACACCGCGAAGAAGGAACAAGGCGCACAGATAGATCGCCCTCGATCCCGGAGGGTTTAAGCGCTGGAGAGCAATTTCCAACTTGCAAGTTCCCACTTCACGCGGGGTTCTTGACGCCAAAGGCAGACCGGACGGCATGGTGCCAGTCCGGCGATACGCTTTTGGCGCCCCGAAAAGGTATTCGACTTGACGAATTTCCACGAGCTTGGTCTGTCCAAGCAGACCGTAGCCACTCTGTTTGCGCTCGGTTACGAAACGCCTACCCCTATCCAGGCCCAGGCCATCCCCCAGCTTCTCGAAGGCCGCGACATGATCGGCCTTGCTCAGACCGGCACCGGCAAGACCGCTGCATTCGGTCTCCCGATCATCGAAATGCTTGCCAAGGACCCGAAGCGTCCTGACAACCGCACCACCCGTACGCTCATCCTCGCTCCGACCCGCGAACTGGTCAACCAGATCGCCGCCAGCCTGAAGAGCTACGTGCGCGGCACGCCGATGAAGATCAACGCCGTTGTCGGCGGCGCCTCGATCAACAAGCAGCAGCTGCAGCTCGAAAAGGGCACCGACATTCTCGTCGCCACCCCGGGCCGCCTGCTCGACCTGATCGCCCGCCGTGCCATCGGCCTGACCGCGGTTCGTTACCTCGTTCTCGACGAAGCCGACCAGATGCTCGATCTCGGCTTCATCCACGATCTGCGCAAGATTTCCAAGATGGTGCCGAACAAGCGCCAGACCCTGCTCTTCTCGGCCACCATGCCGAAGGCGATCGCAGATCTTGCCTCCGACTTCCTCAAGGATCCGGTCCAGGTTTCGGTCACGCCTCCCGGCAAGGCTGCCGACAAGGTCGAACAGTTCGTCCACTTCGTGGTCGGCAAGAACGACAAGACGGACCTTCTGAAGAAGTCGCTCGAAGAAAACCCGACCGGCCGCGCCATGGTCTTCCTGCGCACCAAGCACGGCGCCGAGAAGCTCTCCAAGCATCTCGAGCATATCGGCTTCAAGGTCGCCTCGATCCACGGCAACAAGAGCCAGGGCCAGCGCGAACGCGCCCTCAAGGCCTTCCGCGACAACGAGATCCGCGTTCTGGTCGCCACCGACGTTGCTGCCCGCGGCATCGACATCCCCGGCGTTACCCACGTCTTCAACTACGATCTCCCGGAAGTCCCGGACGCCTATGTTCACCGCATCGGCCGTACCGCACGTGCCGGTCGTGACGGCATCGCGATCGCCTTCTGCGCTCCCGATGAAGCGCGTCTGCTGCGCGATATCGAGCGTCTGATGAACATCGAGATCACCACCGCATCCGGCGAACGCCCCGAAGGCGGCCGCCAGCCACGCGGCGGTGCCGGTAACAACAACCGTGGCGGCGCGGCCAAAAGCGGCCGGGGCGGCAACGGCCAGGCACGCGGCAACGGCGAAGGCCGTCCCGAGCGCCGCGACCGTCCGGCCCGCAAGCCGTTCTTTGCAGCAGAAGGTGCCGAGGGCGGCGACCGTCCCCAGCGTCCGGCTCGTCCCCATGGTGATCGCCCGCAGCGCGACAACCGTCGCAACGACGATTTCCGCGGCCAGCGCCGCGGTGAGGACGCTCCGCGCCCGGAAGTCGACAACGACCTGACGACCACGTCGGATTTCCGCCCGGCCAAGAAGCAGTTCGGTCCCCAGAACGGCGAAGGCCGCCCGGCGCGCACCGAGCCCCGCAAGGAACACCGCAAGGGCGGCAATGGGGCTCAGAACCCCCATGCCGCACACGGCGCCCATGAGCCTGCTGCCCAGCGCAACAACCGCGGCCCGCGCGTCGAAGCCGCCCGGCCGGCCGCTGGCGGCAACGGAGGCCCGGTAAAGTTCGGCAACGACAACCGCTCCGGCCAGCAGGGCCGCACACGCCGCCCGGCGTAACGGCAACCCTGCATAGGGAAACATAGCAAAGAGGCCGCTCGCGCGGCCTCTTTTTTTGTCATTTGACCGCGGCGTTCCCGCCGTCCGCATAGAGCGCGGACCCTGCCACGAAGCTCGCCATCGGGCTTGCCAGGAAAAGTGCGGCCCGGGCGATTTCCTCGGGCTGGGCGATGCGCTTGAGGGCATGCAGGCCCGCCGCCCATTCCTTTTGCGCCGCGTCTCCCGCCATCGGGGTGTCCGTACCGCCGGGCAGCAGCGCATTGGCGCGTATGCCGCGCGCTCCGTAGTCGGCGGTAATCCCTTTCACCAGACCCATGATCCCGGCCTTGGACGCGCCATAGGCCCCCATGCCGGGAATGCCGACGCTGGTGCCGACAAAGGTAGAGGTGAAGATGATCGACCCGCCGCCGCGCTCGAGCATGGCCGGGATCTGCAAACGGGCGCCGAGGAAGGCGCTCGTGAGGTTCATGGCCAGGGTATGCTGCCACTCCTCCAGCGTCACCTCGCCTAACGGCTTGTAGGGCCCGACCGTGCCGGCATTGTTCAGGGCGATGTCGAGGCCGCCGAACCGGCCAAGCGCGGCTTCGAGCAATGTCCGGTGAGTTTCCTCGTCCGCGACATCGCCTGCCACGGCAACCGCACGTCCGCCGGCCGCCTCGATCTCGGAAACAAGCTTCTGCAATTCCGCCTCGCCTCGCGCGTTGGCAACGACGGCAGCCCCTTCCCGGGCGAAGAGAAGGGCGGCAGCCCGGCCGATGCCGCTTGATGCGCCGGTCACGATGGCCACTTTGTCGGTTAGCATGATGTACCTCCTGTTGGTTACATCCGCTGTCTAAGGCTGCCCGTTTCGCATCGACACCCGTTTCCTGACCGAATGAAAAACTCCCTCAGGCCTTCCGGTTCACCATGTAGACGCCCGCCACTACGATCACCGTGCCGACGATCATCGGCAGGGTCAGCGGTTCTCCGAAAAGGATCGCCGCCTCGATCGCCACCACCGGCGGCATCAGGTAGATGAGCGAGGCGGCGCGGGACACCTGGCCGCGGCGTATGAGGTAGAGCAGCAGGCCGACGGCGCCCATCGACAGGCCGAGGACCGACCAGGCCATGGCGAAGATCGCCTCATGCGTCCAGTCGAAGCGCAGGTTTTCAAGGCTGAGCGCCAGCGGGATAGTGACGATCAGCGCGCCGACGAATTGCAGCGTGGCGATCGAGAACAGGTCGCCCTCCTGCAGGTGCCGCTTCTGATAGAGCGTCCCGTAGGTAACCGAGGTCATGGCGACCAAATTGATCAGCACGGGAACCGCAAGTCCGGCCAGTCCGCGCTCGAAGAGGTCGAGAAGCTGCGGCGAGATCGCGATCAGGATGCCGGCAAACCCGAGCGCCAGCCCGACCTTCTGCAAGGACTTGAGGCGCTCGCCGAGGAAAAGCGGCGCGACCATGGCGGTCAGCAGCGGCTGCAGCCCGGCGATGATGCCGGAAAGGCCGGCCGGCACACCCTGTCCGATCGCATACCAGACGCCGGCGAGATAGAGCCCGTGCAGGAAAACGCCCGAGAACATTGCATGGCCGAGCTGGGCCCGGCTCTTCGGCCACTTGGCCCGGGTGATCAGGCAGACCGCGAAAAACGCCGCGGCGGCGAGCGCGTGCCGTCCGGCCAGGAACGTCAGGGGATCGGCGTGCACCGCCGCATATTTCGCGACGATCCAGCCCGTGGACCAGAGGAGGACGAAGAGGGCCGGAGCCAGGCGGTCGAGCATGATGGGGATGTCCGGCGGAGATTTCGGCAGCGGCCGCTTTCATGGAAACCGCCTGCTTATTCCCACCCCGTTTCATCGTCAAAGCAGAAAAACTGATGATTGCGATGAGCAGCGCTTGAACAATGCTTGGACACCACTTGGGGCAGATGATGTTTTTCAAGGCAGGAGGCTTATTCACCTCCTCCTAAAATAGGATGCTTGCCGAGCGCTAGAATCAGCGCATTTACTGACGGGTGGGGCCCGGAGCCTGTATTTTTTGACGCGCAGAATTCTTTTCCGCGAATTGCGCACAGTTCTTGCATTGCCTGCACCGTTGTACTCTTATGGCCAAAAAAGGGGAATGCGCCTTTGGCATTTGATGAAATGTTGACTGCGGAAAACCTTCCGCGACCGCCATACAAGACCTACCACGAATGGTATGCCAGTCAGGACGCTGCGCACCTGATCCGCAAAACCCAAGACGCGGAAAACATATTCAGAAAGACAGGCATCACATTCGCGGTCTATGGACACGCAGACAGTTCCGAAAAGCTCATCCCCTTCGACATCATTCCCCGCATCATCTCGGCTCGTGAATGGCGCAAGCTTGCGCAGGGCATCGAGCAGCGAGTTCTGGCGCTCAACGCCTTCCTCGACGACATCTACCACAAGCAGGAGATCATCAAGGCCGGCCGCATTCCCCGCGCGCTGATCGAGAGGAACGTCACCTTCCTTCCCGAAATGATCGGCTTCAAGCCGCCCGGCGGCGTCTACACCCATATCGTCGGCACCGACATCGTGCGCACCGGCGAGGACCAGTTCTACGTGCTGGAAGACAATGCCCGCACGCCGTCCGGAGTTTCCTACATGCTGGAAAACCGGGAAACCATGATGCAGATGTTCCCCGAACTGTTTGCGCTGAACAAGGTGCAGCGGGTCGAGGACTATCCGCGGCTGCTGCGCCAGTCGCTCGCCTCGCTGGCCCCTCCGGGCTGCAAGGGGCGGCCACGCGTCGCGGTGCTGACGCCCGGCATCTTCAACTCGGCCTATTACGAACACTCGTTCCTCGCCGACCAGATGGGCGTCGAGCTCGTCGAGGGCGGTGACCTGCGCGTCATCGACGGCCGCGTCAAGATGCGCACCACCCGCGGCTACGAGGCGATCGATGTGCTCTACCGCCGCGTCGACGACGACTACCTCGATCCGATGACCTTTCGCGCGGATTCGGCGCTCGGCATTCCAGGCATCATGGACGTCTACCGGGCCGGCAACATCACCATCGCCAACGCGCCCGGCACCGGCATCTGCGACGACAAGGCGATCTATTCCTACATGCCGGAGATCGTCGAGTTCTACACGGGCCGCAAGGCGCTGCTCGAAAACGTGCCGACCTGGCGCTGTTCCGAACCCGACAGCCTCAAATACGTGCTGGAGCACATCGAGGAACTCGTCATCAAGGAAGTGCACGGTTCGGGCGGCTATGGCATGCTGGTAGGCCCGACGGCCAGCAAGAAGGAGCGCACCGACTTCGCCGAGAAGCTGGCGGCCAGGCCTGACAACTACATCGCCCAGCCGACGCTGGCGCTGTCCACCGTGCCGATCTTCGTCAACAAGGGGATTGCCCCCCGTCACGTCGACCTGCGCCCCTATGTGCTGGTTTCCGACAAGGTGAAGATCATCCCCGGCGGCTTGACCCGCGTGGCCCTGAAACAGGGTTCGCTGGTGGTCAATTCCAGCCAGGGCGGCGGCACCAAGGACACCTGGGTACTGGAAGATTGAGGTCGTAGATACATGCTCGGAAGAACTGCAAACGGCCTTTACTGGATGTTCCGCTACATCGAGCGGGCGGAGAATATCGCTCGCCTCGTCGATGCCGGCCTGCGCGTATCGCTGACCCGCGCCGGCTCCTCCGACGAGGACTGGCACGGCGTGCTCGAAAGCGCCGGCGTGCGCGAAGCCTATTCGGAAGTGCACGCCGAACTGACGGCGGCGGACGCCATCGACTACCTGCTGCGCGACACCTCGAACCCGTCGAGCGTCATGTCCTGCATCGAATTCGGGCGCAACAACGCCCGCATGGTGCGCACCGCTCTGACCCGCGAAACCTGGGAGGCGACCAACGAATGCTGGATCGACCTGAAGGCCCGGCTTTCCCGCAAGCTGAAGCAGACCGACCTCCCGGAACTGATCGACGTCATCAAGCACCGCTGCGGCCTGATCCGCGGCGCCTTCCACGGCTCGATGCTGAGAAACGACCTCTACAACTTCTCGCGCATCGGCACCTTCATCGAGCGCGCAGACAACACCAGCCGCATTCTCGACGTGAAATATTACGTGCTGCTGCCGGCGATCAGCCAGGTCGGATCGAAGCTCGACAACTACCAATGGGAATCGATTCTGCGCTCGGTCTCGGCCCACCGTTCCTACGGCTGGGTCTATGACGGCGAATATCAATCCGCCAACATCGCCGACTTCCTCATCCTGAAAGTCCAGATGCCGCGCTCGTTGGCTTACTGTTACGAGAAGATCACCAGCAATCTCGATTATCTGGCACAGACCTATGATGAGCGACTGAAGGCGCACGAGACGGCGGCGGCGATCCGCTCGACGCTGAAGCGCGGCTCGATCTCCGACATCATGGACCAGGGCCTGCACGAATTCCTGGAGGATTTCGTCAGCCGCAATAACCAGCTCAGCGCCGAAATCTCCGAAGGCTACCGCTTTTATCAGTAGGCCCAACAGGCACAGGATTTACCGCACATGCGGCTGAAGATCTCCCATACGACCGAATATCTCTACGACGAGCCGGTGCCCTATTCGCTGCAGCGGCTCAGGCTGACGCCGACCGACGGTCCCGGCCAGAAGGTCATCAACTGGTCGATCACCGTCGATGGCGCCAAGATCGAGGCGGGTTATGCCGACCAGTTCGGCAACCGTGTCGAGCTGGTCTCCACCGAGGGCACCGAACACATGATCCGCATCGTCGCCTCCGGCGAGGTGGAGACCCTCGACCGCGCCGGCGTGTTCGGCCCGCATCAGGGTTTCTGCCCGCTCTGGCTGTTCCTGCGCGAGACGGCGCTGACCAAGCCGGGCAAGCTCATCCGCGAACTCGCCAAAAGCCTGAAGGGCGACAGCGAGCTTGCAAAAATGCACGCGCTGATGGAAACGATCCATGAGACCGTTGCCTATGTGCCGGGTGCGACCGGCACCGAGACGACCGCCGAACAGGCGCTCGAGGCAAAGACCGGCGTCTGCCAGGACCATACCCATATCTTCATCACGGCCGCCCGCCTGCTGGATATCCCGGCGCGCTACATTTCCGGCTACCTGCTGATGGAAGGCGAGACCGAACAGGCCGCCACCCATGCCTGGGCGGAAGTGCATCTGCCGGGCCTCGGCTGGGTCGGCTTCGACACGTCGAACAAGATCTGCCCGAACGACAGTTATGTGCGGGTCGCCTCCGGCCTCTGCTATCGCGACTGCGCCCCCGTCTCCGGCATGCGCCTCGGCCCGGCCGGCGAAAACCTCAAGGTCTCGCTGACGGTGGCGCAGGCCCAAAGCCAGCAGGGCCAGACGCAATCCCAGGGGTGACGGACGCGCAACAACCGGGGACGCCATAGCAGGCGTTCTCGGCCGACCGTAAATCACCGGCTCACACCGTTGTGCGGCGCAATGGTTTCTTAACCACGCACCGTGTTCCCGATTTCACAAACAGTTCAAGGGTTGAAGATTCCGGAGGCGGCAATCTATGCTGCATTGCGGCACGGACTATTGCTGCCTACGATGCGCGGGGCTGCGGGTTACCGAAACGCATGGCAAATGCCATGCCCGAATGAGGATACCAGATGCTTGAGACGTCCAAAACCAAGCCGCAGGATCTCGAATCGATCGCGCGCCATGGCGGAACTTTCCGGCGAATGGCCGCACGCCTGCCCACCTATTTCACCGACCTGCGGGAAAACCCGGCTTGGCTTCCGATGTTCCTTTTGGCCCGGACAATTCCGTTCAGGCGGGCGCATTGGCTGACCGCCAAGCCCATCTCGAAGTCTGCGCAGCGGCAAACATCGATGTTCGGCGATATCGAAGCCGATATGGTCGCCGACGAACTCCGACGGAACGGGATCTTTACCGGCCTCGTCCTGCCCGATGGGATTCGGCAGGAGATCGCCCGTTTTGCATCCGAAACCCCTTGTTTCGGCAATTTCGAGCGGAAACTCGAATTCCGTGCCGGCGAACACGCGGAAGCCGAGCGCCGATTCGGACGGGCGATCTTGAGCGGTCATCATTTCGAAAGGATCGCCGATTGCGAGGCGGCGGTCGCAGTGCAGCAGGATCCTCTTCTTCTGGATATCGCAAGGCACTATCTCGGTGGCGAAGCCAAGCTGATCACCACCCGGACGTGGTGGAGCTTTCCCACTCAATCCGCCTCGGAGGCCGATCTCAGCCGTGCCTCTTTCAAGTTTCATTTCGATCTCGACGACTGGCGGATGCTGAAGTTCTTCTTCTACCTGTCGAATGTCGATGAGGACGCTGGCCCGCACGTCTATATGCGCGGCAGCCACAACAAGCGGCGGCTCAAGCACCAGCTGACCCTGCTCGTTGGTCATCCGGCAGAAGAAGTGCTCGAATTCTACGGAGAGGAAAGCGCCCTCACCCAGACGGGCAAGGCCGGCTACGGGTTCGTCGAAGACCCCTTCGGCTTCCATATGGGGACGGTCGCCAAACATCACCCGAGGCTCATGATGGAAGTCGGCTTCGGCGTCTCGAAACCCTCAAAGCGCAGATATCACGGCGAACCCGTCGTACGCTGATGAGCCTTACGGCTCGATGAGCCCCCGAGGGGCTCATCCGATAGCCGCCAATATGCCCGCACAAGCTCGACACCACCTTCGCATGTTCTGGTCCCGCCCCATAAAAGAGGTGGCGCATGCTGTTTGGGCAATCGGTCTTCCAGTCGGTTCTGACGCGACTGAAGCAAGAGCATAGTGAAGACGAGGCCGAAGAGGCAGGCACGGGTTTCCGCATCAAGGGGCTCGGCATGGGTTTCGTCGCGCCGCAGGATGACGGCCCGGTGGTGACGGCCACCGGGACCGAGGCCTATTTCGCTTTCCTTCCGGACGTTACCGAGATCGCAATCGAATCGCTGCTGACGCAAGAGGAGCCGCCGGCACCGGTCATCCCCGCCCACCTGTTGCGGCTGACGACCGAGGAGGTCGCCGCGGAGCTTGACATCACGGCCGCCGACACGGAGGCGACGCTCGGCGAAAAACGCCGACATTTCGCCAAGGCCAACCATCCCGACGGGGTCGCACCGGAATTCCGGGAGAACGCCAATACCCGCATGAAGACTGCCAACCTGCTGATCGACACCGCGATCAAAGGCCTGTTCTGGCGCTAGTTTAGATCCTGGTCCTGCGGCTCGTCGGCCGGCTTCTCCGCCGGCGGCTTTTTCCTTTCGATGAACAGCTTGTAGGCGGCATAGGCACCCATGGCGCCGACGATGATCGCCCAGAAGGGTTCTCCGGCAACCAGTTCGAATATCGCCCACGCGGCGCAGACCGCGGGGATCAGCACCCGGCGCCAGAGCGGCTCGTAGAAGGGATGGTTCGGATCGATCATAGTCTTAACTCCCGGCCAGTCGTTCGCTGCCAGTCACTCGCCATGGGTCATTCCCCGGCGGCCTGCATGCTCTGGCGTGAACCGATGATATCCTGGTCGACGATCGAAAATGCAAGGTTGAGATGTCCCTCGAACACTAGGGAAGGTTCGTCCGGCACGACGGTCAGGCCCGGCATGCCGCCGAGCCGCACCACATGCGTCTGCGCCAGCCCCTCCTCTATGCCCGCCTGCAGCAGGTCTTGGTAGCGGGTGCCGGGACCGGTGATGAAAACCGGCATGTGGCCATGCAGGCTGAGCAGCCGTGAGAGGCCATAGCCCAACGCGGCGCCCGCATTGCGAAAGGCGAGCTGTGCCATGCGGTTGCCCTGTCGGGCTCGGGTGGCGATCTTGTCGATTTCGGCGACCGGCACGAATTTCGCGGGGATCGTATCCACCGGCACCTCGAAGGCGGCGCGCAGGATGGCGTAGAAACCGGCATAGGCCTCGACGCAGCCGCGCGCACCGCAGCGACAAAGCCCACCGTTCGGCATATGCAGCATGTGCCCGAAATTGGGCGCCGAGATTTCAGGAACCCCGCCGGCGACCCGGCGTGCGATCCCGAGCCCGATGCTGTGGCCGAGCGAAAGCGCCGCGAGAACAGGCTCGCCGCCGCCCTGCGTCTTCACCTGGCGTTCGAGCAGCGCGCCCGCCACCAGCAGCGTCTCGTTGTTGAGGATGACCTTGGCGTGCCAGCCGTCTTTCAACGCCGCGGCAAAATCCACCGGCTGGGAACCGAAGACCGGCGACCAGACGAGCACCGGTTCGCTCGGATGCGCCAGCCCCTTGCTGCTGACCGATACGAGCAGCACGCTGCCGCGGTCGATGCGGGAGCGTTCGACCGCCCGTTCCAGGCCCGCCGAGATGGCTGCCAGGAAGGCTGCGGTGCCGCCCTCGCCGCGGGATTCGCTGAACCGGTCGAGCAGCGTGCCGGCATAATCGACCAGCGAATACTGGATCAGGTCCGACGAGATGATGACGGTGATGAGATAACCGCAATTGCGCCGCTGGCTGAACAGCACCCGGGGTCGTCCCCGGCCGACGGTCGCCTGCTGCTCGCTCTTTTCGATGATGCGGGCGCGCTCCAGATCGGCGGTGATCGAGGAGATCGTGGCCGACGCCAGCCCGGTCGCATCCGAGATTTCCGTATGCGCGAGCCGGCCGTGGCGACGCAGCGCGGACAGCACGAGCGCGCTGTTCTGCTGCCGGACCAGTTCCGTGCTCGATTTCGCCAGCATTCCGCCTGCAGCCTCCCTCACTCCAACTGTCGATACGGCAGTGCCTTCCCCTTCACAAGTGCCGATTGACAGCCCTCGGAATCTCTGACATCTAATTTCTCGACTGTCGAGAAAAAAGCTGAATGCTTTCTCCGGCAGATTATCTGGCGGGGGGAGAGCACGGAGGCTAGCGCCCATCCGCCGTCACTCGGGAGGACATTATGAGATCATTCGTAAAGCTGATGGCCGGCGCGGCCATCCTCGTTTCCATGCATTCCGCTACCATGGCGGCCAATCTCGTCGTCGGCGTTTCCTGGTCGAACTTCCAGGAAGAGCGTTGGAAGACCGACGAAGCAGCCATCAAGAAGGCACTTACGGCTGCCGGTGCCAAGTATATTTCCGCTGATGCCCAGTCGTCCGCCGCAAAGCAGCTCACCGACGTCGAGTCGCTGATTTCCCAGGGCGCCAACGCCCTGATCGTTCTGGCGCAGGATTCGAGCGCCATCGGCCCGGCCGTCGAAAAGGCAGCAGCCGAAGGCATTCCGGTCGTCGGTTACGACCGCCTGATCGAAAACCCGGCCGCGTTCTACATCACCTTCGACAACAAGGAAGTGGGCCGCCTGCAGGCGCAGGGCGTCTTCAAGGCAAAGCCTGAAGGCAACTACGTCTTCATCAAGGGTTCTTCTTCCGATCCGAACGCGGACTTCCTGTTCGCCGGCCAGATGGAAGTGCTGAAGGCTGCAGTCGACGGCGGCAAGATCAAGAATGTCGGCGAAGCCTATACCGACGGCTGGAAGCCCGAAAACGCCCAGAAGAACATGGAACAGTTCCTGACCAAGAACAACAACAAGGTCGACGCGGTCGTGGCATCCAACGACGGCACTGCCGGCGGTGCGATCGCGGCACTCGACGCTCAGGGGTTGGCAGGTTCGGTTCCGGTCTCCGGCCAGGACGCCGACAAGGCGGCCCTGAACCGCGTGGCGCTCGGCACTCAGACGGTTTCCGTCTGGAAGGACAGCCGAGAACTCGGCAAGAACGCCGCTGAAATCGCTCTGGCGCTTGCCGGTGGCAAGAAGCTGACCGAGATCAAGGGCGTCCAGACCTTCGAAGGCGGTCCGAAGAAGGTGAAGATGCAGTCGGTCTTCCTGAAGCCGCAGGCAATCACCAAGGACAACCTGAACGTTGTCATCGAAGCGGGCTGGATCAGCAAGGCTGAAGCCTGCCAGGGCGTCAAGGCCGGCGCAGTGGCTGCCTGCAAGTAACGCATGGCTTTGCGCAGACGATAAACTCACCGACGCCGCAGCACTTCTGCCGCGGCGTCGGTTTTCGGCGTAAGATGGCGCGGCCGCATAAAAGGTACCCCCGGCGGGTTACCCGGCGGCTGAACGTCGCGCAGGCGCGGTCCGGCACGAGATCTTCGAGCCGCAGCGTCTCGCTAAAGTGGGGAACGGCGAATCATGGCCGAGACAATACAGTCCACAACGAATTCCAAGACATCGGGAGCGGCAGGACAGGCGGAAGGCAATATCGTTGCCCGCTTCTTCCGCGCGACCGAGATCGACACGCGCATGCTCGGCATGATCGGCGCGCTGCTGATCATCTGGGTCGGGTTCCATATTCTGACGGGCGGCCTCTTCCTGACGCCGCGCAACCTCTGGAACCTCTCGGTGCAGACCGCCTCGGTCGCCGTCATGGCAACCGGCATGGTGCTCGTCATCGTCACCCGCAACATCGACCTTTCGGTGGGCTCGATCCTCGGTTTCACCGGCATGATCATGGGCGTGCTGCAGGCCCGGCTCCTGCCGGAACTGTTCGGCTTCAACCACCCGGCCATCTGGATCATCACGCTAGCCGGCGGCATCGCCATCGGAGCGCTGATCGGTACGCTGCAGGGCTCCATCATCGCCTTTCTCGGCGTGCCCTCGTTCATCGTGACGCTCGGCGGCCTGCTCATCTGGCGCGGCGCCACATGGTTCGTGACGAGCGGCCAGACGGTTGCGCCGATGGACGTCAACTTCCGCCTGATGGGCGGCGGCACGGAAGGCTCGATCGGCGCCACCTGGAGCTGGATCGTCGGCATCCTCGCCTGTCTCGCCATCATCGCGGCGATCATCAACGCCCGCCGACAGCGCAAGCGATTCTCCTTCCCGCGCCGCCCGGTCTGGGCCGAATACGTGCTGGTCGCGCTCGGCTGCATCGTCGTGCTCGGCGCGGTTTATATCGCTAACGACTATCCCTGGCCGGCCGCCATCGCCCGCCGCTACGCGGACGCAAACAATATTCCCTGGCCGGACGGCGGCCTGTTCATCTCGCAGGGGATTGCCATCCCGGTGCTGATTGCAATCGCGGTCGGCATCGTCATGACCTTCATCGCCACCCGCTTGCGCTTCGGCCGCTATGTCTTCGCCATCGGCGGCAACCCGGAAGCGGCAGAACTTGCGGGCATCAAGACCCGGTGGGTGACGGTCAAGATCTTCGCGCTGATGGGCATGCTCTGCGCCATCGCCGCGGCGATCTCCACCGCCCGCCTCAACGCCGCCACCAATGCGCAAGGGGAGCTCGACGAACTCTACACGATCGCCGCAGCCGTGATCGGCGGCACGTCGCTTGCCGGCGGCATGGGGTCGATCGCCGGCGCCATGCTCGGCGCGCTCGTCATGCAGTCGCTTCAGTCCGGCATGGTGCTGCTCGGCATCGACTCGCCGTTCCAGCGCATCGTCGTCGGCATGGTGCTCGTCACCGCCGTCTGGCTCGACACCGTCTATCGCTCTCGCGCCAAATAACAGGAGTTTTCATCGTGACGGAACAAACCACTCCGCTCGTGGAAATGAAGAACATTTCCATCTCCTTCGGCGGGATCCACGCTGTCGAGAATGCCTCGGTCGATCTTTTCCCCGGCGAGGTCGTGGCACTGCTCGGCCATAACGGTGCCGGAAAATCGACGCTGATCAAGATCCTGTCGGGCGCCTACAAGCGCGACAACGGCGACATCATGATCAACGGCGAGACCGCCGATATCCGCAACCCGCGCGACGCCAAGAAATACGGCATCGAGACGATCTACCAGACGCTTGCCGTTGCCGACAATGTCGATGCCGCCGCCAACCTCTATCTCGGCCGCGAGCTGCAGACAAAATGGGGCACGCTCGACGACGTCGCCATGGAGGCCAGCGCCCGCGAGGTGATGGGGCGTTTGAACCCCAACTTCAAGCGCTTCAAGGAACCGGTGAAGGCACTGTCCGGCGGGCAGCGGCAATCGGTGGCGATTGCCCGGGCGATCCTGTTCGACGCCCGCATCCTGATCATGGACGAGCCGACGGCAGCGCTTGGACCGCAAGAGACGGCGCAGGTGGGCGACCTCATCAAGCAGCTGAAGCGCGAAGGCATCGGCATCTTCCTGATCAGCCACGACATCCACGATGTCTTCGACCTCGCCGACCGGGTCTTCGTGATGAAGAACGGCAAGGTGGTCGGCCATGCCCGCACCGAGGACGTCACCAAGGACGAGGTGCTCGGCATGATCATCCTCGGCAAGGTGCCACCCGGCGCCACGCCCGGCCCCGGCGCCATGAAGGTGGTGTGACTGCCAGACAGAATTGCGCCGACCCTTTGAAGCCCGCCGCTGATAAAGGGTAGCGCAGAGGCGGAACCGGGCACTCTCCCGGTTCCGCATTATCGCTTGAAAGCGGATCGCGCCGTGCTGCGACATCGGCTGGCCATTGGCAGCTGCGGCATCCTCCGGAGATCGCCCGGATCTCGGAACTCCTCTCCTCCCTCGACGTTGGCTTTTCAGAAACCGAAACGTCGGAGGACCGGACATGGCTGAAGATCGGACTGCACAGGAAACCGTCGAGCACACGGAAAAGCGGATGAAAACGGCCCAGCAACCGCCGGCAGGGCCGCACGGCAAGGAGCATCTGACCGACAGGGACAAAACGCCCGGTGCCGGTTCGCTGCCCGAGCCCAATGCGAAAGAGGTGGATGCGGGATCTGATTGACCGGCGCATCGTCCTCCAGTTCCTCATCTGCGACGCCGTAGCGCTTGCCCGTGCGGGCATGGATCGGTAACACCGCTTGAGACAATCAGAACGAGCGAGCCGAGCGGGCATGGCGGACGAAACCATCACACTTTACGAGGCGATCGGCGGCGACGCGACGGTGCGGGCGCTGGTGAAACGCTTTTACGACCTGATGGACACGCTGCCGGAAGCGGCCCATTGCCGCGCCGTTCATCCCCCGAGCCTCGAAGGCAGCGAGGCGAAACTCTACGATTATCTGACCGGCTATCTCGGCGGCCCTCCGGTCTATGTGGAAAAGCACGGACATCCTAGGCTGCGCTCGCGCCATTTCGGCGCGGCGATCGGACCTCTCGAACGCGATGAATGGATGCTCTGCTTCCGCCGCGCCATGGACGAGACGATCGAAAATCCGAAACTGCGCGAGATCATCTGGCCGCCCATCGAGCGGCTGGCTCTCCATATGCAGAACAAGGAATAGGCCGTTGCAAAGACTCGACAATATCAGGCCGTTGATTCTGTTTGTGAGCGGCCTGATGGGCGCGGCCGGCGTGGTGCTGGCGGCGGCGGCAAGCCACGGCGGCGATACGGCTTTCCTCGGCTCCGCCTCGACCATGTGCCTGGCGCATGCGCCGGTCCTGCTCGGGCTCTATCTCGGCCACCGGCATTTTCGCACGGCAACGCTTGGCGCGCTGGTGCTCGGTCTCGGCACGATCATCTTCGCGGGTGACCTGGTCTCCCGGCACTATCTCGGCGACCGGCTGTTTCCGATGGCCGCGCCAGTGGGCGGAACAGGGATGATGCTGGGCTGGCTGATCGTGGCAGCTGGGGCACTTTTTAGGGTAAGGGACGTTTAAGGCTTCTCGGTCTCTTCTGCACAGAGGCAAGAAAAGAGGTGGAACGCCACCGCGCACTCCCTCTTCTCCCTAGCGGGGAGAAGTGCCGAGCGTATGCGAGGCGATGAGGGGGCCATGCGTTCGGCGCCTAACATGGCTGCGCGCCCCTCATCCGACCCTTCGGGCCACCTTCTCCCCGTTGGGGAGAAGAGGGTGGGTCCAATTGAGCCTACCGCTTAAACGCCAGCACCCGAGCGCTTTCGGCGGGAGAAACTTCCGTCTCCGACCCCCGAACCATCTTCGGCAGCACCACCACATTGGTCATGTCCGCGGCCGCTTCCGCTCGCCTTGTCAGCAGCGCGTAAAGTTCCGGCACCAGCCCGTCGCCGTTCTGTTCGGCGAGCTTGTGCAGGCCGATGAAAAGGCTGGTGTCACGACGTTCTTCGTTCATCATTGCGTTCCTTCATGGTCTGAAGCGCCCGCTCCAGACTGGATTTTGAGCCGTTGCGAAGCGGCACGAAGGCAACACCGAACTTCTTGCAGCCGGTCTTCACCCTCAGACACGCATCGTGGCTGATACAGTCGATGGGGCAGAAGACGCAGTCGACCGAGGGCAGCACGGTATCGATGCGGGAAACCGCCTCGCGCAAACCGCCGTCATGGTGGATAAGTTCTGCACCGAAATTGCTGGCGATCTCCCTCAGGTGCGCCACCTGACAGTCACGGCCGCCGACATAGAGAAAGCTACGGACGTCGGTGACAGCCGGCCCCCGCGTTTCGGCGCCTTTCGGTGCCGCGCCGGAATTGCCGTTCTTGTGCTTCTGCTTTTTGGCCATATGCCCCTCGCCGCCGATTCTGCTGAACCGCAGTTCCTCGATGGCCGGCACCATATTAAAGTTGATTTTCAGAGTAAAGATTAAAGTGGACTCTTTTTATCATGATATATCGGGCGCCCTGATACGGCCCGCCATTTCCAAAAATTTACCGTTTGATAAATTTTTATGCTGTGGTACCTTTTGCCCAATAGTTGTCCATGAATCCATAAAAGAGGGAACTTAGGATGGAACGACTGGGAAACGGTCCGAAGGCCGGAATCGAGGCTGGACGCCTCGCCGCTGCCGACTATGAGGCGAATTTCGCCGATCTCCACCCGCGTCTCGACAGGCACGAGGCGCTGGTTGAATCCGATCGCTGTTATTTCTGCTACGACGCGCCGTGCATGACGGCCTGTCCCACCTCCATCGATATCCCGCTGTTCATAAGACAGATACAGACGGGCAATCCGATCGGTTCGGCAAAGACCATCTTCGACCAGAATATTCTGGGCGGCATGTGCGCCCGCGTCTGTCCCACCGAAACGCTGTGCGAACAGGCCTGCGTGCGCAACACTGCCGAGGACAAGCCGGTCGAGATCGGTAAATTGCAGCGTTATTCCACCGACATCGCCATGGAACAGGGCCGGCAGTTCTATAGCCGCAAGGCACCGACCGGAAAGACGGTCGCCGTGGTCGGCGCCGGTCCCGCCGGCCTTGCGGCCGCACATCGCCTGGCCATGCACGGCCATTCGGTGGTGATCCTCGAAGCCCGCGAAAAGGCCGGCGGCCTCAACGAATACGGCATCGCCACCTATAAGGCCGTCGACGACTTCGCCGCCCGCGAAGTGGATTATGTCACCGCGATCGGCGGCATCGAGATCAGGAACGGCCAGGCGCTCGGCCGGGAATTCTCGCTTTCCGACCTGACGGCGCAATATGACGCCGTTTTCCTCGGTATGGGCCTTGCCGGCGTCAATGGCCTCGGCATCGAAGGTGAGGCGCTCACGGGCGCCGAGGATGCGGTGGATTTCATCGCCGCCCTTCGCCAGGCGAAGGACAAGAGCGTGCTGCCGATCGGCCGGCGCGTCGTTGTCCTCGGCGGCGGCATGACCGCCATCGACGCCGCCATCCAGTCAAAGCTGCTCGGCGCCGAAGAGGTGACGATCTGCTATCGGCGCGGCAAGGACAACATGAACGCCTCGCCCTACGAGCAGGATCTGGCGACCGCCAACGGCATCATCATCCGTCACTGGCTGGCGCCGAAATCGATCATCGGCAAGGACGGCAAGGTTGCCGGCATCGAGGTGGAATATACCGCGATGCGCGACGGCAAGCTGATCGGCACCGGCGAGACCGGCGTCATCGCCGCCGACCAGATCTTCAAGGCGATCGGCCAGACCTTCTCCGCCTCGGGCCTCGGCGCGCTGCAGTTCGAAAAGGGCAAGATATCAGTCGATCCCGAGGGCCGCACCTCGCTCGAGGGCGTCTGGGCCGGCGGCGACTGCATCGGCACCGGCGAGGACCTGACCGTCTCCGCCGTTGCGCAGGGGCGTGACGCCGCGGAAAGCATCGCAAAAGCCCTGGCTGCCGCAGCGCAGCCGGCAACCGCAGTGGCTTGAGGGAGAACGACAATGGCTGATATCCGCAACAATTTCGTCGGCATCAAATCCCCCAACCCGTTCTGGCTGGCGTCGGCGCCGCCGACCGACAAGGCCTACAATGTTGAGCGCGCCTTCAAGGCGGGCTGGGGCGGCGTGGTCTGGAAGACGCTCGGCGAGGAAGGCCCGCCGGTCGTCAACGTCAACGGCCCGCGCTACGGCGCCATCTGGGGCGCCGATCGCCGCCTGCTCGGCCTGAACAATATCGAACTGATCACCGACCGCGACCTCTACACCAACCTTCGCGAAATGAAGGAAGTGAAGAAGAACTGGCCGGACCGGGCGATCGTCGCCTCGATCATGGTCCCCTGTGAAGAACAGGCCTGGAAGGCGATCCTGCCGCTGGTGGAAGAGACCGAAGTCGACGGCATCGAGCTCAACTTCGGCTGTCCGCACGGCATGTCCGAGCGCGGCATGGGCTCAGCGGTCGGCCAGGTGCCGGAATATATCGAGATGGTGGTGCGCTGGTGCAAGCAATACACCCGCATGCCGGTCATCACCAAGCTGACGCCCAACATCAGCGATATCCGCCACCCCGCCCGTGCCGCCAAACGCGGCGGCACGGATGCCGTCTCGCTGATCAACACGATCTCGTCGATCATCTCCGTTGATCTCGACACTTTCTCGCCCAACCCGTCGGTCGGCGGCAAGGGCAGCCATGGCGGTTATTGCGGCCCGGCGGTCAAGCCGATCGCGCTCAACATGGTCGCCGAAATCGCCCGCGATCCGGAGACCTACGGCCTGCCGATCTCCGGCATCGGCGGCATCACCACCTGGCGCGACGCGGCCGAGTTCCTGGCGCTCGGCGCCGGCAACGTGCAGGTCTGCACTGCGGCGATGACCTACGGCTTCAAGATCGTTGAGGAGATGATCACCGGTCTTTCCGACTGGATGGACGAGAAGGGTCACCGCTCGCTCGACGACGTCATCTGTCGCGCAGTGCCCAACGTCACCGACTGGCAATATCTGAACCTCAACTACATCGCCAAGGCGCATATCGACCAGGACGCCTGCATCAAGTGCGGCCGCTGCCACATCGCCTGCGAGGACACGTCCCACCAGGCGATTACCAGCATGGTCGACGGCGTTCGCCATTTCGAGGTGATGGAAGAGGAATGCGTCGGCTGCAATCTCTGCGTCAACGTCTGTCCCGTCGAGAACTGCATCACCATGGAAGCCCTGCCCGCCGGCGACCTCGACAAGCGCACCGGCAAGGTGGTCGATCCGACCTATGCCAACTGGACCCAGCATCCCAACAACCCGATGGCAAGGCAAGCCGCCGAGTAAGCCATATCCTATGCCCCGGTCAGCTCGGCCGGGGCATTTTCATTCTGGCGCTCCTGATCAGCGATGCCATCCGGTCACGGGCGAGCGCGGCCCTGTCGAGCTTGAGGTGTTCGCTGAATTCCACGGAGCCGTGTTCCGGCGTCTTCAGGAGACAACGGTAGTGCATGCCGCCCTCCCCGTCGCTTTCCGCCTCGACCGTCGGCGACGGCAGGCGGTCGGGATCGATACGCTCCTCGTCATGGGTCCAGAGCCAACGGCGGGTGACGATCCAGCTGCCATCGCTTTCCTGCCGGACCGAGACGATCGGCCGGGCAAGGGATCCGGACGCCAGCCAACCGCCCAGTCCCCAGAAGAAGGCGAGGATGAGCGCCCTGAACGGCTCTTGCGCTACGCCGCTGTTGCGGAAAAACACCCAGGTCATCAATCCGAGAATGGCGAACCAGGCGACGATGAAAAGCCAGCCATATAGCGGCCGCAGGTTCCTAAAAAGCAGTCTCTCCATGGCTTCTGCCTCCCAAGACTTCTTTCGATGCGGCGATTGTACCACGACCCGGGGCGTATGCGAATTGCCTGGAGACGGGTGTACGAACGCAAAGAGGCCCGGCGGTTGCCGGGCCTTCTTCGTCTGTGTGTAATGCAGGTTAGCTCGGGCGGTTTGCGCCTTCAAAATAGTCACCGCGGCCGATCGGAGCCGGGATCTGGTTGGCGTTCTGCTGGTCCTTAGCGATGCTGCCGGTCTGAACGTGGTCGACGGTGGCGGAAGCCTTGGAGGCGCCTTCGTAATAGTCGCCTTCAGCAAGAGCGACGGAAGCGAACGAGGCCGAAGCGATAAGGGCTGCAGCGATAGCGGAAGTGATCTTGGTCATGGTGGTAGTCCCTTCAGAGTTACCCGCGGCTTTCAGTTTGCGACCTGGCCTGCGGAGATTGTTTCGGTATCTTGAATGAGCTGCAGTTAGTTCGGGCGGTTGGCGCCGTCGAAATAGTCGCCGGTGTTGACGTCGGCCTGGAGCGTCTCGTTCTGGCCGATGCTGCCGGTGCTGATGCGGTCAACGGTGGCCGAAGCGGCAGGAGCGTTCTGGACACCCTGGTAATAGTCGCCTTCGGCAAGAGCGGCAGAGCCGAACGAAGCCGAAGCGATGAGGGCTGCGGCGATGGCGGAGGAAATTCTGTTCATTGTCTTGTTCCTTGATGTGGTGGAGCCGAGTTTCCTCGAAGCCCCTCTCCGTGTTTGATCTTGTCTTTCGAAGCTCGTTGCCGCGCTTCTGATGGTCAAGATGGTGCAAGTCGGCCGCCGGGAATAGACAGCAAGTTGCAGACGTATTGTTCGCAAATACTGAACGACTTAAATTTTATCGTTCACACAAGGCGCGCACTTACGTGGGGGATATGGCCAAGGGATCAGCGGGAGCTGTCTTCAGCCGGCTCGTTCAGTAGGTCGAGCATGGCGCGCAGCGCCCGGGTGACGTGCCGCTCGCCATGAAAGATCGCCGAGAACTGACGGAGTGGCATCGGGAAATCGGCAATATGAAGCCGGCCGGAGAAGGAGTGGGACGATGCTGCCCGGCTTGAAAGCACCGTGGCGCTCAACCCCGCCTCCACCGCCGCCATCGCCGCTTCGTTCGACGGCATTTCCAGGACGACAGACAGCGATTGCGGCTCAATGCCGAGATTGAAGAGCTGCGCCTCGAAGGCCGAGCGTGTGCCGGATCCCTGTTCGCGCATGATCCAGTTGGTTTCGAGAAGATCGCTTGAGCGGATCTTGCGGCCGTCCGCCCAGGGGTGGCGGCTGCCCACGACCAGCACCAGCCGGTCCTCCGCCACCTTGCGGCGTTTGAGCCCCGCCAGAAACACCTCGCCTTCGACGACCGCGAGTTCCGCCGCCCCGGTCAGCACCGCCTCAGCCGCGCTCTGGGTATTGCCGACGGTGAGCCGCAGGTCGACGCGCGGAAACCGCTCGTGATAACTGACCAGCCGGGCCGGCAGCCAGTAGCTTGCCACCGTCTGGCTGGCATGGATCCGCAGGATGCCCGAGGCCGACCCGCCGAGATCGGCAAGCACGTGCTCGGCAGTCTGCGCCCGTTCCAAAACGGCGCGCGCCTCCGGCACGAAGAGTTTTCCCGCTTCGGTGAGCTCGATCCGCCGCCCGACCCGGTTGAACAGGATCACGGCATGCCGCGCCTCCAGCGCCGAGATCGCCGCACTCACCGCCGACTGGGTGAGGTTCAGCGCCTCCGCCGCACGAGTCACATGTTCGCGCGCGGCGACTTCCAGAAAAATTCGAAGCTGATCGAGGGTCATCGTCCAAAACCATTCGCTTTTATCGAACGATATCAGAAAACTTATCAATTGGATTTGTGTTTCTACAAAAGAGAGAATGATTTTCGACGAATAGAGACTGTCGTGGAAAAATCATGAAGCCGATCCAGCCAACTGCGGAACAGCGCGCCCACCTCTCCTCGCCCTATTGGCTGGCTTTCGCCCAGCTTCTTCCCGGACTTCTCCTGACCGCCGCAATCGCGACGGTCGCCCTCACCGTCCGCAACCTGACCGGATGGATGGCGCTGAGCCCGCTCATCCTGTCGATCGTTTTCGGCATGCTGATCCGCAATCTGGCCCCTGTCCCGGTGGCCGTCGAGCCCGGCATCGGCTTTTCGCTGAAGCGCATCCTACGCTTCGGCATCGTGTTGCTCGGCTTGCAGGTGACGGCCGGCCAGATCCTCTCGCTCGGCGGCGCCGGCCTTGCCATGGTGGCCCTGACACTGGTGACCACCTTCGTGGCGATCCGCTTGGTCGGTCGGGCCATGGGTGTCGACCGGTCGCTGACCGACCTGATCGCCGCCGGCACCTCGGTCTGCGGCGCCTCGGCGGTCATCGCCGCCAATACCGTGGTGCGCGGCAAGCAGGAGCATGTCGCCTACGCAGTCGCCTGCGTGACATTGTTTGGTTCGCTGTCGATGCTTGCCTATCCGCTGCTCGCCACCCCGCTCGGGCTCGACGCACGCGGTTACGGATTGTGGAGCGGCTCCACCATCCATGAAGTTGCACAGGTGGTGGCCGCCGCCTTCCAGGGCGGCGATGTCGCCGGACAGTTCGGCACCATCTCCAAGCTCGCCCGCGTCGTCATGCTGGCACCGCTGATCATGACGCTCGCGCTTGCCATGCGCTCCGGCGCGGAAGGCCCCTCGAAGGCCTCGGCGCCGATGCCGTGGTTCGTCCTCGGGTTTATCGGGATGATGCTGGTCAACAGCGCGGTCGCCATTCCGGCAGAGGTGAGCCAGGCGCTCGTGACCGCGACCAGCTTCCTCCTGTCCATGGCGCTTGCGGCCATGGGACTGCAGACCGATATCCGCAAGCTGAAGGCGGAAGGCTGGCGGCCGCTCGCGCTCGGCGCGTTCGGCTGGCTGTTCATCGCGGTTTTCGGCTACGCGATGCTGAAGCTGTTCGCGTTCTGAGGAAAATCAGATCGATGGAATGAGGGGCCGCGTCATCTAATGGGCGCGGCCTTTTCGTCATCTAGGGGTCAGCAGGGCTTCGGCTGGTCGTTCTTCGGGTCGGAATCCCGCACCGCTTCGTCGTGATACCAGCAATTGGTATCGACAACACTCAAGGCAACGTCATGGATTCCGGTCGGCACGGTCCGGCCATCCTCCAGCCGCCGCCTTGGGCGGACCGGAAACTGGTAGATCGTTGCCGATTCACGATGGATGTGAATTGCCATCCTATCGTCTCCTAACTTCAAAAGTGCATCCAAACACGCACAGAGCACAAATCTGCACATTTTTTGTGCTTATTGCATGATTTTATATCATTTTTCCGACTCGCGCTAGGCGCTAATTTAGCGGCAGCGCGGTCCCGGCGATCTATTTTGCTCGCAGGAACCTCCGGCGGGGAAACGTGTGCCAACCGAACCCGGTTCCGAGCAATCTGGATAGAACCTTTAAAACTCGGAGATTTCATGAGACCGTGCTGATCTACCGGACCTTTAGTCCCTCTCAGCGCTCCGCCTGCGGCCCTTCGTTCACACTTTTTTAATCCAAAACCGTCGCCCCGATGCAAACTGGCACGGGAAATGCGTTCTTCTGGTTACCCCGGAGGCGCGGTATCGTTGCGATGCCGCTTCCTCAGGATGGCTCAACCATGAACGTCACGGCCTGAGAGATAAAATATGACCAAGTATAAGCTCGAGTACATCTGGCTCGACGGGTACACCCCGGTACCGAACCTGCGTGGCAAGACGCAGATCAAGGAATTCGACACCTTTCCGACGCTCGAACAGCTGCCGCTGTGGGGCTTCGACGGTTCGTCGACCATGCAGGCCGAAGGCCGCTCGTCCGATTGCGTGCTGAAGCCGGTTGCGCTTTATCCGGATCCGGCCCGCACCAACGGCGCGCTGGTCATGTGTGAAGTCATGATGCCGGATGGCGTCACGCCGCATGCGACCAACGCCCGCGCGACCATCCTCGACGACGAGGACGCCTGGTTCGGTTTCGAGCAGGAATACTTCTTCTACCAGAACGGCCGCCCGCTCGGCTTCCCGGAACAGGGTTACCCGGCTCCGCAGGGCCCGTATTACACCGGCGTCGGTTACTCGAACGTCGGTGACGTCGCCCGCGAAATCGTCGAAGAGCATCTCGACCTCTGCCTGGAAGCCGGCATCAACCACGAAGGCATCAACGCCGAAGTGGCCAAGGGCCAGTGGGAATTCCAGGTTTTCGGCAAGGGCTCCAAGAAGGCCGCCGACCAGATCTGGATGGCACGCTACCTGCTGCAGCGCCTGACTGAAAAGTACGGCATCGACATCGAATACCACTGCAAGCCGCTCGGCGACACCGACTGGAACGGCTCAGGCATGCACTGCAACTTCTCCACCAAATACATGCGCGAAGTTGGCGGCAAGGACTATTTCGAAGCGCTGATGGCTGCTTTCGACAAGAACCTGATGGACCACATCGCCGTCTACGGCCCGGACAACGACAAGCGTCTGACCGGCAAGCACGAAACGGCTCCGTGGAACAAGTTCTCCTACGGCGTTGCCGACCGCGGTGCCTCGATCCGCGTGCCGCATTCGTTCGTCAAGAACGACTACAAGGGCTATCTGGAAGACCGCCGTCCGAACTCCCAGGGCGACCCCTACCAGATCGCTTCCCAGGTTCTGAAGACGATCGCCGAAGTCCCCACCAACCGGGCTTCCGCCGCAGCCTGATACCAGGCCCGGCAATCGGTAGATGAGAAGACGCCGGCCTCAGCGCCGGCGTTTTTCGTTTTCGGACTTACGAAGGAATTTCAGGCGTTGCGCGCCCGCAGCCCGTCTATGAAGAGCTGCTCCAGAAACCGCGCCGCATCCTCGAAACGCCCCTCGCCCGCATAGTCCTGGCCGAGCACGGCGCGCACCTGCACGTCGAAGTCGGCATAATGCTGGGTCGTCGACCAGATCGAGAAGATCAGGTGGTAGGGATCGCATTTGGCGATCTTACCGGACCGCGCCCAGGCGCGGATCACCTCCGCCTTTTCATCGACCAGCGCCTTCAGCGGGCCTTTCAGCTCATCCTCGATATGCGGCGCGCCCTGCAACACCTCGTTGGCGAAAAGCCGGCTTTCGCGGGGGAAATCGCGGGCCATTTCGAGCTTGCGGCGGATATAGGAGCGGATCTCGGATTCAGGGTTGCCCTCCGCATCGAACGCCCGCAACGGCTCCAGCCAGGTGAACAGGACCCGGTCGATCAGGTGACGGTGGATCGCCTCCTTGGTACGGAAATAATAGAGCAGATTGGGTTTCGACATGCCCGCCGCATCGGCGATCTGGTCGATCGTTGCGCCGCGGAAACCGTTCTGGGAAAACACGTCGAGCGCCGCTTCGAGGATGCGCTCCTCCTTCTCCTCCTGAATGCGGGTGCGTCTCTGCGTCTTCGCCGCCCTTGGGATGGCCATGCCTGTCCTTGCCCTCTTCCGCGTCCACCCGGCGCTTTGGAAATTCCTCTGGATTTTTCGTGATTTTCGTCTTGAGTGGAGCCGAGGAAATTGTAATGTTTTACCAAGCGGTCAAATTATCGGCGACAAGCAGAATAAACGCAATGCCGATCTTCGCATGCCTCTTTTTCAAAGCAGGCGCGCGGAGGACCATGGGAACGAAAAGCATGCCGCCCGCACGGGTGGCCGTGAAAACAGGCGAGGACTGAAAAATGGTGGCAGCACCCGGCGAGAACTTGCGCATCAACGGCGATCGTCTGTGGGACATGCTCATGGACATGGCGAAGATCGGCCCCGGCATAGCCGGCGGCAACAATCGCCAGACGCTGACGGATGCGGACGGCGAAGGCCGCCACCTCTTCAAGACATGGTGCGAGGCCGAAGGAATGACGGTCGGCGTCGACAAGATGGGCACGATGTTCGCCACCCGCTCCGGCACCGATCCGGATGCGCTGCCGGTCTATGTCGGCAGCCATCTCGACACCCAGCCGACCGGCGGCAAATATGACGGCGTTCTCGGCGTGCTCGGCGCGTTGGAAGTGGTCCGCACCATGAACGACCTCGGGATCAGGACGAAACATCCGATCGTCGTCACCAACTGGGCGAACGAGGAAGGCGCGCGTTTCGCACCTGCCATGCTGGCATCGGGCGTGTTCGCTGGCATTCACTCGATCGACTACGCCTACGGCCGCAAGGATCCGGACGGCAAGACCTATGGCGACGAACTGAAGCGCATCGGCTGGCTCGGCGACGAGGAGGTCGGCGCCCGAAAGATGCATGCCTATTTCGAATACCATATCGAACAGGGGCCGATCCTCGAGGCGGAGAACAAGCAGATCGGTGTCGTCACCCACTGCCAGGGACTGTGGTGGCTGGAATTCACGCTGACCGGCCGCGAAGCACATACGGGCTCGACGCCGATGAACCTGCGCGTCAATGCCGGCCTTGCCTTCGGCCGCATCCTCGAAATGGTGCAGGCGGTGGCGATGTCCGAACAGCCGGGCGCCGTCGGCGGCGTCGGCCAGGTGTTCTTCTCGCCCAACTCCCGCAACGTGCTGCCGGGCAAGGTGGTGTTCACCGTCGACATCCGCACGCCCTCCCAGGAAAAGCTGGACCGGATGCGAGCGACGATCGAGAAACAGGCGGCCGAGATCTGCGAGCCGCTGGGCGTTGGCTGTTCTGTCGAGGCGGTCGGGCATTTCGACCCGGTGACCTTCGACCCGGTCCTGGTCGGCCGGGTCCGCGAAGCGGCCGAAAAGCTCGGCTACAGCCATATGAACATCATCTCCGGCGCCGGCCACGACGCCTGCTGGGCCGCCAAGGTGGCGCCCGCGACGATGATCATGTGCCCCTGCGTCGGCGGACTTTCGCACAACGAGGCGGAGGAGATCTCCAGGGAATGGGCGGCAGCCGGCGCGGATGTGCTGTTCCATGCCGTGCTGGAGACCGCGGAGATTGTGGAGTGAGCTGATGCTTTCTTCCGTGAACGGCGCCTTGCCTTTGGCGAAGCCCCCCTCATCCGACCCTTCGGGCCACCTTCTCCCCGCTGGGGAGAAGAGGGTATGTGCCTGGCTGCCAGCAGCCTTCGTTGGGCTCCGAGCAAAAGTCCGTGGATTTGACGCCGAGGGCGCGGCATGCTCCACCTTCTCCCCAGCGGGGAGAAGGTGGCCCGAAGGGTCGGATGAGGGGGTGCACGCAATGCTCGGCGATGACATCACAAAACGGCGCCCCGGAAAAACAACGCAGGCGCGGCGGCTTCGTCGGAACGAAACCGAGGAAGAATACCGCCTTTGGAGTGAGCTGCGAAACCGCCTTCTGAACGGCTACAAGTTCTCGCGCCAGGTTCCGCTGGGACCTTATGTCGTCGATTTTCTCTGCCGCGAAGAACGTTTGATCGTCGAAATCGATGGCTTCCATCACGCAGAGAGCCAATATGATATAGCACGCACACGATGGCTCAACGCCAATGGCTATTCCGTTCTGCGCTTCTGGAACCACGAGATCACCCGTGAACGACGCGCCGTACTGGACACGGTATTGGCCGCATTGGTGGGTCAAATGACCGAGCACTGCGACACGGCGCGCTTCTATCCGTCAAATCTCACCGAAATTGACAAGACAGGGGAACAACAATGACCACAGTCATCAAGGGTGGAACCATCGTCACGGCCGACCTGACCTACAAGGCGGACGTGAAGATCGACGCTGGCCGGATCATCGAGATCGGCCCGAACCTTTTCGGCGACACCACGCTCGACGCCGCCGGCTGTTATGTCATGCCGGGCGGCATCGATCCGCATGTGCATCTGGAAATGCCGTTCATGGGCACCTATTCCGCCGACGATTTCGAGAGCGGCACGCGGGCAGCACTTGCCGGCGGCACGACCATGGTCGTCGATTTCTGCCTTCCCGAGCCCGGCCAGTCGCTGCTCGACGCGCTGAAGCGCTGGGACAACAAGGCGACCCGCGCCAATTGCGACTATTCCTTCCACATGTCGGTCACCTGGTGGGGCGAGCAGGTCTTCAACGAGATGAAGGCGGTCGTCGCACATCACGGCATCAACACCTTCAAACATTTCATGGCCTACAAGGGCGCGCTGATGGTGAACGACGACGAGATGTTCGCCTCGTTCTCGCGCTGCGCCGAGCTCGGCGCCCTGCCGCTCGTCCATGCCGAAAACGGCGACGTCGTCGCCGCCATGCAGACCAAGCTGATGGACGAGGGCAATAACGGTCCCGAAGCACACGCCTATTCCCGGCCCGCCTCCGTCGAGGGCGAGGCGACCAACCGTGCCATCATCATCGCCGACATGGCAGGCGTCCCCCTCTATGTCGTGCACACCTCCTGCGAACAGGCCCATGAAGCGATCCGCCGCGCCCGCCAGAACGGCATGCGCGTCTATGGCGAGCCGCTGATCCAGCACCTGACGCTCGACGAAAGCGAATATTTCAACAAGGACTGGGACCATTCGGCCCGCCGGGTTATGTCGCCCCCGTTCCGCAGCAAGCAGCACCAGGACAGCCTGTGGGCGGGCCTTGCCTCCGGCTCGCTGCAGGTGGTGGCGACCGACCACTGCGCCTTTACGACCGATCAGAAGCGGACCGGTCTCGGCGATTTCAGAAAAATCCCGAACGGCACCGGCGGCCTCGAAGACCGCCTGCCGATGCTTTGGACCCATGGCGTCGCAACCGGCCGCATCACCATGAACGAGTTCGTGGCGGTCACCTCCACCAATATCTCGAAAATCCTCAACATCTATCCGAGGAAGGGCGCCATCCTGGTCGGAGCCGACGCGGATATCGTCGTTCTCGATCCGAAAAAGTCGAAGACGATCTCGGCCAAGACCCAGCAGTCGGCGATCGACTACAACGTCTTCGAGGGCAAGGAAGTGACCGGCCTGCCGCGCTACACATTGACCCGCGGCGTGGTCGCGATCGAGGACGGGGCGATCAGGACACAGGAAGGCCATGGCCAGTTCGTCAAGCGCGAGCCTTATCCGGCGGTCAACAAGGCGCTGTCGACCTGGAAGGAACTGACCTCGCCGCGCAAGGTGGAACGCGCAGGCATTCCGGCCAGCGGGGTTTGAACGGGAAACGATGTCCTTTCCGCAGAGGTCACCCCTTCACCAACCCGTCCAGCTCGGGCAGAAGCACGACGCTTTCCTGTTCGTTCGGGTCGGTGCGGGCGATGACCGCCGAACAGGGAGCGTCGGAAATGTTGGCCGGCAGGTGCGGCACGCCGGCGGGGATATACATCATCTCGCCGGCCGAGAGTTCGGCACATTCCTCCAGCCGCTCGCCATACCAGGTGATGGCCGAGCCGGAGAGCACGCAGATGGCCGTCTCGTGGGTTTCATGCAGATGGGCCTTCGCCCGTGCGCCCGGCGGGATGGTGATAAGATGCATGCAAATGCCCTTGGAACCGACCGTTTCCGCCGCAATCCCCTCGAAATAGCTCAGGCCCTGCTTGCCGTCGTAGGTCGCACCGGGCTTGACGACACGGCAGGTGAGTTTTGATGCACTGTCCATCGCCAGTTTCCTCCGTCGAACGGGATCTGCCGCCAGCATATCACGCCGGCTTGAGAGCGGCAGCCGAGACAAACGAAAAGAGAGAGCTCGTGGACACCGCAATGATCGATATCCTGCGCAACGGCGATGTCTATACTGTAGGCTTCGCAGACGGACTTGAATGGGGGCCTTTCGGGAAATGTCATTAAATACAATCCGCTTCGGCATCGCATCGACGGTCCTTGCCGCGATCTCGATTGCCGTTCCCGCCAAGGCCGCGACCTTCCTCGACGGCGCCTATGGCAGCAAGGAAGGCTGCATTTACGCCAGAACCGGCGAATCGTCCGGTGCCGACGATTTCCTGCTGCTCAAGGACGACGGCGTGACGACTTCCGTTTCCGCCTGCGAATTCAAGGGCATGCCGAAGAAGACGGCGAACGGTTTCACCATCAAGGCAGCATGCGAGGCCGATGGGGAAGTCGGACCGGAAGACATTGCCACGCTCACCAGATCCGCCAAAGGCTATACCGTCAGCTTCCCGGACGGTACCAAACTCGGACCCATGCCCAAATGCCGATGAACAATGCTCCATCCTCCGTCGTTTCGGCCAAAAAGCTCGGCCTCACCTTCGAGACCGGTGACGGGCCGGTACATGCGCTGTCGAATGTCGATCTCACGGTGAACAAGGGGGATTTCGTCTCCTTCATCGGCCCGTCCGGCTGTGGCAAGACCACCTTCCTGCGCGTCATCGCCGATCTCGAAAAGGCAACGGCCGGCGAGATCACCGTCAACGGTATGACGCCGGAAGAGGCACGCAAATCGCGCTCCTACGGTTACGTCTTCCAGGCGCCGGCGCTTTATCCGTGGCGGACGATCGAGAAGAATATCGCTCTGCCTCTGGAAATCATGGGCTATTCGTCAGCGGATCGCAAAGCGCGCATTGAGCGAACCCTCGATCTCGTCAACCTTTCCGGCTTCGGCAAGAAATACCCCTGGCAGCTTTCCGGCGGCATGCAGCAGCGCGCCTCCATCGCCCGTGCACTCGCCTTCGACGCCGACCTGCTTTTGATGGACGAACCCTTCGGCGCGCTCGACGAGATCGTCCGCGATCACCTGAACGAACAGCTGCTGAAGCTGTGGGCGCGCACCGAAAAGACCATCTGTTTCGTCACCCACTCCATCCCGGAGGCCGTCTACCTCTCGACCCGCATCGTCGTCATGTCGCCGCGTCCGGGCCGGGTGACCGACGTGATCGAATCGACCCTGCCCAGGGAACGCCCGCTCGAAATCCGCGAGACGCCAGAATTCCTGGAGATCGCACATCGGGTGCGCGAGGGGTTGAGAGCGGGGCATAGTTATGAGGAGTGAGGGTTTGCAGATGCAGGAGGCCCATCCTCGGTATTGCGGAGGCAAGTCCCCTCCCCAACCCCTCCCCACAAGGGGGAGAGACTTCCCGGGCCGCACCGTCCCGTCACACAACACCCTTGCATCAAGACGCACCGCCGCAAAGGGAATGAGAAGGCCGCCGCAGGTAAAGCCCCTCCCCCTTGTGGGGAGGGGTTGGGGCGGGGTCTTTTTCCCTGATGTTCGAGGAGCAATCTGAATGCCTCACTCCAACATCGCTCCCCAGACCAGAACACGCGCCAAAACGCTCCGCCGCGAGCTCACCAAGGCCGAATCCGCGATGTGGGACATGCTCCGCGATTTCCGGCCCTATGGCGCCCGCTTCCGGCGCGAAACACCGATCGGTCCCTACATTGCTGATTTTGCCTGGCTTGCGGCACGTATCGTCGTGGAAGTCGACGGGGACAGCCACGAGACCGATCATGGTCGCCGGCATGATCTTAGGAGGAACGCCTTTCTAAGAGGTCAGGAGTTTACCGTGATGAGGTTCGACAACGATCAAGTTCTCGACGGACCCGACTACGTCTTCACGACCATCGAAAAACACGTCACGCCTTTTTTGAAGAAGGAGTTCGTATGAAACCCGACTCCCTCAAATCCCGGATCATCCCCGTCCTCACCATCCTCGTGGTGATTCTCGCCGTCTGGTACGTCGCCGCCTATTTCATGAACGCGCCGTTCCAGCGGGATCTCGACCGGCGCGCCAACGTCACCTCGACGGCGATGGAGTTCATCGGCAAGACGATGGCGCAGCCGAAGCCGATCCTGCCGGCGCCGCATCAGGTGGTGAGCAACGTCTTCGAGAATACGTTTCTGCGCAGCGTCACGTCGAACCGGAGCCTCGTCTACCATGCCTGGGTAACGCTATCATCGACCGTGGTCGGCTTCACCATGGGCACGCTGACCGGCATCCTGATCGCCGTCGGCATCGTGCATCTGAAGGCGCTCGACCGCAGCCTGATGCCGTGGATCATCGCCTCGCAGACCGTGCCGATCCTCGCGGTGGCGCCGATGGTGATCGTCGTGCTCGGCGCAATCAATGTCACCGGGCTCGTTCCCAAGGCGCTGATCTCGACCTACCTCTCCTTTTTCCCCGTGGCAGTCGGCATGGTGAAGGGCCTGCGTTCGCCCGAGATTATCCAGCTCGACCTGATGCGCACCTATTATGCAAGCGGTGCCCAGACCTTCTGGAAACTCCGGGTACCGGCGTCCATTCCGTTCCTGTTCACTTCGATGAAGGTGGCGATCGCCGCGAGCCTGGTCGGCGCGATCGTCGGCGAACTGCCGACCGGCGCCGTCGCCGGCATCGGCTCGAAACTGCTGGCCGGGGCATATTACAGCCAGACGATCGATATCTGGGCGGCGCTGATCGCAGGCTCAGTGCTGGCGGCGGCTCTCGTTGCCATCGTCGGGATCATCGCCAAGATCGTCGATCGCTCCATGGGCGGGAGACCGGCATGACAGTAGCTCTTCGTTCCTGGCAGGGCACCTTTGCCCTGCTCCTCTGTCTCGCCGCCCTCGCCTCTCTGCCGCTGATGGCGGTGGATGCCCCCTCACCGTTCGGCGCCGGCGCCCTCGCTGTGATCTTTCTGCTCGTCGCCGGCGCGGCGCTGGTCTCGTTCACCAGGCTCTCTCAGCCCCTCCTCGCAGCGGTCCTGTTCCTCACGGCCCATCTCGCCGTCTGGCTGCTGCTTGCGGGCATCGCCGGCAACGAGGGCAAGGCGACGCTTGCCTTCTTCCTGATGATCGCGGCCTGCTGGCTGATTGCCTGGCGCTGCGTCACCGTCCTGTCCGGTATCCGCGCCAAATCCAAAACCGGCGACACCTTTCTCCGGCTGCTGATCCCCGCGATCTTCGGTGCCTGGATCCTGATCCTATGGGAAGCGGCGACCCGCGGCGCCGGCATCCCCTTCATTCTCCTGCCGCCGCCATCCTCGATCGGTGCGAGGCTCGTAAGCTCGGTGCCGATCCTCTGGGCCGACGTGCAGCAGACGATCTTCAAGGCGGTGCTGTTCGGTTACGTCGTCGGCTGCGCCTCCGGCTTCGTCGTCGCCATCCTTGCCGATCGCATCGCTTTCCTGCGCCGAGGGCTGCTGCCGATCGGCAATCTGATGTCGGCGCTGCCGATCATCGGCGTCGCACCGATCATGGTCATGTGGTTCGGTTTCGACTGGCATTCGAAGGCGGCCGTCGTCATCATCATGACCTTCTTTCCGATGCTGGTGAACACGGTGGCCGGGCTCGGAGCCTCGGGCGCCATGGAACGCGACCTGATGCGTTCCTACGCGTCCGACTACTGGCAGACGCTGATCAAGCTGCGCCTGCCGGCCGCCATGCCCTTCATCTTCAACGCGCTGAAGATCAACTCGACGCTGGCGCTGATCGGTGCGATCGTCGCGGAATTCTTCGGCACGCCGATCGTCGGCATGGGGTTCCGGATCTCGACCGAGATCGGCCGCATGAATGTCGACATGGTCTGGGCCGAAATCGCTGTTGCAGCGCTGGTCGGATCAGTTTTTTATGGTGTCGTGGCGCTTGGTGAAAGAGCGACGACGTTCTGGCATCCGTCTAACCGCGGTGGTTAAACGCGAAAAATCCGGCCCGCTTCGGCGGAACCGGCAAACCTCAGAGGGAAGGATAAAAAACATGAGAAAAATTCTCGTTGCATTGATGGCGGGCGCCATGTCGCTCGCAGCAGCCCAAGCTGCGATGGCCGCCGACAAGGTGACCCTGCAGCTGAAATGGGTGGCTCAAGGCCAGTTCGGCGGTTATTACGTGGCCAAGGACAAGGGCTTCTACAAGGAAGAAGGACTCGACGTCACGATCAAGCCGGGCGGCCCGGACATCGCCCCCGAGCAGGTGATCGCCGGCGGCGGCGCCGACGTGATCGTCGACTGGATGGGCGGCGCGCTGGTTGCCCGCGAAAAGGGCGTGCCGCTCATCAACATCGCCCAGCCCTACCAGAAGTCCGGCCTGCAGATGATCTGCCCCAAGGACGGCCCGGTGAAAACCGAAGCCGACTTCAAGGGCCGCACGCTCGGCGTCTGGTTCTTCGGTAACGAATACCCGTTCTTCGCCTGGATGAACAAGCTCGGCCTGAAGACCGACGGAGGCAAGGACGGCGTGACCGTTCTGAAGCAGAGTTTTGACGTGCAGCCGCTCATCCAGAAGCAGGCCGACTGCATCTCGGTCATGACCTATAACGAATACTGGCAGGCGATCGATGCCGGCTTCAAGCCGGACCAGCTCGTCGTCTTCAACTTCTCCGCCATGGGCAACGACCTGCTCGAGGATGGTCTCTACGTGATGGACACCAAGCTCAAGGATCCGAAGTTCAAGGAAACCATGGTGAAGTTCGTCCGTGCGTCGATGAAGGGCTGGAAATACGCCATCGCCAATCCGGGTGAAGCAGCCGGGATCGTCATGGACAATGGCGGCCAGGACGAGAACCACCAGAAGCGGATGATGGGCGAAGTGGCCAAGCTGGTCGGCACCGCGACCGGCAAGCTCGACGCCGCCACCTACGACCGCACGGTCAAGGCGCTGCTTGACCAGAAGATCATCACCAAGAAGCCGGAAGGCGCCTATACGAGCGAGATCACCGACGCGGCATTGAAATAATAATCGCCGCTGGCCTGCTAAAAGAGAACGCGCGGCTACCCGCCGCGCGTTTTTGAAATTTTTCTCACTCAAAACATAACTAAAACTCATTCGTCTCATAAGGGCGACGGATTGATTTGTGCAACGCAAACACGTAAAAGTGCGGCGTTGATGAATCTTTCGCTGCCGGTCTTGTAACCGTTTTGCGCGGTTACCACCTTGATCCGGGTTATCGTGCGCTGAGGGGGCGTTACGTGACCGGAGCGGTTCCCAGCGGAATATTTGCCCCTTACTTCAGTTTGAAAGTAATCGCATGTTTCGCAAGTTTACCAAGTCCGCCGGTATCCCGGCTCTTCGCCTTGCACTCGGCGCCAGCATCGCGCTTGCCGCAGGCTCCGCATTGATCCCCAATTCTGCCGTTGCGCAGGACGCGGCCAAGCCGGCCCCGGCGCAGACGGAAATCAAGCTGCCCTCGATCATTGTGACGGAAGCGATCGAAAAGCCGCTCATCGACCGCGTCATCGCCACCGGCACTGTCAGGCCCGTCGAGGAAGTCTATGTCCAGCCGCTCGTCGATGCCCTGTCGATCAAGACGCTGAATGCCGATGTCGGTGACGAGGTGAAGGCAGACAGCGTCCTTGCGACGTTGAACGACGACGCGCTGATCCTCGAGAAAAGCCAGCTGCAGGCCAACAAGGCAAAAGCTGAGGCCGGTCTAGCGCAGTACAAGGCGCAGGTGATCGAGGCGGAAGCCAACCTTGCCGACGCCAAGCGCCAGCGCGACCGCACGCAACGCCTGAGCCAGAGCGGCACCAGCACGGTTTCGCAGCTCGAACAGGCAAACGCGCTCGTGGAGGTATCCGACGCCAAGCTGAACGCCGCCAAGCAGGCGGTGGCGGTTGGCCAGTCCGACATCAAGGTGGTTGACGCCCAGATCGAGGACATCAACCTGAAGCTCGCCCGCACCGGCGTGAAGGCGCCTGTCGGCGGTATCATTTCCGTCCGCAATGCCAAGGTCGGCGCGATCGCCAGCGGCACCGGTAATCCGCTCTTCACGATCATCAAGGATAGCGCGATCGAGTTGGTCGCCGATCTTTCCGAGACCGACATCCAGAAGATCAAGGCCGGCCAGAAGGCGATCGTCACGGTCGCCGGCGGCAAGGTGAAGATCGCGGGCAAGGTTCGGCTCGTCTCCCCGACGGTCGATCCGGTGACCCGCCTCGGGGCGGTGCATATCATCATCGACGACAAGAGCGGCGCGCGCTCGGGCATGTATGCCAGCGCCGAAATCGTCATCGCCGAGACCAATGCCCTGGCGCTGCCGCTCTCCGCCGTCACCACCGGGCGGGACGGTTCCACCGCCCGCAAGGTCGAGGACAATGTGGTCAAGCAGGTGAAGATTGAAACCGGCATCCAGGATGGCGGTTTCGTGCAGGTCGTCAGCGGTCTTACGGCCGGTGACATTGTCGTTGCGAAGGCCGGCGCCTTCGTTCGGGACGGCGACAAGATCGCCCCGGTCCCGGCCGAACCCGCCGCTATTGCGAACTGAGGTTGAGCCGCATGAACTTCTCCGCCTGGTCGATCCGCAATCCGATAGCGCCGATGCTCGGTTTTGCCCTGCTGCTTGTTGTCGGCATTCAGTCGTTTTACGCGCTGCCGATTACCCGTTTCCCGAATATCGATGTTCCGGTCGTGTCGATCACCGTCACCCAGAGCGGGGCCGCCCCCGCCGAGCTGGAAATGCAGGTGACGAAGGAGATCGAGGATGCGGTCGCCTCGATCAGCGGCATTGACGAAATCCAGTCCACGGTGACGGACGGCCAGTCGCAGACAGTCGTCGTGTTCCGCATCGAAAAGCCGACCGCAGAGGCCGTGCAGGACACCAAGGACGCGATCGACAAGATCCGCAGCGACCTGCCCGCCGGCATCGAGGAACCCGTCGTCACCAAGGTCGACGTCGAAGGTCAGGCTATCCAGACATTCGCCGTCTCCTCGCCGAACATGACCCTCGAGGAGCTCTCCTGGTTCGTCGACGACACGGTCAAGCGCGCCCTGCAGGGCCAAGCCGGCGTCGGCCGTATCGACCGTTACGGCGGCTCCGACCGTGAAGTCCGGGTGTCGCTGAACCCCGCCAAGCTGGATGCCTACGGCATTACCGCTGCCGATGTCAGCACCCAGATGCGCGGCACCAACGTCGACCTCGGCTCCGGCCGCGGCCAAGTGGCCGGCAACGAACAGACGATCCGCACGCTCGGCGATGCCCGCAGCGTCGCTCAGCTTGCCGACACGACGATCACGCTGCCCAACGGCCAGTTCGTCAAGCTGACCGAACTCGGCACCATCACCGACACCTACGAGGAGCCTAAATCCTTCTCGCGCTTCAACGGCACGCCGTCGGTCACCTTCGCCGTGTTCCGCGCCAAGGGTGCAAGCGAGGTCTCGGTCGCCGAAACCGTCGCCACCAGCCTCGACGAAGTCCGCAAGGCCAATCCGAACGTCGCGATCGAAATGGTCGACGACTCGGTCTACTTCACCTACGGAAATTACGAAGCTGCCCTCCATACGCTGGTGGAAGGCTCGGTCCTCGCCGTCATCGTGGTCTTCCTGTTCCTGAGGAACTGGCGTGCGACGCTGATCGCAGCGGTTGCCCTGCCGCTGTCGGCGATCCCGACCTTCTGGATCATGGACCTCATGGGGTTCTCGCTGAACCTCGTAAGCTTCCTGGCGCTGACCCTCGCGACCGGGATTCTCGTCGACGACGCGATCGTCGAGATCGAGAACATCGCGCGGCATATCAAGATGGGCAAATCGCCCTATAAGGCGGCGCTCGAAGCCGCCGACGAAATCGGCCTCGCCGTCATCGCCACCAGCTTCACGATCATCGCCGTGTTCGTGCCGGTGTCGTTCATGCCGGGCGTTCCGGGCCAGTACTTTATCCAGTTCGGCCTGACTGTTGCCTTCTCGGTGTTCTTCTCGCTCGCGGTGGCGCGACTGATCACGCCGCTGATGGCCGCCTATCTGATGAGCCCAGAAGACGGGATGGAAGACCATCACGACAACGACGGCTGGATCATGAAGGCCTATACGCGCCTTGTCACCGGCACGACCCGCCGCTGGTACTGGCGTTATACGACGATGCTCGCCGCAATCGGCTTCCTAATCGGTTCCGTGATGCTGCTATCGCAGGTCCCCGGCAGCTTCCTGCCGCCGGACGACAACTCTCGCGTCGTGCTGTCGGTGGAACTGCCGCCGAATGCGACGCTCGACGAAACGGGCGCCAGCACCGACGTCATCTATGACGCGATTCGCCATATCGACGGTGTCGAGAGCGTCTTCATCCTCGGCGGAGCGTCGCCCAAGGGCGATCTCGAACTTCGCCGCGCAACTGTGCGCGTCATCCTGCAGAACCTCGACCATTCGCTGGTAAAGACCCTGGTCAACAAGGGCCTGGGATCGATCCCCTTGATCCGTGACGTCGTGCCGAAAATCAAGGAAAATGGCCGCACGCGCCCGCAGTGGGATGTCGAAAAGGACATTTTCGCTGCCGTCCGCTCCATTCCGGACGTGCGGATATCCAAGGTCAACGACCGCGCCGAGCGCGACCTTTCGTTCAACTTCCTCTCCACCAACGAGGCGGACCTGAACGACGCCGTCAGCACGCTGGAATCGAAGCTGCGAGCCTCGCCGATCCTTTTCAACGTCTCTTCGGAAGGCGCCCTGCCCCGTCCGGAACTGCAGATCCGGCCGCGCATGGCGGAGGCTTCGCGCCTCGGCATCACGCCGCAGCAGATCGCCGAGACGGTCCGCGTCGCGACCATCGGCGATGTTGATGCCAACCTTGCGAAGATCTCGCTCGACGACCGGCAAATCCCGATCCGCGTCCAGGCCTCGCTCGACGTGCGGCGCGATCTGGCCTCGATCCGGGCGCTCAAGATCAAGACCGCGGCCGGTGCCAGCGTGCCGCTCTACAATGTCGCCGACATCGACTATTCGGAAGGCCCGAGTTCGATCAAGCGCAACGACCGCAATCGCGTCGTGGCGATCGGTTCCGACGTGCCCTTCGGCACGGCGCTCGATACCGCATCGGCCGAGTTCAAGCGGATCGTCGGCGAGACCGAGTTGCCGAAGACGGTTCGTCTGGCCGAAAGCGGTGACGCCAAAGTGCAGGCCGAAATGCAGCAGAGCTTCGGCAATGCGATGCTGATGGGCCTGATGCTGGTGCTCGTGGTGCTGATCCTGCTCTTCAAGGACGTCATCCAGCCCTTCACCATCCTGTTCTCGCTGCCGCTTGCTATCGGCGGCGTGGCGGTGGCGCTGATCATTACCCAGAACGCGCTGTCGATGCCGGTCCTGATCGGTATCCTGATGCTGATGGGTATCGTCACGAAGAACGCCATCCTTCTGGTGGACTTCGCGATCGAGATGAAGCGGCAAGGCCTGGAACGGGTTCATGCCATGGTCGAGGCCGGCCGCAAGCGCGCCCGTCCGATCATCATGACGTCGATCGCCATGTCCGCGGGCATGTTGCCCTCGGCGCTCGGCGTCGGCGAAGGCGGTTCCTTCCGTGCGCCGATGGCGATCGCGGTAATAGGCGGCATCATCGTCTCGACGGTGCTCTCGCTCCTCGTCGTGCCGTCCTTCTTCCTGATCATGGATGACCTGTCGCGCCTGCTCGGCAAGATTTTCGGCCGCATGGTCGGCAAGAAAGAACAGGAGGACTTCGGTCTTTCAAACGAGGAACTCAGCCAGGAGGCTCGCAAGAACGCGCAGTCGATCGCATCCCTGGAGGAACGCCTCAACCAGATGGAACGGCAGACGAGCGCCAACGACGATCGGTCTCCCGGGGCGCAAGCCAGCAGCAAGGTGCTGCGCCTGCCGCCGCTGGCCGCCGAATAACCCCATCTCCGAACCGTATTTTCGACAACGCCGGGCCCTTGTGCCCGGCGTTTTTCGTTGGAACACGCCAACTCGCGGAGATTGCAGAAAAATTTCACGGATTTGATCGATGTCAAATTTAGATTTCGTGAACCTGTTATTTTAGCGATATCGGGAATGCGCGGCGGTTCAGGTTATGGAAGAGACAGCGGACATGATGAACAGCAATTTCAAGCTCAACAACAGGGACCGGGCCGTCCTGATGAAGACGCCTTTCCTGACCAGCCTGACCGGCAACTCTCTCGTCCAGATGATGTCGACCATGAGTGTCATCAGTCTGACGAACCGCAAGTCGATCTTTCGCGAGGGCGAGAATGCCGACGCTTTTTACTGCGTTCTCAGCGGCTACGTACGACTCTACCAGCTCAATCGTGACGGCCGCGAGGCGGATATCCGCATCTGCAGCCCGGGCGACACATTCGCCGAATGCCTTCTCTATGGCGGCACCAAGTATCGCCATCATGCCCAGACGGCCGAAGCTACGACGCTTGCCCGCTTCGACATGCAGGCGGTGCGGGATCTGGCCGACCAGGAACGGGATATTGCCAAGGCCGTGATCACCTCGCTGTCGAAACACCTCATAACCACGATGGACTGCGTAGCCAACGACAGGTTGCACACCGCGCCGCAGCGGGTGGCAAATTATATCCTGACGCGGTGCCCGGTGGACGGCGGCCCGGCGTCCATTCGCCTGCCTTTCCAGAAGAACCTGCTCGCAGGCATGCTGGGCCTCGCTCCCGAGGCGCTCTCGCGCGCATTCTCCACCCTCCGGCGCACAGGAGTGACGGTACGCGGGCGCGTGATCCAGGTCGGCGACGTGCAGGCCCTGCGCGAGATTTGAAGTTAAACGAAGCGAGACCGGACGGGCGGGTCCGGGCTTTCTTTGGATGCATGTTGTGACACTGGCGGCGGGACCGCGGCATGCAGATAAGGCCGGTGGCTTCGAGGGGCCACCGGCCTCAATTTTTTAAAGCCCGCCCTGCTCCTTCAGGAACCGGACCACATGGTCCACGCCAACGCCGCGCTTCAAATCGGTAAACAGATGCGGCTTGGCCTCGCGCATGCGATACGCGTCGCGGTCCATCACGTCGAGATCGACGTCGACGTAAGGCGCCAGATCCTTCTTGTTGATGATCAACAGGTCGGAGCGGGTGATGCCTGGGCCGCCCTTGCGCGGGATTTCCTCACCCTGGCAGGTGGAGATCACATAGATGGTGATATCGGCGAGATCGGGCGAAAAGGTCGCCGCGAGATTGTCGCCGCCTGATTCGATGAACACCACGTCAAGGTCCGGTATGCGCTCGTTCAAACCAGCGATCGCCTGCAGATTGATCGTCGCGTCCTCGCGGATGGCGGTATGCGGGCACCCGCCGGTCTCGACGCCGACGATGCGGTCGGAAGACAGCGCCTGGCAGCGCACCAGCGCTTCGGCATCCTCCTTGGTATAGATGTCGTTGGTCACGACCGCGACGGAATAATCCTCCCGCATCGCCTTGCAGAGCTTCTCGGTCAGCGCCGTCTTGCCCGAACCGACAGGGCCGCCGATGCCGACGCGCAGAGGTCCATTCGCCGATTTCATGTGTCGTCCTTTCATTCTACCAGATTTCAGCTTAGGCCCGCTTCTACGAGCGGAAAAGCCGCGAATGCTGTGTTTCATGCCGAAGAGAGGCGATTTCCGCCTGCACTGCCGCACCGCCGAGATCGTCGAGAGTGGCAAGGCTTGCCTTCTCCGCAATGTCGGCGACCAGACCCTCGATCTCGGCGAGCACGGCCACCCCTTCCACCTGCCCGGAAACCCCAAGCCTGATACCGGCAGACACCGATTGCGAGACGGCCGCATGCAGATAGGCGGCAAGCGCCTGGGCTGCTGGCACGCCATGCCCTGCCGCAATCGCACCGACTGCGACGGGAAACGGTACGGCTGGCGGCAGGCGGTAGAGAACCGGATGCGGCCATGCGGAGGCCGCCGCAGCGAATGCCTTGCCAAGCGACAATGTCTCCGCGTGACGCTCTGCAGAGCCGGCAAGCGCCAGCCCCAGTTCGGCTATCTCCTTCAACGCAGCCCCGTCCTCATACCGCCGCCAGGCTTCGCCGAACAGCACGGCGTCGTTCCACAAGGCGCCGTGCCGCAGCAGGCTCGTCAGCCAGGCGATCAGACCTGCGGCATCCTTGACGAGGCCATCGTGCACCGCCCGTTCGAGCCCGCCCGAATAGGCGAAACCGCCGATCGGAAAGGCCGGCGAGAGCCAGGCCATCAACCTCAGAAGCGCCTTGGTATCGAGGTTGGTCACGAAGCCTCAATGTCCATGATGGTCGTGGCCGTGGGAACCATGCGAATGATAGGCGCCGCGAGCCGGCTGGAAACCTTCCTCGACCTCGGCAACCGCCGCACCAAGCCCTTCCAGCATGGCGCGGATCACGTGGTCGCGCAGGATGAGGATGCGGCCTTCCTCGATCTGCGCCGGAAGGTGCCGGTTGCCGAGATGCCAGGCGAGTTCGATCAGGTGCAGCGTGCCGCGCGCCTTGATCTCGAAGAGTTTTTCCGGAGCCGCATGTACCTCGATCGTATCGCCGTTCTCAAGCACCAGCCGGTCGCCGTGATGGAAGAGCACGGCCTCCTTGAGATCGAGCATCACCATCTCGCCATTGGAGAGATGCAGCAGCTTGCGGCGCAGATGCCGCAGATCATGCGGCAGCGTGACGATATCGACCGGCGGATCGGTGACCACGCCGGCGGGGTGATAGGAGTGGACGTGCTGCATGGGAAACTCCGGGGTCAATTGAAAAGCTTGAGTGAGAGGGTAAGCGTCTGTGGCAACGGATTCCAGAGGCCGGTGCGCAATCCGGCGGCGCGAAGTGCCGCGGCTGCCCACGTGTTGCAGCCGACAACCGCGTTGAAATAGCCGTTCGCCTCGAAGAACCGGTCATTATCGCCATAACCCGCCTCCGGCACCACAGCCACCTCGCCTGCCTGACGGGTGAAGCTCGTCTGGATGAACGCCAAAAGCCGCTGGTATTCCGCCGTCTCCAGGTCGATCGGCATCACCGCCGGATGGCTTTCATCGATCCCGCCGGCAACATCCACATGCATGACCGAACTATCGATCGTCAGCGCCCGCAACACCGGAAGCGGTTTCAAGTCCGCCCAGGTCGGCGTTTCAAGATAAAAGGCCCGCCCACCCCAACCGAGCACCAGCCATTCCGCACCGGGATTGGCAACGGGGATTCCGGACCGCTCCAGAAAAGCAAAGGCGGCGCGGGTATCCTCAGCCAGCGGAATGGCGATGTCCGTGTGGATCGGATTGGACAGAACCAGGATGCGCCTTTGCGCCGCCGGTTCCGCCGCCCGGCTCGGCGCAAACAGCGGCCGCGGAATGAACGTCCCGCCTGCCACCGCGACAACCAAGAACAGAACCGCAGCGAGGAGCCGGCGCAAAAACGTCTTCATGAGTGGGCTCCGAGGTGCCTGCGCCTCAGAACAGGAAATAGCGCTGCGCCATCGGCAGCACGGTTGCGGGCTCGCAGGTCAGGAGTTCGCCATCGGCCCGTACCTCGTATGTCTCCGGGTTGACCTCCACATGCGGCGTCAGCGAATTGTGGATCATCGAGGCCTTGGAGATGCCGCCGCGGGTGTTTTTGACGGCCACCAGCTTCTTGGCAACGCCGAGGCGCTGGACAAGGCCGGCATCCAGCGAAGCCTGGCTGACGAAGGTGACGGACGAATTGGTGCGCAGCTTGCCGTAGGCCGCAAACATCGGCCGATAGTGCATCGGCTGCGGCGTCGGGATCGAGGCGTTCGGATCGCCCATCGGTGCGGCCGCGATCGAGCCGCCGAGCAGCACCATTTCCGGCTTCACGCCGAAGAAGGCCGGGCTCCAGAGCACCAGATCCGCCCGCTTGCCGATCTCGACCGAGCCGATCTCGTGGGAAACGCCGTGCGCAATCGCCGGGTTGATCGTGTATTTGGCGATGTAGCGCTTGACGCGGAAGTTGTCGTTATTGCCGGTTTCTTCCTTCAGGCTGCCGCGCTGGCGCTTCATCTTGTCGGCCGTCTGCCAGGTGCGGATCGCCACTTCCCCGACGCGGCCCATGGCCTGGCTGTCGGAGGAGATGATCGAGAAGGCGCCGAGATCGTGGAGGATGTCTTCGGCAGCGATGGTCTCCTTGCGGATGCGGCTTTCGGCAAAGGCGATGTCTTCCGGGATCGACGGCGACAGGTGATGGCAGACCATCAGCATGTCGAGATGTTCGGCAAGCGTGTTGATTGTGTAGGGCCGGGTCGGGTTGGTCGAGGACGGGATGACGTTCGGATTGCCGCAGATCTTGATGATGTCGGGCGCGTGGCCGCCGCCCGCCCCTTCCGTGTGGAAGGCGTGGATGGTGCGGCCCTTGATGGCCGCGACCGTATCCTCCACGAAACCACTTTCGTTCAGCGTATCGGTGTGGATCATCACCTGCACGTCGAAGGCGTCGGCAACCGTCAGGCAGTTGTCGATCGCGGCCGGCGTCGTACCCCAGTCCTCGTGAAGCTTCAGCGACGAGGCACCGGCGAGGATCATTTCCTCCAGCGGTGCGGGAAGCGACGCATTGCCCTTGCCGGCGAGCGCGAGGTTCATCGGGAAGGCATCGAAGCTCTCGATCATCCGCTCGATATGCCAGGCGCCGGTGCAGGTGGTGGCAAGCGTGCCGTGTGCCGGGCCGGAGCCTCCACCAAGCATGGTCGTGACGCCGCTCATCAGCGCCTCCTCGATCTGCTGGGGGCAGATGAAATGGATATGTGCATCCATGCCGCCGGCCGTCAGGATCTTGCCCTCGCCGGCGATCGCCTCGGTGGACGGGCCGACGATGATCGTCACGCCCGGCTGGGTATCCGGATTGCCGGCTTTGCCGATCGCGTGGATGCGGCCGTTCTTCAAACCGACGTCAGCCTTGTAGATGCCGGAATGGTCGACGATCAACGCATTGGTGATGACCGTATCGACGGCGCCTTCCGCCCGCGTCGCCTGGCTCTGCCCCATGCCATCGCGAATGACCTTGCCGCCGCCGAACTTCACCTCTTCGCCATAGACGGTGAAATCCTTCTCCACCTCGATGAACAATTCGGTATCGGCAAGCCGCACCCTGTCGCCCGTGGTCGGACCGAACATGCTGGCATAGGAGGCGCGGGACATCTTGTGGGGCATGGTTCAGACCTTCTCGGAAAGTGAAACAAAGGGCGCCTTCTTGGCCGCGCCGCGATCGATGGTAACGGTTGGAGAAGCACCGGCGGCTTCATTGAGCTCGGCGATCAGATAATCGGCAAAGCCCGCTCCCCCTTGCCTGAAAGCTGCAACGGCGCGCTCGACCGCCTCAGCCTCGCCAAGTACGAGACTGTCCGATGCGAGAAGGCTTTCGATGAGATCGGCAAGTTTGGAGCGGTCGTATTCGGGCTTGCGCCGCAGTGTCCACACTAGTTCGACAAGGGTGATGGGATTAATGTAACCCGGCCGTTGCGGGGATAGTTGCGTATCGAGGAACCGTGTGACGATCGGCGACCAGTGTGGATCATCGTCAAGGGCGTAGCGCACCAGGACATTGGTATCGATACCGATCAAGGATCATCCTCCTGCCGGTCGATGGCCGTGCGGCGCCTCACAGTCTCGTAGATAGCCTCGTCGATGTCGATAGGGCCATCCGCCTTTCCGAAAATTCCCTTGATGTGCGAAAGCCCGCTCTTCTTCGCCACGACCGAAACCTTGCCGTTGTCGTCGACGATGAACTGCACCAGACCGCCCGGAGGCAAGCCGAGCGCCCTCCTGACCTCGACCGGAATTGTGGCTTGTCCCTTCATGGATGTCTTCGCCTCGAATCTACCCATTGCCATCGCTCCCTAACTTTCTTACTTCTCCCTACTTATCAAAAATTCCCTACCTTGGCAATTTCTCCACACATGCGTGTCAGTTCCCCATCGCCTCGGTCAGCTCTTTGAGTTCCTCAATGCGCTTGCGGGTGAGGTCCGCCTGACATCCGGAAATCAGCATCGGCTCCATCGAGCCGCCATGGGCCTGGAAGCCGGAGGAGATGCATTGCGCGTCGCGATAGACGACCCAGGCGCGTTGCGCCTTGACGAGCGCATCCTCGGCGCCTTTGAGGTCCGCGGAACTATCCGCATCCCATTTTTTCATCGCCTTGCGGGTTGTCTGGTACTGGGCATTAAGAGCCTTGTCGGCGGCCTCGTAGTCGCGTTGCGAGCAGATGTTCATCTCCATCTGCGTCTGCGGGTTCTTGCAATTTGCCTTTGGCTCCTGTGCCACCGCCGGCATGGCAAGAAGCGCCATGAACGCGGCGGAAAACGCGAATGCGGGCTTCACAGCGCACCCATGATCTTCTGCTGGAAGCCATAGACCTCGCGCTTGCCCGAAAGCGGGATCAGCGTCACTTCCCGCATCTGGCCGGGTTCGAAACGGACAGCCGTGCCGGCCGGGATATCGAGACGCATGCCGCGCGCCTTGTCCCGGTCGAAGGAGAGCCCGTTATTGGTCTCGAAGAAATGGTAATGGCTGCCCACCTGCACCGGCCGGTCGCCGGTATTGGCGACCTTTATGGTCACCGTCGGAAGACCTGCATTGAGCTCGATTTCGCCTTCTGCGGCAATCACTTCACCGGGGATCATGGCATTCTCCTTCAAGCCGCCTTGGGCGCGCAGCCCTCAGCCTTCAGAACACGTTTGGTGGAGGCTGGATGGCGGGCGAGCGCCGCTGCCGTGCGCACCGGCCGGCGAACCAGCTCGCCGGCGCAGTTCGGGCAGGTGCCCTTCAGCACGTCGGTGGCGCAATCGGCGCAGAACGTGCACTCGAAGGTGCAGATCATCGCCTCGCGGCTTTCCGGGGCCAGATCCTTGTCGCAGCATTCGCAATTGGGGCGCAGTTCCAGCATGGACCTCCTCCTCAGCGGATCGGTTCGTGGACGGTGACGAGCTTGGTGCCGTCCGGGAAAGTCGCCTCCACCTGCACGTCGTGGATCATCTCGGCAATGCCGTCCATAACCTGGTCGCGGGTGACGACATGGGCGCCGGCCTCCATCAGGTCTGCGACCGAACGGCCATCGCGCGCACCTTCCACCACGTAATCGGTAATCAGGGCGATCGCTTCCGGATAGTTGAGCTTGACCCCGCGATCCAACCGGCGTCGCGCGACGATCGCCGCCATGGAAATCAGCAGTTTGTCTTTTTCTCGTGGGCTCAGGTTCATGGGAATCCCGCTGTAAGATCAGATGTTCCAGACTTTCGGCACTGGCGCGCCGTTACGCAATACGGAAATTGCCGGTGTCAGGATTTTTCTCAAGTCGAAGCCGGTTGGCGCCACCAGCCGGGCGATCAGCTTGCCGTTCCAGTAGCTGGCTCCGCCGGTCCACAGGCTGGCTCCGCCGGGCGTGCCGTCGACAATCTGGCGGAGTTTCGGGAAGAGCATTTCGGCGAGCGGGCCGGTGTAAAACAGCGTCGCGAAGGCGACCTGACCGGAGAGCACGGCGGCGGCCTGGGAAAGCTGCTCGATCTCGCCCTCGAACTTCATCTCTTCCGCATGGATCAACTGGCCAGAGCGGCGCACCCGCCAGCGGTCGCGGAAGAAACCGTTCGCGACCGCCTCGCCCATCGCCTTGCGACCGAGCAAAACCGCCTCGACGGCCAGGAATTCGGACCTTTCGGAAAGATCGACGTCGAGCCGGCGGGTCAGCGAGGATTGGTCGAAAAGGATGGTTTCCTGGGGGAGCCAGTGGACCGAGGCGTCTTCGCCGACGGTGACATGGGTGGAGACGGAGGCCGTGCCGGACGAGGCTTTGTAGATCTTCTCGTTCGCCTGGGTGGTGACCGCCAGTCTTGTGGAAGCGGCAGCGGCGACGGACCATTCGATCACGTCGCCGCCCGTCAGTCCCCCCGACGTATTGATTAAAATCGCCTCCATTTCAGGCGAAAATGTTTCCGGAAGGCGAATTTTTGCGCAGCCTTCCTGGTAGAATTCGGCGAGCCGTGTCCGCCCGCCGAAAGCCTTGGTTACAAGGCGTCCTGCACCCCTTGCCCGCTGCGGCGCATATCGATCGGCTGGTTGCTGTTGCACGTCGTCCCCTGAAGATCGGCTTCGGTTCCGCAGCCCGATGCAACGCCCGTGCCAGACTTGGCCGCCGAACCGATCTTGGCGGGTGCTGCGGTGGCGATCACGTCGGTGCTGTCGGCCTTGCCGAAGAACTCCCACATCCGTGAAGCCGGATCAACATTGGCGTCGAACGCCGGTTTGGCAACGGTGACCGCGGCCACCTTGGTGACGCTCGCGGCACCGTCCTTGGCGGCAGCGATCACAGCTTCCGTGGCGGCAACCGGTTTCGGCCAGTCATGCGTGCCGTTGGCGAAGACGTAGGATGCGACGCGTGCCCCGTTCTTGCAGGTACCGTAGAGACTGAAGGTCACGCCGTCGACGGTCTTTACGTCGCCATTGCCCTTGCAGCCGTCGAGTTCGGTCCACCGCTGGATTGCTGTCTTGAATCCGTATTGCCAATAGGTATTGCCGCCGCCCGCGTAAGGGTTGGCTGCATCCTTGACGCCGGCAAAGGCCATGATCGAGATGGGCCTGGCGGGATTGCAGCCTTGCGCATCCGGAGCCCATTTGCCGTCGGCCTCGACCGGACGGCCGGCGCGCAGCGAATGCACGAAGCCGGCGGCTGCGAAATCGTCATGACCGGAGCAGAGGTAGGCCGACAACATGCGGCCGCCACCGGAATAACCGGAGGCATAGATGCGGGCCGGATCGACGCAGAACTGCTGTTTTGCGGTATTCAGGGCCTGCTTGATGTATGCGATCTCGTCGAGGCCGCCCTGCTGTACGGTGACGAAAGGCACGTTCCAGGCATAGGTGCCGGCGGAGCTTCCAGGCAGGCTGCCCTGCAGCGCCAAAACGATGAAGCCGTTTTTCTCCGCGATCTTGTCCCAGGAGCTTCTGTTCAGCTGCCCTTCAGGGTTGCTGTGGCTACCATGGAGATCGAAAACCAGCGGAACCTTGTCCTTGCCGGTATAGGACGATGGAATGAAATAGATGGCCGAACGGGCGATGCCGTCGGTCTCGATGGTGATCCTGTGGCGACCGGCTTCCATCGGCTGGCCGCAGCCTGCGGCAAGGGCGCTGCCGGTCATGGACCCGAGAAAGGTCGTGGCGCCCAAAAAAACCGCTCCTACAGCAACCATGCGTGTAAGAGCGGAACGAGAGAAGAAACCGGCAACGCGTGCAAAGACCATCAGCGCCTCATCATGGGGTGCGGGGGTTGTCAACAAATATGCGGAATGCCCTGAAAACGCAGTGTTGTTAACATATATTAGCGGCCCTTGAAACGCACGAAGTGCTGCAACGTGATACAAACATTCACCAGTAAAAATACTGGTCTCAGACGGTCAGATGCCGCCTTGCTTCTGCCGTATCCAGAGTCTCGGCCGCCCCTTCGTGCACAATCTCGCCACGATCCATGATGTAGACCTGGTCGGCCAGCTCCCGGCAGAAGTCCAGATACTGTTCCACCAGGAGAATGGCCATGCCGGTTGAATCGCGCAGGTAGCGGATCGCCCGGCCGATATCCTTGATGATCGACGGCTGGATGCCTTCGGTCGGCTCGTCGAGCACGAGGATCTTCGGACGGGTGACCATGGCGCGGCCGATCGCAAGCTGCTGCTGCTGGCCGCCTGACAGGTCCCCGCCTCGCCGGCCGAGCATCGATTTCAGCACCGGAAACAGCGAGAAGATCTCGTCCGGGATGAACTTGTCCTTGCGGGCGAGCGGCGCGTAACCGCTTTCGAGATTTTCCTGGACTGTCAGGAGCGGAAAGATTTCCCGGCCCTGCGGCACGTAGCCGATGCCGTGCTTGGCGCGGTTATAGGGCGCAAGACCGTTCAGGACTTCCCCCTGGAAGCTGATCGTACCGGCGCTGACCGGATGCTGGCCGGTGACGGCGCGGAGAAGAGAACTCTTCCCCACGCCGTTCCGCCCCAGCACGCAAGTGATCTTGCCCATATCCGCATGAATGGAAACGCCTCGCAGCGCCTGCGCTGCGCCATAGTGAAGATTGACGTTGTTGACTGTCAGCATGTTAGCGCCCCAGATAATTCTCGATCACCTTCGGATCGCTCGAGACGAAATCGATCGAGCCTTCGGCAAGTACCGAACCTTCCGCAAGGCAGGTCACCTTGACGCCGAGTTCGCGGATGAAGCCCATGTCATGTTCGACGACGACCACCGACCGGGTCTTGGCGATTTCCTTGAGCAGAACCGCCGTCTCGGCCGTCTCCGCATCCGTCATGCCGGCGACAGGTTCGTCGACCAGAAGCAGCTTCGGTTCCTGGGCGAGCAGCATGCCGATCTCCAGCCACTGTTTCTGGCCGTGGCTGAGATTGGCGGCATACTCGTTCTTGCGGTGGGTCATGCGGATCGTCTCGAGGATCTCCTCGATGCGAGCCTTATCCTCCGCCGACAGCGTGTAGAACAAGGTGGCGAACACGCCGCGCGACCGGTTGAGTGCCAGTTCCAGGTTGTCCCAGACGGTGTGGCTTTCGAACACGGTCGGCTTCTGGAATTTGCGGCCGATGCCGAGCTGGGCGATGTCCGCCTCGTCCTTTTTGGTCAGGTCGATCGTATCCTCGAACAGGACCGTGCCGGTATCAGGCCGTGTCTTGCCGGTGATGATGTCCATCATCGTCGTCTTGCCGGCGCCGTTCGGGCCGATGATCGCCCTCAGTTCCCCGGGTTCGACCACGAAGGACAGCGAGTTCAGCGCCTTGAAGCCGTCGAAGGAGACGGAGACGTTTTCGAGATAGAGCAGGCTTTTCTGTCGTGTTTCGGAAATCATGTTCATGGTTGCGTGCCCCTATTCCGCCGCCTGGGCCTGGGCGACCGTCTCAGTACCGCCCCTGCCCTTTTCGGCATCCGCCGCAGCCTTCATCGCCTTGCGGGCTTTGAAGCCGTGCTGGATCGTCCCGACGATGCCCTTCGGCAGGAAGAGCGTCACGGCGATGAACAGGCCGCCGAGCGCAAACAGCCAGACTTCCGGGAAGGCGCCAGTGAAGAAGCTCTTGCCGCCGTTGACGAGGATTGCGCCGATGATCGGGCCGATCAGCGTGCCGCGGCCGCCGACGGCCGTCCAGACGACCACTTCGATCGAGTTGGCCGGCGCGAATTCGCCGGGATTGATGATGCCGACCTGCGGCACGAAGAGCGCGCCTGCAATCCCGGCCATCATGGCAGAGACGACGAAGGTGAAGAGCTTGATGTTCTCGACCCGGAAGCCGAGGAAGCGCACCCGGCTTTCCGCATCGCGCACGCCGACCAGCACCTTGCCGAACTTCGAACGGACGATAGCCGAGGCAAGGATCAGGCAGAGCGACAGCATCAGCGCCGACATGAAGAACAGAACCGCACGCGTGCCGTCCGCCTGGACGGAAAAGCCGAGGATGTCCTTGAAGTCGGTGAGGCCGTTGTTGCCGCCGAACCCCATGTCGTTGCGGAAGAAGGCAAGCAGCAGGGCGTAGGTCATCGCCTGGGTGATGATCGACAGGTAGACGCCGTTGACGCGGGAGCGGAAGGCGAACCAGCCGAAGATGAAGGCAAGCAGGCCGGGAACGACGATCACCATCGCCATGGCGAAGACGAACCAGTCGAAGCCATGCCAGAACCACGGTAGTTCCTTGTAGTTCAGGAACACCATGAAATCCGGCAGGATCGGGTTGCCGTAGACGCCGCGCGGGCCGATCTGGCGCATCAGGTACATGCCCATCGCATAACCGCCGAGCGCGAAGAAGGCACCGTGGCCGAGCGAGAGGATGCCGCAGTAACCCCAGACGAGATCGAGCGCCAGCGCCAGCAGCGCATAGCAGAGATACTTTCCGAACAGCGACATGGCATAGGTCGGGATGTGAAGGGCGCTATCTGCAGGGGTCAAGAGGTTGAGCGCCGGCACCAGGATGCCGATACCGAGAAGGATGCCGACGGCTACGACGATGCGGCCCTCGAGGGCGCGGAAGACAAACCCGGAAATCATGCTTCCACCGCCCTTCCCTTGAGCGCGAACAGGCCGCGCGGACGTTTCTGGATGAACAGGATGATCAGCACCAGAACCAGGATCTTGCCGAGCACGGCGCCGACCGAGGGTTCAAGGAACTTGTTGAGTACCCCGAGCGACAGTGCGCCGACCAGCGTGCCCCAGAGATTGCCGACGCCGCCGAACACCACGACCATGAAACTGTCGATGATGTAGCTCTGGCCGAGGTTCGGCGAGACGTTGTCGATCTGGGAGAGCGCGACACCGGCGATGCCGGCGATGCCGGAGCCGAGGGCGAAGGTGAAAGCGTCGACCCAGGGCGTCTTGATGCCCATCGATGACGCCATGCGGCGGTTCTGGGTGACGGCGCGCATGTTGAGGCCGAAGGAGGATTTCTTCATCACCACCAGCAGCGCCACGAAGATCGACAGCGAGAAGGCGATGATCCACATGCGGTTCCAGGTGATCGTCATGCCGCCGACCGGGAAGGAACCGGACATCCAGGACGGATTGCCGACTTCCTGGTTGGTGGGCCCGAAGAGCGAGCGGATCGTCTGCTGCAGGATCAGCGAGACGCCCCAGGTGGCAAGCAGCGTTTCGAGCGGCCGGCCGTAGAGGAAGCGGATGACGCCGCGCTCGATGACCATGCCGACGGCGCCGGTGACGAGGAAGGCAACCGGAAGCGCGATCGCCAGCGACCAGTCGAACAGGCCGGGCGCATGGTCGCGGATGACCTGCTGCACCACGAAGGTGGAATAGGCGCCGAGCATGACCATTTCGCCATGCGCCATGTTGATGATGCCCATGACGCCGAAGGTGATCGCGAGCCCGATCGCCGCCAGAAGCAGGACCGAACCGAGCGAAACGCCGTACCAGACGTTCTGGCCGACATCCCAGAGCCTCTGGCCGCTTTCGATGCTGGCGATCGCCGCATCGACATCGCCCTTGAGGCTCGGATCGAGCGACGCGGATGCGCCCATCAAAATGCCGATCGCGTTGCGGCCGCCATAATTCTTGATCGTCTGGATCGCGGCCCGCTTTTCATCGATGGAGCGGTCGGAGGAAAGCAGCGACACGGCGCGCGCCTCTACCATGCGGGCCTTGACCTCGCCGTCGGTCTCCTTGGAGATCGCGGTTTCGAGGAGTTCGAGGTTTTCGGCGCTCGGCGAGCGGAGCACCGCATCGGCCGCCTGCAGCCGGACCCCGCGATCCGGGCTCATCAGCGTCAGGCCGCCCATGGCCGAGCGGATGACGCGGCGAAGACTGTTGTTGATCTTGATCTTGGTGACCGTGTTTTTGGCGGCCTGTCCGGCGGAAACACCGGTGACCGGATCGATCAGTTCGTAATTGGAGCCGGCTGCCTTGCCGATGAACACCAGGTTATCGGACTTGCGGAAATAGAGGTCACCCTCGGAAAAGGCATTCAGCGCCGGCACGAGCCGCGCATCACCGGTGGCAGCGAGCTGGCCGATCAGTTTTTCAGCTTCGCCGAAATCCGCCTTGGAGAGCGCGTCGATCAGCGGCTTGGGATCGGTCTGCTGCGCGAACGACGGCGCGGCGAAGGAAAACATCAGGCAGAGCAGAAGACCAAGGCTCTGCAGAACGCGGAAAGGAACTTTGCTCGTCATTGGAACCCCCTTGCGAGATCGCGGGCGACTGAACGCCGCCCGCGATGATGTCGATGAACATCGAGAGGCGATCGGATCAGCTGCCCTTGCCGCCGCACTTGCCGGAAGCAACGTTGAAGTTGCCGCAGGACATCGGCTTGCGCCAATCGGAGATCAGGTTCTTGCTGTCCGGCAGGTAATCGGACCACTCATCGCCGACCACAGGCGCAGTTTCCTGAACGATGTCGAACTGGCCATCAGCCTGGATTTCACCGATCAGCACCGGCTTGGTGATGTGGTGGTTCGGCATGACGGTGGACGTGCCACCCGACAGGTTCGGAACGGAGACGCCGATGATCGAGTCCAGCACGGCATCGGTATTGGTGGTGCCGGCGGCTTCGACGGCCTTTACCCAGGCGTTGAAACCGATATAGGCGGCTTCCATCGGATCGTTGGTGACGCGCTTGTCGTTCTTGGTGAAAGCCTTCCATTCCTTGATGAATTCGGCATTCACATCGGCATCGACGGACTGGAAGTAGTTCCAGGCGGCCAGGTGACCGACGAGCGGCTTGGTGTCGAGACCGGCGAGCTCTTCTTCGCCGACCGAGAAGGCGACGACCGGAATGTCTTCAGCCTTGATGCCCTGGTTGCCGAGTTCCTTGTAGAACGGAACGTTGGCATCGCCGTTGATGGTCGAGACGACGGCGGTCTTCTTGCCGGCCGAGCCGAACTTCTTGATATCGGAGACGATCGTCTGCCAGTCGGAGTGACCGAACGGCGTGTAGTTGATCATGATGTCGGACTCGGCAACGCCTTTCGACATCAGATAGGCCTTGAGGATCTTGTTGGTCGTCTGCGGATAGACGTAGTCGGTACCGGCGAGGACCCAGCGCTTGACGCCCTCTTCCTTGGCCAGATAGTCGACGGCAGGGATCGCCTGCTGGTTCGGAGCGGCACCCGTGTAGAAGATGTTGCGCGAGGATTCTTCACCCTCGTACTGGACCGGGTAGAACAGGATCGAGTTCAGCTCTTCGAAGACCGGCAGGACCGACTTGCGCGAAGACGAGGTCCAGCAACCGAAAACGGCGGCAACCTTGTCCTTGGAAATCAGCTGACGGGCCTTTTCGGCGAACAGCGGCCAGTCGGAGGCCGGGTCGACGACGACGGCTTCGAGCTTCTTGCCGAGCACGCCGCCCTTCTTGTTCTGTTCGGCGATGAGCATCAGCATGACATCCTTGAGGGTGGTCTCAGAGATGGCCATGGTGCCCGAAAGCGAGTGCAGAACACCGATCTTGATGGTGTCGTCAGCGGCGAAAGCACCCTGCAGCGCCGTCGTCGACATTACGGCAGCGAGCAGCGCGCCACCCAGTTTGGATTTGAATGTCATTGGTTCGAACCCCTCTTCTCGTTCGTCCGCAACGAAGAACTTAACCGTTGCTTAAGCGACTATCCGTTGCTGCATCGCAAAACCGTATACGTCGAATGACGTACCGGAGGGGGAGAAGGGGGAAGAACTGCGCCGCGGGGGAAATCCCATGATCAGCTGGCACGCTTCAGGTCAGATAGCGCCGGCAAGGCCCCTATCGATCATACTCATGATATATTAACCATATTTGGATTTTATAACCCAACGCTTATGTAGGGCGGGGGAGTTGTTTCGGTGTAGATCCCATGAGTAGCATCCTCACGAATGCTGGAGCTGCTTCTGCGCTCCAAATGCTTCGTTCCCTCGACAGCCAGATGTTGGGCACGCAGCGGCAGGTCGCGACCGGCTTGCGTGTCGACCAAGCCTCAGACAACGCCGCCTACTGGTCGATCGCTACCACCATGCGATCGGACAATGGCGCCCTCTCGGCCGTGCAGGACGCCCTTGGCCTCGGAGCCGCAAAGGTCGAGACGGCCTATGAAGGCATTGCTGCGACCACCGATATCCTGGCGGCGTTCATGGCCAAGGTCGTTTCCGCCCAGCAGGACGGAATAGACAAGAACAAGATCCAGGAAGAGCTGGATCAGTTGAAGCAGCAGATCGTCTCGATATCCAACTCCGCAAGCTTCGCCGGCCAGAACTGGTTGCGGTCGGACATGCAGGGCGAGGTTAGCGAAGCAGGCGCGAAGACGTCTGTCGTATCATCGTTCGATCGCAGCGAGGATGGAACCGTCTCCGTCGGGACCATCGACGTCGATCTGTCGAAAGTCGCACTGTTCAAGAATGGCGGCGGCGGAATTCTGCAGAAGGAGCCTGATCCGGATCTCGGTTATGGCCTCGGCACGCTCGGTGGGTTGCTCGGATTTTCGACATCGGGTTATGGCGACGTGCCAGGCCCGGCATTCGACCAACCCTTCACGATCACGAAATTCGATGTCATCACGGTCGACTTTTCGGTGGGTACGTCGAACGATACGTTCGTCATCACCAAAAGTGTCGTCGATCAGGCGCTCGGAGGGGAAATAGGATACGGCTTCGACGGAGATATTGAAAGCGCTGCCGATTGGGCGAAAGTCCTCCAGCAGGCAACGTTTCTCAACAAGGCGCCCTCCGACGCCTTGTTGACGGCTCAGGGCGGGACGCCGAATATCTTCTTTCGCGCCATCATTCCTCTCGCCGCAGAGCTGATCACCGTCCAGCCGCCCGTCCACACCCGGACGCTGCCGCCGGAGGGTATCGATATTCTCGATATCGACGTCACCGATCCCGACATCGATTTTCCGACAATTACCTTGGTTCTCGACGAGATGCAGCAGAAGGTCATATCGGCCGGCGCCTACCTTGGCTCGCTCAGGTCGAGGATCGCGATGCAGGAAGCATTTGGAAACAGTCTCGCGGACAGTCTCGACAGAGGCATCGGGCGCCTCGTCGATGCGAATATGAGCGAGGCGTCGAGCAGGCTCAAGGCACTGCAAGTCCAGCAGCAACTCGCGACCCAGTCGCTTTCCATCGCCAATTCGGACGCGCAAAACATCCTGTCTCTCTTCCGGTAAGAGACCGTCATCCTTGACGGCAAGCGAGCATTGCGCGCGCGATATATGACCTCCGAGGTAATCGACCCGGCGACCGATGGCATCTATCCCAGGATCCAGCTTTGCAGCGTGAAAGGATCAGCCCATGCCCATCACCTATGTCATCCGTTTCGATATCCTCCCAGCCCAGCGCGATCGCTTCATGGTTCTTCTGAACGGCGTGCTCGATGCCCTGCGGCACGAACCGATGTTCCACAATGCCATGCTGCATGCCGATCCCGACAACGAGAACCACGTGATGCTCCACGAGACATGGGAGGATCATCAGGACGTCCTGGACGTGCAGTTGCAGCGTCCCTATCGCGAAGCCTGGCACGCGGCCCTGCCGGATCTGCTCGCCAGCCCGCGCGACATTTCAGTCTGGCACCCGCTGCGGGGAGACCGCGCCGCGTAAATCTTCGGCCAGGCCGTTCCCTCTCGGGAACATTTCTGCGCCTCACGCGCTTGCCTCCCCGGATCCGCCAACCACCCGAGGAGCTCGAACCCGTGATCAACGACCTCTGGTACAAGAACGCCGTCGTCTATTGCCTCTCCGTCGAGACCTTCATGGATTCCAATGGCGACGGGATCGGGGATTTCCAGGGCTTGCAACGGCGGCTGGACTATATCTCCGGTCTCGGCGTCAGCGCCGTATGGCTGATGCCGTTCCAGACCTCGCCCGGCCGGGACGACGGTTACGACGTCTCCGACTACTATAATGTCGACCCGCGCTACGGCACGCTCGGCGATTTCGTCGAATTCACCCACGGCGCCCGGCAGCGCGGCATAAGGGTGCTGATAGACCTCGTGGTCAACCATACGTCCATTGAACACCCCTGGTTCCAGGACGCCCGAAGCAATCCGGAATCCTACTATCGCGACTGGTATATCTGGTCCGACAAGAAACCGGCGAACGCCAACGAGGGAATGGTGTTTCCGGGCGTGCAGAAGACGACCTGGACCTATGACGAAAAGGCCAAACAATATTACTTTCATCGCTTCTACGAGTTTCAGCCGGACCTCAACACCTCCAATCCGCATGTACAGGCGGAAATCCTCAAGATCATGGGTTTCTGGATCCAGCTCGGCGTTTCCGGTTTCCGCATGGATGCCGTGCCATTCGTGATCGCCGAAAAGGGCGCCGACGTGAAAAAGCCGAGGGCGCAGTTCGACATGCTCCGGGTTTTTCGCGAATTCCTGCAATGGCGGCTCGGAGATTCGATCATCCTTGCCGAAGCCAATGTCGTGCCGAAGGAGAACCTCGCCTATTTCGGCGACGATGGCGACCGCATGCAGATGATGTTCAATTTTCACGTCAACCAGGCCCTGTTTTATGCGCTTGCCTCGGGAGACGCCCGGCCGCTGGCAAAAGCGATCGTCAATACCAGCGATCGGCCTGAAACGGGACAATGGGGCATGTTCCTGCGCAATCACGATGAACTCGATCTTGGTCGCCTGACCGAAAAACAGCGCCAGAAAGTGTTTTCGGAATTCGGGCCTGACAAGAACATGCAGCTTTACGACCGCGGCATCCGACGGCGGCTGGCGCCGATGCTGGAGAACGACCGGAGGCGCCTGGAACTCGCCTACAGCCTGCTGTTTTCGCTGCCCGGCACGCCCGTCCTGCGTTACGGCGACGAGATCGGCATGGGCGACGACCTGTCGCTGCCGGAGCGCAACTGCGCCCGCACGCCGATGCAATGGTCGGCCGAGCCGCATGGCGGGTTCACCAAGAACGACAAGCCGGTCCTGCCGGTCATCAGCGCAGGGCCGCTCGGCTTCAGATATCTGAACGTCGCGGAGCAGCGACGCGATCCCGACTCGATGCTGAACTGGACGGAACGCCTGATCCGCATGCGCAAGGAAGTGCCAGAGATCGGCTGGGGCGCTTGCACCGCCCTCAACACCGGAGACAACGGAGTGCTGGCGCTCCGCTATGACTGGCGCGACAATTCGGTGCTGATCGTCCACAACCTGCATTCGAGGCCGGTCGAAGTCACGTTCGTGGTCGGTGTCGGCGAACACGGCGATCTGCTCATCGATATCGCGGACGGCGGCAACAGCGAGGCGGACGCCAACGGCCGGCACCGGCTCCTGCTCGATGCATATGCCTCTCGGTGGTTCCGGGTCGGCGGTCTGGACTACCTGCTGCGGCGCAAGGAGGTCTAGCCTAGCCGCCCGCCCCTCACCTCGCGCACACCGTGGCCTGTCTTTTGTCGCAGCAATGCCCGCAACGTAACGCCATCCGCATAACCGACGAGTGAGGCGATTTCGTTGGGGCTCTTGTCGCTGGTCTTCAGGAGATGCACGGCGCGCTCGACACGGAGATCCTGGAAATAGGAGAGCGGCGTCTTGCCGAGCACCTGCTGCATGCGCCGCGCCAGCGTCCGCTTGCTGGCGCCGACCGCATCGGCCGCGTCGTCCAGCGAAAACCCCTCCCCGAGACGACCGCGTGCCCAGCGCTCGAAACGCTGCACCAGCGGATCGGCATGAGAAAGATGGTCGGTGATCACGTAGGCGGACTGCGACGGCCGATTGTCGACGATGAGGTAGCGCGCCACAAGGCCGGCAAGCTCCGGGCTCACCTGCCGTACCAGCCAGAGCGCCATGTCCATATGGCCGAGTGCCGCGCCCGCCGTCACCAGCGAGCCGGATTTCACCAGCATATGGCCGTCTTCGAGTTGCACGGAGGGATAACGCTGGCGGAAGAGGGGCGCGAGCCACCAGCTGGTCGTCGATTTCTCACCGTCGAGAAGGCCGGATTCGGCCAGAACGAACGTGCCGATACAGGCGGCGGCGATGTTCATGCCCGCCGCCTTGGCCTCGCGCAGCACCGCCCCCGCATCGCGGATGTCGGGACGGCCGAGGGCGGGCACCAGCACGTCCGGCATCTTGCAGGCAATCGCCGGCACCACCAGCCAGCCGCCGGCCTTTGGATCGAAACTTCCGGAGATCGGCACGGCAAGTCCGTGCGCCGTCTTCACTTGTCTGCGCACGCCGATCACCGCCACGTCGAAGGCCGGCACATCGAGCGACAGCATCGCCGCAAGCTCGTTCGCCATGGTGAACACGTCGAGCATGGTCGACAGGCCGGTATCGAAGACGGGATCGAGCGCAAGGATCTGTAGTTTCATGGCAAAAATACTATCAACATTGTCAATATTGACAATGGGCAACCGAGCCCGCGTGGGGGAATATCAGCCTGAAAACGTCGCCTAACCGAGCCCGTTGCGATAAGAAGAGACGCATGAGCATGGATGTCACCACGATCGGCTTCACCAAGACGACCGCCGAAGATTTCTTCGGTCGCATCAGGGCGGCCGGCGTCAAGCGGGTCCTGGACGTGCGCCTCCACAACACCTCGCAGCTCGCCGGTTTTGCCAAATCCGACGACCTCGCCTTCTTCCTGAAAACGATCTGCGGCGCCGGTTATGTGCACGAACCGCTGCTTGCGCCGACCGAGGAGATCATGACTGCCTTCAAGAAGCAGAAGGGCGACTGGAATGTTTTCCAGAATGATTTCCTTGGCTTGATGACTGAACGCAAGGTGGAAGATCACTTCAAGGCGGAAGAGTTCGATGGCTCCTGTCTGCTCTGCTCGGAAGACAAGCCGCACCATTGCCATCGCCGGCTCGTTTGCGACTACCTGAACGGCAAATGGGGCAGCAAGCTCGGCATCCGCCACCTCTAGAATCTCGCCACCACCGGAATCTCGATTGAACAACCAGACACCCTGACGCCGCCGGGAGCAGCCTCCCCGCGTGGGAGACCCTTTGCCATGGCCTTTGAAACCATTCTTGCAATCGCCCTTTTCTCGCTTGTCGGCTCGGTTTCGCCGGGACCGAGCAATTTGATGCTGCTTGCCTCGGGCACCAATTTCGGCTTCCGGCGCACCGTGCCGCAAATCCTCGGCATCACCATCGGCCTTTCATCGGTGCTGCTGGCAGTCGGCTTCGGCCTCGGCGCCCTGCTGACGGCCTATCCGCCGCTCGCATTGGCATTGAAGATCGCCGGCGGCGCCTACCTGCTCTACCTTGCCTGGCGGATCGCCATGTCCCGCTCCGTCCCCCATGGTGACGCCAGCGCCGCCCGCCCCCTCACCTTCCTCGAATCCGCAGCCTTCCAGTGGGTGAACCCCAAAGCTTGGGTCGCGGCGCTGACTGCCATGGCCGCTTATGCCAGCGCCGAAAACCCCTTCGTGTCGGTCGTGCTGATCACGCTCGTCGTCGCCATCGTCAACCTGCCGAGCGTCGCCGTCTGGGCCGGCTTCGGCGTGGCGCTTCGGCGGTTCCTGTCCGATCCGGCGCGGCTCAAATGGTTCAACTTCGTCATGGCGCTACTGCTGGTCCTAACGCTCTGGCCACTACTGAAATAGCAGCAGATGCAGGCTCGGACGATCGTGCAAGAACTGCGGAGGACCTTGATACCACTTTCCCGCACATCCGCGGCATAGATCCCCTGCCCGCAGCGGCATGCCGCCGCTGCCTGCCACAGAGGATCAGCAACATGACTCAAATCACTGAAAAGGCGGTTCTTATCAGCGGCGCCAGCAGCGGCATCGGCGAAGGCACGGCGCGCATTCTCGCCGCGGCCGGTGCCAAGGTCGTGCTCGGCGCCCGCCGCACCGACCGGCTGGAAGTACTGGCGGAAGAGATCGCCGCGGCCGGCGGCACGGCGCGGATTCGCCGGCTCGACGTCACCGATCGGCAGGATTTTCAGGCGTTCGCGGAATTCGCGCTTGCCGAATTCGGCCGCATCGACGTCATCGTCAATAATGCCGGGCTGATGCCGCTGTCGCTGATGTCGTCGCTCAAGGTCGAGGAATGGGATCGGATGATCGACGTGAACATCCGCGGCGTGCTCTACGGCATCGCTTCCGTTCTGCCGATCATGAACGGCCAGGGGTACGGCCAGATCATCAACATCTCGTCGATTGGCGGCCTCGGCGTGGTGCCGACCGCGGCGGTCTATTGCGCCACCAAATACGCGGTGCGGGCAATCTCCGACGGACTGCGCCAGGAGAACGACAAGATCCGCGTCACCTGCGTCTATCCGGGCGTGGTGGAGTCCGAGCTTGCCGGGACGATCACCGATCCGGTCGCGGCGGACGCGATGAAGACCTATCGCAGCATCGCCCTGACGCCCGATGCGATCGGCCGCGCTGTTCTCCATGTTATCGACCAGCCTGAAGACGTGGATACAAACGAGATTGTGGTGCGCCCAACCCGCACCATGTGACCGGCTTCCAGGATGCGGTGGGGATTTACCGCACCGCATCATACTTTGCTTGCAAAACGCCGCGCCTCAGCCGAAAGTGCACAATTGACAGTCTTCCCTCAGAAGGTGCTAGAAATTAGGCATGGCAGCGCGGCAACGCATCATTCCCGTTCGGCGTGAATACAATCGTTGGGTCGCCAACCAGACGCTGGAGGACTACGCCCTCCGTTTCACCGCCAAGAGTGCCCGCCGGTTTTCCTCCAGCCGCATTTCCCAGACCGCCATCGGCGCCATCTCCTTCCTGGCGCTGGAGGCCATCGGCGGCACGATCACCCTCTCCTACGGCACCACCAACGCAATTTTCGCGATCGTCGCAGCCGCCATCGCCATGCTGGCGATCGGCTGGCCGATCAGCCGTTACGCGATCCGCCACGGCGTCGATATCGATCTTCTGACCCGCGGCGCGAGCTTCGGTTACATCGGCTCGACCATCACCTCGCTGATCTACGCGAGCTTCACCTTCATGCTGTTTGCGATCGAGGCCTCGATCATGACCGGCGCGCTGGACCTCGCCTTCGGCATTCCGCCGTGGATCGGCTATATCATCAGCGCCGTGGTGGTGATCCCGCTGGTCATCTACGGCGTGCAGCTGATCTCCCGCTTTCAGCTTATCACCCAGCCGTTCTGGATCATCCTCAACATCCTCCCCTTCGTGTTCATCGCCTTCATGGATTGGGAGAAGTTCGATCTCTGGCGCGCCTTTGCCGGGATCGGCCACTCGAACGCCGAGGTGGCCGGTCCGGCGCCCTTCAACCTAGTCGAGTTCGGCGCGGCCTCCGCCGTCATCCTCGCCCTGATGCCGCAGATCGGCGAGCAGGTAGACTTCCTGCGCTTCCTGCCGCCGGAGGGCCTCGACAAGTGGCGGCACCGGTTCGCCGTTTTTCTCGCCGGCCCCGGCTGGGTGGTGGTCGGCGTGCCGAAACTCCTAGCAGGCTCGTTCCTCGCGGTGCTGACGCTCTCGACCGCCGTGCCGATCCGCGAGGCCGCCGATCCCGCGCATATGTATTTCGCGGCTTTCGGCTACATGATCCCGAACGATACGGCCGCCCTGCTGTTGATGGCGGCCTTCGTGGTCGTTTCGCAGCTGAAGATCAACGTGATGAACGCCTATGCGGGCTCGCTCGCCTGGTCGAACTTCTTCTCGCGCCTCACCCACAGCCATCCCGGCCGCGTCGTCTGGTTGGTCTTCAACGTGGTGATCGCACTGCTGTTGATGGAGCTCGGCATCTACCGGCTGCTCGAAGCGACGCTCGGCATCTTCTCGATCGTCGCCATGGCCTGGCTCTGCACCATCTCGGCCGATCTGATGATCAACAAGCCGCTGGGCCTGTCGCCCGAAGGCATCGAGTTCAAGCGCGCCCATCTCTACGACATCAACCCGGTGGGCTTGGGAGCGATGTTCGGTTCAGCCGCGATAGCGCTCGCCGCCCATTTCGGCCTGTTCGGCCCGTTGATGGCCTCGCTCGCTACCTACCTGACGTTGGTCGCCTTCCTGATCTCGCCGGCGCTCGCCTTTGCCACCAAGGGCAAATTCTACCTCGCACGCAAACCGCGCCAGAGCTGGAGACATGTCGGCTCGATCACCTGCTCCATCTGCGAGCACCCGTTCGAGCACGAGGACATGGCCTGGTGCCCCGCTTATGCCGCGCCGATCTGCTCGCTCTGCTGTTCGCTCGACAGCCGCTGCCACGACATGTGCAAGCCGCATGCACGGCTCAACACCCAGATCGGCACCGTCGCCCGATCCTTCCTGCCGGACAGCGTCATCACCCGGCTGACGACGCGCCTTGGCCGTTATGCGACGACGGCCGTGCTGTCGATCTCGGTGATCGGCACGATCCTCGGCATGATCGCCTATCAGGTCAGCCGGGCCGCACCCGTCAATGCCGAGGTGATCTACGGCACGGTGCTGATCGTCTTCTTCGTCTTTGCAATCATCGCCGGCATCGTCTCGTGGTTCTATGTGCTCGCCCATGACAGCCGGGTGGTGGCGGAAGAGGAATCCTCTCGCCAGAACACGCTGCTGCTGAAGGAAATCGCCGCCCATAAGAAGACCGACGCGGCGCTCCAGGAGGCCAAGGAGACGGCCGAATCCGCCAACCGCGCCAAGAGCCGTTATGTCGTCGGCCTTTCCCATGAGCTGCGAACGCCGCTCAACGCCGTGCTCGGTTACGCCCAGATCCTCGAGCGCGACGAGACGATCCCCGCGCCGCGCCAATCGGCGATCAAGGTCATCAAGCGTTCGGCCGACCATCTGTCAGGCCTGATCGACGGTCTGCTCGACATTTCCAAGATCGAGGCCGGCCGGCTGCAGGTCTATTCCAACGAGATCAACATCCAGGATTTTTTGGACCAGATCGTCGAGATGTTCGGCTTGCAGGCGCAGGCCAAGGGCCTCACCTTCGAGCACGAGCGCGCGAGGGCGTTACCGCAATATGTCCGCACCGATGAAAAGCGGCTGCGCCAGATCCTCGTCAACCTGCTCTCCAATGCCATCAAGTTCACCGACGAAGGCACCGTGAAATTCGACGTCGCCTATCGCAGCCAGGTCGCCACCTTCACCGTCTCCGATACCGGCCGGGGCATTGCCGAAAAGGATCTCGGCCGCATCTACGAGCCCTTCCAGCGTGGCGAGGCGGAGAGCATCAGGCCCATGCCCGGCCTCGGTCTCGGCCTCACCATCACCCAGCTCCTCACCAACACGCTCGGCGGCGAGATCGCGGTCGCCAGCACCAAGGGCGAAGGCTCGATCTTCAAGGTGCGGCTGATGCTGTCCGCCATCGAGCGGCCGAACACCGCGCCGGCGGCGGAAAAGAAGATCGTCTCCTATACCGGCCCGCGCCGCACCATCGTCCTCGTCGACGACAACGAAGACCACCGCGACCTGATGCGCGAAGTGCTGGTACCGATGGATTTCGTCGTGCTGACCGCCAATAGCGGGCCGGACTGCCTGACCCTCATCGAGGGCGTGACGCCGGACCTGTTCCTGGTCGACATCTCCATGCCCGGCATGAGCGGCTGGCAGCTCGTCTCGCGGCTGCGCGAGATCGGCCAGGTGGCGCCGATTGTCATGCTCTCGGCCAATATCGGCGACGGTGTCGCCACCCATTCCGGCGACGAGGGGCACAACGACGCGATCGCCAAACCGGTCGATATCCGCAGGCTCGCCGACAAGCTCGCCGCCCATCTCGGCCTCGTCTGGATCTACGAGAACGAAACGGTGATTCCGGCGGTCGTCGGCCCGAAGAAACCGATCAAAAGTCCGGGGACGAACCACGTCCAGGACCTTTTGCGGCTCGGCGAAATCGGCTACGTGCGCGGTATCGAAGCGAAACTCGCCGATCTCGCCCGGGAGGAAGAACACCGCCCCTTCACGGAAGAACTCGGCGCCTACGTACAGGCCTTCGATCTTGCCGGTTATATGAAATTCCTGAGCCGCCTTGAGGCAGAAAGGACGAGTGATGGCTGAAACTGCTCTGCCGCGCGATATCGTCCTTCTCGTGGACGACAGTCCCGAAACGCTGGGCTTCCTGACCGAAGCGCTCGAAAAATCCGGCTTTTCGGTGCTGATCGCAACCGCCGGCCAGTCGGCGCTCAACATCGTCGAGCGCATTACCCCGGACCTCATCCTGCTCGACGCTGTCATGCCCGGCATGGACGGTTTCGAGACCTGCCGCAAGCTGAAGACCAACGGTGGCATCGCCCAGGTGCCGGTGATCTTCATGACCGGCCTCACAGAGACCGAACATGTGGTCAACGCGCTCGATTCCGGCGGCGTCGATTATCTGACCAAGCCGATCAATATCGACGAACTGCGCGCCCGCATCCGGGTGCACCTTTCCAATGCCCGTTCGGCCCAGAGCGCTCGCGTGGCGCTCGACGCCGCCGGCCGCCATCTGCTGGCGGTCAAGGCGAGTGGCGCGATCCACTGGTCGACCCCCCAGGCGACACGGCTGATCAACGCAGCGACCAACAGCGACGATGGGCTCGACATCGTCTCCCACCGGATTTCCGCCTGGATGGCAGAGCGCGACAAGCCGGGCTTTGCCCGCGACGCCGCCTTCGCCCTCGTCCAGAACGGCCAGGCGAGCCTGCAATTCTCCTTCCTCGGCGCGATCGGCGCCGACGAACATCTCTTCCGCCTCACGGCCGCCAACAAGCGCCCGGACGACGAGGTGCTGCGCCAGCATTTCCCCCTGACCCAACGGGAATCCGAGGTGCTGCTGTGGATCGCCAAGGGCAAATCGAACCGCGACATCGCCGACATCCTCGGCCTCTCTGCCCGCACGGTGAACAAGCATCTGGAACAGATCTATGTGAAGCTCGGCGTCGAGAACCGCGCGTCGGCAGCCGTCAAGGCGGCACATGTGCTGCATAGCGAGTAACGGTCAGCGTAGCCCGAGAACGATCCGGCGAACCGTTTCGAGCGACGAACAAGCTCCGCTGCGTGGCGACGACAGACGCTTCGCTACAGTCAGGCTTTTTTGAAAAACTTGTTGACGACCAGACCAACGACGATCTGGACGACAAGCCCGGAAATACCGCCCCCGACGAGCTGACCAGCGAGCGCCGCTAAATCGACGCCTCCGGCCGCCGCGCCGCCGGCTCCAAGAAGCGAGCCGAGGATTGAACCACCGCCAATTCCTCCGACCGCGCCGGCTATTATATTTCCGATCTGACCGAGATCGGTATCCTTCAGGATTTTCCCACCCGCGGTCCCGCCGACGGCACCGCCGATAATCTGGGCAATAATGGCACTCAGATCCATAACATTACCTCTCCTCAAATTGGATTATCCAGGCTCAGGACCTGTTGAATTCATCCAATCTAAGTGACGGATTTCGTGCCCGGCTAGGAGGGAAGATGCAGGAAATGTTCGCACATTTTCAAATCTTCCCGACGCAGTCCAAGCGCGAAACCCATCTCGTCCTTCGGGTTCGGCTGAATTTAACAGGCCCTGACCCTTGATATGCCAGATAATGGAGATTTCCAAGTCCGGAATTCAGCTGCCAGTTTAGTGGAACTCCAGCGTGCCGCCTATAGGTGCCCCAAACGCAAAGAAGCCCGGCTTTTGACCGGGCTCCCTTCTAAGATACGGTTGCCGATAACAGCTCAGCCCTGCGGGAAGTAGCTGTACTTGCCGTCCGGACCCTTCTTCCATTCGTACATGATGTAGCCCGGGATCTTCGGATCGCCCTTGGCGTCGAAGGCAATGTCGCCGAGAACGGTCTTGAACGGGCCCTTTTCATGCAGCACCTTGGCAACGGCTTCGGCGTCGTCGGCCTTGCCGGTTGCCTTGATACCGGCAGCGATGACCTGCACGGCTGCGTAGGAATACAGCGTGTAGGCTTCCGGGTTGAAGCCGGCTGCCTTGAACTTGGCAACCAGGTCCTTGTTGGCCGGGTTCAGCGTCGGGTCCGGGCCGAAGGTGTTGAGCGTGCCTGCGACGGCGTCGCCAGCGATCGAAGCCAGTTCGTTGGAGACGATGCCGTCACCCGAAACGAGCGTAGCCTTGAGACCCTGGTCCTTGGCCTGGCGGATGATCAGGCCGGCTTCGGTGTGGAGACCGCCCCAGTAGATGATCGTGACGCCGGCTTCCTTCATCTTGGAGATGAGCGCCGAGAAGTCCTTGTCGCCGACGTTGACGCCTTCGCGGATGACTTCCTTGAGGCCCTTGGCGTTCATTGCCTTCTTGGTCTCTTCGGCAAGGCCCTGACCGTAAGGCGTCTTGTCGTCGATGATGGCGATCTTGGCAGTCTTGAACTTGTCGGCGAGGTAAGCGCCGGCAACGCCGCCCTGCTGGTCGTCACGACCGCAGGTACGGAACACGTTCCACAGACCACGCTCGGTGAAGACCGGGTTGGTCGCAGCCGGGGTGATTTCGAGCATGCCGTTTTCGGCATAGACTTCCTTGGAAGCCGGAATCGAAACGCCGGAGTTGAAGTGGCCGACCACGTACTTGACGCCGTCGGATGCAAACTTGTTGGCAACCGAGATGCCCTGCTTGGGGTCCGACACGTCGTCGCCGAGGACGATCTTGATCTTTTCGCCGTTGATGCCGCCGGCGGCATTGATATCGGCTGCGGCCTGTTCGGCACCCTTCTGGAGCTGCGCACCGAAGGCGGCGTTCGGACCCGTGAGCGGACCGCCGACGCCAATAACGATGTCGGCCCATGCGCTACCGCTGAAGGCGACCAAGGCCGTCAGCGCAACCGCGGAAAGAAGAGACTTCTTCATCGAGTTACTCCCAATTTTTTAGGTGAGCTGATTTTTCGAAACCGGGCGCAATACCCACCGTCACTGCGCCGGAAATGTTCCACTCTAGGTTACTTATCGTTTCAACCCGAGCTAATCTGAGGGCAGAAAAGTTCGGCTGTCAATCTTTCTTCTTGAAGGAGAAAGCGGAAGCAGGCTCGTAGAGCCAATAGTAATTCTGCACCATCTGGCGCGTCCGCCGAATGCGGAATCCGGCGCTCGAAAAGACGAGCAGAATGGCCACGTCGATGATGTAGTAGAACGGGCTGATGAATGGCCCCTGGAACAGCGCATAGTGCAGAAAACGCATCGCCACGCCGAGTAGCAGCGTATAGACCACCACCGTCGTATGGCCGTTCCAGCCCTCGGCGGCGGCCTTGCCGGAGCGCCAGGCAGTCCAGAAACCGATGATCAGCACGAGGAAACGCAAGAGGTACCGCACGCCGCTGTCGCTTTCGAAAAACAGTCCCTGCATCCTAAATTCCTCCGGCTGCCATTGATACAACCTTAACGATCAATGCCGTCCACCTTCAAGGTAAGCGGCGCGCACTTCCGGATTGGCGAGAAGCTCTTTTCCGGAACCGCTCATCGTCACCTTGCCGTTGACCATCACATAGCCACGGTCGGAGAGTTTCAGTGCTGCGAACGCATTCTGCTCGACGAGGAAGACGGTCAACCCTTCTTCCTTGTTCAACTTCTTGATCGCCTCGAAAATGCCCTTGACGATCAGCGGCGCCAAGCCCAGCGAAGGTTCGTCGAGCAAGAGCAGCTTCGGCCGCGCCATCAGCGCGCGCCCGATCGATAGCATCTGCTGTTCGCCGCCCGAAAGCGTGCCGCCGCGCTGGCTCTGGCGCTCCTTGAGGCGCGGGAAGAGCGTGAAGATCTTCTCGACGTCCTCGTTGAAATATTTGAGGTTGTCGAGGCCGGCCCCCATCTGCAGGTTTTCGTAGACGGTCATGCGCGGAAAGATGCGCCGGCCTTCGGGAGACTGGGCGATGCGGCGCCGCGCGATCAGATGCGTCGGCAGCTTGGTGATGTCCTCGCCGTCGAAGATGATCGAGCCGGTTCGAGCCTGCGGGCTGCCGCAGATGGTCATCATCAGCGTCGACTTGCCGGCTCCGTTGGCGCCGATCAGGCTGACGATCTCGCCCTTGTTGACTTCGACATCGACGCCTGCGAGTGCACGGATATTGCCGTAGTAGGTCTCGACAGCCTCGACTTTCAGAAGGTTCTCGGCCGCCATCAGTGATTGCCCCCCTCGAGTTCTACCGCAATCACCTCTTCCACCTCGTCATCCTCGACGCCGAGATATGCGGCGATCACTCGTGGGTCGTTCTTCACATGGTCCGGCGAGCCGTCGGATATCTTCTGGCCGTATTCCAGCACCACGACATGGTCGGAAATCTCCATGACCACCGACATGTCGTGCTCGATCAACAGGATCGAAGCGCCCTCGTCGCGGATCAGGTGCAACAGCGCGTTGAGCGCCGCAGATTCGCGCGGGTTGAGGCCGGCAGCCGGTTCGTCGAGGCACAGCAGTTCCGGATTGGTGCACATCGCGCGGGCGATTTCGAGCCGCCGCTGGGCACCGTAGGGAAGGTCGCCGGCAGGGTCGTCGGCACGATCGGTCAGATCCGCCTTGTCTAGCCAGTATTTCGCCTTTTCGATCGAGGCATCGACGGCCCTGTTATAGGCCGGCAGACCGAGGAGCCCGAGGATCGTGTAGCCGGATGCCTTCATCAGGGCATTGTGCTGCGCGACCAGCAGGTTTTCGAGAACCGTCAGGCCCGAGAACAGGCGGATGTTCTGGAACGTGCGGGCGACGCCGGCCAGCTTGGGGATCTCGAAGTCGCGCAGGCGTTCCAGCAGGAATTCCTTGCCGTCCCTGCGCTGCAGGGTGAGCATGCCCATGGTCGGCTTGTAGAAGCCGGTGATGCAGTTGAACACCGTCGTCTTGCCGGCGCCGTTCGGCCCGATCAGCGCCGTGATCTCGCCGCGCCGTACCTCCAGCGAGAGATCGTTGATGGCCATCAGGCCACCGAATTTCATCGACAGGTGCTCGACCTTGAGGATTGTATCGTTCGTCATTGTCGTCGTTCCGAGAGCCATCAGCCGTGGCCCTCCTTGGTAAAGCTTCCGGAGACCGCCCTGCGCTCCTTGAGGAAGGCCGTCGGTTCTCGCGATCCGACGAAGCCTCGCGGCTTGAACAGCATGACGATGATCATCGCCAGGCCGAAGAGCAGCATGCGGTAGAGTTCAGGCGTGAAGTCAGGCCCGAACACGGCCTTGAGGAAGGACATTTCGCGCAGCACCTCGGTACCGCCGACCATCACCACCGCGGCGATCGCGATGCCGGTCAGCGACCCCATGCCGCCGAGAACGACGATTGCCAGGATCACGGCCGATTCCAGGAAGACGAAGCTTTCCGGCGAGACGAAGCCTTGGCGGGTGGCGAAGAAGGAGCCCGCGATTCCTCCGAACATCGCGCCGGTCGCAAAGGCGGTCAGCTTGGTGGTGACGGTGTTGATGCCGAGCGAGCGGCAGGCGATCTCGTCCTCGCGCAGCGCTTCCCAGGCCCGGCCGATCGGCATGCGCCGAAGCCGGATGGTGACGTAGGCGGTGAGCATGCAGAGCGCCAGGATGATGTAGAACAGGAAGATCTTGTAATAGACCGAGGAAGCCGACAGGCCCCAGGCCTTGACGAAGCTGTTCGCGCTGCCGGTATCGAAGGACCAGATGCCGAAGAACGAGGCCTTGGCGATACCCGAAATCCCGAATGTTCCCTTGGTCACATCGGTCCAGTTGATCAGCACCAGGCGGATGATTTCCCCGAAGGCGAGCGTCACGATGGCGAGATAGTCACCCCTCAGCCTCAGAACCGGGAAGCCGAGGATGATCCCCCAGAGTGCCGCGAGAACGCCCGACATCGGCAGGAGCAGCCAGAAGGACAGGCCGAAATAGGAGGACAGCAGCGCATAGGAATAGGCGCCGACCGCATAGAAGGCGACATAACCGAGGTCGAGCAGTCCGGCGAGGCCGACGACGATGTTCAGGCCCCAGGCGAGCATCACGTAGATGAGGATCTGGATGCCGAAATTGTCGACATATTTCAGCGAGCCCTGCTTGCCGACGATAAGCAGCGACAGGAAGGGATAGACCAGCAGGAAGATCAGCGCGATCTTGAGGAAATGCCGGTGGAAGAAGTTCTTCTGCTCGGAAATTTCCAGCACGCCGCTCTTTGCCTTGGCGAGCTTGCGACGGTCGATATGCGGCTTGATGAACCCGACGGTGAGGAAGCGGCTGACCGCCGCCACCAGCACGAAGATCGCCAGAAGACCCCAGCGGGTGCGCCAGACGAGCGCGTTGTTGATGTCCTGATAGGTCTCGACGCCGACGAACAGCAGGAACATGAAGAAGGAGATGACGCCGGCGAAAATACCTTCCCGCACCGCCTTGGCAAGTACGTTCGGATGACCGGTTTCGGTTGCAGCTGTCATGTTACACCTTCTCCACTTCCGGCCGGCCGAGAATGCCGGTCGGCTTGAAGATCAGCACGAAAGCGAGGATCGCAAACGTGGCGACGTCCTTGTAGGCGATGGAGAAATAGGCCGACCACAGCGACTCGATGAGGCCGATCAGCAGCCCGCCGAGAACGGCACCCGGCAATGACCCGATCCCGCCGAGAACCGCTGCGGTGAAGGCCTTTACGCCCGGGATGAAGCCATCATTGAAAGAGGCGACGCCGTAATACATTAGATACATGCCGCCGGCGACCGCCGCGAGCGCTGCACCCATTATGAAGGTGATCGAGATCGTCCGGTCGACGTCAACGCCCAGCAGCGCCGCCATCTTGCGGTCCTGCTCGGTTGCCCGCTGGGCGCGGCCGAGCGGCGTCTTGTTGACGATATACCAGAAGGCGAACAGCAGCACCGCCGTGATGATGACGATGAGCACCTGCTTCAGCGAGATGGTGATGCCGCCGATATGGAAGACGTCGGTTACCATCGGCGGGATCGGCTTGTTTCGCGGCCCCTGCGTCACCTGGATGAAGTTGGACAGCACGATCGACATGCCGATCGCGGTGATCAGCGGCGCAAGCCGGAAGGATCCCCGCAAAGGCCGGTAGGCGACCCGCTCGATCGTCCAGTTCCACAACCCCGTCATCAGCATGCCGACGAGCAACATCAGCAGCAGAAGCAACGCCACCGGAATACCGGCGAAGAAGGAGGTTGCGATCAGGAAGACGATGAGAGCGGCAAAACCGCCAAGCATGAAAATATCGCCATGGGCGAAGTTGATCATGCCGATGATGCCATAAACCATCGTATAGCCGATTGCGACAAGGCCATAGATGGATCCAAGAGTCAGCCCGTTGATGAGCTGCTGGATAAAATACTCCATATATTTTCCCCTGGATGCGATCCCGGGAGGGTCGCATCTCGTTTATTTGGCCCTTGCGGGTTCTTACGTTCTTTGGCGCATTCCATAACGTTTTCGTAAGGAATGGGAAGACAAAAAGCCGCGAGACCGACAAAATCGCAGCACTTCTCAACAATCTGGCAACACAAAGATCAGAAATTCCAAAAAACCGGCAGCTTCTGTCGAAAAATTAGCCGGGACACCCGGTTTGCGAAATTAAAGATCGTCCTTGCATTAACGTTAAATTCAGATTCGACCCTCGCCCTGCGGGCTCAGCGCTCAGTCCACGAAGCCGCGGGTCAGTGCATGCTCGCGGCCCATCTCCATCATCTCCTCGAAAACCGATCCGGCAAGCGAGCGCGGCACGATGATCTCGAACCTGTCGGCACCGGTGCGCGCGACGTTCGCCTCCGCATGGCAGCACAACATCGCGGCGGAATGGCCCTCCTCGAACACCTCCGGATGCAAGTCGATCGCCACGCATTTGGCGAGAATCGTTCGCACGCTCGGACCGGAGATTTCCATGAGCACGCGGCCATCGCTCTGGTCGGCGAAGGACGCTCCGGCGATCCCGGACAGCATGCCGGCGACCATCTCGGCGCCGACCGTCCGCGATACGGCGAACCATTCGGACGGGCCGCAGAAGCGTGGCGCCACATCCTCGGCATTCCACAGGGCCTCGGCGACGGCTGTCTCTTGGCCCTCGTGGGCGAGAACCGAGAAGATCACCGGCCGGCGAATGATGGAGAGATGGTTCGGATTGGGATCCGTCTCGAAGCCGGAGATATGATCGTCAAGGACATGCCGGTGGAGAAGATTGATCGACATCAGGCAGCCCTCAGAGATGCAGTTTGCTGTTTTCGGGATCGACGAAGACCGGCGGGCAGACTTGCGCGAGCACTTCCGAGCCGCGCAGCCCGTCCCAGACCGTCACCCGTTCGCCAATCCGCTCGCGCCCGGACTTCAGCATGCCGAGCGCGATGAACTGCCCGAGCGTTGGCGAAAAGCAGGCCGACGAGATGAAACCCTGGTCGTTCGCCGTCGACGGCTTTGCACCTTCCTTCAGGAGATGCGCACCGGCCTTGATCTCCTTGTCGGCCTCGATCGGCTTCAATCCGACGAGCTGCAGCCGGTCGGCGGCTGTCAACCCGAATCGCATCGAGAGACGCTTGCCGATGAAATCCGGCTTCTGCATCGCCATCAACCGGCCGAGCCCGACATCGTCCGCCGTAGCGCGGCCGTCGAGTTCGCTATGGGTGACATGCCCCGTCTCGACGCGCAGCACGTTCAGGGCCTCGACACCATAGGCGCAGATGCCCTCCTCGCGGCCCGCATTCATGATCGCGTCGGCGACGGCCTCGCCATAACCGGCCGGAACCGCGAGCTCGTAGGCGAGCTCACCCGAGAAGGAGATGCGGAACAGCCGAGCCTTCAGCCCGTCGCGCAGCATCACCTCCTTGGCGGCGAGGAAGGGGAAGGCAGCGTCGGAAATATCGTCCTGCACGACGCGGCTCATGATGATTCGCGCCTTCGGCCCGGCGAGCGACATCTGCGCCCACTGATCCGTCGAGGAAACGAAGCGCACGTCGAGCTCCGGCCAGAAAGTCTGTGCCGAGAATTCCAGATGCGAGAGCACGTCCGCGGCAAAAGCCGTCGTCGTGGTCATGACATAGTGGTTTTCGGAAAGCCTGCTTACCGTTCCGTCGTCGAAGACGATGCCGTCCTCGCGCAGCATCAGCCCGTAACGTGCTCTTCCGACCGGCAGCTTGAGAAAGCTGTTGCAATAGATGCGATCGAGGAATTCCGCCGCGCCCGACCCGAATATCTCGATCTTGCCGAGCGTGGAGACGTCGCAGAGACCGGCATGGGTGCGAACGTTCAAGACCTCCCGGTCGACGCTTTCCCGCCAGGTCTTTTCGCCCTCCTGCGGGAACCAGGCGGAGCGGTACCAGAGACCTGATTCGACGAAGGTCGCGCCGTTCTTTCTCGCCCAGCCATGCAGCGGCGAGGTACGCACCGGGGCCGCGTGCTCGGCTCGCGCAGTGCCGGCCAGAGCGCCGAACGAGACCGGCGTGTAGAATGGCCGGAATGTGGTGGTGCCGATCTCGGCCGGCGACACGCCGCGCATGCCCGCCACGATGCCGGCCGTGTTGACATTGCCGAGCTTGCCCTGGTCGGTTGCCATGCCGGCGGTCGTATAACGCTTGGTGTGCTCGATATGACGGAAACCCTCCCGCTGGGCGAGACCGAGGTCGCCGACATGCACGTCGTTCTGGAAATCGACGAAGGCCTTGTCCCGGGCGCCCGGCACGTACCAGAGCGGCGCGAAGGACGGATCGTATTCGCCCTCGACCTCGGGCGTTTCAAGCGTGCCGACCAGCCTGCCCAGCGCGTCGAGTGCGGCATGCGCCTTGGCCGAACCATCCTTCAGGCAAGCCCCGAGCGACACCTGGCCGGCAGCCGAGCCGGCAGCCGCAAAAGCTCCGCCGACGTCGGGCGCCAGAAATGCCTGCTTCTCGTCGGACCACACAGGCTTGGCGCCGCGCTGACACATCAGATGCACGATCGGCGACCAGCCGCCGGACATCGCCAGCGCATCGCAGTCGATCACCTCCTCGAACCCGGAGCGCTCGACGATCAGCCCCTCGATCCGGTGGCGTCCCCTGGTCGCGATGACCGAGCCGCTGCGGATGACGCGAACACTCTCCGGCACCGGGTCGGCCGATTGCGGCCGCGCGTCGATGATCGCGGTGACGTCGATACCCTGAGCGAGGAGGTCGGCGGCCGTGCGGTACCCGGAGCCGCCATTGGTGAAGACGGCTACCTTGCCGCCGACAGCAACGCCGTAGCGGTTGAGATAGGTGCGCGCAGCCCCGGCCGTCGTCACGCCCGGCTTGTCGTTGCCGCCGAAGACGAGTGGCCTCTCTTCGGCACCGGTGGCAAGGATCGCCTGCTTGGCCACGATGCGCCACAGCCGCTCCATCGGCAGGTCCGGCGATGGCGAGGCCACGTGTTTCTGCACCCGCTCGACGGCGCCGAACACCATGTCGTCATACCAGCCGAACACGGTCGTACGCGCCATCAGCGTCACGTTCGGCAGCGACGTCAGTTCCTCGACGACGTCAGCCGCGAATTCCGCAGCCGACCGGCCGCCGACCATGGCGCTTTCCGACAGCAGCGAACCTCCGAACCTGAAGCCTTCGTCCGCCAGAATGACCCGCGCCCCAGCCCTGCCGGCGGCGAGCGCCGCTATGAGACCGGTCGGCCCCGCGCCAATCACCAGCAGGTCGCAATGCGCCCAGGATTTTTCGTAACGGTCGGGATCCGCCAGCATGGTGACCTTGCCGAGGCCTGCGGCACGGCGGATCAGCGGCTCGTAGAGCTTTTCCCAGAGCACGCCCGGCCACATGAAGGTCTTGTAGTAGAAACCGGCGCCGAAAAACGGCGAGAAGAGATCGTTCACCGCGCCGAAATCGTGTTTCAGCGACGGCCAGCGGTTCTGGCTGGCGGCAGCAAGGCCATTGTAAAGCTCGACCACCGTCGCACGGGCGTTCGGCTCGGCCCGCGCGCCGGACCCGATCGTCATCAGCGCGTTCGGCTCGGCGGACCCTGCCGTCACCACGCCGCGCGGGCGGTGGTACTTGAAACTGCGGGCCATCAGCATCTGATCGTTGGCAAGCAGCGCCGAGGCGAGCGTATCGCCGTCGAACCCCTTGTAGCTGCGGCCGTCGAAGGTGAAGGTGAGCGATTGGCCGCGATTGATCGCGCCGCCGGACCCGAGACGATAGGAGGTCATTCGCCAGCTCCCGCGCGCTCAAACTCCGCGGCATCGGTCACGCCGAAAACCTCGTGGGTGAGGTTATCCCGCTCGACCACCAGAAAACGGCGGCAGCCGGCGACGTGATGCCAATACTCCTGATAGCGCCCTTTCGGATTGTCCCGGATATAGACGTAACGGTGCCAGGCTTCGTCCTTGGCGGTCGGCGAAGGGCGTTTCGGCGCGGCGGCGCCGCGGATCGAAAACTCTTCCTTGGGTCTGGTACCGCAATGCGGACAGGTGATGAGGCTTGCCATGGGGGATCTTGCTCAGTGAAGGTTCGGCTGGGGGCCGCGGCCCGCTTCGTCGATCGTGTAGCCGCGCTCGAACCGGTCGAGCCGCATGAAGCGGGTGACGTGGTGCGTCTCGTTCTTGGCGATCAGGTGGGCGAAACAGAAACCGGAGGCCGGCGTCGCCTTGAAGCCGCCGTAACACCAGCCGCAGTTCAGATAGAGATTGTCGATCGGCGTACGGTCGATGATCGGCGATCCGTCCATCGACATGTCCATGACGCCGCCCCAGCTTCTGAGCACCTTGGCACGCGAGAGGCCGGGGATCAGCGACACCCCCTCCTCCATCGTGTGCTCGACGGTCGCCAGATTGCCGCGCTGCGCATAGGAGGAATAGAAGTCGATCTCGGCCCCGAACACCAGCCCGCCCTTGTCCGACTGCGAAATATAGAAATGGCCGGCGCCATAGGTGATCACATGGTCGACCACTGGCTTCAGCCCTTCCGAGACGAAGGCCTGCAGCACATGCGATTCGATCGGCAGTTCCAGATCGGCCATCCGCCCGACTGTGGTGGTATTTCCGGCAGCCGCGAGCGCCAGCTTGTTGCAGCCGATGAACCCCCTGGTCGTCTCGACACCGGTGACGAGACCGTTTTCGCGGCGGATGCCGGTCACCTCGCAATGCTGGATCAGATCGACGCCGCGGGCATCGGCGCCGCGGCCGTAACCCCAGGCGACGGCGTCATGCCGCACCGTGCCGGCGCGCCTCTGATAGAGCGCGCCCATGATTGGGAAACGGGCGTGGTCGAAATTGAGATAGGGCGCTTTTCTGCGCACCTGCTCGCGGTCGAGCAGTTCGGCGTCGACGCCATGGATGCGCATGCCGTTGCCCCTGCGGGCATAGGCGTCCCGCTGGCCGTCAGAATGAAAGAGGTTGAGCATTCCACGCTGGGAGACCATCGCGTTGTAGTTGAAATCCCGCTCCAGCCCTTCCCACAGCTTCAGCGAAAACTCGTAAAACGGATTGTTGCCTTCAAGCAGGTAGTTGGAGCGGATGATCGTCGTGTTGCGCCCGACATTGCCCGACCCGAGATAGCCCTTTTCGAGCACAGCGACATTGGTGATGCCGAATTCCTTGGCCAGGTAATAGGCCGTCGCCAGCCCGTGCCCGCCGCCGCCGACGATGATGACGTCGTAATGCGGCTTCGGCTGCGGTTCGCGCCAGGCCGGCTTCCACATCCGGTTGCCGGACAGCGCTTCCTTGAAGATCGAATAGGCCGAATAACGCATGCTTTTCCCTGTCTCTCGCCGCGCTCACATTCGCATATGCGAGACAAAGGACAAGCGCAATCAGGACATCGAAAAGCCCGCATGCGACGAAACGCGCAGGCGTTGCGCCAAAGGCACGGCACGTCGAAGCGAGCATGTTTCCCAAGGGCCGCTTCAGGCTTTTCAAAGGCTTGGCCGCATCCGCCTCCCCGTCTCCGCCATTGGCCCTAGACTCCGGGCAACCGAACGGAGACAGCCATGGCCGATACGACCACAAATCTGAACATGCCCTTCATCCTGCCTTCGCAGGCGCAGAAACACGTGACCCACAACGAGGCGCTGCTGCGGCTCGACGCGCTGGTGCATCTGACGATCGTCGCGGAACTCGAGAGCCCGCCGGGCGCATCCGAAGAAGGCGCCTGTTACCTGGTAGCGACCGGAGCGACCGGCGTCTGGGCCGGCAAGGCGGGACGTGTCGCTTCCTGGCAGGACGGCTACTGGGCATTCCTGATCCCGCGCGTCGGCTGGCGGGCCTGGTTCGCCGCTTCCGAAAAACTCAAGGTGTTTTCGGGCGCGCTCTGGCAGGACATCCCCCTGCCCGCCGTCGGCCGCGTCGACGAGCTCGGCATCAATGCAACGCCCGACAGCACCAACCGGCTCACGCTCGCCTCTCCGGCAAGCCTGTTCAACCACGCCGGCAACGGCCACCAAATCAAGGTCAACAAGGCCGCATCCACCGACACGGCCTCGCTGCTCTTCCAGTCGAACTGGACGGGTCATGCGGAAATGGGCCTGGCCGGCAACACCGAGTTTTCGGTCAAGGTCAGCGATGGGACGACATGGAAGACCGGGCTGTCGATCTCGCCCAGCGGCCATGTCTCGCAACCCAACCAGCCGGCCGCCCGCGCTTACCGCACCGGCACGAGTTTCACCCCGACCGCCGGCCAGCAGAGCGGCTTCACCACGCTTGCGCTCGACCGCGGCGGCTTTTCGCTGGGCGCTGCGATCGACGGCGGCGGCAACCGGCTCGTGGTGCCGGCCGACGGCGTGTACCTCGTCGCGCTCAATCTCGCGGTGTTCTCCTCGTCCGGCCATGCGGCCAGCCTGATGCTCAATGCAACGCAGACACTTATTCTGACGAATGGCGCCGCCGGTGGAGCACAAATGCAGTCCGTAACGGGAATCTTTTCCTTTTCCGCGGGGGATTACCTGACGCTCGGGCATGCCGGAACGGCACAACTGGAATTGGGCGCTGGAAAAACAGAATTATCTTTGGCAATGCTGCAATAACAGCAACTTCTAAATTATATTCATCCTTAACGGATGGTTAACTTGGCTGATGACTCCGGACGAGAGGTATTCTATCAAGAGTTGCGGCTGCCCTCAGGGCGTCGGGCGTGGGGTGGGGTGGCTGGTTTTGAGTGTTCCTGATCTGCATGACGACACCACCGACGGGTCGAGCGGCTGGCGCATCGAGCCGCTGCCAATCCTCATCCGGCACTCGGGCTTACCTCACAAATCCAGCGGCAGCCTCCGAACGCAGCTCGCGGCAAAGCGGGCGATCGACATCGGCGTCTCGCTTTCGGCGCTGATCCTGCTCCTGCCTCTGATGCTGCTCGTCGCGCTGGCGATCCGCATCGACAGCGACGGGCCGGCGCTCTTCACCCAGATGCGCTGGGGCAAGGATGGCCGCAGGTTCCGGGTCTACAAGTTCCGTTCGATGCGCACCAATCTCGGCGATGCGCGAGGGATAGCCCAGACGGTCAGGGACGATCCGCGCATCACCCGCGTCGGCGCCCTCATCCGCAAGGCCAATGTCGATGAACTGCCGCAGTTGCTGAATGTCCTGAAAGGCGACATGTCGCTGGTCGGTCCGCGCTGTCACGCGATCGACATGCTGGCTGCCGGCATCCCTTACGAGAGCCTGGTTGCGGGTTATCATCGCCGCCATTCGATGCGGCCGGGCATGACCGGCCTGGCCCAGATGCGCGGTCTTCGCGGACCGACGGACCGCCCCGGCAAGGCGCGCGCCCGTATCGCATACGACCTCTATTATATCGACAATTTCTCCATTTTCCTCGATCTGCGTATCGTGCTCGGCACGCTGCTTGCCGAATTTCGGGGCGGCAAAGGCTTCTGACCAGCCGCTTCCAAGCGACCGCTCAATCGCCGAAACACCTTCTTTTCCGGACAAATGAGCCTTTTTCGTCCTGCCTTAGGACACGCAGCGCGATTGTTGCCGCAGTGGGAACAAATGCTGCTGCCTGTTTAGTCAAATATTAAAACTGGGCAGCTAGGCTCACCGGCGTGGTCTTGCGTTGTGTAGAGAGTCCAATGACCGAAATGATACGTCCCCGAGTAAAATATGTCATCGGCCCCGATGGCAGCCCCCTGACGATCGCCGACCTGCCGCCGGCCAATACGCGCCGCTGGGTCATCCGGCGCAAGGCAGAGGTGGTAGCCGCGGTTCGCGGCGGCCTGTTGAGCTTGGAAGAAGCCTGCGAGCGTTACACGCTTACCGTCGAGGAATTCCTGTCCTGGCAGTCCTCCATCAACGATCACGGCTTGGCCGGTCTGCGCACCACACGCATCCAGCAATATCGCCACTGACGCCGAATTCGCGGGCGTCAAGCCCGCACCGGAAACCAAAAGGTGCCGCTGCAACGAACGCAACGGCACCTTTCGGTTTCTGAAAGACGGCTCAATTCTGCCCGGATCCGATCCGGGACAGCGACGGCAGAAGCCCGGCGATGACGGCTGAAGCGGCATAGAACCAGAGGCCCGGCTGCGAGACCGCAACAGCCAGGCCGCTGCTCTTTGCCGCAAACACCACGATCGCCACCAGCATCACGTCCATCATCGACCATTTCGAAAGATGCGGCATCGCGCGGCGGAAAAATCCTGCCTCCCCCACCCGTCCGGAAATCTGCGCCGCCAGCCCAGCCAGCTTAACGATCGGAAAAACGATCGAAAACAACCCGACCACTAGCGACAGCGCCAGGTCTCCTTCCCGGAAAAGCGCCGCGACGAGTTCCAGCAGGGACGGCGTTTCGCTGAAGAAATAGAGCCGCTCGAAACGGATGATCGGCAAAAAGAGCCCGAGCCCCAGAAAGATCGCGGCCAGCGCGAGAAGAAGCGGCCGCAGCCAGTTCATCGCTTTCTCCGTTGACGGTGTGTCACCCTTGGTGGGGCAGCCCGGGCTATTTCCCTTCGGCCCTCCCCGTATTACACCATCGGCGAACGGACAAAAGCGGGACCATCATGAATATTACTTTGGAAGAGACACGGTCGGGCGGTCGTTATGTGGCCGAGGTCGAGGGGCATTATGCCGAAATGACCTATTCGCGCGCATCTCCGGAACTTGTCATCGTTGATCATACCGGGGTTCCGGATGCGCTTCGCGGCAAGGGCGTCGGCCAGGCGCTCGCGCTGCATGCGGTCGAAGAAGCCCGCAAGGGCGGCTGGAAGATCATCCCGCTCTGCCCGTTCTTCAAGGCGCAGGCGGAACGCCATCCCGACTGGCAGGATATCCTTCGTTAACACGGGGATGCCGAACCCGAATCACAAACGTTAACGAGAGCCAAAAATACGGAAATGGGGCCTGGCACCGCGGCACCGCCCCAGATTATGACATTTCCGTCGATGATGCCGCCCGACTTTGTTAAGCCCGGGCGCGCATTCCGCCATCGCGCTCTTCGAGCGCCGAAGCCTTGGCGAATTCCGCTTCCGCTTCCTCGAGCGCCAATTCGGCGCTTTCCTCCTGGGCCTTCAGCTCGCGAATCGAGACCTGAAGATTGTCCGCGCGCTGGCGGGCAGCCTTTGCGAAGGTTGGATAAGCGAAGTGATTCCGGTCGGTAATACCGGATTTCTTCTCTTCCAGAGTGATCTGGTGCTCGAGTTCTTTAGACATTCTCTCGAATTCGGCCATCATCATCTGCAATTGCTGCAGTTGACGGCGCTTTTCGGTGACCTGAAAGCTTTTCAGGCGAACCATGCTGTCACGCGACTTCATACGCAATACTCCGTGGATAGCGAGACCCAGGCCCGTGTATCCGGATTGGTACACTCAGGATCAAAAAATTCTCGCAGCGTTAATAAATTAAGGCTCGCGTTAACCTTTGGTTTACGGGCATCATTAATGATAAACCGGATCGTTTAAGGGTCGGTAAATGCCAGGGCCTAAATTGGCCGCGACAATGTATGAGTCGAATGAATCACTTAGCGGAATTTCCTCATCCGCGGATTCAATCCTGGTGATGGCCAAACTTGAAGGGAAAACAGGTTGCTACTAATCTTGCTTAACGAAATCATGAACCTTGCCAGGTTGAATCATAATTTGTTAACCATTTAGTGGCAGCTTCCAAATCAGGCTCAGTCTGGATCCGTATCGAGTAAGGGGGCAAAGATACCTTACGCGGCGGTAAAGGGGAAAAATATGCGGGTTCTACTCATCGAAGATGACAGCGCGACTGCCCAGAGCATCGAGCTAATGCTGAAATCGGAAAGCTTCAACGTCTATACGACCGACCTTGGTGAGGAAGGCGTCGACCTCGGCAAGCTCTACGATTATGATATCATTCTCCTCGACCTTAACCTGCCCGACATGTCGGGCTATGAAGTGCTTCGCACTCTGAGGCTTTCGAAGGTCAAAACACCGATCCTCATCCTGTCCGGCATGGCCGGCATCGAAGACAAGGTCCGTGGTCTCGGTTTCGGCGCCGACGACTATATGACCAAGCCCTTCCACAAGGATGAACTGGTCGCTCGCATCCATGCGATCGTGCGCCGTTCCAAGGGTCACGCACAGTCGATCATCGTCACCGGCGAACTGATCGTCAATCTCGACGCCAAGACCGTCGAAGTCGGCGGCCAGCGCGTTCACCTGACGGGCAAGGAATACCAGATGCTGGAGCTGCTCTCGCTCCGCAAGGGTACCACGCTCACCAAGGAAATGTTCCTGAACCACCTTTACGGCGGTATGGACGAGCCGGAACTGAAGATCATCGACGTCTTCATCTGCAAGCTGCGCAAGAAGCTCGCCAATGCCGCCGGTGGCGCAAACTATATCGAAACCGTCTGGGGCCGCGGCTACGTGCTGCGCGAACCGGAGGCGGAATACGCCGAAACCGCCTGAGCTGCCTGAAAATCCCCTTATCGAAAACGTCCGCCTGGCTGCCAGGCGGACGTTTTGTTTTGATCCGCCTGCGGACCCAAAACGAAACGCGGCTCGGCAACCATGCAGGCTGCCGCTAGTCGAGTGGATGTATCGGCTTTGAAAATCAGGCGGCCTGCGCCAGAGCCGAGAAGACCGAAGTCAGGATCTTGCGATCGAACGGCTTCAGCAGGAAATCGTCCGCACCGGCGCGCTTGCCGGCCATCATCTTCTTCAGGTCCGCTTCGATGACGCAATAGAAGATGCGGATGCTCTTGCCGTTCGGCATCGCACGGATGGTGCCGATCAGTTCAAGCGCGCCTTCCAGCGCTGCATCGACGATCAGGAAATTGGGAAGCTCGGCATTGCAGCGCGTCGCCGCCTCGCGCGCAGTGTCGGCCTCGATCACGAGGAAGCCCAGTTCCGACAGGATTCGCTTTCCGACCGTGCGTACGATGTCCGATCCGTCGGCAATCATTAAACGCTGCATCGTATCCCCCTGACGCCGAACCCTCTCTGGTTCCGAGCATCCATCATTAAGGGGATGGCACTAATGAATGGTTACCCTTGGGTGCCAAACAACCGCAGATCGTCTCAAGCCGCCACGGTCTCGGCGATGAAAACGATCTTGTCTTCAGAAACCACATGGCTCAGTTCCATGCCGGACTCTTCCGCGAGCAGCACCGTGTAATAGGGCTGGATCGAATGAGCATCGATCGGCTCTTCGAGAGTACCGCTGGCGATCTCGACGAATTTGGCCGGCACGCGCATCATCCGTCCCTTGATGGTGAGGATGAATTTCGCGTCGTATTCCGGATTTTCCAGCGTCACGTCCATCGAGCCGCCGCGGGGAATGCCCGCATAGGCGACCAGGAAGAGGTTGAGGAGCAGCTTGACGCGATTCTTGGCGATGATCGCCCGCGGGCCGTTCCAGGTGACCTCGGTCTTCTTTTCGGCAATGGCGAAATCCTTGGCGGCCTTCTCGGCCTCGCCCGTATCGATCGAGGCGCCGACCGAGCCGGAAGCACCGAAGGCGAGCCGCGCGAACTTGAGACGTACCGAGGCGTTCAGGGCCGAGGTGCGGATGAGGTCGAGCGCATCGCCGTCGGCCGCACCCTCGTCGAGAAGCTCAAGGCCGTTGTTGATCGCGCCGACCGGGGAGATCACGTCATGGCAGACACGGCTGCACAGAAGTGCCGCGAGATCTGGCCCGGCAAGGGTAAGATTCGGATTCTTCGGCATGTAGGTCTCCTGTTTGGGAATGCTCCCCCCGTATTCGCCTTGCCATCTGAAGGTTGCGCGAGGATGTGGCAATGTTCCTGGCCATAATGACACCATATTTGGTAAACCGATTATTAAGATCATGGCTTCAAAATGGCCGGGCCTTAAGCATGATGCAAAAGGCGTGCCCCTGGATGATACAATCATGGATCTGACAATGCGCATCCACACCCCTTCCGCCCTCGCCCGTTTCGCCGCGACTGTGTTTGCCGTGATCGCAGCCGTGGCGGTCTTCGCAGGCCCGGCAGCCGCCCAGCAGCGCTCCAACCAATATTCCGCCCAAGAAATCGTCGATGCCGGCCACGGCTTCTTCGGCTCCACCAGCGGCGGCCTTGCCAAGGTTGTGGAGAATGCCTTTTCGCAATACGGCCTGCCGAACGGCTATATCCTTGGCCAGGAAGGCTCGGGCGCATTCATCGCCGGCCTGACCTATGGCGAGGGCGAGCTCTACACGAAGAACGCCGGACAGCACCCGGTCTTCTGGCAGGGCCCTTCGCTCGGCATCGACTACGGCGGCCAAGGCACCCGCGCGATGATGCTGGTCTACGACCTTCCCTCGGTGAACAGCCTCTATGCCCGCTTCGGCGGCGTGTCGGGCTCCGCCTTCGTGGTCGCCGGCGTCGGCATGACGGTGCTGCGCAACAACAACATGATTCTCGTGCCGATTCGCACCGGCCTCGGTGCTCGCCTCGGCATCAACGTCGGTTATCTGAAGCTCACCCAGTCGCCGACCTGGAACCCTTTCTGAAATTCGCCATTGTCCTCTCCGGACAACGGAGGGGAATTTGATGTTTTGCGCCACAGCGGCCGGTAATCCGGCCTTCCGCCTGAAGGGCGCTTGCCGGTTGAATGTGACCATGCTTAAACAGCCTGCGCATTCCCATCCAGACCGCGAAACGGCCTCATCGTGATCCAGTTTGCTCTTCTGTTCGGCTTGGGTTTCCTGAGCGCCGCGCTTGCGGTGATGCTGGTTGCACCGGCGGTCCACAATCGCATCGTGCGCTACACAGAAAACCGCATCAAGGCGACGCTGCCGATCAGCCCGCAGGAAGTCCGCGCCCAGCGGGACATGGCCCGCGCCGTCTATGCGGCCGAGAATGCCCGCACCAAGCAGGAACTCGTCCAGGAAAGGGACAAGGCGGTCGCGCTGCAGATCAAGAGCGATAGGCTGGCCGAGGAAGCCACGCAGTTGCTGTCCGAGATCACCGACCTGCGCGCCCAGATCGACACCATGGATGTCGAGGCTGCCGACGCCCGTTCGCGCCTGCGTCAGGAAGACAGCTATATCCAGCAATTGAAGGCGGCGCTCGAAACCGCCGAGCAAACCGTCGCCGCCAAGGATCTGGAGATCGAGAAGCTGCAGCAGCGCCAGCTTCTGATGATCGCCGACGCCGACAATTTCCGGATCGATCTTTCCACCCGCGACACGGAGGTGGAGAACCTCAAATTCCGCGTCACCGCCTTGCGCGACGAACGGGATACGCTGCGCAACGACGTCCGGCAGCAGACTGCCCGCGCCAAGGATGCCGAGGCACGGCTCGCCCAGGAAGAGCATCGCGTTCAGCGGCTCGAGGACAAGCTTGCCAAGGAGATCGCCGACCGTGCCGACAGGGAGACGGCGCTGGAGCGCCGGCTTGCCGAGATCGGCCGACTGCGGGACAAGCTGAAAGGCGCCAGTGCCGAAGCGCGCGATTCCAGTCGCGCCCTTCGCGATTCGACGGCTGTCCGCCCTGTTATAAAAGCGACGCCGAGAAAGAAGATCACTCCGGAGGACATCAACCTGCGCGAAATTCCGCACGCCCCGCCTCCGAGACAAGCCCGGGTTTCCGGGCAGCCGGATGTCGATCCCGTCGTGGCCAGAATGGCTGAAGAGGCCCGCAACCGGGCAGCGGCGCTCTCCGAACGCCTGGCGAAGGGCAGCGGCAGCGACGACGCCATTCGCCAGGAACTGGCCTCCATAGCCGCCAGCATGGTGGCCTTGACGGCAGCGTCCGAAGGTTCCGGCTCACCGATCTTCAAGATCCTGTCCGGCAAATCCGGAAACAGCAACCGGGAAAGCCTGGCCGCGAGATCGAAGAAGACGCTCGCGACCAGCCAGGACGCAAACACCTGAGACTTCTATAACCTGCCCTGAGATAGGCGACCTTGGGCCATGGCGATCTCGTAGAGCGCGATGCCGGTCGCCGTCGCCGCATTGAGGCTGTCGAGGCCTGGCGCCTGGGCGATCCTGGCCGATCGGATGCGGCTGAGGACGTGTGCGGGCAGTCCCTCGCCTTCCGTGCCGGTGATCAGCACCATACGCTCGGAAGGCGGTACATCCCGGATTTCCACGGAACCCGTGGGCGAAAGCCCCCAGACGGCAAAGCCCTTCTCCATCAGCACGGCCAGGATATCCGTCGTCGTGCCGCGCCGCGCATAGGGCACCGACAAAACCGCTCCAACGGAGACGCGCAGCGACTTGCGGTAGAGCGGGTCGCAGCAACCCTGATCGAGCAGCACCGCATCGGCGCCGAAGGCTGCGGCGTTGCGGAAGATCGAGCCGATATTGTCGTGATTGGAAATGCCGAAGACCGCGACCACCAGCGCCTTCTCCGGCAACACGGCAATCAGCTCGGAGGCTGTCCTCTCCTGCCGGCGGCGTCCAAGCGCCAGCACGCCGCGATGCAGATGGAAACCGGCGATCTGATCGAGCACCGCGGCCGAGGCCACGTAGACCGGAATGTCTGCCGGAAAACCTGCGAGTATCTCGGCAAGCCCCGCAACCCGGTTTTCGAGCAGCAGGATCTTCTCGGTCAGAAAATCGCCGCCGGACCCATGTGCGGCGGCGAGCATCCTGAGCACCACGGTTCCTTCCGCGATGAACCGCCCTTCCCGCCCGGTGAGGTCCCGCTCGCGGATCGACCGGAATTCGGCGATCCGCGGATCGTCCGCGTCATCGATGCGGATCGGCGCCATTATTGTGGTATCGCCACCGTCACATCGGCGACGATGCGGCCGGCAGCGATATCGTAGATCAGGACCTTCTGGTCGCCGGTCAGCAGTCCGTAGAACAGGATTTGGCTGCCGGAGAGGGATACGCCCTGCACGACGAAGCCGGCAGGCAGTTCCGCAGTTGCCGCAAGCGGCTGGCCGGCGGGCACCGAGAACCCGCCTGTCGAAGCGATCGTCCCGGGCGTGGCAGGCCGCTGCGTGACCTTGTAGACAATGGCGCCAAGGACCGCCATAAAGCAGACGAACAAGATCCCGCCCGAAACGAGTATCAGAAGCACCATCTTCCGGCGGATTTTCTCCATTGCCGGATCAAGCGGCTCTTCCTGTTCCTCGATCTCGGGTTGGGGCATGAGGGCGGCGTCCTTGTTCTTGTCGAATGCTATCGGAATGATTGAATGAACGATCCCTTTAAAGAAGCCGAGCGTGCAAGGAAAGTCCTCACCGCCTCCGACGAGGCCGAAGGACGGCTGGACGCCTGGCTGACCTCCGTGCTGGACGGTGAGTTTTCGCGAAACCGGATCAAGGCGCTGATCGAACAGGGCGCTGTCAGCCTCAACGGCAAGCCGGTCACCGAGCCGAAGAAGAAGATCAATGCCGGCGACACCGTCGAGATCGATCTTCCGGAACCCGAGGATCCGGAGCCCAAGGGCGAGGATATCCCGCTCCAGGTTCTCTACGAGGATGCCGACCTGATCGTCATCGCCAAGCCCGCCGGCCTCGTCGTGCATCCGGGCGCCGGCAACTGGACCGGCACGCTGGTCAACGCGCTGATCTATCATTGCGGCGCGAGCCTTTCGGGCATCGGCGGCGTCAAGCGTCCCGGCATCGTCCACCGGCTCGACAAGGATACGAGCGGCGTAATGGTCGCCGCCAAGAACGACATCGCCCACCGCCACCTTGCCGACCAGTTCGCCGACCATGGCCGCTCGGGTCCACTGGAGCGCGCCTATCAGGCGGTCGTCTGGGGTCGTCCGCGCGGCCTGAAGGGAACGATCGACGCGCCTCTCGGCCGTGCCGGAGACCGCACCAAGCGCGCCGTGCAGAAGGAAGACAGCAGCGACGCCCGCGAGGCCATCACCCACTACCAGGTGATCGAGCGTTTCCACGAAAAGCCGGATGCGACCGCACTCGCCGCGCTGATCGAATGCCGGCTGGAGACCGGCCGCACCCACCAGATCCGTGTTCATATGGCCCATATCGGCCACCCGCTGATCGGCGACCAGGATTATTCGGCCGGCTTCAAGACCAAGGCAAACCTGCTGCCGGATTTCGCCAAGGGCGTCGTCAACCGTTTTCCGCGCCAGGCGCTGCACGCCTTCCTGCTCGCCTTCGAGCATCCCCGCACCGGCGAGGTGATGGAATTCGAAGCACCGATGCCCGACGACATGGCGGAGTTGATCGAAGCGCTTAAGGCATGAAACGGGTGGCCTGAGGCACCGTCGAAGAGTATATAACTCTCGACATTCACGAGGCGTCCCAAGGTCCTCCATGAGCCAACTCGCCGTCAGAAAGCTCCTCGACACGGACCTGATCAAGGTCCGCGACGTCATGTGCAACGGCGAATGCCGGCACCGCAGCGACGAGGAATGCTCGCATGCGACGAGCCTCGTCTTCCCCTATCGCGGTGTCTTCATGCGCCATGTCGGCATCGACGACACGGTGGCGGAGGCCAACCAGGTCCTGTTCTTCAACTGCGACGAGGCCTACCAGATCAGCCACCCGGTCGAAGGCGGCGATTCCTGCCTCAGCATGGACGTGCCCGAGGCGATGCTGGAGGAACTGGTCCCGGCCGAGCACCGCAATCCCAGAGGATCGCGCTTCGTCTTCAACAAGCAGCGGCTGAGGATCGACGAACGAGCCCAGGCGCTGGTAGCGCTGCTGCGCCACAGCCTGATGCGCGGCGCCGCCGAGACCCTGGAAGCCGAAACGCTGGCCATGACGCTGGTGCGCCGCTCCGTCGGTGTGCGGACCGCGCGCGCCGCGACCGCCAGCGCCGGCCGCCAGAAGCTGGTGGACCGCGCCAAGCTCGCCCTCTCCTCCGATCTCGCCCGCCGCTGGACGCTCGCCGAGATTGCCGGTGAAACCGGCGTCTCACCGGTCTATCTCACCCAGGTCTTCCAGCAGGTGGAGGGCACGCCGCTCTACCGCTACCAGCTTCGCCTGCGGCTGGCCCGGGCGCTCGATCTGCTCGGCACCTATGACGACCTGACCGAGCTTGGGTTGGAACTCGGCTTTTCCAGCCACAGCCACTTCTCGTCGGCTTTTCGCCACGCTTATGGGCGGACGCCGGCGGAATTCCAGCGCTTTGCGGGCTTGAGATAGCAGCCACAAAAGTCGCTAAAGATTTTGACAGCGGAAGCCCCTGCCAAAATGCTTTTCTTCTTCCCGTAAGATCAACATCGGGAGATGCCACCATGAAAGAGAACACCTGCGCCGCCTGCGACTGCGAACTCGATTCGACCCGGATCGCCGTGAAGATCGGCGGCAAGACGGTCGAAGTCTGCTGCGAGGAATGCGCTGAAGCCCTGCGGGAAGCGGAAGTCGCGACCCGCACGGCCCAGGCAGCCAGCAAGTAAAAACCGGCACCGGTACCGACATCGAGGCGGGCGCCAGTCGCCCGCCTCCTAAACACCAGCCGCGCGCATTGCCCGGCACTCTTTCAGGAGAAAGATCATGAAGAACGAGAACCGGGCGGTCTTTGACCGCGCATCGGAACGCTATCACCTTGTCATGGAACTGCCGCCCGCAGCGGCATGCCAGCCGCTCGCCGCCGACGATGCATCGGCCAAGCCGTCGCCCTTGCGCCGGGTGGTCGCAGCCATCGTGAGAAGAATTCGCCAACGCCGCAACCGTGTGGCGCTGCTGGAGTTGACCGACGACCAGTTGAAAGATATCGGCGTCTCGCGCGGCCAAGCTTACGGCGACGTCAGCCGCTACCGCCGCTCCAACGCGCAGGGACTGGAACGCAAATGCCTTTGACCCGACGGAGATGGGTGAGGCAAGATACACTTCTGGGATCCTGGACGATCACAATCGTCTTGCTTCCCAGCGCGTCAAACCAAGGCGCTGTATATTACGATATTGTAATGATATAACGCTTCTGTGATGACTTGAATCACTGTTCTGCCGTACTTATCTGTCATTTGGGTCGGTGTGGGGTCGAAAATGACCTGCGCCGCTTGGCTCGCCTTCAGCATGTACAGCAAGATCAAAAAGGGAGCCGATATATAGATCGGAAAGGGGTGCTTTATGGCCCGCAATACTCTGCCTTCCATTACTGCCGGTGAAGCCGGCCTCAACCGCTATCTCGACGAAATCCGCAAGTTTCCCATGCTGGAACCGCAGCAGGAATACATGCTGGCGAAACGGTATGCCGAACATGCCGACCGGGATGCGGCCCACAAGCTGGTCACCAGCCACCTGCGTCTCGTGGCAAAGATCGCCATGGGTTATCGCGGTTATGGCTTGCCGATCGGCGAAGTCGTCTCCGAAGGTAACGTCGGCCTGATGCAGGCCGTCAAGAAATTCGACCCGGAACGCGGCTTCCGTTTGGCGACCTATGCCATGTGGTGGATCAAGGCCTCGATCCAGGAATACATCCTGCGCTCGTGGTCGCTCGTGAAAATGGGCACCACCGCCAACCAGAAACGGCTGTTCTTCAACCTGCGCCGGTTGAAGGGCAAGATCCAGGCGATCGACGAAGGTGATCTGAAGCCCGACCAGGTGGCAGAAATCGCCACCAAGCTGAACGTCTCCGAGGAGGAAGTGGTTTCCATGAACCGCCGCCTTTCGGGCGACGCCTCGCTGAACGCGCCGATCCGCGCCACCGAAGGCGAATCCGGCCAGTGGCAGGATTGGCTGGTGGACGACCACGAAAGCCAGGAAGCCGTGCTGATCGAGCAGGACGAGCTCGACACGCGCCGCCGCATGCTGGCCAAGGCTCTGAGCGTGCTGAACGACCGCGAACGCCGTATCTTCGAAGCCCGTCGTCTTGCCGACGATCCGGTGACGCTGGAGGAACTGTCGTCCGAGTTCGACATCAGCCGCGAACGCGTCCGGCAGATCGAGGTCCGCGCCTTCGAAAAGGTGCAGGAAGCCGTTCAGAAGGAAGCGCTCGCCCAGGCGAACGCCCTGCGCGTCGTCGACGCTTAATCACGCGCGACGCTGACGATATAAAAGGGGCTGCTTCGGCGGCCCCTTTTCTTTATCCGGTATCCGTGGACTGGAAATGGGGAAGCAGGGATGGCAGCGCAGATCACGCTCAGGAAACTTGCGGGCAGCTATGCCATCGCCAGGCTTGAACCCGCCGACCGCATTCCCGCATGGGCGGATGGCGAAGGTTTCGTCAGCATCAGCCGCACCGAGGATGAGCTCTCCATCGTCTGCCGCGAGGAGCGTGTGCCTTCCGGCATCAAACAGGACGGCGGCTGGACCTGCTACAAGTTCCAGGGGCCGTTCGCGTTCGGAGAAACCGGCATCGTGCTCTCGGTGATCCGGCCGCTTTCGGAAAACGGCATAGGCATTTTCGTGGTCTCCACATTCGACGGCGACCACCTGCTGATCAAAACGGCCGACGAACCGCAGGGCCGCGAGCTGCTGCAGGCGGCCGGCCATACGCTTCTCTAGGCGATACAAAACCACGGTTTGGCATGTGTAGGGAGAGGAGCCGGTCGGGCGACACCGCCTGGAACGTCAGGCTGCTTCGGACGGTTTGACCTCTTCCGCGATCCGGGCGCCATTTTCCCGTTCGGCAAGAGCAAGCTCATAGGCCGTCTGCAGATCGAGCCAGAAACGAGCGGTGTTTCCAAAATACCGCGCCAGTCTCAGGGCCGTATCGGGAGAAATGCCGCGCTTTCCGTTAAGGATGTCGGTGATCCGCCCTGAAGGCAGGCGGAGTGAAAGGGCGAGCTGGTTGGCCGACAGACTGCGCGCGGTCAGTTCGCGTTTCAAAATGCGACCAGGATGAACTGCCATCATCTGCATATCCTTCCTAATGATAATCGACGATCTCCACATCCCAGGCATCTCCATCCCTGAACGTGAAGCAGATTCGCCACGGCCCGTTGATCGTCATTGCCCACTGCCCTGAGCGATTTCCGGAAAGCTTGTGAAGGCCGACGGACCGCAATGGGCTGAGATCGTTGAGCGACGATGCCGCGTGGAGCGCCGCCAGCAACTCGATCGCGGCCTCTTCGTCCATCCCCGAAAACTTGGCTTTGCCGTCCTCGGCAAAGCGGCGGGTAGAACTACTCGCCCACGACTTGATCATGGATGAACGTACTACGCTCAGCGTAGTACGTCAATCTCGTCCGCACCCAGGGAGGGCCTGCCTGGTCACTGCCCGCTGGCAGTGGCACCGAGCGTGCCCCACTCGCGGATCGCGTCGTTGAAGGCGCGTTCGCCATCCGAGCCTTTTTGGAGGGTCAGCAGCGCACGGCGGCCGTTGCGATAGGCGATCGGGATGTCGATCCAGTTGCGGCTGCGCAGCAGTTCCAGATTGGTCGAGCGTGCATCCGGGAAATCGTTGAGCGCGATCATGTGGAAGTCGTCGGTGATCTTGGCAGGCACTGCGATCAATGCGTTGCCGCGATCCTGCTCGCTCGCCTTCATGGCAATGCGCTGCACGCTTTCGATCGCACCGCCTTCGAAATCCGGCGGCACTGCGAAGACGATCTCGACCAGGTGGCTCGCCGGCAGCGACGGATCTGTATTGCGCTTGAAGGTCATCAGCGCCGTCAGGCCCCTGCCCGGCACGTTGATACGTCCCTGAACGACCGGTTCCTGCCGGCCGTTGGCGCCTGCCTCACGCTGCAGCGACCAGGAGACCGAGCCCTCGATGGCCGTCGGCGCCGTCTGGCCGATCCGCTCCTCATAAAGGAACATCTTTTCGCCTGCGACCGCCGGAGTATTCGCCGGAGCCGCCGAGGGCGGGCTGGCGGGCGGCGTGGCGGCATTCGGAGCCGGCACAGCCGGTTGCGTCTGAGGCGGCACCGCATTGGCGCTGCCGTTCGGCGTGCTCGGAGTGGGCGCCGGTTGCGCCGGAGGATTGGCGGGCGGGGCATTGAGCTGCGCGACCGACTGGCCTTCCGCATTCTGCGCCAGCCCGGCGGTGACACCCGGCCCCTCGTCGACCTCGCGGCCGTCTGCCATCAGCCGCTGCGTGAACTTGGTCCCGGCCGTCGATCCGTCCGCCGTTCGCGGCGCGGCAGGCGTATTGGCCGCACCGTTCTGTGGCGGCGTCGCAGGGGTGGAAGGCGTCGAAGGGGTGCGGTTGGGTTGCGGCGTCGCGGGTGCGGGCGCCGGTGTCTGCTGCGCCGTCTGGCTTCCGGGCGCGCTCGACTGGATCAGGCCGTCGACCATGTCGTTCAGCGAGTCGCGGTTCAGCCAGATCGCATAACCACCGCCGCCGACAAGTGCCAGACCGACAACCGCCAGCACGATGCCGGCATAATTGCGCTTGCGTACCGGAGTGACCCGATAGGGTCTGGCCGGCGCATGCATCAGATCGTCCGCATCGGCATCGGTGTGGAGCGTGCTGCGCGCGCCACCGCCCGAAGAGGACGGCGCATCCTTGTTGAAGCCGATCAGCTCCTCGAGATCACCCCACGGATCGCTGTCGGCTGTTTTCGCCGGCGCGGCAGTGGTCTTCTTGGAATGTTGCTCATCGAGATATTCGGCGAAGGGATCAATGCCGGCAGCCGTTGCCACTCCTGCCGCCGCGGCGGATTGCTCCGCGAGCTCCGGGAGATCGGCAACCGGCGGCATGCGGACCGAATCGGCCGATACATGGGTCTCCAAATCGAAATGAGCGTCGGCCGGAGTTGCGGTACCGCCGTGCCCATGATCGATCGGCACGACGGGACCGGCCGTGATCAGTTCCGGCACATCGTTCCATGCAGCGGCGGCAACCGTCTCCTGGCTCGACACCGGAGGCTCGGCCGGGGCCGGCACCTCCCAGCCCCAATCCTCGTCTACCGGCTTGGCCGGTTCCGGCGCCTGGTGGGCCTCGGCAGGCTGTTCGACCTCCATCCGGTCCTCGACCGGATGCTGATCTTCAAACGGATGCGGTTCGTTGTGCCATGCCTCCACGAACTCGGGAGCGGCCTGCTGAACAGCCTGCTCACCGCGTGTCGGATAGGGGAAATCATCGTCGGCCGATTCGCTTGCGGCAGTATCGGCCGGCTCGGCGGCAGCATCGACCGGTTCCGGCACAACCGGCTCCGAGGCCGGCAGGGGTGCGGCCGTCGGGAATTCGATCGTGCTCTCGTCGAAAGCCTGCGACGGTTCGGGCGCCTGTTCGGAATGTTCGTAGGGTGCCGGTTCGGCTGGCGTCTCTTCCGACGGCACGTCGTCCCGCCAGTCGCCATATTGCTGGGCTGCGGGCTCCTGCTGATCGGAAACCGTCGTTGCCTCTTCCTCCTGGTGGAGGACGGCCGGTTCGGAGACCGGAGGCTCCACCTCGGCAGGTTCCTGCGCGACGGGCTCCGGCTCGGCGGGTTCGGCGTGAACGACGGCTTGTCCCGGCTCTTCATAACCGTCTTCGTAAAAGACGGGCCGTTCTGTGCGAACGGCGGGGGCTGATTCGGATGCGGCCGGCGTCTCTTCCGGCTCATGGGCGGCCGGCGCCTGAGCCGATTCGGCAGCGTGCTGCTGGTCGTCCTGATATTCCGAGACCCGCTCGGCCGGGGCGGCCTCACCGGCCGTCTCGGCATCTGCGGCACTTGCGCCGTCGGCTATGGGTTCCAGTGCTTCGGCATGTTCGCTCTCGACGTCGACGATGGCGGCTTCGAGCTTGTCGAGCTGCCGCCGCAGCATGTCTTCAGGCGGACGCGGCTTCATGTTCTCGAGTTGCCGCTGCACGGCGCCACGAGCCTTTTCATAAACCTTCGCACGCATCTCTGGCGTATTGTTCGCCAGACCGTCAACGGCGCGGCGGATCACCGCTACAAAATCAGCCATCAGCACTTTCTCATGTAAGCCGGCCCGAAGGCCGGCCGAATGGTAATCAATTCTTGACTTTAATCTTCAAACGGGTCGGTCACAAGTATGGTGTCGTCCCGCTCCGGGCTGGTGGAAAGTAGGGCAACCGGCGCACCGATCAATTCCTCGACCTGGCGGACATATTTGATCGCCTGGGCCGGCAGGTCCGCCCAGGAGCGAGCCCCGACCGTCGATTCCTTCCAGCCTTCGAGGGTGACATAGACCGGCTCTACACGAGCCTGGGCGCCCTGGCTTGCAGGAAGATGATCGATCTGCTCGCCGTCGAGCATGTAGCCGACGCAGATCTTCAACTCGTCGAGGCCATCGAGAACGTCGAGCTTGGTGAGCGCAATGCCGGTAATGCCGTTGGTGGCGACCGACTGGCGTACCAGCGCTGCGTCGAACCAGCCGCAACGGCGCTTGCGGCCCGTGACCGTACCGAATTCATGGCCCTTCTCGCCGAGGAACTGGCCGATCTCGTCCTTCAGCTCGGTCGGGAACGGGCCTTCGCCGACGCGAGTCGTATAGGCCTTGGTGATTCCGAGAATATAGCCGAGCGCACCCGGCCCCATGCCTGAGCCGGCAGACGCCTGGCCCGCGACCGTATTCGACGAGGTGACGAACGGATAGGTGCCGTGGTCGATATCGAGCAGCGACCCTTGAGCGCCTTCGAAAAGGATGCGGGCGCCCTTGCGGCGCTGCTTATCGAGCAGTTCCCAGACGGTTTCGCGGAAGGGCAGCACGCGGTCGGCGACCGAGGTCAATTCCTGCATGATCGCCTCGTGCGAGACTTCCTTCTCTCCAAGGCCACGGCGCAGCGCGTTGTGATGGGTGAGGATGCGGTCGACCTTGCCCGGCAGCGTCTCCATGTCGGCAAGGTCCATGACGCGGATCGCGCGGCGGCCGACCTTGTCCTCATAGGCCGGGCCGATGCCGCGGCGGGTGGTGCCGATCTTGGTGCCGCTGTTGGAGGCGGCATCCTCGCGCATGCCGTCGAGTTCGCGGTGCAGCGAGAGAATCAGCGTGGCGTTGTCGGCGACGCGCAGGTTCTCGGGCGTGACCTTCACGCCCTGTGCGCCTAGCTTTTCGATTTCCGCCAGCAGCGCATGCGGATCGAGAACGACGCCATTGCCGATCACCGCGATCTTGCCCGGGCGGACGATGCCGGAGGGCAGCAGCGACAGCTTGTAGCTGACGCCGTCGATGACGAGCGTATGGCCCGCATTGTGACCGCCCTGGAAACGCACCACGATATCGGCACGTTCGGAAAGCCAGTCGACAATCTTGCCCTTGCCTTCGTCACCCCATTGCGAACCAACCACGACTACATTCGTCATCTGTGCTTCCTGTATTGCGGGCAATGCCCCACGCGACCACACGCACACCTTCCGTAGATCAATATTGATATACGGTCGATGCGCCAGTTTGATTTTACATGCACCGCCTTTGGCGGATGGAAACCGTTCAGAGGCATTGCAAACGGCCGCATCTATAAAGCCTCGGCCAACGGAAAGCGACCTGTTTGTCACTCGGGCGTGGTTTTTACGTGACAAAACCGTGGACTGCACGCTATTCCCGCCCGTTATTTCCTGAAATCACCGTCATTTTCCGGCGCCGGAGACCATCTTGCATAAAAAGGCCTATCTCTCGCTCGTCATTGCAACTCTGGCCTGGGGCGGCAATGCGGTAGCGGGCAAGCTCGCCGTCGGCCATGTGAGCCCGATGATGCTGACCTTCTGGCGCTGGTTTTTCGCCGTCGCCATCATCTTCGCCATCTCCGTGCCGCAGCTCATCAAGGACTGGCCGGTCGTCAGGAAGAACCTGCCGATTCTCCTCTTCCTCGGCGTCGTCGGTTATGTCGTCTTCAATGCGGCGCTCTATACCGCCGTCAATTACACGACGGCCATCAACGTGACGGTCGAGCAGGCGGTCATCCCGATGCTGATCTTCCTCATCAACTTCGCCCTGTTCCGGATGAAGGTCTCCTGGGCGCAGATCCTCGGCTTCACCCTGACGCTTCTCGGCGGCATCATCACCGCCATCCACGGCGACTTGAGCGCCCTGGTGACGCTGACCGTCAACTTCGGCGATGCGATCATGATGATCGCCGTCGCCGCCTATGCGATCTATACGGTGGCTCTCAGATGGCGCCCGAAGATCGACTGGCGAACGCTGATGGCGGTCCCCGCCTTTTTCGCGATGGTCTTCTCGCTGCCGCTGGTATTCTGGGAATATTCGGCCGATCGCCTGATCTGGCCGGATGCGGAAGGCTGGGTCGTGGTTCTCTATACGGGCATCTTCGCCTCGCTGATCGCGCAGGTGCTCTACATCAAGGGCGTCGAGGAGATCGGCGCCAACCGGGCCGGACTGTTCATCAATCTCGTGCCGGTGTTCGGCACGCTGCTCTCGGTCGCCATCATCGGTGAAAGCCTGCAGCTCTTCCATGTCGTCGCGCTGGCGCTGGCACTCGGCGGCATCGCCATCGCCGAATGGGGAAAACCCCATATGGACCGTTAGTCCTGCTGGAAACGAAAACCGCCGGCCCCTGCAAAGGAGCCGACGGTTTTCAGATCCTCGACCGGTGATATCCCGCCGCCTGCATAGGCATTGGGGAGCCGGCTGTTCGAAAGTGCTCCTCAGCTGGCCATGGCCAGTCGTCCGGGGGCGAACGAGCGCTGGTCGCGCACGTTGTTTCGGCTCACTTCGAAGCGCGCCAGCAGTTCGGAAAGACGGCTGCTTTCCTCGGCAAGAGTAGCGCCGGCCGCATTCATTTCCTCGACCATGGCGGCGTTCTGCTGGGTCATCTGGTCCATGTGGTTCACGGACGTGTTGATCTCCGAGAGACCTAATGCCTGCTCGTTTGCCGCAATGGCGATCGCCTCCATATGCTGGTTGACCGCCGCGACAAGCTTGGCGATCTCCTTGAGACCGTCGCCGGTATCATTGACGAGAACCACGCCCTGGTTGACGGCAGCTTCGGAATTGCCGATCAGCGTCTTGATCTCCTTGGCGGCCTTGGCCGAGCGCTGCGCCAGTTCGCGGACTTCCTGGGCAACGACTGCAAATCCCTTGCCCGCCTCGCCTGCGCGAGCGGCTTCCACGCCTGCATTGAGGGCAAGCAGGTTGGTCTGGAAGGCTATCTCGTCGATGACGCCGATGATCTGGCTGATCTGGTTCGACGCCATCTCGATCTTCTGCATCGCATTGACCGCATTGGAAACGACCGTACTGGAGTTTTGCGCGCGGGAGCTCGCGTCGCGGACGATTTCCCGTGCCTCGCTCGCCCTTTCGGAGGTCTGCTTCACGTTAGTGGTAACTTCTTCCAGCGCCGCCGCCGTCTCTTCCAGCGATGCAGCCTGCTGTTCCGTACGCTTCGAAAGCTGGTCGGACGCGGTCGAGATTTCGTCGCTGCCGCTGCGAACGCTTTGGGCGGTCCGGTTCACGCCTTCGAGCGCGGTGCGCAACTGGCGGACCGAGCTGTTGAAGTCATGGCGCAAGGTTTCGAACTGCGCGGAAAATTCCTTGTCGATCTCACACAGCAGATCGCCGGCAGCAAGGCGCTGCAGACCGGAGGCGAGTTCCGAGGTGGCCTGGGTCAGCCGCACCTCGGCCTCGGACTCTGCCCTGCGCTGGAATTCGATGCGTTCGGCTTCGGCCGCCTTGCGGGAGTGTTCGGCATCCGCCTCGAGCTGGCGGTTCTGCTGTGCAGCCTCGCGGAAGATTTCCACGGCGCGCGCCATGTCGCCGATCTCGTCGGTGCGGGCGGCCCCCGGGATTTCGACGGAAAGGTCGCCGCCGGCGAGCGTCCGCATCACACCTGTCAACCGGCTGATCGGGTTGGCGATCCGCACGATGACCGTGTAGATGCCGAGAAGCGAAAGCGCAAAAGCGATAACGGTCGCAACACTGTAGACGATGATGGATTGCTTTGCGGAAGCAGCCTCTTCTGCCGTTAGCCTCGTCATCTCGTTGAGCGAGGCAGACGCCATATCGGCGATCGAAGACTGTGCGGGAGCAGCGGGCTTGCGCCAGTCGTCGACCGCCATGTCGAAGGGTTTGCCGGCCTGGAATGCCTTGAGGGCGGCATTACGCTGCTCGGCATACGGCCCGCCGAAATAGGTCGTTTGGGCTGTCCGGTGAAGCGTTTTGATCTTCTCCGGGGTCGTGTCCGCGTTGGAGAGCTGGGTAATGACATCCCATGCGGTTGCCACGCGCGCATCCTGAACCGCAATTTCGGTCAGTTTCTCTGCCGCAAGCGGCTGTTTGGCGATCAGGGCACTGACGAAGGTGGAGTTGGCGGTGCCGAGCTGGGTGCGCGCCGTCCAGGCAAGCGAGCGGATCTGGGTGAACATGATCATCCCCGGCCCGCGCGCATTGATGGTGGCCTCGACCTGATTGGCGGCCTTTTCGAGATCGGCCAGCATCGTATCGGCAAGTCCGAGCACGGCTTTGCCGAGCGCCGGATCGCGATCCTTGACCGCCTGTGTGAGCGCCGTGTCCACATTTGCACGGTAACCGGCCCACTGCGTATAGGCGTTGAGGACGGGAGAGATCGCACCGCGCAGGCTTGCCTGCTCGACGTCGGCGGCCAGGGTCTTCACCGCCGAAAAGGCCTTGTCCATCGACTCGCGGCCGGTATCCATGTTCTTGCGGCTGGACGCGACCTCTGCAGGTTCCAGCTTGATGGCGGAGGAGATGGCGCCGCGCTCGCCGCGCAGCCCGAGCAACGCATTGAAAAGGGCTTCGTCAAGCTGTGCCAGTTCGGAGAGCTGGGTGGAATTTCGGTAGCGGCCTATCTCCTCAGACAGCATCTTGCCCATGAGACCCAAAATGCCCAGGCTCAAGACAACAAAAGCCAGTATCAAAGTATGCTTGATTGAAATCCGCACCTGCATCACTCCTTATTTCAAACAACCGCCGCGGGGTTGGCTGGTTCGGCGGCTTTCCGGACTTGCACGGGAAAGAGGGCCCAACTTCGCGTAGAACGTTAAATATTCAATTAAATACAACGCATTCCAAAGGCCTGCGGAATCATTTTGGAAGCTTGAAGCAGCCCGATTGCCGAATCGCGAAAACCCGCCTCCCCGAGGAGGGAGACGGGCCGGTCCGTCGTGCTGCAACGGACGGGAGCGCAGGAGAGACGCTCCGGATCAGATGTGGTGATGGGCCGGAATGATGGGGCGGCGCTCGCGGATCGGGCTCGGCACCGGATCGACCGGCATGTCGATGATCGCGCCGTCATGGCGTTCGGACGCCACATTTTCGGACAGCACGCGAGCCAAACCGCCAACACCCGCTGCACGTGATTCCTTGCTGACAATCAGCGCCGTCAGGACCACGGCGGAAATGATGAGCTTCTTGATCATGGCTGCACCCTTTTCTTCAGGCGGCTTGGATGCCGTTTCTTGGATGAGTTCACCCTAGCGCTCGGGTTTTTCGGGGCGCTTAAACGGATAGCTGCAATTTTAGTGAAATCAGCTTTTTTCCCGACTTGATACAGAAGGCTCGAAACAGCGCGCTCAAAAAGGCAGCGGAGTAGGCGGAAATTGATGCTTTTCGAGATGTGCCCGATCTCCTAACCCTCAAAAACGAGATGCAGAAAGGCAGGACAGCATGGGCAAGCCATTTTACTGGAACGAACTCAATTCACTCGATTTCGCCGGCCTTTCGCCCGACAAGACCATCGCCATCCTGCCGATCGCCTCGACCGAACAGCACGGCCCCCACCTGCCGATCGCAACCGACGTGGCGATCGCCAACGGCATGCTGGCGGAATTGAAGGCGAAACGCCCCGACAACCTCGATTTCCTGGTGCTTCCCACCCAGGAGATCGGCAAGGCGAACGAACACGTCTATGGGCCCGGCTCGCTCTCCTTCGGCCCGGAAATCCTGATCCCCGCCTGGACCGCGATCGGCGCCAAGGTGGCGGAAGCCGGGGTGAAGAAGCTCGTCTTCGTCAACTCGCATGGCGGCAATGTCGATATCATGAGCATTGTCGGCCGCGAACTGCGCGTCCGCTACAAGATGGCGGTGATCGGCACGCAATGGGGACGCTTCGGCAACCCGCCGGGCCTGATCAGTGAGCACGAGCAGAAATACGGTATCCATGGCGGCGAAGTCGAAACCTCGCTGATGCTGCATTTCCGCCCCGAACTGGTGCGGATGGAGAACGCGCAGAACTTCGTCTCCAAGGCGGAAAGCCGCTCGAAATACATGCAGCCGGCCCCGCCGCACGTGCTGTCCTGGGTGGCGCACGACCTGAACCCCAACGGCGTCGTCGGCGACGCCTCGAAGGGCACCGCCGAAAAAGGCGCGGCTATCTGCCGCCATCAGGTCGCGGGCTTCATCGAGATGCTGCGGGAATTCGAAACCTTCCCGCTTGACGAACTCTATTCCCGCTAACCCTCGTCGCGCTGCGCGTCCCGGCCATGCGGCTGGGGCGGCAGGTGGCCCTTGGCCTGCAATTCGGCCACCATGGCTGCCAGTTCAGACAGCAGGAATTCCACGAATAGGCTGGTCGCCGTATCGAGCGTGGTGCGAGCGCGGGCGAAAAGCTTCATCGGCTGGTGGCGCGCGTGCGGGTTGGCGATCGGCCGGAAGATCAGCTCGCCGCGGCGGCATTCCGACAGCACGTCGAGCGGATTGAGCAGCGTCAGGCCCGTGCCCGCCTTGACCAGCTTCTTCAGCATTTCCGAGGCGTTGCTTTCCACCAGCGGCTCCACCGCGATCGACAGCGGCGATAGCGCCAGATTGATGATGTTGCGCAGGCTGGTGCCCGACTGTGCAAGCACCAGCGGCTCTTGCACCACATCCGCAAGGTCGACCGGCCCCTCTTCCGCCGCCAGCCGATGCCCTGGCGGCATCACAACGCCGATTGGTATGTCGAAGTTGGCGAGCGTGCGGATGCCGGGCGTCGCGGGGATGTTGAAGCCGAGCCCGAAATCCACCTCCCCCGTGATCACCGGCTGCATCGTGTTCGACGGCCCGTCGTTGCGCAGGAGAACCCGCACGCGGGGATGCTGCGCGACGAAGCGGGCTATGATCTCGGGAAGCGGCCCTGCGGCAAGCCCCACGGTCGAAACCAGCGTCACCTTGCCGGCCTGCGGCATCTTGAGGCCGCGGATGCGCGCTTCCATCCGCTCATAGGTCTTCAGCACCTCCCGGATATGCTCGATGCAGAGTTCCCCGGCCGCCGTCAGCTTCAGCCCGCGCGGCATCCGCTCGAAAAGCGGCGCCCCGAACTCTTCCTCCAAGGCCAGAATCTGCCGGTTGATCGCCGACGACGCGACGTTCAGCCGGGCCGCCGCCTTGCGGATCGATCCGCATCGGGCGATTTCGTCGATATATTGAAGTTTTCGCGAGTGCAGCATTTTCTCCGAAGCCCCTCATTGCATGTTTTTTGATCATGCACCACAATTTGGCAGGTTAAAATTCGAGCGCTGCCCTAAAGGCATCAATGTGAACGAATTTTGATGCTTTTCAAAGAGCAACGCAACCGTACAAATGCTCACCATAAGCTGCTCTCACGATGCCGCACGGTTTAACAGGGGAACAAAGCGACATGTCCAAATCCTTGATGATGAAGAGTTTTTTTGCCGCCGTCGGCCTTTCGGCGGTAGCGCTGGCCGCCCAACCGGCTGCGGCTCTCGATGAAGTCTCCTATGGCACCAACTGGCTTGCCCAGGCCGAGCATGGCGGCTTCTACCAGGCCGTCGCCGACGGCACCTATGAAAAGCGCGGCCTGAAGGTGAAGATCGTGCAGGGCGGCCCGAATGCCGCCAACCGCGCACTCCTGATCGCCGGCAAGGTCGATTTCTACATGGGCGGTCCGCTCGGCGACATGGATGCCGTCAAGCAAGGCATCCCGCTGGTCAGCGTCGCCTCGATCTTCCAGAAGGACCCGCAGGTCCTGCTCGCCCATCCCGACGCGGGCGTCGAAAAGTTCGAGGACCTCGCCAAGATGAAGACCATCTTCATGGGCAAGGAAGGCTACACCACTTATTTCGAGTGGATGAAGAAGAACTTCAAAGGCTTCAAGGACGAGCAGTTCAAGCCCTACACGTTCAACCCGGCCCCCTTCATCGCCGACAAGGCCTCCGCACAGCAGGGTTACCTGACCTCCGAACCCTACGAGATCGGCAAGCAGGCCGGCTGGACGCCGAAAGTCTTCCTGATCGCCGATGCCGGTTACGGCCCCTATTCGACGATGATCACCACCACGCAGACGATGATCGACAAGAAGTCGGATGTCGTGCAGCGTTTCGTCGATGCCTCGCTCGAAGGCTGGTACACTTATCTCTATGGTGACAACAAGGCCGCCAACGACCTGATCAAGAAGGACAATCCGGAAATGACGGATGGCCAGCTCGCCTATTCCATCGCCAAGATGAAGGAATACGGGATCGTCGTATCCGGCGACGCCGAGACCAAGGGCATCGGCTGCATCACCGACGAGCGCTACAAGAAGTTCTTCGAGTCCATGGTCGCGATCGGTGTCCAGCCGGCCGACCTCGATTACAAGAAGGCTTATTCGACCAAGTTCGTCTGCAAGGGCGTCGGCATGGCGCTGAAAAAGTAGTCTCGGAAGAGCGCAACGGTTCATTCCCTCTTTGCTGTGCCTGTCACGGGAGAGAGGGAATTGCCGCCCTGTCCCGACTAAGTTCAAGGCCCGCAATGAGCATGTCCCAAGCCCCGCTGATACCCGCCCCCGGGGAGACACGCAGACGCCCGCTGGTCGTCATGCGCTCCGTCTCGAAAACATTCTCCAGCGGCACGCTGGCGCTCTCCGACATGTCGCTGACGGTCGAGGGGGGCGAATTCGTCAGTCTGCTCGGCCCTTCCGGCTGCGGCAAATCGACGGCACTGCGCATCATTGCCGGGCTCGGCGACGTCTCGACAGGCACGATCGACTGGCCGAGTTCGCGCATCAACTCCAAAGGCCTGCCGGAAGGCGACATTTCCTTCGTCTTCCAGGAGCCGACGCTGATGCCGTGGCAGACGGTGTTCGGCAACGTCTACCTGCCGCTGAAACTGCGCGGCGTCTCCAAGTCCGCCGCCCGCGGCGAAATCATGGACACGCTGGCGACCGTCGGCCTCCAGGACTTTGCCGACGCCTATCCGCGCGAACTTTCCGGCGGCATGAAGATGCGCGTCTCGATCGCCCGTGCGCTGGTCACCAAACCGAAGCTGCTCTTGATGGACGAGCCGTTCGCGGCGCTCGACGAAATCACCCGCCAGAAACTCAACGACGACGTGCTGCGTCTGTGGCGCGAGACCGGCATCACGGTGATCTTCGTTACCCATTCCGTGTTCGAATCCGCTTACCTTTCCAACCGCATCGTGGTGATGAAGGCGCGGCCCGGCCGGGTGCATGCGGATTTCCCGCTGGTCACGAGCCTCGAGCGCGATGCCCGTTACCGCACCTCGGAAGAATACCGCCAGGCCTGCGAAAAGGTCTCGACCATGCTCATCGAAGCAATCGGCGGGGAGGAACATTGATGGCCGACACCGATACCGCCCTCGTGCCGCCGAAGCCGGGCTTCCTCAGCCGCAACCGCGACACGCTGCTGCGCACGCTCGTCCCGATCTGCGTGGTGGTCTGCCTCGTCCTCCTTTGGCAATTCATCATCACCGTCAACAGCATTCCACAGTACATACTGCCGGGGCCGCTGGCGGTTGCGAACTCGCTCTACAACGACTGGGGCACGCTCTCCCCCGCTCTCTGGGTGACGACTCAGATCACCATGCAAGCGCTGGCGCTGGCGCTGATCGGCGGCGTCGGCATCGCCGTCTTCCTCATCCAGTCGAAATGGATCGAGACCGCCTTCTACCCGATCACGGTCATCCTGCAGGTGACGCCGATCGTGGCGATCGCGCCGCTGATCCTGATCTATGCGCCGACGACCCAGGTGGCGCTTTTGATCTGCGCCTTCCTCGTCGCCTTCTTCCCGATCCTGTCGAACATGGTCCAGGGCCTGAAGAGCGTCGACCACAACCTGCTCAACCTCTTCGATCTCTACGGTGCCTCGCGCTGGCAGACGCTGCTCTACCTGAAACTCCCCTCCTCGCTCCCCTATTTCATGACGGGGCTTCGGATCGGCGGAGGCCTGGCGCTGATCGCGGCCGTCGTCGCGGAGTTCGCGGCGGGCTCGGCGGGAGCCGGTTCCGGCCTTGCCTTCCGGCTGCTCGAATCCCAGTATCGCCTCAACATTCCGCGCCTGTTTGCGGCACTGATCCTGCTCTCCTTGCTCGGCGTGGTGATTTTTGCGATCACCTCCTTCATCTCCTGGTTTTTCCTGCATCGCTGGCATGAAAGCAGCCTGAAAAGAGAAAACTGATGACTGCCTTCATGACGCTTCCCGATGCTCGCCGTTTCGCGCTCACCAATGCGACGCTGCCGGCCGTCCTCGTCAAGGGCCTGCCGGCTGTCGCAAAGGACGGCCTCATGGAGGCCGATCTCGTCATCGCGGACGGGAAGATCGAGGCCATCCTGCCAAAGGGCTCGGCGCCCGCCGATTTGGTCTCCGCCGATATGCGCGGCGGCATGGTCTGGCCCTGTTTCGCCGACATGCATACGCATCTCGACAAGGGGCATTTCTGGGACCGCCGCCCGAACCCGGACGGCACGTTCGAAGGCGCACTGATGAATGTGCGCGAGGACCGGATCGCCAACTGGACGGCCGAGGATATCCGCGCCCGCTTCGAATTCTCGTTGAAAAGCGCCTATGCCCACGGGACGAAACTGATCCGCACCCATCTCGATAGCATCCCGCCGCAGCCGGATATCTCCTTCCCGTTGTTCGACGAGCTTCGCGCCGAGTGGAAGGACAGGATCGCGCTGCAGGCGGTCGCCCTGCTGCCACTGGAAAACGTGCTCGACGAGAGCGTCTTCGGCGGCATCGTCGCGACGACGAGGCGTTATGGCGGGCTGCTCGGCGGCGCCACCCGCATCCTGCCGGATTTCGAGCGGATCCTCGATACGCTCTTCAAGGCCGCCGCCGACAATGGCCTCGACATCGACCTGCATGTGGACGAGACGGAAGACAAGCAGGTCCTGACCCTGGAAGCCATTGCCGAGGCAAAACTCCGCAACCGTTTCGAAGGCTCGGTGACCGTCGGCCATTGCTGCTCGCTGGCACGGCAGGATGACGAGACCGCAAGGCGCGTCATCGACAAGGTCGCCAAGGCCGACATTTCGGTCGTGTCGCTACCGATGTGCAACATGTACCTGCAGGACCGCCATGCCGGCCGCACGCCGCGCTGGCGCGGCGTCACGCTGTTCCATGAATTGACGGCTGCTGGCGTGAAAACCGCCGTTTCCTCCGACAATACCCGCGATCCGTTCTACGCCTATGGCGACATGGATCCGGTCGAGGTTTTCCGCGAGGCGGTCCGCATCCTGCATCTCGACCACCCGCTCGATACCTCCGCGCGCGTCGTCACCTCGACGCCCGCCGAAATCCTCGGGCGGCCGGATATCGGCGTCATTGCCGAAGGCGGCCCCGCCGATCTCGTACTGTTCAGTGCAAGGCGCTGGAGCGAATTCCTTTCCCGTCCGCAGGCCGACCGCATCGTGATGCGGAATGGCATGGGCATCGACCGTCGCCTGCCGGATTACCGTGACCTGGACCCGATTTTGGACAAGTGAACATGCCGGATTACGCACAGATCAAGAACGAACTCGAAGGCCTCGCGGTCGAGGACAATCCGGCGCTGGTGCGCCAGAAGAGCCGCGATTTCTACTGGTACTCGCCGATCCTCAAGGAAGAACTCGAGAGCGTCACCGCCGATCTCGTCGTCTCGCCGAAGAGCGAGGAGGAGGTGATCCGGGTGCTGAAGGTCGCCTATGCGCATGGCGTGCCGGTGACGCCACGCGGTGCCGGCACCGGCAATTACGGCCAGGCCATGCCGCTCTCGGGCGGCATCGTGCTCAACCTCATCAACATGAACAAGGTCAAGGAAATCCATCCGGGCCGCGTCATCGCCGAGCCGGGCACCGTGATTGCCGAACTCGACCGCCAGACCAGAGCGCATTCCGGCCAGGAACTGCGCTTCCACCCCTCCACCGCGCAGACGGCGACGATCGGCGGCTTTGTCGCCGGCGGCTCCGGCGGCGTCGGCTCGATCCACTGGGGCGGGTTGCGCGACCTCGGCAATATCCTGCGCCTGCGCGTCGTCACCATGGAGGCCGAGCCGCGCGTGCTCGACCTGACCGCCTGGGACCTGCAGAAGGTCACCCATGCCTACGGCACCAACGGCATCATCGTCGAGGTCGAGATGCCGTTGGCTCCCGCCTATGACTGGGTGGACGTGCTGGTCGGTTACGACGACTTCATGGACGCGGTGCGCTTCGGCGATGCACTGGCCCACAAGAACGGCCTGCTGATCAAGGAAATTGCGCCGATCGCGGCGCCGATCCCCTACGACTATTTCCCGCGCCACAAGCCGTTCCTGCGCGACCGCAACCAGTCGATCGTCGTGCTGATGATCGCGCCGCATTCGATGGATGCCTTCACCGCCTTTGCCGAGCGCCAGAAGGGCGAGATCCTATTCCGCTCCGACAAGGTGGAAAGCATGAAGGGCATTCCGCATGCCTATGAACTCGCCTGGAACCACACGACGCTGCGCGCCCTGAAAGTCGATCCCGGCTTCACCTATCTCCAGGTCCAGTATCCGGGGCCGGACCACGTCGCCAAGGTCGAGAAGATGACGAAACTGTTTGGCGACGAGGTGCCGGGCCATCTGGAATTCATCAAGTTCGACGGTCGCATGCAGTGCTCCGGCCTGCCTCTCGTCCGTTACACGACCAGGGAGCGGCTGGAGGAGATCATGCAGATCCATCGCGACAACGGCTGCCCGATCTTCAACCCGCACCGCTATACGCTGGAAGAAGGCGGCATGAAACAGACGGATACCGTCCAGCTCGCCTTCAAGAAGGAGACCGATCCGAAGGGGCTGCTCAACCCCGGCAAGATGATCGCCTGGGACAATCCCGATTTCGATTTTTCCGCCGGCAAGAACTACCTCTTCCCGGGCCTTGCCGCAGCAGGTGGCTGATGCGGGTCCTGCTCGTCCATTCCCATCCGGTCGAGGAAAGTTATGGCGCCGCCCTGCACAGGCAGGCGCGTGAAAGCCTTCTGAAGGCCGGCCACGAGGTGGACGACTGCAACCTTTATGCCGAAGGTTTCGATCCGGTCATGTCGCGCCATGACCGGATGACCTATCACGATTACCCGAACAACCTGTCGCTGGTGAAATCCTATGTCGACCGCCTACAGGCGGCGGAAGGCCTGGTGATCGTCACCCCGGTCTGGAATTTCGGTTGGCCGGCCATGCTGAAGGGCTATTTCGACCGCGTCTGGCTACCGGGCATCACCTTCGAGCTGAAGGACGGCAGGCTGACGCGAAAGCTGCATATTGACAAGGTGGCGGTGGTCACCACCTACGGCGCCACCCGCTGGCGCGCCTTCCTCGCCGGCGACCCACCGCGAAAGCTGTCGAAACGCGTTCTGCGGGTGCAGACCAACCCGGCCCGGCCGGTGACGTTTCTCGCCCATTACGACATGAACAACTGCACGCCGGAGACACGCGCGGCGTTTCTGGACAAGGTGAAGCGGGAGATGGAGCGGTTCTAGCTCCCCATCTCACGGCGGCGCGTCGACAGAAGAGCCGCCGCCTCCACCATCGCCACCCGTGTGGAGGCGTCCTGGCCGTCAGCGTCCGATGCATCCCGCTCGGAGATGAACAGAAACCGATCCACCTGCGCCCCAGCCGCCGTCACCGTCCGATAGATTTCCCACCGCTGATGGATCCTCGCAGCAACCCGGAGCGACGGGATATTTTCCGGGCTGACGATCGAGACGATCCGCGCGAAACCGAGGCCGCCGAGACCAAAATCACGGCAGGCGGCAGCCGCCTCGAAGGCATAACCACGGCCGATCCATTCTCGCCGGAGATGATAGCCGATCTCCGGCTCCAGGCCCTTGGGCGTCGGTTGAAGGGTAATGCCGCAATCACCGATCAGCTCGCCGGTTGCCTTCTCGACGATACCCCAGAGACCGAAACCGTGTTCCTCATAGCTCCTGAAGGCGAGCTTTTCGAACCATGCTTCGGTCTCTTCGAAACTCTTGGCGCGCGGGTAGAAGCGCATGCTCTCGGCATCACCGAAGATGCGAAACAAGATCGGCAGGTCGGCTTTGCCGATTTCCCGCAATATCAGCCTTTCCGTCTCAAGAACGTCGCGCATCCCAAGCCTCGATCATCGCGATATCGCCTGCCACTCTTTACTTGAACACGCTTTTTTGCGCTATTTCCCTCGATCGCGAATCTTGATGCTCGGGGGCAGGCAAACGATGACGAACCAGGCTTCACCACTTGCCACTATCCTGCGTCCCCTGCACCCCCGGGATCCCGACGAGCATCACCGGGTCGCCACTCCGCTCGAACTTCTGTTCGACCTCGTGTCGGTGATCGCGATCGCTTCCGCCGCGGCCGGGCTGCATCACGCGATTGCAGAAAACCATGCGGCGCAGGGCGTGATGACCTTCATCATGGCCTTCTTCGCCATCTGGTGGGCCTGGATGAACTTCACCTGGTTCTCGTCTGCCTATGACAATGACGACGTCGTCTATCGGCTGCTGACCATGGTGCTGATGGGCGGCTCGCTGACGATTGCCGCCGGCATTCCGGCACTCTTTACGGAGGCACCGGATTTCACGCTGGTGATCTACGGGTACGCGGTCATGCGCATCGCCATGATCATCCTGTGGCTGCGGGCCGCCTATCACGACCCGGGCTGCCGCCCCACCGCGCTCGGTTATGCGATCGGGATCTTCCTCGTCCAGCTTCTCTGGCTGAGCTTCCTCTTTCTGCAGCCCCTCACCTTCGGCGTATCCTACATCCTCTGGGCGTTCGCCGTGGTTCTGGAACTGGCCGTGCCGGCCGTCGCGGAGCGGCTGACCGCCAACACACCGTGGCATCGCCACCACATCGTCGAACGGTACGGCCTGCTCAACATCATCGTGCTCGGCGAGACGCTGCTTGCGGGCTCAATCGCGTTGCGCCAGTTCGCCGGCGAATTCAACCTGATGCTGGTGCATACGGCACTATCGGCCCTGGTCATCGTCTTTTCGCTCTGGTGGGTCTATTTCGCCCGCGAGGAACAACTCGGCAGCCATCACCTGAGACGTTCGCTTCTCTGGGGCTACGGCCATTTCTTCATCTTCACGTCGGGCGCGGCGGTCGGCGCGGGTTTTGCCGTGCTCGTCGACATCATCACCCACCATTCCGAGGTCTCCATCCTCGTCGGCGACTATGCGGTGGCGATCCCGGTCGCGATCTATCTGGCGAGCCTGTGGTTCGTGCGCGACCGCTATGTCTGCATCGGCCCGGCGCGTTTCACGCTCGCGGTATTTGCTGTTCTGACGCTGGTTGCGCCGGCAATCGGGCTCGGTCTGGAAGGCATCGCGGGCACGACTGCGCTCGGCGTCATCGTACGAAATCTCTTTGCCGGCCGCGCTTATTTAGCGCCACCGACATCTCATCCCGACCATTAAACTTTTCCTTAAATTTTACCGGTTATTAATCTCTGGAAACCGAGAGATTAAGCGATGCGTATTGCGTTTTTCATCGCCCTCCTGACCGTGTCCCTGTCTGCCTGCGCGTCTGCGCCAAACCGGGTCACCAATGCCTGCGCGATCTTCGAGCAGCGCGACGGGCTGTTCAACAACTGGGCGCGCGACGCCAAGAAGGCGGAGCGGGAATTCGGCGTGCCGGTGCCGATCCTGATGGCGACGATCTATGTGGAATCCGGTTTCCAGCCCTATGCCCGGCCGCCGCGCACCAAGCTGCTCGGCTTCATCCCCTGGACACCCGCTTCGACGGCCTATGGTTACGCCCAGGCTCTCGACGGCACGTGGCTGAGCTATAAGAAGGATACCGGCCGCTGGAGCGCCAGCCGCACCGATTTCGGCGATGCCGTCCATTTCGTCGGCTGGTATCACAACCAGAGCCATCTCAAGAACGGCATCCCGCTCGCCGACAGCTATAACCTCTACCTCGCCTACTATACCGGCCAGGCCGGCTACGCACGCGGCCAGTTCGGCAACGGCGTCAAGCAGACCGCCCAGAAATCCGCCGGCATGGCCGCCAAATACGAAGCGCAGCTCAGAAGCTGCGGCTATTAAGGCGAAACCTAGCGGCTGACGACGATGCGCGTGTTCGACACTCCGTGCCGGCTGGCGAGCGAGAAGAATGTCGCTGCATTTTCAGGATGCAGGCGGATGCAGCCATGCGAGGCAGGTCGGCCGAGCCGCTTCGTCTCGAAGGTCGCATGGACAGCATAACCGCCGTTGTAGAACACCGCAAACGGCATCGGAGCGTTGTCGTATTTGCGCGAACGATGATCCCTGGAGAGCCACTTGGCGCGCCAGTTCCCCGTCGGCGTCGAATAACCCGAACGCGCGGTCGAGACCTTCCATTCGTAAACCACCACGCCATCCTGCTCGACGGTCATGGTTTGCGACGAGAGGCTGACGCTGGCAACAAGACTTGCAGAAAAAGCAGCGGGTGCGAGAAATTGCGCACAGAAGAGCGCCATGGCTCCCATTACGATACGACGCATAGAAAACCCCCAATAAAAAACCCTGGAGCAAAAAATACCCCATTCAGCTCAAGGAATATTTAAAATGGAGGACGGTATTCGGCGTAAAATCAAAAATGCATCCGCCATCGCCGCAACAAGACAATACGTGATCAACAAAGACTGAATATGTGCCGCATGCCCGCGATGCGGATGACTTGGGAGAGTTATCTCTATTCGGCGTTGCTTCAAAACACCTTCGCCGCCGTCACCTCCACTTCGACCAGGAATTCGGCGCGGGTGAAGCCACCGACGACGATCAGGGTCGAGACCGGTTTCGGATCGAGCGTATAGCGGTCCCGCACCATCATGTAGGCGGGAAAATCCTCGCGGCTGGTGACGAAGCCGGAAATGCGGATGACATCCGCATAGGTCATGCCCGCCTCTTCGAGGATCGCGCCGATCGCCTTGAAGCAGAGTTCGGCCTGCCCTGCCACGTCCGGCGGGATCCTGTCTTCCGGCGAAATGCCGAGCTGGCCGGAAGTGACGAGCAGGCTTGCGCCCGGCGGCACGAGCAGGCCATGATTGTAGCCGCCGAACGGCTTGCGGACGGAAGGCGGATTGAAGGTCTTAAATGCCATAACCGACGATACCCTTGATTTCGAGGAAGTCGTGAATGGCCCAGTCGGCGTATTCGCGGCCGTTGCCGGATTGCTTGAAGCCGCCGAAGGGCGCGAAGAGATCCCATTCGGGATAGTTGATGAACACCGAACCGGCCCGCAGCCGCGCCGCCACCTTGCGGGCATGGGCAAGGTCGCCGGACTGGACATAGGCGGCTAACCCGTAGGGCGTGTCGTTGGCGATCTCGATTGCCTGTTCCTCGGTCTCGTAAGGGAGGATCGACAGGACCGGCCCGAAAATCTCCTCGCGGGCGATGGTCATGTCGTTGGTGACGTTTCCGAACACGGTCGGGCGGATGTAATAACCGCGGTTGAGATTTTCCGGCCGGCCGGGGCCTCCGGTGACCAGCGTCGCGCCTTCGGTGATGCCCGCCTCGATCAGCCGCTGGATCTTGTCGAACTGGACCTGGCTGACCACCGGGCCAAGATCTATCCCGTCGGCGCGCGGATCGCCGGTCTTGAGCTTTTCGGCCGCAGCCTTGGCAACTTGAAGCGCCTCGTCGTGACGCCTGGCCGGCACCAGCATCCGGGTCGGCGCGTCGCAGGATTGGCCGGAATTGGCAAAGCAGGCGGTCACGCCCTCCGCGACCGCCTTTTCGAATTCTGCATCCGCCAGGATGATATTGGGCGACTTGCCGCCGAGTTCCTGTGCCACACGCTTCACGGTATCGGCGGCCGTCTTGGCGACGATCACCCCGGCGCGGGTCGAACCGGTGAAGGACACCATGTCGACGTCCGGATGGCCGGCCATCACCTGCCCCACGTCCGGACCGGTGCCGTTGACGAGGTTGAAGACACCCTTCGGCGTACCGGCGGCCTCCATCACTTCCGCAAAGATGATGCCGCTGATCGGCGCGATCTCGGAGGGTTTGAGCACCATCGTGCAGCCGGCGGCGATCGCCGGCGCCACCTTGCAGACGATCTGGTTGAGCGGCCAGTTCCACGGCGTGATGAGAGCGCAGACGCCGATCGGCTCTTTCACGATGGTCGTCGTGCCGCGCGTCTCGGTGAATTCGTAGGCCTCGAACGCCTCGATGGTCGCCTTGAGATGCCCCTGCCCGGCGGCGGCCTGCGCGTCCCGGGCAAAGCCGATCGGCGCGCCCATTTCCTGGGAAACGGCTTGCGCGATATCCTCGTAACGCTTTTCGTATTCGGCAAGGATACGGCGGAGCAGCGCCAGCCGCTCCTCCTTCGACCACTGAGAGAAAGACGCGAAAGCGGCCTTGGCGGCTGCGACGGCCTTGTCCACATCCGCCTTGGAACCGAGCGCGATCCGCGTACAGGCCTCTTCGGTGGACGGGTCGATGACGTCGAGCGCGACCGGAATGACCGGCTCGACCCAGACACCGTCGATGAAGAATTTCAAGTGGTTGCTCATGGGAAACCTCCGCGCGTCGAGGAAATGGTGAGCCACTATCGGCCATCGCCATCGGCCTCGCAAGCCCGCCGGATGCCTCGAAAAGACGAAGTGCGGAGGCCTGTTCCATCGCCACGCAGCGCTCGGCAGCCGACGTCTTTGCTCTTGCAGGCCAGGGAAAGCCGGGCGATTCAATAAATCTTAAATGTTCGTGAAACTCATCGAAACATATCAGCAACAATACCGCTTCATCCGAACTTAAAAGCTCGATGTTATGGAATAGATCGACCTTGCGACGACCAAGCGACTTTCCGCAACGCTGGGCCATCGACGCGACAGATCAACACGGCTTTCAGAAAGCAGGCAGGCCCGATGCGACGCAGCCTTCTCCCTCTCGCCCTTCTCGGGCTTTTTGCGCTGCCCATGCCCGGCGCACAAGCGACAGCCCTCACCGACGATCTTCAGGGTCTTTCCAAGCAGCAGGTCGAGGACAGCGTCGAGTTCGCATTCGGCAATGCGCTGTTTTTCCTGTTTCATGAAGCCGGACACATGCTGGTTTCAGAATTCAACCTGCCGGTTCTTGGCCGTGAGGAGGATGCGGTGGACACGCTTTCCACACTGCTCCTGCTGGAGGCCGACGACGAAGTTTTCGACACGGCGCTAACCGATTCAGTCGATGGCTGGACATTTTCCGCAGAGGCCAGCGAGGCGGCCGAACAGGAACTGGCCATGTGGGACGTCCACGCGCTCGACCGCCAGCGCGCCTTCAGCATGGTCTGCATGATGGTCGGCAAGGATGCGGAGAAATTCAAGGAATCGGCCGACAGCCTCGAATTTCCGGAGGGACGCCGCAGGCAGTGCGTCGACGAATATCTGAAAGCCCATGACAGCTGGTTCGGCCTCCTGAAACCGCACCTGCGGACCGACGGGCAGAACAACAAGTTTACGATCACCTACAAGAAGCCGGACAACAAGGAACTCGAGGACTATGCGGACCTGACGAAGACGGCGAAGGTTCTGGATATTCTCGCCGAGCTTCTCTCGGGGCTCTACAAGCTGGAGGACGGCATCAAGCTGACGGCCGCCGAATGCGGCGAGCCGAATGCCTATTGGTCGTCGGGCGAGCGGGAAGTGATATACTGCTATGAGCTGATGCAGTGGCACATGCAGACCGTCGCGAAATACTTCAAAGAGGAAGAGGGCAAAACGGGCGACAGCGAAGAGGCGGTCGACGACGAGAAAAAGCCGACCCTCCAGAATCTGTTCGGCAAGGCAACGGCCCGCTGGTAGAGAGCGCCCGCAAAAATACGCCCGGCATCAGCCTTCACAAGCCTGATGCCGGGACGTTTTCATTGTCGCGTTCAGGCGCCATAGGGCGCAAAGAACTTCTTGGCGGCTTCGATCTCGTTGGGACGAATTTCGTGCCCGCCGCCGTGCCATTCCAATGTCACCGTGTCGCCCTGCCGCCTGAAATAGTCGGCGAGTTCGTCGGTCTGCTGGACGGAACTGATCGGGTCGTGCTGGCCGGCCGTGATCAGAACGCGGGCCTTGGCTTCGGCCTTGCGGTCCTCAGGCTTGAACGGGATCAACGGATGCATCAGCACGCCCGCATCGAACAGGCCGGGCTTCTCGATCATGATATTGGCAAGAATGTTCGCACCGTTGGAAAAACCGAGGCCGAGCACGGTCGAGGAACCGTAGCGCTCGCGGTTGGCGGCGACGAATTCGCTCATACGCCCGGTCGCCCGGGCAAGATCCTCGCAATCATAGACACCTTCGGCCTTGCGCCGGAAGAAGCGCGCGGCACCGTGTTCGGAAATGTCGCCGCGCGGCGAGATCACCGTGGCGCCGGCCAAAAGCCGGCCGCCGAACTCGAAGAACTGGTTTTCGTCACCGCCCGTGCCGTGAAAGACGAACAGGATCGGCGCTCCGGATGCACCGGGACGCGCCCGGTGCACATAACTGTCGTAGCTCATGATGGTCTCCTTGGACGCTGCGCTGACTAGGCGTCCAGCGGTTCGAGATGTTGTTCGAGCGTCGCCCGCAGATGTGAGTGCTGTGCGGGCAGCTTCAGGGCCTCGCCGAGATGGGCGGTATCCTCGTCCCGGTCGAAGCCGGGTTCGTTGGTGGCGATTTCGAACAGCACGCCGCCTGGCGTGCGGAAATAGATCGCCCAGAAGTAATCGCGGTCGATGACCGGAGTGACCTGGTAACCGGTATCCATCAGCGCCTTGCGGACTTCGAGCTGCTTTGCGCGGTTCTCGACCGCAAAGGCGATGTGATGGACCGAGCCGGCACCGAGATTGGCGCGGGCAATGTTCGGCATGGTTTCGATGTCGATGACATCGGCACCGTTGCCGCCCGGCATGGCAAGCCTCAGCACGCCATCCTTGTCGTCGATCTGCTCATAGCCCATGAACTTCAGGAGTTCGGCGGTAGCACTTTCATCGCGAAGACGAAGCGAAGCGGAGTGGAAGCCGCGGATCGCGTGATCCTCGGAAATGCCGTTGCCGACGAATTGCTTGCGGGCATCGTCCTTGACTTCGACGAGCGCGAACCCGTCGCCATCGGGACCGGCGAAATGCAGGCGGTTTTCACCGAACGCCGTATCGGCCTTGATGCCTTCCGCACCGGCTTTCGTCAGGCGGTCGGTCCAGAAACCGAACGAACCTTCCGGAACCGAGAAGAGCGTCGTTCCGACTTCGCCGGTGCCCTGACGGCCGCGGGCGATATGCGGGAACGGGAAATAGGTCATCACCGAGCCGGGAGAACCGACCTCGTCGCCGTAATAGAGATGGTAGACATCCGGAGCGTCGAAGTTGACGGTCTTCTTGACCCGACGAAGGCCGAGCGTGTCGGTGAAGAACTTGTTGTTGGTGCTGGCGCTTGCCGCCATCGACGTGACGTGGTGGAGGCCCTTGATCTGGTCTAGCATTTTAAACCCCTTTTCTGCGGACCGCCTGTGCGGCCTGCTGTTCTGGGGTAAAGATGGTGGAAGGACCGGGAATTGGATAGACGCGACCATCCGAACGCATTGTTCACTCTGCGTAGACGACTATTGGCCAATCGTTCACAGAACTAGGCTTGTTCCGGCAGGCGCCAGTCGACCGGATCCTTGCCGATCGACTGTAGATAGGCATTCGTCTTGGAAAATGGCCGCGAGCCCAGAAAGCCGTTATGCGCGGAAAGCGGCGACGGATGGGCCGACTTGATTACCAGATGGCGCTGCTGATCAACAAACGCCGCCTTCTTCTGGGCATAGGAGCCCCACAGGATGAAGACGACACCGTCGCACTCGTCGTTGACGGCCCGGATCACCGCATCGGTGAACCGTTCCCAGCCCTTGCCCTGATGCGAGGCCGCCCTCGCCTCCTCGACCGTCAGCACGCTGTTCAGGAGCAGGACACCCTGTTCCGCCCAATGTTCGAGGCATCCGTGCCTGGCCGGCGGAATGCCGAGATCCGTCTCCATCTCCTTGTAGATGTTGACGAGCGACGGCGGGGCGCGCACGCCCGGACGAACGCTGAAGCAAAGCCCATGCGCCTGGCCGAAGCCGTGATAGGGATCCTGGCCAAGGATCACGACCTTCACCTCGTCGAGCGGGGTCAGGTCGAGCGCGCGGAAATATTCCGAGCCCTTCGGGAAGATGCGTTTGCCCGCTTCCTTTTCGGCAACCAGGAAGCGGCGCAGTTCGCTCATATACGGGTTGGAAAACTCAGGCCCGAGCGCATGTTTCCAGCTTTCCTCGAGCTTGACCTCGCCTTCCGCCATGTCTTGGCCCTTCAGATCACATGATGGTTAGAGCGGGAATGCCAATCCCAGGCCGAACGGATGATATCGTTCAGGCTGTATTTCGGCTCCCAGCCGAGCACCGCCCGCGCCTTATCGTTATTGGCGACCAGCGATGTGGAATCACCTTCGCGCCGGCCGGTATATTCCACCGGGAACGGTTTTCCGGAAACCGCCGAGATCGCCGCGAGCAGTTCCTTCACCGTCGTGCCGGTGCCGGTGCCGAGATTGAGCTCGACCGTTTCGCCACCGGCGAGAAGGTAGTCGACCGCCCGAACATGCGCGTCGGCCAGATCGAGCACGTGGATATAGTCGCGCACGCAGGTGCCGTCGCGGGTGTCGTAATCGTCACCGAACACCTTGAAACCCTGACGGCGGCCGAGCGCCGCCTCGATCGCGAGCGGGATTGCGTGGGTCTCAGGCGTATGCCACTCGCCGACCCGGCCCTCGAAATCGGCGCCGGCCGCATTGAAATAGCGCAGCATGACCGATTTCAGGTCCCTGTAGGTGCCGTAATCCTTCAGCGCCTGCTCGACGATGAATTTGGTACGCCCGTACGGGTTGATCGGCGCCTGTTTATGGGTCTCGTCCATCGGCACGCGATCCGGCAGACCGTAAGTGGCGCAGGTCGAGGAAAACACGAAGGCTTTCACACCCGCATCGATCGCCGCCGACAGCAGCGTCAGAGCGCCGATCACATTGTTGTCGTAGAAGGCGACTGGGTTCTTGACCGATTCACCCACCTCGATCAGCGCCGCGAAATGCAGCACCGCGTCCGGCTTGTGTTTGGCAAACACCTCGTCGAGCCGGGCACGATCGCGGATATCGCCCTCTTCCAGCTCACCCCAGCGCACGAATTCCGCATGCCCGTTGGAGAGATTGTCGAAGACGATCGGCTGATAACCTCGCTCGGCGAGCACCAGGCACGTATGGGAGCCGATATAGCCGGCCCCGCCGACCACGAGTACTTTCTTCACTGACATCATTTCCCCTGCGGTTATTGAAGCCGGCGGCACTATAACCGGCGGCGCCTAAATGGGAAGGGCGGACGAGCGTCAGAAATTTGGATAGAGACGCCACTTCCGAACTTGTCTATCGTAGTCAGGATATTCCATAGGTCATTTCATGCGTCTTCTCTTTCTCGCCCTCGGATGGCTGTTCGTTGCAATCGGCGTTGTCGGGGCTTTCCTGCCTGTCCTGCCCACCACCCCGTTTCTCCTACTGGCAGTTGCCTGTTTCGCCCGCTCTTCGCCGCGGCTGGAGGCATGGCTGCTCGAGCACCCGAAATTCGGGCCGTCGCTGCGCAGCTGGCGGGAAAAGGGTGCGATCGCACGGAAGGCGAAGATCGCCGCCATTTCGCTGATGGCGGTGAGCTACGCGGTGTTCTGGTTCGGCACCTCGCCGCCGTTGTGGCGGGCGGCGCTGGTGGCCGCGGTCATGCTCGGCTCGGCGACCTTCATCGTCACCCGCCCGGACACCTGACCATCCAATCGTCAGCGGTGTCGCGACTGCGGCAATACGTAGGGGATGTGGGCTGCCGGCAGGCGGCCGACGGCACCGGTTATTCCATAAACGCTGGCGATGATCTCGTCGTTCACCGTTTCCGTGCATGCGCCTTCCGCCGCCACCCGGCCGTGGTTCAACACCACGAGATGGTCGGCGAACTCGGCAGCCAGGTTGAGGTCGTGCAGGATGGCGAGCACGATCCCGCCGGCATTGGCGAAGTCGCGGGCGATTTCCAGCACCGAGATCTGGTGCCCGAGGTCGAGGCTGGCAGTCGGCTCGTCGAGGAACAGCGCCCGCGGCACGCCGTCCGCGACCGGCTGCGGCACCTGCGCGAGTGCGCGCGCAAACTGCACCCGCTGCTGTTCGCCGCCCGACAGCGACGGATAGGGCCGGCTTTCAAAACCGCGCAAGCCCACGCGTGACAAGGCTTGCCGGCCCTGTTCGGTCGGATTGAGCGCCCCTTGAGCAACGGCGCCCATCCGGACGATTTCGAGCGCGGTGAACGGAAAGGCGAGCTGCGTCGCCTGAGGCAATACCGCCCGGCGCTTGGCAAGTTCGACCGGCTGGCAGAGGTCGACGCTGGTGCCGTGATAGCTGACGAAACCGACATCGGGTTTCATCTCTCCGGAGATCACCTTCATCAGCGTCGATTTGCCGGCGCCGTTCGGACCGATGACGACGGTGAAACGCCCCGCTTGGAGATCGAGGCCGACATTGTCGAGCAATTTGCGGCCCGAGCGGGTGACGGTGACATGTTCGGCGGAAATCATGGCATGTCCCGCGTGGTGATGCCGTTTTTACCCAGCAGCAGGAAGAGGAAGACCGGAGCGCCGAACAACGCGGTGATGACGCCGATCGGCAGTTCCGCCGGAGCAGCGACGGTGCGCGCGACGCTGTCGGCAACCAGCAGCAGCGCACCACCGCCGAGCGCCGAACCCGGCAGCAGGAAGCGGTGCGACGGCCCCATGACGAGGCGCAGCAGATGCGGCACGACGATGCCGACGAAACCGATCGAGCCGGCGACAGCGACGGTCGAGCCGCAGGCGGCGGCGACAGCGACGATGACGATCTTCTTCAGCCGCTGCACCGGTATCCCCATATGGAACGCGGCCGCATCGCCAAGCACCAGCGCGTCGAGCCCGCGCGCCACGAAGGGCATGATCACCATCACCGCGCCGACGAAAGGCAGGATGGACAAGACCCGGCCGAACGTGGCGCCCCCGAGCGAGCCGAGGTTCCAGAAGGTGATGTCGCGCAGCTGCCGGTCGTCGGCCATGACGATCAGCAGGCCCATGAGCGCTGCCGAAAGCGCGCCGATCGAGATGCCCGACAGGATCAGCGTCGTCGTCGAGGTCCGCCCGTCGCGGGTGGCGATGATGTAGAGTGCCCAAGTGTTGAAGAGACCGCCGAAGAAGGCCATCAGCGGCAGGAACTGGTTGCCGAGCACCATGGCGACCGGCGCCAGGATGCCGTTGCCGAGCACGATCGCCGCAACGGCGGCAAGCCCCGCGCCGGAAGTGACCCCGACGATGCCGGGATCGGCAAGCGGATTGCGGAACAGGCCCTGCATCATCGCGCCGGAGACGGCAAGCCCGGCGCCGACCAGAAGGCCAAGCGCGGTGCGCGGCAGGCGGACCGCCTCGAGGATCACCCGGTCCTGGGTCGAAAGGCTGGCGCTGTTACCGGTCGCGTAGGTCCAGAGATCACGCAGGCCGACGCCCGTCGGGCCGATGCCGAGCGAAAGCAGGCACGCGACAAACAGCATCACCGCCAGCAGAAGAAGCACGATGACGCCCTGGCGCGTCCGGTCTCCATCGGCAGCAACGCGGAAGGGCATCGCCAGCGCCTTCATCATCAGTTGATCGCCCCGGGATAGATCCGGGCCGCGAGCGAGCGGGCGGCCTCCGGCGTACGCGGGCCAAAACCGAGCAGTAGCAGGCCGTCCATGGTGACCAGCGCCTTGTTGGCGGCAGCCGGCGTCGTCTGCATCGACGGTATCGCGAAAACCTGTTCCGGCGTGATCGTGTGGTCGCCGCGCGACATGGAAAGCACGACATCCGGCTTCGTGGCGATGACGGCTTCGTCGGCAAGCGGCTTGTAGCCGTTGATCGTCGGCGCGGCATTGATACCGCCGGCCATTTCGATCACGGCGCCCGCTTCCGTGTCGGCACCGCCGGCCATGACGCGGTTATTGGCAAGCGACAGCACGAACAGAACCTTCTTTTTCGGGCCGGGGATCCTGGCAACGTCGGCGGCGAGTTTCTTCAGTCCGTCTTCCGTCTTTACGGCAAGGGCGTCGGCCTTGCCGGAAAGCCCGACCGCCGCACCCACATCGCGGATCTTCCTGCCGATCGCATCCACCTTCGGCGGCGTCGGGATGACGACCATCGGCACTTCGCTGGCCTTCAGGATCTCGATCACCGGCGGCGGGCCGGAACCCTCCTCCATCAGGATCAGGTCAGGCTTCTGGCCGAGAATGCCCTCCGCAGACAGGGCGCGCATGTAACCGACATCGGGCTTGGAATTGGCCGCATCCGGATAGAAGCTCGTCGAGTCCCGTGCTACGATCCGGTCCTCGGCGCCGAGTGCATAGAGGATCTCGGTGATCGTGCCGCCGATGGAGACGATCCGCTTGGCTTCCGGGTTGCCCTTGTCGGATGCAGCGGCAACGCCCGCGACGAGACCGGTGCCCAGGAGGACGGCTGCGAAAAGCCCCCTCAAGGTGAAGGAAGACCCCATGATACTCTGCTCCTTGTCTGCCCAAACCGAGGCGCAACAGGCCTCAGGTCCGCCTAGCCGGCGGCGATAACTTGAGTTGACTACGCAAGTTTTTTAGGCTTTTCAAGGGGACCGGCCGCAGATATCTTGAGTCAAAAGTGAAACTTTAAGTGAGGGACTATCCATGTATATCGCGATGAACCGATTCCGCGTCGTGCCGGGCTATGAAGAAGCGTTCGAGGCCATCTGGCGCGGTCGCCAGGGCCGCCTCGCGGAGCTGCCCGGTTATGTCGAATTCCACATGCTCAAAGGCCCCAAGGCTGAAGATCACACCCTCTACGCATCCCATACCGTCTGGGAAACCTTCGAGGACTTCCAGGCCTGGACGAAGTCGGAACAGTTCCGCGCCGCCCATGCCAAGGCCGGCGAGAACCGCGGCAAGGTCGAATATCTGTCAGGCCCGCATTTCGAAGGTTTCGAAGTGATCATTCACGAAGACAAGAACGGCGTACGCGCCGACGTAGCAGCCTGAGGCTCCTGATGAACGCCGTTTCCGAAATCAAGCCGGACCGTCGCGAACGGGCACTCGCCGCGTTGGCAGAGAAGCCCGACGGCGTCGTCGAGGCGATCGCCGCCAAGGCCGACGTGACGCCTGCCGAAATCCTCGAAATCCTGCCGAAGGGCGCGGCGGTCATCGCCGACAAGGAGAGGTTTGTGGATATCTGGGCCGAGATGACCACCTGGGGCGAAGTCCTGTTCATCGTTCATACCGAAGACATCGTGCTGGAAGCCGAAGGCAGCCTGCCGATGGGTTCGGAAGGCCATGGCTGGTTCAACATCCACGGCGACAGCCCGATCGGCGGTCACATCAAGAAGGAGAACTGCGCCTCCGTGACCTTCGTCGACCGCGCCTTCCACGGCCGCCGCTCCTGCTCGGTCTGGTTCATGAATGCCAGGGGTTCGGCGATGTTCAAGGTCTTCGTCAAGCGGGATGCCGCGCGCGAACTGATCGCCGAGCAGCTTCAGAAGTTCGAAGCACTTCGCGACAGTTACGCCTGAGCCTCAGCGATTCTGTGAGTTTTGATGATTCGGGCGAAAAATAACCGTCCGAATCACTTGCCGGGCGGAACCTTTCGTTTTCCCCTGCATTGGGGGCCGTGGCAGGGCTTGCGGAGTGGGTTGGCTGCGTGATGATCGTTTAGCCAAGTGCCGCCCTTGAAGGTGGTTGTCATGAGAAAGAGGCGCCGCCGCGCCCATAGGCGGACCGATCGCTTGTGAGAGGCAAGCGATCTTTTAGCGGCGCGGCGCGCTTCAACGATCTTCAGGTCTCATCGGCCCTAAAAGCCGCCTAGAGGGCCGGCACCCATTTCCAGAAAACGCCTTCCATCCGCTCCGGATAATATTTGAATTCGCATTCGAAGCGGCGGCCATAGGCCTCGGCCGCCTTCAATGCCGCGTCGCTCACCGGCTTCATGCCCGTTCCCGGCGCAAACCAGTCTTCCATCAAATCATCGGGAATGTAGACGCCGATCCTCAGCGGCAGGGCAGTCAGCGTGGCATCGAGTTCTTCAGGCGGCATGGCTTTCTCCTCCACGAAAAGGCGGGCGCTCCGAAGAACGTCCGTCTTTCCGGGAAGTTCCGGTCTCGGACCGGCAGCCAGATTTGGGCGTCGAGGCAAACCGGCATCCCGTCAGTGGTGGGCGGTGTGATCCGGCTTGCCCTTGCGCTTGGTCGAGGCGAAATCCTCGAGCTGCTTTTCGCTCATGGATTTCTCCATGCCCTTCGAAGCACCCTTGAGTTCGCTCTTCTTCATGTCGCCGCGTTTCGCAGCAAGTGCGGCACCGGCCGCCTTCTGCTGTGCTTTGGATTTCGCTGGCATATCTGCCTCCTGTTATACTTCTCATCCAACACCGCAGGCTCATGCTTGGTTCCCTGCCCGGCGGAACCTCTCTGGCATCGGCGTGTTCTGGATGGAGAGGACGTTGCCGGAACAGGCCCGAACTTGATGAAAGGAACATCCCATGGATGCCGAACGCAAGATCGACAACGACAAGGAAGCTGAACGCTTTGAAACGGATGGCCGGGAGCGCGCCGAAGACGCGCTTCACGCGCAGATGGACATGACCAACCAGGAGGCGGTCAAGGAAGCCTCTCGTCTCGGCGCCGGGGACACCTACATGGTGGAAACCGATCTGGAAGACCTCGACGAACGTGAGGACTTGGACCAGCCGGACGGCCGCCCCAGCCCCATGGCCAATGCCGATAATCCCGAACGCTGACGCCCCTCCCACATCTCGCAAACAATTCGAAGCGGAACCTCCGGGCATGCCCGGGTGTTCCTCTGCGCGAGTTGAAGATTTGGTGCGCGAGTTGAAGATTTGGAGATTCTCGATGAATGCTGAAGCGAATGCCGCGCAGAACCTGCCGAGGGAGAAGGCCACCCATCCGGTCGACACCATGCCGGGGATGGAGGTGAAGGCTGCGCCGACGCTTGCCGACGCGGATTCCGAAGCCTTTGTCGCCGAAGCGGTCGAGGATCTCGCCAACTGCCATATCCCGTTCCTGCTGGCCGGCACGTTTGCCATCAGTGCCTATACGGGCATCACCCGTCAGACGAAGGATCTCGACATTTTCTGCAAGGCCGGCGACTACGCCCGCATCCTCGCCCATTTCAAGGACAAGGGTTATCATATCGAGGTCGAGGACGACCGCTGGCTCGGCAAGGTGAAAAAGGGCCGGCACTTCTTCGATGTCATCTTCGCCGCGTCGAACGGCACCATGCCGATCAGCGATGCCTGGTTCGAAAACGCCCGCCAGATCGAGATGAACGGCCACAAGGTGCGCATCATCGCGCCGACTGAACTCATCTGGTCGAAATGTTTCGTGCAGCTCCGCCACCGCTATGACGGAGGCGATATCGTCCACATGATCCTGCGCGCCCATGACCAGATCGATTGGGAACGGCTGCTGAGCCATATGGAAGTGCATTGGGAAGTGCTGCTGATCCACCTCCTGAATTTTCGCTGGATCTACCCGACCGAGCGCGACAAGGTCCCCGACTGGCTCCTGGACGAGTTGCTCGACCGCCTGAAGGCGCAGCGCGAACTGCCGCTGCCGCAGATGAAGATCTGCCGCGGCCGCATGTTCAGCCGCGTGGATTTCGAGATCGACGTCAAGGAATGGGGTTTCGCCGATGTCGGCGGCGAAGGTGACCTTCGCGACGGCGTCGAAGAGGAAATGGCCCAAGGAGGCTTAGCGTGAGCAAAGCGACAGACGCGAAGAGCGACACCGCCCAGACGGAAACAAAAAAGGCTGACACGACCAAGGCATCCACCAAGAAAGCGAACGGCAAGCAGCGGATCGCCGCGATGGGCGACCTCCACATCAAGGAGCACGGCTCGGCGTCCTACAGGGAGCTCTTCAGCGAGATTTCGCAAGCCGCCGATATCCTGGTCCTGACCGGCGATCTGACCGATCTCGGCAAACCGAAGGAGGCGGAAATACTGGCCGCCGACCTGCGCTCCTGCTCGATCCCGATCGTCGGCGTGCTCGGCAATCACGATTACGAATGCGGCTGCGTCGAGGAGGTCACCCATATCCTGAAAGATGCCGGCATCCACCTGCTGGAAGGCGAGGCCGTCGAGATCAATGGCGTAGGCTTTGCAGGTGCCAAAGGTTTCGCAGGCGGTTTCGGCCGCCACATGCTCGGGTCCTTCGGCGAGCCGGCCATCAAGGCGATGGTCACCGAAAGCGTCGAGGAAACCATGCGGCTCGAAAACGCGCTGCGCCAGGTTCGCTCGGAGCGGGCCATGGTCATTCTGCACTACGCACCGATCCGCGAGACCGTGATCGGCGAGCCGGAGGAAATCTACCCGTTTCTCGGCTCGTCGCGCCTTGCCGAAACCATCGACCGTTTTCCGGTCTCCGCCGTGGTCCACGGCCATGCCCATCGCGGCACCTATCATGGAAAGACCCCTGGCGGCGCGCCGGTCTACAATGTCGCCTCGCATATCGAGAAGCCTACGGGCAAACCGTATGCGCTGCTGGAATTGTAAGGACCATCTTTGTTGAGATAGCCCCTCATCCGGCTGCCGCCACCTTCTCCCCGTTCTAACGAGGAGAAGGGATATGACACGCCCTCTGCGCCAATCAACTTGGCTCGGGCAATGCCGGAGATAGAGGAAAAACGGCGCCGCGAATTTCCTTCTCCCCGCAGGCGGGGAGAAGGTGCCCGACAGGGCGGATGAGGGGCAGACCCTTCGCTTCAAATATGCAGCGCATGCCCCAGTGCCTTCATCGCCGCCTCCGCAAAAGCCTCGGACTGCGTCGGATGCGCATGGATCGTCCCGGCGATATCCTCCAGCCTCGCCCCCATCTCGATCGCCAGCCCGAAGGCAGCCGAGAGTTCGGAGATTCCAGCCCCGACCGCCTGGATGCCGAGCACAAGGTGGTTGTCCCCCCGCGCCACGATGCGGACGAACCCTTCCTCTGCCGATAGCGTCATCGCCCTTCCGTTGGCGGCAAACGGAAACTGCCCGACCTTGATCTCGCGGCCCTGCGCCTTCGCCTCGTCCGGCGACAGGCCCACGGAAACGATTTCCGGATCGGTGAAGCAGACGGCGGCGATGGCCCGCTTGTCCCAGGAACGGCGCTTGCCGGAGACGATCTCGGCCACCATCTCGCCCTGCGCCATTGCCCGGTGCGCCAGCATAGGCTCGCCGGTCACGTCGCCGACCGCATAGATGCCGCGCATCGAGGTGCGGCACTGCTCGTCGATCTTCAGGAACCGGCCGTCCATGTCGAGTTCCAGCTCTTCACGGCCCCAGCCTTCGGTCACCGGCTTGCGGCCAACCGTGACGAGGATCTTGTCGGCCGCGATGCGTTTCTCCTCGCCGGAGCCGGTCTCTGCCATCAGCGCCTCGCCGTTCGAAGACAGGCCCTTGACCTTGGTGCCGAGCAGAACCTCGACGCCCAAAGCCGCGAGCCGCTTGGCGACCGGCTGGGTAAGCTGCGTATCGTAGAGCGGCAGGATGCGGTCGAGCGCTTCGACGATCGTCACCTTCGCTCCAAGCTTGGCAAACGCGAGCCCAAGTTCGAGGCCAATATACCCGGCCCCGACCACCGCAAGCCTATCCGGCACCTCGGTCAGGGACAGTGCACCGGTCGAGGAAATGACCTTGCCCGCGAACGGCAGCATCGGCAATTCGACCGGCGCCGAACCTGTGGCGATGACGATGTTTTCGGCACGGATGACCTGCTCGCCGGTTTCGGTTTCCACCGCGACGGTCTTGCCGTCCCGGAATTTCGCCCGGCCGACGACGATCTTGACGCCGGCCTTCTTCAGGAGACCGGCAACGCCCAGCGTCAGCCGGCCGGTAATGCCGTCCTTCCAGGCCATGGTTTTGGCAAGATCGATAACCGGATTGTCGGTGCGGATGCCCATCGCGTTTTTGCCCGCCGCCATCGCGACCGTCTTTGCAAAATCGTCAGCCGCGTGGATGATCGCCTTGGACGGGATGCAGCCGATGTTGAGGCAGGTGCCGCCCGGTTTCGCCATTTCGACGATGACCGTATCGATCCCCAACTGGCCGGCCCGGATGGCGCAGACATAGCCTCCCGGACCGGCCCCGAGGACGAGGAGCTTGCAGGTGATCTCTTTCATTGTTCTTCTCTCACCTCACTCCTCGACGAAGATTAGCGCCGGCGTTTCCATCAGCGCCTTCAAGCGCTGTACGAATGTCGCGGCATCCCAGCCGTCGATCACCCGGTGATCGAAGCTGGAGGACAGGTTCATCATCTTGCGCGGCACGAATTGCGCCCCGTCCCAATGCGGCCGGACGGCAAGCTTATTGACGCCGATGATCGCCACTTCCGGATGGTTGATGACCGGTGTCGAGACGATGCCGCCCATCGCGCCGAGCGAACTGATGGTAATCGTCGAGCCGGACAGTTCCTCGCGCAAGGCCGTGCCGTTCTTGGCCGCATCGCTTAGGCGTGCCACTTCCCGGGCGCAGTCGAAGATGTCGCGCGCTTCAGCGTGTTTGACCACGGGCACGACGAGCCCCGACGGCGTCTGCGCCGCGATGCCGATATGCACGCCGCCATATTGGCGGATGATGCCGGCCTCGTCGTCGTAAAGCGCATTGATGCCCGGCTGTTCGCCAATCGCCTTGACCATCGCCCGCATCAGGAAGGGCAGGATAGTGAGTTTCGGCCGGCCGGGCTTCTGGGTGCCGTTCATGCGGGTCCGCAGCTCTTCCAGCGCGGTCATGTCGACCTCCTCCACATAGGTGATGTGGGGGATGCGGGATTTCGACAGCGCCATCTTCTCGGCGATGCGGCGGCGAAGGCCGACGACCTTAACCTCCTGAACCGCCTTGTTCGGCTGCAGCCCGGCAGCGCCCCCCCCGCCGCCGCCCTGGCTGTCGAGGAACAGATCCAGATCCTCATGCGTAATGCGGCCGGCCGGGCCGGTGCCCGGCACCTGTCGGAGATCGACGCCCGCATCCTTCGCCCGAAGACGGACGGCCGGCGGCGCCAGCGGTTTTTCCCCCTCGGCGCGGGGGGCTCCGACATTCCTCGCGGAGGGTTGCACGGCCGATCTTGGCGGCACCGTTTCCAGCGCAGGCTTCGGCCTTTCCACTACCGGGTCGGACTGCTTCTGCGGTTCGACGGACAAGGCTTCGGGCTGGGACAGCGGAAGCTCGATCTCCGGCTCCTCCTCACCGTCGGCGCCCTCGCCCATGGTCCTGATCTTGAGGATGACGGTGCCGGTTGCAATGATGTCGCCGATCTCGCCGTGCCGGAAGGTCACCTCGCCTTCCACGGGCGATGGGATCTCGACCGTCGCCTTGCCGGTCATCACGGCCGCAAGCACCATGTCCTCGTGGACCAGGTCGCCGACGTCGACGTGCCATTCGACCAGTTCCGCTTCCGCGACGCCTTCGCCGACGTCCGGCAGCTTGATGAGTTTTTCCGCCATGTCTCAGGCCTCCATCATGTCGCGCAGCGCCCGGCCGACGCGGGCCGGGCCTGGGAAATAGTCCCATTCCTGCGCATGCGGATAAGGCGTATCCCAGCCAGCGACCCGGGTGACCGGGGCTTCGAGGTTGTAGAAGCAATGCTCCTGCACCAGCGCCGCCAGTTCCGCGCCGAAGCCGGAGGTAAGCGTCGCCTCGTGCACCACCATGCAGCGACCGGTTTTCTTCACCGAAGTGACGATCGTATCGAGGTCGAGCGGCATCAGGGTGCGCAGGTCGATCACCTCGGCGTCGATGCCGCTCTCCTCGGCTGTCGCTTCGGCCACATGCACCATCGTGCCATAGGCGAGCACGGTCACCGCCGAACCAGGCCGCCGCACCACCGCCTTGCCGAGCGGCACCACGTAATGTTCGGCCGGCACCTCGCCGAGCGGATGACCGGCCCAAGACGTCACCGGCCGATCGTGATGACCGTCGAACGGGCCGTTATAGAGCCGCTTCGGCTCGAGGAAGATCACCGGGTCCGGGTTTTCGATCGAGGCGATCAGCAGGCCCTTGGCGTCATAAGGATTGGACGGCACCACCACCTGCAGGCCGCAGACATGGGTGAACAGCGCCTCGGGGCTCTGGCTATGCGTCTGCCCGCCAAAGATGCCGCCGCCGGTCGGCATCCGCACCGTGATCCCGCAGGTGAAATCGCCGTTGGAGCGATAGCGCAGCCGCGCCGCTTCCTGGGTCAGCTGGTCGTAGGCCGGATACATGTAATCGGCAAACTGGATCTCGACACAGGGTTTCAGCCCGTAGGCCGCCATGCCGATCGCCACGCCGACGATGCCGGATTCGTTGATCGGCGCGTCGAAACAGCGCGTCTTGCCGTATTTCTGCTGCAGCCCCTGGGTGCCGCGAAAGACGCCGCCGAAATAACCGACATCCTCGCCGAACACGACCACATCGTCGTCGCGCTCCATGGAGACATCCATGGCGCTGCGGATCGCCTCGATCATCGTCATGCGCGGCATGGGAGGGCCTCCGATGCTGGAACGCCGGAGCAAGCGATCTCGAGGTCGGAGCAAGCCGCCCCCTCACCCGGCCTCCGCTTCGCTCGGCCACCCTCTCCCCGCTGGGGAGAGGAGGATCGGAAACCTCGCGGCATATCCTCTTCTCCCCAGCGGGGAGAAGGTGCCGGCAGGCGGATGAGGGGGAGCCGCGATCGAAGACTTAGCTCTTTCATCCTCACACCCCCGCCTGCTGCCGCTGCCGCTTTAGATGCGGCGGCATTTCCGCGTAGACTCCTTCGAACATGTCCCGCATCGACGGCCTCCCACCGGAATGCAGCGTGCCGTGGCGCTCCGCCTCCTTCTGGGCAGCGACGACCGTGTCGCGAATTTCCGCTTCCATCTGGCGATGGCGTTCCTCGCTCCAGGTGCCGATGCGGATCAGGTGGTTCTTCAGCCGGATGACCGGGTCGCCGAGCGGCCAGGCCTCGGACTCCTCCTTCGGACGATAGGCGGAAGGATCGTCTGAAGTGGAATGCGCGCCGACGCGGTAGGTGACGTATTCGACCAGCGTCGGGCCGATATTGCGCCGAGCCCGCTCCGCCGCCCACTTGGCGACCGCGTGCACGGCGAGATAGTCGTTGCCGTCGACGCGCAGCGACGGCAGGCCGTACCCGAGGCCTCGGGCGGCAAAGGTGCCCGATCCGCCGCGGGCGACGCCCTGGAAGGTCGAGATGGCCCACTGGTTGTTGACGACATTGAGGACGACAGGCGCCCGGTAGGTGGAGGCAAAGACCAGCGCCGAATGAAAGTCCGACTCCGCCGTCGATCCGTCGCCGATCCAGGCGGCGGCGATCTTCGTGTCGTTCTTGATTGCCGACGCCATGGCCCAGCCGACGGCCTGCACATATTGCGTGGCGAGATTACCCGAGATCGTGAAGAAGCCGTAGTCCTTGGCCGAATACATGATCGGCAACTGACGGCCCTTCAGGGGATCGGCATCGTTGGAATAGATCTGGTTCATCATCTCGACCATCGGATAGCCGCCGGCGATCAACAGGCCGGCCTGACGATAGGTCGGAAAGTTCATGTCGCCCGGGAGAAGCGCCTTGCGGAAGGCGCAGGAGACCGCCTCCTCGCCGAGATGCTGCATGTAGAAGGACGTCTTGCCCTGCCGCTGCGCCATCAGCATGCGGCTGTCGAAGACTCGCAGCAGCATCATGTGCTTGAGGCCCTCCATCAGTTCTTCGTCGGTCAGCGACCCGGCCCAGGGACCGACCGCCTCTCCCTCGCGGTCGAGCACGCGGATGATCGAATAGGCGAGGTCGCGAATCTCCTTCGGATCGACATCCACCTCCGGACGCCGCACCGAGCCCGCCTTCGGGATCGGCACGTTGGAGAAATCCGGCTTGCCGCCCGGCCGCACTTCCGGCTCCGGCACATGCAGGCTCAGTCTCTGTCCATCCGTCATTCGTTTCTCCTCCCAAAGAACCGATCAAAATCTGTCGTTCAACGCGGCGCCATCCTGAGCGCTCCGTCGAGGCGGATCACTTCGCCGTTCAGCATCGGGTTTTCGATAATGTCGCGCACCAGCCGGGCAAATTCCGCCGGCCGTCCGAGCCGCGGCGGAAACGGCACCGATTTGCCCAGCGAAGCACGCACCTCGTCGGAAAACCCGGCCATCATCGGCGTTTCGAAAATGCCGGGCGCGATCGTCATCATGCGGATGCCGTCACGGGCAAGCTCGCGGGCGATCGGCAGCGTCATGCCGGCCACCGCCGCCTTGGAGGCGGAATACGCTGCCTGGCCGATCTGCCCGTCATAGGCGGCAACGGAAGCCGTGGCGACAAGCACGCCGCGCTCGCCCTCCTCGTTCGGCTCGACCCGGGCGATCGCCTGCGCCGCCAGCCGGATCACATTGAACGTGCCGATCGTGTTGATCTCCAGCGCGCGGGCAAAATTTTCGAGCGCATGGACGCCTTCTCTGCCGAGCACCTTTTCCGACGGCGCGATCCCGGCGCAGCAGACGGCGCCCCGGATCGGTCCGTTGGCGGCCTCCGCCTTGGCAACCGCATTTTCGACCGCCTCACCATGGCGGACATCGGTCTTCACGAAGATTGTGCCCTTGCCGAGCTCGTCGGCTCTTGCCCGACCGTTCGTCTCATCGAGGTCGAGCAAAGCCACGCAACCGCCGGCTTCGACAAGCATTTTAGCTGTCGCGAGCCCAAGGCCGGAAGCGGCACCGGTCACCAGAAAATTTCCGCCTTCGATCCGCATCCTGTTCTCCTCAGTTCGCCAGGCCGCGGGCGATAATGATCTTCTGGATGTCGGACGTGCCCTCGTAGATCTGGCAGACGCGGACATCGCGATAGATGCGCTCGACAGGAAAATCGGAAATGTAGCCGTAGCCCCCGAGTGTCTGGATCGCCGCCGAGCAGACCTTCTCCGCCATTTCGGAGGCGAACAGTTTCGCCATGCAGGCCTCGTCCAGGCAGGGCTCGCCGCGATCCTTCAGCCGCGCGGCATGCAGGACCAGTTGCTTAGCCGCCTCGATCTGCGTCTTCGCATCTGCCAGCCGGAAGGCGACCGCCTGGTGGTCGAGCAGCAGCTTCCCGAAGGTCTTGCGCTCCTTGGCATAGGTCAGCGCCACGTCGAACGCCGCCTGCGCCATGCCGACGCACTGCGCGGCGATGCCGATCCGGCCCGCCTCCAGCCCGGACAGCGCGATCTTCAAACCGGCGCCTTCCGCCCCGATCCGCTGGCTTTCCGGAATGCGCAGGTTGTCGAACATCAGCGCCGCGGTATCCGACGCCTTCTGGCCGAGCTTGTCCTCGATCTTGGAAATCGAAAATCCAGGCACATCCGTCGAGGTGACGAAGGCGGAGATGCCGCGTTTTCCGGCGCTTGGATCGGTGACCGCAAAGATGATCACCGTGCCGGCGATCTTGCCGGACGTGATGAACATCTTCGAGCCGTTAACGACATAGTCGCTGCCGTCCCTCATGGCGCGGGTGCGGATTGCCGCCGCGTCCGAACCGGTATCGGCCTCGGTCAACGCGAAGGCGCCGATATGACGGCCTTCGGCGAGCGGCCTGAGAAACCGTTCCTTCTGCTCGTTGGAAGCATGCATATCGAGGAGGGAGCAGACTGGCGAATTGTGGACGCTGACCAGCGTCGAGACCGCGCCGTCACCGGCAGCGATCTCCATCAGCGCACAGGCATAGGCGACATAGGAACAGCCGACGCCGCCCCATTCCTCCGCCGTTCGCATGCCGAGAAACCCGAGCTCACCGAGTTGTTTCAGAACGTCCGGCTCGATCGCGTGCGACTTGTCGCGCGCAGCAGCTCCGGGTTTCAGGACCTCCCGGGAAAACTCCGCGGCAGTCGAGCGGATAAGCTCTTCTTCCTCAGTCAGCATGCACTGATCTCCTCCCCGAAACCGCTTGCATGAGTGCTAAATTAGGACCGAACCGGGTCGGCGACTACTCCTTTGAACTTGTTATTTGTTACCCCGACGCGCAATTTTATTGCGCCTATGCCCCACAATGGAACTCGAAGCCTCTTCGACCGTTTGCCGGTCTCTCTCAACCAGGGGCTGGTCAGCATGCCGGAATTGAATGCCGCCACCGAGTTTCGCGCGTTTCCAAAGACATGGGGAGCCGAATATGTCGCCGCCGGCGAGGTGCGGTTCCGGCTCTGGGCACCCGGCCAGGAGACCGTGGCGCTGAGGCTGAACGGCGAAGATACCGAGATGAGCCGCAGCGACGATGGCTGGTTCGAGCTGCTCGCCACCGGCATCACCCCCGGCGCCGAATATGCCTATGTCCTCGCCGATGGCATGGTCGTGCCCGACCCCGCCTCGCGCGGCCAGAAGGACAGCGTCAACGGCCCGTCGCTGGTGATCGACCCGACCAGCTACACCTGGCGGCATCCGGAATGGCAGGGCCGGCCCTGGGAAGAAACGGTCGTCTACGAAATCCATATCGGCACGTTTACGGAAGAAGGCACGTTCCGCGCCGCGATCGCCAAGCTCCCCCATCTGGCAGACCTCGGCATCACCATGATCGAGGTCATGCCCGTCGCCCATTTCGGCGGGAACCGCGGCTGGGGTTATGACGGCGTGCTCCTCTATGCGCCTCATGCCGCCTACGGCCCGCCTGAGGATTTCAAGGCCTTTATCGATGCCGCCCATGGTCACGGGCTGACGTTGGTTCTCGATATCGTGCTTAACCATTTCGGCCCGGAGGGCAATTATCTGCCGCTTCTGGCACCCGCCTTCTTCCACAAGGAGAACATGACGCCCTGGGGCGCCGCAATCGCCTATGACGTCGAGCCGGTGCGGCGCTACATCACGGAATGCGCGCTCTATTGGCTGGAAGAATTCCATCTCGACGGATTGCGTTTCGATGCCATCGACCAGATCAACGACCTGTCCGACAGACACGTGCTGATCGAGATCGCCGAGCGCATCCGCGCCGAAATCCCCGAACGCGCCATCCACCTGACCACGGAGGACAGCCGCAACGTCACGTTCCTGCATCCCCGCGACGAGGACGCCAAGACGCCCCTCTTCACCGCCGAATGGAACGACGACCTCCACAACGCCGCCCATGTCCTAGCGACCGGCGAGACGCATGCCTATTACAAGGACTTCGCCAAGGCGCCGGAAAAGCTGGTGGCGCGGGTGCTGGCGGAAGGTTTCGCCTATCAGGGCGAAGTCTCGCCGCAGACCGGTAAAAAGCGCGGCGTGTCCAGCCTCGATCAGCCGCCGGTCGCCTTCGTGGATTTCATCCAGAACCACGACCAGGTCGGCAACCGCGCCCAGGGGGAGAGGCTGATCGAGCTTGGCGGTCCCGACAAGGTGAAGGCACTGCTCGCCATGCTGCTTCTCTCGCCGCATATCCCGCTTCTCTTCATGGGTGAGGAATATGGCGAGACCAACCCCTTCCTGTTCTTCACCGATTTCCATGGCGATCTTGCCAAGGCCGTGCGGGACGGACGCCGCAAGGAGTTCGAAGGCCATGCCGGCCACGAGGGCGAAACGGTCCCCGACCCCAATGCCAAAAAGACCTTCGATGCCTGCAGGCTCGATTGGAAGAAGCTGGAATCGGCGGACGGCAAGGACTGGCTGGAGTTTACCAGGACGTTGCTGAAGCTGCGGCGGGAGATCGTGATGCCCCTGCTGGGCTCCGCAGGCGGTCGCTCCGGCAAGGTGGTGAAAACGGACAAGGGTTTCCTTGCCGTATCGTGGACTTTTCCAAAAGGCACGCTCTCGATGGCGCTCAACCTCGGTGAAAAGGTGCAGGCACTGCCGGACATGCCCGGCAGGGTGATCTTTGCGTGGCCAGAACAGGCGAAGGACCTGCCCCCCAACTCCGTACTCGTCCGTTTCGAAGCGGTCGGAGACGCCGCATGATGATCCCGACCGCCACCTACCGCATCCAGTTCCGCAACGGCATGACCTTCGATCGCGCCAGCGAACTGGTGCCCTATCTGAAGCGGCTCGGCATCAGCCACCTCTACGCCTCCCCCATCTTCACCGCCACGACCGGCTCCACCCACGGCTACGACGTGACCGACGCCAATGAGATCGACCCCGCGATCGGCGGCCGCGACGGTTTCGAACGCATGGTGAAGGCGTTGAAGGCCGAGGGTCTCGGCCTGATCCTCGACATCGTCCCGAACCACATGGCCGCGTCGCTTGAAAACCCCTGGTGGCGCGATGTCGTCGAAAACGGCGAGATGAGCCGATATGCCCGCCATCTCGATATCGACTGGACCAGACGTCTCACATTGCCCTTCCTCGGCAACACATTCGAGAAGGTGCTGGAAGCCGGGGAAATTTCCCTCAAAACCGATCCGAAAACCGGCAAACCGGCCTTCGCCTATTACGACACGTCTTATCCGCTGGCCCCGGCGAGTTACGCCGGCCGCGAGACGGAAGTGCTGAAGATCACCGATCGCGCCGCGATTGCCAGACTGCACCGCCAGCAGCCCTACCGGCTGATGTCTTGGCGGGATGCACCGCGCGAACTCTCCTATCGCCGCTTCTTCGAGATTACCGGGCTTGCCGGCGTGCGGGTCGAGGATGGCGCCGTATTTGACGATACCCACCGGCTGATCCTCGAACTCGTCCATGACGGCAAGGTGGACGGCTTGCGCGTCGATCACGTCGACGGCCTCGCCGACCCGAAGGGGTATCTCGACCGCCTTCGACACGAGGCCGGGCCGGATTGCTATATCACCGTCGAAAAGATCCTCGGAGAAGGCGAACAGATCCCGGCAGACTGGCCGATCTCCGGCACGACCGGCTATGAGTTCATCTCAGCCGTCAGCGACGCCCTGGTCGACGGCCGCAAGCTGGACGAACTGCGCAGCGCCTATGAAAGGATGACCGGCCAACCGGTCGACACGGAAGCCGAACTGCGCGCCGCAAAGCTCCTGATGGCCGACAATAATTTCGCCGGCGAGGTCTCAACGCTGCTGAATATCGCCATGCAGATCCAGCCTACGGAGGACCGCGAATCCGCTCTGTCGGAGGCGGCGGTAAAATCGGCGCTTCGGGAACTGCTCGTCGCCTTCCCGGTCTACCGCACCTATGGCACGCGGGAGGGCATTCCGTCCGAGGGCCGGGAGATGCTGGCAAAGGTTCTCGACAAGGTGCGCAACGGCCCGAACCCGCCGGCGGATACGGCGCTCGCCTTCCTCGAACGCATCCTGATCGGCGATGTCGAACAGGCGGCGGCCAGCCAGGCGTCGATCTTCCGCACCCGGTTCCAGCAGCTTACCGGCCCGCTGATGGCGAAATCCGTGGAAGATACACTGTTCTTCCGGCAGCATATGGCGCTGGCGCTCAACGAGGTCGGAGCCGATCCGCTGCCCCGCAGCTTCTCGCTCGATCGCTTCCACGCGGAAATGCAGGTGCGGCTGGAAAGACAGCCCGACGCGCTGTCTGGCACCTCGACCCACGATACCAAGCGCGGCGAGGATGCCCGCGCCCGACTTTATGCGATCACCGAAGCCCCTGATCTGTGGGCCGATGGCGTGGATCGCTGGCGCAGGATCAACAGCCAAGCCGTCCGCGCGCTGGACGACGGCCCCGCTCCGGAACCTGCGGTCGAATGGATGCTCTACCAGGCGCTCGCCGGCGCCTGGCCGGATGATCTCCACACGGAAGACGCGGCAGGCCTCAAGGCGCTGGAGACGCGTTTCCTCGGCTATGTCAAAAAGGCACTGCGCGAGGCGAAGCTGCGCACCAATTGGGGCGATCCCAATGAGACCTACGAGAAGGCGGTCCTGGAGTACGCCCGCACGCTTCTGTCACCTGGCAACCAAGCCTTCCTGACCGACTTTACCGATACCTTGCGCCCCTTCATCCGTGCGGGCCTGGTGAACAGCATCACCCAGACGATCATCAAGCTGACGGCGCCGGGCGTACCCGACATCTATCAGGGCAGCGAAGGCCTCGACCTCAGCCTCGTCGATCCGGACAACCGCCGCGAGCCGGATTTCGACAGGCTGCAGCAACGGTTGACGGAGAAGGAAAAGCTTGCCTCCGCCGAGGAAGACGAATGGCAGACCGGCCGGCTGAAGCAGCACGTCATTGCCACCCTGCTGCGCGTTCGCCAGGAGGCGCCGACCCTGTTCCGGCGGGGGGAATACCTGCCTCTCGGAGCGTCGGGGAAGCGCGCCGACAACGTCATCGCCTTCGCCCGCGCCGACATGGACGACGCCTTCATCGTTATCGCCCCGCGGCTGGTGTTCAGTGCGCTGCATGCGGGCCTTGCTCCGTCCCGGTCGGAACGCTGGGCGGAAACGGAGATAACCCTGCCCGAAAGGCTGGGACACCGCCGCTATCGCGATGTCTGCACCGGCAAGGTCGTCGATCCCAAGGATCGCATCGCCGTCAACTGGGCGTTCGGCGACCACCCCTTCGCGCTTCTGCTGGCGGAATAGTGCCGCTACGTCAAAGAGCCTCACAAGGAAAAGGCGCCGATCCTAAAACGGACGGCGCCTTTTCGATATCCTTCAGCCTTGCTTCTCACCGATCAGCCTATGCCGATGAAGGACAGGACGGCGAGAACGATAACGACGGCCCCAACGAGCCATACGATGCTGTTCATGACTGTCTCCTTTTCAGTTCCCTACAGGTGGAAGCAAGGCTTCCGTTTGATTCCATTCAATAAATCAAGCAAACCCAACGAGATTCAGAACGGCGATGACGATGACGACCGCGCCGACCAACCAAACGATGCTGTTCATGACTTTCTCCTTTTGATGTCGTGAAATTGAACGGCGACAGGCGTAAAAGGTTCCGGTGAAACATGGCTGGAACAAACGCGCCTGGCGTGGGTTGAACGAGCGTCAAGCGGGGCCTTGCCCCGCCAAAAGGGTGGGGCAATATGGCCGACGAAACTTTGAAGAACGACATGACGGGCGGAGAAACAAAACCACCACGCGTCGTCATCGTCGGCGCCGGTTTCGGCGGGCTTGCGACGGCCGGAGCGCTCGGCAACAGCCCCATTGATGTGACCGTCATCGACCGGCGCAACCACAACCTTTTCCAGCCGCTGCTCTATCAGGTCGCGACCGCCGCACTGTCTCCCGCCGACATATCGGAACCGATCCGCCGCACGCTGGGGCGCTTCAGGAACATCAACGTCATGCTGGCTGAAGTCACCGGCGTCGATGCGGCTGCCAGGACCGTGATGCTCGATAACGGCACCTCGGTCCCTTACGACCGCCTCGTCATCGCCACCGGCTCGGACTACAACTATTTCGGCCATGACGACTGGCGCGCCTGGGCGCCGGGCTTGAAGACCATCCACGAAGCAAGGCTGATCCGCCAACGCCTGCTGCTCGCCTTCGAGAAGGCCGAGCTTTCCCATGATCCGGAAGAAAAAAAGGCGCTGCTCACCAGCGTCATCATCGGCGGCGGTCCGACTGGCGTCGAAATGGCCGGCGCGATCGCCGAGCTCGGCCACTTCATGATCACCCGCGATTTCCGCAAGCTCGAGCCGGATCACATGCGGGTCATCCTCATCGAAGCCGGCCCGAAGATCCTTGCGGCCTTCCCCGACAATCTCACCCAATACGCCATGAAAGCCCTCGAAAAAGCGGGCGTCGAGGTGATGACCAATCTAATGGTCGAATCCGTCACCAAGGACGAGGTCGTCGCCGGCTCGCAGCGGATCAGAACCGGCTGCGTCATCTGGGGTGCCGGCGTCAAGGCGTCGCCTTCGGCCAAATGGCTCGGCATCGAGGGCAAGGCGGGCGGCCGTATCCCGGTCGAACCGGACCTCTCCATCACCGGCTTTCCGGATATCTTCGCGCTCGGCGATACGGCGCTGGGTCTTGCGAAGGACGGCAAGCCGCTACCCGCCCTTGCCCAGGTCGCCAAGCAGCAGGGGCAATACCTCGGCGAAGCCCTGCGGGCGAGACTGCTCGACGGCAAGGCGCCGCAGCCGTTCCGGTTCAAGAATCGCGGCAACACCGCCGTCATCGGCCGCAATGCCGCGATCTTCGATTTTGGCAAATGGACGCTCAAAGGTCGGGTCGCCTGGTTCCTCTGGGCGCTCGTCCACGTCTACCTGCTCGTCAATTTTGAAAAACGCCTGCTAGTTAGCGTACAATGGATCTGGCGTTACCTGACCCAGCAGCGCGGAGCGCGGCTGATCGATGAAAACGCCGCCACATCGGTTCCGTCTTCCACGCAAAGGACAGAGACATGAACACCGCCAATCCGCAGCTCGAAGGCCTCTATCTCGCCGTTGCCGCAATCAACCGGCTTTTGGTCGAAAAGGGTGTCGTCTCCCATGCCGACATTCAGAGCGCCCTGCAGGTGGCCGAACGCACCGTGCTTGCCGACGACAAGCCGCTCGCCGTGTCGACGTCCCATCAGAAGGCGATCGCTTTTCCGATCCGCCTCCTGCTTCTGGCAAACGAGGCGAGCGAGCAAGGCACCAAAATCTGTTTCGAGGACCTGGCCCGGGAAGTCGGCCGCCGCACCTGAGAAAATGTACCCGCCAAACATGAACGGCGGCGTGGAGCCCACGCCGCCGCTGTTTTCGTGGGAGGAGAGCTTAACTACAGGATGGGCTTGCCGCCGGTGACGGCGATCGTCGTGCCGGAAACGTAGCTGGAGAGCGGATCGGCGAGCATCACATAGGCCGTCGCCAGCTCGGCCGGCTGGCCGGGACGTTTCATCGGCACCTGCTTGCCGAATTCCTTCACCCGGTCTTCCGGCATGGTGGAGGGGATGAGCGGCGTCCAGATCGGCCCGGGTGCGACCGCATTGGCCCGTATGCCCTTTTCGGCCAGCAGCTGTGCGAGGCCCGCCGTGAAATTCTGGATCGCGCCCTTGGTGGTCGCATAGGCGAGCAGCGTCGGGCTCGGACTATCGGAATTGATCGAGGCCGTGTTGATGATGGCGCTCCCCGGCTTCATGTGGGGGACTGCTGCCTTGGTGAGATAGAACATCGCATGGATGTTGACCTGGAAGGTCAGTTCCCATTCTTCGTCGCTGATGTCGCCGATGTCGGAAAACGTCGCCTGATGAGCGGCGTTGTTGACGAGGATATCGATCCCGCCGAACTCCTGGACCGCCTTGTCGATGATCGCCCGGCAATGCGCTGCGGTCTTGATATCGCCCGGCACCAGCACCGCCTTGCGGCCGGCCTCCTCGACCAGGCGCCTGGTATCCTCGGCATCCTCGTCTTCATCCAGATAGGAAATCAAAAGATCGGCGCCCTCGCGCGCATAGGCGATCGCCACCGCCCGGCCGATGCCGCTGTCGCCGCCTGTGATCACCGCCTTCTTGCCGGCCAGTCGGCCGGAACCGCGGTAGGAAAGCTCGCCGTGATCTGGCACCGGATCCATGCGCCCGGTAAAGCCCGGCATCGGCTGCTGCTGTTCGGGAAACGGCGGAATAGGATACTGGGCCATCAAGATCTTCCTTGTTGTCGAGGTAGCGAACTGATCGCCCCAACTGGCCTCGTCTGGAGATGTTCCCAATCAAAATGAACAATCAAAAAAGGAGAAAACGCGACGCGACCCCACCTTCCGGCTCACGCCCCAGGGGTGATTGCTCCGTCGCCGCGCCGCAGGCGTTTCAACTGATTGACGATCCGAAGCGAGCTTGCGGCCCGCGCCGCCGAGGAATCCGAGCTCTTCGACAGGATCCGCAATATATCCTCCGCCTCGTCTGCGGAAATGGTGCCCCGGGCGGCGAGGCCGTTGATCAGCACGAGCATCGCCCCCTCGACCGCGAGCGATCGTCGGTGCGTTTCCATTTCGACTTCATCGGCATCGGACATTGCAGGCTCCTTGAACTGTCACCTGCCGAATGGTTTGGGGCGAAGATTGTTCCTCACCATCCTGCCCGGTCTTGTCGCAAGCCTCGAAGTCTGTCGGCAGTCAGTGGCCGTTCGGGGCGTCATTCGGCGGTGACGGGCTCTTGTCGACCTTGCCGGGGCCTGCCCTGTAAAAATACTGGCTCGCGACCAACCAGCCCTTCAGCGGCCGCATCGGCGCAAGGCAGGTGATGAGCAGGAAAGGCAGCGAGATCAGCAGATGCACCCAGAATGGCGGCTGGAAACTGGTCTCGATCCAGACCGCAAGCGCAATGCTCGGAATGCAGCCGAAGCACATGACAAAAAAGGCGGGACCGTCTCCGGGATCGGCGAAGGAATAATCGAGGCCGCAAACCTCGCAAGCCGGCCGCATCGACAGGAACCCGTTGAACAGATGTCCCTGGCCGCAACGCGGGCAACGGCCGCGCGGGCCGGTGCTATAGGGAGGAAGCGGCGCCCAATTCGCGTCATGGGACATGGAAATCTGCCTTTCGTGACAGGAGACAAAATGTGTTTTCCGGATATTTATCCGGCAGACCTCTATAACAAGCCGTTCCCTGCCGGGCGCAATCTCGGCTTTTGAGGTTCGGCACGAAACTTCTGTCATCGATCTATGGCAGGCAGCTTCAAAACAATAGTCTGGCGTCGATCGAATCGCTGCCCTTCACCTTAGATGGTATTTCATGGCTTCAGAATTTTCAGGCCTCGGCATCGCCCATCAGGGCCGTTTCACCCGGCTGAAGTGGCATCGCCTGCGCCGCAGCTTCAAGGACCCGCTGTTTTCCGCCGGCGTCATGGCACAAGGTTTTCGCCTGGGCGCATCGAGCGAACTCGATCTGCGCGTCCGCGCCGATGGCGGCTTTGTCGTGCTGCACGACGAGGAGCTCGAAGGTGAAACCACCGGCCACGGCCTCATCCGTGAGGCTTTGCCCGAAACCATCCGCGGCCTGACGCTTTTGCAGGGCGGCCATCCGCCGATCCTCAGCGAGGATCTCGCGACGATGCTTCAAACAGCGCATCCGGACGCCCTGCTGCAGTTCGACATGAAGGACGGACTGGAGGCGATCGGCGCACGCGGCATGGATCACCTCGCCGATCATTTCGGCGGCGCCGGCTCCTCGATCATCGTCAGCGGCGCCGATCTCGATCTTGTCGTCGCCGTCAAGCAGAGACTGCCGGGCCTCAAGCGCGGCATCGACCCGACCGGCAAGCTCATGGAAATCTATCGCCACCAGGGCCTCAAGGCCGTCGAGGCGGATCTTCGCGCCGATATCTCCGGCCCGACCGAGCCGGACACCATCTATCTCGCCTGGCAGCTGGTGTTGCAGGCGGCCAAGGACGGGCTCGACCTGATCGGCCTCTGCCACGATGCCGACCGGCTGGTGGATGCCTGGACCTTCAATCTCAAGAACCCGGACGCCGGGTTCGACGAGGCCGAAGCCCGCAGCTTCTCCGCCCTGATAGCGCTGAAGGCGGATCAGGTCACCACCGACGAACCGGTCGCCACCGAACGTGCCTGGGCGGCCATCTCCGCTTGAAGTTCATCAATCGTCGAACCCGAACGGATCGCGAAACACCCGCCGGTTGACCAGCTTGAGACTGCGGTCCGGCTGGATGATGTAATTTTCCTCGACCCGCTGGCCGAGTTCGTTGCGGAATTCGTGCGGCACGACGCTGCCGATCGGCGCCTTGGTGAGCTTGGTGCGCGGCTGGCCGCCATAGGTGATGCTGCCGGGGATCGGCCGGATGCCCGGACCGATGTCGAGTGCGCCGGTGGTTCCGCCGCCGTCCGTGCTGCAGCCGGCAAGCGCGATCACGAGACCGACGGTGGCGATAATGTTTCTCATGGGCTGATCCTTCCCGATGTCCCGCTGACGCGGTGGACTCACTGAACTTCGCGAATATGCGGGAAGTTCCATGCCATGAACCGAACCGATAAATCCTCTACCCATTGCCAAAATATCCGATACATCTGTCGCCCGCCAGTAACGGAATGAGGAGAATGACTGCCGTGACGAAATCCTTTGGAGCGATGTCGATCGCCGAGCTTTCCGCGCTCATCCAGATGGGCAGGGTCGACCCCGTCGAAGTCACGGAATCGGTCCTCTCAGGTATCAAGGCCTACCCCGACAAGGCCGTGTTCATCTCGCTTCTCGAGGATCGCGCTATGGCTGAAGCGCAAGGCTCCTCGAAGCGCATGAAGGAAGGCCGCTCGCTCGGCCTGCTCGATGGCATCCCGATCGCCTGGAAGGACCTCTTCGACATCGAGGGATTGCCGACCACCGCCGGCTCGAAAGTCCTGAAGAAGGCAGATCCCGCCACAAAGGATGCAGCGATCGTCGACCTGCTGAAACAGGCCGGCATGGTCGCGGTCGGCCGCACCAACATGAGCGAATTCGCCTTTTCCGGCATCGGCATCAATCCGAATTACGGTACGCCGCACAATCCGCATGGCAAGGATGCGCCGCGCATTCCCGGCGGCTCCTCCTCCGGTTCCGGCGTCGCGGTCGCGGCCGGCCTCGTGCCTGTCGCGATGGGCACAGATACGGGCGGCTCGATCCGCATTCCGGCCGGTTTCAACGGCATCGTCGGTTACAAGGCGACCCGCGGCCGTTATGCGATGAACGGCGTCTATCCGCTGGCAACCAGCCTCGATTCGCTCGGCCCGCTTTGCCGCACGGTGCAGGATGCGGTCTGGATCGATGCGGCCATGCGCGGGCTCGCAGTTCCGCAGACGGCCCGCCACCCGGCGCGGCCGCTCGATATCGTCATCCCCACCAATATCGTCTTTGATGGCGCCGAGCCGGGCGTGGTGGCCGCCTTCGAAGCGGCGATCGAGCGGCTGGCAAAGGCCGGAGCCAGGATCACCCGCCTCGCCTTCCCGACCTTCGACGAACTCCCGAAGCTGATGGCGAAATACGGTCCAATGGTGACCGCCGAAGCCTTTGCCATGCATCGGGAAAAGCTGTCGGGGCCGGATGCCGCGGAGATGGACCACCGTGTCGTCGCCCGCACCCGCCTCGGCGAAAAGACCAGCCTGTCCGACTATATTGCCATCGTTGAAAACCGCGCCCGGATGATTGCCGAAACCGAGGCACTGATCGGCAACCGCTTCGTCGCCATGCCATCGGTCGCCCATGTAGCCCCGCCGATCGCCCCGCTCGAAAAGGACGACGAGCTGTTCTTCGCCACCAACGGCAAGACGCTGCGCAATACCGGCTTCGGCAATTTTCTCGACTGGTGCGGCGTCTCGATCCCCTGCGGCACCGGCGATGCGGGCATGCCGATCGGCTTCCTCTTGTCCGCCAACGCCAATTGCGATGAGACACTGCTGCAGGCCGCGATGGCCCATGAGGAAATCATCCGAGGGTAGGAACGGCGGAGCCGGATCGGCTCCAACAGACATCGCCGTCTCGGCAAAGCCGGCAAAACGTGCAAGGCGCGCCGCATGGAAGAGTTGCCTCCCTGCGCAGCTAACTAAGGAACCGTTTCCCCGTAACCGGGATCACGGCAGTTGCCTTTTGCTTGTTCCAATATCCTCGAGAGCCTAGCCTCTCCCTTGGATTTTGAGGAAAGCAGCGCACCATGCAACTCGATTTGAACGGCAAGACGGCATTGATCACGGGCGGCTCCAAAGGCATCGGCCTCGCCTGCGCCCAATCTCTCCTGTCCGAAGGCGTGCGCGTCGTCATCTGTTCGCGTTCCCAGGCGAATATCGACGCGGCTCTGGCAAAATTGCCCGGCGCGATCGGCTTTGCGGCGGATCTGATATCGGAAAACGAGGCGCTGTCGCTCGTCGACAAGATCGAAGCCGACGTGGGAGCGCTGGACATTCTCGTCAACTGCGCGGGAGCAGCAAGACGCACGCCGCCCCAGGACCTCAGCCCGGCTCACTGGCGTGCCGCGATGGACGCCAAATATTTCTCCTACATCAATGTCATCGATCCGGTGGTCAAACGGATGGCGGCCCGGCGGACGGGTGTGATCGTCAATGTCATCGGCGGCGGCGGCAAGGTCGCTTCGCCGATCCACCTTCCGGGCGGGGCCGCCAACGCGGCGCTGATGCTGGCGACCGTCGGCCTTGCAAACGCCTACGCCGCCAGCGGGTTGCGCATCGTCGGCATCAATCCCGGCAATACCGAAACGGAGCGGGTAACCGAGGGCCTTCGGGCAGAGGCGGCACTCCACGGCATCAGCGAGCAAGCGGCGCTCGAAAAACTGGTTCAGCGCATCCCTCTCGGCCGCATGGCAACGCCTGACGAGATCGCCAACGTCGTCACCTTCCTGAGTTCGGCGAAGGCAAGCTACGTCACCGGTGTCGTGATCGGCATGGACGGCGCCCTCAACCCGATCGTCGTCTGACGGAACCTCTCGGACCCCGGCCGGTGTGCGCCGCGATGCCTTCCACTCACTTCCCTATTTCAGACATTAGAGATGCAGGTCGATAAGATGAGCAATTCCGAGTTCCTCTGGTATATCCCGAACGATGTCAAAGCCGGCCATCGCGGCGATTCCTCCGCCGAGAACCACAACAGCCTGGAGACGCTGACCAGCCACGCCAAGGCGCTGGAGGAGCACGGCTGGAAGGGCGCTCTCGTCGGCACCGGCTGGGGCCGGCCGGATACGTTCACCATCGCAACCGCTCTTGCCGCCTGCACCACCACCTTCGAGCCGCTGATCGCCATCCGCCCGGGTTATTGGCGGCCGGCGAACTTCGCCTCCGCCGCGGCGACGCTCGACCACCTGAGCGGCGGCCGGGTGCGGGTCAACATCGTCTCGGGCCAGGATAACCTCGCCGCCTATGGAGACAGCGAGGGCGATCAGGCGCATCGTTATGCCCGTACCAGGGAATTCATGCGGCTGGTCCGCCGGCTGTGGACCGAGGAGAACGTCACGTTCAAAGGCGAGCATTTCCAGGTCACCGGTTCCACGATCGAGCCTCGCCTCCAACCCCGCGGCGACCGCAAGCACCCGAAGCTCTATTTCGGCGGCGCTTCCGAAGCCGCCGAACGGGTGGCCGCGACGGAAGCCGATATCCAGCTTTTCTGGGGCGAACCGCTCGACGGCGTGCGGGAAAGGATCGAACGGCTAAAGGCGCTGAGCAGGCAGCTCGACCGCGACCTTCCTCCGCTTCAATTCGGGCTTCGGATCACCACCCTTGTCCGCGACACGACCGAACAGGCATGGGCCGATGCCGAGGCGAAGGTCGCCGAGATGGCCAAGGGCAAGGCCGGTAACTGGAACGACCACGGAAAGCCGCTCGCCGTCGGCCAGCGCCGGCTGCTCGAACTGCACGAGCGCGGCGACGTCCTCGACGACAACCTTTACACGGCGCCTGGAAAATTCGGCGGCGGTGGTGCCGGCACCACCTGGCTCGTCGGCTCAGCGGAAGACGTCGCCCGTTCGCTGCGCAAATACGAAAATCTTGGCATCACCCATTTCGTGCTCTCCGACACGCCTTATCTCCAGGAGATCAAGCGGCAGGGCGACCAGCTGCTTCCGCTTTTGCGCGGTTGAGGCGGAACAGCGATCGACCGCGAGAAGCAGCCGGCCTCTTCTCAGGCGTCCAGCCGCTTGCCCGTCTCAGGATCGAAGATATGGACATGCCCGATGTCGATCCCGATCGACAGCGCCTCGCCGGGCGCTTTCATGATGCGCTCGCGAAAAACACCAATTACCTCATGGCCACCGAGCCGCATCACCACCTGGGTTTCGGAGCCGGTCGGCTCGACGGTGACGATCTCGGCGTTCAGGCCGTTCGGATCGAGCCGGAGATGCTCCGGCCGGACCCCGAGATGGATCGACCGATTGCCGAACGGCGCCAGATTGGCGGCGGGAATTGTCGTTCCGTCGGCCAGGGCGAAGCTGCCGTTTTCCAGCCTGCCGGTGAGGATGTTCATGCTCGGCGACCCGATGAAGCCGGCAACGAACAGGTTGGCCGGCCGGTCGTAGAGGTCGAGCGGCGAGCCGACCTGCTCGATGACGCCGCCGTTCATGACGACGATGCGGTCGGCCATGGTCATCGCCTCGATTTGGTCGTGGGTGACATAGACCGTCGTCGTCTTCAGGCGGTGATGGTTCTGCTTGATCTCGGAGCGCATCTGCACGCGCAACTTGGCATCAAGATTGGAAAGCGGCTCGTCAAACAGGAAGACCTTCGGCTTGCGCACCATCGCCCGCCCCATGGCGACGCGCTGGCGCTGGCCGCCCGATAGGTGGCGCGGATAGCGTTTCAGATAGGGTTCAAGCCCCAATATCCGGGCGGCCTCCGCAACGCGAGCCGAAATCTCCTGCTTCGGCGCCCCGGCAAGTCGCAGCGAAAAGCCCATATTGGCTTCAACGGTCATGTGCGGATAGAGCGCATAGGACTGGAACACCATGGCGATGTCGCGCTCCTTCGGAGCGAGCGAATTCACCACCTTGCCGTCGATGGCGATCTCGCCGCCGCTGATGGCTTCCAGGCCTGCGATCATCCGCAGCAGGGTGGACTTGCCGCAGCCGGACGGTCCGACCAGCACCACGAACTCGCCATTGGCGATATCGACCGAAACGCCGTGCAGGACTTCGAGCGCGCCATAACTCTTGCGCACCTGTCTGATGGTCACCGAACCCAAGGGTCAACTCCATTCATGATGTCAATCATCCCAGCCGGGCGATTTTTCGGGATTGATGCGGCGATAGCCGCGATCGAGCCTGCGGATCTCCGCCATGTCGGCCTCGCCCAATGAGACGTCGAGGGCGGCGAAATTGGCGCGAAGATTGGCCTCGCTGCCCGAGGCCGGAATGACGATATGCCCCTCGCCGATCAGGAAGGCGAGCGCCACGGCCGCGACCGTCGTCCCATATTTTTCGGCGATCCGCCTGAGAACCGGATCGCTGGCGATCTCGCCCTTGGCGAGCGGCTGATAGGCCGTCAGCCGCAGGCCGATCTTGCGCGCATGGGCGACGAGCTTCGGTGACTGCAGATAGGGATGGATCTCGACCTGATTGGTGGCGAGCGCGTCCTTGCCGAGCAACGCGCGGGCCTTTTCGAGAAGCGCGATCGGGTAGTTGGAAACGCCGATCAGGCGCGCATAACCTTGTCGCTGCGCCTCGACGAGCGCCGTCATGTAATCCTCGAACGGCACGGCGTCCCCGTGGGAAGGCCAGTGGATCAGCAGCAGGTCGACCTGATCGACGCCGATCGTATCGAGGCTCCGGCGGACCGACGGCATGAACTGCGCCTTGTCGAGATGGGTATCGGCCACCTTGGTGGTGATGAAGAAATCGCCGCGCGGCACGCCGGAGCGGCGCACCGCCTCGCCGACCGGCTGCTCGGTATCATAGCTCTGCGCGGTATCGAGATGGCGGTAGCCGATTTCGATGGCCTTCCGTAGGGCCGCGACGCCCTCGCTGCCGGTTCTGCCATAGGTGCCGAGGCCCAATCTGGGGATGGTCTTGTCGCTCATGATTATCCTTTCGTGGCGCCGGCGGTGAGGCCGCCGACAAACAGGCGCTGCATCGAGAAGAACAGAAGCGCGATCGGCAGCGTCATGACGACCGAGGCGGCCATGACCGCACCCCAGTCGGTGTTGAACTCGGTGGAGAACTCCGCAAGGCCGATCGGCAGGGTCTTCACCGAGGAGTCGGTTGCAAAGCACAGTGCGAAGACGAATTCGTTCCAGGTGGTGACGAAGGCATAGACGACGACCGCGACGATGCCGGGCGTCGACAGCGGCAGCGTGATGCGGAAGAGGATGCCGAGTCGCGACGACCCGTCGATGATCGCCGCCTCTTCCAGTTCCACCGGGATCGCCTTGAAGTAGGAGGTCAGCATCCAGACGGAGAGTGGCAGGGTGATGATCATGTAGACGAGGATCAGGCCCCAATAGGTGTTGACGAGCCCGAGCACCCGCAGCGTGATGAACAGCGGCACGATGATCGCCGCCGTCGGCAGCAGCTGGCCGATCAGCACGAAGCTCTGCAGCAGCGGTTTTCCGCGGAAGTCGAAACGCGCGAAGCCGTAGGACGCAAAGATCGCCAGGATCAGTGCGAGGAACGTCGAGCCCACGGAAATGATGACGCTGTTGAGGAAATAGCGTGGAATATTGCTCTCGAAGAGAACCTTGTAATAGTTGCCGAGCGTCGGCGTCTCCGGCCACCAGATCGGTGGAACGGTGTAAAGCTCCGGCAGCGTCTTGATCGACGAGACGGCCATCCACATGAACGGGAACAGGCAGATCAGGACGACCACCACGGCGCCGACAATGGTGATCGGCAGCGGCAGGCCGGTTCTCCTGAGGGTGCTGGGATCGCTCATTTGGCCTCTCCCGGCGCCGAAGCGAGCGCCCTGATGTAGATGATGACGATGACCAGCGCGACGGCGAAGAAGATCACCGAAAGTGCGGCCGCCTGGTTGAACTGCGTGCTTTCGAACGCCAGGCGGAAAATCTGGATCGGCGTGATCAGCGTCCGGTTGGCGGGGCCGCCGCGGGTGATCGCATAGATGATGGTGATCGAGTTGAGGCCCCAGATCACCAGCAGGAGGGTGACCGCGACGATGACCGACCGCACCTGCGGGATCATGATGAAGCGGACTTCCTGCCAGAAATTGGCGCCGTCGACGCGCGCCGCTTCATAGAGGTCGTTGGGGATCGACTGCAGTCCTGCAAGCACCATGATCGCAACGAACGGAAAGAGTTTCCAGACATTGATGGCGATCAGCACCGGCATCACGGTATTGCCGTTGGTCAGCCAACCGATCGGCTCCGGAATGATGCCGGAACCGGTCATCATGTAGTTGATGATGCCGAATTCCGTATGGAACATCCACGCCCAGGTGGTGGCGGCGACGATGCCCGGCACGACCCAGGGAATGAGCGTGATCGAGCGCACGATGCCGCGCCCGAAAAAGCTCTGGTTGAGCAGGATGGCGGTCGCGGTTCCGAGGATGACCTGGAAGACGATCGAGCCGCCAACGAACCAGATGGTGTTCCAGAATGCCTGCGGCGTCGCGCGGGCCGAAAGCACAGCCTTGAAATTGGTGAGGCCGACGAACGCGCCCTGCCGGTCGGTCACGCTGAGCAGCCCGGTATAGGCAACGGGATAGGCGATCAGCATCGCCAGCACGATCAGCGCCGGCAATACGAAAACGAGGCCCGTCGAATTGCGGTCCATCAGCAGGTTCCCTCGAACGACATCAGGTGGCATACGTGCTCCGGGAAACGCGTGTCCCCCGGAGCGATCCGGCTGTCCGGAATTATTGGTCGAGCAGGGCCTGGATGTCCTTGGCCGCTCCATCCATCGCCGTCTGCACGTCTTCGTCACCGAGAAGGATGCGCTGGATGCCTTCGAAATAGGCCTGGGTGATCTGCACCCAGTTCTTGTTGTTAGGCACGGCACGCCCATAGGGCAGCATTTCCTTGAACACCGTCAGGATCGGATCGCTGAAGCGCGGCAGCGACATGGCCGATTTGCGGGCCGGGAACGTATCCGTCAGCGCGCCCTGGTTCGGCGCTTCGGCAAGGAAGGCGACGAACTTCTTGGCTTCGGTCGGGTTCTTGGCCGAGGATGGGATGACGAAACTCCAGCCGCCGAGGAGTGCCGCAGTCGGCTTGCCGGCCGGATGCGGGATCGGCATCACGCCGATATCGATCTTCGGGTTTTCCTTCTTGATCGAAGCGACGTCGAACTGGCCGGACTGGTAGGCCGCGACCGTCTCGGCGATGAAAAGCCGCCGGTTTGCGGTGCCATCGTTTTCGAGCGTCGAGGCCGGCGACTGCTTGTTCTTGTAGAAGTCGGTATAGAACTTGACCGCCGCCACGGCCGCCGGCTGGTTGACCACCGCCTTCTTGGCGTCCGCCGAGATGATGTCGCCGCCGTTCATCCAGATGAAGGGAAGCGACCGGAATATCGTATTGCCGACTTCACCGCCGCCGGTGATGGCGAAACCGGAGACCTTGCCCTTCGACAGCGTCTTTGCTGCAGCGACCAGTTCGTCCCAGGTCTGCGGCGGCTTGGCCGGATCGAGGCCGGCATCCTTGAATGCGCCCTTGTTGTAGATGACCGCATGGGTCTCGATGCGGTAGGGAATGGCCCAGAGCTTGCTGTTCCAGGTGCAATAGTCGAGCGAGGCGGGAATATAGTCCTCGCGGTCCTTCAACACGTCATCCACCGCAACGACCAGGCCGTTCTGGGCATAACCGTTCACCCAGGCGTGCTGCACATCGATGATGTCCGGTGCGGCACCGGACTGCAGGGCGGTCAGCACGCGCTGCGGCAGCCCGTCGGTCGTGGTGATCTCGAGCTTGATCTTGATGCCCTGGTTGGCCTGCTCGAACTTGGTGGCGAGTTCGCGGGCACGCGCCTCGTTGAAATTGGGCGTCCACCAGACGACCTCGCCGGCCAGCGCCGCGCCGCTCGTCAGCATCGTCATTGCCGTGGCCATCACGGCCAACGTCTTGAATTTCATCATCATCTCCTCCTCCGCGCGGCTCCATGCCGCCCTTTTCCCTACCGGCCTCCACCGGATTGGTTCACCGCGATGCTGCGGCCTGCCTTCCTCTTCCGAAATACGCGACATCCTGCGAACGCGCCGGTCCCAGCGCATCGGCATTCATCGTCAGGGCCTTCATGAAGCCGATCGTATAGGCGTTGCCGGCGTGCCACGGGGCCGGGCAATCGAGATCCGGCACATGATCGGGAACCATCACCCCATCAAAGCCCTCGTCCCGCAGGACGCGAACGATTTCCGCCATCTCGACATCGCCATCATCGACGAAGGTCTCGACATAATGGGGGACCTTGCCGCGGACGTTGCGGAAATGAACGTAGGCAATCGCGCCCAGCCGCGCGAAATGGCGGGTCGTTTCGTAGACGTCGCCGTCGGCCATTTCCTGCAGCGAGCCTATGCAGAACTCCATGGCATTGGCCGGACTGGGCGCGATATCCAGCAGCCGCTGGTATTTCGCGTGGGCGTTAACGAGACGAGCACTACCGCGCAGGCGTTCCACCGGCGGATCGTCGGGATGGGCCGCCAGCCGGACATTCGCCTTTTCCGCCACCGGCACGAGTTCCTTGAGGAACCATTCGAGGCGCGACCAGAGATCCCGCTCGCTGACGCTGATCGGCGCAGCCCCTGCGACGGGATGGCGGTACCGCATGTTCCAGAGCATCCCGTCCGGGATCGGCGCGTCCGTATCGAATTCGTCGCCGAAGAACACCGCTGTCATCGCCCCGCCACGGGCGACGCGCTTGCGCTGCCAGCCCCAGACACCGGCGATCGAAAAATTGTAGCCGAGGACCGGGATGCCCGCTCTTCCGGCGTCGCGGACGAGCTGCTTCAGCCCATCCATCTGTTCGTGTTTCTTCGGCCCGTCGAGCAGGATGTCCGACCAGAAATTGGGCGACAGGTTTTCCAACGCCGCAACCTTGAGCCCGTGCCTTGCGAGCATCGCGACCGTGTCGGCCATGTGGTCGTAGGTCCACAGCGGCATGTCGATGCATTCGCCGTTGATGGGGCCGACACCGCCGTTGCGATAGCCGCTGTTGTCGGCATTGCGGGCATATTGGGTCAGGTGGATGACAACGTCGCCGACACCGAGCTGGCTCGCATAACGCGCGCCATCCTCCGACAGATGATCGCCGAACAGGGTCAGACCTACCCGCACGTTACCCTCCCCGATTGACGCCCGGCTTTGCCGCCGGCTAGTTCATATTTGAATGTCATCAATTCGCAATATAACTTGCGCCCAGAAGACCCGATTGTCAATTGTTCCCCCGCCATCAACGCCTGCCGTCCTCCAACGTGGCTGCGCCGGTGGCAACGCCGCTGGTGTTCATGCTGCCGTCGAACAAAGGCACATTGTAAGGCGCATAGGGGTAGCGGTCGCAGGCTTCCTCGATGAGCTCCACCCCGAGCCCCGGCGCGGTCGGCGCCCGGATCGCCCCGTCCTCGAACTGCAGCGTTTCGCGCACCAGTTCCTTGCGCCACGGAACATCCACCGAAACGGTCTCAAAGATCGAGAAGTTCGGGATGGCGACCGACATATGCAGCGTCATCGCATTCATCACCGGGCCGACCGGATTATGCGGCGCGACCGGGATGAGGTGGTGATGCGCCATGTGCGAAATGCGCTTCGTCTCGCCGAGCCCGCCGGCATGTGAGACGTCCGGCTGCAGGATATCGAGGGCCTTCTTGCTGAGCGCCTCGAGGAACTTGCCGGGCTCGTACCAGCGCTCGCCGGCCGCGATCGGCACCGGGCTTTTCTCCCGCACGTCCACCAGGGCATCGATGCTTTCGGGCGGCGTCGGCTCCTCTATCCATCGCAGGTTATAAGGCGCCAGTTCCCGGCACATGGCGATCGCCGTCGGCACGTTGAGCCGGCCGTGAACATCGAGCATCAGGTCGACGTCCGGACCGACCGCGTCTCGTACGGCGGCGACGATATCGATCGTCTGGCGGCGCTGCTTGCGGCTCATCTCCAGGTCCGCGACGTCGAACGGGTCCCATTTGAGGGCGCGATACCCCATGGCGACGGCCTTGCGTGCATTCTCGGCATATTGGTCGGGCGTCACCGCGCCGAAGAACCAATGGTTGGCGTAGCATTCGACGCGATCCCGGTATTTGCCGCCGAGCAGTTCGAAGACCGGCACGCCGAGCGCCTTGCCCTTGATATCCAATAACGCCGCTTCGATGGCACCGAGCGCTGTACGGAACACGGCACCCGTCCGCCAATAGGAATCCCGGTGCAACTGCTCGATGATCGCATCGACCTCGAACGGATTGCGGCCGATCAGCACGCGCTCCAACTCCTCCAGGGCCGATACGATGGTCTTCGTTTTCCACTCCAGCGTCGCCTCGCCGACGCCCTCGTAGCCTTCGTCCGTATAGAGTTTGACGAAGACGAAGTTGGTACGGGACACATTCGCAACAAAGATCTTCTGCTGCACGATCCTCATGAGGCTCCTCCCGGCGGGTTGTCGCCCACCCCTCGTTATTGCCGTGTGACTATTTGGCCTGCGCCTGCAGGCGCTTGATCGCTTCGAACTGCAGGCTGTCGTCGGCCATCTGCATCAGTTCGATGCGATGCCCGTCCGGATCCTCGATCCAGGTCTGCCAGTTGTTGTCGGCGGCCTTGATCGTCGGGCGGATGCGCTCGATTCCGAGCGCGTCGAGTTCAGCCACGGCCTTCTGGATATCCGGCACGGCAAGGCAGACATGATTGTAGCCGACCGCCTCGCGTTCGGCCGCCTTGTCGCCCTCGCCTTCCGGGAAGATTTCGAGATACTGGTCGTCGGTAATACGCAGATAGACCAGCCAGAGCCGGCCTTCGCGGTCGAGACGCATCATTTCCGAAAAGCCGAGCTTGTTGACGTAGAAGTCGAGGGTACGATCGATATCCTTGACGCGAATGGCCACATGGGCGATCGACGAAACGGTCAGCATGGGAGTTTCTCCGGTTAGAGGCGGCCGTATTTGGCGTAGACGTCGGCGACGTCGGCACCTGCGCGGATTTCGTTGCGCGAGCGGTTCTCGATGCCCATGATCTTTTCGGCACGATCCAGCACCGCATCCACCGTGTCGGCCGGAATGACGATCACGCCATCCATGTCCCCGAAGATCCAGTCGCCCGGATTGACCCTGATCTGCGTGGTCAAGGTTCCGGTGACCGCGATCGGCACCTCGATGCCGCTGATGCGGGTTCGCTGGCGGGATTCGATCGGCGAAAGATAACGTGTGAAGACCGGCCAGTTTTCCATGCCCATCAGGATGTTGCCGTCGCGGATGCCGCCATCGACGACGACGCCGACCGCACCCTTGCTCTTCGCGCCGGTGCTCATCAGCTCGCCCCAGTGACCCGCCTTGCGCTCCCCCGCCGCCGAAACCAGCACGACGCAGCCGGAATACATCCGCCGGAAGAAGGTGAAGGTCTTCACCTCTTCATTGTCGTATTCGTCATCGGTGCGCATGTCCGCGGCGCAGGCGACGGTGAAGGCCGGCCCGGCGATCCGCATGCCGCGGTCCAGCGCCCGGATATCGAGATCCATGCATTGGTGCGGAAGCCCCATCTCGTCGAGAATGTCGTAGACGGCGGCGGTGTATAGCTTGTTGAAGCGCGCGGCTTTCGCCGCGATCGCTGCGGAATCTCTCTCCATATGGCCCGCCTCCTCCAGCAGAAACCTGATGCGAACCTGCCCGGCGCTCGAAAAATAATTGCGGACAAATTCATATTTGAACTTCCGAAGTTCAATAATGCATGATAGGAAGATGCCGAACCGATTGTCAACGGCGAACCTGTTCCATGGATCAAATCAGTGACGCCGGCGCGTCGAAGTACACGATCCCGGTCATCGACCGGATGATGGATGTCCTCGAGCAGCTGGAGCGACGGCCGAACGGCACAACGATCCGCGAGCTGACGGCCCTCCTGTCGCTGCCCCGCACCACCATCTACCGCATCGTCAACACGCTGCAGGGCCACGACATGGTTCGCCGGGACGATACCGGCGCCTATCATCTGGGGCGGCGCCTGCTGTCGCTTGCCTCGCATGTGGTCGCCGGCGTCAGCGAGGTCGACCTCGCGGCACTGGCGCAACCTTTCCTCGACAAACTGTCGGCGGAAATCGGCGAAGGCAGCAAACTGTCGGTCATCGACCAGGACGGCATTCTGGTTCTGGCAGCGGCGCAGGGCCGTCGGCAATATGCTTTGACGGTGGCGCCCGGCCAGCGCATGCCCATCCACGCCGGCGCCGCCAGCAAGCTGCTGCTGGCGCATCTGCCGCCCGAGGAGATGGCTGCCTGGCTCGCAAAGCCGCTGATTGCCTATACGCCCAAGTCACTGACCGATCCGAAGCGGCTGATGACGGAACTGACCCGCATCAAGCGGCTGGGCTGGGCGCAGGACAGGGGCGAAAACGCCCCCAGCATCCAGGCCTTTGCCGCCCCGGTGCGGGACAGGACCGGACGGGTGGTCGCGGCGATCAGCATTCCTTATCTCGCCGGGGCGGAGGCGAGCCGCATGGAGGAGATCCGGCTTGCCGCCATCGATGCTGCGCGGGCGATAAGCGAAGCAATGCCGTCCTGATCAGGGCCGGAATGTCGGCTGGGAGGAAGAATGAAGATCGTCGATCTCAAATGCGCGGTCATCGGCAAAAGCCCGATCGTGCGGATCGTCACCGACGAGGGCATCTCGGGTTACGGGCAGGCCGAGACCTGGAAGCCCTACCTGAAGTCCCATATCCTCGCCTTCCGAGACGCACTGATCGGCGAGGACCCGACCAATGTCGAGCGCGTCATGCTGAAGATCCGCCAGCGCGGCGGCTTCAAGCCCTGGGGCTCCGCCGTCAGCGTCATCGAGATGGCGCTGTGGGACATTGCCGGCAAGGCCGCCAACGTGCCCGTCTACAAGCTTCTCGGCGGCAAGGTGCGCGATCGCGTGCGCGTCTATAACGGCTCGATCCGCTTCCCGATGACCGACCACCGGCCGGAGGACCTCGCCGACGATCTCAAGAAGATGATGGCGCTGCCGGAAGGCTTCACCATCATCAAGCAGCCGATCGGCTTCCATTCGCCGATGAAGCGCACGGTCGAGAATTTTTACTACCACGAGCCGAATGCCAGCCCCTTCCATGGGGCGCTCGATCGCGGCCCGATCACCGAAAAGGGCCTGCGGCATTTCGTCGATTGCGTCGCCGCGATGAAAGAAGTCGCCGGCGACAGCATAGGCCTGGCGCTCGACTGCGGCCCCGGCTGGATGCTGCCAGACGCGATCCGCCTCGTGCGCATGCTGGAGCAATACAATCTTCTCTGGGTCGAGGACCTCCTCTCGGGAGATTATACGCCCTGGGTCAATGCCGGCGTCTATCGTGAGCTGACCCGCGCGAGCACGACGCCTATCCATACCGGCGAACAGATCTATCTCCGGCAAAACTTCAAGGAACTGATCGAGGGCCAGGCCGTCCATGTGGTCGGCCCGGACCCTGCCGATGTCGGTGGCATCGCCGAACTGAAATGGATCGCCGAATATGCCGACCTGCATTCGATCCTGATGGCGCCGCATGGCACGGCGAATGGGCTGCTCGGGCTCGCCGCCCTCATCCAGGTCTCTGCCACCCTTCCCAACAATTTCATCGCCTTTGAATATACGACCGGCGATCCCGCCTGGTGGTACGACATCGTCGAAGGCCTGCCGGAAACGATCGTCAGGGACGGCTTCATCGAAGTCATCGACCGGCCTGGCATGGGCGTCGATCTCGTACCCGAAAAGGCCAGGCGTTATCTCACCGAAGATGACAGGGCATTCTTCGACTGAACCGGCGCCGCTGCCGGCGCTTCACCGACTGCCAAAGAAAGCAACAGCTCCGGAACCGTCGTCCCGGAGCTTTTTTGATGTGGCCGCGGGACAGAAACGCAGGCTTCCGAAGGTGGCCAGGCAATTTCAGTGGGTCCCGGTCATACCTTTGGATAGGGGGACAAGTCCCCTTGTCCAATAGTCTCACCGCCTGCCTCGGCGTTAGACTCCGATTATCGACGAAGCACACTGAGATGGAGGAGACTTAGGATGCAGATCCCACAGTCCGCGCAGACCCCGCCTGCCGACCCTTCCGCAAAGCGCACTGATGTTTCAAGATATCGGGCGTCGGAGATCGACCTCGAAGGACTTGTCGCCGGACAGGCCCCCCGAAATCCCGACCAGTCCGGACCGGACCCCAACCTCCGTCAAATCGCCGTTGGCGGCCTGGCCCCGTGGCAAATGCGCAATGTGCAGGCCTATGTCGACCTGTACCTCCGCTCGACAATCCGCGTCGAGGCCCTGGCCGGTCTCTGCAATCTGAGCAGCGGCCATTTCCAGCGGGCCTTCAAGGCAAGCCTTGGCGAGACGCCGCACAAATACGTCACCCGCAGGCGGATGGAAATGGCCTGTCGGATGATGGCGGGCACGGATGAACCTCTCTGCCAGATCGCCCTGGAATGCGGCATGACCGACCAGGCGCATCTTACCAACAGCTTCCGCCGTCTTTACGGAATAGCTCCCAACGCATGGCGAAAGCGGATGCTGCTCGAAGGATCTGGATATGGCGTTCAGGAGACAACCGTTGCTCCGCTCAACTGACAATGAGACGAAGCTGCGCGTCACCCGAGAGCTTCGTTGCCTTTGACCGTGCGGGTTATTCGGGACTGCCGTGACTGATGGCAGTCGCCTGCGACCATACGGCAACCCAGAGATCGTCGCGATATTCGTAGCTGTCGGTATGCCAATAGCCGCTGAGGGGCACATGGTGCCCGCCGAAAACGACGGCCAGCCGAGCTCGGTAGCGGATGACGGCCGCAGGGCCGTAAAGACGGACAGCGATTTCCTCCGGTTCCCAGGTGAGATATTTGATGTGTCCGGACGCGATCGCGCCGAGATATTGATCCCGCGACAGAACGGCGCCGATCGGCGTGATCAGCTGGAAATCCGCCGCGTGATAGACTTCCGCCGCTGCTACGTCGCCGCTGACCAGGGTGCTTAGCCTTGCCCGTTCGGTCTGGCGGATTCGGTTTTCTTCGGTAGCAATGTCGCGAGTCACGGGCGTCTCCAGTTTTTCAGGACAAGCAGGCTTCGGCGGCGGCCGAGGGCGTTCCAGCCAAACCTGCGGCAGATAGACCCCCGATCAGTCGGGCGCCACCTCAAATAGACATATGGATCAAAAATGTCTAATCGTCTTTTGACCAATAAGACGCCGAGTGTCAATATGTCCAGATGAACGAAACCGCTTCCAAGACAGACCTGATTCTCGACGCCGCCCTGCCCGTCTTCGTCCGTTTCGGATTTCGAAAGACGACCATGGCCGATATTGCCCGTGCGGCGAAGATATCGCGGGCCTCGCTCTATCTCTGCTTCAACAGCAAGGAAGAACTCTTTCGGGCCGGGTCGAAGCGCGAGCATCTCAGTACGATGAACAACGTCAAGGCGGCACTCGACCGCTCCGGCAGCATCTTCGACCGCATAACGGCCGCCATACGCGCCTTTCAGGAAGGCCTGATCACGCCATTCGGGGGCGGTCACAATGTCGAAGAGCTTTTTGCCGCCAGCACCGAACTGGCACCCGACATTGCGCTGGAGGCGCGGGCAAGGCTGCTGGACCTGCTGATCAAGGCGCTGAGCGAAGCCGAGAAAACCCGGGAGATCGACCTCGCCACCCTGCAGACTCAACCCACGGAGCTGGCCGCACTGGTTGTCGCGGCGATGGATGGGATCAAGCACACACGCGGCGCCGGGCCGGAGTTTGAGGGCGGCATCCGTTTGTTCATGGCTCTGTTGAAACTGGGCACCGCCCCGCAGCTCGGCCAAGCTGGTCCCTGAACACGTCATGGCTCGAGCTTCTGCCAGCGTGAGAGACCGTTTCAGGTTATGCCATGAGATTGAATGGTAGCGGGAGGCAGAATTGAACTGCCGACCTCAGGGTTATGAATCCTGCGCTCTCACCAACTGAGCTACCCCGCCACAGGGACTGCGGAAGTTCCGGCGTGGCCGGTTCCGCTTTGGTCGTGCGGCTTATAAGTCCCCCGTCACCAAAGTGTCAAGCAGGGTTTGGGCAAAAACCGGCGGCAATTTCGTCAGCCCCGGCAAGTGCCGGTTTCAGGCCGCGACCGGCGTCGAAAGCAGGGCCTTCAGAGCGATTTCGGCCTCGGCTGCGCGTTCCGAACGCTCGATGAAACCGCCGCCATAGACGCGCGCATCCGCACCTTCGGCCGAATAGAGCACACACGCCTGGCCTGGCGCGACACCGGCCTCGCCGATCGCCAGATCCACATAGACGCCCTGGTTGTCGGAATGGAGGACCGCCGGCGTCGGCGGGCGTGTCGAGCGCACCTTGGCGAAACAGGCGAACCCGCCCTTCGCGTCCTCGCCTAGCGCCCCATCGCCGATCCAGTTGACGTCGCGCAGGTAGACGCGGTGGGTATCGAGCGCTTCCTTCGGCCCAACGATCACCCGGCGCGAGCGGGCATCGAGATAAACGACGTAGAGCGGCTCGCCGGTAGCGATGCCGATACCGCGGCGCTGGCCGATCGTATAATGCACGATGCCCTCGTGGCGGCCGAGCACGCGCCCGTCCATATGCACGATATCGCCGGCGAGTGCCGCGTTCGGCTTCACCTTGTTGATGATGTCGGCGTATTTGCCCTGCGGTACGAAACAGATGTCCTGGCTGTCGGCCTTCTTGGCGACCACGAGGCCCATCTCTTGCGCCAACTCGCGCACCTGCGCCTTCGACATGCCGCCGAGCGGGAAGCGCAGGTAGTCGATCTGCTCCTGGGTCGTCGCAAACAGGAACCAGCTCTGGTCGCGATCGCTGTCGATCGGGCGAAACAGCGCGCGGCGGTTCGGATTGCCCGGCGACGGATTGGCGGAGGAGCGGATATAGTGGCCGGTCGCCAGCGCATCGGCACCGAGGTCCTTGGCGGTCGCCAGCAGATCGGCGAACTTGACCGTCTGGTTGCAGGCAACGCAAGGGATCGGCGTTTCGCCCATCGCATAGGCTTCCGCGAACGGGTTGATCACCGTCTCGCGAAAACGCTTTTCGTAATCGAGCACGTAATGGGGAATGCCGAGCGTTTCGGAAACACGCCGCGCATCGTCGATGTCCTGGCCGGCGCAGCACGAGCCGGCGCGGTGGACGGCCGCGCCATGGTCGTAAAGCTGCAGCGTGATGCCGAGCACGTCGTAACCCTGGCGTTTGAGCAGACCTGCGACGACGGAGGAATCCACTCCCCCTGACATGGCAACGACAACACGTGTGTCTTCCGGCCTCTTGTCAAAATCCAGCGTATTCACGAGTAACTCTCTCGGTCTCTCAAGCGCCGGTCCGTGATGGGGGGCGACATGTTCAGGGCCTGCGGCGGGATCGGCCGTCGGAGGCAATTCTTGCCGGATATAGAAAGGATTTGCGGCCTGCGCAAGGAGGAGCACGAATCGCAGGTGCGCGCGTGCAGGAACGGACAAGGCCTCAGCCGCGAAGACCGATGCAGTTTCCCCATGGATCGCGGACCTGACACATGCGCAGGCCGTTCTGGATGTCGATCGGTCCCCGATAAAGCGTCGCGCCGATAGCGGTGAAATGCTCGACCGCCGCATAGAGATCAGCGACCTGCCAATAGACGACGGACCCGCTAGCGCCGCTTCCCACCTTCTCGTCAGCCGCCACGATCTCGAGGCAGATCCCGCCGATATCGAGGAACTGAAATTCGAAAGCCTCAAGATGACGCCGCACCGATTGCGGGAAAGCGGCCTGATACCAGTCCAATGCCCGTGCAACATCCGCGACATGGACAAGGACGGCGCATATCGGCTTTGCTTCGGTGTTCAATGCGGTCGACCCAGTGGAGGTTTGCATGGCCGACTGTCTATGCCCATAGGATTGTTTTGTAAAACACTTGGGCTGTCCCACCGGGGCTCAGCGCCCCGAAAAGCAGCCTGCCCGAAGCCGGGAGGCCGGGCTTCAAGACTGCAGCGCCCCATGCCGTACGACCTTGCCGGCAGCCGTCCTGACGCCGCTGGCGGCGCCCTCCGCCCGCACCCGCGGCAGGCTTGCCGGATATTCGCGCTGGATGAAGTCGATGATCTTTTCGCGCACCTCGCATCTGAGGTCAAAGGTTCGCGGGGCATTGGAGGCCGAGACGAGGATACGGATTTCCATGACGTTTTCCCTGAAATCCGTCACCTGCACGGCCACTACCCGCTTGTCCCAGAGCTTCGACGTTGCGGCGATCTCCTCGACCTTGCGACGGACCGCATTCACCGGAACCGAATAGTCGAGATAGATCATCACCGTGCCGATCAGCTCCGAACTGTCGCGCGTCCAGTTCTGGAACGGCTTCTCGATGAAATAGCTGAGCGGCAGGATCATCCGCCTCCAGTCCCACAGCTTCACCACCACATAGGTGGAGGTGATCTCCTCGACATTGCCCCACTCGCCCTCGACGATCAGCGCGTCGTCGATGCGGATCGGCTGGGTGATCGCAAGCTGGATGCCCGCGAAGAGGTTCTTCAGCACCGGCTGCAGCGCAAGGCCGAGCACGACGCCCGCCACGCCGGCGGAGGCGAGCAGGCTGACGCCGTATTGCTGCACCGCCGGGAAGGTCATCAGCATCGCGGCGATGGTGATCGCCACGATCATGACGCTCGCGATCCGTTCGGCGATCCGCGATTGGGTAACATGCGTGCGGGCGAGCAGATTGTCTTCCGCATCGAGCTTGAAGCGGCGCAGATAGACGATCATCCACACATGCAGGGCGATCTTTGCCATCCAGCCGACGACGACGATGAAGCCGAGCAGCAGCAGGTGACGTATCACCTCTCCCTGCCCGGCACTGAGAGGAGCGATGGTCGCGCCGAGCGACAGCGTCCAGGTGAGGATCGCCAGCCGCATCGGCCGCCGCGTACGCGACACCAGCGACCGCCAGAACAGGTCCCTGTTCTCGACCAGCCGCGTCAGAAAGCGAAATCCGAAGCGCTGGATCGCAAGGCCGATCAGAAATGCGACGGCCATAACACCGCAGCTGACGAGCCAGTCCGGCAGCCAAGCCGTATCATTCCGGAATTCCTGAATGAAGCGTTCCATGCCCCCTCAGCTAGGGTGCGATGCAGCATCGGAAAGAGCGGCCGCAAAAATTTCATGATTTGGGAGTCTTCTGGCAGTGGGGTGATTTGTGGCAACAGGGCGATAGGGACGGAAAGACAATGCAATTCGACCTCATGCGCTTTGTCGACGCGCAAGCGCCGGTCTATGCGCGCGTCATCGGCGAGCTCCGCGATGGCAAAAAGCGCTCCCACTGGATGTGGTACATCTTCCCGCAGGTGGAGGGGCTTGGTTTCTCGATCATGTCCCAGCGCTTCGCGATCGGCTCGAAGACAGAGGCGACAGCCTATCTCAAACATCCCCTGCTCGGGCCCCGGCTCACCGAATGCACCGTGGCGATGCTCTCCCATTCGGACCTTTCGGCGCACGCCATCCTCGGTTCGCCGGACGACATCAAGTTCAAGAGTTCGATGACGCTGTTCGAGGCCGTCAGCAAAAAGGGCTCGCCTTTCGAGCGAGCCCTTGAACTGTTCTTTGACGGCGAGCGCGATGAAAAGACCATCGCGCTGCTTCGAAGTTAGGCGGCAGCCTGGATCGCGGAAAGCTTCCAATCCGTGGCAGGCTTGCGCACGAAGGTCCAGACTTCGACGGTTTCGGTCACCGCGTTCGGGTCGCCTTCGGCGACTGCGCCGGTAGTGCGGTCCTTCATGTAGTCGACGCTGGAGTAACGCATCGCGACGGTCGCGTAGTCCTGGCCGTTTTCCCGCCAGGCTTCCGCCAGGTCGCCCTGCAGCAGCTTGACGTCCTTCACCTCGTTCTTGACGCCGTTGGTGGCGTTCTCGCCGAGTTCCTCGGCCAGGTAGGACATCGCTTCCGGCGTCGTGAGGCTGCGGAGCTTGGCATAGTCTTCCTCGCCATAGGCAGACTGGACGTTGGTCAGCAGCTTCTCGAACTGGTCGAGGTCGCGGTTGGTGATGCCGATCTCGTCGGTCTCCGGTCCGGCCTGGCGCGGAGCGGCATTGGAACCGCCTCCGAAACCGCCCTGACCACCGCCGCCGAGCGACCCGATCTTCGGAATCTGGAAGGACGAGGTGTTCTGGCTCGGCGCCTCATAGGCGTTGCGCGGCTGGCCAAAGCCGGTATTCGCCCCGCCTGCATTCACCCCGCCTGTCGGGCCGCCGGCCGTCTGCTGACGGCGCGCGAACCAACGGAAAGCCAGCATGGCGAGACCGCCGATCAAAGCAATCTGCAGCAACATGCCGAGCATGCCGGCCATGCCACCGAAACCGGTGCCCATGAACATGCCGATCAGGCCGCCGAGAGCGAGACCGCCGAGCAGGCCGCCAAACATGCCACCGAAAAGGCCGCGACGGGGCTGCTGCGCCGCCTGCTGGCCAAGACCGTTCTGCGGCGTCGTGGCGTTCTGCTGCGTATTGGGCGTCATCGACCGGTTGATGCCGGTCGGCGCCGTGGGCGCGGTGTTGGTGGTCGCCGGAGCCGAGAATGTGCGCGTGCCGCGGCTGCCGAAACCGCCGCTGGCGCGGCGCGCCTCAGCCATGTCCACGGCGGTCAAGGAAACCGCCATTCCGATCGCCATGATCGCGAACAGGTTCTTGAAACGCCGAAGGTTGGATAACATCGTTTTCTCCTCATAAACCGCTCAAGCGCGGTATTCCCGTTTATATAGAGAGGCGGCCATCTGGATTTTAGGCCCATCCTCCATTTTTCCCGTCGAAGTAGATAACGGAGTTTGAAACGAGAGCCAAGCGCTCAAAATACAACCAGGCGCAGTGCTTCTGCGCCGAAAGATGATCCTGCAAAACACGTTGCGCGGCATCGCAAATGGCATTACCTCTTGGTGAGGCACATACACGCAAAGGAGGTTGCCTATGACACCGCGGGACGCCTGATCCGGCACTATCAAGACTTCTGCCTTTCAAAGGGCATCGATTTCACACGCATCGAATCCATAAGGCCGCACGACGCCACCACGCTCTTCTGCAGCGCTGGCATGCAGCAGTACAAACCCCTTTTCTCCGATCCCTGCCACAGGGGAACCGTCGCAAACAGCCAGGCATGCCTGCGCCTGGGCGATCTGGACGAAATCGGGGACGGAACCCACTTCCTTCACTTCACCATGCTCGGGCTCTTCTCCTTCCGGGAGATGAGCGTTGCCGGTGCCATCGATTTCTGGCTCGAGTTCTTGGCGACCCTCGATCTTGTGCCGGATCACGTCACCATTCATCCGGACCGCCTGGCCGAATGGGCGCCGCTTTACCGTGGCCGCATGCCGATCGTCCCGGATCCGGAATGCACGTGGAGCGATGGCAGCATCACCGGATACAGTACCGAGTTCTATAAGGACGGGGTGGAGATCGGAAATATCGTCAATCCACTTGGAACTTGCATCGATGTCGGCTTCGGTGCCGATCGTCTCGACATGCTCATCAACGGCACGCCGCCGGAGGATGTGCTCGAAACGCTGAGTGGCGCGATCATGAAGATCATCGAAAGCGGCTATCGGCCAGGAAACAAGGAGCAGGGTTACGTCCTGCGCAAACTGCTCCGCCGCTTGCATCGGATGGGCGGGACGCTCGACCATCCCTTCTTCATCGAGGAGGGCGAGCGCCAGGATCGCCTTCGGGCCAGATATCTCCACCTGCGGGAAAGGCATCCCGGCATGAGCCCCGAATGGTGGTTCGATACCCATGGCATCGAGCTTTCCGACATGCCGGATACGTCGGACGGATAAAATGACGAAGGCCTCCGGCGGCTTCGCCGGAGGCCTTCGTATTTTTCGGAAAACTCTCACGACCACAACGGGCTTGAGCAGCTTCGGTGATTGTTACTCGACGTTGAACGCCAGCGGCTTGGCCTGGCGGACTGCCGGATTGGCGGTCAGCTTCGCCAGCACGTCGGCCGGAACCGGACCGTCGACGTAAAGGAGAGCGATCGCGTCGCCACCTTCCTTGTCGCGGCCGAGGTGGAAGTTGGCGATGTTGACGCCGGCATTGCCGAGCGTCGTGCCGATGAAGCCGATCATGCCGGGAACGTCGGTATTGGCGATATAGACCATGTTGGCGCCGACATCCGCATCGAGGTTGATGCCCTTGATCTGGATGAAGCGCGGCTTGCCGTCGGAGAAGACGGTGCCGGCAACCGAGCGGGTCATCGTGTCGGTGGTGACGGTAAGCTTGATATAGCCGTCGAAGACGCCCGACTTGTCGCGCTTGGCTTCGGAAAGGATGATGCCCTTTTCCTTGATCATGATCGGCGCCGAAACCATGTTGACGTCGGAGACCTGGCTACGGATGAGGCCGGCGAGCAGCGCGCTCGTCAGCGCCTTGGTGTTCATGCCGGCGGTCGAGCCGTCATAGAGGATCTCGATTTCCTTGATCGCATCCTCGGTGACCTGGCCGACAAAGGCGCCGAGCACGTCCGCCAGACGAATGAACGGCTTCAGGCGCGGCGCTTCTTCCGCGGTGATCGACGGCATGTTGATGGCGTTCGAGACGGCGCCCTTGATCAGGTAGTCCGACATCTGCTCGGCGACCTGAAGTGCTACGTTTTCCTGCGCTTCAGTGGTCGATGCGCCAAGATGCGGGGTGCAGACGACGTTATCGAGGCCAAACAGCGGGCTTTCGGTGGCGGGTTCGACTTCGAACACGTCGAAACCGGCGCCGGCGACGTGGCCGGACTTGATGGCTTCGGCAAGCGCTGCCTCATCGACGAGGCCACCGCGGGCGCAGTTGATGATGCGAACGCCGGGCTTGGTCTTAGCGAGCGCTTCCCTGCCAAGAATGCCGCGGGTCTTGTCGGTCATCGGCACGTGCAGGGTGATGAAATCGGCCTGGGCCAGCAGTTCGTCGAGTTCGACCTTGGTGACGCCCATTTCCTCGGCGCGCTCGGCCGAGAGGAAGGGGTCATAGGCGAGGACGTGCATGCCGATGCCGATCGCCTTCTTGCAGACGATGCCGCCGATATTGCCGGCGCCGATGACGCCGAGGATCTTGCCGGTGATCTCGACGCCCATGAAGCGCGACTTTTCCCACTTGCCGGCCTGGGTCGAGGCGTCGGCTGCCGGAAGCTGGCGGGCGACGGCGAACATCAGGGCGATGGCGTGTTCGGCTGTGGTAATCGAGTTGCCGAACGGCGTGTTCATGACGATGATGCCGCGGCGCGAGGCGGCCGGGATATCGACATTGTCGACGCCGATGCCGGCGCGGCCGATGACCTTGAGATTGGTCGCGGCGGCGATCAGCTTTTCGGTCGCCTTTGTGGCGGAACGGATCGCAAGACCGTCATAGTTGCCGATGATCTCGGCAAGCTTTTCCTTGTCCTTGCCGAGCTTCGGCTGGAAATCGACTTCGACGCCGCGGTCGCGAAAGATCTGGACGGCGGTTTCCGACAGTTCGTCGGATACGAGAACGCGAGGTGCCATCAGTGGGCCTCCTGAAAAAGTTTCTGTCGTGAATGAGGAAATGGGCTCCGCTTCGTCAGCGGAGCCGGATACGCGACTTGCTTTACGCGGCGGCCTTGGAAAGCGCAGCCTTCTGCGTTTCGAAAGCGTAGGTGAGCCAGGGCATCAGAGCCTTCATGTCGGCTTCTTCGATCGTCGCGCCGGCCCAGATGCGAAGGCCGGACGGGGCATCCCGATAGGCACCGATGTCGAGCGCGACGCCTTCCTTTTCGAGGATCGACACCATGCCCTTGGCAAAGGCTTCCTGCGCGTCAGTATCGAGCGCGGCAACATCGGCGTCGGCGATCTTGAGGCAGACGGAGGTGTTGGAGCGCGTCGCCGGGTCGACGGCGAGGTTGTCGATCCAGGCATTGGCGGCCACGAAATCGTGGATGACCTTGGCATTGGCGTCGGCGCGGGCAATCAGGCCTTCAAGGCTGCCGACCGACTTCGCCCAATTGAGCGCATCGATATAGTCCTCGACGCAGAGCATCGACGGCGTGTTGATCGTCTCGCCGACGAAGATGCCTTCGATCAGCTTGCCGCCCGAGGTCAGGCGAAAAATCTTCGGCAGCGGCCAGGCAGGCACGTAGCTCTGAAGGCGTTCGACAGCACGGGGGCTGAGGATCAGCATGCCATGGCCGCCCTCACCGCCCAGAACCTTCTGCCAGGAGAAGGTGACAACGTCGAGCTTGGAAAAGTCCATGGCTTGAGCAAACGCCGCCGAGGTGGCGTCGCAGATGGTCAGGCCCTTGCGATCTGCCGGGATGAAGTCGGCGTTCGGAACGCGGACGCCCGAGGTGGTGCCGTTCCAAGTGAAGACCACGTCGCGGTCGAAATCGACCGTGGAAAGGTCCGGAAGCAGGCCGTAGCCGGCCTCGATCTTGCGGACGTCCTTGAGCTTCAGCTGCTTGACGACGTCGGTAACCCAGCCGGCTCCAAAGCTTTCCCAGGACAGCATGTCGACGCCGCGCTCGCCGAGCAGCGACCAGAGCGCCATTTCGACAGCGCCGGTGTCGGAAGCCGGCACGATGCCGATGCGGTAATCCGCCGGCACGCCCAGAATTTCACGGGTGAGATCGATGGCCTGCTTCAGCTTGGCCTTGCCGACCTTAGCGCGGTGCGAACGACCGAGCGGAGCATCGGAAAGCGCTTCGAGCGACCAACCGGGGCGCTTCGAGCAAGGGCCAGAAGAAAAATGGGTGTTGTTCGGACGCAGGTCCGGCTTCGCGGCGTTTGCCATATGGCTATCCTTCCAGATAGATGGCCCTTCGTTGGGGAAGGGTGTCCCGCCGCTGTGGTTATGCCCGAGCGCCTTCACAGTCAAGCGGGTAATGTCGCCCACGGACAAATTTCTGCCGCAGCTTTGTCGCCGCAAACGCAAAAAGCCGCCCGAAGGCGGCTTTCGCTAGGAGACGAGGTAATATTACTTGTAAACGATCTGCTGCGGCGGAGGCTCGTAGGCCGGCGGCGTGTCGCAGCCGCCGAAGATGTAGCGGGCGCCGACGCGGGCTTCATGCGAATAGAAACCCTTGTCCTTGCCCGGGCCGCCACCTGATGCGAGACCGAACATGTCGCCACCCGTGACATGCCGGAAGCGATAGCCGACATCGGCCTTGACGTTGCAGGTGACATCGATCGACGCGCCGGCCATGAGCGCATAGGTGAAGCGCCAGCTCTTCTCGCCGCCATGCGTCACTTCCGCGTCGCAGGCGCCGCCGCCGTCGGGGCACGACGTGTTGCGCAGGTTCGACCACTTGACGTAGGTGCCGCCGATACCGCCACCGACATAAGGCGTGAAGTAGCCATAGGTGCCAAGGTCGACATAGGCGTTGGCCAGGAGCGAGTAAGCATGCATCGAGGCCAGGTCGGTCGACGTACATGCGACGGCGCAAGCACCACCGCCGGCGCCACCACCAGATGTTGAGCCGCGGAACTTGCTGTTGAACATGTAGTCGAGGGTGACGTCGGTGCGCAGGTAGCTGTTGATCTGGTAACCGACACCGCCTCCGAGCGTGAAGGCATCACGCAGGTCGGAGCGGCCGAATTCTGCAAGCGCCACGCCGGGTCCGCCGGTACCCTGGTAGAATTCGGTGCCGCGCGACTTCTTGAAAGAATAGCCGACGTCGCCGCGAAGGTACCAGCCGGTAGCCTCCTGAACGGTCACTTCGGGCGCATCCTGATAAGGCTCCGGCTGCGGCTGGTAGAGATCGGCGGAATTGGCGGCACTCACCGTCAGTGTCAGCGCAAAAGCGCTGGCCAGCAACTTTTTCATGGGTTCATCTCCAAAGCTCGTATCGCGTATGGCATGCAAAGCGGGCAGCCAACGGGTTGATCCGCCGTGGATGATGATCGACAAAGGTTAAGTCTCGCTTAACCATGCTCGTTTACCGCGCGTTTTCCTAAATCGCAGGCAATTCTACAAGTAACGGCGCGCCCGAGACTTGCAGGAAGGCACTCGCACCGGACGGATCCCGTTCTTTTCCCCGCCAGGCGCGACCGGCGATATCCACGGCGCCTCACCGAACTATTGATCTCACCTGCTTCAGTACAAAATAGTTAGCAATTGGTAATTTAAGCTTAGATAAACAATTAATTCTTTATAAACCATAGATAGCTATTTTTAGCACATTCCGAAGGGGGGAATACCGGGGAATCGATAGTGCCGAAGGACTGGTGGAGTCCACCTGAGCGCCGAGCGCATTCTGAACTCGATGCTTAGATTGCCGATACGGTCAATCCGCAAATATCTTTTGCGCCAAACAAGCAACTCCAATCGGCGAACTACTGCGATGGGGTTGCGCGAGTGCTCTTCCGGAGAAGATTGACCGCGTGTAGCTGCGGCGCAAGGCGCCGTAAAAGAGAGAACTGTCCATGAGCAATGTCAAGGCATTCGGCATAGCATTCCGACTGGCTGTCGGGTTCGGCTTTTTGCTTCTCCTGATGATCGGCCTGACTTTCTATTCCACCGGCCAGGTCAAGACGATCGACAACGACCTGGCAACCGTAAACGACGTCAACAGCGTCAAGCAGCGTTATGCCATCAACTATCGCGGCAGCGTGCACGACCGGGCGATCGCGATCCGCGATGTGACGCTCGTCACGTCCGAGGCCGAGCGCAAGGAAGCGGAAGCGCTTATCGGCAAGCTCGCGGCATCCTATGCGGAAAACGAAAAGCGCATGGCGGAAATGGTCGGCGCACCTTCCGGTGCAACGGATCGCGAAAAGACGATACTGGCAGAGATCGCCGACATCCAGTCAAAGACCAACCCGCTGGTCGGCCAGATCATTTCGCTGCAGGAAAAAGGCGATGGCGATGCAGCCCGCAAGATCCTGCTGGAACAGGCCCGTCCGCTCTTCGTCTCCTGGCTTGGCGCAATCAACAAATTCATCGACTACCAGGAAGCGCTCAACAAAACGATCGGCGGCGATGTCCGCAATGCGGCGAGCGGCTTTAGAAATCTTGCGCTGGCCGCGCTTGGCATAGCCGCGCTGCTTTCGATCATTGCGGCCTTCCTGACCGCCCGCTCGATCATCGGACCGCTCTCCAAGCTACAGCAATCGCTGAAAGCCATGGCAGCGGGCAACCTCGAAGGCGACCGGACGATCGAGGCGCGCGGCGACGAGATCGGCATGCTGGCTCGCGCCGTGGCGGCCCTCCGGGAGGCCATCTCCATCAAGGCGGAGCGCGAAGCGGATGCCGAGGCGAAGCGGACCGTTGGAGAACGCCACAGGCTGGAACAGGAAGCGACAGAGCGCAGTGCGCTCGCAGAACAGACGAGCCAGGCGGTCCGCCAGCTCGCCGACGCCCTGCAGGCCCTGGCAAACGGCGACCTGACCCGGGAGATCAACACACCCTTCACTCCCTCGCTCGACCAGTTGAGGGCCGACTACAACGCCGCGGTGGCGAAACTTCGCGAAGCGATGCAGAAGGTTGCCGCGAATGCGAGTGCGATAGCCGCCGGCGCCCAGGAAATCCGCTCGGCCTCGGACGACCTCGCCAAACGCACCGAACAGCAGGCGGCCTCCGTCGAAGAAACCGCAGCGGCTCTGGAAGAGATCACCACGACGGTTTCCGACTCCAGCAACCGCGCTCAGGAGGCTGGCAACCTGGTGCGCATGACCAAGGAAAATGCCGAGCGCTCCGGCCGGGTCGTCCGCGATGCGGTCGAGGCGATGGGCAAGATCGATTCGTCTGCCGTCGAGATCGGCAACATCATCGGCGTCATCGACGAAATCGCTTTCCAGACCAATCTGCTCGCTCTCAACGCCGGCGTCGAGGCTGCCCGTGCCGGCGAGGCCGGCAAGGGCTTCGCGGTGGTGGCGCAGGAAGTGCGGGAACTCGCCCAGCGTTCCGCCAAGGCGGCAAAAGAGATCAAGGAACTGATCCACACCTCCAACGACCACGTGAAGAGCGGCGTGGCGCTGGTCGGGGAAACCGGCAAGGCCCTGCAGGAGATCGTCATCCAGGTCCAGCAGGTCAACGGCAATGTCGAGGCCATTGTGGAAGCCTCGAAGGAACAGTCGACCGGCCTCAAGGAGATCAACACCTCGGTCAATACCATGGATCAGGGGACGCAGCAGAACGCGGCCATGGTCGAGGAAACCACCGCAGCGGCACACAGTCTTGCCCGCGACGCGGAGGGCCTGTTCCAGCTCCTGTCGCAATTCCATATCGGCGGCGGCGCCGTAACGGGAACGTCTTCGCACCGCAGCCCGCCCGCAATCGCATCCGGCAGCAGCCGCCCGGCGGCCTCGCCGGCCCGCCGAATGGTTGCCAAAGTCGCGCAGTCATTCCAGGGCAATGCCGTTGCCGCAAAGCAGGATTGGGAAGAGTTCTGAGACAGCAAGAAGGCGATCCGGCCATCCGGAACTCGCCGCAAAAATAAAGGCCACTCGCGAAAACCGCGGGTGGCCTTTGAGCTTGGGGGGCTTGCGCCGTCAGGCCGCGTTGCGGACGTTGGCGATGACGCCGACCAATCCGTCGACGATGCGCTCGATCTGTCCCCGGTCGTCGCCTTCCGCCATCACCCGGATCAGCGGCTCTGTGCCGGACGGGCGGATCACCAGGCGGCCCTTGGCGGCGAGCTCGGCTTCCGCATCGGCGATCGCCTGGCGGACGATCTGGTCCTCCAGCGGCTTGCCGCCCTGGAAACGGACATTCTTCAGAAGCTGCGGCACGGGATCGAAACGGCGGCAGATCTCGCTGACCGGCCGGCCAAGGCGCTTTGCCCGTGCCAGAACCTGCAGGCCGGCGACAAGGCCGTCACCGGTCGTGCCGAAATCGGAAAGCACGATATGGCCGGACTGTTCGCCGCCGACGTTGAAATCATGTGTGCGCATATGTTCGACGACATAGCGGTCGCCGACTTTGGTGCGAGCCAGATCGAGGCCCTTGCCGTTGAGAAACCGTTCAAGGCCGAGATTGGACATCACGGTCGCGACGATGCCGCCGCCTTTCAGCTTCTGGTCCTCGGCCCAGCTCTCGGCGATCACCGCCATCAGCTGGTCGCCGTCGACGATCTCGCCGCGCTCGTCGACGATAATCACCCGGTCGGCGTCGCCGTCGAGCGCGATGCCGATATCGGCGCGCACTTCATGCACTTTCCGCTGCAGCGCTTCCGGGCTGGTCGAGCCGCAGTCGAGATTGATGTTCGTGCCGTTCGGTTCGTTGCCGATCGTCACCACCTCGGCGCCGAGTTCCCAGAGCGCGAGCGGAGCCACCTTGTAGGCCGCGCCATTGGCGCAGTCGATCGCGACGCGCAGTCCGTGCAGGGTAACGTCGCGCGGCAGGGTACGCTTCACATGTTCGATATAGCGGTAGATGTCGCCCTCGACGCGCTTCGCCCGGCCGATATCGCCGGACTTGGCGAGCTGGGAGTGCAGGTCGCTGTCGAGCAGGTCCTCGATGCGCATCTCCAGATCGTCGGAGAGCTTGTAGCCGTCGGGGCCAAACAGCTTGATGCCGTTATCCTCGTAAGGATTGTGCGAGGCGGAGATCATCACGCCGACATCGGCGCGCAGCGACCGCGTGAGCATGGCGACGGCCGGCGTCGGGATCGGCCCGAGCAGGAAGACGTCGAGGCCGGCAGCGGTGAAACCTGCCACCATGGCGTTTTCCAGCATATAGCCGGAGAGACGCGTATCCTTGCCGATCACCACCCGGTGGCGATGATTGCCGTTGCGGAAGATCGTGCCGACGGCAATGCCGACGCGCATCGCGAGATCCGGCGTCATCGGATGGATGTTGGACTGTCCGCGAATGCCATCGGTGCCAAAATAGCGGCGTGTCATATAAGCTCCTTCGTCATCGCGCCTGAACGTCGCGGTCCTTGCAGGGATCGAACCCGCAGCATGTTAGACGGTAAAACCGGCCTGAAGCTTGGCTCATGCCATAGTTTAACGGCACAAGCACATAAATTAGCATCAAAATCGATTATATCCCGTTACTCATAACAAAACCTTCCAAGCAAAAGCCGCCGCGGATTGCTCCGCGGCGGCTTTTGAATTCAGTCGACGAAGGATCAGTGCGGCTGCGGCTCCAGACCGCTTTCCGGCTCTCCGCCCTTCGGTTCGTCCTTCTTGGAGCCAGTCGAGGGAACAGCCGAACTGCGGGTCGGAGGCGCATCGTCGCCGAGATCGCGCGACGGCTTCTGGCCCTTGATCAGCGCCTTGATCTCCTCGCCCGAAAGCGTCTCGTATTCGAGCAGGCCTTCGGCAATCGCGACGAAGTCGTCGTGCTTCTCGGTCAGAATGCGGCGCGCTTCGGTATAGGCTTCGTCGATCAGGCGGCGAACCTCGGTATCGATCTTCTGGGCAGTCGATTCCGAGACGTTCTTCGATTGCGAGACGGAATGGCCGAGGAAGACTTCCTGCTGGTTTTCGCCGTAGGCGACCTGGCCGAGCATGTCGGAAAAGCCCCACTGGGTGACCATCGCGCGGGCAAGCTTCGTCGCCTGCTCGATGTCCGAGGATGCGCCGGAGGTGATGTTTTCCTTGCCGAAGGTCAATTCCTCGGCGACGCGGCCACCCATCATGATGACCAGACGCGAGACCATCCACTTGTAGCTCATCGAGTAGCGGTCGCCTTCCGGCAACTGCATGACCATGCCAAGCGCGCGGCCGCGCGGAATGATGGTCGCCTTATGCAGCGGATCGGCGACAGGCACGTTGATCGCGGTCGTGGCGTGGCCGGCTTCGTGGTAGGCGGTGAGCTTCTTTTCCGCTTCCGTCATGGCGGACGAGCGGCGCTCGGCGCCCATCATGATCTTGTCCTTGGCGTCTTCGAATTCGCTCATGGTGACCATGCGCTTGTTGCGGCGCGCGGCCATCAGGGCTGCTTCGTTGACGAGGTTCATGAGGTCCGCGCCGGAGAAGCCGGGCGTACCGCGGGCCAGAACCTTGAGGTCGACATTCGGAGCCAGCGGCACGTTGCGGGCATGTACCTTGAGGATGCGCTCGCGGCCGACGATATCCGGGTTCGGCACGACGACCTGGCGGTCGAAACGGCCGGGACGCAAGAGCGCCGGGTCGAGAACGTCGGGACGGTTGGTCGCGGCGATCAGGATGATGCCTTCATTGGCTTCGAAACCGTCCATCTCGACGAGAAGCTGGTTGAGGGTCTGTTCGCGTTCGTCGTTACCGCCGCCCAAGCCGGCGCCACGATGACGGCCGACAGCGTCGATTTCGTCGATGAAGATGATGCAGGGTGCGTTCTTCTTCGCTTGCTCGAACATGTCGCGCACGCGGCTTGCACCGACGCCGACGAACATTTCGACGAAGTCGGAACCCGAAATGGTGAAGAAGGGCACATTGGCTTCGCCGGCGATCGCACGGGCCAGCAGCGTCTTACCGGTGCCCGGAGGACCGACAAGCAGCACGCCGCGCGGAATACGACCGCCGAGGCGCTGGAATTTCTGCGGATCGCGGAGGAACTCGACGATTTCTTCGAGATCCTGCTTGGCTTCGTCGACACCGGCAACGTCTTCAAACGTCACGCGCCCATGCGCTTCGGTCAGAAGCTTGGCCTTGGATTTGCCGAAGCCCATAGCGCCGCGAGAACCGCCCTGCATCTGCCGCATGAAGAACAGCCAGACGCCGAGGATGAGCAGCATCGGCAGCAGCGTGCCGAGATAGCTGAGGAAACCCGAGGATCCATCCGTTTCCGGACGTGCGACGATGGTAACGTTCTTTGCCTGCAGCCGATCCATCAGAGAATCGTCGATGACGGGCGAATAGGTCTGAAATCCCGACCCGTTTTCGGTGTAGGTGCCGAGCACCCGGTTGCCTGTGACGACGACATCCCGCACTCGCCCCGAATCCACATCTCGCAGGAACTGCGAATATGGGACCTCACGCGAGCTGGTCTGCGACGGTGCCGTCTGGAACATGCTGAACAACGCGACCAGCAGGAGGGCTATGATGACCCAGAGGGCGATATTACGAAAGTTTGGGTTCATTGAACTCCCCGGACTGCGACGGCCAGCTTCTTGAGCCGGCCGCCTTGCTTGCCGCATAACATAGGGTTGCGGCAAGTCCTTGCCAAGGCGAACCGGAGCCACCGCCTACCTTTTCCGCCAGGAATCCTTAACTGGCAGCCGGGGAAAACCGTCGCATCCGAGCAAAACCGCTAACTCGATGCCAAATCTAAGCTCGAACTGCGGCAAAAAACGGTCGAAAGGCGCAAGCACAGGGCGGACGATACTTCGGTCGGGCACACTTTTGTTTTCGCGATCCTCCGCCGAAAGGAGGGCATTGGCTTCGATGAAAGGCATCGCTGCCACGGCGCGCATAGCGATCGCGGGCGGCACGCCGGGAAACAGCGCCAACGCTTCGTCGCGATCCGGAGCGGTCGGGCCGACGATGATCTCGTGCTGGCCGGTGTTCGTGATGCGGTAGCGGCCGTCCCAGATCGCCGTATTGCCCGCAGGAAGGTGCAGCGGCAGTATGCCGCGGTTTTCGCGGACGAGATAAAGCCCGTCGCGGCGCCGGTCGAAGATCACCCGGCCGGCAGTGATGCGGCCCGGCTGGCCGCCGTCGAGAAAGGCCATGAGCCGGTCCATGCTCTCGCTGCCGAGCGCATGCGCCCTGCCCCCGAGCACCGCGGCGAGGAGCGACAGTGCATGACGGCGTGACGTCTCGTCCCCCTGCAGGCCCGCTGGGGCAAGATGCGCCAGAACGCCCTGGCGGATGGTCAGATGCTCCCGCACAAGCCGCGCCGCCTCGTCGGAAAGCGCCGTCCGCCGCGCAGCGGCCATGGCTTGGGCGGCGGCGTCGAACCGATCCTCCTGCGCCAGCTGTCCGCGGACCCGCACCCGCTCGTAATGCGGATCGAGATTGCTGGGATCGTCGATCCAGCCCAGCCCTTCCCTGGTCAGGAAGTCACGGATATCGGATCGGCGCGTCTCAAGGAACGGGCGCAAAAGCCACCGGCGGCGATCGAGGAGCACCGCGTGGGCCATGCCGGCAAGCCCGGAATTTTCATCGCCCTCGCCGCGGGCCGCACGCATCGCGATCGTTTCGGCCTGGTCGTCGAGCGTATGCCCGGTAACGATTGCCGTCGCATCGACCGCGTCGGCGACCTCGAGCAGCAGCCGGTAGCGCGCCTCGCGGGCCGCCGCGGAGATGCCGGTCCGCGGTTTCTCGCCTTCCCACCGGCGGATGAAATGCGGAATACCCAGTCGGCCGCAAAGGGCTGCCATGGCATGTGCCTCGTCCGCCGATCCGGACCTCAGCCCATGATCGATCGTCGCCGCGAAAAGCGACAGGCCGGAGCCGGGGAAATTGGTTTTCGAAAGGGCGACCAGAAGCCCGCAGGAATCGCTGCCCCCGGAAATCGCCACGAGAAGGCGCGCTGGTCTGGCGAGATCGGCGATCAGCCGTTCGGCCGCCTGTTCGGGCGACAGGATCTTCGGGCCCGCGGTCACCAGAAAACGACGCCGCGGATCAGCAGGCCAGGCGCTTCTGTTCGCTGCCCACCTTGGCGAGCACGGCCTTCGGCGCGCTCGGATAACGCCGGGTGACTTCCTTGAGGGTTGCGCAAGCCGTGTCGGTATTGTCGAGTGCGGCAAGCGACATGCCGAGCTTCAGCAGCATTTCCGGCGCCTTCGGCGACTTGCCGTAGGTCTGGTGCGCGTTGAGGAAAGTCTTGGCGGCGTCGTTGTATTTTCCCTGGGAATACTGCGATTCACCCAGCCAGAAGCTCGCATCCGCCACCTTGGCGCCCTTCGGATAGGCGGCCAGGTAACCGTTGAATTCCTTCTCGGCGAGCGGATAATCGCCGGCCAGTACGTGGTTGTAGGCGGTCTGGTAGGCATCGTTCTCGCTGCCGAGCGACGCGGTCTGCTGCGGATCGGTTCTGCCCGTCGGTGCCGGCGTCCTGCCGGTCGTCTGCGGGCCGGTCTCGACGCCCGGAAGCCCGGCGGCATTGTTGGCCCGGTCGTTGCGGCCTGCGCCACGCGGATTGCCGTTCTGGTCGAGATCCATCGAACCGAGCGTCGTCGGAGGCGGCGCGCGGCCGGGTGCGGTTGCCCCGCCGACGCCCTGACCGGACGGCGATTCGATGATCCGAGCGACATCGTCGGAGGACTGCGCGGGAGCGGTCGTCTGCGGCAACGGGGGCTGGGCGGCGGGAGCGCGGTTGGACGCCACGGCCGGTTTCCCGGTCGCGTCGTCCACTTCGGTGCGCTTCTTCTTTTCCAGGTCCTGGAAGCGGAATTCGTTGTCTTCCTGCGTCTTGCGCAGCTGCTCCTGCATCTGCAGCAGCTGAAAACTCATTTCCTCGATCCGGCCGTTCAACTGCCGGACCTCTTCCTGGAGCTGCTGGATACGGACGGCATCATTGCTCTGCGCCAGAATGACCGGGGGCGGAGTGGTTTCCCGCGGCTGTTCTGCAGCAGGCTGATTGCTGCCCTGGAAGAGTTTCGGCAGCGACAAAGCCCCGGCCGGGGCGCTCGTCGCCATCAGCCCCAGCATCGCTGCCAAGACAAGTTTCTTCATCTTTGTCCGTCCTGCTCTTTAGTCTGCGCCGGATTGGCGCGAGAGGAGATTTTTCCAACTGCCGGCAAAAAGCAACCGAGCTCCCGGTCAAAAATCCCGGAAAACAGGGCTAAACTATGGAAAAAACAAAAAGGCGGCCCGAAGACCGCCTTTTATATCGAGCCTGTGGCTCGGATCACATACCAGCGCCGCCGAGGACGGTGACCGCGCGACGGTTCTGCGACCAGCAGGAGATGTCGTCGCAGACGGCAACTGGGCGTTCCTTGCCGTAGGAGATGGTCTTCAAGCGATTCGCCGGAACGCCGCGCGAGGCGAGATATTCCTTGGTGGCGGCAGCGCGGCGGGCGCCGAGCGCCAGGTTGTATTCGCGCGTGCCGCGTTCGTCGGCATGGCCTTCGACGGTGATCGCGTAGTTCGGATAACGCGCCAGCCACTGCGCCTGACGGTCGAGCGTCTGCTGAGCGTCGGCGCGGATCGAAGTGCTATCGGTGTCGAAAAAGATGCGGTCGCCGACATTGACGGTGAAGTCCTGGGTCGAACCGGGCGTTGCAGCGCCGGCGCCGTTGAGACCGAGCTCGCCGGCATTGTTCGGCAGGTTCTTCTTGTTGGCGCAGCCTGCGAGCGCAAGCGCCACAGTCAGGGCGATAACGGCAGGATTGCGGGCGAGGATCTGCATGCGGCTCATCGCCGAAGTATCGATGCGGCTCATGGCCGGTCTCTCCTTGATCAGTAACTTTCAGAGTTTCCAGATTCTAACCGGGTTGGGTTAACCATGATCAAATTCTTATGGTTAACAAAATATTCCCGGTGTCCCTTTTCGTTCATTTTCAGCAGATTGGGGCGGGAAAGAGGCGGAAATCCGCCTCTTTCATCAACGCGCCCTATTCGAGCAGCGGCGACCAGGCAGGATCCGAACCGTAGGAAGGTGTCTTGACCTGGAGTTCGTTGTAGCCGGTCAGGTCGATGGAATAGAGCTGCGGACCGCCGGCGCCGGCATTCTGGCGGAAGAACATCAGCACGCGGCCGTTCGGCGCCCAGGTCGGGCCTTCGTTGTGGAAGCCGCTGGTCAGGATGCGCTCGCCGGAACCGTCAGGCTTCATGACGCCGATCGAGAACTTGCCGCCCGACTGCTTGGTGAAGGCGATCAGATCGCCGCGCGGCGACCACACCGGCGTCGAATAGGACCCGTCGCCGAAGGAGATGCGGGTCTGGCCGGAACCGTCGGCATTCATCACGTAGATCTGCGGACGTCCGCCGCGGTCGCTTTCGAACGCGATGCGCCCGCCATCCGGTGCGTAGGAGGGCGATGTGTCGATCGCCGCCGTCGAGGTAAGCCGCGTCGTGGTGCGCGAGCGCAGGTCCATCGTATAGATGTTGGAATTGCCTTCCTGCTGCAGGCTCATGATCACCTTCTGGCCGTCCGGCGAGAACCGCGGCGAGAATGTCATGCCCGGGAAATTGCCCACCACTTCGCGCTGCCCGGTCTCCAGTTGCAGCAGGTAGACCCGCGGCTGGTTGCCCTCGAACGACATGTAGGTGACTTCCTGCCGGCTCGGCGAGAAGCGCGGCGTCAGCACGATATCCTTGGTGTTGGTCAGCATGCGGACGTTGAAGCCGTCCTGGTCCATGATCGCCAGCTGGCGCTGGCGGGCGGTCTTCGGCCCGCTTTCGGAGACGAACACGACGCGGGTATCGAAATAGCCGTTCTCGCCGGTGATCTGCTTATAGATCGCATCGGCGATGATATGCGCGACGCGGCGCCAGTTTTCCGGCTGGGTAAAGAACTGCTGGCCGGTCATCTGGCTGCCGGCAAACGTATCCCACAGCCGGAACTCGGCGCGCAGGCGGCCGTCGCCTTCGCGGGTGATACGGCCCGTCACCAGCGCCTGCGCATTGATGACCTTCCAGTCCTCGAAACGCGGTGCCTTGTTGGGATCGGCGATCTTTTCGATGAAGGCGCTTTTGTTGATCGGCGCGAAAAGCCCGGAGCGCTGCAGGTCTGCGGCGATCACCTGGGAAATCTGGGCACCGAGATCATTGTTCGACAGGAAATCCGTCACCGCGATCGGCAGCGGCTGAATATTGCCCTTGTTGATGTTGATCTCGACGACAGCGTTGGCCGGGGTCGCGGCCATCAATGCCGTCAACATCCCCGCGGCCACCATCACGGCGCGAAAAAAAGAACTCTTGATCATTGAAACAAGCCTTTCAGCTTAATACGAGAGTTTCGGGGCAGGTTCCGTTTCATCTGTTTCTGCATCGGTTCCATACCTGCCGGCTCACAATGCGAACTCCGACGGATCGAAGTTCAGCACCAAAACATTCCAGCCCTTTTCGCCCTGGTATTTTTCGACCGGCAAATTCTTGAGCGGGGCGGATTTCATGAGGGCGCGGCGCGTGCTGCCTTCGACCGCGCGCCGGGTTCCTTCCGGACCGCCGGTGGCCGTCACCTCAGGATCACCGACGATATTGCCGGACTGATCGAGCTGCACCCTGATCTTCACGCGCACTTCCGAGACGCCGGTCAAGCCGCCGACGAGCGCCCAGTTGCCCTGGATCTGCCCCTTGACGTTGTCGATCTCGCTGGAGCTCAGGCCGACGCCGATGGTCTTGGTATCGCCGCGGGCGGCCACCTGGGTGGAACGCTTGGCACCGCCACCCGATGCCTCCTGCTTGTTCAGCAGGGCTGCGATGTCGTCTGCATTGAAATCGCTCTGCATGGAGGACGACGACTTGGCGGTTTCCTGCTGCTTGCCTTCCTTCTTGTCGGATGGCTTGACGGATGCGGTCGCCTTGTTGTCGGTCTTGGCCGTCTCGGCTGCCTTGGCCGCATCCGGCTTCGTCTCGGCCGGCTTTTCAACGGGCTTGGCCTGCTCCTTCGGCGGTTCGGGCTTCGGCGGCTGCGGCCTGGAGGCGGGCGTCGGAACCGCCTGCGGCAGTTCACCCGTCTCGGACGTGTTTTCGCTCTGTAGCGGCACGGCCGTCGGCTTGGCGGCCTCCGGCTTTGGCGGCGTAGGCTCGGGCTTCGGCGGGGTCGCTTCCGGCTTCGGTGGCGTGATTTCCGGCTTGGGCTGCGGCAGTGCGGCCATCTCGGTCGGCTTCGGAGCCGTCTCTTCCTTGACGATGTCCTTGACCTGGTTCTGTTCCGGCGTCGGGGTAGGCGTCGGCCGTTCCACCGGCTTCGGAGCAGCCGTGGTTTCGGTCGGCTGCGGCTTGGTGGTCGGCGTCGGAGGTGTCTTCAGGTCGACGTCGTTCTCGCCCGCGTTCTGGGCGTTCTCGACGATCTTCTGGTTCTTGGTTTCCTTGGGGGAAGGCTTCTGGCTGGCAGGCGCCTTCTTGTCACCCTGCTGGGTCTGGGTGATCGATTCCACGGAGACGATGTCGACGGGAAGCGCGTCCACTTCGGCCACGTCGAAAGTCGCGGGCGCGCTCAGCGAAACGAGCGCCAAGCCGAGTACCAGCGTGTGTAGGACCAGCGATGTGCCGAGACTGACCTTCATGGCGCCGCGATCACTTCTCCTGTTCCTGCAGGGTCACGAGGCCGATATTCTTGTACCCGGCAGAAGAAATGCGGGCCATGACCTTCATGACGACGCCGTAGGCCGCGGTCGTATCGCCGCGCACATAGATACGTTCGTTATAGCCTGTGGTGGCGATCGCCTGAAGCTTCGGCACGATCTCGTCGAGGCCGATCGGCGTTTCCTGCAGGTAGATTTCGCCCTTCGGATTGACCGAGACGGTGATCGGCTGGGTATCGGCGTTCATCGCCTTCGCCTGCGTTTCCGGCAGGTCGATAGGCACGCCAACGGTCATCATCGGTGCCGCCACCATGAAGATGATGAGCAGCACGAGCATGACGTCGACAAGCGGCGTCACGTTGATTTCGCTGATCGCACCGCTGCGACGACCGCCGCGCCTGCGACGACCGCCACCCGATTTTGCTCCTCCGGCCGACATACCCATGAGACGTTACTCCTTGAGCCCGAGAGGCCTTTTACTGCGCCGCCTGGCGCGGCTGCAGCTTCTCGTCGATCTGGCGCGACAGGATGGCGGAGAATTCGTCCGCGAAACCTTCCATGCGGCCAGAGAGCTTGCCGGCGTCGGCGGTGAACTTGTTGTAGGCGATGACCGCCGGAATAGCGGCGACCAGGCCGATCGCGGTGGCGAGCAGCGCTTCGGCGATACCCGGTGCGACGACGGCGAGATTGGTGGATTTCGATCCGGCGATTGCCTGGAACGATGTCATGATGCCGACGACCGTGCCGAACAGACCGATGAACGGACCGGCCGAGCCGATCGTCGCCAGCGACCCAAGGCGCGCCTCATAGGTTTCCGCTTCGCGCGACATGGTGACGTCCATCGCCCGGTCGATACGCATCTGCAGGCCGATCGGCGAACGCGCGCCGCGCTCGAAGCTCTTCTTCCACTCGCGCATGGCGGCGACGAAAATCGCGGCAAGACCGGTGTTCGTCCGTTCCGACAGGGTACGGTAAAGTTCTTCCAGCGACTGGCCGGACCAGAAGACCTGCTCGAACTGGTCGAACTGGCGCTTGGCCTTGCCGAAGCTGATATACTTGTCGATCACGATCGCCCAGGTCCAGATCGATGCGCCGATGAGACCTATCATCACCAGCTTGACGACCAGACCGGCCTGCATGAACAGCGACCAGAGGCTCACTTCGCTCGCCGCTGCCGCCAAACCTACCTGTTCCATCTACTATCCCCGAATCCAAACGCCCGGCTTTAAGGACCGGGCGGTTCAAAAGCGCTCTCGCGAGTATATCTTTGACCGCTGGATGCGCTTAGCCCTAACCCCAAGATACCCTGAGCTTCAAGCTTGGCTTCTCGCTTTCAATTTTGGTCAAAGGAAGGCGTGCGTTGCACAAATTCCTCATGTCTCAGTAAGACACCATTATCGTTAACGAAAGGTTTAGGCGGGCCTTGCAATCGCGAGTTCCCAGATCACTTGAAGTTGGAACAAGGAAAGCCGGCAACTTCCAACTTAGTTTTTTCTCATTCACGGGTTATGACACTGTCAGAATCGGATTCTCGGGGACACACCATGTGGCGCGCAGTGTTGATAGCCTTGACGATGTTGATCGCGGTGCCGGCCCATGCCGCCTCGTTCGACTGCAAGGGCGTCCCCTCGCCCGATGAACTGATAGTCTGCAACGATCCTCTCCTTTCGGCGCTGGATACGCAGCTTCCGCGGGTCCAGGAAAAGGCCGAACAGGAGAAAAGGGCGGAGACCCGCCAGGTTCTGCGCGACTTCACGAGCGACCGATCATCCTGCGGCTCCAACCGCTCCTGCGTTCTGAGCACGTATATTGCGGTCCTTGGAGAACTCGGCGGCGCCAAGAGCATCCCCGCGGACATCACTGCCAGCACGATCGCGGGCGGGCGGGCCAAGCCCTCCCCGACATTGCCCGCGAAGATCGGCCAATGCTCCGTCACCAACGTCACCGAGGTCCACCCGCGGGTGGGCCAGGATCCCATCAAGGACGAGGATTACGACGCCGGAACCGGCATCGAATATGCCAATGAGGGCTATCAGGTTTCCTATGCCCGCGAGGAGGCGCTGATTGCCTCCAAGCCCGGCGACAAGGTGACCATGTGCCTGATTGCCATTCCCAAACGCTGCCCGCAGGGCGACGACCGGGGCCGCGAATATTTCGTCACCAACGCCCGCACCGGGCAGAGCTGGGCAATGGCCGATTCGCAGCATGCCTGCGGTGGCCCATAGGCCCGGGTCTAGACCGGGTTCACCTGCTCGGCCGGACGCCCGAGAAACTTTTCCGCCACGCTCTCCGGCAGCCGGCGCGGACGCCCGTGCCTGTTGATGACGGCGATCACCACTTTTGCGGCGATCAGCAGCGTTTCGCCCCGGCGGATCTCCTGGTTGAGCACCATCTTGGCGCCGCCCGCCTTTTCCGTCACGGTCTGGATGATCAGGATGTCGTCCATGCGGGCCGGCTGCTTGAAGTCGATCTCCATCCGGTGGACGACGAAGACCAGCCCTTCTTCGTCGGCGGAAAGCAACGCGCTCTGTTCGCAACCGAGGCAACGCAGATAGTCGGTACGGCCGCGCTCCAGGAAATGCAGATATCGGGCGTGGTAGACGAGGCCGGAAAAATCCGTGTCTTCATAATAGACGCGCTGGGCCAGCCGATGGCCGCCTTCCATCAATTCGCCCGATAACAAAAAATTGTGTTCCTTCATGGCTTTGCCTTGGAAATTCCCTCTACTCCACTGGATAAGCGCGCAATGCCGCCCCAGTTTTGACGTGCTGTCACATATCCTCCCTATCAGGAAATAGGTCGAAAACCAGCGGAGAGTAACTCATGAAGATTGCAGTCCTGGGCGGCGACGGCTTCGTCGGCTGGCCGACATCGCTTCACCTGTCGGACGCCGGCCACGAGATCCACATCCTCGACAACCTCTCCCGCCGCTGGATCGATACGGAGCTTGGCGTCCAGTCGCTGACGCCGATGGACAGCATCCAGGAACGCACCCGAATCTGGCATGCCGAGACTGGACGCCGCATTCATTTCCATCTGATCGATCTCGCCAAGGACTACGAACTCCTGAAGGGCTGGCTTTCAAAACATCGCCCGGACGCCATCATCCACTTCGCCGAACAGCGGGCCGCGCCCTATTCGATGAAGAGCGACCGGCACAAGAACTATACCGTCAGCAATAATGTAAACGCCACCCATAACCTCTTGAATGCGCTGGTCGAACTCGATCTCGACGCGCATCTCGTGCATCTCGGCACGATGGGCGTCTACGGCTATTCGACGGTCGGAGCGGCGATCCCGGAAGGCTACCTCCCGGTCGGCATCGAAACGGCCGACGGCCGCACCGTTTCCCAGGAAATTCTCTATCCAAGCAATCCCGGCTCGATCTACCACATGACCAAATGCCTCGATCAGCAGCTCTTCCAGTTCTACGCGAAGAACGACGGATTGCGGATCACCGACCTGCACCAGGGCATCGTCTGGGGCACCCACACCGAACAAACCCGCCGGCACACGCAATTGATCAATAGATTCGACTATGACGGAGATTACGGGACGGTCTTGAATCGTTTTCTCATCCAGGCGGCGATCGGTTATCCCCTCACCGTCCACGGCACCGGCGGCCAGACCCGCGCCTTCATCCACATCCAGGATTCGGTCCGCTGCATCGAGATCGCACTGAACAATCCGCCCGCCCGCAGCAGCCGCGTCGAGATCTTCAACCAGATGACCGAGACCCACCGGGTGCGCGATCTTGCCGAGATGATCGCCCGGATGAGCGGCTCCAAGATCGCCTGGCTGCCGAACCCGCGCAAGGAAGCGTCGGAAAACGAACTGGTGGTGAAGAACGAAAAATTCCTCGGCCTCGGCCTCGAACCGACGACACTCGGCGAAGGACTGCTCGGAGAGATCGTCGACGTCGCGAAGAAATACGCTTATCGCGTTGACAGATCACGCGTTCCGGCCGTCTCCGCCTGGACGAGGGACATCGCCGCGAAGGTGGAACATGACCCGGAGGGCGTGAGGTTGAAGTCGGTGTCGTGAGGAAATGAGGTTTGCGCCGCATCGCCCGTCGGGGCCTTCCCTATCAAACAGGCCTGCTGTGCGGATAGTCGGAAGGTTGTGCCGTATGGCCCCCTCATCCGCCTGCCGGCACCTTCTCCCCGGTGGGGAGAAGAGGTATGCCGCACGCATTTCCTTCAACCAAATGCGCCGGCAGATGGGGTCGCGGCCCATCCGCGAATCTCTTCTCCCCTCGGGGAGAAGGTGCCGGCAGGCGGATGAGGGGGACTGCGGAACAGCAGCCTTGATCCTACGGAAGTCTGCTCCATGACCAACGCCTTCGTCACCCTGGTCACCAATGCCGACTACGCCATGGGCGCCACCGCGCTGGCCCGCTCCATCCGCCGCACCGGCACGCAGGCCGATATCGTCGTCCTCCACACAGGCGGCGTCGAGCGCTCCACCCTAGCCCCGCTCGAAGCCCTCGGCTGCCGGCTGGTCGAAGTCGAACATCTGCCCCTCTCCGAAGCCTTCAACGAACGACATGCGCGAAAAACCCTCCACGGCGCCGCTCCCTTCACCAAGGGCCGCAAGCCGGTTTTCCACACGCCGCTCGACAATTTCTGCAAGCTTCGGCTCTGGCAGCTCACCGACTACGAAACCTGCATCTTCATCGACGCCGACGCGCTGGTGCTGAAGCCGATCGACAAGCTGTTTTCCTATCCGGAATTTTCCGCAGCCCCGAATGTTTACGAAAACCTCTCGGACTTCCACCGCCTGAACTCCGGCGTCTTCGTCGCCAAACCTTCCGCGGAGACATTTGACAGGATGCTTGCGGCGCTCGACCAGCCGAACGCCTTCTGGCGGCGGACGGACCAGACGTTTCTCGAGACCTTCTTCCCGGATTGGCACGGCCTGCCGGTCTTCATGAACATGCTGCAATACGTCTGGTTCAACATGCCCGATCTCTGGAACTGGGAAAGCATCGGCGTGCTGCATTACCAGTATGAGAAGCCGTGGGAGAAGGATCACCCGAAGGCCGACCGGCTGCGGCCGCTGATCGACCTCTGGCATGCCTTTTACGGGGATCGCGAAATCCCCGCCCTCTCCAGCCTGCCGAAACCGGGAGAGACGCCATGAAGGTGCTGATATCGGGCGGAACGGGCCTGGTCGGCCGCTACATCGTCGAGGGCCTCATCGATGCCGGATATCAGGTGATTGTCGGAGGGCGCAGCCCGCCGACGCCTGGCTTCTTTTCCAAACCTGTCGAGTTCGCACCCCTTTCGCTCGATCCCGCCCTCGACCAGATCGAAGCTTTCGACGAGGCCTATTTTTTCGTCCATGCTGCCTTCGACCATTTGCCCGGAAAATATCGCGGCGGCGAAGGCGATGATCCCGATCGTTTCCGCCGGCTGAACCTCGACGGCACCGTCAAGCTGTTCGAGACCGCCAGGAAGGCCGGCACCCGCCGGGCGGTCTTCCTCTCGAGCAGGGCCGTCTATGACGGACAACCGACCGGAACGGTGCTTCACGAAGACCTGCCTTTGAAGCCGGACGGGCTCTACGGCGAGATCAAACTCTGGGCCGAGGGAGCACTGGCGGAGCTCTCGGCCCCCGGCTTTGCCACCTCGTCTCTCCGGCTCACCGGCGTCTACGGCAATCTGCGCCCCAATAAATGGGACGCTCTCTTTGCGGATTACCTGGCGGGCCGGCCGGTTCCGCCGCGTGCGGGAACGGAGACACATGGTCGCGATGTCGCCGCCGCCGTTCGTCTCATGCTGGAAACAGAGACCGGCAAGATCGCCGGCCAGGTGTTCAATGCTTCGGACATACTGACCGATACCCGCGAAATCCTCGGCCACCTGCCGGGGTCCCATCACAACCTGCCACCGTCGGCCGATCGCAGCGCTGTCAACGTCATGTCGACGGACAAACTGAAGGCGCTCGGCTGGCAGCCGGGCGGCGCGCCGCTCTTGCGGCAGACGATCGCGGATCTTGTGGCCGCTCTCAATGCGACTGCGTGAACCGCCGCATCTTTGCTTCGTTCTTTGCCTTTTCGATCGCCTTCTTGTGCTCCTCGGCCCATTTCTGGCCCGCATCGCCGCCCCAGAGCAGCCAGGCGATGTAACCGGTCGACGGATTTTCGTCGTCGCCAAAATTCTCGGCACGCTTGTCCGCCTTGTGGCGGGAAAAATAGCTCACCATCCGCCGCACCGTCTTTTCCGAGATCAACTTGCGGTTCTTGAGGTCCCGGGCTCGCGCTACCCCGACCATCGTGCCGCCGCGGCGATGCTGGGAGCGGAGCTTCAAGCCTTTTTCAGCGGCCTGCGCCACTTCGGCGGGCGGGACGTGATCGGGGATCTCGTTATCCATGGGTCTTCCTCAGCTCGGACTCACTCTTGAGAACGCGGTCGCCGTCTTCCTGGCGGATGAGGAACGCGGGCTCATCGGCATCCGCCTTGCGCTTGATCGTCTTGCCCTTGATCTTGCGCTCCACGTCGCTGGTGAATTTCTGGGCGACTTTGCCGTTGGCCTCGGATCGCCCCCAGGTCCACGCGACCTCGTTTCCGATCTCGATCTTCTGCATGGCGTTCTCCTTTCGGGGAGAAACGGCAAGCGATGCGCAGATGTTCCAGCCGGAATGCGGGCGAGCGGAAATGAAGCTCGCTTTGCCCGCGCCAGCCGACGATCGCCGGTGGCGAGCGCTGAAGTCCGACCGAATGCGGAAAAAAGATCGAACTTAAGATTTCAGGTCGAGGTCGCCGTCGCGCCAGACGAGGTGGCGCGGACTGATCGGCAGGTTCTCGATCTCCTCGGCGATGAAGTAGGGCGGGATGTCGAGCGCCCTCAGCGCCGCAGTCGTCGCCGGTACCCATTTGAATTCCAGATCGTGCTCGTCCCTGATCCGATGGACGATGTCCGTCGGATGAAAGGGAAAGGTCTGCGGTATGTCCATCAGGTAATAATAACCGAGCTCATGCCAGTCGCGGTCTTCGTAGTGGAAGAAGTTCTCGACCGACCAGAGCAGCCGCCCGACCGTCACCTCGGCGCCGATTTCCTCGACCATCTCGCGTCTGAGAGTCTCTTCCGATGTCTCGCCGATTTCGGCCCGCCCGCCCGGAAAAGTCCAGAAGGCCTCGTCCACGGCGCGATGCACCAGCACATGACCGTCCCGGAACCCAAGCCCGGCAATCCGCATCTGGAAGATACGCTTGCTCTTGGTCTTGATACGGATGCGAGTGCGCGCCATGCGGTTTACCCCAGTTCAATCACGACGATTTCCGGCCTCGAGCCTACTCTCACCGGCAGGATGGAACAGCCGAGGCCCCGGGACACGATGAGATCACGCTCCCCCTCACGATAATGTCCGGCCGGATAACGCCGCGAGCCCTGCGATGCGGCGGCGGGCCGCCAGCCCAGGATATTGATCTGGCCGCCATGGGTATGACCCGAAAGCGTCAGGCTGACCCTCTCGCTCACCTGCGGAAATATGTCCGGCTCATGTGCCATGAGCAGTACCGGCGAGTCATCGTCAATCTGCGCGAGCGTTCCCGGAAGATCGTCGATGCCCCTCATCATCGTCCGCTTGAAGTCTTTGCCGGGGCGCAGAGCCATCTGGTCGCCGAGGCCCGCAAGCCAGAACGAGTGGCCGTCTTTCTCCAGCCTGACGGCCTCGTTGATGTAGGTCGGTATTCCAACCGCCCTCAGTGCAGCCGCCGCGATATTCTCGGCGAGGGGATCTCTCTGGAAGCGAAGATCCTCCCAATGGTCGTGATTGCCGAGCACTGCATGAACGCCGAGCGGCGCTTTCAGCACCGAGAACACCTGCGACCAATCCGCCGACGGGATATGCTCGGTCGCCAGGTTCATTCCCGACACGTAATCGCCGAGCAGCAGGATGACATCCCCGTTCAGCGCATTGGCCGCCGAACAGATCGACCCGATCCGATCGAGGCTCATCCAGGGCTCGCAGGCGTGGATATCCGCAAGGACGACAACGCGCAGCTTCAATCCCGGCGTCCATCGCCTGGGCGTGACGGCATATTGCGTCAGCCGAGGCCGTGCCATCACCTCCACGAAGGGATAGGCGACCAGAGCGAACAGGGTCGCTACTCCTCCGGCGAAGGCCTTGAGCAAAGTCCGCCTTGTGAGCACTATTCATCCTCGAGATTCATCCGGAATTGCGCGGCCTCGAGATCCTTCGGCGGCTGCATTCCCAGATGTTTCCACGCGTTTGCGGTCAAAACGCGGCCCCGCGGCGTGCGCTGGATGAAACCCTGCTGGATCATGTAGGGTTCGATGATGTCTTCGATCGCATCGCGCGGTTCCGACAGGCCGGCGGCGATGGTTTCGATGCCGACCGGTCCGCCGCCGAAATTGACGGCGATCATGTTGAGATAGCGTTTGTCGAGCTGGTCCAGGCCCATATTGTCGACCAGCAGCCGGGTCAGCGCCTCGTCGGCGATCTCCTTCGTCACCGCCTCGGCCTTCGCTACTTCGGCGAAATCGCGCACCCGGCGCAAGAGTCGCCCGGCGATGCGCGGCGTGCCACGGGCGCGGCGGGCGATCTCGCGGGCGCCTGCATCGGTCATCGAAAGGCTCATCAGCCGCGCACCGCGCCGGACGATCAGTTCCAACTCATCGACCGTGTAGAAGGACAACCGGATGGGAATGCCGAACCGGTCGCGCAGCGGCGTGGTGAGCAGACCGGCCCGGGTGGTGGCGGCAACCAGCGTGAACTTCGACAGATCGATCTTCACCGACCGCGCCGACGGCCCTTCGCCGATGATCAGGTCGAGTTGGAAATCCTCCATCGCCGGATAGAGGATTTCCTCGACCGCCGGATTGAGCCGGTGGATTTCGTCGATGAAGAGCACGTCCCGCTCTTCGAGATTGGTGAGCAGGGCCGCGAGGTCGCCTGCCTTGGCGATGACCGGGCCGGATGTCGAGCGGAAATTGACGCCGAGTTCCTTGGCCATGATCTGCGCCAGCGTCGTCTTGCCAAGCCCCGGCGGACCGACGAACAGCACGTGATCCAGCGCCTCGCCGCGGTTCTTCGCCGCCTCGATGAACACCTTCAGGTTGGCGCGCGCCTCCGCCTGGCCGGTGAACTCGTCCAGCGACTGCGGGCGCAGCGTCGTATCCAGGTCTTCGCCCCGCTTTTCCGGCGTTATCAGGCGGGCGGGTTCACTCATGCGAGAAGTTCCATTCCGGGGACGCGCGAAGCGGCTTTCTTATCGAAAGTTTTAATGGATTTGCATCCCTCTTCCAGCGAGCGGCCGGCGATGAGGGCATCAGCGAAATCCACGTTCGTATTTTCAACCTGCCGAAGCGCAGCAACGACAAGCGCATGGCTTTCTATCACAAGCCCGCGCGTCTGCAGCAACTTCCCAATGGCAAGTACGACTTCCTTTTTTTTGAAGCCATACCGCGATCGCAGGGCCCAATCGAGTTCAAGCAGACTGATAAGCGTTACGAATGCGGTATATTCCCGGCCCAGTCCTTTTGCGAACTCTTTCGCTGCTGCCATTTGCTGTGGGTCATCTGCGACCAGCGTTCGCACAATGACGTTGGTATCCAGCCCCAGCAACGTCATTCCGCTGCATCCGCTTGTTCATCGTCGCCGATGTCAAGGACATTGGCTCCGCCAGCGGCCAGCACGGCTGCGTCGATTTCCTCCAATGTTGCTGGCCCGTTCGGCGGATTACCGAGAAGACCGACAAGGTCGCCGAAATCGATATTCTTCGGTGTAATCACGATATCTCCGTTCACCACCGAATAAACAACTTCATCTCCCGGATGCAAATTGATCGCCTCCCGCAGGTCTTTCGGTATCGTCAGCTGCCCCTTGGCAGAAAGCGTAAGCGTCCAACCCATAGCACGTTCCTCCGATAAAGCTGCGATTGGAGGAAATAATACGATTATTCCGACAAACTCGCAAATCTTCCACTCACCGAGCCAGTTCCTTCAGCCCCAGCCGTATGAGCCTTGCACTATCGCCCCCCTCACCGCCGTTCTTGAGCGCCGCCGCAACCGCGTTCGCGGCCTGGTCTCGCGAATAACCGAGATTGGTGAGCGCCGAGACGGCATCGGCGACCGGTGCTGCGGCCACACCCTCGCCAAGCTCCTGCTTGAGGCCGATATTGCCCGAAGCCTCGCCGGCAAAGGCGGGCGCCTTGTTCTTGAGTTCGGTGACGATACGCACCGCGACCTTCGGCCCGACGCCGGGCGCACGCGAGACAGTGGTCTTGTCCTGAAGGGCGATGGCGTTGGCAAGCTCGGAGGGCGTCAGCGTCGAGAGCACCGCGAGCGCCACCTTGGCGCCGACGCCCTGCACGCTCTGCAGCAGGTTGAACCATTCCCGCTCCAGCGCGCTCAGGAAGCCGAAAAGCTTGAACTGGTCCTCGCGGACATAGGTCTCGATGAAGAGGACCACCGCTTCGCCGACCGACCCCATCTTCGACAGCACCCGCGACGAGCAGAAGACCTCGTAACAGACGCCATGAACGTCGACGAGCACATAGTCGTCGCCGATCTCGTCGATAGTGCCTTTGAGCTTGCCGATCATGAAAGATGTCCGTCAGGGATGGGTTTCGGGGGAGATGATGTCGAGCGAAGGGAAATAGGCGCGGTAACGGGCTGCATCACGGGTCAGGAGACGATGGGAGCGGACCGCGGCATGGGCGCCGATCAGGAAATCCGGCAGGGTCCGCTCACGAAGCCCGCCGGCTTTGCGATACTGCATATGCGCCAGTCCAGCCCGATAGGCCGCTGTGAACGGCAGCATTTCGCGCGCAAGGTTAAGCTTCGACAACAGAAGCATCAGCTTCTCTTCGCTCGGCGCCATGCTGGCAAGCTCAGCCCAGACGATCGGCGTCAGAATGAACTGCGTCTCCGCCTTCAACGAGACCAGCATATTCGACGACCATTCCTTGAATGGGTTATCCGGGCCGAAAACGTCGATAAACACATTGGTATCAATGAGAACCGATGTCATCGCGAGGCCCCCTCAAGAATTCCATAAATTCGTCAGCCGTCATACCCCCCGTATCGAAGGTGCCGGATCTGCTCTTAATCCATGAGGCAAAATCGTCCGTGGACTGGTTTTCGCCGTTGGATACGACGACCAATCGCGCGCCTCTGTCGTCGGCGACAAAGTCCACCTCCGAACCCGGTCCGATCTTCAATCGGTCGCGGATTTCCTTGGGGATCGTAACCTGGCCTTTTTCGGTGACGCGCATGGTAATACCTCTCAGGTATTACCTATCGCCCAAACAAGAACAAGTCAAGAACAAACTAGCCGGCGAGCGCGGCGCGCATCCGCTGGCCACCGCGGTTATGGGCGTGGCAGATGGCGATCGCCAGCGCGTCCGCGGCGTCGTTGCCCTTGAACTCCGCCTTCGGCATCAGGATCTTCAGCATCATGTGGATCTGCTGCTTTTCGCCGTGGCCGACGCCGATCACCGCCTTCTTGACCGCGTTCGGCGCATATTCGGCGACGGGCAGCCCGGCCCTTGCCGGCACCAGCATGACGACCCCCCTCGCTTGGCCGAGCTTCAGCGTGGCGACCGCATCCTTGTTGACGAAGGTCTGCTCCACGGCCGCCTCGTGCGGCTGGTAGGCATGCACGACTTCCGCGAGCCCGTCATGCAGCTGGCAGAGGCGGGAGGCGAGGTCCATATCGCCGTCGGAGGTCACGGTCCCCGAGGCGACGAATTTCAGGCTGTTGCCGAGCGTCTCGATAATGCCCCAGCCGGTGCGCCGAAGCCCCGGGTCGATGCCGATAATGCGAATCGTGCCTGTCATGCCCATACCCTATCCTGATGCCCCAACCAGTGCCATGAGAATGTGAACAAACCGAAAACGGGAATGGAGGACCGTTTACCCGTCGGTAACCATGTCGGAAAGGTTTGCCCCCTTTCGGGTCGCCGGTCGGCAACGCCCCTGCGCCTCGCGCGTTGCAAATCGCGGCTTGGACGCAATGTGAGGAGGCAGCCATGACAGGCAGACATCATTCCCTATCCGTCAAGGTGATCGGGCTTGTGCTGGCGCAGAATGGGATTCTCGCGGGGCTCCTCTTTTACGTCGCCGACGAACTGACGCCCTTCGAGATGCTGGGCATCGCCGCGTCGCTGATAACGCTGACCCTCGTCACCATTTCCCTTGCCGGTGCGCTCATCAATCCGCTGCGCACCATCGCGGGAAGCGTCTCGGAGGTCGCCGCCGGCAAGACGGCGGTACCGCGCGAACATCTGGCCCGCACCGATGAAATCGGCTCGATCTCCCGGGCGCTGGAGCAGCTCTGCCGCAATCATCTCACCCGGCTCGTCAAGGACGAAGAAGCGCGCGAGCGGCAGGAAGCGGAGGCGGCGCAAGCTCGCATGCGCGATCTTGAGGCCGCCGGAGAGGAGGCGCGCGACCTGAGGACAGTGGTCGAAGCGCTTGACGGAGGCCTGCGGCGTCTGGCGGTCGGCGATCTGACTGTCCGGATCGATATGCCGTTCCCCGACAGATACGAGGGCCTGCGTGCTGATTTCAACCATGCCCTGACGATCCTGGAGGACGTGCTCAGCATGATCGGCAGCTGCGCCCACGGCCTCCACACGGACTGCGCCGAGGCTCGCGACGAACTGGCGAAAACCGCCGAGGCCGGTGGCCGGCTGACGGCAACCATCGCCAAGACGGCTGCGGATGTCGGCAAGCTTGCCGAAACGCTGAGGGTGCGAAAGATGCAGGCCCAGCACGCGGCCGAGATCGCCAGCAATGCCCGGCTCGACATACGGCCGCCGAAGGAGATGATAGAAGCCGCAACGGTGGCGATGGAGGCGATCCGCAAGGCGTCGCTCAGAATCGAGCCCGCCACCGCAACGATCCGGGAGATCGCCTTCCAGGCCAATATCCTCGCCCTCAATGCCGGCCTCGAAGCGGCCCGTTCCAGCGAGGCCGAGATCGACTCCAAGACCGTGGCGGAGGAAATCCGCGGACTTGCCGAGCGGGCAGCCGAGGCGGCCAAGGAAATCTCCGGCCTGTCCCGAAGGTCGGCGGAAGCGGCCGAACTCGGCGGCAGGTCTGTCGAGAACGCGGGCGGAGAACTGGATGCGATGACGATCTACGCGGATGCCTTGCACGATCACGCGGCGGCACTCGCGGCAAGCTCGGGCAAGGAGATCGAAGCGGTCGCAGCCGTCAGGACCACGATGACGACGCTTGCCAAGGCGAGCCGCGACCAGATCGGCGCGCTGGATGCGCTGACGACAAAGCTCGGCCGCATGAACCGCGATATCGGCGCGATCGACCATCAGGCAGGGCGCTTCACGCCCGTCACGATCCTCCACGCAGAGGGAGTGGCGGTACCGGAGAGCCTCAAACCCGCAAAACCCGGCTCGCACCTGCGGCTGGTCAAATCGTGATGCCGGGGGCTCCGCTGCGCGCCTTTTCCGGGCGCTTCTTTTTCTGTCGGCCGCAGGGTCGTATTCCTGGACGAGGCTGCCTAGATAACTGGAACACCCTGTCAGTTATTCCGCCTTCAGGACGCGCCGATGATCCCCTTTTCCATTCTCGATCTTTCACCCGTCGGTGAAGGTTATTCCGTGAGCGATGCGCTCGACCAGTCCCGCCGCCTGGCGATCAAGGCCGAGGAGCAGGGCTACAAACGCGTCTGGCTTGCCGAGCACCACGGCATGCCGGGCATTGCCAGTGCCGCAACCGCGATCGTCATCGCCCATGTGGGCGCCGCCACCAAGACCATCCGCGTCGGCTCCGGCGGCATCATGCTGCCCAACCATTCCCCTCTCGTCATCGCCGAACAGTTCGGCACGCTGGAAGCGCTGTTACCTGGTCGCGTCGATCTCGGTCTTGGCCGGGCGCCTGGAACCGACATGCGCACCGCGAGCGCCCTTCGCCGCAATCTCGATGCCGGCGCCGAAAGCTTTCCGCACGACATTCTGGAACTGCAGCGCCTGCTCGGCACGCCCGAAAAGGACCAGAGCCTGCTCGCCGTCCCGGGCATGGATTCTCATGTGCCGATCTGGCTGCTCGGATCGAGCGTCTACAGCGCCCATCTCGCCGCAGCCCTCGGCCTGCCCTATGCGTTTGCGTCGCATTTCGCGCCTGACATGCTGATGGAAGCGATCTCGATCTACCGCGACCGTTTTAAGCCGTCTCTCCAACTCGACAAGCCCTACATGATGGTCGGCGTCATGGGCGTCGCGGCAGAAACCGATGCCGAAGCGGAGCGCGCCTTCACCTCGTCGCAGCAGCAGTTCGTCAATCTGCGCAAGAACGTCCGCAGCCGGTTCCCGAAGCCCGTCGACAGCATGGAAGGTTTCTGGACGCCGATGGAGAAGATGAACGTCGAGCACACGCTGCGTTACGCAGCGGTCGGCTCCGTTGCGACGGTCGAGGCAAAGCTCAGGGATTTCCTGGGAGAAACCGGCGCCGACGAACTGATCATCTCGATGCCGATCCACGATGTCGACGCACGGCTGCGCTCGGTCGAATTGTTCGCGACGCTGCCGATGATGGAAAAGGTGAAGGCCTGAAACAAAGGCGGGCTGGTCCTGCCAGCCCGCTCCGTAAAATTGCGAGGTCGAGAACGGATCAGGCCGAAAGCTTGGCCATGACCTCTTCGGAAACCTCGAAGTTCGAATAGACGCTCTGCACGTCGTCGTCGTCTTCCAGGTTGTCGATGAGCTTCAGCAGCGACTGCGCCTTCTCCTCGTCCACCTCGATCGTGTTCTGCGGCCGCCAGATCACCTTGACCGTTTCGGCCTGGCCGAGCGTCGCTTCGAGCGCCTTCGACACTTCGCCGAGGCTTTCGAAAGCGCAGATGATCGTGTGGCCGTCCTCGTCGGTGGTCACGTCGTCGGCACCGGCTTCGATCGCCGCTTCCATCACCTTGTCCGCATCGCCGACGCTCGCCTTGTAGGTGATTTCGCCCACATGGTCGAAGGAGAAGGAAACCGAGCCGGTTTCGCCGAGCACGCCGCCGGCCTTGGTGAAGATCGAGCGGACGTTGGAGGCCGTGCGGTTTCGGTTGTCGGTCAGCGCTTCGACGATGACGGCGGTGCCGCCCGGACCGTAACCCTCGTAGCGAACGGAATCGTAGTTTTCCGCATCCGCGCCGGCAGCCTTCTTGATCGCCCGGTCGATATTGTCCTTGGGCATCGACTGCGCCTTGGCGTTCTGGATCGCCAGGCGCAGTGCTGCGTTCATGGTCGGATCGGGCAGACCGGTCTTGGCGGCGACGGTGATTTCGCGCGCAAGCTTGGAAAACATCTTCGACCGGATCGAATCCTGCTTGCCCTTGCGGTGCATGATGTTTTTGAACTGTGAATGGCCAGCCATGGCACCCCTGACACTTTAGCTTGTTCTGGAACTCGTTCTGGAATGGCGCCTTATAATTTCGAAGCCTGAGCCGTTCAAGGGCATTCCAGGGTAAGGCGAGGCTTTTCCTGATGCCGCACCGCCGACAAGGCCAGGAACAAAGCCAAAGCCTTGCCGTTTGTTCACCGAGACGAACAACAAGGAGACAATCGATGGCAAGCCTTACCGAAGCCCGCGAAGCACCCGAACGCCAGCTCTGGGACGAGATCAACAACATCCATGCCGGCATGCTCGGGATCGAGGGCTCGCATATGCATTTCCAGCCGATGGCGCCGAATGCCGATCCGAAATCGAGCACGATCTGGTTTTTCACCAAGGCCGACACGGACCTGGTACGCGCCATCCGCGCCGGCAGCCGCGCCCATTTCTGCGTCGTCGGCAAGAACCACGATTACCACGCCTGCCTTTCCGGCACGCTGGAGATCCGTAACGACCGCGCCAAGATCGACGAATATTGGAGCGCCGTGACCTCGGCCTGGTACGAACGCGGCAAGGAAGACCCGCTGCTGACCCTGCTCGCCTTCCGGGTCGACGACGCGGAAATCTGGGCTTCCACCGACAGCACGTTGAAATTCGGCTGGGAGATCGCCAAGGCCAACCTGAAGGACGAGAAGATGCCGGATGTCGGCGTCAAGCAGCACCTCGCCTTCCCGCAGTTCCACTGAACCGGAACAAGGCCGCAGGGGCGATCACAGCCCCTGCGGCACCAGTATCGTCGGCTTTTTCGGCAGGCTGCGCATCGACACCCGGATCGTCGGTTCCTTGGCATAGGCGATGTCGAACTTGGCGTCGAACATGGCGATGAAATTGTCGAGCGGCGGTCCCCAGCGATGCATCGGCAGGATGAGCGACGAGCGCAGCCGCTGCACGACCCGGCTCATGCTGTCCGCCCCCATCGTCAGGCCGCCGTCGACCGGCACCATCAGGATGTCGAGCCGGCCGATCTCCGTGTACTGCGCCTCGTTGAGCTCGAAATGCAGGTGGCCGAGATGGCCGATGCAGAGGCCCGCAACCTCGAAGATGAAGATCGAATTGCCGTTTTCCTCGATGCCGCCGCCCCAGTTGCGGATATCCGACACGACGTTGCGGACATAGACATCCCCCACCATGACGCGATGCTGCGCCTTTTCGCCCGGGACATCGCTCCAGCCGTGCAGGACGTGCTTTATGCCGGGATCGGGGCTGAGCGTGTAGTGGGTGGAATGGGCCTTGTTCATGGTCGCGACATCAGGCAGCCGCGACGGTCGGTAGGCGCCGCTATAGTCGGTGGCGATGCCGATCCCTTCAGGCGTTTCGATGAAATAGGTGGAATGGCCGACAAAGGTGATCTTCACCTCTTCCCTCTCGGCCAGCGCCAGGTTCCTCCTCGCCTGAACGAACTGCAGGTCGGAGGGGCTGAAGCTTGCGAAGGTGACGCCGGGCAGCTTTTGCGCGATCGCCTGGCATTGGCTGATGGGCAGGCCGTCCTGGGCGAGCGCTGCGACAGCGGACAGGAGGAGGCCGGAAAGACCGAGTGCGAGAGCCCGTAGCATCATGCTGATCCCAAAGAACTGCGTTCATGCTCATTCCCGGCGAAAACATGCGGCAATGCGAAAGGCCGGTCCAGCCGCAATCGCCGCGTCCGGTCTCACAATTCTGTCATTGGCGGAGGTCATGGAGTTGATCATTGAAAAGCCACGGCAACGCCCCGACATAAGCTCGCCGGCGTCCGGTCGGAAGAGCGAGAGGATATTTTGATGAAGCACGACATTGAGATCAAGACCAAGGACGGTACGGCCAAGGCCGCCGTCATCAAGCCTGCGAACGGCGCTGCCACGGACAAGGGCGTCATCCTCTACATGGATGCCTTCGGCCCGCGCGAAGCGCTCTACTGGATGGGCCAGCGCATCGCCGATGCCGGTTATACCGTGCTCGTTCCGGACCTATTCTACCGCTCGGGCGCCTACGGCCCGTTCGATGCGAAGACTGCCTTCAGCGAAGAAGCCACAAGGGCGCAGCTGATGGGCCTGATGCGCGCCAACTCCCAGCCGCTCACCGCCGAGGACGGAGAATCCTTCATCGAAGCGTTGACCTCCGAAGGCGCCACCGGCGCACTCGGCGCCGTCGGTTATTGCATGGGCGGCGGCCGGGCGATCACCGCCGCAGCCCGTTATCCGGAGCGCATCAAGGCAGCCGCCAGTTTCCATGGCGGCAATCTCGCAAGCGACGCCGAAGACAGCCCGCACAGGCTGGCGGACCGGATCAAGGCACGCATCTATGTCGGCGTCGCCGGCGTCGACAATAGCTTTCCGCCGGAGCAGTCGGCCCGGTTCGCCGAAGCGTTTCGCACCGGCGGCGTCGACCATATCGTCGAGAACTATGTCGGCATGGCGCATGGCTGGACGGTGCCGGACCACAGCATCTACGACAAGGACGGTTCCGAGCGCCACTTCAAGCGCCTGCTGACGCTGTTCGAAGAGACCCTCTGAAACGAACCTTCCAAAACGACAAAGGGCGGCTTCGGGCCGCCCCTGATCTCATCGAACGTCCAGTATTCCGGTCAGTGACGCAGCATCACCCCAGACAGGGTTTACCGCGTCGTCCAGCTTACTTCCGGCGCTCGAAATTGCTGCTGTTGGCCAATTTCGGCTTGTCCTTCTTCTTGAAAGGCTTGTCGTCTTTCTTGAAGGGCTTGGCGTCCTTGTTGAACGGCTTGGAATCCTTGTTGAAAGGTTTTCCGTCGCCACGCGGTTCGGCGGCCCGGGGACCGCCCGGACCGGCCGCGTTGGAGGTGTTCTTCCGCGGCTTGCCCTTCGCCCAGTCGTCGCCACGAGGCTCCATCGGACGGTCGTCATAGGACTTCTTGACATAAGGCTTGGCCGGCGCGGGACGGCTGAGGTCCGGCGCACTGGTCAGCCGGGTGACGCGGATGCCGCGCTCCAGCGCCTTGTCCTTGCCGACCGCCTGCATGAAGGCGTCGGCGTGATCGGCGGCGATCTCGACGAAGGTCTCGTCCTGCTGCATCTTGATCGCGCCGATTTCCCGCTTGGTGACGTTGCCGTTGCGGCAGAGCATCGGGATCAGCCAGCGCGGCTCGGCATTCTGCTTGCGGCCGACCGACAGCGAGAACCATACGGCGGGGCCGAACTCGTCGCGCGACGGGCGCGGGGTCATCGGGAAGTCACCTTCGCCGCCGGCGCGCTCGCGCGGCTTGCGGGTATCCTGCTGCACGGAGATTTCGATCAGATCCTCCGGCGCCGAATATTTGGTGCGGTAGAGACTGACGAACGCGGCAGCCAGCTTTTCCGCGCCATGGCTCTCGACCAGCTTGGCGACGAGATCCTGCTCTTCCTCGCGCGGATTTTCGCTGAAGATCGGATCGGCCAGCAGACGCTCGTCGTCGCGCCGCATGACCTCCTCGGCAGACGGCGGACGAGCCCAGGTGGCGGAGATGCCGGCGCCGCCGAGCAGGCGCTCGGCCTTGCGGCGTGCGTTGACCGGTACGATCAGGGCGCTGATGCCCTTGCGGCCGGCGCGGCCGGTGCGGCCGCTGCGGTGAAGCAGCGTTTCCGGATTGGTCGGCAGGTCGGCATGGATGACGAGGTCGAGGCCCGGCAGGTCGATGCCGCGAGCGGCGACGTCGGTGGCGATGCAGACACGCGCACGGCCATCGCGCATCGCCTGCAGCGCATGGGTCCGCTCGTTCTGCGTCAACTCGCCGGAGAGGGCCACGACCGCGAAATTGCGGTTGTTGAACCGCGCCGTCAGATGATTGACCGCAGCGCGGGTCGAGCAGAACACGATCGCGTTGGTCGACTCGTAATAACGAAGCACGTTGATGATCGCATTTTCGCGGTCGGCCGATGCCACAGTGAGCGCGCGGTATTCGATATCGACATGCTGCTTTTCCTCGGCAGAGGTCGCGATGCGGACCGCGTCGCGCTGGTAGCTCTTGGCAAGCTTGGCGATCGCGGCCGGAACGGTCGCCGAGAACATCAGCGTGCGGCGCTCGGCAGGGGCCGAGTCCAGGATGAATTCCAGGTCCTCGCGGAAACCGAGATCGAGCATCTCGTCCGCTTCGTCGAGCACGGCAACCTTGAGGGCCGACATGTCGAGCGCGTTGCGGCGGATATGGTCACAAAGTCGGCCGGGCGTGCCGACGACGATATGGGCGCCGCGCTCGAGCGCGCGCCGTTCGCTGCGAATGTCCATGCCGCCGACGCAGCTGGTGATAACCGCGCCGGTCATCTCGTAAAGCCATTCCAGCTCGCGGGTGACCTGCATCGCCAGTTCGCGGGTCGGGGCGATGACGAGCGCCAAAGGCTGTCTGGCCGGGCCGAACTTTTCCGCGTCGCCGAGCAAGGTCGGGGCGATCGCAAGGCCGAAGGCAACGGTCTTGCCCGAGCCGGTCTGCGCCGAAACCAGCGCATCGGAGAAGGTGAGCGCGGGGTCGAGCATGGATTTCTGGACGGGGGTCAGCGTTACATAGCCCCGTTTCGCCAACGCCTTGGCGATCGCCGGGACGGCGCCGTTGTAATCGGTCATCTAAATCTGTCTTTCGGATTTTCGCGCGCAAAGCGCTGTGGCTGCAACACTCGCAGCCGAACTTGCGCCGTTCCTACTTATTTGCAGGGCAAATGTCAAAGAGCATGTCTGCGGGAGGTCCCGGTCAAGGCCGCTATTGACGCCACAAGCTTAATATCTGACGTAAATCCGCCCCTGCTCGATGGCGGCGTCGATACGCTTGCAGACTTCGAGGACTGGCTGTCGCGCCGACCGTAAGCGGCATTACCGCCAGAACGACGGTATCGTCTCCGCAAGCCGCGGCCCGATCCGGAGCGGTTCGATCTTCTCCGCAAGCCCGGTCGTATCGGAAATCTCGATGCCGAGGCCGCAGATGGTCGCGGGCCCGGTTGCCGCCTCGAAACGGCCCTTTGGCATTTTCGAGATGAAGCGGTTGAGCGGTTCTTCCTTGTCCATGCCGAGCGATGAATCGTAATCGCCGCACATGCCGGCATCCGACATGTAGCCGGTGCCGCCGTTGAGGATCTGGCAGTCGGCCGTCGGCACATGCGTGTGGGTGCCGACCACGAGGCTGGCGCGGCCGTCGACGAAATGCCCGAAGCACTGCTTTTCGCTGGTCGCTTCCGCGTGGAAGTCGAAGATCACCGCGTCCGCCTGTTCCTTCAGGGGGGCTGCCGCGAGGATCGTCTCGGCGCTCTTGAAGGGATCGTCGAGTTCGGGATGCATGAACACCCGCCCCATGATGTTGGCGACCAGAATACGGGCGCCATTGCGGGCGTAAAAAATGCCGGATCCCTTGCCCGGCGTGCCGGCGGGATAGTTGGCGGGCCGCAGGAACTGCTCGTGGCGGCCGGCAAAGCTGACGGCCTCCTTCTGGTCCCAGACATGGTTGCCGGTCGTCACCACGTCGGCACCGGCATTGATCGTCTCGAGAAAGATATCCTCGGTAATGCCGAAACCGCCCGCGGCGTTCTCGCCGTTGACGATGACAAAATCGAGCTTCAGGTCGGCGACGAGGCCGGGCAGCTTTTCCCAAACCGCCACGCGGCCGGTCTTGCCCACCATGTCACCCAGGAACAAAAGGCGCATTCTTATCCAATCTGTGCGCGGCCCATGTCTTGGAAGGGCCGGTAACCGCTCTCCGTCAGGACAGCGTCAAGTCTGATATCGTGAGGTTCAACGGGAACTGATGCCACTTCCTGGCAGTCGAAGGCAATCCCGATCAGCTTCGGGTTCAGGCCTTTTTGCTGCAGGCGGTGGATCGCCCGGTCGTAATAACCGCCGCCATAACCGATCCGGTGCCCTCCGGCATCGAAGGCCGACAGCGGCACCAGCATCACCTGCGGCTCAAGCTCCGCCGCATCCGGCCCCGGGCCGAACGTGCCGAACACCCCCGGTACCAGTTCGGCGCCGCGCACCAGTTCGCGGAAGACGATCGTCTTCTTGTCGAGAATGACCGGCACGCAGAGCCGCGCGTTGCGATCCCTGAGATGCGCCATCAGCGGCCGCACATCGACTTCCGAGCGGATCGGCAGGAAGCCCGAAACGATCGCGCCGGCGTCGAGGCTGATTGCCTCGGTCCCATGCGACGCGATGGCCAGGCTCTTCTCGATGCGCTCGACCGGCGGGATGGCATCCCGCTCGGCAAGCCGCGCGGCACGAAGCTCCGCCTTGGTCTTCAGGACGTCCGTCATACCTTGTCCGACCGCCTGACCAGCAGCTTGTCGATGCGGCGGCCGTCGAGGTCGATCACCTCGAAGGTCCAGCCGTTCTTGGTGAAACTCTCGCCGAGTTCCGGCAGGCGCTTCATCTCGTCGAGCACGAAGCCCGCGACCGTTTCGTAGCCGGGATCGTCGCCGAGCGAAAAACCCATCTGGTCGGAAAACTCGTCGACCGGCATCCAGCCGGCGATCAGGAAAGAACCGTCGTCGCGCGCAACGATCGCAGGTTCTTCGTCCTCCTCCTCCTGGAAGACGCCGGTGATCGCCTCGAGGATGTCGCCTGAGGTGATGATGCCTTCAAAATGGCCGTATTCGTCATAGACGAGCACCATATGGGCCGGTGCCTTGCGCAGCGCCTGGATGACGTCGAGCGCGCCGGTGAGGTCGGAGACGACGGGCGCCTCGCGCATGACGCCGCGGATATCCAGCATCTTGCCGCCGGCGATGAAATCATAGGCGTCCTTGACGAACAGCGTGCCGAGGATCTCGTCCGAACTGCCGTTGCGGATCGGCAGGCGGGAGCGCTGCGTGGCGCGCAGCTGCTCGCGGATTTCATCCGAATTGTCTTCGATGTCGATGACCTCGACATCCCGGCGCGGCGTCATCAGGCCGCGGGCGGTACGGTCGGCAAGCCGCATGACGCCGGAGATCATCGCGGATTCTTCCGTCTCGATCACGCCGGCGCTCTGGGCTTCGGCAAGCACGGTCCGGATTTCCTCGTCGGTGACGCGATCGCCCTGCTCGCCCCGCTGGCCGAGCACGGTCAGAACCAGCCGGCCGGAGACATCGAGGAACCAGACGATCGGGGCGCCGACGGTGGCAAGCATCTTCATGGCGGGCGCGACACGGGCGGCAACCGCTTCCGGCGCCCGCAGCGCGATCTGCTTCGGCACCAGTTCGCCGACGATCAGCGACAGATAGGTGATGAAAACGACGACGGTGCCGACGCCCAGCCAGTCGGCCAGGTTGTCGGCCATGCCCTGCGCTTCGAGCCAGGTGGTCAGCCGGGCGCCAAGCGTGGCGCCCGAGAATGCGCCGGACAGCACGCCGACCAGCGTGATGCCGATCTGCACGGAGGAAAGGAAGCGGCCGGGATCTTCCGCGAGCCGTATGGCTGTCGCCGCGCCGCGGTTGCCCTGCTCCGCCATGATCCGGAGCCGCACCGGGCGGGAGGAGACGACGGCAAGTTCCGACATCGCGAGGACACCGTTCAAAACGGTGAGGGCGATGACGATGAGTATTTCGGTTAACAAGAGAATCTCTTTGATTGGAACAATATGCCTGCACGCGAAACGAATGTGCCGCTCCGAAGAACGGCCCGCATCCATACGACGGCGCCAGAGGCGCCTCGTCGCGACGTCTCACGCACAGTTCGGAAAACCGGGACCGGTTCTCGGAGCTATGCACCTCACGCGCATCCCGGAAATCATAGGGTCGCCATGCGGGCATTGCAATGGTTGGAACAAAATGAAGGGCCACAACCGTGGCAGAAACGGCACGGCCACTTCGTCCCGACCTACTGAAGGGTGGCCTACTGAAGGCTGACCGTCAGTTCGGCGCGGGTGCCGGAAGAGGAAGGCACGTAGTGGATCGTCGAGCCGAGCGTCGCGGCCATGGATTTGACGATACGGCTGCCGAGACCGGTGCCCTTGGGCGTATCGCCCTCGCGCCAGCCGATCCCGTCGTCCTCGACGGCGAGAAGCGCGCTGCCCTCGTCCTGGCGTTTGAGGAGCACCCGCACTTCGCCCTCGGTGCCGGCCGGATAGGCGTATTTCAGCGCGTTGGTGAGCAGCTCCGTGACGATCATGCCGACCGAGACGGCGCGGTCGGAGGTCAGCGACAGCGGTTCGGCATCGAGGCGGATCGACGGCCCCTGGTCGTCGTTGACGGAGCCCTGCACCTCGCGCACCAGCGTACCGAGATATTTGTCCATCTCCACATGCCGGACGTCGTCGGACGTGTAGAGGCTGCGATGCATGCCGGCGATCGCGCTGATGCGCGCCTGCGTCTCCGAAAGGGCTGCCTTGACGTCGTCGCTCTTGCTGCTGGAAACCTGCAGGCGGATGAGTGCCGCGACCAGCGCCAGGCTGTTGGCGACGCGGTGGTTCACCTCGGCGAGCAGAACCTCGGCGCGTTCCTTGCCGAGGCGGATCTCCTGCTCGGCCTTTTCCTGGGCGCGCCGCAATTCGGCATTGGCGATCCCTTGCGCGATCGCGCTCTCCATCAGCGGCCAGAATTCCTCGCCGACCGTCTTGATGACATAGTCGGACGCGCCGTTCTTCAGCGCGTCGATGGCGATCGTCGCGTCGCTGGAACCGGTGACGTAGATCACGGGGATGGCCGAGCCCCGGTCTTTCAGCTTGTGGAGGATGTCGAGCCCGGTTTCGGTCCTCAGATAGTGGTCGAGGACGATCGCGTCGATACCGCCTTTTTCGACCACTTCCATTGCCGATGCCGCGTTGACGGCATGGACGACCTCGTAACCGGCCCGCGCGAAGTGCCGTTCCGCCAATCTGGCAAGCGCGAGATCGTCATCGACATAAAGTATGGTTTGCGGCATCGCGTCTCGTTATTGTCCGGGTATCTGCATCACGGCAAAGAACAGCCCGAGCTGTCGGATGGCATGCGCAAAACTGTCGTAGTCCACCGGCTTGGTGATGTAGACGTTGGCGCCGAGATCGTAGCAGCGCTGGATCTCAAGCTCATCGTCCGTGGTCGTGAGGATGACCACCGGCAGACGCTTCGAGTGTGGGTTGGACTTCACCTTCTCGAGGATGTCAATACCCGACATGTCCGGCAGGTTGAGGTCGAGAAGGATCAGCAGATGGCGATCCTGATTGGAGTTTCCGGAACGATCCGCGCCGAGGATAAAGTCGAGAGCCGCATTGCCGTTCGTGAACGGGACGATCTCGTTGTTGACACCGGCGCGACGAACGTTCTTCTCGATCAGGCGCGCATGGCCTTCATCGTCCTCGATCATCACGATGGTGACTTCTTTACCGGCAGCCTTCATGACCCGCTACTCCTGACATACTGAGACAAATCCGTAGGCAACCGGATGACGAACGTCGTCCCGCCGCCCAAAGTGGACGTCACCGTAATCTCACCGCCTAAATTTCTGACTAATGAACGCACATGTGCAAGACCGATACCCTCGCCCTGCTGGTCCTGGACGCCCGAGCGGCGGAAAAGCTCGAAAACCCTCTCGTGATCCTCCGGAGCGATCCCCCGGCCATTGTCTGCAACCTCTATTCTCATCACGGCCCGCCCGATCGGCATTGCCTTGACGGAAAGGTTCAACGGACGATCCGGATGTTTGTATTTCACCGCGTTGTCGAAGAGATTGCCGAAAACCTGTTCCATCGAAAATCGGTCGGTAATAAGGCTCCGCGCCTGGGCGACCGAAATATTCACCTCGCCGCCCGCTTCGCTGACCTGATGGTAGATGCTGGCGGCGGTCGCTTCAACAAGCTCCCCGAGATCGATCCTCTCCGGCTTCAGCTCGCGCCGTCCGTCGCGGGAAATCTTCAGGATCGCGTTGATCAGCCCGTCCATCTTCTTGGTGGAAGAACGAATGAAGGCGATGGCCTCCGGCAGGTCCTGCTCGACGGCCAGGCGGGCGTCATTCACGTCGGCTTCGGACAGCGGCGTCCCATCGGCCAGCACATAGGTGCTGATCGACTTGAGGCTCGCGTCGAGTTCGCTGGTGAAACCCATGATGTTGACCAGCGGCGCGCGCAGGTCGTGCGAGACGATATAGGCATAACGCTGGATTTCGCGATTGGCCTGGATCAGATCCTCGGAGCGCTCGTTGACGCGCTCCTCGAGCCCGGCATTGAGCTCCTCGACCTCGGAGCGCGCCCGCTGAAGCTCGCGAACATGCTGGCCAACGATCACGATCGCGCCGCCGATGACGAGGATGATCATCAGGCCGCCGCCGATGGTGATCCATTGCAACGCCGAAGCCGAATCATTGAGGTCGTCGACGCCGGTCCCGATCCGCCCGTCCATGTCGCCGATCAGCTTGCCGAGGATCGACGTGATGCCTTCCATCAGCTGCCGGCCATAGGCGCCCCGGATGACCTCGATCGCCCCGACAGCATTTCCCTTCTGCACCATCGCCACCGTCGACTGCATCTCGGCGAGCTTGTCGTCGATCAGCGGGTCGAGCTGGGCAAATGGAACGCGCACGGCGTCCAGATCGTCGGCGGCCTTCTTCAGCCGCTCGCGCAACCGCGGAATGACTGCGCTCGCCGTCGTATAGGGCATCAGGAATTCGGAATCCTGCGTCAGCACGAAACCGCGCTGCCCGGATTCGGCGGCCCGCAGGAAAAGCTGCATGTCCGCCGCAGCGCTTCGAAGCTCGCGTAGTTTCACAACGTCCTGGAAATAGGCCTGCGTCGTCCTGGCCAGAAAGAACGATGACAACACGATCGCCACAAGGACGCCGCCCCCGACCAGAAGCATGAGCAGCGAGGAGCGGGCGAAGGTGGAATTCAAAAAGGGCATTGATACAGGCCGGCAATTGAAAGGGACCGCCAGAAATTGGCGGTCCTTCGCGCGTTGTCAAGCAAGGGCCGGAGAATGATCGATCAGGAGCCGGCGTCGATCAGGGCGGTTTTGCTCGTCGCTCCATTCAAGCCGAATTGCGGCTGGCCTGATCCGCGAGCTTCACCGCGCCGGCAAGCACGGTCTGATTCCGCCCGCCGGCCTTGGCTTCGAGGAGTGCGGCGTCCGCCCGTGTGACGAGCGTCGATACCGGGCCCCCGGCGGGCGAGCCGGCGACGCCGATCGAGACGGAGACGAGGCCGAGGATGCGACCGCCATGCGAAAGCGGCGTGGTCGCGATCTTCTGCCGCAGGCGTTCGGCAAGCGCGAAGGCTGCGGTCTCCGTCGCATCCGGCAGGAGTATCGTGAATTCCTCGCCGCCGAAACGATGGCAGGTCCCTGCCTCACCGACGGTGTCGAGCATCATCTGCGCCACGTACTGCATGACGATGTCGCCCGAATCGTGCCCGAATTCGTCGTTGAAGCGCTTGAACCGGTCGATATCCATCATCAGGCAGGCAAGCGTCCTGTCCGGAAGGTCGCGCCCATGGCGGGCGAGCGTCTCGTCGAGGCGGCGACGGTTGAGCAGGCCGGTCAGCGCGTCTCGCACCGCAAGGTTCGTCAGCCTATCGCGGAGCTGCAGGTTGGCTACCGCAAGGCCGATATTCTCGGCGATCAGTTCGAGATAGAGACGGGAGCTTTCCGCCGCCATGTCATGATCCGGTCGCTCTTCGAAATAAAGAAGGCCGATCGTATCCCCCTGCGCCGTCAGAGGAATGCAGAGCCCGGCGACGTCGCTTTCGCCGAGATGCTGGCAGGGAATGTCGCCGTGGCCGTGATTGCTCAGGTGCGGCCGCCCGCGGCGCAATCCCCAGCAGGCGCCGGTCGGGAAGGACGGGGCCGAAAGCTGCGGGTCGAGCCAGGAGCCAATCTCGGTGAGCATCGTTCGGCTGTCGTTGAGCACATAAAGCTGGCCCGCGAGGTTCGGAAATATCTGCGGCGCAAAGCGCGAGACGACGTCCGCCAGCTCGCCCTGCGTCTGACAGGCCTGCAGACGGTGCATCATCTGCAGGATGAAGTCCTTGGTCAGCTGGTCGGCGCGCCGTTCGGCATCGAGACGGTCCCGCTCCAACCCGTTTTCGCGGAATATGTGAATTGCCTGGTTCATCTCGCCGATCTCGTCCCGCCGGCGGTCGAGCGGCACTTCCACGGCATAGTCCTGCCGGGCAAGCCGGGTGACGATACCGGTCATGCGGGTGAGCGGCATGGCGACGCGGCGCTTGAGCACGAAATAGAGGACGCCGAGGAAAAGTGCTGCGGTGACGGCAAGCATCGTCTTTGCCGCAAGACCCCACCAGTCGCTGCGAGACTGCGCAAGTGCTACCGCTGTCTCAGTTCGCGCCTTTACCAGTTCCCGGAACCGGGTGACGGTTTCGAGCAGCCCGGTCTGCAGGCGGTCATGCTCGGGGCCGAACAACGCCTCCTGCGCCCCGGCCCGGTCGCCGTTCTGGTAAGCGGCTACGGCGGCGTTCTCGAGCTGGTCGAGAGCCTCCGCGTCCTGCCCCACCTCGACCAGCGCGGCAAACTCGGCATCCGAGGCGCCGAGCGCCTTGATGCCCTTGATCGCCTCTTCGAGCCCCTGCTCTTCGGCCTCCTTGTCGTGGAAGGCCTTCAGATGCCGGTCCTGACCGCGCATCACATAAAGCCGCGCTTCATCGGTGCGCTCTTCCGCGCCGAGCGCCAGCTGTTCGGAAAGTTCATCGAGGGAAAGGTGCTCCTCGACGGCGATCCTCTCCTGATTGGCGCTCCCGGCAGATAGGATGAAAGCAGTGCCCGACAGCACGGTCAGAACGACCGTGACGCCATAGGCCCAGTTGGTGATCTCGTTGATACGCATGCCGGGAAGATAAAGCCATCGTTTGAAAAGAGGATTAAGGGCCTCGCGCAATCCGCGATCAGGCCGCGCCAAGTCCGCGGCATGGTAAATAAATTAGGATTTTCTTAAATATATATCCGCCCGCACGAAGGCGGCTGATCGGGTAACGCCTGAAATCGGGGGAAGAATAAGTGCGATCCACGGCAACCGATGGATGTTTACGATCCTGGGTGCCTACAAACGTAGGTGGGCGCCGTGTGTCCAAGCCCACGGGCCTGGCCAGGGACAGCTCCCTTTGGATCGAGTATGGCCCCAGGGATTGTGGTTCCTGTCGTGAGGCGCAGACCGCGTTGCCAATATATGTTCGATTGCCGGTCCGCACCAGTGGCGGAAAACCTTTATTATCGACCTTGGGTCAGTTCACCTGCGCCGGCATCCGGCCGTTGAGCTTGGCGGTCAGGCCATCTAACCGCGAGGCAAGCTCGCCGAGCGCCGAGACCACCAGCTGCTCGTTGCGCTCCTGGGTTTCGAGCGCGCCGTCGCGGTTGGACTTGAGCGACGCGACCTCCGCCTCGAGCAGGCCGAGCTTGCGGGTCATCTCCGAAAGTTCGTCCATGATCATGATGCCGGCCATCACGGTGATGCGCAGATCGCCGATCTCGCCGAACTGGCCCTTGAGGTGGCCGACATAACGGTCGAACCGGTCGGCGAGTTCGGTCAGGTGGTCTTCCTGACCTTCCTCGCAGGCCATGCGATAGGCCTTGCCGTCGATCATTACCGTTACCTGGGCCATGGCGTTCCCTCTTGATCCTGTATCAACGGTCGAGCACGGCGCGGATGGTTTCCATCGCCGTCACCAGGCGCCGGGAGACCTCCCGGTTGACTTCTTCCAGCCGATTGGCGCGGAATTGCGACTGGTCGAGTTCCTGCGCGAGCCGTGCCCGGTCCGCATGCACGCGGCGAACCTCGCCTTCCACGTCCTGGGTTTCACGCTGGCGCTCGATACGCGCATCGACGGCGCTCTCCAGACCGCCGATCGCCGCCCTGAGTTCCGAAATCACCATGTCGATCGTCTTTTCCGACGGCATGCGAAGCTTCCTGTCGATACGCGAAATGCGCCGAATCGATGCGATCGGCCTCTCCAACAAGGGCGGAAGACTATTCACCGCCCGCAAGCCGGTCAATCAATCCAGGCCCTTCAAACGTGTCCTAACTGTGGATCGTCACCTATGTTTCTGCCGCTCGCCACATGCTGCATCGAATTCGGGCAGCTGCAGGAAAGTTCGTCATCACCCGCTCGTAAAGACGGCGCTTTTGTTGACTTGCGCGTTGCACCTGCTAAGGATCACCCGCTCTTAGGTGGTCCCTGGGCCGCCCTTCAAGTGGTCCCATGCGGACCGTGACCGACACCCGTAAAAAGCGGATTAGCCATGACCTCTCTCGACAAACATAACCGGATGGCGAACGCGATCCGATTTCTTGCCATGGATGCTGTAGAGAAGGCCAATTCCGGCCATCCCGGCCTGCCGATGGGCGCTGCCGATATAGCGACCGTCCTCTTTACCCGCTTTTTGAAATTCGATCCGAAGAACCCGCTCTGGCCGGACCGCGACCGTTTCGTGCTGTCCGCCGGCCACGGTTCCATGCTCCTTTATTCGCTCCTGTTCCTCACCGGTTACGAGGACATGACGATGGAGGATTTGAAGCAGTTCCGCCAGCTCGGCTCCAAGACCGCCGGCCACCCGGAATACGGCCATGCATCGGGCATCGAGACCACCACCGGTCCGCTCGGCCAGGGCATTGCCAATGCCGTCGGCATGGCGATCGCCGAGCGCAAGCTGGAAGAGGAATTCGGCTCCGACCTGCAGAACCATTTCACCTATGCGCTGTGCGGCGACGGCTGCCTGATGGAAGGCATCAGCCAGGAAGCGATCGCGCTTGCCGGCCACCTGAAGCTCAACAAGCTCGTGCTCTTCTGGGACAACAACTCGATCACCATCGACGGCGCCGTCTCATTGTCGGACTCGACCGACCAGGTGATGCGCTTCAAGTCCGCCCACTGGAACACGATCGAGATCGACGGCCATGACGTCGACCAGATTTCGGCGGCCATCGAAGCCGCCCAGAAGTCCGACCGCCCGACCTTCATCGCAGCCAAGACCATCATCGGCTTCGGCGCCCCGAACAAGCAGGGCACCCACAAGGTCCACGGTTCGCCGCTCGGCGCCGAGGAAATCGCGGCAGCCCGTAAGGCGCTGAACTGGGAGGCGGAAGCCTTCAGCGTTCCGGCCGACGTTCTCGATGGATGGCGCCTCGCAGGCCTGCGCTCCACCAAGACCCGCAAGGACTGGGAGGATCGCCTGGCCTCGACCGAAACCGGCAAGAAGGCCGAATTCGTGCGCCGCTTCGCCGGCGACCTGCCGGGCAATTTCGACAGCGCCATCGACGCCTTCAAGAAGAAGATCGCCGAGAACAACCCGACCGTCGCGACCCGCAAGGCTTCCGAGGACGCACTCGAAGTCATCAACGGCATCGTCATCGAAACGCTCGGCGGCTCGGCCGACCTGACGCCGTCGAACAACACCAAGACCAGCCAGATGAAGTCGATCACCCCGACCGACTTCTCCGGCCGCTACATGCACTGGGGCATCCGCGAACACGCGATGGCCGCTGCCATGAACGGCATCTCGCTGCATGGCGGCCTGATCCCCTATTCCGGCGGCTTCCTGATCTTCTCGGATTACTGCCGCCCGTCCGTCCGCCTCGCAGCCCTGATGGGTATCCGCGTCGTGCACGTCTGGACGCATGATTCGATCGGCGTCGGCGAAGACGGCCCGACCCATCAGCCGGTCGAGCAGGTCGCAGCGCTGCGCGCCATCCCGAACCTCTTGATCTTCCGTCCGGCCGACGAGACCGAGACGGCCGAATGCTGGCAGCTGGCGCTCAAGGAAAAGCACCGCCCGTCCGGCCTGGCGCTCACCCGCCAGAACCTGGCGCCGGCCCGCAAGACCTATGAAGAGAAGAACCTCTGCGCCCAGGGCGCCTACGAACTCGTTTCCGCGGCCGACGCCCAGGTGACGATCTTCGCGTCGGGTTCGGAAGTCGAACTGGCGCTGAAGGCGCAGGCGACGCTTGACGGCAAGGGCATCGCGACGCGCGTCGTTTCCGTCCCCTGCGTCGAACTCTTCTTCGACCAGCCGGAATCCTACCAGACCGCGGTGATCGGCAATTCGCCGGTCAAGATCGCCGTCGAAGCCGGCGTGCGCGAGGGCTGGGATCACTTCATCGGTCCGAAGGGCACCTTCATCGGCATGAAGTCCTTCGGTGCCTCCGGCCCTGCCAAGGATCTCTTCAAGCACTTCGGCATCACCGCGGAAGCGGTTGTTGCCGCAGCCGAAAAAGAGCTCGCCTGAACCAACTGAACTACCAGGACAAACTAAAAGCGGAGTATGTGAAATGACTGTCAAGGTTGCCATCAACGGTTTCGGCCGCATCGGCCGCAACGTGCTGCGAGCAATCGTCGAATCCGGCCGCACCGATATCGAGGTCGTCGCCATCAACGACCTCGGCCCGGTCGAGACCAACGCCCACCTGCTGCGTTACGACTCGATCCACGGTAAGTTCCCGGCAAGCGTCGAAGTCAGCGGCGACACGATCATCGTCGGCGGCGGCAAGCCGATCAAGGTGACCGCGATCAAGGATCCCGCGACCCTGCCGCACCGCGAACTCGGCGTCGATATCGCGCTCGAATGCACGGGCATCTTCACCGCCCGCGACAAGGCCGCCCTGCACCTGACCGCCGGCGCCAAGCGCGTCATCGTCTCGGCCCCGGCCGACGGCGCCGACCTCACCGTCGTCTTCGGCGTCAACCACGATCAGCTGACCCGGGAACACCTGGTCATCTCCAACGCATCCTGCACCACCAACTGCCTGGTTCCGGTCGTCAAGGTTCTCGACGACGCGATCGGCATCGATCATGGCTTCATGACCACGATCCACTCCTACACGGGTGACCAGCCGACCCTCGACACGATGCACAAGGACCTCTATCGCGCCCGTGCAGCCGCCCTGTCGATGATCCCGACCTCGACCGGCGCCGCCAAGGCTGTCGGCCTGGTGCTTCCGCACCTGAAGGGCAAGCTCGACGGCACCTCGATCCGCGTGCCGACCCCGAACGTCTCGGTCGTCGACTTCAAGTTCGTCGCCAAGAAGACGACCTCGGTTGCCGAAGTCAACGAAGCGATCAAGGCCGCGTCCAACGGCGCCCTGAAGGGCATCCTCGGTTATACCGAAGAACCGCTCGTCAGCCGCGACTTCAACCACGACAGCCATTCGTCGATCTTCGCGATCGACCAGACCAAGGTGCTCGAAGGCAACTTCGTCCGCATCCTCACCTGGTACGACAACGAATGGGGCTTCTCCAACCGCATGGCCGACACGTCGGTCGCGCTTGCCAAGCTCATCTGAAGCCTGTCACGGCGGCCTTCGGGCAGCATCGGCAAGATATTGCCCCCTCCCTGAAAAGGGAGGGGGTTTTTGTTTATGAAGATGTCGGTGACGGGTTTGCCGGTCAGGCGGCACGCTCCAAGGCAGCCCGGATCTGTGCTTCGGTGGAGGCGATCGCAGCCTTGGCTGCGTCCGGGCTGACGAGTGTTCCTTCGACGCGGACCACTTCGATATCCGTCAGTCCGATAAAACCGAGAAGATGCACGAGATAGGTGGTCTGGAAGTCTAACGGGGCGTTCCTGCCTTCCGAAAAGACGCCGCCAGTTGCGGTCACGAGATAGACTTTCTTGGCGGGCAACAATCCCATCACACCGGTTGCGTCGTAGCGGAAGGTGACGCCAGGCCAAGTGATGTAGTCAAACCAAGCCTTGAGCTGCGTCGGCGGGCCGAAGTTGATCATGCCCGAGCCAATGACAATCACGTCGGCAGCCTGAACCTCATCGACGAGGCTTTGAGCGAGATTGACGGCTTCGGTCTGTTCGGGCGTACGTGTCTCGGGCGGCGCAACACGGCCGTCGATATAGGCTGCTGTGATATGCGGCAGCGGTGCCGCCCCAAGATCACGTTCGACAATTGTGCCGGCAGAACGGGCGCTGAGGCTTTCAGCGATGTCACGGGAAAATCGGGTGGAAAGGCTCTGAGGACCGCGTGGGCTGGAGGTAACGAGGAGGATGTTGGTCATTGGTGGCTCCTGGGAGAATGAGTAGTATAAAATTGTGACCAACCCTATTAAGATAACTATTCGACCGTTCGCAAGAAGGCACATTCATGACACTCGGTAACATAGAGTTTCCTACCCCAAGCGAAGAAGCCGACTGCCTTCCCGTTCGGGAAATCCTCGATCGCATCGCCGATAAGTGGAGTCTCTACATCTTCGTGGCCCTGAACGATGGGCCGGTCCGCTTCAATGCATTGCGACGGCAGATCGACGGGATCTCGCAGCGGATGCTCACGATTACGCTTCGTCAATTGGAACGCGACGGCTTGATCAGTCGCACCCACTTTCCGACGATCCCTCCGCGCGTGGATTACGAGCTGACTGCAGTCGGCAAGTCGCTTCGCGCCCCAGTCATGGCCTTAATGACCTGGGCAGAATCAAATCGGGATGCGATCGAGCAGGCGCGCCGGCTACATGACCAAACGAGATGATCGCTGCGGCGATATATGTATTCGGCCTCCATCCTTCAAAGACTGCAAATCCGCCGCGATGCGTCGTTCAGGGTGCGTCTCGTGAGGTTCTGGAAATGACTCGACCATGACCTCCAGGTGGTCACCGCAATGTCCGCTTCCGGGCCGATACTGTTGAAAAACTCTGTTTTGCGGTAAGAGTTGGTAGCGTGACGCTCATATGTCGACTTCTGATATGTTGGTGCCGAAGATTTCACCCAAACTAGTTGGAGCGGCTTATGGAAGACCAGCGTGACAAGGCCGACCTTGATCAGGCAGTTAAATTGGTACGCGGTGGCGAATACCTCCTGTTGTTACGCGGCTTTTGGAATGCGCTGCGGTCCGCATGGCCCGTCAGTCGCCGGCCTCGTAGTTGAAACAGCCAAGTGCTGAACTGAAGCGTTGATGAAACTTCAGCACCGTGATTCAATCGTCGCATCTCGAAGCTCATCTGAAGCCTGACGCAGCTGCCTTCGGGCAGCATCGGCAAGATATGGACCTCCTCCTGCAAGGGAGGAGTTTTTTTGCGGGATGTCGGTGACGGAGATGCTGGCTTTAATAGAAGCACGTCATTCCATGAGGTCTTCGGATGTATGGGGATTGGTTGCATAAATGACGTTGCCAGGTTCATCGGAAACCGAGAGGACTTTCGTAACCAAGCCGGATCTCAGTGCTTCTGCTGTCCCGACGTGATATATGCCCTCAGGCGTCGCCAATCCCATCATGGCGAACACGTCGCCGCTGCTCACCCCCATCTCCTCGAGATAAGTAGAAAGCATCCGCTTCAAAGCTGGATTGGACCTCGTCGAAATTGCATCGAGATTTCTTCGTCCAGCCGTCCCATAACCTGCACTTTTGCGGCCATTCGTTATCTGATGGAGGCCGATGTAAGCATTAGCAGCCGCAGCGCGGACCTTGCCTCCAGCCAAGGCAAGTGGACAAGCTGAGAAACAATAGGCCGATCCCGCGCGAACTTCGCCTTCCGACCAGCCATCCCTCACAATCTTTTGGACACAGCGCGGCTCAAGCATAGGGCATTCGTTCAGCTGAGTCCTGCCGACTGCGGTTTCGAGACCTGCTGCTCGGATCATACGTCCAACTGAGAGGGCGGCATCGACGTCGCCGCCGTAAGATTGAATCACAACTGGCAGTTTTCGGCCTTTGAGGCTCTCCAGAAGGCTCTTAAATCGTTTGGGCGTTTCCGAAGTTATCTTCCCTTCGGCAGATATCCATTGGACACAGATTTCCTTGCAGTTTCCGTTGTGAACCAGGGCAAAATCCATCGGCCGCTCTTTGGGTGGCTTCTGGCTTGCGTCCGCCGGAACGATAGCAATAACGGGTAGAAATAAGATTGCGATAATTAAGCAAAAAGTTGACGGTAAACCGAAGTGGGTTGACATGAACGGCCCCATGAACATCAGAACAATTGCTATCGCCTCGACCTCTCCTAGGCAACCGTTTTAGGATCTTGATGGCGGTGGATTAAGCCGACTAACGGAAGAAGATGGCCGTTATAACTTTAAACTTCGGGTATCTGATTGGTTGAGATGACCTTTGACGGGACCGCGACGGCCCCAAAAGGACAACCGGCAACATACGCCTTCTAAGACCCAAACAAAGTTCCGCCCCGCAACCCACCGCCAGATTTTTTCACCCTCGACTTTCCCCACCCCTCCGACCCATGCCTACAATCGTCCCGCTCCCACCACCGGAGTGTTTCGCGAGACGTTCGCGGGCAGGCGGGGGCCGGCGCTTTCATCGGAACCGTAACGTGCGGGGATGGTGGAAGAGGTGAAAGCCATGGGAGATGAAAATCTCCCTATCAAGCCTCCCCCGGACAGCCATGTCCGGTTCGGTTGAGCCGTGCAAGTGGCAGGATTTCCCGAAAGGAGATCGCGAACGAAGCCACGCAGCGAGGCGAGATGATCACCTGTAGGGGCCGGAAGCCCCGAAAAGACGCCGAAGGCCACGCGAATGCGGAGCCATATTATTATCTTACTATGAGGTTCCGCATTCGTGTGGGCTCTCCGATCTTTGAAAAGCCGTCGGCATCAAGGCATTGGTCCGTCTTTTTTATCCCCTGCCCTTCTCTTGCCGGAATTGTTCCCGCCTAATCGATCAGTCGATTCGCCTGGCCCTCGGCCGGGATCTGCCCCATTCTTGCATGGCCGCGTTGCGGCGTGGCACAGTTCCGGTTCCGGGGCTGCGGACGGGGATGGTGTCGGCGAGAGGTGCGAAGGAAGGGACTTTTAGGTGGAGGCTTTTTATATCGTCCTGCTGGTCGGCACGGTCCTGGTGCTGGCGGCTGCCCTTTCGAGCCTCCTTGCCTTCCGCTTCGGCGCTCCCCTGCTGCTGATCTTCCTGTCGATCGGCCTGCTCGCCGGCGTCGACGGCCTCGGCATCCAATTCGAAAACTATTCCTTCACCTTCATGCTGGGCTCGCTGGCGCTGGCGATCGTGCTGTTCGATTCCGGCTTCATGACCCCTATCCACTCGTTCCGCCTTGCCGCGGCGCCGGCGATCACGCTTGCATCGGTCGGGGTGCTGCTGACGACCGGCATCTTCGCCCTCGGCGCGATGATCCTTCTCAACTTCAACTGGCTCGAAGGCCTGCTGCTCGGCTCGATCGTCGCTTCGACGGATGCCGCCGCCGTCTTCTTCCTGCTGCGCGTCAGCGGCATCAACATCCGCGACAAGGTGCGCTCGACGCTCGAAGTCGAGTCCGGCACCAACGATCCGATGGCGATCTTCCTGACGATTGCGCTCGCCGAACTTCTGGCGACCGGCCAGGGCCTTTCCGGCCTCGACCTGCATTTCCTTTTCCTGTTCGTCGAGGAAATGGGGCTCGGCGTCATCTGCGGCCTGTTCGGCGGCATGATGATCGTCTGGGTGCTGAACCGCTTCACCTCCGACCGGGGCCTTGCCCCGATCTTCGTGCTGACGCTCGCCCTGCTCGTCTTTTCCTTCACCGGCGCCGTGGGCGGCAGCGGTTTTCTGGCGGTCTACGTGGCCGGCATCTATTCCGGCAATCGCAAGATGTTCGCCAAACCCCAGATCATCCGCTTCAACGAGGGGCTGACCTGGCTTGCGCAGATCATCATGTTCCTGGTGCTCGGCCTGCTCGCCACGCCCTCGCAATTCCCGGCCATCCTTCTGCCGGCGATCGGGCTGGCGCTCTTCCTGATCTTCGTCGCCCGGCCGATCGCGGTGTGGCTGAGCCTGCTGCCCTATGATTTCACCCAGCAGGAGACCAGCTTCCTCGCCTGGGTCGGCCTGCGCGGCGCGGTTTCCATCCTGCTTGCGATCATGCCGGTCTTGAGCGGCGTCGAGAACGGCCAGCTCTTCTTCAACGTCACGTTCATCATCGTGCTGGTCTCCCTGCTCGTCCAGGGCTGGACGATCAAGCCGGTCGCCCAGAAGCTCGGCCTGATCATTCCGCCGCGCATCGGCGCTGTCGACAAGATCGAGCTCGACCTGCCGGGCACCGCCCACCACGAGCTGATCTCCTACCGCGTCATGAAGGACAGCCCGATCCTGCAGGGTGAACGCATCCCCCGCTGGGCCATGCCGTCGCTGGTCATCCGCGATGGCCGCAGCATGCGTTACCAATATGCCGGCCGGCTGAAGGAAAACGACCAGGTCTACCTGTTCATCTCGCCCGCCTATTCGAAACTGCTCGACCGCATCTTCGCAAGCCAGGTGCCGGTCGACGAGGACGATGCGGAATTTTTCGGCGCGTTCGCGATCTCGCCGGCGGGGCCCGCCAAGGAGCTCGATGCCGCCTATGGCCCCGGCCTGCTCTCCGCCAACGAGCAGAACATGACGATCGGCGACCTGATCACCTCGCGGCTCGGCGGCCGCGCGGAATATGCAGACCGCATCCGCTTCGGCTCGATCATCCTGATCGTCCGCGAACTCGATGAGCACGAACATGTCCGTAGCATCGGCATTTCGCTGGAACCCGTGGAGCCGGCGACCAATCTGCCGATCTTCATCAACATGCGCGAGATCGCCCACCGCGTCCGCGATCTGGTCCGCAAATATCGCGGCAAGCACGTGCCGGTGAAGCCGGGCGCCGTGCCACCCGAGGGCCCGGCGTAAAGTAGCGAAAGCTCAAATAAAATCCTCCACCCGCTGCATTGTCGCGGTAGAATCCGCGTGCAGCATCTCCGCGACAGACGGAATGGCAATGGTTGCGACCAATCGTCTTGCGTCGCCGGTCAGGCATAGTAAGGTCCGCTACGAACTTTCCGAGTAAATGGATTAGCATCATGCCGGCCTTCAAAACCCTTGACGACCTCACCGATATTGCAGCCAAGCGCGTGCTCGTGCGCGTCGATCTCAACGTCCCCGTTGCCGACGGCAAGGTTACCGACGCGACCCGCATCGAGCGCGTCGCCCCGACCATTCTGGAACTCTCGAAGAAGGGTGCCAAGGTCATCCTGCTTGCCCATTTCGGCCGTCCGAAGGGCGAGCCGGTCGCCGACATGTCGCTGTCGCTGATCGTCTCTGCCGTCAACCAGGTCCTCGGCCACAAGATCCTCTTTGCCTCCGACTGCATCGGTCCGGAAGCCGAACAGGCGATCGCCGGCATGAAGAACGGCGATATCCTGCTGCTCGAAAACACCCGTTTCCACAAGGGTGAGGAAAAGAACGACCCGGGCTTCACCGAGGCGCTCGCCAAGAACGGCGATATCTTTGTCAACGACGCCTTCTCCGCCGCCCACCGCGCCCATGCCTCGACCGAGGGCCTTGCCCATCACCTGCCCGCCTATGCCGGCCGCACCATGCAGGAAGAACTCGAAGCGCTCGAAAAGGGGCTCGGCAATCCGGCCCGCCCCGTCGTCGCGATCGTCGGCGGCGCCAAGGTCTCCACAAAGATCGACTTGCTTCAGAACCTCGTGAAACGGGTCGACGCGCTGGTGATCGGCGGCGGCATGGCCAACACCTTCATTGCTGCACAGGGCATCGATGTCGGGAAGTCGCTCTGCGAACATGACCTTGCTGACACGGCCCGCAAGATCATGGCAGAAGCCGAAGCCTCCAATTGCGCCATCGTGCTGCCGGTCGACGGCGTCGTCGCCCGCGAGTTCAAGGCAGGTGCCGCCAACGAAGTGGTCGATATCGACAAGATCCCGGCTGACGCCATGATGCTCGACGTCGGCCCGAAGTCTGTGGCAGCCGTCAACGAATGGATCTCCAAGGCCTCGACGCTGGTCTGGAACGGCCCGCTCGGCGCCTTCGAGATCGAGCCGTTCGACAAGGCGACGGTCGCGGCCGCCAAACACGCGGCAGAGCAGACCAGAGCCGGCAAGCTCACCTCGGTTGCAGGCGGCGGCGATACGGTCGCGGCCCTCAACCATGCAGGTGCCGCCGACGACTTCTCCTATGTCTCGACCGCCGGCGGCGCATTCCTGGAATGGATGGAGGGCAAGGATCTGCCCGGCGTGTCGGTGCTGATCAAGGCCGCCTGATCTGTCAGTTTCCCGAAAGGGAGCGCGTTCCATATAGGGGGGCGCGCTCCCGAGTTAACTGGTTTAAAAAAATTTAGATGTTTTAAACGATTGAAAGCATTTCAATCGTTTCAATAGCTTACCGCAGGATTTCCCTTTAAAATAACTTCTGTTATCCGCGACTGACAGCTTGGGAGAGACGAGCGCGTTTTGCGCCAACTTAGGGACAGGAGTGTAGTATGGTGGACGCGAAGATGTTGAACAAGATGAGTTCTGCGCCCGGATTCATCGCGGCGCTGGATCAGAGCGGTGGTTCAACACCCGGAGCATTGCGCCTTTATGGCGTGTCCGAGTCCGACTATCAGGGCGACGACGAGATGTTCCGCCTGATCCACGCCATGCGCGTCCGCATCATGAGCGCACCCGCCTTTACTGGCGACAAGGTTCTCGGCGCCATCCTGTTCGAGCGAACCATGGACGGCGACGTCGATGGTGAGCCTGTTCCCTCCTATCTCTGGGAAAAGCGCGGCGTCGTCCCCTTTCTCAAAGTCGACAAGGGCCTCAACGCCGAGGAAAACGGCGTTCAGACGATGAAGCCGATGCCCGAACTGGATGATCTCCTGATCCGCGGTCGTGAAAAGGGGATATTCGGGACCAAGATGCGGTCGGTGATCGGCCATGCCGACAAGGCCGGCATCGCTGCCGTCGTGGAGCAGCAGTTCCAGGTTGCCCGTCAGATCATCGGCCAGGGCCTTATGCCGATCATCGAGCCTGAAGTTTCTATCAAGAGCCCGACAAAGGAACAGGCTGAAGCGATCTTGCGCGACGAGATCGCGCAGCAGCTCGACAAGCTTCCCGCGGGCGAGACGGTCATGCTCAAGCTGACGATCCCGACGGTCGCCGATTTCTACGCTCCCTTGACCGCCCACAAATCGGTCGTCCGCGTCGTCGCCCTTTCCGGCGGCTACAGCACCGCGGAAGCCTGCGAAAAGCTCAGCCACAACCGCGGCATGATCGCGAGTTTCTCGCGCGCGCTGGCGGAAAACCTCCGCGCCTCGATGAGTGACGCAGAATTCAATGCGAGCCTGGCCGCAACGATCGATCAGATCTACGCGGCAAGCGTCAACAAGTCCTGACGCGAAAGATCTCGAAAAGGCCGCTTGAGGAGCGCCTTTTCAAGGAGGAGGAAGAGGGCCGCTCCGGAAACGGAGCGGCCTTTCTGTTTGCTGCGACCTCGAAGCCGACGTGAACCGAACGGGCAAAACAACGTTCATTGCATGATGGAGGTTGCCCATGACGGAAATTGAAGAAAAGGTCCGAAGGCTTTTCGACGAATACGGCCGGACCAGCAATGACGCCTTGAAGGACGCAGCGTCGGTGAACGTCTCTGGCGTTGCAGCGTTCTTCGCGCTCTATTTCGTCGGCTCGACACCGCAGGCGGTGTTCGGTGGAGCCAATGACGCGGCATTCCGGGAAGTGATCCCGCAAGGCTTTGCCCGATATCGCGATGCCGGCGGCAAGCGGATGGACATTACCGGCGTGAAGATCACCTGCCTCAACGATCTTCACGCGCTTGCCGAAGTCGGGTGGGATTTTTCCTATGTCAACAAGGCGGGCGAAGCCGGCAATGTCCGGTTCACCAACTTCTACCTGGTGACGATCGCCGATGGCGACCCGAGGATCTTCGCCTATATCACCGGCGACGAGGAGAAGGCGATGCGTGACCACGGCCTTACCTGAACCGATGATGCCGGCCGCTTTCATTCCGTTGATGACCGCGATCAAAAACATTGGCTGGTCAGGAAGGTCGATGAGGTTTTAGATCCGGCATCGCATCTGGAGAATTTCGCCATGCCGACCGCCGATTTCGTCACCGTCGATGTTTTCACGACCGAGCGTTTCGCCGGCAACCCGCTCGCCGTGGTGCCGGATGCGCGCGGGCTCACCGACCGGCAGATGCAGAAGATCGCGGTCGAATTCGGTTATGCCGAAAGCACCTTCGTCCTGCCGCCGGAAAACCCTGAAAACAGCGCGCGGGTACGCATCTTCACCCCGACGATGGAAATTCCCTTTGCCGGCCACCCCAATGTCGGTACCGCCTACGTGCTCGGTCAGCGGCGCGAGCTGTTCGGCAAGCCCGTCACTGACAAGCTCCGGTTCGAGGAAATCGCCGGCCTGGTGGAAATCCGGCTGCGGTGGGAGACAGCCGGTGTGATCGGCGCTACGATCCGCGCACCGCGGCCGCTGGAAATCGGCGCCGAGATAGAGCCGGACCTGATTGCCGACTGCATTTCGATCGACGCAAAACACGTGCGCACCACCGCCCACAGGCCGGTCTTCGCCTCGGTCGGCCTCGCCTTCGCGATCGCCGAACTCGATGGCCTCGAAGCACTTGCCGCCGCCCGGCCGAACATCACGGCCTTCCGCAAGGCCGCCGCGAAACACCAGGGTACCGATGGCGACTTTCCGATCTTCCTTTATGTCCGCAGCCAGGAAGAACCCTGGAACCTCCGCGCCCGCATGTTTGCGCCGCTCGACGATATCATGGAGGATCCGGCGACCGGCAGCGCCTCTGCCGCCCTCTCCGCCTTCCTGGTAACGCATGCGCCGGAGACGGATGCCAAGGTGCATCTGACGATAGAACAGGGTGTCGAGATGGGCCGCCGCAGCATCATCGAGCTTGATGTGGTGAAGGCGGCCGGAACCGTCACCGACGTCACCATCACCGGTCGCTGCGTGCCCGTCATGCGCGGCTTGATCGACGTCTAGAAACCGTTTCATGGGTGGTGGCGATTTACAACAGGCGAATATCTGACTAAAGTCAGAGAATGTTCAAGGGTCAGATCGAACAGATTCGCCGCTTCAATCGGGTCGTCACACTGCATGTCGGCGCGTTGGAAGACAGTTACCTGCAACGTGGCCGTCCGCTCAGCGAAGCTCGGCTGCTGCATGAGATCCGTGACGGCACAGATGTGCGCACCTTACGCGAGCGGCTGAAACTCGACTCCGGCCACATCAGCCGTCTGTTGCGCTCGCTCGAAGCGCAGGGGCTTGTCCGGACGACTGCGGATCCGAGCGACGGAAGGGTTCGGCGCGTGGCTCTGGCGCCCGACGGTTTGAATGAGCGCGCGACCTACGAGGCGCTCTCGGATGAACTCGCCATGTCGTTCCTCCGGCCTCTCGACCCTAACCAGCGCAACCGTTTGGTCGACGCCATGGCGGAAGTTGAACGCTTGCTTCGCGCCGGAGCGGTGAAGGTAAGGCTCGAACCGCCGGCCAGCGCTGCGGCGCAATGGTGCCTGGAACAGTATTTTGCCGAACTTTCGGCTCGTTTCGAGGTCGGCTTCGATCCTTCCCGGAGTAACCCGGCGAGTCCCGAGGAAATGACGCCGCCCTCCGGATTTTTCCTTGTGGCCTGGCTCGACGGCGCCCCTCAGGGCTGCGGAGCGCTCAAGATCAGTGACGGGGCATCGGGCGAGGTGAAGCGGATGTGGACGGCCCCGACGGCGCGGGGATTGGGCATCGGCCGCCGCATGCTGCGTTCGCTGGAAACAATGGCGCGCGAGGCTGGCCTGACGCGGCTGCGCCTGGAGACCAATCGCGCCCTCAACGAAGCCCAGGCGCTCTACCGCAGCGAGGGCTACCAGGAAGTTGCGCCGTTCAACGCGGAACCCTACGCCCACCATTGGTTCGAAAAGAAGCTTTAGGTCACCGACTCATAAAGCGCATCCAGATTTTGGCTGAAGCGAGTTTGACGAGAGCAAGGCAGTTTTCGCTTCAACGGCAACCACATGTTCCCGATCGTCGACCGGTTCGGTACCGGCTACGTCACCATAGATCAGGTGCGCCAGCGCTACGCCTGACGCGCCGAAGCCCCTACCCTCCAACGATTTCGCTGATCTGCACGATGGGCACGATGTCCGTATAGTTGGCGACGTCCGCGACGATCTCCGCGCGGTGGGGACCGAACGCCTCCTGGAATGTCCCCAGGGTCGGCGAGTAGACGTGGCACGCCGCGATGAACTCCGGCGCGCTTCCAGGTTCGCGACCCGCAAGGCCTTTTTCGATCTCGTAGCGCAGGCAGGCATCGCCGAGCCGTTCCTGGATCAGTGGCATATGGTGGGTGCGGTAGTAGTCGTGATCGAACTTCGAGCCGCCATCGGCCGGATAGTAGACGCTCATCTTGATCATCATCGGGCTCCTGCCTGAACGCCTCTTCGAGCGTCCGGGGCGCCTTATAGCTCACCGGCTCGTAAAGCGCATCCGGATTTTGGCTGAGCAAGTTTGACGAGAGCAAGGTTCTATCGCTACCGCAACCTCGTCGAACGCCTCTTCAGTTTATGAGTGCGTGACCTAGAGAGTCGTGAATTCGCGCAGGATCAGCGCTGCGCTCCAGGCCGCGAAGGCAACGATCGCCAGCTTCCAGAAGTCGCCCCGGCGCCTCAAGCCGGGAAGGTTGAGCGGCTTGATGATCTGCACCAGCATGGCGAAGATCAGAAGAACCGCGATTGTCTTTGTCATTTGGTCTTGCCGATCTTATCCGCCATAGGCTGGACATTTTTGCACTCCACCACAGATAGATGTGGAGGGGATTCGGGGAAAAGGTAATCCGCTTCGCTTTCGTTAACGCCCGGTTCATCAGCATGCAACAATGCTTGCCTGCGGAGCCGTGATTGATCGCATTCGCGCAAAGAGCTGACAGTAGCAAAGATGAGACGAAACCTCCTTCCAATCCTCGCCCTCCTTTGCGGTACGCTTCTTCTCTTCCTCGGCAATGGCCTGCAGAGCCTGCTTCTGCCGGTGCGGGGTGCTCAGGAAGGTTATTCCAACGAAGTGCTCGGCCTGCTCGGCACCACATGGGCCTCCGGCTTCGTCATCGGCTGCTTCGTGGCGCCCAACGTGGTGCGCCGCATCGGCCATGTCCGCGCCTTTTCCGGTTTCCTGTCGCTGATCTGCCTCAACGTGCTGCTGACCGGGCTGATGGTCGACCAGAATACCTGGCTGGTGCTGCGCGCCATCACCGGCTTTTGCACCGCCGGCACATCGATGATCATCGAAAGCTGGCTGAACGAGCGCGCCACCAGCGAAAGCCGCGGAACGATCTTTTCGTTCTATATCTCGATCACCCTTTTCGGTGTCGTGGGCGGCCAGTTGATGGTGCCGTTCGCGGATATCGCGACGCCGACGCTGTTCATGATCTGCGGCATTTTCTACAGCCTTGCCGCGCTGCCGACGACGCTGTCCAAGGCGGCATCGCCGCAGCCGCTGAAGCGCGCCCGCCTCGATCTGCGCGGCCTCTTCCGCAACTCGCCCATCTCCTGCATCGGCATCCTGCTGATCGGCGTCGCCAACGGCGCCTACGGCACGCTCGGCGCCGTCTTCGGCACGCGCGCCGGGCTCGACCAGGGCGCGGTGGCGGCGATGGTCAGCATCACGCTCTTCGCCGGCGCGATCATGCAGTTTCCGGCAGGCCGGCTGTCCGACAGAATGGACCGCCGCCACGTGCTTGCCGGCCTTTCGGCCGCGGCAGCTCTGGCGGGCCTGGCGATCGTCGCAATCCGGCCCTCCGGCACCTATGAGATCGTCGTGCTGGTGGCGATCTACGGCGCGGCCGCCAACGCGCTCTATCCGATCGCCGTCGCCCACGCTAACGACTTCGCAGCCCCCGAGGACTTCGTGAAGATCTCCGGCGGCCTGCTTCTGCTCTACGGCATCGGTACGATCATCGGTCCGACGCTCGGCGGCCCGGTGATGACCTGGGCCGGCCCGCATGCGCTGTTTGCGGTGACGACCGGGGCGCATCTTCTGGTGGCCGCCTATGCTATCATCCGCAGCCGCCAGCGGGCGCCGGTTCCGATCGCCGACCGCGACGCCTATACGACCGCGCCGGCTTCGACCTCGCCGCTTGCCACGCCCGAGAGCCTGTCGCTCGACCCGCGCGCCAAGGCCGGCGGCTCGGCGCCGGATAATGTCAGGCCGGAAACCAGTGCCGGAAAGGAGGCATCATGAGCTTCATCGACGACGAACGACCGAAGAAACCCACCACCCACGAACTCGGCAGCGACCTCTCCATGCTGTCCGTGGACGAGCTCGAATCGCGAATCGATCTGCTGCGGCAGGAGATCGCCCGGCTGGAGGCCGAGAAGGAGGCGAAGACCGCAGGCCGGCGCGCAGCCGACAGTCTGTTCCGTTCCTGAACGTCGGGCTCCCACGCGAACTTTAAGTATTTCTCCTTAGTTTTAAGAGTATATTAATCATCATCGGAGAATATGGAGACGTTCAGGTTTCCTGGACTCAGACAGTTTCACCATTCGGCGAATGGTCTGATTTCTCCCTGTTTTACCTTGAGAGCCGCCTTTCCGCGGCTCTTCTTTTTTAGGGCGGCGCCGGCCCGGCTCAGGCTCTTTGCCTTCGACACCCTCCCGGCACCGGTTTCAACCGGCTTTCCCACAGAAACAAACTGCTGTATTGGACGCCAAATGCGTCTCATTTCAGGAACATGGCGGTTGTTTACCACTTCTTGTGGGTATTAACCTTTCCTTAAGAAACGCCTTGCGGATTTCCATTATAAGTATCATGTTCAGGTCAGTCAGAACGGCATGGGAACTTTTATCCGCCGTTGTCATTGCCTGAATGTGATTGCGTTGAGCAGGATGATTTCGATGTCCGAACAGGGATTGAATACCGTAAGTTTTGCAGGCCGTGCCGCTGCGTCTTCGCAGTTCAAGGCGCTCTACTCCGAAGGTATGTCGCTGGTCGAGGAGACCGCGAGCTATCTCGACGGTACGGGCCGCGCCGCGTCGAAGGTTCTACCGCGCATGGCATCGGTTCTCTACGCGGCCGAGTCCATGCGGTTGACCACCCGCCTCATGCAGATGGCCTCCTGGCTGCTTCTGCAGCGCGCCGTCAACAATGGCGAGATGAGCCGCGAACAGGTCATGTCGGAAAAGAGCAAGGTCCGTCTCGACGGCTTCAACGTCGACCGCAATGCTCCTGGCTGGCTCGACCTGCCGGAAGGTTTCCGCGACCTCGTCGAACGTTCGCTGCGGCTCCAGAACCGCGTCGCCATTCTCGACCGCGAGATCTACCGCCCGGCCGACCCGGCCGTTCTGCCGGACAACGAAAACAGCGTCCGCGCCCAGCTCAACCTGCTGCGCACCGCCTTCGGCAACTGATCGCCGTCAAGGCTTTTCCGATCACAGCCGGTGCAAACGTTGCGCCGGCTTTTTCATGCCTGCAGAAGGCTCTCCGCACAGGCGTTGATCTCGTCCCTGTTCGTCAGCCGCGCCTTGTGGCCTGAGAAGCTCTCGAAAAGCTTCAGGTGAGCATCGAACGAATTCCAGTTGTTCTTTCGAACTCTGTATTCCGACACCCATTTGACCAGCCCGTCGAACGCGGCCCGGCTCTCGCCGCCCTGAATGCCGCGGCGCAAGATATTCGCCACACACTCGTCTTCGCTCAGATCAAGCCAGACCAGCGCCGTTGTCCTCGGCAGGGCGATATCGACGTAGCGGCCATAGACGCCTTCGATCAGCCAGGCCTCACCCGCTGCTACTGCCCGGACATCCTCGTGCACGACCGCCCGGTCGCGTGCAATCCCGTAACGACCCGGCTCCCAATGCACGTCGTCGAGGTGAACGAGCGGCAGGCGAAGCGGCTCTGCCAGCCTTAGCGCCAGCCAAGTCTTGCCGGACCCGCCGTTCCCCATGATCACGATCCGCCGGGATGCGGCCGAAATATCGTATTGCTCTTTCAACGGCTCCTCCCCGTCAAACACCGCAAAACGAAAAAAGCCCGGCATCCGCCAGGCTCTTCGTAACTCTTGGCGCCAAGAAGCGTATTAGAGGCCGAGGCCGCCGAAACGCTTGTTGAACTTGGAAACGCGGCCGCCGCGGTCCAGCATCTGCTGGTTCCCGCCCGTCCAGGCCGGATGCGAGTTCGGGTCGATTTCCAGGTTCATGGTAGCGCCTTCCGAACCCCAGGTAGAGCGGGTTTCGTATTCGGTGCCGTCGGTCATGACCACTTTGATCACGTGATACTGCGGATGGATGCCAGCCTTCATGTCGATATTCCTGCTCTGCGAGGTCCATTTGTCGCAATTGCGAGCGAGAGGCCTCTTTAATAAATGAAGCCGCAGACCGGTCTGGTCACGGCTTCCCAATTCGATGCGGAGCCTATACAGGAAGGTCGCCGGAAGTACAAGTACCCGTAAGGCCGAGAATTGAGCCTTTCGAGCCTATGGAGATGACGTGGCAGACGCCCGAGAAAACCAGCCGAGAGGCAAAGCCTTGAGACCGCTCGCAAGGCTCGTTCCCTACCTTGCCCGTTATCGTTCGATGGTCGCCGCGGCAATCGTTTTCCTCGTGCTCGCCGCCGCAACCACGCTTGCTCTGCCGCTTGCCGTGCGCCGCATGGTCGACCACGGTTTTGCCTCTTCGGACGGCCATTTCATCAACAACTATTTCGGCATGCTGCTGGCGCTGGCCTCCCTGCTCGCCGTCGCCAGCGCCATGCGCTACTATTACGTCATCACCATCGGCGAGCGGGTTGTCGCCGACCTGCGCCGCGAGGTGTTTTCACATGTGACGTCGCTGTCGCCGTCCTTTTTCGACGTCAATCAGTCGGGCGAGATCGTCTCGCGGCTGACGGCCGACACGGTCCAGATCAAGTCCGCCTTCGGTTCCGCAGCTTCGCAGGCGCTACGCAACACCATTCTCTGTCTCGGCGCGATGGGCATGATGATCTATACCAGCCCGCGGCTGTCCGCGCTGGTGCTCGGCGCCATCCCGCTGATCGTCTTTCCGCTGGTCGGATTCGGCCGCTCGGTCAGAAAACGCTCGCGCGCCGCCCAGGATACGCTTGCCCAGACCTCCGCCTTCGCCTCCGAAGTGATCGGCGCCACCCGCACGGTCCAGGCATTTGGCGGCGAGACGACCGCAAACGGCCGCTACGGCAGCACTGTGGAAAGCGCCTATGACGCCGCCCGCACCGCCATCAAGGCCCGCGCGTTGCTGACCGGTTTCGGTATCCTCCTCGTTTTCGGCAGCATCGTCGGCGTGCTCTGGTACGGCGCGCAGAGCGTTCTGGCCGGCACCATGACCGCCGGCACGCTCGGCCAGTTCGTGCTCTATTCGGTGATTGCCGCAAGCTCGCTCGGCCAGCTCTCGGAAGTCTGGGGCGAGCTTTCGTCAGCCGGCGGCGCCGCCGAACGGCTGACCGAGCTGCTGCACGAAGTCCCGGCCATTCGCGACGCGCAAAATCCGGTCGCGCTCCCCTCCCCGCCGCGTGGCGAGGTCGAGTTCGAAAAGGTCTCCTTCGCCTATCCGGCCCGCGTCAGCGCCATCACGCTGAACTCGCTCTCATTCAAGGTGAGGTCAGGGGAAACGGTGGCGATCGTCGGTCCATCCGGCGCCGGCAAGAGCACGATATTCTCGCTGCTGCTGCGTTTCTACGATCCCTCCGCCGGGTCGGTGAAGCTCGACGGCATCGACCTGCGCCAGGCAAGGCTCGCCGAACTGCGTTCCCGCCTCGCCATCGTGCCCCAGGACGTGACCATCTTCGCCGCCTCCATCCATGACAACATCGCTTTCAGCGCTCCGGATGCCAGCCGTGAGGCGGTCCGTGCCGCGGCCATCGCCGCCCAGGCCGACGAGTTCATCTCGAAGCTGGACAACGGCTACGACACCATGGCCGGCGAGCGGGGCATCACCCTTTCCGGCGGCCAGCGCCAGCGCATCGCCATCGCCCGCGCCATCCTGAAAGACGCTCCCGTTCTGCTACTCGACGAAGCGACCTCGGCGCTCGATGCGGAAAGCGAAACGCTGGTCCAGAAGGCGCTCGACGGGCTGATGCAGAACCGCACCACGCTGGTCATCGCCCATCGGCTGGCGACCGTGCTGAAGGCCGACCGCATCCTCGTGCTGGAAGACGGGCGGATCGTCGAGGAAGGCACCCACCAGAGCCTGATCGCCGAGGGCGGCCTCTATGCCAAGCTCGCCCGCCTGCAGTTCCACGACATCGAACGGCAGAGCGCCGCCGCACTCTGACCATTCACGCCAACGTGTTTCGCTCGGGTCCAGGCTGGAAGTGAACCGGGCGCGCCGAATGCCTACCTACTGCAGAACCGCCAGAGAACCACCAGTATCGCAGATACCATTGCCGCCAGAAGCTCGAGATCATGAATTTCAGTCAACTGCCGCCCGACCCGTCGCTCGACGATTGCCTGGACAAGATACAGTCCCGGACCTTCCGGTTCTTCTGGGATGGCGCCCATCCCGAATCGGGGCTGCCGTTCGACAAGTGCTTCGTCTCGGGCGCGCCTTCCCCGAATATGGTGTCGATCAGCGGCGTCGGCTTTGGGGTCCTTGCCATCATCGTCGCCTGCGAACGCCAGTGGGTCACCCGTTCGCAGGCACTGGCGCGCATATCGACCATCATCGATCATCTGAGGCATTCCCCAACTTTCCGCGGGGCATTCGCGCATTTCATCGACGGCTCGACGAACGACGTCATCCGCTTCTCCGGGCGTGACGACGGCGGCGACCTCGTCGAAACGACGCTGCTGATGCAAGGCCTGATCTGCGCGCGGGAATATTTCGCCGGCGAGACCTCTCGGGAAGAGAAATTGCGGGCGGATATCACGCGATTGTACGACGAGGTGGAGTGGAACTGGTTCACCCGCGGTAAGGATGGAGCCCTCTACTGGCATTGGAGCCCGAACTACGGCTGGGCCATGAACCTGCCGATCCGCGGCTGGAACGAGGCATTGTCCTGTTATGTCCTGGCCGCCGGCTCCGACACCCATCCGATCAGCCCCAAGAGTTACCGTGCCGGCTGGGCCCGGTCCGGAGCCATGCTCAACGGCGAGATCTATCTTGGAACGGAGCTTCCGCTCGGCGAGCCCTATGGCGGGCCGCTGTTCATCTCGCATTATTCGTTCTGCGCGCTGGATCCGCGGGGCCTGAGCGATCGCTATTGCAGCAACTACCATGACCAGGCCGTGGCACATACGCGCATCAACCACGACTATTGCCTGACGGTGCCCGACTATGCGAATGCCGGGGTCTGGGGCCTCAGCGCGTCCGACGGACCGCAAGGTTACGGCGCCCATTCGCCGACATTCGATCGCGGCGTCATCGCCCCGACCGCCGCCCTGTCGAGCTTCCCCTTCCTTCCCGCCGAGGCGGAAAGCGCCATGCGCGCATTGCTTCAGTATGGCGATGGTAAATTGCTCGGCGCGTTCGGCTTCGTCGACGCCTTCGTGCCGAAGACAGGCTGGGTGGCCGGCACATATCTTGCGATCGACCAGGGTCCGATCATCGCGATGATCGAAAATTATCGATCCGGCCTGCTGTGGCGCCTGTTCATGAACGCACCCGAAGTGCGTCGCGGTCTGATGCGGCTGGGCTTCACGTCGAGCACCCATTCCATCGGGGCGGAAATATCTACTCCAGGCGCCTGAACGTCCACTTCACCACATAGTCGCCGTTGCGCTTGATCTTGGTCTTGGTCCGCACCTCGACCGGCCCGCCGAGGGCAGATTCGGCGTCTTCGAAGGCCTGGCGCGCCTCGGCGATCGCCTTGTGGTAGACGCTGTTGTCGCGTTTCGGGCTTTCCGCCACCTCCTTCAGGAGGACGCTCATATCCGGCTTGTCTTCGGCCATCACTTAAGTCTTTCCCGTGGCCGATTACCGCTCGGTGAGCTTCAGCTCGATCCGGCGGTTCTGGGAGCGGGCGTCCGGCGTATCGCCCTGGGCGAGCGGCTGGAATTCGCCGAAGCCGGCGGCGACGAGGCGGTTGGCCGGCACGCCCTTGGAAATCAGGTACTTGACCACCGAAGTAGCGCGGGCCGAGGAAAGCTCCCAGTTATCGCGGTAGCGGCCAGTGCCGGTAAGCGGCGAGTTGTCCGTATGCCCGTCGACGCGCAGCACCCAGTTGATCTCGGCCGGGATTTCCTTGGCGAGATCGAGAAGAGCCGCCGCAAGCTTGTCCATCTCCACCCGGCCGGCCGGGTCGAGCTCGTTGCCGCCGACCGGAAAGAGCACTTCCGACTGGAAGACGAAACGGTCGCCGACGATGCGGATGTTCTCGCGGTCGGAAAGGATCTCCCGCAGCCGACCGAAGAAGTCGGAGCGGTAACGGTTCAGTTCCTGGACACGCTGCGCCAGCGCGACGTTGAGGCGCCGGCCGAGATCGGAGATCTGCGCCTGCGAAGAAGCATCCTTGGCTTCCGAGGCCTGCAGCGCCTGTTCGATGGCCGCGATCTGGGCACGCAGCGCGGAGATCTGCTGGTTGAGCAGTTCTACCTGACTTGCGGCGCGGGCGCTCAGCTGCTGTTCCTGATTGAGCTGGTTGGTGAGGTCGCCGATACGGGCATTGGCGGCGCCGCTATTGCCGGCACCCTGGCTCAGCAGCTGCTGCAGGCGCGAGCGGTCGGCCTCGGCCGTGGCAAGCGACGACTGCAGGTTGGCAAGCTGATCCTCGACGTCCTGGCTATTGCCCTTTTCGAGCGCCAGCAGCTCCGTCAGTTCGGCGATCTGGCTGTTCAGCCGGTTCAGCACCTCGTCACGGCCGGTGATTTCGCGGCTGAGCAGGAACTGCGCCAGCACGAAGACGGTAAGCAGGAACATGATGGCAAGCAGCAGCGTGGAAAGCGCATCCACGAAACCCGGCCAATAGTCGACGCCCCGCTCCCGACGGCGGCTCTTGCCAAGCGCCATCGCTTACTTCCCCCCGATCTTGTCGGAAAGCCGGTCGAGCGTGCGGCGCAGGGCCTTTGATTCCTCCTGCTGCGCCTCGATCCAGTCGCGCAGCATCTGCTGTTCGTTGCGCATGTTCTTGACCAGGCCCTGGATGCCTTCGGCAAGATTGGCCATGGCCGATAGCGACCGCTCGTTCTGGTGGCCGTCGACCGGTGCCTTGCTCTGGGCGGAGGCGAGCGCGCGCAGCTGTTCCGTCAGCGCCCTCAAATCCTCCGAGGAACCGCTCGCGAGCGTTTCGGCGACGGCAGGCGGCAGGTCCGATCCAAGGTCGGTCACCGACGACAACCAGTTTTCAAGTTCCGTATAGAAGCGGTTCTGGGCGCGGCCCGCCTGCAGGTCGAGGAAACCCAGGATCAGCGAACCGGAAAGGCCGAGCAGCGAGGACGAGAACGCCGTGCCCATGCCGGCGAGCGGCTGGGCAAGGCCGCTCTTGATGGCGGCCAGCACGTCGTTGGAACTGCCGGAATTCGGGTCGAGCGCGCCGATGACGTTGCTGATCGAGCCGATGGTCTGGATAAGGCCCCAGAACGTGCCGAGCAGGCCGAGGAAGACGAGCAAGCCGATCAGGTAGCGCGACGTGTCGCGTGATTCGTCGAGGCGGGTACCGATCGTATCGAGGATCGAGCGGAAGGCATTGGTCGACAGCGCCATCCGGCGGCGGCTGCCGATCAGGGTGCGCATCGGCGCCAGCAGGCGTGGCTCGCGGCCGACCTTGTCGGCGCTGCCGGCGGCGCGGAAGGAATTGAACCAGCGAACTTCCGGCATCAGGGCGATCACCTGGTTGAAAACCAGGATCACGCCGATCAGGAGAACGCCGAGAATAAGGCCGTTCAGTCCGGGATTGGTCTGGAAGGCGTGGGCGGCCTGGCGGTAGAGGATGGAAGCGACGAAACCGACGATGATCAGGAAGATCAGCATCGTCCATAGGAACGATGCGGGATTGGACAGTTTGTAGGCATAACCGCCGCGGCCCGTTTCAGACGCGTCCAAATCGTCCACTGTCGCATTCGCCATAATATGCTTCGCCTCCGGTAGTCTGCAGTGCCGGAGGCTAGTTGAAAAATGCGACGAATTGAAGTGCAGAAGCTCAGGAAAACAGTCAGCTATTCAGTACTGGAGCTCTAAGCCGGGCGGTGGCGCAAAAATGCCTCAGCGGGTCGGAACGGGTCGATTGACGACTTCGACCAGCGCCTTCTGGATAAGTTCGTTGCCAGCCACGACATTGCCGCTGCCGAAGATATCGGTCGTGCCTTTCATGTCGGAAACGAACCCGCCCGCCTCGCGGATGAGGATCAGGCCGGCGGCCATGTCCCAGGGCATAAGCTCGGTTTCCCAGAAGCCGTCAAGACGACCGGCAGCGACATAGGCAAGGTCGAGAGCGGCCGCGCCGAACCGGCGCATGCCGGCCACTTCGCCCATCACGTGGCGCAGTTCGACGAGGAACTTGCCGTGATTGCCGCGGCCGAGATGCGGCATGCCGCAGCCAATCACGCAGTCGGACAGCACGCGGCGCGCGGCGACCCGGATGCGGCGGTCGTTCATGAAGGCGCCGCCGCCCTTTTCGGCGGTGAACAGCTCGTCGGTCGCGGGATTGAACACGACGCCGGCAACCACTTCCCCGTTGCGCTCGAGCGCGATGGAGACTGCGAACTGCGGAATGCCGTGCAGGAAGTTGGTGGTCCCGTCGAGCGGATCGACGATCCAGCGATGCGCGCCGTCGGTGCCCTTCAGCTCTTCGCTTTCCTCGCCGAGGAAACCGTAGGTCGGACGCGATTTCAAGAGCTCGTCGCGCACGATCTTTTCTGCCTTCAGATCGGCCTGGGACACGAAATCGCTGGGGCCCTTCACCGAAACCTGCAGGTTCTGCACCTCGCCGAAATCTCGCGAAAGCGACTTGCCTGCCTTGAGGGCAGCCTGAACCATGACGTTGAGAAGGGCGGAGCGGGCCATGCGGAAAATCCTTGGGGTTGTCCCGACTTGTCGTCTGGACGGGACGGCGTTTTATGAGCGATTTTTTGATTGGCGGCTTCAAGACCATAAAACAGCGCGAAATTCAAGCCGTCTGCGGGAATGCGGGCATTGCAGCCCTGGCCGCGTCTGCAAAACTGGTCTTAGGCGGTCCCGGATGTGTGAGCGACGAAACCAGATTGCCGCACCGTATCCCGGCGCTTCGCTGGATCGATTGCTCCGGCTTCGCCGGACCGCGCTTCACCCACGTCTAAACTTGTTCGCCGCCTCGATCGCCCGGCGCTGCTGATCCTCGTTGATCCCGAGATAGAAATCCTCGAGCTCCGGGTCCTGAAGGCCCGCGCGGCGCGACAGCACGTACCACTTTGCCGCTTCGACCGGATCAGGCCGAGTGCCGAGCGCGTTGACATAAAGATGCGCGAGCTTGTTCTGAGCGACGACATTGCCGCGATGGGCGGCGATCCGCAGCCACTCGAAACCCTTTTCGTAATCGCGGTCTCCCGCGACGCCGTTGACCAGCCAGAGGCCCATGTCGAGCTGCGCGGTGTCGAAGCCGGCCGTTGCGGCGCGCTCCAGCCATTCGCGGGCCCGCGCCTTCTTTTCAGCCGGAATATCCTTCAGCGTCACATAGACCTGCGCCACCGCATATTGACTATCGGCGACGCCCTGCCTTGCGGATTTTTCGTAGAAGGGCAACGCCAGATGCAGGCCCTTGTCGCCCGGATTTTCGGAAATCAGGATCTGCGCCCAGTTGAATTGCGCCGAGGCATTGCCGGCTTCGGCGGCCCTGCGCATGAAACCGTCGGCCTTTGGCTTATCGCGGGGAACATCTCGCCCGGTCATCAGCAGCAGCGCATATTGGAACATGGCGGCCGGATCGCCGCCCTCCGCCGCCTTCTGATACCAGAATGCCGCGGTCTTGGCGTCGCGCTTGATGCCGAGGCCCTTGGTCATCATTTCGGCGACCAGCGTCTGCGCCGCCGCATCGCCGGTCCCCGCCCGGGTCAGCGCCTTGTCGAGGGCGGTCACATACATTCCGCGCTGGTATGCCCCGTAGGCTTCGTCCACGGTGCCGGTATAGTTTTTTTCCGCCGGTGCCGGCGGCAGTGCGGCCCCCATGCGCTGGTAAAGCTCGACGCCGCCCGAGGGAATGATGCCGTTCGGCTGGCCCTCAGGCTCCTTGGTTCCCTTTGCAGAGCCCGGAACTGGCTGGGTCTCGACCCGCCCTTTTTTCATTGGCTGGAAATCGGGCTCCACGGGCCGGGTCACCGCCCTGGAATTCGCCTGCGCCAGCGCAAGACAAGGCATCGCCGCCGAAGCGATGAGTGTCGCCAGCAGCCCCTTCAGAATCACGCGGGAAAGGCGGTTCGACGGCATGGGCTTCATCAAGCCTCAAACCGTGGCGCTTTTTCGTCCAGAATTGCGTTGACTTCAGCGACCGAGGCGCCGGGGCTCTGGGGGTTGGAAAAGACCGCTCCCTTGAGCGCCACGAATTCCGCGCCGGTCTCCGCGACGGCAAGCGCCGAGGAGGTATCGGTGCCACCCATGACGATGCAGGGGATCTCGATCATCGATGCCCACCACTCGCCGAGCGCGAGGTTTTTCGGATGTGCTTCCGGCTTGATATCGCCGTCGAGCTTGCCGAAGAAGATATAGTCGGGACGATGTTCACCGATGGCAAGCGCCTGATGCCGGTCGCCCGCCCCGCCGGTGCCGACGATCATCTTCGGCACGAATTTCTCGATCGCCTCCCCCAGCTCGGTGAGGTCACCGCCAAGATGCAGGCCATCTGCCTTGATGCGCCCGGCCACCCGGCTGTCTCCACAGATCAGCGCCGCAGCGCCCGCCGCCTGGATCAGTTCGACCAGCGCTTCCGCACGCTTCTGGAACGCCTGGTCGTCGAGCCCGTATTGCGGCACGATCACCGACGCGACGTCGCCGCCTGCAAGCGCGGCTTCGAGATCCTTGGCCTGCTGATCGGGATCGTCATATTGCGGCACGATCAGCACGAGGCGGCAGCGGTCTTTCTGTCCGGTCATGTTTCTTCCCGTTCGGCGGATATCGGTTTGCGAAAATCCGCACTCGTTTTCTGTCCGCAAATTCGATAGACCGGACCGCCTGCCGGATCAACCATTCCCTCATCGCCTTCGAGTCTTCATGCCCGATACGCTTAGCTTCGCGTTCTTCACCTTCGCCATCCCCGCCGTCCTGCTTGTCGGCCTCTCGAAAGGGGGGATCGGCGGCGCTATCGGTCTGCTCGGCGTGCCGCTGATGTCGCTCGCCGTCGATCCGGTCAAGGCGGCGGCGATCTTCCTGCCGATCCTGATCGTCATGGACATCGTCGCATTATGGTCGTGGCGGAACTTCAACGATCCCAGGACGCTGCTGGTGATCCTGCCCGGCGGCATCATCGGCATCGCGCTCGGGTGGGCAACGTCGGCCTATGTCTCGGACGATGCCCTGCGCCTCGTCATCGCGGTTGCGACGATCCTGTTTACCGTGCGCTACTTCTGGCAGGTCTACGGCCCCCGATCCAACCAGCCGAGGGCTCCCTTGCCGCACCGGCCGGGCGCCGCCACCTTCTGGGGCGCCTTGTCCGGTTACGCGAGCTTCGTCGCCCATGCCGGCGGGCCGCCGTTCCAGATCTACGTCCTGCCGATGCGGCTCGATCCGAAAGCCTATACCGGCGCCAGCATCCGCTTCTTCGCGATCGTCAATGCGGTCAAGGTCATCCCTTACTTCTTCCTCGGCGCACTCGACTCCGAAAACCTCACCATCTCCGCAACCCTTCTACCGGTCGCCCTGATCGCGACCATGATCGGCGCGGCCATCGTCAAGCATCTGAAGGCGGAAACCTTCTATCCGATGACTTACGGTCTGGCATTCTGTGCGGGATTGAAACTGCTGTGGGACGGCCTGCCGTTCTGACCCGGCAAAGCGAGCGCGATGCAGCTAAAAAAGCAACGCAAAATAAGGCGAGCAACATTGTTGCGATGCACAATAAATCTTGCCGTTATCGAGCGTTTACCGTAAGTTCAACGCATGACAACCGTTGACCCCTTTGCAGCCATAGCTGATCCTAACCGGCGGTATCTGCTGGAGGAATTGCGGCGCGCGCCGAGAACCGTAAACGAACTTGCGCAAGGCCTGCCGATCAGCCGGCCCGCGGTGTCGCAGCATTTGAAGGCTCTTCTGGATAGCAATCTGGTGAATGTGACGGCGGAAGGCACGCGGCGCATCTATTCCGTCAACAGCAAGGGCTTTGACAGGCTGAACCTGTGGCTGGATCAGTTCTGGTCGTGACGACCGGCTTTTAAACCGTGGGAATTGTGGCTCCCTTCCACGACCAGAACCTTGTCATTGTTATTTCTGGGTTATTTCTGGATTATTGGTTTGCCGCTTTTATTATTCGCCTCTGACTGATGAAACAATGGGCGAGCGGCGCTTCTCCTACTGAGGAACTAATGACGCGTGGTTGCCTTAAGGCGCTGCATTTGGTCCTTGATGCGCAGCTTGCGCCGCTTGAGGTCGGCTATTTCACGGTCGTCGGCGGAGGGGGACGCGAGAACGGTCTGGAGCTCCTCCTCCAATGCACCGTGCTTCTTTTCAAGCGATGCGATATGAGCCTGGACGGTCATGTGGCATGTTCCTTCCTTAGTCACCTACCACGGCATTCCCTAATGCCGAGGCTTCAGGTTTACGAAGGAAGTGTGACACGATCGGCCGGCTTTGTCGAAGGTGAAATCATGGTTTGAAGTGGGCAAATTCGTGACCTTGTCTAACTTCCCGTTAACGCGGTTTGGTGGTAGAGGCTTGCGGAGAATGCCGGCGACCGCTGAAATGCCGGGCGTGAGAATGGGGACTGGAATATGGCAGATCAGGAACAGGCGGATGTCCGGCTGGTGCTCGCGAAACTTCGACAGGAACACGAGGATTACGACGCCGCCATCAATGCCATGATCCAGGTCGGCTGCGACGCTCTTCGCGTGCAGCGCATGAAGAAGAAGAAACTGTCCCTGAAAGACAAGATGACTCAGCTCGAAGACCAGATTGTTCCGGACATCATCGCTTAAGGGTCCCGCCATGTCTGAAAGACCTGCCGTCGCCATCATCATGGGCAGCCAGTCCGACTGGGAGACCATGAAGAACGCCGCCGACACGCTGGAGGCGCTCGATATCGGTTACGAGGCCCGTATCATATCGGCGCATCGCACGCCGGAGCGGATGATGCAATTTGCCAAGGGCGCCCGTGCGGAAGGTTTCCAGGTCATCATCGCCGGTGCCGGCGGTGCGGCCCACCTGCCCGGCATGACCGCCGCCATGACCCCGCTTCCGGTTTTCGGCGTGCCGGTTCAGTCGAAGGCGCTGTCCGGCCAGGACAGCCTGCTGTCGATCGTCCAGATGCCGGCCGGCATTCCGGTCGGCACTCTTGCCATCGGCCGGGCCGGCGCCATCAACGCCGCCCTGCTGGCCGCCGCGGTTCTCGCCCTCAACGACGACGAGATCGCCGATCGGCTCGACGAATGGCGCGCCCGCCAGAGTGCGGCCGTTGCAGACTACCCAATCGACGAGGCTCCATGACTGTCCACACGATCGGCATCATCGGCGGCGGCCAGCTCGGCCGCATGCTGGCCATGGCCGCAGCCCGGCTGAACTTCCGCACGATCGTGCTCGAACCGCAGGCCGACTGCCCGGCAGCCCAGGTCGCCAACGCCCAGATCACTGCCGCCTATGACGATCCGGCAGCGCTCGCCGAACTCGCCAGCCGCTGCGACGTCGTCACCTACGAATTCGAGAACGTGCCGGTCACCGCCGCCGAGGCGCTGCAGCGCTCGGTTCCGGTTTATCCGCCGGCCAAGGCGCTCGATATGTCGCAGGACCGGCTGACCGAAAAGCGCTTCCTGAATTCCTGCGGCATCGAGACCGCCCGATTCCATGCCGTTGACGGCCAGTCCGACCTTGAAAAGGCGCTCGCCGATTTCGGCGGCCAGGGCGTCCTGAAGACCCGCCGCATGGGTTATGACGGCAAGGGTCAGCGCGTCTTCCGTTCCGTCGACGACAAGCCGGCCGGGGCCTATGATGCGCTCGGAGGCGTTCCGCTGATTCTGGAAAGCTTCGTGCCCTTCGAGCGCGAAGTGTCGATCATCGCCGCCCGAGCCATAGACGGCACGGTCGCTTGCTACGATCCGGCCGAAAACGTCCACCGCAACGGCATTCTCCACACCTCCACCCTGCCCGCCAGGATTTCCGACTCGACGGCGAAAACGGCGCGCGAATCGGCCGAGAAGCTGCTCGCCGCGCTGGATTATATCGGCGTCATCGGCATGGAGTTCTTCGTGATGGCGGATGGAACGCTGATCGCCAACGAGATCGCCCCACGCGTCCACAATTCCGGCCACTGGACGGAGGCTGCCTGTGTCGTATCGCAGTTCGAGCAGCATATCCGCGCTGTCGCAGGCCTGCCGCTCGGCAACCCCGCCCGCCATTCCGACTGCGTAATGACCAACCTCATCGGCGACGACATTCTGGACGTGCCCGCCTGGCTTTCCCGCGACGATGTTCTGGTCCATCTCTATGGCAAGGCGGAATCCAGACCGGGCCGGAAAATGGGCCATGTGACCGAATTGAAGGGCCTGAAAACGTCGTCACAAGGTTGACATGCAGATTGGCTCGGGTTATCTGCACGCCCAACTGAGAGCGCGCCCCTCGAAGAATCTTGGCGGCGCGCTTTTGATTGATAGACATGCGGCCTCGCGCCCACAGACTGCTGGACCAGGAAAATGAAGATCAAGAACTCGCTTAAGGCGCTGAAGGCTCGTCACCGCGATAACCGTCTGGTTCGCCGCAAGGGCCGCGTTTACATCATCAACAAGCAGAACCCGCGCTTCAAGGCTCGTCAGGGCTGATACAGGCAATCGGCTTCGGTCTCGGCCGCAGCCGATCAAATTGTCGATAACACGACAAATCGGGTTTGACCTTCGGCGCAGGCGGATTACCTTATCCGCATGCGCTATTTTCGTTTCAGTACCCTGATTCTCGCCGCGAGCCTCGCCGCTTCGTCCGCTCTTGCCCAGACCGCGACACCCAAGCCGCCTGCGGCCGCCCCGATCATTCCCGCCGCAGCCCAGAAACCCGGCAAGCCCGTGGATGCGTTGTTCGGTGCCTTGAAGCGCGAACGCAATCCGGAAAAGGCACGCGGCATCGCCAGCCAGATCATCGCCGACCTCAACGATTCGGGCAGCGCCACCGTCAACCTGCTGATGCAGTGGTCTGCGACCGCCATCAAGGAAAAGCGCAACGCCGCGGCACTCGATTTCCTGGATCAGGTGACCGTGCTCGATCCCGCCTTTGCCGAAGGCTGGAACCGTCGTGCGACGCTGCACTACACGATGGGTGACCCGCGCAAATCCATGGCCGACATTGCCGAAGTGCTGAAACGCGAGCCGCGCCATTTCGGAGCGCTGGCCGGCATGGCAGGCATCCTGACGGAGGCGGGCAAGGACGAGCTGGCGCTGAAGGCATGGCAGGACTATCTCGCCGTCTACCCTGCCGACCGCGACGCCCAGGAAGCCGTCACCAAGCTTTCCGAAAAGCTCGCCGGCAACCGGACCTGAGCCTTCGGGCGGCACGTCGATGATGATCTTGCCCCTTGCCATCATCATTGTTGCCACCGCTTTTTGCTTCACCGCCTGGAAGACGAAGGCGATCGAGGCAGAGTTCCCGAATACCGGTGAACTGGTCGATGTCGGCGGCTTTTCCGTGAATTCGCTGCATGTGCCGAAGCCGGCCGGCGCAGATCTGCCGGCGATCGTCTTCATCCATGGCGCCAGCGGCAATTTCCGCGACCAGGAAGCAGCCTTCCGTAAGGCGCTCGAAGGCCGCGCCGAAATGCTCTTCGTCGACCGGCCGGGTCACGGTTATTCCGAGCGCGGCGGGCCCGAAAACGGTTTCCCGGATGGCCAGGCAGCGGCGATCGCAAGGCTGATGGAAAAGCGCGGCATCGACAAGGCGATCATATCAGGCCATTCCTTCGGCGGCGCGATTGCCGCGAGCTTCGGCCTCTATCATCCGGAAAAGACCGCCGGCCTGCTGTTTTTGGCGCCAGCCACCCATCCCTGGCCCGGCCGGATCGACTGGTACTACAATCTCACCGCCCGCCCGCTGATCGGCCGGCTGTTCAGCCATCTTCTCGCCCTGCCGGCAGGCCTCATGGTGATGAGGGCCGCCACGCGCTCGGTCTTTCACCCCAACCCCTGCCCCGAGACCTATCTTCGCGACGGCGCACCGTATCTGGTCCTGCGCCCGAAAGTGTTTCGAAGCAACGCCATCGACGTCGCCAACCTTAACGGCTACGTGACGCGCGTCGCGGCGCGATATACGGAGATCACAGCACCGACGGTGATCATCACCGGCGACAGCGATGCGATCGTCGCGGAGGAGATCCATTCGCGCGGCCTTGCCCGCGATATCGCCGGGTCCGAACTCGTCTCCATCCGCAATCTCGGCCATAAGCCGGATTATCTGGCGAGCGACGTGGTGATCGCGGCAATCGAAAAACTCTCGGGCCTCCCCCGCGACCTGAAGGCCGCCGCCCACATCGCGGAAGCGCGCATTGCGCCGACAGCGGAAGACTCGGCTCCCGAAATGGATCTTTCGATCGAGAAAACCTGAGCCTTGCTCGGACGACGCCAGCCCGAAGCAAGCTGACCGTCCCAACCTCCGGCCACACGGAATCGGAGAGACGAGATGCAGATCGGCAGCATTGGCAGTGACTACCCGGCGCGGCCCGCGAAGCAGGATGGAGCGTCGGCCTCCACGGATGCCGCAACAGCCGCGTCGTCCGGTCCATCCAGCCCCAAGGTCGAGCTCTACGATCGCCTCGTCCATGGCCTGACCTCGCTGAAGAAGGCGAGCGACGAGGCGGAAGAACAGGCAAAGGCGCGCGCCAGGCAGAAGCTCGATGACGCCAAGCAGCAGCTCGAGTTCATGCGCCGCTGGGGGTTCGATCCGCAAGTGATCGCCAAGCAGGCGGCCCAGCTCGGCGTCATCGTTGCCGGCGCCGCCCGCGAGTTCACCGAGGCACTGGCCGGGAGCGGCGCGACTGCACCAACGGCCCCCGCCAATGCTCTTCCCGGAGCGGAGACAGGCGGCGCCATCCTGGATGCGAACGAACAGGCCACGGCTGCCCCCGCCGCCGAACCGTCAGACGAGCCCGCAGCCGACAAGCCCGTCTCCCACGCCGAGCAGGCCTATCTCGACGCGATGGATGAAACGCCGCGCGAGGCGCCCAAACTGTCCCTCGACGACATCAAGACCGCGATGGAATTCAGCACCGTCGCCCGCCAGATCAAGGCGCTGCTGGAAGAGGCGGCCCGCAGGCTGCGCGAGCAGAACAGCGCAGCCACGGTGCCCGGTACCGGAAACCTCGATGCCTCCGTCAACGCCCTGACCGGCACGATCTCCGCCATGCCGACGGTGAGCATCACCATCTGACCAACGGAAGTGCGCAACAAAAAACCGCCGGATCGCTCCGGCGGTTTTCGTTGGTCGGGGCGTTGCGCCTCAGATGCCGCTCTGGCCGTCCGAGCCGATATAGGCGATGCGCAGCATGTTGGTGGCGCCGGGCGTGCCGAGCGGAACGCCGGCCGAGATGATGATCCGGTCGCCGGGCTTGCCGAAGCCTTCCGACACGACGATGCGGCAGGCGCGGTTGACCATGTCGTCGAGGTCGGTCGCGTCATGAGTGACGACGCAATGCATGCCCCAGCCTACCGAAAGCCGGCGTGCCGTCTGGACGATCGGCGACAGCGCGATGATCGGCACCTCCGGGCGTTCGCGGGATGCCCGCAGACCCGTCGTGCCCGACGAGGTATAGGTGACGATGGCAGACAGTTTCAGGGTTTCTGCGATCTGGCGGGCGGCAAGCGAGATGGCGTCCGCACCGGTCGCCTCGGGCGTCGCGCGCTGTGCATAGATGATGCTCGGATAAAGCGGATCCTGCTCGACCGTGCTGGCGATCGACGCCATCATCGACACCGCCTCGACCGGATACTGGCCGGAGGCCGATTCGGCCGAGAGCATGATCGCATCGGCGCCTTCGAAAACGGCGATCGATACGTCGGATACCTCGGCGCGGGTCGGAACCGGCGCGGTGATCATCGATTCCAGCATCTGGGTTGCGACCACGACCGGCTTGCCGGCGCGCCGACACAAGCGCGTCAGCTGCTTCTGGATGCCCGGGACGGCTTCAATCGGCATTTCCACGCCAAGATCGCCGCGCGCCACCATGACGGCATCGGAAAGTTCGATGATCTCGTCGATGCGCTCGAGCGCCTGAGGCTTCTCGATCTTCGACATGATGCCGACGCGGCCGCGGGCGATCTTGCGCACTTCGGCAAGGTCGTCGGGGCGCTGGACAAAGGAAAGCGCCACCCAATCGACATCGTCGGTCGCGAGAACCGCGTCGAGGTCGATACGGTCCTTCTCGGTCAGCGCGCCGACGCCGAGCAGCGTATCGGGCAGGCTGACGCCCTTGCGATCGGAAATGCTGGTACCGGCGACGACCTTGCAGACGATGCTCTTGCCATCGGCCTTCTCGGCCTTCAGCGCCAGCTTGCCGTCGTCGATCAGCAGCCGGTGGCCCACTTTCACAGATTCGAGAATTTCCGGGTGCGGCAGGAACACGCGGGTCTCGTCGCCGGGTTCGTCACGGCTGTCGAGCGTGAAGGTCTGGCCGGGGATCAGCGTCACCTTGCCCGCCGCGAACTTGCCAACGCGCAGCTTCGGGCCCTGAAGGTCGGCGAGAATGCCGATCGGCCGGCCGCAGCGCTCCTCGACGGAACGGATGCGCTTGATCAGCGTGCGCATCAGGTCGTGGCTCGCATGGCTCATGTTGATGCGGAAGAGATCAGCCCCCGCTTCATGCAGCTTCTGGATCATCGCCTCTTCGGACGAAGCCGGCCCGAGGGTTGCGAGGATCTTTACTTTGCGGTTGCGCCTCATCAGTTGTGGCCTTCTTGTGTGCCAGGCGTGTCCGAAAGCTGGACCATCCAGCTTCCCTGACGGCCCGTATCATATTCCTTGAAGCCCATGCGCTGGAAGCCACGGGCAAAACAGTCATTGACGCCGACGACTTTGAACTCGTTCTCCGCGACGCACATGTTCACATTGCCGGTCCAGCGGCCGCCCCGGGCCGCGTCCTCGGCATAAAGATAATAGTAACGCGACTGTAGCTCGCCCTCGATCAGCGTCGCGCAGGTGGAGGCCGGAACCTGCCACCAGCCTTCGGTGGTCCAGCCCTCCGTGGCGCGATAGCCGATCGCCACGCCGACGAGGTTCTGCGTGGCGTTGCAGACACGGAAATCCGCATGCGCGACGGTCGCCGCGAAAAGCGGAACACCGGAGGCGACCATGGCGGCCAGCGCCGGAGCGGAAACGAGGGAGCGAAGAATGGCTTTGGGGGATTTTTTCGACACGGTTTCCGTCAGGACTCCATGGTTATTCGTGAAGCACTTTCTTCGCGCGGCAGAGTCGGAAAGTCAACGTAACTCTAATCGATTAGTCCGCCTCATGCCCTCAATCCAAGCTGAGCGTCGCACCAGCACGGCTTGCGTCGCGGCTTTCCCCATGCCATCAACACCCGTCTCCCGACCGACCTTTCGAAACCAATTCATTTCCGATGGCGATGCAGGACTTCATTCCTTTCGAGATCATAGAAGGCGATTATGACAGCGGCATGGTGCTGCTCGCCGATCATGCCATGAACCGCCTGCCCGTCCGCTATGGCAGCCTCGGCCTGCCCGCGAGCGCCTTCCACCGCCATATCGCCTTCGACATCGGCATCGAGGGGCTCACCCGCCGTCTGGCGGCGATGCTGAACGTGCCGGCGGTGCTCGGCTGCTTCTCGCGCCTGCTGATCGACCCGAACCGCGGCGAGGACGATCCGACCCTGGTCATGAAGATTTCCGACGGGGCGATCATCCCCGGCAATCATCCGGTCACCCAGGAAGAGTGGGATTTCCGCCTCGATACCTATCACCGGCCCTATCACCGCGCCGTCGAGCGCACGATCGCCAAGGCAGGTGCCTCGGGCCGGGCGCCGCTCGTCCTGTCGCTGCATTCCTTCACGCCGTTCTGGAAGGGCGTTGCCCGCCCCTGGCACGCGGCCGTGCTCTGGGACAGCGACGATCGCGCCGTGACACCGCTCCTCCACCTGCTCGGCGAACCGGGCGACATCGTCGTCGGCGACAACGAGCCCTATGACGGGGCGCTTAAAGGCGACACGATGTACCGCCACTGCATGGTGTCAGGAACTCCGCACGCGCTTCTCGAGGTCCGCCAGGACCTGATCGGCGACGAGGCCGGCATCGCCGCCTGGGCGGAAAGACTGGCGCCGGTCTTCAAGACGCTCAACGCCGACCCCACATTGCATGAATACAGGATCTTTCCCTCGCGCACCGGCCCCTATCCAATCTGACGCGACACCAGGAGATGCGCCCATGAGCGAACTCACGCCTACGGAACTGACCAGAGAGCAGCAGACCGAATTTGAGGCCGCCGCCTTCCGCCGCCTCGTGCAGCATCTGCGTGAACGCGCCGACGTGCAGAATATCGACCTGATGAACCTCGCCGGCTTCTGCCGCAACTGCCTGTCGAACTGGTATCGCGATGCCGCCAGCGATGCCGGCGTCGACCTCTCCAAGGACGCATCCCGCGAGATCGTCTACGGCATGCCCTACGAGGATTGGAAAAATCTGCACCAGGCGGAAGCCTCGGATGCACAAAAAGCCGCATTCGACGTGAACAAGCCGGCCCATGGCTGATCGATTTGCCGATTGGGCTTGACCTCGCGGCGGCTTTTCGGCAGTTGACGACCATTCATTGAAATCTACACGATCAGGAGGCCCCGATGTCTGATGCTCATGGCGTCGCCCGCGACCAGCTTCGCGCATTTATCGAGCGTATCGAACGCTTGGAAGAAGAAAAGAAGACCATCGCCGACGACATCAAGGATGTCTACGGCGAAGCCAAGGGCATGGGCTACGACACGAAGATCATGAAAAAGGTCATCGCCCTGCGCAAGAAGGACGACCAGGAGCGCATGGAAGAGGATCTGATCCTCGATACATATCTCCAGGCGCTCGGCATGATCGAGGCCCCTGCCGACCAGGATGCCGCCTGATTCTTTCCAGGCACGCAGGCCAGACAGAAAGCATGAAAAAACCCGCCATTTCGGCGGGTTTTTTATGGTCTTCGGTCAGGCCGACGATCAGTTGTTCGGGCCGCTGAACCGGTTCGGGTCGATCGCCACCGTGGCGGCAACCGGCCTGAAGCCGCCGCCGGAATAGCCCGCCGAATATTCGTTGTTGAGGGTCCGGCTGACGACGCGTGGTGCCTTCATCGAGGCGGCCGCGTCGGCGCGATTGTTGTTGAGAGCCCATTTCGCCAGCATGTCGCCCGTCAAGCCGCCATTTGCCGTCTGCGGCGCAGACCCGGGCGCACGGCCGCCCTTGGCGGGGATCGGAAGCGCGCTTGTCGAAGCCGAGACCGGGCTGCGCGGCGTGTCGAAACCGTCTCCGAACTGCGCGCCCCTGTTGGAATGGATGACCTTCGGAGAAGCCGACGCCGTTTCAACCGGCTTCTGGACCGGCATGGGAGCCGCCGCCATTGCCGCAGCAGGTTGGGCCGGAGCAACAGGCGTAGGCACCGCCGCCTGGCGCGGCTCGACACTCTGGGCAAGCGCTGCAACGAGGGCCGGCGTCAGCTCCTGCTGTTCCTCAGCCTTGGCGGCGGGAGCGGCCGCGACGATGTTCGGCCTCTGACTGGGAAGCGGAACGGACGCGACATCCTCCGGCGGCTGCATCGGGCCGACGGACGCGGTCATCACGCCGCTTTCTGCATCACCCTTGAAGCCACGCGGTCCAAGCAGCGTCGGAACCGGAATATTGTAGGTGGAAAGATCGGCAAAAGTCTCGCCGCCAGGTTGGGTCGGAGCGGACGCCTGCAGGGCGAGCGCTTCCTGGGCCGGGTTGCGCGCCGGAGAATAGAGCGCGGTGGCAAGCCCGCCGCTATCCGAACGGAAGGCCGGACGCGAAAGCGGTACCGGTGCTGAAACCATCTGCGCCTGCGCCGGAGCCTGGGCCTGGTTCTGCATCTGGCCCGTCAAAGGCGAAGCCGAGGCAACCGCGACAGGAGCTTCGCCCTCGTCGTCCGCAGCAGGCTTTGCAGCCGGAGCCGCACGCCGCGCCACGGCTGGAGCAGCGCTTTCCTCGTTATCTTCCTCCTCGTCGGCACCACCGCCGCCGAACAGGAATGCCAGAAGGTTAGGCTGACGCTTGCGTTCCGAGTCGCCTCTGATGCCGCGACCGGCGGTGCTGGCGATCTGGATCGAATCCGAACCGACACGCCGCTTGTAATCCGCCATCGCCGTTTCGTAGCCGGGAAGCGGCTTGCCGTCGGCGGGAAGATGGATCGTATTGCCGTTCGGGAAGATCTGCACCAGTTCCTGGCGCGTCATGCGCGGCCAGGCACGAACGCCGCCGACATCGAGATGCACAAAGGGCGAACCCGAGGTCGGGTAATAGCCGACGCCGCCGACCTGCATCTGCATGGCGAGCCCGCGCAGCGTCGAGAGCTTTACGCCCGGAATGTAGAAATCCATGGCCTTGCCGAGCATGTGCTGGCTGTTCTTGGCGACACCAGTGGTGCGCGAACGGGTGCGCAGCATGTTGTTGGTGGTCGGCGAACGATAGGCGGAAACCACGTGGATATAATCGGAGGCGCCGGAACGGCGATAGACTTCCCAGACGAGGTCGAAGAGCCGCGGGTCCATCCTGGCCGGTTCGTTGCGGCGCCAGTCGCGCAGGAACTGGTTGATCTGGGCGAGGCCCTTGGGATCGAACTTGCCGTTCCGCTTGAAGGTGATGACGGCCTTTTCGCCGGTATGGACGAAATAGAGCTTGAGGCTTTTCTCCTGGGCTGCTGCACCGCTTGCGGAGACCGAAAGCACGGGCAGCGCCATCAACACCAACAGGGTGACGGCCATGACGCGCCGGGTCAAACTGACAAAAAACCCAGCTTTGCCGCCGCGCCTTTTCTCACCCGAAGGCGTTTCTTTTGCATACTGATCCGGCAAAACGATCCCCGTCCTGTCGACAACGTCCCACGTTGCCTCAAATGACTGTCAATTGCGGTGACACGATGGCAAATGTGCCACACATGTACAACCTTCTCCCATATAGTCAACAATTGACTAATCAGAGATTGACAGACGTTGACAGGACATCCTTGCGCGAAGGTTAACCCAAGCTAATACATTAGGAATTACGCGGCTTCCTTCAGCGGGTCATCAGGATCGATGCCGTAATCCTTGAGTTTGCGGTAAAGTGTCGAGCGTCCGATGCCGAGTTTACGGGCAACCTGGCTCATCTGGCCGCGATAGAACTTCAGGGCAAAGCGGATCAGCTCCTCCTCGACATCCGCAAGCTTCCTCACTTCGCCGGTCTCGTCGGTGCTGACGATGACGTTTTCCTGGGGATAAGCGGCGGCGAGCATCGCCTTCGCATCCGGTCTGCCGGCCCGAGCCTTGTCGTTATTGGCAAATACCGGCGAATCGGCGAGCGCCTCGCGCATGGCGTAGTCGGACAGGACACCCGGTGCGGGCGTGACCGCGGTCGCCGCCAGTTCAGCCTGCCGGAATTCCGGGATCTGCGCCGCGATCTGCGGAAAATCGTCTTCGGTGAGCTCGTTACCCTCGGCAAGCACGACGGCGCGGAACACGGCGTTTTCGAGCTGGCGGATGTTGCCCGGCCAGTCGTAGGCCGTCAAAAGCGCGAGCGCGCCGGCGCCGACCGACAGCGTCCTGTTGAGCTTCTGTTCGGTCGAGAACCGCTCGGCAAACACGCGCGCGAGATGCGGGATGTCTTCCTTGCGGCGGCGCAGCGCCGGAATGGTGATCGGGAAGACGTTGAGGCGGTAGTAGAGGTCTTCGCGGAAGCGGCCGGCCCGGACCTCTTCGATCAGGTCCTTGTTGGTGGCCGAGATCAGCCGGACATTGACCTTCTGGACCTTCGAGGCACCGACTGTTTCGACTTCGCCCTGCTGCACGGCTCGCAACAGCTTTACCTGCACGTCAAGCGGCAAGTCGCCGATCTCGTCGAGGAAAAGCGTGCCGCCATCGGCTTCCACGAACTTGCCGGTGTGCTTTTCCGAAGCGCCGGTAAAGGCGCCCTTCTCATGGCCGAAGAGGATGCTTTCCACGAGATTGTGCGGAATGGCGCCGCAGTTGACGGTGATGAACGGCTTGCCGGCCCGGTCGCTGTTCGACTGGATGGCGCGGGCGATCATTTCCTTGCCGACGCCGGATTCGCCTTCCAGCACCACCGGGATGTTGGAATGGGCGGCGCGCTGGGCGAGATCGATGACGCGCAGCATGTCGGGGCTTGCCGAGATGATATCGCCGAAGCCGACGGCACCGGCGCGATGGCGGCGGCCGACACGGGCCTTCGATTCCTTCTGGTCGAGCTTCAGCGCATTGGTGATCGAGGCGCCGATCCGTTCCGGCGACACCGGCTTCACGACGAAATCGAAAGCGCCGGCGCGCATCGCCTGCACCACGTATTCGATGCTGCCCTGTCCCGTCTGGACGATGACCGGCGTTTCGATGCCAAGTTCGCGGATAGCCGCGAGGAAGGTGAGGCCGTCCATTTCCGGCATCATCAGGTCGAGCACGATGACATTGATGTCGGTCGCGGTGCGCTTCAGGAACTCCAGCGCCGCCAGTCCGTTTTCGGCAAGATGGGCGGCATGGCCGTAACGTTCAACCGCATTCTTCAACAGGCGACGCTGAATAGGATCGTCGTCGACAACGAGGATTTGCGCAATCATGCTCGGCTCCCACCAATGGTCATCATGGCCTTTTTAGGCTGTTATGCCGCTGGTTGTGTCAGAAAGCCTTGAACATCCCCTTTTGAGAAAAGCTTGCATTTTAACGGCCGGCAAGGAAAACAGGCGCAACAGGTTGAGAAGGAAAAAGCGATGAGAATGTCCGCACCCGCCCTCCCCGAAATTCTGGCCGCGCCCACCGCGGGCGCTGCTGCCTCCGACCCGGCGCTCGGCCTCCTGCCGGTCTGGAAGCTCTCGGACCTCTACGAGGCCAAGGACGCCCCGGCTTTCACCGCCGACATGGAAAAGGCCAACAGGCTCTCGATCGCCTTCGAGGAAAAATGGAAGGGCCGGCTTGCCGAAGCCGCGACCAAAACCGGCGCCGGTGGCATCGGCGAAGCACTTCAGGAATACGAGGCGCTCGACGATCTGCTCGGCAAGATCGGCTCCTTCGCCGGCCTCACCTATTTCTCCGATACGTCGAGCCCGGCCAATGGCAAGTTCTACGGCGATGTGCAGGCGAAGCTGACCGACCTCTCCTCGCACATGCTGTTCTTCGCCCTGGAACTCAACCGGATCGACGACGCGGTGATGGACGCCTGCATGGACCGCGACCCGGCCGCCGGCCATTACCGCCCCTGGCTCGTCGACCTCAGGAAGGACAAGCCCTTCCAGCTCGAAGACAAGCTGGAACAGCTCTTCCTCGAAAAGTCGATGACCTCTGCCGCCGCCTTCAACCGTCTCTTCGACGAGACCATGGCCGAGCTCCGCTTCGAGGTCGATGGCGAACAGTTGCCGCTGGAAGTCGCCCTCAACATGCTGCAGGAACCTGAGCCGGAGACCCGCGCCAAGGCAGCTGCAGCCCTCTCCAAAACTTTCGGCGACAACCTGCGCGTCTTCACGCTGATCACCAACACGCTCGCCAAGGACAAGGAAATCTCCGACCGCTGGCGCGGCTTCGAGGACATCGCCGACAGTCGCCATCTCGCCAACCGCGTCGAACGTGAAGTCGTCGATGCGCTCGCAGAGGCCGTCAGGCAGGCCTACCCGCGCCTCTCGCATCGCTACTACGCGATGAAGGCGAAGTGGCTCGGCATGGACCAGCTGAATTTCTGGGACCGCAACGCGCCGCTGCCGGAAACCCCGAACGCGCTGATTTCCTGGACGGAGGCGAAGGATACCGTGCTCGACGCCTATCGCGGCTTCGCGCCCGAAATGGCGGAGATCGCCGCCCGCTTCTTCGAGGAGGAATGGATCGATGCGCCGGTGCGGCCGGGCAAGGCGCCAGGCGCCTTCGCACATCCGACCGTGCCGTCGGCCCACCCTTACGTGCTCGTCAACTACATGGGCAAACCGCGCGACGTGATGACGCTCGCCCACGAACTCGGCCACGGCGTGCACCAGGTGCTGGCCGGCGATCAGGGTGCCCTGATGTGCCAGACGCCGCTGACGCTTGCCGAAACCGCTTCCGTCTTCGGCGAAATGCTGACCTTCCGCGCTCTCCTCGAAAAGACCACCGACAAGCGCGAGCGTAAGGCCATGCTCGCCCAGAAGGTCGAGGACATGATCAACACGGTCGTGCGCCAGGTCGCCTTCTACCAGTTCGAGCGCAAGGTCCATACCGCCCGCAAGGAAGGCGAACTGACCGCCGAGCAGATCGGCGAGCTCTGGCTTTCCGTCCAGGGCGAAAGCCTTGGACCGGCGATCAGGATCTCGGAGGGTTATGAAAGCTGGTGGACCTATATCCCCCACTTCATCCACTCGCCCTTCTACGTCTATGCCTATGCCTTCGGCGACTGCCTGGTGAACTCGCTCTACGCGGTTTACCAGAACGCCGCTCCGGGCTTCCAGCAAAAGTATTTCGAGCTTCTGAAGGCCGGCGGCACCCAACATCACTCGGAGCTGCTGAAGCCCTTCGGCCTCGACGCCACCGATCCGTCCTTCTGGTCCAGGGGCCTGTCGATGATCGAAGGCCTGATCGACGAGCTGGAGGCTCTGGACAAGGCCTGACGCATTCCCTTAAGGCACGTCCATGAATGAGAAAGCGCCCTTCGCGCTCTTTCGCGATGACCCCGCCGGCCGGAGCCTCGTCTTCGACCGGCCGAAGGACATCGTCACGGCCCGGACTGCCGCCGAGGTGCTGCCCGCACTTCGGCGGCTGGAAGAGGCGCGCCTCGCCGGTCAGTGGCTGGCGGGTTATATTTCCTATGAGGCCGGTTACGTCTTCGAGGACAAGCTCCGACCGTTGATCGTCGACGACCGGCCGACGCCGCTGATCGCCATGGGCATATTCGACAAACCCTCGGGCAACGAACATCCGCTCGCCGGACCGCCCGGCACGATCGTGGACGACGGTTCTTCGCAAGGCTCGTTCCTCAGCGAACCGCGTGCCGGTTGGGATTTTGCGGCCTACCAGGAACGGTTCGACCGACTTCACCAGCACCTGCGCAACGGCGACTGCTACCAGGCAAACCTGACCATGCCGGTTACCGCACGCTGGCACGGCGATCCGCTTTCCGCGTTCTGGTCCCTCGTCGCCCGCCAGCCGGTGCGCTACGGCGCATTCGTCGACCTCGGCGGTCCCGTCGTCCTATCGCGCTCGCCTGAACTGTTCTTTTCGGTCGATGCGGATCGCTTCGTCGAGACCCACCCGATGAAGGGCACCGCCCCGCGCGGCCCGACCGTGGAAGAAGACGAGGCGATCATCGCGGAAATGCTCGCCGACGAAAAGACGCTCGCCGAAAACCGAATGATCGTCGACCTGTTGCGCAACGATATCTCCGTGATCAGCGAGGTCGGCACGCTCTCGGTTCCGAAGTTGTTTGAAATCGAAACCTATCCGACCGTCCACCAGATGGTCAGCCACGTGCGGGCGAAGCTGCTGCCCGGGATCGGCTTTCCGGACATCCTTGCGGCTCTCTTTCCCTGCGGTTCGATCACCGGAGCGCCGAAAATGTGGGCCATGCGCATCCTCGCCGATCTCGAAAGGGAGCCGCGCGACGTCTATTGCGGCGCCATCGGCTGGTGCGATCCGGCCGGCCCGATGCGTTTTTCGGTGGCCATCCGCACGATCACGCTTTTCAACGACGAAAAAGCCGTCTTCAATGTCGGCGGCGGCATCGTCTTCGACTCGAAGGCCGAGGCCGAGTATGACGAGTGCCTGTTGAAGGCACGCTTTGCGGTGGGCGACCAATGGATTTCTCGCTGATCGAAACAATGCGCTGGGAACCGGGCAATGGCTTGCTCCGGGTCGACCAGCATCTGCGCCGGCTCAGCCGCTCGGCGGATGCCTTGGGTTTCCGCCAGCCCCCGGCGGATACGTTGAAACAGCTTAAAGCCGCTGCAGCGGGCGGCGAAACGCCGCTCCGCGTCCGCCTCGTGATGACCTATCGCGGCAAGATCGAGATCACCACGACGCCGTTCACGCCCCTGCCCGCCGATACGCTGTGGCGGATCCAGGTTGCCAGGACGACGCTTCCCTCCGACGACCCGACCTATCGCCACAAGACCTCCCGGCGCGAGATCTATGAGGCCGCCCGCGCCGAGTTTTCACCCGAAGAGGCGGACGAGGTTATCCTTCTCAACGAGCGCGGCGAAGTCTGCGAAGGCACGATCACCAATGTCTTCGTCGAACAACCGAACGGCTCGCTGCTGACCCCGGCGCTGTCGAGCGGGCTCCTGCCCGGCATCCTGCGCGCCGACCTCATCCGTGAGGGCAAGGCAAAAAGCCAGGTCCTGCGCCTCGCCGACCTCGAAAACCGCCGCTTCTTCGTCGGCAATTCTCTGCGCGGCCTGATCGCCGCCGAACTCGTCGCCCAGACGGCGCAATCGGAAATGCCGGCGGAAGCCCCTCGTCCTGCCGCCCGCGCCGCGAAAATGGCCCGAGCAGGCCGGTAATGACCACGCCCAGCGCCCTCGCGGATCATCTGCTTGGGCTCGAGCTTGCCTTGCAGAGCCGCGAGGTCCGCAATTCCGAGGAAAAGCTGCGCGAACTGCTGGCGCCGGAATTCCGCGAATTCGGCCGCTCCGGCCTCGCCTATGCGTTCGATGATATCGTCACACGCCTCGTGGCCGAGACCGGACCGGACAACACTTCGATCTCGGATTTCAGCGCCACGATGCTGAGCGACACGATCGCGCTCGCCACCTATCGCGGCACCCGCATCAACGACGGCGGCAGCAGGCTCTTTACCAACCGAAGCTCCATCTGGCGCCTCGACCCCGACGGCAAATGGCGCATGGTCTTTCACCAGGGCACCGCGACGGGGTGATCTGCGGAAATGGTTTAGCCTAGCCGGGTTTCCCGCCCCTCTTGCAACTCACCAGGATCCGCAGCCGCGCCCGCCGCGATCGAATAGCGCTGTCGATTCATCAGCCGAAAATCGACAGGCTCTTTATTGTGACGAAGTTTTATGATCTAGAGCGCCGCGAATTGCCCGAGTACAGCCTTTAGATTTCCATTCCACTGCCGAATAAGCGGGGCAGCGGCCCGAGAAGGCCGCGATCAAGGAGAAAGACATGTCAGAGACGACCTATCCGGTTTATGGCGAAATCACCGGTCCGATCGTGATGATCGGTTTCGGCTCGATCGGCCGCGGCACGCTGCCGCTGATCGAACGCCATTTCAAGTTCGACAAGAGCCGGATGGTCGTCATCGACCCGCGCGACGAACCCTCCGACATGGAGATCCTCAAGAAGCACGGCGTCCGTCACATCAAGGAATACGTGACCAAGGAGAACTACAAGGAACTCCTGAAGCCGCTCCTGACCGAAGGCAAGGGCCAGGGCTTCTGCGTCAACCTGTCGGTCGATACCGGTTCGCTCGACCTGATGAAGCTCTGCCGCAAGCTCGACGTCCTCTACATCGACACGGTCGTCGAGCCCTGGCTCGGCTTCTATTTCGACAAGAACATGAAGAATTCCGAGCGCACCAACTATGCGCTGCGCGAAACCGTGCGCAAGGAAAAGGCCAAGAATCCCGACGGCCCGACCGCCGTTTCCACCTGCGGCGCCAACCCGGGCATGGTCTCCTGGTTCGTCAAGCAGGCGCTGGTCAACCTCGCCAACGATACCGGCCTGAAGTTCGACGAGCCGGATCAGCACGACCGCGAAGGCTGGGCGAAGCTGATGAAGAAGCTCGGCGTCAAGGGCGTCCACATCGCCGAGCGCGACACCCAGCGCACCAAGCACCCGAAGCCGCTCAACGTCTTCTGGAACACCTGGTCGGTCGAAGGCTTCATCTCCGAAGGCATGCAGCCGGCCGAACTCGGCTGGGGCACCCACGAGGAATGGATGCCGAAGAACGGCAAGAAGCACAAGAAGGGCAACAAGGCCGCCATCTATCTCGAACAGCCGGGCGCCAACACCCGCGTCCGTAGCTGGTGCCCGACGCCCGGCCCGCAGTATGGCTTCCTCGTCACCCACAACGAATCGATCTCGATCGCCGATTATTTCACGGTGCGCGACAAGGACGGCGAAGTGACCTTCCGCCCGACCTGCCACTACGCTTACCATCCGGCGAATGACGCGGTTCTGTCGCTTCACGAGATGTTCGGCAATGGCGGCACCCCGCAGCCGGTCCACCACGTACTCAACGAGGACGAGCTGGAGGACGGCATCGACGAACTCGGCGTGCTGCTCTACGGCCACGAGAAGAACGCCTACTGGTTCGGTTCGCGCCTGTCGCTCGAGGAAACCCGCCGTATCGCGCCTTACCAGAACGCCACCGGCCTGCAGGTGACCTCCGCGGTTCTCTCGGGCATGGTCTGGGCGCTCGAAAACCCGACCGCCGGCATCGTCGAGGCCGACGAGATCGACTACAAGCGCTGCCTCGAAGTGCAGCTGCCCTATCTCGGCCCGGTCGAAGGCCACTATACCGACTGGACCCCGCTCGACGGCCGCCCGGGCCTCTTCCCGGAAGACATCGACACCAAGGATCCGTGGCAGTTCAAGAACATCCTGGTTCGCTAATCTCGCGAACGGGCTCGTTGATCCGATAAAACACAATGGAAACCGCCTGCCTTGCCGCAGGCGGTTTTTTGCATGTTGAAAGCTCTTGCCTTTTCAAGGCCACATCTTGCGTTACATAGGGCGATGGCGGCAAGGTTTGCCAACCTAAGCCGGACCGAATCGCGGGAGACTGATCATGAAATTTAAAGTGAGCTTTGCGCTCATCGCCGCAGCCAGCTTGACCGCCTGCGTTTCTTCCCCTCCACCGCAACAGATGGCGGCCGTGCAGCCGCAGGGCGTCGAAGGCAGCTGGGTCGATCCGAACGGCATCGTTTCCTCGTTCCAGGCCGGCACGTTCAACACCCGCTCCAGCGACAGCAACACGCTGCTCGCCTCGGGCACCTATACCAGCCTCTCGCCGACGCTGGTCGAGATCAACATGACCTCGCTGGTGCGCAAGACCCAGTCGCGTGTCAACTGCTCGCTGGTCAGCATCAACCAGCTCAACTGCACGCAGGATAGCGGTGCCCAGTTCTCGCTCTCCCGCCGCGGCTGAAACAATCCGTCATCGAACAATGCCTGGAAATTCCGGAACCCCGCTTCGGCGGGGTTTCTCGCGTTCGGCGCTGAGAAAACTTACACGCGCACCTTTGTCATATTTCCCCTTGAAACCACTTTGCCTTGATGAAAACATGCGTTGCACAACGACTGTCACGGTGGGACGGTAGAACAGTCGGAGTCAGGCGGCAGAGAGCCGACCAATAAAAACAGGAGAGAGATCAGATGAAGAAGACATTGAGGTTCGGGCTGCTGACCGCGTCGGTCATGGCTCTTTCAAGCGGCGCGGCACTTGCCGATTTCGAGCTCAATATCCTGCACATCAACGACTTCCATTCGCGTCTCGAATCCATCAACGCGACGGATTCCACCTGCTCGGCCGAGGATGAAGGCAAGGGCGTATGCTTCGGCGGCGCGGCCCGGCTGCTGACTGCGATCAACCAGACCCGCGACGCGCTGAAGGCTGAGAACAAGAACGTCATTCTCCTCAACGCCGGCGACAACTTCCAGGGCTCTCTCTTCTACACGACCTACAAGGGTGCGGCCGAAGCCGAAGCGCTGAACGCCATGAAGTTCGACGCCATGACCGTCGGCAACCATGAATTCGACGACAGCGACGACGTGCTCGCCACCTTCCTCGACAAGATCCAGTTCCCGGTCGTCACCGCCAATGTCGTGCCGAGCGCCGCCGCCAAGATCGGCAACCGCATCAAGCCGTCGCTGGTGCTGACCGTCGGCGGCCAGAAGATCGGCATCGTCGGCGCCGTCACCAACGACACCCCCGAAATCGCCAATCCCGGCCCGAACATCACCATTGCCGACGATGTCGCCAAGATCACCGAAGCCGTCCAGTCCCTGAAGGCTCAGGGCGTCGACAAGATCATCGCGCTGACCCATGTCGGTTACCCGCGCGATCTCGCCTTGATCGCCAAGATCCCGGATGTCGACGTCGTCGTCGGCGGCCACACCCACACGCTCTTGTCGAACGTGGCCAAGGGCGCCGAAGGCCCCTACCCGACCTGGTCCGACAATCCGGGCGGCTACAAGGTCCCGGTCGTCCAAGCCTATCAGTATTCGAAATATCTCGGCGACATCAAGATCGTCTTCGATGACAGCGGCGTCGTGAAGTCGGCCGAGGGCGAGCCGATCCTCATGGACAAGTCGATCACCCCGGACCCGGCCTTCCTGGCCCGCGTCGCGGAGTTGAAGAAGCCGATCGAGGACATGAAGAAGAAGGTCGTCGGCGCCTCCGAAGCCGTGATCGACGGTGACCGCCGCGTCTGCCGCGCCAAGGAATGCTCGATGGGCAACCTGGTCGCCGATGCCATGCTCGAGCGCACCAAAGGCCAGGGCATCACCATCGCCATCCAGAACGGCGGGGGCTTGCGCGCCTCGATCGACGCCGGCGAAGTCACCCAGGGTGAAGTCGTCAGCGTCCTGCCCTTCCAGAACACGCTCGCTACCTTCCAGCTCACCGGCGCCGAGGTCGTCAAGGCGCTGGAAAACGGCGTCAGCCAGATCGATGACGGCGCTGGCCGTTTCGCCCAGGTCGCGGGCCTTAAATATTCCTTCGACAAGTCGAAGCCGGCCGGCTCCAAGGTCAGCGACGTGCAGGTCAAGGAAGGCGACAAGTTCGTACCGATCGACCCGGCCAAGACCTATGGTGTTGTCACCAACAATTTCATGCGCGCAGGCGGCGATGGCTACGCCATCTTCAAGACCGGCGGCAAGAACGCCTATGACTACGGTCCGGACCTCGCGGACGTGACGGCGGAATTCGTGGCTGCCCGCAACCCTTACAAGCCCTATACGGACGGCCGCATCACCGACCTGACCCCGGCAAGCTACACCCCACCGGCCAAGCCCGCGCCTGCCGCGCCGCCGGCACCGGCTGCGTCTGCCCCTGCAGCACCTGCACCGGCGGCACCTGCTCCGATGGCGGCCGCGCCCGCCAGCCCGGCGCCTGCAGCACCCGCACCCGCCCCGGCTGCACCTGCCGCTCCGGCACCGACCGCCTCCGCACCGGCCGCTCCTGCGGCTCCCGCACCGGCCGCCCCTGCCCCGAACAGCATGGCCGCAGCTCCGGCAAAGCCAGCTCCCGCTGCTCCGCAGCCGGCCGGTCCGACCAAGTACACGGTCGTCAAGGGTGACTCGCTCTGGGATATCGCCGAAAGCCACTACGGCACCGGCGAGGAATGGACGAAGATCGCCGAGGCCAACAAGTTGCGCCGCCCGAACCACATCGAGATCGGCGCCGAGCTGGAACTGCCCGCCAAGTAACGCCGGCCAGCGACATCCCGACCCCACCAGGGTCGGGTCCGCGACTTCAGACAACGGGCCGGGACAATTTGTCCCGATCCATATACCGGCCCGGGCTTTCCCGGGCCGTTTTTTATTCCTAAATGATCCGGAAAGGCGCCCGCCCCCGTATCGGCTTCATCCGATCTTTGAAAGGTCACCATGCATCCGCATTCCGCCCACATGCCCTCCGATCATCCGAAGGTGAGTTTCGGCAAGATCGGGGTGCTGCTCGTCAACCTCGGCACCCCGGACGGCACGGATTACTGGCCGATGCGGCGCTACCTGGCGGAGTTCCTGTCCGACAAGCGGGTGATCGAATGGTCGCGGCTCTACTGGTATCCGATCCTCTACGGCATCGTGCTCAACAAGCGGCCACAGAAGGTCGGCAAGGCCTATGAGGCGATCTGGAACAAGGATTTGAACGAGAGCTACCTGCGCACCTATACCCGCAGCCAAGGCGAGCTGATGGCCGAGCGGCTGAAGGACCTGCCGAATGTCGTCGTCGACTGGGCGATGCGCTACGGCAAGCCGTCGATCGCCGAGCGCATCGACGCGCTGAAGGAAAAGGGTTGCGAGAAGATCCTCCTCTTCCCGCTCTATCCGCAATATGCGGCCTCCACCACCGCTACCGTCAACGACAAGGCTTTCGAGCACCTGATGAAGCTGCGCTGGCAGCCGACCCTGCGCACCGTGCCCCCCTATCACGACGAGCCGGCCTATATCGAAGCGCTGGCGGACTCCGTCAGGGCGAAATACGCGGCCCTCGACTGGGAGCCGGAAATGCTGATCGCCTCCTTCCACGGCATCCCGCAATCCTACTTCAAGGCGGGTGATCCCTATTACTGTCATTGCCAGAAGACGGCGCGGCTCCTGAAAGAGGCGCTCGGCTTCACGGACAGGAATTTCATGATCACCTTCCAGTCCCGTTTCGGACCGGAGGAATGGCTGCAGCCCTATACCGACAAGACGGTGGAAAAACTCGCCCATGACGGTATCAAGCGGATCGCGGTGATGAACCCCGGCTTCGTCTCCGACTGTCTGGAAACGCTCGAAGAGATTGCCGGTGAAGCGGGCGAGATCTTCCTGCATCACGGCGGCGAAAAGTTCGCGCATATCCCCTGTCTGAACGACAGTCCGGGTGGCATGACCGTGCTGGAAAAGGTCGTCCGCCGCGAACTTCAGGGCTGGGTGTAAGCCGGCCCATTCCAGCCGCCCCCGATCTATTGCCTCTCCGGCTTCAGCGCTTTCAGCGGGCCGGCAGGTCGATCACATCGCCGTCTGCCGGAATCAGCAGGCGCGATGGGCCGATTCCAGCCGTGTCGGCCGCCTCGCGCAGATGCGCACGCGAAACGGTGGCATGATCGAGCGCCTCCATATGCGCCGCGACAACCGTGGCCTCAGGCGCGGACCGGCAGAGTTCGATCGTTTCCGCCGCATCCATGACGATGAGGTCGCCATCCCAGAGGGCGCCGCAGGAATGGCTGACGATGACATCGGGCACGACGCGCTCCACCGTCTCCAGTACCGGCGGATAAAGGACCGTATCGCCCGCCCAATAAACTAGCGGCTCACCGGGCGCGGCAAGCGTCAGTCCCATCACCGACCCCATCTTTTCCTGGACCGGACCAAGCCCGTGGCTGCCCTCGCAGCGCGTGATCGTGATGCCTTGCCAGACCAGCACCCCCTCGAGCGGCTCCACATCGGTAAAACCTTCTGCAGCGATTGTCGCCTCATCGCCCGGCTGACAGATCAGCGGCAGATGTTTCGGGACACGTTGTTTGGCCACCGAATCGAAATGGTCCGAATGGAGATGGGAGACGATCACCAGTTCGACACCCTGCAAGACCTCCTCCACCGAAAGCGGCAGGTCCGTCAACGGATTGGCGGATTTGCCGGTGTAGGACGGCAGGCTGTGACGAGGTGCGAAATAAGGATCGATCAGGATGCTGCGGCCCGCATAGGAAAGCTTGAGCGTCGCATTGCGGATCAATTGAAGCTTCATCGAGGCACCTCCTGCGGGAAGAATGCGAAGCCTAGGCCGGTTGGCCGTGATGATCCAATGACTGTTCTAGATGAGACAGCCACTCTATCAACGCGTCTCCTCGGCCCTGAATCCTTCCGTCGCCGCCCTCCAGAAATCCGGATCCTCGTACTCGGTCGGATCTTCGATGCCAGCGAGATGGAAAGCCTCTCGCCGCTCGACGCAGGTGCCGCAGCGGCCGCAATGGCGGGCACCACCCTTGTAGCAGGACCAGGTTTCGGCGAACGGCGTAGCGTGACGGGCGCCGTCTGTGACGATATCGGCCTTCGATCCATGGACATAAGGCGCAAGCAGCCGGACCGACGCGTAGCCGTCGAGGGCATGATCCTGCATCACCTGGAAGGCGTCGATGAAACCGGGCCGGCAATCGGGATAGATGAAATGGTCGCCGCCATGCACGGCGATCGCTACCGCATCGGCGTTTCGCGCCGCCGCCACCCCGAAAGCGATCGACAGCATGATCGCATTGCGGTTCGGCACCACGGTGACGCGCATCGTCTCCTCGGCATAATGCCCGTCCGGCACCTCCACGTCGTCGGTCAGTGCCGAGCCGGTCAACCGGCTGCCGATGCCGCGCATGTCGATGATCTCGTGGAACACACCGAGCCGCACGGCGCAAGCGGCGGCGAAATCGAGTTCCTTGCGGTGCCGCTGGCCATAGTCGAAGGAGATCAGGCCCAGCAGCTGCTGTTCGGCGGCAATCCTGTGGGCGAGCGAAACGGAATCCAGTCCGCCGGAGCAGACGACGATGGTTTTCATGGGCTTTCATCCTTGTTTTGACCGGGTAGGCTGCGACCGGGTATTCGAACCCGCTTCCTAGACCGGCAACGCGTCCTTGTGAATAACCCGGGCGTCATCGACAGCGGTCGAGCTGTCATTTCTTCCCTGTAAAGAACGTGCTAACTCATCACGTGTGATCTGGCGGACTTACCGCCTGCAATGGAGGAATGTCATGAACTTGGGCGGCCTGGGTGGCTTCGATATCGTCGTGATCGGCGTCGTTCTGCTGATCATCCTGGTCCTGTTCGCCGGGATCAAGACCGTGCCGCAGGGTTATCGCTACACCGTGGAGCGCTTCGGCCGCTATACGCGCACGCTGGAGCCCGGCCTCAACATCCTGACGCCCTTCATCGAGCGCATCGGGGTGCGCATGAACGTCATGGAGCAGGTCCTCGACATCCCGACCCAGGAAGTCATCACCAAGGACAATGCCAGCGTCTCCGCCGACGCAGTCGCCTTCTATCAGGTGCTCAATCCGGCCCAGGCCGCCTACCAGATTTCCAACCTGCAGAACGCCATCCAGAACCTCACCATGACCAATATCCGCTCGGTCATGGGCTCGATGGATCTCGACGAACTGCTCTCCAATCGCGAAGTCATCAACGAGCGCCTGCTGCGCGTCGTCGACGAGGCCGTCGGCCCTTGGGGTATCAAGGTCACCCGCGTCGAGATCAAGGACATCCAGCCGCCGGCCGACCTCGTCGAATCGATGGGACGGCAGATGAAGGCCGAACGCGAGAAGCGCGCCCAGATCCTCGAGGCTGAAGGTTCCCGCAGCGCCCAAATCCTGCGCGCCGAAGGCGCCAAGCAGGCGGCCGTCCTCGAAGCCGAGGGCAAGCGCGAAGCCGCGTACCGCGAGGCGGAAGCTCGCGAGCGTCTGGCAGAAGCCGAAGCCAAGGCGACCCAGTCCGTCTCGCAGGCGATCGCCGCCGGCGACGTGCAGGCGATCAACTATTTCGTGGCGCAGAAATACATCGAGGCGCTGGCGGCGATCGGCAAGGCACCGAACTCGAAGATCGTGCTGATGCCGCTGGAGGCTTCGTCGGTCATCGGTTCGCTCGGCGGCATCGGCGCCATTGCAAAGGACGTTTTCGGCGATGGTTCCGGCCCCGCAGCACCGCCGCGCCCGCCGGCCGGCCCGCGTCCCCAGCCCGGCCCGCGCACCACGCCGGTCCTCAACCCGTTCAACCCGAATTCCTCAGAGACCTGAGCCATGCTGCATGATGCTGTGGTCAATCTCGGTCCCTGGAGCTGGTGGATATTGGGCGTCGTCCTCTTATGTGCCGAGCTCGCGGCACCGGGCGTCTTCCTGATCTGGATCGGTGCTGCCGCGATCGTTATCGGCGTGCTGTCTCTGGCGCTCTGGGATGCGGCCTTCTGGACCTGGCACGTCCAGCTCCTGCTCTTCGCGGTGCTTTCCGGCGCCTTCGCACTGGCCGGCCGCCGTTTCTATTCCAGCCGCAACCAGGCGACCGACGAGCCCAATCTCAACCGGCGCGGCGAAAGCCTGGTCGGGCGCACCGCAACTCTCCACGAACCGATCGCCGAGGGGCGCGGACGCATCCGGCTCGACGATACATGGTGGTCGGTCATGGGACCGGACCTGCCGGCCGGCACGCAGGTGAAGGTGGTGGCGGCGAGCGGACGCGACCTGACGGTCGAAGCGGCGTAGTTCTTCCGGCCGAAAGCGGCTCGGAGCCTGACTGGTATCAGGCGACGCCGACGCGCAGCAGATCGTGGAAGTGGACGATGCCGACCGGCTTGCGCTCCTCATCGACGACGAGCAGCGCGCCGATGCTGTGCTTGTTGAGCAGCGCCATGGCCTTCGTGGCAAGCGTTTCCTTGCTGACGGTCTTCGGGTTGTGCGTCATCACGTCGTCGACCCGCGTTTCGCGCAGATCGAGATGAAGGTGCCGGGAAATATCGCCATCGCTGATGAAGCCGCAGAGGCTGCCATCCTCATCGACTATGCCGACGCAGCCGAAGCGCTTGCGCGACAGTTCCTCGATCGCCTCCAGCATGAGGACGCCCTTTTTGACCAGAGGCATGCGATCGCCGGTATGCATCAGGTCGCCGACATGGGTGAGCATCGCTCCGAGCTTGCCGCCCGGATGGTAGACGCGGAAATCGGTTGCCGAGAAACCGCGTGCTTCAAGCAGCGCCACGGCAAGCGCGTCGCCCATCGCAAGCTGCATCAGCGTCGAGGTGGTCGGCGCCAGACCGTGCGGGCAGGCTTCCTGCTCCTTGGGCAGCAGCAGAACGACATCGGCCTCGCGGGCGAGCGTCGAAATCTCGCCCGACGTGATGGCGATCAGCGGAATGGAGAAGCGGCGGGTGAAGGAAACGATGCCCTGCAGCTCGGCGGTCTCGCCGCTCCAGGACAGAGCCAGCACCACGTCACCCGAGCCGATCATGCCGAGATCGCCGTGATTGGCTTCGACGGGATGCACGAAGAAGGAAGGCGTGCCGGTCGAGGCGAGGCTGGCGGCGATCTTGCGGCCGATATGTCCGCTCTTGCCGATGCCGGTCACGACGACCCTGCCGTCGATGTCGCCGATCAGTTCCGCTGCCTTGCGGAAGGCATCGCCAAGGCCGTTCTGAAGCGCCAGCTCCAGCGCATTAAGTCCTTGTTTCCCGAAGGAAATTGTCCTCAAGGCGGAATCGACAAGGTCGTTCTCGACCAGTTGCAAAGCTCTCTTGATCATGGGCAAGCCTTAACTCTTTTCATCTTTCAAGTCTATCGGCTTGGTGCGGCGCCACTAAGTTAGCCGCCTGCCACGGCGTCGCAACCAAACGTTAACCACATGGCTTTACGTTTGGGTAAGCATTTGCGATTGCCGGGCAGGCCTATGAAGATCACCACAACGACAGGCGGGACGCGTCAGAGGCGCCGGGCGGCACTCGGCCTTCTGCTGGCCTGTTCGGCGCTTGTTTCGCCCGCAGCCGCCCAGACCCGCAACGTGTTTCCGCCGCAGAACGGCTCTCTTCCCTCGGTCGCGAACGCCACCTCGCCGACCTCGAACACGGCCTCCAACACGGCATTGAGAGGCAGCACGTCGGCACAGACGACGAGCAACGCCAGCAATGCCGCCGATGACCAGAATGCGAGCGATCCCAATCTCGCGACGGGCACCACGCCCGGCCGCAACCAGGCGGCCAACCAGGAACCTCCCTACGAGGACGACCTGAACCAGCCGCGCGAAGAGCCGCTCGACCGCGGCGCGGAGCCTGTCGAAACCCAGGAACAGCCCCGCGAGCCGGGCGATCCGACCGGCATCCGGATGGGCAGTTTCCTGCTCCGCCCCTCGATCAACCAGAGCATCGACACCGAGACCCGCCGCTCGAACGGCACCAAGATCCGCCGCGATTACCTGTCCACAGCGATCCGCGGCACGTTGACCTCCGACTGGTCGCGCCATTCGCTGACGGTCACCGGTGAAGGCACGCTGGAGCGGAATCTCGGCAGCAGCAGCCAGGGCGAGCAGCCGGAAGCAAACGTCAATGCGGACCTGCGGCTCGATCTCTCCAACGATACGGTCGCCCATATCACCGGCGGTTATCGGTTCTCCCGCGAGGACGACTACGATCCGAATGCGCTCGGCGGCGCGTCGACCCAGCCGGGCGTCCATGAATTCACCGGCGGCGCCTCCGTCCAGCGCGACTTCGGCAAGGTCCGTGGCACCGCCGCGCTCGATCTTTCCCGCGCGGCCTACACGGATGCGAAACTCTCCGACGGCACGATCGTCAGCACGAAGGACCGTAACCGGACCGGCATCGACGGCCGCCTTCGGCTCGGCTACGAACTGTCGCCGGCGCTGGTCCCCTACGTAGAAGTGGCGACCGGCCGCACCTTCTACGATCTCAGGCGCGACAATTCCGGTTATGCCCGTTCGTCGCAGAGTTATGCAGCGCGCACCGGGGTCGAATTCGATCTGGGCGAAAAGCTGCGCGGCGAGATCGGCACCGGTTACGAGATCGTCGACTACGAGGACGACCGCCTGAAATCGGTCGGCGCCGTCACCTTCAACGGCAGCGCGACTTGGTCGCCGCAGCGCGGCACCAATGTCGATCTCGGCCTGCGCACCACGGTGCAGGATTCGACCACGCCCGGCCAGAGCGGCTGGGTGGAATACCAGGCGACGGCAGCGCTGACACATGAGATGCGCGACAACCTCATCGCCCGTCTGACCGGCAGTTCGACACTGCGCGATTTCCCGAGCGGCGGCCCGAGCGACGAGACGGTCTGGATCGGCGGCGCCGGCCTGACCTGGGCGATCAACCGCTACCTCGATCTGACCGGCGACGTCGAATACGAGCAGGCGGGCGGCGGCGGCACCAACGACAAGATCGTCCGCGCCGGCGTCGGCCTCACCTTGAAGCGCTAGGCTTTCGTTCGAGCATCAATCCATTCCATCAGCGCGTTCTGCGCATGCAGCAGGAAGGCTTTCGCCGCCGTGCTCTGGCAGGCGGGGTGCGTCATCGCATCCACGTTGACCTCCTCGCCCCGCGCCACCGGCGGACAGGGAATGAAGATCACGTCGGGACGGCAGCGATCGAGAACTGCCGCCGAGATCCGGTAATCCGCAAGCGTGCTTTCAGCGATCCCGCCCGGCCAGCTATCCGTGAAGATGACATCCGCATCCTCAAGCTCCCGCATATCCGTGCTCCGCCGGAAATTGCCGTTGAGCAGTGCCGGGTCGCCCACGTGCCAACCGTCCGGATAGACCTGCACCACCTCGATCGGCAGCGAGATCGACGCCTCGACCCATGACCGGAGGATATTGGCGTCGGGCGCAACACCGACGATCTTCAAATCCTCGATGCGGCCCCTTTTGGCTCCGACATAGGCGAGGTCTCCGAGCGTCTCGCAAGGGTGGTTCGATCGTGTCCGGGCGTTGATGACCGGCGCCCGGGCATTTGCCGCAAGCTCCCGGAGCGAGGCCAGCTCCGGCGTGCGGATGACGATCATGTCGAACCAGTTGTCGAGATAACCCGCCAGATCGGCGATCGCCTCGCGCCCGCCGAGAGTGACCGGCACCTGGGTGCAAATGCCGCCCATCGCCTGGATTCCGAGATCGAAAGCCGTCGTGTTGCGCCAGCCGCCATCGTCGACGATCAGGGCGACCCGCCTGCCCTCGAGGCTTTTCGGCATCCGCCGCTCCCGCCACGCTTGCCCAAGCGCGCCGGCGCGATCGAGGATCGCCGCTATGGCGTCCGCCGAAAGATCGTGGAATTCCAGAAAATCGAGATTCTCAGAGACAGCCATGTCACCCGACACCGTCAAAAAGCAAAACCCCTCATAGCAGGACCATGAGGGGTTTGCGTGACGTCCGGACCGGCAAATCGCCGGGCAGAGGGATTTACTTCAGCGAGGCGAGCAGCGCCTTCATCGGCCCTTCGATCGCCGGGCGGATATCGGCGCGCTGCAGGGCGAAGGCGAGGTTGGCCAGGATGAAGCCGTCCTTGGCGCCGCAGTCGAACGTATCGCCCTTGAAGGGATAGGCCGCAAATTCCTGGGCCTTGGCGAGCGTCAGCATGCCGTCGGTGAGCTGGATTTCGTTGCCGGCACCGCGCTCCTGGGTTTCCAGGATCTTGAAGATCTCCGGCTGCAGGATGTAACGGCCGTTGATGTAGAGGTTGGACGGCGCGGTGCCCTTGGCGGGCTTTTCGATCATCTGGGTGATCTTGAAACCTTCGCCGACCGGCGCGCCGATGCCGACGATGCCGTATTTATGCGCCTGGTCCGGATCGCATTCCTGCACGGCGACGACGTTGCCGCCACTTTCGGCATAAAGATCGACCATGCCCTTGAGGCAGCCCTTGCCACCGGCCATGATCATGTCGGGAAGCAGGACCGCGAAAGGTTCGTTGCCGACGATGTCGCGGGCGCACCAGACCGCGTGGCCGAGGCCGAGAGGCACCTGCTGGCGCGTGAAGCTGGCGGTGCCGGCAACCGGCAGAAGGCCGGCGAGCAGCGTCAGCTCGGCATTCTTGTTGCGCTCGCGCAGCATCTGTTCCAGTTCGTACTGGATGTCGAAATAGTCCTCGATGACCCCCTTGCCGCGTCCGGTCACGAAGACGAAATGTTCGATCCCGGCTTCGGCCGCCTCATCCACGACGTACTGGATGACCGGCTTGTCGACCACGGTCAGCATTTCCTTCGGCACCGCCTTGGTCGCGGGCAGGAAGCGCGTGCCCAGACCTGCTACCGGAAACACTGCCTTACGGATCTTTTGTTGTTGTGCCACTCATGCCTCCTGAAAGCACGTCATTGTGCAAATATTCAAATCTCGGCATCTAATGACGAATTGCTACCGTTTCGCAAAGACTGCCGCGGGTCGGGTTTCTATGGTAAAGAATTTGTTGACCCAATCCTGTTATTACATCGTTAAGCCGCATGCCACTCTTGCCGCAAGGCTTGGTAAAAGAAGACTGGACCCGACTGCCGATGAAGACGCTTCGCACCAACCTCTTTCGTGGGTTTGCTTTCTCCCTGATCGCCGGGCTCGCCGCTGCGGCCATGCCGATAGATGCCCAGGCAGACGCCGGTTTCAAGACGTGGATTGCAAAATTCTACGATACCGCAGCCAAAAGCGGTATCACCCGCTCCACCTATGACCGAGCGTTCGCAGGCGTCAGTGAACCAGACCGGGACGTGCTTGAGAAGGCGAATTTTCAGCCCGAATTCAAGTCCAGGATCTGGGACTATCTCGACAGCCGCGTAAACCCCTATACCGTCAAGATCGGCCGCGAGATGGCGGCCAAGCACGGCTCGACGCTGGCCTCCCTGGAGCGCCATTTCGGCGTCGACAGGAACATCCTGCTTGCCATCTGGTCGATGGAATCCAACTACGGGGCGGCGCTCGAAAATCCCGACCGCCTGCACCACGTGCCGCAGGCGCTGGCGACGCTTGCCTGGGGCGATCCCAAGCGCGCCAAGTTCGCCCGCAACCAGCTCATCGCCGCGCTGAAGATCCTGCAGTCGGGGGATATCACGCCCAAGCAGCTGACCGGCTCCTGGGCCGGCGCCATGGGCCATACCCAGTTCATCCCGACCAGCTATCTGCTCTACGCGATCGATGCGGACGGCAACGGCAAGCGTGACATCTGGCATTCGGTCCCGGATGCGCTCGCCACCTCCGCCAACCTGCTTGCCAAGAACGGCTGGCAGAGCGGCAAGACCTGGGGTTATGAAACGGTGCTGCCGGCGGGCGGCGCCCGTCACGAAGGCCAGACCAAGACGCTTGGCGAATGGGCGAAGCTTGGTTTCGCGCGCGCGAATGGCAAGAGTTTCCCGCGCGGCACCGACCGGGCGACGCTGAAGCTGATGGCCGGCGAGACCGGACCGGCCTTCCTGATGCTCGGCAATTTCTTCACCGTGAAGAAATACAACGCCGCCGACAGCTACGCGCTGGCGGTGGGCCTGCTCGCCGACGAGATCGCCGGTTTCGGCGACGTCCAGCAGAGCTGGCCGCGCCCCGAAGGCACGCTCGACATCAAACAGAAGTTCGAGCTGCAGAACCGCATGAAGCAGCTCGGTTATTACGAGGGCGAAGTCGACGGCAATTTCGGTTCCGGCTCGAAGGCTGCGATCTCGGCGATCCAGAAACGCCTCGGCATGCAGCAGAACGGCGAGCCCTCGAAATCGCTTCTCGAAGCTTTGCGTTGACAAGAAGGCGTATCGCGCCACATCGTTTGAGAAAATCCCCCGCAAGGTGTGCGGGACGGCGGAGGCATGAAGGCTTTGCATAAATCCGGGCAGAAAGAGACCGTCCAGAACGGTGCCTGGCGGAACAGGCCTCGACCGGACAAGGGCGTGCGAAACTGGGGCGTCCGAAACCGGGGATGGGTGCGCCTGGCCCTTCTCCTCCTCGCGGTGCTGCTCGCCCTGCCGGCCGGCTTGTCGCCGGCTGCCGCCCAGGAGCCCATCCCGCGCCGCAACCTCTTCGATTACCTGTTCGGCGGTCCGCGTTACGAGCGCGACGACCGCTATGAGCGGCCCGCCCCCTACGGCCGCCGCCGTTACGACCGCGACGGCTCGATCATCGAGATGAAGCCGCGGCCGCGCCGCAGCACGGGACGGGCGGCCGCCCCTCGCCCGGTGCAGCCGATCGCGCCGCCGGTGCCGGAACCGGTTGCCAAGCTCGAAAATGCCAAGCATGTCCTGGTGGTCGGCGACTTCATGGCCGGCGGTATCGGCAGCGAGCTGGAAACGGCGTTTGCCACCGCCCCCGGCGTTGCGGTCACCGAACGCAGCGACGGCTCCTCCGGTCTCGTCCGCGAGGATCACTTCGACTGGGCGGCCGAGCTTCCCGCCATGCTCGACGAGGTGAAACCCGCCGTCGTCGTGATCATGCTCGGGGCCAACGACCGCCAGCAGATGACGATCGGCAGCACCAAGGAAAAGTTCCGCAGCGACGCCTGGTTCAAGGAATACGAGCGGCGGGTGACCGAACTCGTCGGCATCGTCACTTCCCGCAAGCTGCCGCTCCTCTGGGTCGGCCTGCCTTCCTTCCAGTCGCCGGTCGCGACCGCCGACGCCGTGACGCTCAATGCCATCTATCGCAACCAGGCGGAAAAGGCCGGCGGCGAGTTCGTCGATATCTGGGAAGGTTTCGTCGACGAGGACGGCAAGTTCGTCATCACCGGCTCGGACGTCAACGGTCAGCAGGTGCGCCTGCGCGGTTCCGACGGCATCACCTTCACCAAGGCCGGCAAGCAGAAGCTCGCCTTCTACGTGGAAAAACTGGCCCGCCGGCATCTCGGCGAAATGGCAAGTCCCGACGTGGTCAAGCTCGACGGTTCCAACCTGCCGGCGCTGTCAGCCCTTCCCGCCTCGCCCGGCCAGGCCATCCCGACCCATCCGATCAGCCTCTCAGACCCGGAACTCGACGGCGGCAAGGACCTTCTCGGCGCCGCCCCGCTCCCCTCCGTCCTCGTCGAAACGCCGCGCGACAAACTGGTCAGGCGCGGCGAACTCGCCCCGGCGCCCGCCGGGCGGGTTGATGATTATCGGGTGAAAGTGGCGCGGTAGGTGCACCTTGGCGCCGGAACAGGATCGCGCGCCATCTGCCCTGCCGGACAGATGGGGCGCGCCGTTATTGAATTCCGCCCTCCCGCGTTACCGCGGCAGCACCGAGCTTCCCATCAGCGCCTCGTCGATCGCCCGCGCCGCCTGGCGGCCTTCGCGGATCGCCCAGACAACCAGCGACTGGCCGCGGCGCACGTCGCCGGCGGTCCAGAACTTGTCGACCGAGGTCCTGTAGTCCTTGTCGTTGGCGACCACGTTGGTCGAGCCGCGGCGATCGACATTGAGCGTCAGCTTGCCTTCGAGCTCGTTCAGAACCCCGTCCGTCAGCGGACCGGAGAAGCCGATGGCGATGAAAGCGAGATCGGCCTTGATGATGAAATCGGTGCCTGCGATCGGCTTGCGGCGCTCGTCGACTTCGCAGCAGCGCACGCCGATGAGCTGTCCGTCTTCGCCGGCGAATTCGAGCGTCGCTACCTGGAATTCGCGCACCGCACCTTCGGCCTGGCTGGACGAGGTGCGCATCTTGGTGGCCCAGAACGGCCAGACGGCCAGCTTGTCTTCCTTTTCAGGCGGCTGCGGGCGGATGTCGAGCTGGGTCACCTTGACGGCGCCCTGGCGGAAGGCCGTGCCGACGCAGTCCGACGCGGTATCGCCGCCGCCAACGACGACCACATGCTTGGCGCCTGCCAGTATCGGATCGGCCGCCCAGGCGACGCTCTCGATGTTCTCGCGGCCGAGGCGTCGGTTCTGCTGCACGAGGTAAGGCATCGCATCATAGACGCCATGCAGATCGACGCCCGGAATGCCGGCCGGACGCGGGGTTTCCGAACCGCCGCAATAAAGTACCGCATCGTGTTCGGCGATCAGCTTCTCGACCGGGATATCAACGCCGATATTGGCGCCGTAATGGAAGGTCACGCCTTCGCCGGTGATCTGCTCGACCCGGCGGTCGATAAAATTCTTCTCCATCTTGAAGTCCGGAATGCCGTAGCGCAGCAGGCCGCCGGCCTTGGACTCGCGCTCGTAGACATGCACTTCATGGCCGGCGCGGCCGAGCTGCTGGGCAGCCGCCATGCCGGCGGGGCCGGAACCGATGATCGCCACCTTCTTGCCGGTATGAACGGTTGCGGGCTGCGGCGCGATGAAACCGAGCTCATAGGCCTTGTCGGCGATCGCCTGTTCGACGGTCTTGATCGCGACCGGGGCATCCTCGAGGTTCAGCGTGCAGGCTTCCTCGCAAGGAGCGGGGCAGACGCGGCCGGTGAATTCCGGGAAGTTGTTGGTGGAATGAAGGTTGCGGATCGCCTCCTCCCACTTGTTGTTGTAGACAAGGTCGTTCCAGTCCGGAATCTGGTTGTGAACCGGACAGCCGGTCGGGCCGTGGCAATAGGGAATGCCACAGTCCATGCAGCGCGCCGCCTGCTTGGTGACCTCCGCATCCGACATCGGGATGGTGAATTCGCGGAAATGGCGGATGCGGTCGGAGGCCGGCTGATACTTGCCCACCTGCCGGTCGATCTCCAGGAAACCCGTTACCTTGCCCATGTTTAAATCCTCAATCCGTCCTGCCGCTACCGCAGCCGGTTAAAACCTAACAACCCGCGCGAAACTTATTCCGCAGCGACGCCCATCCGCATCCGCTCCATCTCCACGAGAGCACGGCGGTATTCGACCGGCATGACCTTGCGGAATTTCGGGCGGTATTCGCTCCAGCGGTCGAGGATTTCCTTGGCGCGGTTGGAGCCCGTGTAGTGCAGGTGGTTGGAGATCAGCTGGTAGAGGCGTTCCTCGTCGTGGCGCGTCATGTCCTCGGAAACGTCGACGCGTCCCTTGTGCATGAGGTCGCCACCGTGATGGTGCAGCTTCTCCAGCATGTCGTCCTCTTCCGGAACCGGCTCGAGTTCGACCATCGCCATGTTGCAACGCTTGGCGAAATCACCGCTCTCGTCGAGCACGTAGGCGACGCCGCCGGACATGCCCGCCGCGAAGTTGCGACCCGTTTCCCCGAGCACGACGACGATGCCGCCGGTCATATATTCGCAGCCGTGGTCACCCACGCCCTCGACGACCGCAATCGCACCGGAGTTGCGAACGGCGAAACGCTCGCCGGCAACGCCGCGGAAATAGCACTCGCCGGTGATCGCGCCGTAGAGCACGGTATTGCCGACGATGATCGAGTTCTCCGCGATGATCCTGGAGTTTTCCGGCGGGCGCACGATGATGCGGCCGCCCGACAGGCCCTTGCCGACATAGTCGTTGCCGTCGCCGACCAGATCGAAGGTGATGCCGTGCGCAAGGAATGCACCGAACGACTGTCCGGCCGTGCCGCGCAGCGTCACATGGATCGTGTCGTCCTTGAGGCCCTTGTGGCGCCAACGCTTGGCAAGCGCACCCGAAAGCATGGCGCCGACGGAACGGTCGACGTTCTTGATCGGCACTTCGAAGACCACCGGCTCCTTGTTCTCAAGGGCAGCCTGCGACTTCTCGATCAGCTTGCGGTCGAGAATGTCGTCGATCGGATGCTTCTGGCGCTGCGTCCAGTAGGTCGCCTCCTTCGGAGCCTCCACCTTGTGGAAGATCTTCGAGAAATCGAGGCCCTTGGACTTCCAGTGGGCGATCATCTCGTCCTTTTCCAGAAGCTCGACCATGCCGATAATCTCGTCGAAGCGGGTGAAGCCGAGCGATGCCAGGATCTCGCGCACTTCTTCGGCGACGAAGAAGAAGTAGTTGATGACATGCTCCGGCGTGCCCTTGAAGCGCTTGCGCAGGACCGGGTCCTGCGTCGCCACACCCACCGGACAGGTGTTCAGGTGGCACTTGCGCATCATGATGCAACCGGCGGCGATGACCGGAGCTGTCGCGAAACCGAACTCGTCGGCACCGAGCAGCGCGCCGATGATGACGTCGCGGCCGGTCTTCAGGCCACCGTCGACCTGCAGCGCGATGCGCGAACGAAGGCCGTTCAGCACCAGCGTCTGCTGGGTTTCGGCAAGGCCGATTTCCCAGGGCGAACCCGCATGCTTCAGCGAGGTGAGCGGCGAAGCGCCGGTACCGCCGTCGAAGCCAGCCACCGTGATATGGTCGGCGCGGGCCTTGGCCACGCCTGCGGCAACCGTGCCGACGCCCACTTCCGAGACGAGCTTGACGGAAATGTCCGAGGTCGGGTTGACGTTCTTCAGGTCGTAGATCAGCTGGGCCAGGTCTTCGATCGAGTAGATGTCATGGTGCGGCGGCGGCGAAATCAGGCCAACGCCCGGTGTCGAATGCCGGGTCTTGGCAACCGTCGCATCGACCTTGTGGCCGGGCAGCTGGCCGCCTTCACCGGGCTTTGCACCCTGCGCCACCTTGATCTGCAGCATGTCGGCGTTGACCAGGTATTCGGTCGTGACGCCGAAGCGGCCGGACGCGACCTGCTTGATCGCCGAGCGTTCCGGGTTCTGAGAACCGTCCGGCAGCGGCATGTACCGATCGCTTTCCTCGCCGCCCTCGCCGGTGTTCGACTTGCCGCCGATCCGGTTCATGGCGATCGCCAGCGTCGTATGCGCCTCGCGGGAAATCGAGCCGAACGACATGGCGCCGGTCGAGAACCGCTTGACGATGTCGACAGCCGGCTCCACCTCGTCGATCGAGACAGGAGCGCGGCCGATCGCTTCGGCCTTCTTGATCTTGAACAGGCCGCGGATGGTGTTCATCCGCACCGCCGTCTCGTTCACCATCTCGGCGAATTCGCGGTAGCGCTCCTGGCTGTTGCCGCGCACCGCGTGCTGCAGCGTCGCGACCACATCCGGCGTCCAGGCGTGGCTTTCGCCGCGCATCCGGTAGGCATATTCGCCGCCGATATCGAGCGTGGAGGCGAGGACCGGGTCCTTGCCGAAGGCAGCATGGTGGCGGGAAACCGTTTCCTCAGCGATCTCTTCCAGACCGATGCCTTCGATGTTCGACGCCGTACCGAAGAAATACTTCTCTACCAGGCCTGAAGACAGCCCGATGGCATCGAAGATCTGCGCACCGCAATAGGACTGGTAGGTCGAGATGCCCATCTTCGACATGACCTTGAGAATGCCCTTACCGACCGCCTTGATATAGCGGTAGACGATTTCCGAGGAATCCACTTCCTTGGGAAACTCGCCGCGCATGTGCATGTCGGTCAGCGTGTCGAAGGCGAGATAGGGGTTGATGGCTTCTGCGCCATAACCGGCGAGACAGCAGAAGTGATGGATCTCGCGCGGCTCGCCGCTCTCGACGACGAGGCCGACTGAGGTCCTGAGCCCCTTGCGGATCAGGTGATGATGCACGGCAGCGGTCGCCAGCAGAGCCGGGATGGCGATCCGGTCCGGGCCGATCTGGCGGTCGGAAAGCACGATGATGTTGTAACCGCCCTTGACCGCCGCTTCCGCACGTTCGCAGAGACGGTCGAGCATTTCCGGCATGCCTTCGGCGCCGCGCTCGATGTCGTAGGTGAAATCGAGCGTCTTGGTGTCGAACCGGTCTTCCGTGTGGCCGATCGAACGGATCTTCTCGAGGTCGCCATTGGTCAGGATCGGCTGGCGCACTTCCAGGCGCTTGGCGTTCGCCGCACCCTCGTGGTCGAGGATGTTCGGGCGCGGACCGATGAACGACACCAGGCTCATGACGAGCTCCTCGCGGATCGGATCGATCGGCGGGTTGGTGACCTGCGCAAAATTCTGCTTGAAATAGGTGTAGAGCAGCTTCGACTTTTCAGACATCGCCGAGATCGGCGTGTCGGTGCCCATCGAGCCGATGGCTTCCTGGCCCGTTGTCGCCATCGGCGACATCAGGATCTTGGTGTCTTCCGACGTGTAGCCGAAGGCCTGCTGACGGTCGAGCAGCGACACGTCGCGGCGCAGCGCCCGCGGCTCCACCGGCTTCAGGTCTTCGAGAATGAGCTGGGTCTTGTCCAGCCACTTGCCGTAGGGATGCTTGGTCGCAAGTTCGGACTTCAGCTCCTCGTCGGAGACGATCTGGCCCTTTTCCATGTCGATCAGCAGCATCTTGCCGGGCTGCAGGCGCCACTTCTTGACGATACGCTCTTCCGGCACCGGCAGGACGCCCGCTTCGGACGCCATGATGATGCGGTCGTCGTCGGTGACCATGTAGCGGGCCGGACGCAGACCGTTGCGGTCGAGCGTCGCGCCGATCTGACGACCGTCGGTGAAGGCAACGGCAGCCGGGCCGTCCCACGGCTCCATCAGGGCGGCGTGGTATTCATAGAAGGCCTTGCGCTCCTTCGACATCGACTGGTTGCCGGCCCAGGCTTCCGGGATCAGCATCATCACCGCATGGGCGAGCGAATACCCGCCGCGCACGAGGAACTCGAGCGCGTTGTCGAAACAAGCCGTGTCCGACTGGCCTTCGTAGGAAATCGGCCAGAGCTTGGAAATGTCGTCGCCAAAGAGAGGCGAAGAGACCGACGCCTGCCGCGCCGCCATCCAGTTGACGTTGCCGCGCAGCGTGTTGATTTCCCCGTTATGAGCGACCATCCGGTAAGGATGCGCGAGCTTCCAGGACGGGAAGGTGTTGGTCGAGAACCGCTGGTGCACCAGCGCCACCGCCGTTTCGAACCTCGGATCGGCCAGGTCCTTGTAATAGGCACCGACCTGATAGGCGAGGAACATGCCCTTGTAGACGATCGTCGAGGACGACAGCGACACCGGATAGAAACCCATGTCGACGCCGCCGAACGCGTCATAGATGCGGTTGGAGATCACCTTGCGGATCAGGAAAAGCTTGCGCTCGAAATCATGGTTCGTCGCAGCGTCCTTGCCCGCGCCGATGAAGACCTGGACGTGATGCGGCTCGGTGGCGGCGATATCCGGCGCCTTGGAAAGCGACGAGTTGTCGACCGGCACGTCGCGGAAACCGAGGAACTGCTGCCCCTCTTCCGCAATGACGTCCTCGATCACCTTCTTGTAGTGCTCGATCTCCTCGGCCTTGCGCGGCATGAAGATGTGACCGACGGCATATTCGCCGGCCTTCGGCAGGGTGACGCCCTGCTTCGCCATTTCCTCGCGGAAGAAACGGTCGGGGATCTGCACCAGAATGCCCGCGCCATCGCCCATCAGCGGGTCGGCGCCGACAGCACCGCGATGCGTCAGGTTTTCGAGAATGAACAGGCCGTCCTTGACGATCTGGTGCGACTTCTTGCCCTTCATATGGGCGATGAAGCCGACGCCGCAGGCATCGTGCTCGTTGCGCGGGTGATAGAGGCCCTGGGCCATCGGCAAACCGCCGGCGACAAATGGAACGCGAACTGTCGTCTCGGCCGACATCGGGGCTTCAGCGTGATGAGCCGGGCCGGATATCTCGGAGATGGTCTTCGTCATCGTCATTCCTCCTGTTGGCCGCCTTCGGCAGCGGGCAAAGTGGCTCTCAATTGTCTCTTGGGGATGACAAGCCTAAGCTCCATCCCGTGCTTCATGCGATGGCGCCGCTCCGGTGTGAGTTGCAGCTTTGCAGCGCAGCATAACGCGGATCGGCGCGAACGTCAGCGGGAAAGACGCATCCATTGGCGCTTCTTTTCCCGAAATTAGGACAGTACTTCTGTCCTAATTTCTAAAATCTATGCCATAGAAGTTAACCCGCGACAAGAGCGGTTGTTAAAAATCTGCCGTGTCTGGCGACAGAAGATTACGCCGAATGGCGTAGATGTCGAAATTTAATTACAATCGGCCATCTTTTAAAGCGTGGCGCGTGCTGACCTAACCGTTTTGGCCCCGCCCGCCACCCTCGCCGATTGATTACCGGTTCAAAAAGATTAATCTCCCCACGCTTCCGAGACAAAACTTCCAGGGTATTTTTCAGAATGTTTTTCGCTTCCGACAATTGGGCCGGCGCCCATCCATCCATCAATGAACGCCTCTCCAAGGAGTCGACCCGGTTTGCCGCCGCCTATGGCAACAGCGATCTCGACAAGGCGGTCGAAGCCCGTTTCAACGAGATTTTCGAACGGGAGGTCTCGGTCTATTTCGTCTCCACCGGCACGGCTGCCAATTCCCTGTCGCTCGCCAGCATCGCGCGGGTCGGCGGCGTCACCTTTTCCCATTCGGAAGCGCATGTGATCGAGGACGAATGCGGCGCGCCCGACTTCTTTTCCGGCATGCGCATGGTTCCGGTCGAAGGCGAAGACGGCAAGATGGATCCGGAGAAGCTCAGCGCCCGCATTGCCGGCTTTCCGCAGGATTCGCTGCATCACGGCCGCGCCGCCGCCGTCACCCTCACCCAGGCGACCGAGACCGGCACTATCTACACGCTCGACGAGATCGACGCGATCACCGCGATTGCCAAGGCGAACGGCCTGCCCGTGCATATGGACGGCGCCCGTTTCGCCAACGCACTGGTCTCGCTCGACGTCTCGCCCGCCGAAATGACCTGGAAGCGCGGCATCGACATCCTCTCCTTCGGCGGCACCAAGAACGGCTGCTGGTGTGCCGAAGCCATCGTCTTCTTCAATCCGGACCTTGCCCGGGACTTCGCCTTCATCCGCAAGCGCGCCGCCCAGCTCTTTTCCAAGACCCGCTTCATCTCGGCCCAGTTCGACGCCTACCTGCAGGATGGGCTCTGGCTCAACATGGCAAGCCACGCCAACAGCATGGCCGACCGCCTGCGCGCCGGCATCGGCTCGCTGAACAGCACGCGGCTTGCCTGGGACACGACCTCCAACGAGGTTTTCGCCGTGCTCAACAAGGCGTCGGCCGAAGCAGCCGAAGCAAGGGGCGCCAAATTCTATGGCTGGCCGGTGCCGACCAACATGCCGGAGCCGGTCAGGGACGACGAAACCCTGATCCGCCTCGTCACCTCGTTCGCCACCACCGAAGAGGACATCGACCAGTTTTTGGCGATTTGCAAAGCGGGCTGAAGCCTCGACCTACAACTGATGTTGTGGCGCGATCTGCGCCACGATCAGGCTCGACAGCGCTTCCACGAGCGCGGCATCGGCGCCGCGCCGCGGGACCAGAACGAATTCCACGTCTTCCAGCACCGGCAGCCGGTCCGCGGGGATTTCCTTGAGCCCCGCCGGCGCCATGCTGCGCGGCTGGACGAGCAACCCCATGCCGGCCCGCGCCGCGGCCGTCAACCCGCTCAAGCTGCCGCAGGTGCAGACGATCCGCCAGGCCATCTTTTCCCGGTCGAGCGCTTCCTGGGCGACGCGCCTCGTGATGCTTGGCGGCGGAAACGCGATCAGCGGCAATGCATCGCCGCGCGACAGGACACGGTCCGGATCGCGCGCCAGCCAGACCAGCGGTTCGCGATAAAGCAGCCGCCCATGCGTCTCGCCGATATGCCGCTTGGCGAGCACCAGGTCGAGATCGCCAATGTCCTGCATCTGGTAGAGCACGGCCGAGAGAGCCACGGTCAGTTCCAGATCGACCAGCGGATAAAGCCGGATGAAATCCTCGAGGATCGACGTCAGCCGGCTCGCCACCACGTCTTCCGAAACCCCGAGCCGCAGCCGCCCACGCAACCGGCTTTCGCCGAACAGCGAGGCGACCTTGCCGTTCATATCCAGCATGCCGCGCGCATAGCCGAGCAGCGCCTCGCCTTCCGCCGTCAGCTTCACCTGATGGGTGTCGCGAAACACCAATCGGCGGCCGAGCGATTTTTCGAGCCGCTGGATATGCTGGGTGACGGTCGACTGGCCGATCCCCAGCCGGGCCGCCGCCTCGGTAAAACTGCCGGTCTGCTGCAGCATGACGAAGCTGTTCAGGTGATAAAGGTTCAGCATGGCTATCCAATATCGTGATAACTGTTAGTGTTTGAATTCTGCTTCATGATAAGGGAGGGGTAAATCCTCAAACTCGAGGAATCCGCCCATGAGCCGTTTTCTGCCGGACCGCTTCACGGTCCTTCTCGTCTGCACCGTCATCCTCGCCTCGGTCCTGCCGATCCACGGCGCCTATGCCGACTGGTTCAACGTCGCGACCGATATCGCCATCGGCCTGCTGTTCTTCCTGCATGGCGCGCGCCTGTCGCGCGATGTCGTGGTGGCGGGTATCCTGCACTGGCGCCTACACCTGACGATCCTGCTGACGACATTCGCGATCTTCCCGATTCTCGGGCTGATGATCGGATTTATTCCGGAGGATATCCTGGCAGCGCCGCTTTATGCCGGCATCCTCTTCCTCTGCGTGCTCCCTTCGACCGTGCAGTCCTCGATCGCCTTCACTTCGATCGCCGGCGGCAACGTGCCGGCGGCGATCTGCGCCGCTTCGGGCTCCAACATCTTCGGCATGTTCCTGACGCCGCTTCTCGCCGGCATCCTGCTTTCGACCACCGGTGACGCCGGTTTCTCCTGGGATGCGCTCGAAAGCATCCTGCTGCAGCTCCTCGCCCCCTTCGTTGTCGGCCAAATCCTGCAGCCCTGGATCGGCAACTGGATCCGCTCGAAGAAGAAGATGCTCGCCCCCGTCGACCGCGGCTCGATCCTGATGGTCGTCTACCTCGCTTTCTCGGAAGCGGTCATGGAAGGCCTGTGGCACACCTTTTCGGCGCTGGATATCGGCGTCGTCATCCTCGTCGACATGGCGCTTCTGGCCGTCGTCATCTGCATCACCATGTTCGGCAGCCGTGCGCTCGGCTTCAACAAGGAAGACGAGATCACCATCACCTTCTGCGGTTCAAAAAAGTCGCTCGCAAGCGGCGTGCCGATGGCCAACGCCATCTTCTCCGGCCAGTCCTCGTCGATCGGCGCCATCGTCCTGCCGCTGATGCTCTTCCACCAGATCCAGCTGATGGCCTGCGCCGTCATCGCCCAGAAATACGCCGACCGCCTGAAGGCGAAGAAGGATGCGGTGGTGGCATCGGCTGCGGCTTGAGGGGCTGGTAGCGCTGATCAGGGCTTGCCGATCAGCGCACCTGCTTTGGCCCTGATCTGGGAAAGCTCCCGGGTTGAAACCCGGCCCTTCCGCTGCGCATTACGCGCCTTCCAGTCGAGGCTCTTCACCTGGTCGGCAAGGGCCGTGCTGTCGCCGTCGTCGCCGATCGCCACTTCGAAAGGATATCCCTTCCGCTTGGTGGTCATCGGGCAGCACAGCATCAAGCCGAAGCGATTGTAACTTTGAGGACTCAACACGACCGCGGGCCGGCGCCCGGTCTGCTCATGTCCCGCCTGTGGAGAAAATTCCAGCCAGACGATATCGCCGGCCTCCGGAACGTAGGAAGCAGCCATCATAGGGCTTCCTTGCCGACAGGCCCTCCAAAATCGATTTCCTCGTGAAGGTTGTCGGGTGTCATCCCCGCAATGAGTTGGTCAAGATCAAGTTCCGCGTCCCGCACCGGCTCGATGATGATCCGTCCGTTTTCCTCCGACACATCAACGATCGTGTCGATCTGAAGCTGCGCTGCCTCCATGACGGCGGCGGGAATGCGCACGGAGGCGCTGTTACCCCATTTTTTGACGGTCACGCGCATGGGTCGCTCCAAGTAGATACATTGTCGATACAATAGACCCCTAGCGCCGGGTGGTCAAATAACTCCCCAGAACGAAAAACGGCCCTTCCCCCAGGAGGAAGGGCCGCATTGGGCTTGCTCGACTATATCGGCCGGGTGCCCGGCAGCGGGTTAGTTGACCTGCTGCGGGGTGACCTGAGCCTCGATCGTCTTCGGAGCGACTGCGTCTGCGGCAATCGCGATGCGACGGGGCTTCATGGCTTCCGGAATGTTCCGGAGCAGGTCGATATGGAGCAGGCCGTTCTTCAGCGAAGCGGATTGCACTTCGACATGATCGGCGAGCTGGAAGCGGCGCTCGAAGGCGCGCTTGGCGATGCCGCGATAGAGATATTCGCTCTGTTCGGCAGCGGTTTCGTCCTCGCTCTTTTCACCCTTGACGGTCAGCACGTTCGCATGGGCTTCGAGGCTCAGTTCCTTTTCGTCGAAACCGGCAACGGCCATGGTGATGCGATAGGTGTTTTCGCCGGTGCGCTCGATATTGTAGGGCGGATAGCTCGGGGTCTGGTCGGCCGGCCCGCGATTGTCGAGCAGGTTGAAAAGACGGTCGAAACCGACGGTGGAACGATAAAGGGGGGTAAAATCGACGTGACGCATGGAGTCCTCCTTGGGAAGCGACGTTGCGGTTTTCATCCGGGTTTGCGCATCCCTTGATTGGCGATGCGGTCCCGTTCAGCGGACCCGTTTGGCGCCCGCAGAGTTCAGATGGGGATTGATTTCTGCGGCTTCAAGAGCCCGGTTGCGGCGCGGTTTTGCGCGTGAACCTGACATGAACAGCCCGTTTCGGGCCGGTTCAGGATCGTTTTGATAGAAGTGACAGTGGAAGGCAGACTGTCTCTCTCGACCGAAGCTCCATTCGTCCCTTCGCTTCGGTCATCAATTGCCGGAATCGCTTGAGGTATCCCTAGACCCGCGATTCCGGCTTCTTTTTTCCCGCTGAAGAACTCGCTAGGCCTCGCCCCGCGTCTCAAGCTGCGCGCCCGGCAGATAAAGCAGGATCGGCCTGATTTCGTAGACCGCTGTCGGATTGGCCCGGCGCAGATCTCGTGCCGCCGCAATGGCTCCCTCGATCGTCGGAAAATCCACCACGTAGAGGCCGAGCAGCTGCTCCTTGGTTTCGGCAAACGGACCGTCGATGACCATGCCTTCGCCCTTGCCCCGCAATGTCACGGCCTGCTCCGTCGGGCCGAGCCGCGCGGCAGGTCCCAGGGATTTCTGCGCAACCAGACGGTCGTTGACCTCGAGCAACTCGGTCATCAGCGCCTGATCCTCCTCCTCGGTCCAGGATTGGACCACTCCCTCCTGGTGATAGGCAAGGATTGCGTAATACATGACTTGTCTCCCTCTTATACGTCGACTGACGCCAACCCACCTCCTCGCACACTCCCGTGCTCGGGCGGACCGACGGACATCCGGAAATCTGCAAAAGCGCCTGAATACACATGTTTGACCGGCAGCGTGCAAGCCCTCCGATTTCTTCGGCCGCGCTTTTTCCTTGACGTCCCGCCGCCGCTGGCTGACGCTGGACGGCATGAGCGAAGCGGCAGATTCCATCGACGACATTCTCCACCCGACGCCCGGCAATCCGGCTCCGGCCAATTATTCGGCCGGCTATTTCACCGGCCATCGCGGCACCCGGTTACGCTACGGCCTGTTTCGCTCCGGAATGTCGCCGGCGATCGGCACCATCGTGCTCATGCAGGGCCGCAATGAGTGCATCGAGAAATATTTCGAGACGATCCGGGACCTGAATGCCATGGGCCTGTGGGTCGCGACCTTCGACCTGCGCGGCCAGGGCGGATCGCAGCGGCTGACGAAAAATCCGCGCAAGGGTCATGTCCGCCGATTTTCCGATTACGAGCGGGATCTCGAGATCTTCCTCGAGCATATCGTCCTGCCGGATGCCCGCCTGCCCTTCTTCCTGGTTGCCCACTCGACCGGCGCCCTGATCGCGCTCTCGGCTGCCCCACGCCTCTCGAACCGCATCAACCGGATGGCGCTTGCCGCCCCCTATATCGCGCTTTCGGGCCAGGGCGTGCCGGAAGGGCTTATCCGTTCGCTCGCCGGTCTGGCAAGCTGGACCGGCTTCGGCGGCGTCTCGATGGGCACCGACCGGAGCAACCGCCCCTTCGAAGGCAACCCGCTGACATCGGATCCGAAGCGTTTTGCCCGCAATATCGAGATCGCTGCCGCCCATCCGGAGCTGACGATCGGCCCGCCGACGGCCCGCTGGCTGCACGAGACATTCAAGGCGGCGCGCCGCGTGTCCTCCCAGTCGCATCTGACCAGGATCACCATCCCGACCCTGATCCTCGCTCCGGTTCTCGATGCCATCGTCCCCTATGCGGCGCAGGAGGAGATGTCGCGCAATTTCCGCGCCGGCCAGCTGATCACTATCAACGGCGGGCGCCACGAGCTGTTTCACGACAGGGATATCTACCGCGCCCAGGGGCTGGCGGCGATCGAAGCCTTTATGCCCGGCCAGGATGGCGGTTTTGGGCTTTCCGAGACGGCCGCCTGATCCCGCGACCCGCTCGGCGACCTACTTGCCGGAAAGCAGCTTCATGGCTTCCGCATGCACGGCCTTGCTGCCCGCCGCAAGAATATTGCCGCCGTTTTCCGGGCGCCCGCCGTCCCAGGTGGTGATGATGCCGCCCGCCTGCTCGATGATCGGAATCAGCGCGCCGACGTCGTAGGGCTTCAGGTTGTTCTCGACCACAATGTCGATATGGCCGGAGGCGAGCAGCACATAGGCGTAGCAATCGCACCCGTAACGGAACAGCCGCACCCTTTCCTCGACGGCCTGGTATTTCGCCAGGTCCTCGCCGCCGAAAATATGCGGCGACGTGGTGAACAGGGTGGCGTCGGCCAGGCTGCCGCAGTCGCGCACCGAAATCTGCCGCTCGCCGTCCGGGCCGGAATACCAGGCGCGGGTGCCGTCGGCGAAATAGCGCTCGCCGATAAACGGCTGGTCCATCAGCCCCATGGCGGCGCGGCCGTTCGACTGGAAGCCGATCAGCGTGCCCCAGACCGGCAGGCCGGAAATGAAGGCGCGCGTACCGTCGATCGGATCGATCACCCAGATATGTTCGCGGTCGAGGCCGACATTCTCATGCTCCTCGCCGAGGATGCCGTGTTCCGGAAATTTCTCAGTGATCAGCGACCGGATCGCCGTCTCGGCGGCGCGGTCGCCTTCGGTCACCGGGTCGAACCCGCCCATCAGCTTGTTGACCACCGAAAGTCCGGTGCGGAAGCGTGGCAGGGTCTCTGCCTTGGCGGCGGCGGCAAGCGCATCGAAGAAATCGCGATCGGGGAGCATGGGGAGATCCGCTGAGGAAGAGGTGATCCCTTCTAGGATACTCGCCTGAAACTGAAAACCGGAATCGCGTGGCCGGGCGCAGAAAATCAAAAAACACGCCACCCGCGCCGAAAAACTCATCAAACCGCCTAAAAATGGCGCATATTTAATCAGTCAAAAAAGTTGCTTGACATTTGTGCAGTGCACTCGTAGGTTCATTGCACAGTCTTTGACTGTAAATACCCTCCTTGGGTGTTTCCTCCCTAGACTTAGCCGCGCCCACAAGCGCGGTTTTTTTTGCCCGCGATCAAGCTGGCGAGCCTGCCAACGGGCCGGCAAAAGATCAAACCTGTGGAAAACCTGAAGGTCTATTCTGCCGCCAGCGCGCTGTCGCCGGCGAAGTCGACGACGAAATCCGCCATCTGTCGCATGAAGGTGGAAAGGGCGGCCGCGACCATCGGGAACTCCGGCCGCCTGGCAAGCGTCATCTCGTCCACGTAGAGCGCGCGGTTGATCTCGATCTGCAGCGCGTGCAGGCCACGCACCGGCCGTCCGTAATGTTCGGTAATGAAACCGCCGGCATAGGGCTTGTTGCGCACGGCGGAAAAACCCATGCCGTCGAGGAACTGCATCGCCGCCCGCGAAAGCTCGGCCGAGGCGCTGGTGCCGTAGCGGTCGCCGATGATGAAGTCGGGCCGCACGTCCGAGCCTGAAAGGCGGATATTGCCCGGCATCGAATGGCAGTCGATCAGGATGGCGAGCCCAAAGCGGGCATGGGTGCGGGCGATCAGCTTGCGAAGACAGGCGTGATAAGGCTTGTAGATCGTTTCGATACGCGACATCGCCTCGTTGACCGGCAGCCGGCGGCGATAGATTTCCATGTTTTCCGCGACGATCCGGGGGATCGTGCCGAGCCCGCCTGCGACCCGCATCGAGCCGATATTGACGAAAGGCGGCAAAGGCCCGTCGAACATGCGCGGATCGAGCTCGTAGGGCTCGCGGTTGACGTCGAGATAGGCGCGCGGGAAATGGGCGAGAAGCAGCGGCGCACCGAGTTCCGGCGCATCGGCGAAAAGCTCGTCGACATAGTGGTCTGCGGAGCGGCGGATGGCGAGCGAATCGAGGTCGCTCTCGGCGAGAAATTCGGGCGGGTAGAAGCTGCCGCTGTGAGGCGAATTGAAGACGAAGGGGATAGTCTGCGTGGCGGGCTCCCTCACTTCGAAGTGTTCAAAATCACCCGCGTTGCAATCCATCCTGCCTTTACCATGTCGCGAACTTGTTCAGGAACTCATGTTGCCAGTTGCCCGAGGCGAAGTCCATACTATCTATACCCTACCAAATCCTCTTGTACCCTCATTAAACGGATGTTTACCGCGTGTAGGCAGTGTAAGAGATACCGACAACTCTAAAAATTTGCATTGGATAACGGTCCTGGAGATGATTCAGAAAATCCTTCTCGCCGAAGACGATAACGACATGCGTCGTTTCCTGGTCAAGGCGCTTGAAAAGGCGGGCTACAAGGTTGCGTCCTTCGACAACGGCGCCAGCGCCTATGATCGCCTGCGCGAAGAGCCCTTCTCGCTGCTCCTGACCGACATCGTCATGCCGGAAATGGACGGGATCGAACTCGCCCGCCGGGCGACCGAACTCGACCCGGACCTGAAGGTGATGTTCATCACCGGCTTTGCAGCCGTCGCGTTGAACTCCGATTCCAAGGCCCCTAAGGATGCCAAGGTGCTGTCGAAGCCCTTCCACCTGCGCGATCTGGTGGACGAAGTGAACAAGCTTCTGGCGGCCTGAGGCCCCGAAAGCCCTGATCTGCAAGGCCTTCAAAAAACCTTCGCATTTCATGGCAAAAACCTGTTGACGGCCCGACCAGTCTATGGTCTATGCGCCGCCACGGATGGGCGTGTAGCTCAGCGGGAGAGCACTACGTTGACATCGTAGGGGTCACAGGTTCAATCCCTGTCACGCCCACCATCCAGTTCAAAACGTTAAGAAATCCGCTTCGGCGGATTTCTTCGTTTCTGATCCTCCCCTTAATCTATTCGTTCCAAAACGGCGCACTTGCGCCCGAAATCCTTCACCAGCCTTGCTGGCGATTTGGTCATCTGCGGCTGTTATGGTGTTACGACATCAAGGAGGTCTAGATGGCGCAGTTCAAGAATTCGGAGCATCTCGTCCAGACGAAAGCACCGGCCTTCGAGAAGGATTGGATGCCGGGGCAGAAGGTGCCGAATGCCGGCATTTACCGGTGCAAGACCTGCGGCGACGAAATCGTCGTGCACAAGGACGCGGCCATCCCTCAGATCCACCACGAGCACACGGTCCTCGGACCGGTAATTTGGAAGCTGCTCGTGTTCGCCCAGAAACATCCCTCGCGCCCCTGACCTCCGCATCTGCGCAGAACAGTTACCGCCGTTTCGAGACCGGTCTCTTTTTTCGCCGGAGCGTACCGAATCGGCCCCAACCCGCCTCGCAACACGACATCGAATATGCCAGATGCGACCTACCGCGTCTTTGATGCGGATTTTCCCCAATTTGCCCCGCCCGACCTTCGGCGGGGCTTTTTTGTTTCAGCGGCACGGTTCCTCGCGCTTGACGCCCCGAGGATGTCAGGGGAATCAGAGAATCGCATTGCCGGCGGCAAAGGCGAGCACGACGAAAATCAGGAAAACGACAAGGAAGATGAAGAACAGGATTTTCGCGATCCCTGCCGTCGCGGCGGAAATGCCCGAAAAGCCGAGGAAACCGGAAATCAGCGAGATGACCAGAAAGATGAGAGCCCATTTCAGCATGGAATTGTTTCCTTCACGTTGATGGTCCGATAACGCGAAGAAATGTTCCAGGGTTCCCAATCAGCGCAGGACGTGGGCGGCTCCGGCCACGCCGATCGTCACCCGGTCGCCGACGAAAAGCGTCTCGCGGCTGGGAATGTCGAGCCGGAAGGAGAAGCCTTGCGGATCGCCGCCAAGCCTGATCCGGACATCCGAGGTCGGGCCGCAGAAATTGATCTCGGCGATCGTGCCTGAAGCCCCCTCGCCGCCATTGTGGCCGCCGGCTTGACTGACCGTGACCTGTTCCGGCCGCAGCATGATTTGGGCCTTGCCGCGATAGGCGATATCGTCGACCGGCAGCACGCCCAGTGGGCTTTTTGCCTGTCCGTCGGCGATATCCGCCGGCATCACGATCGCCTCGCCGAGGAAAGCCGCTGTCGCCGCATCGACGGGCCTGGAATAGACCTCGCGCGGAGAACCGACCTGCGCGAACCGGCCGGCGCGCATCACCGCCACCTGGTCGGCAAAAGCGAGCGCCTCGCCCTGGTCGTGGGTCACCAGAAGCGTGGTGATGCCGGCGGCCGTCAGCACGTCAGTCACCGCCTTGCGGGTGGCGGCTCTCAGACCCGTATCCAGCGCCGAGAAGGGCTCGTCGAGCAGCATCAGCCTCGGCTTGCGTGCCAAGGCCCTCGCAAGCGCCACGCGCTGCTGTTGGCCGCCTGAGAGCTGGTCCGGCTTGCGGGAGAGCATGGCCGCGTCAAGCCCGACCATGTCCATCAGCTCTGCGATGCGGGCACTCTTGACCGAGGCCTCCGCCTCCAGCCCGAAACCGATATTCTGCCGGATCGTCAGATGCGGAAACAGGCAGCCGTCCTGCGCCACGATGCCGATACCGCGCTTGTGCGCCGGCACCTGGGACGAGCCGTCGGCGAGCGTCTGGCCATCGAACACGATACGGCCTTCATCCGGCGCGTCGAAGCCGGCAACCAGGCGCAGAAGCGTGGTCTTGCCGCATCCGGACGGACCGACAATCGCCGTGCGGCTGCCGGCTGTCACCGACAGGTCGATCCCGTCGAGGGCTGCGACGGAGCCATACTGTTTGCGCAGGGAGGTCAGGGTAAGCAGCGTCATCGCCCGGCGATCTTTTTCGATTGGTGATGGAGAAGAAAGGTGAGCGGCAGCGAGAAGGCGACCATCAGCACCGCATAAGGCGCCGCACCGGCATAGTCGATCTCGCCGGTCAGCGCCCAGAAGGCCATGGCGAGCGTGCGGGTGCCGTTCGGCGCCAGCATCTGGGTGGCGGTGAGTTCGTTCATGATGCCGAGCGACGAAAGCGCAACGCCGGCCGCAGCCCCCGGTGCGGCAAGCCGGATCGTGGTCGCAAGCAGCGCGTTGCCCGGCGACCGGCCGAGGCTTGCCGCCGCCTGTTCGATCTCGACCGGCACCTGCGCAATGCTGGCCCGCAGGCTCACCAGCGCCCGCGGCAGAAACATCACCATATAGGCGAGCACGATGGTGGCAACGCTCTGGTAGAGCGGCAGCATGGTCCGCACGGTGATGGTGACGAGCGCCAGCGCCACGACGACGCCCGGCATCGAGCTCGCGAGATAATAGCAGCCTTCGAGGAACCGGCTGGCTCGGGTCGGCCGGCGCACGGAGAGCCAGGCGATCGGCACGGCGGCGGCGGTCGTCGCGAGCCCGCCGACCAGGCAGATGACCAGCGTCTGCCACAGCGCCAGCCCAACCTCGTCGATCCGCCACACGCCGGTGCCGCCGGCAATCAGCCAGCGACCGAGCGTCAGCACCGGAATGCCGAGCGCAAAGGCGGCGGTCGCAGCCGGCAGAAGGAGGGCGACGTATTTCCATCGGCCGAGCCGGGCGATCTTCGGCCGGCGGGCGACGCCAGATCCGAGCCGCGCATAGCGGCTGCGGCCGCGCAGCGAAGCTTCGAGCCCGAGCAGCACGAAACAGCAGAGCACCAGCACCAGCGCCAGCATATAGGCGGCGACACCGTTATAGGTCGACTGGAACTGGTCGAGAATGGCGGTCGTGAACGTGTCGAAACGGATCATCGCAAACAGACCGTATTCGGCCAAGAGATGCAGGCCGATCAGCAGCGCGCCGCCGCAAAGGGCAAGCCGAAGCTGCGGCAGCACGACGCGCCGGAAGACGGCAAACGGTGCCAGCCCCAGTGAGGCCGCCTGATCTTCCAGTGCTGGGTCGAGCAGCCGGAAGGCGGCCGAAAGCGGAAGGTAGAGAAAGGGAAAGTAAGCGACGACCGAGATCGCAACACCGGCGGGAAGGCCGTTGAAAGCGGGCCACATCCCGATCCAGGCATAGGAGTGCACGAAGGCGGGCACGGCAAGCGGCGTGACGCAGAGCCAGGACCAGAACCGCGCGCCCGGCAGGTCGCTGCGCTCCGTCAGCCAGGCGAGCGCGACGCTGAGCACGGCGCAGATTGGAATAGTGAAGACGACGAGCAGGACCGTGTTGGCCAGCAGATCGCCGACCCGCGAGCGGAAAATCAGCTGCGAGGCCATCTCCCAACCTGTCACTACCGCTGCCCATAACACGAAGCCGAGCGGCAGGAGCGCCAGCAAAGCCACCACGACCGCGATCGTCAGCGTCCAGGACGACGCCGCCGGCAGGCGGTGTCGCGGCGCGATGGAGATCCTGGTATCTGTGGTGGAAGTCATTGCCGGTCCGAAAATACGAGACATCGCAGGTACGCCCTGCGATGTCTCCGTGCAACTGTTATCGACCGCTTTTTAGAGCAGGCCGGCGGCGGTCATCATGTCGGTGACCTTGGCGTTGTTGAGGGTCGAAGGCTCGACCTTCGGGGCCTGCAGATCGGCGATCGGGGTCAGCATCTTGTTGGAAGCCTCCCCCTTGCCGACGGCGTATTCAAAGGCGGTACCGTCGCGCAAGATCTTCTGGCCGCCCTTGCCGGTGACCCACTTCAGGAAGGTCTGCGCCTGTTCCTTGTGCTTGGAGGAGGCGAGGATGCCGCCGCCCGAGATCGACACGAAGGCGCCCGGATCCTGGTTCTTGAAATAATGCATGCCGATGTTCTTGGTGTTCTCGCCGGTCTTCGCGACGTCGCCGAAATAGTAGTAGTGATAGATCAGGGCGCCTTCGAACTGGCCGGCATTGACCGCCTTCATCGCTGTCGAGTTGCCGCGGATCGGGGTCGCATTTTCCTTCATGCCCTTCAGCCAGGCAGCGGTCGCTTCTTCGCCCTTGAGCTGCAGCAGCGCACCGACGATCGCCTGGAAATCGGCGCCCGACGGAGATGCCGTCCAGCGGCCCTTCCATTCCGGCTTGGCAAGGTCGAGCATCGACTTCGGCAGCTTGTCTCCCGTCAGCTTGGTCTTGTCATAGACAAAAACGGTCGAGCGGGCAGCGATGCCGACCCAGTTGCCGTTGGCCGGATGGAAACCCGGCAAAACCTGGTCGAGGGTTGCCTTGTCGACCGGCGCGAAAAGGCCCTTGCCGTCGACCAGCACCATGGCCGGCGAATTTTCGGTGAGGAACACGTCGGCCGGCGAATTGGCGCCTTCCTGGACGATCTGGTTGGCGACTTCGAGGTCGCTGCCCTGGCGGATGGTGACCGCGATGCCGGTCTCTTCCGTAAAAGCCTTCACCCATTCCTTGGTCAGCCCTTCGTGCTGGGCATTATAGATAGTGAGACTGTCGGCCACCTGCGCCGAAGCCGGCGACGATAGGGACAGAACGGAAAAAGCCAGGGCAACGCCCGCGGCCAAGGTGAATGAAGCTTTCAAGGTCGCCTCCGCAAGAGAGTCAGGAATTTGACGAGCCCGTCATAACCAAAGCAGAGATTTGTGGTCAAGTTTATTCCCGTGACAGGCATAACAAAAGCGTGATTTACCTTTAAAATACAAATAGATACAGCAGGAGACGCGAATTGATCGCGGCACCGGGCCGTGGTGTGCAAATTGTACTTGGGCGGAAATTGCCGCCGGCCGCATCGTCGCAATCTTCCGGCCCGCGGGCAAGTTGGCGACTTGCCGCATAAGTGCCGAAGCGGATTTCCGCGCAGGCCCACGAATCAGCTATGGCTAATTCGAACACATCGGGAACGGGCATGGCTGTTGCTTATCTGGAAAAGCTGAATGATGCGCAACGGCGTGCGGTCGAGCACGGCTCGGACGTGCCCAAGGGCGGCCCCGCCGGGCCTTTGCTGGTCATCGCCGGCGCCGGTTCCGGCAAGACCAACACGCTCGCCCATCGCGTCGCGCACCTGATCGTCTCGGGCGCCGACCCGCGCCGCATCCTGCTGATGACCTTTTCCCGCCGCGCGGCCTCGGAAATGGGCCGCCGGGTCGAGCGCATCTGCGCGCAGGTTCTGGGCGCAAATGCCGGCATCATGACCGATGCGCTCGCCTGGGCCGGCACCTTTCACGGCATCGGCGCCCGGCTGCTCCGCCTCTACGCCGAACAGATCGGCCTCGACCACGACTTCACCATCCACGACCGGGAAGATTCCGCCGACCTGATGAACCTGGTACGCCACGAACTCGGCTTCTCGAAGACCGAGAACCGGTTTCCCACCAAAGGCACCTGTCTGCAGATCTATTCCCGTGCGGTGAATTCCGAAACGCCTCTGGACGAGGTGCTGAAACTCTATTTCCCCTGGTGCTCCGCCTGGGAACCGCAGCTCCGCGAACTGTTCGCCTCCTATGTCGAGGCCAAGCAGGCCCAGAATGTCCTCGATTACGACGACCTACTGCTTTACTGGGCGCAGATGATGAGCGAGCCGGCGATTGCGCAGGATGTCGGCGGCCGTTTCGACCATGTCCTCGTCGACGAATACCAGGATACCAACCGCCTGCAATCGTCGATCCTGATGGCGATGAAGCCCGGCGGCATCGGGCTGACCGTGGTGGGTGACGACGCCCAGTCGATCTATTCCTTCCGCGCCGCGACGATCCGCAACATCCTCGATTTCCCGAACACGTTCGATCCGCCGGCCAATATCGTCACGCTCGACCGCAACTACCGCTCGACGAACACGATCCTCGCCGCCGCCAACGGCGTCATCGATCTTGCCCGCGAGCGCTTCACCAAAAACCTCTGGACCGAGCGCCAGTCTGAGGAGCGCCCCCGCCTCGTCGCCGTCAAGGACGAGACCGAGCAGGCCAATTACATCGCCGAAAAGATCCTCGAAAACCGCGAAACCGGCATGACGCTGAAGAGCCAGGCCGTGCTGTTCCGCGCGTCGCATCATTCCGGGCCGCTCGAAGTCGAGCTCACCCGCCGCAACATTCCCTTCGTGAAGTTCGGCGGCCTGAAATTCCTCGACAGCGCCCATGTCAAGGACCTGCTGGCGGCGCTGCGTTTCGCCCAGAACCCGCGCGACCGGGTCGCCGGCTTCCGGCTGATGCAGCTCATCCCCGGTATCGGCCCGCAGACGGCCGGAAAAATCCTCGATGCGATCGCCGCCGATCCCGAACCGCTCGCAGCCCTCCAGGAAATCCCCGCCCCGCCGCGGTCCGGAGCTGACTGGCCAGCTTTTGTCGACATGCTCGCCGCCATCCGCAGGGGCCAGGGCTGGCCGTCCGAGATCGGCCTTGCCCGCCAGTGGTACGAGCCGCATCTCATCCGCATCCACGAGGACGCCGAGACCCGCAAGGCCGACCTTTTGCAACTCGAACAGATCGCCTCGGGTTATGCCTCCCGCGAACGGTTCCTCACCGAACTGACCCTCGACCCGCCGGATGCGACCAGCGCCGAATCCGGCACGCCTCTGCTCGACGAGGACTACCTCATCCTCTCGACCATCCATTCGTCGAAGGGCCAGGAATGGCGCTCCGTCTTCCTCCTGAACTGCGTCGACGGCTGCATCCCCTCCGATCTCGGCGTCGGTTCGACCGCAGAAATCGAGGAGGAGCGCCGTCTTCTTTATGTCGCGATGACGCGGGCGAAGGACCACCTGCACCTGATGACGCCGCAGCGTTTCTTCGTGCACGGCCAGGCCTCGCAGGGCGACCGCCACGTCTATGCCGCCCGCACCCGCTTCATCCCGGCGACCTTGTTGCAGTTCTTCGAAACCGCCGCCTGGCCGATCGTCGCCCAGATGACCGAGGCCGAACGCCAGGTTCGCCACCAGGTCCGCATCGACGTCACCGCCCGCATGCGTGGCATGTGGCGGTAACAAAACTGTCCTAAGACTCGCCAACAATCGCAACGGAAGCGGACGAATTCTTATGGACAAAATCGCAGTTTTCGACGGCCATAACGATGCGGTCCAGTTCATGCTGGACTACAAACCCGGCGGCAGGGATTTCCTGGCTCGCTCGGAGGCCGGCCATCTCGATCTTCCCCGGGCGGTAGAAGGACATCTTGTCGGCGGATTGTTTGCGCTGCAGGCCCATCCGGAGCGCAAGCCGGAAAACGATTTGACGGTCACCGACGATGGTTATGAGGTCCGTTATGCCGATGCCCTGGAAGAGGGTTATGCCCGTCGGCTGATCGACGCCCAACTTGCCGCCATCAATCTCTTGATCCGGCGATCGAGCGGCCGGATGCGCCTCGCGACCGATGTCGGCAGCATCGAGACCGCTCGGGCGGAATCCGCCTTCGCAGTCGTTCTTCATATGGAAGGCGCCGAGGCCATCGGCCCCGATCTCGACTATCTCCATGTCCTGCACATGGCGGGCCTGCGTTCGCTCGGCCCGGTCTGGAGCCGCCCGAATATATTCGGCCATGGCGTGCCTTTCGCTTATCCGAGGTCTCCCGACACGGGCCCAGGCCTGACGGATATTGGCAAGGAACTGGTGAAAGCCTGTAATGCCCTCGGCATCATGATCGATCTTGCGCATCTGAACGAACGGGGCTTCTGGGATGTGGCCGCCTTGAGCTCCGCTCCCCTCGTCGCCACGCATGCCTGCGCCCATGCACTCTGCCCCTCCACCCGCAACCTCACCGATCGGCAGCTTGACGCCATTCGCGATACGGACGGGGTCATCGGCTTCAACCTCGCCGTCTACGATATCCGTGCCGACGCACATCTGGACGAAAACACGCCTCTCGACACCGTTGTCTCCCACATCAGATATCTGATCGATCGCGTTGGCGTGGACCGCGTGGCGCTCGGGTCAGACTTCGACGGCACGGTCGTGCCCCGCGAGATCGGAGATGCGAGCGGCCTGCCGCATCTCTTCGCTACCATGCGCAAGGCCGGTTTCGACGAACCGACCTTGAGAAAATTCGCCTTCGACAACTGGCTGCGCGCCTTCCGCCTCACCTGGAAGAACAACTGAACAGCCGTATTCCACCAAACCTGTCCCCTCGCCTGTCGCATTGACTCCACCCGACCCGGATGGGAAACAACCGGCATCGTTCAGACGGGAGGGGATGAATGGTTAGTCGCAAAATCGTTTTGGTTCAGGGTGCTTGGGGTTCGAGCGCGAGCTGGACGCCGGTTGCCGATATTCTGCGGGGCATGGGTCACCAGGTTTTCGTGCCGAGCCTCACCGGGCTCGGTGAACGCGCCCACCTCTTTTCGGGCGCCATCAATCTCGACACCCATATCGGCGATGTCTGCGGCCTTATCGAAGCGGAGGGCCTGGAGGAATTCGACCTCGTCGGCCATTCCTATGGCGGCATGGTGATTACGGGCGTCGTGGATCGTTTCGCGGCCCGCATCCGCACGCTGACCTATCTCGACGCTTTCCTGCCGGAAAACGGCCAGTCGGCGCTCGATCTGCTCGGCCCGGAAGTGGCGATGGCCAACCTTGCCATGGCCGGCGAACTCGGCGGCGTCGCGGTGCCGCCCCCTGCCCGTCACGCGACCCGCGTACCGGAACATCTGCGTCATTACATGGCCAGCCGCTCGCCGCAGCCGTTCGCGACGATGATCCAGAAGATCAAGCTGTCGGGTGACTATCGGAAGATCACGAAAAGGCTTTACGTCTCGGCCAATATCGACCAGGCGAAGATCTTTTCCGGCATCTACGCCAGGGTTGGCGCCGATCCGTCCTGGGCATCCATGGAAGTTCCGAGCGGCCACATGCTGCAGCTCGAAATGCCGGACGAGGTCGCCCGCATCATCCACGATTTCATCGGCTGACTTTTCGCCCGTTCAGTCAGACGAGACGAAAGCGGCGGCGAAAACAACCGCCGCCGCTTGTCCGGATCACTTACCGATGGGCTTGATCGACAACAGGATGTCGACCAGTTCCTTCTGGTGCTTTTCCTCGTCGCCCTTGGTTCCCCAATAGGTGACGACGAGGCCCTTGGTCGGCGACGTCTGGATCAGTGCAAGCCCGACGCTCACCGGGCCGCTCTCGTCCTTGCCGTCCCAATCGAGCGTGGTCATCTGCATGCCGTTGAACTCCTCGACCGGAGTTTCCTTCAGCGTCTTGGGATCGACGGTGACGCCAACCTCCTTCAGGAAATCGATGGCGTCCGTAACGGTCTTGTCCATCGACTTCAGCTCCGCGACATCGGCGGAAAGATAGACGGCGTCGTCACTGGACGTGGCATCGACGCCGGTGTCGGTTTCCTTCGGGTTCCAGCTGTCGGGGATCTTGATGCTAGCGATCGGAGCATCGCTCGGGAACTTGAGTGTTTTCGCCTCAGCCAGCATGGGAGCGGCCATGACGAACATGGCAATCAGGAGAGCTTTTTTCATCTGTGAATCCTTAAGAAATGGGGACCGCAGATGCTTCTACCAGCGGCGAAAACCCGTTTAGCACGCAGCCCTTTAAGAATAGGTGGAGCAAACACTCAAAAAGCCGGAGAATTCCGCCAAACTCGCGTTAGGGTACGCCACCTCCCCTTCCGCCGTCGCTGGCAGGCACCTGCTGATCCATGCCAAACCGCAAGATCGGTCGAGCGCGTCATATTTGAAAGGGCGTAGATGGTGTCGCCACGGAGGAAGACTATGAAGGCGCCACTTGAAAACTACCATGCCCGAATGCAGCGGGTGCTGGACCATATCGACCAGCACCTCGACGATGATCTGGGCCTGGACGCGTTGAGCGGCGTTGCAGCGTTCTCGAAATACCATTTCCACCGGCAGTTCGCGTCCACCTTCGGGGTGTCCGTACATCGCTATGTCCAGCTTGCCCGTTTGAAGCATGCTTCGCACCGGCTGGCTTCGAAGGACGCTCCAAGTGTCACGGACGTAGCGATGGATGCCGGTTACGATGCACCCGACGCCTTTGCCCGCGCCTTTCGGCAAAGGCTTGGCCAATCGCCTTCATCATTCCGGAAGTCGCCCGACTGGGCACCGTGGCTTGCGGCCTTCGGGCCTTTGAACAATGCGAGGAGCAAGCTCATGCAGATTACCTATACCCACGACGACGTGACTATCCGCGATGTCCCCCCGACGCCGGTGGCGATCATGGAGCATCGGGGCGACCGGGCAACACTTGGCGATACCATCGAGCGCTTCATTGCCTGGCGCAAGGCGGCCGGCTTATCGCCTGAGACGAGCCCGACCTTCAACGTCTTCCGTTCTGAGAGGACCCCTGCGATCCCGGCCGATTATAGCATGGACCTGTGTGTCGGGACTGACCTGCCGATTGCGCCCGATGACGCACAGATGAAACCAGGCGTGATCCCCGGCGGGCGCTGTGCGGTCCTGCGCGTCTTCCATGATCCCCACAATTTAGAGCCCGCCGCGCTCTTTCTTTATCGGGATTGGCTTCCAGCCAGTGGGGAGGACGCACGCGACTTCCCCATCTATTGCCAGCGGCACTTCTCCCTCTTCCCGGGCGCGCAGGTCCATGATGTCGTCGTGGAACTGTTCCTGCCCTTGAAATAGCAGCGCTGGACGGCGGCCGGTCTCGGACATTCGGTATTTCCGGCCTAGCTCGGGCTCCGCCCGCCGCCGCGCCGTTCCAGAAGCTCGATCTGGATCTGCTGCATTTCCGCCAGCCGCTCCCATTGATGCGCCATCTGGTGATCAATCTTTTCGTGGAGCTGGCGGATTTCGAGTTCGGCGCGCAGGTTGATCATGTAGTCGTTCTCGGAGCGCAGCCGGTCCTTCTCCTCCTGCCGCCTCTGGCTCATCATGATGACAGGCGCCTGCAGCGCCGCAAGGCAGGAGAGCACCAGGTTGAGCAGGATGAACGGATAGGGGTCGAAAGGCTGGGAGAACAGGCCGACGACATTGATCCCCATCCAGACGACCAGCACGCCGAGGAAGCTCAGGATGAACGTCCAGGAGCCGCCGAAGGTGGCGACCTTGTCGGCAATCCGCTCGCCGAAGGTGGGGTTGCGCTCGAGCAGGTCGCTGGCGCTCGTCTGCACCGTCGAGGCGCCCTTTTCGAAACTGTCGAGCACGCGCCTGTCGAGATCGGAAAGCTCGCCGCGCTCTTCGTCGAGCAGCTTTTCCACATAACGGCGGCGATAGCGGCCGAGGTCCTCGTCGCAGATATAGCTGTCGGCTGTGCAGTCCGGGACTTCCTCGGCGACCATTGCCACGAGGTTCGGCCGCAGGTGTCCGGCCTTGTGCATTTTCGAGAGCGGAAAAGTGCGGCCGCAGACGACGCATTGCCCTGTCTTGGTCGGAGCCAGATGCCTGCTCATTTCACGCATCTTCCTTCTTCTTCGCATGCGCGTGAAGCGGCGAGAGGTGGAAGAGGCGCGGCGAGAATTTGGCCCGGAACTCTTCCGAACGGCCGATATAGATGAGCGTCACGCCGTCGAGACGGCTGAGCACGTTCAGCAGCCGCTGCTGGGTTTCCGGCTCCAGGCCTTCCAGCACGTCGTCCATGATCAGCCAGGCCGGCTTACGCAGCACCGCGTTGGCGATCGCGAGCGCTGCCTCCTCGTCCTTGTCGAGCAGTCGGTCCCAGCGCTCCACCTCGTCCAGCCGGTGCACGAGGCGGTCGAGCCCGACCTTCTCCAGGGCCTCGGTCAGCGCCTTGTCGTTGATGTCGCTCAGCCCGTCCGGATAGGTCATCACCTCGCGCAGCGTCGCCGTCGGCAGGTATCCGTCCTGCGGCATCAGGATCATGCGGCCCGCGGGCGGCAGGGCGATCTCGCCGCGCCCCCAGGGCCAGATGCCGGCCAGCGCCTGGAAAAACAGATGCCGGTCGGCGCCGGGATCGCCGTTGATCATCACCCGCTCGCCCGGCTTGATGGCGCAATCGCCCTCGACGACGCGCACCCCATGTCCGGCCTCGCCCTGCTCGGGCGCGCCGTAAACCGTGATGCCGCAAACGCTGATGCCCTCCCCCTGTTGCGCCTCTCGATAGGCGATCACCCCGCCCTCCTCAGCCGGCGTATCCATGGAGAGCAGCGCGTTGCGGAAGGAAGAGACGCGGTTCAGCGTTGCCCGCCAGTCGGCGATGACGCTGAAATTGACGACGTACCAGCGAAGCGCCTGGTTGACCTGGTTGAAGGCGCCGACCGCCATCATCAGCCCGCCGAAGGAAAGTTCGCCGGAAAAATACATCGGCGACGCGATGATGATCGGCGCCACCAGCGCCAGCCAGCCGAACCCGGCAGAGACCCAGGTGAGGTTGGCGAGCGCCCAGGCGAGCTTGCGCAGCATGCCGAGCACGCCGTCGATCGCAAAATGCACCCGGTCGCGCTCGCTTGCCTCACCGCGCGCGAGCGTGATCGGCTTGAGGTTCTCGTTGGCGCGCACCAGGGCCGAGCGCAGGTCCGCTTCCCGGGCATAACGCTCGGCGTTGAGCTTCGGCAAAAGGTTGCCGACGACGTTGCTGAGCACCGAACCCAGCAGCGCATAGAGGATCGTCGTCCACACCATATAGCCGGGGATCGAAATGGCGCGGTCGCCGAAATGGAAGACGAAATTCGACGAGATCGCCCAGAGCACGCCGATGAAGCTCGCGAGCAGGATCGTCGAGTTGACGAGCCCGATCGCCAGCGCCGTGGTGTTTTCCGCCAGGATGCGCGTGTCCTCATGCAGCCGCTGGTCGGGATTGCTGGCGATCGAGCCTGCGCGGCCAAGCTTCAGCGCCCGGCCGGGCTTCAGCCAGACATCGGCGAGGTCGCGCGCCAGCCCCTCGCGCATCCGCAGGGCGGTAATCTGGTTCAGCCACTGCTGGATGACGTTCAGGAGCGTCAGCGAAAAGGCGATAATACCAAAGACGACGAGCTGGTTCAGAAATTCCGGCATGTCGCGCCGTTCCAGCGCATCGTAGAATGGTCCGTTCCACTCGTTCAGACGGTATGTCGCATAGGTCGTTGCGAAGATGACGACGAGCAGGGCCGCGGTCAGTACCAGGACGCGATTGCGCACCGGCGCATTCCAGAATGCCTTGCCCATCATGCGGAGCTGCCCCCCCAGGGAAAGTTCGAAGGCCGGCACTACACCTTCGGAATTCTGCGACATCTACTGCGACTCCTACAATCACCCTCGTCACCCCCAACTTAGCACGCGTTTGCGGCTTATGCAGCTTCAAGGGTCCCGTTTGGTTTATATGGGGGTCGAACCAGCCGGATGCATCCAACGTCTTCGTGAGGTTCATCCGGAACGTCCGCGCCGCCGAACCCCACCGAAAAACCGCCCGACAATGTTCGTCACGCGCCACCTCCTCTCTTCACTTTTCCCAAAACCGCTTGCAAATTTCGCAGCCAAATGTTAATGACCGACCAGTCAGTCACAATTGGAGATACGCGGTGGCCGAGAGGAAAAGAGAGAAACGCGATCCGCAGCAGCGCCGGGCCGAAATCCTGGCCGCCGCCTTCGCCTGCTTTTCCGAACGCGGGTTCGCCGCCACCCGCATGGAGGATGTCGCGGCCCGTGCCGGCATCGCCAAGGGCACCGTCTACCTGCATTTTCCGGACAAGGAAGCGCTGTTCACCGAGCTCGTCTCGGGCATCGCCACGCCGATCCTCGGTCAGATCGACGGGCTGGCGGCCAACGAGGCAATCCCGCCGCGTTTCGCCATCTCGATGTTCTATACCCTCTTCAAGCGCGAGGTTCTGGAGACCGAGCGCCGCCACCTGTTGCGGCTGATCCTCGCCGAAGGCCCGATGTTTCCGGCCGTCACCGAGTTTTACCACCGCGAGATCATTTCGAAGGGTCTCGGCGTCCTGCGCATCCTGCTCGCCCGTGCCGCCGCCCGCGGCGACCTGCGCAATCCGGCCATTGCCGAAGTGCCGCAGATCGTCATCGCCCCGGCGCTGTTGTCGATCGTCTGGACGACGCTGTTCGAGGCCTACGAACATCTCGACACCCAAAATCTGTTCGATGCCTTTCTCGAAACCCTGTTCGTGCCGGAAGGAGGTGCGAAGTGAAGCGTATCCTCATCATCGCTATCCTGGCGGGCGCCGCCCTTGCCGCCCTGCCCTTCCTCTTCGCCGACAAGCCGCCGCGCCCTTACCAGGGCTGGGTCGAAGCCGACACGCTGTTCATCGGTGCCGAAAGTGCCGGCCGGCTCACTCAGGTCGATATCGCCGAAGGTGCGACGATCGCAGCCGGCGCGCCGCTCTTCAGGCTCGACTCCTCAAGCGAAGAGGCCGCCGTCGCTGCGGCCCGCGCCGCGCTTGCCCGCTCGCGGGCGGAACTGGATCTGGCGCAAGCCGCCCAGAAACGCCCCCAGGAGATCGACGTGCTGCGCGCCTCCGAACGCGAAGCCTCCGCCCGGCTGGAGCTTGCCGAACAGGATCTCGACCGCACCCGGGTTCTCGTCGAGCGCGGCACCGCGACCCGCGCCAATCTCGATACCGCGACCGCGACCGAGGCCGCCAACCGCGCCGCCCTCGAGAATGTCCGCAGCCAGATCATCCTCGCCGCCCTTCCCGCCCGCGATGAGGCGCTGCGTCAGGCAGAAGAATCCGTCGCCGCCGCCAGGGCCGATCTCGCCTCGGCGCAGGCAGCACTTGCCCGCCGCTCGGTTTCGGCTCCCGCCGCCGGCAGCGTCGAGACACTCTATTACCGCACGGGCGAAGTCGTGCCCGCAGGCCGCCCGATCGTCGCCCTCCTGCCACCCGAAAATGTCCGCATCCGCTTTTTCGTGCCCGAAACCGAAATCGCCCGCCTGTCGCTCGGCCAGCCGGTCCGCGTCGGCTGCGACGCCTGCCGGCCGTCCGATGCAAAGGTCAGCTTCATCGCCAGGAGCGCGGAATATACGCCGCCGGAAATCTACAGCCTCGAAGAGCGTGCAAAACTCGTCTATCGCATCGAGGCCATCCCTGCCGACCCGAAGGCGCTCCGCCCCGGCCAGCCGGTCGATGTCCTTCCGGGAGTTCATCCATGACCGCCGCCGAAACCTACCAAGTCGACGCCCCGGAAACGGTGATCGACGTCCACCACCTCACCAAGAGTTTTGGCGGCCGCAAGGTGGTCGACGATGTCTCCATGTCGGTGAAGAAAGGCCGCATCCACGGCTTTCTAGGCCCCAACGGTTCCGGCAAGACGACCACCATCCGCATGCTCTGCGGCCTCTTGACGCCAGACAGCGGCGACGGCACCTGCCTCGGCTTCGACATTCTGACCGAGAGCGACCGCATCCGTCGCCGGGTCGGCTACATGACCCAAAAATTTTCGCTCTACCAGGACCTGTCGATCCGCGAGAACCTCGAATTCGTCGCCCGCGTCTACGGCCTCGCCGATCCGCGCGGCAAGGCGAGCGCCGCCATCGAACGCCTCGGCCTCAAAGGCCGCGAAAAACAATTGGCCGGCGAACTTTCCGGCGGCTGGAAACAGCGCCTCGCGCTCGGCGCCTGCATCCTGCCGGAACCGGCACTTCTCCTCCTCGACGAACCGACCGCCGGCGTCGACCCGAAGGCCCGCCGCGACTTCTGGAACGAGATCCATGCGCTTGCCGCCAACGGCCTCTCGGTGCTGGTCTCCACTCATTACATGGACGAAGCGGAGCGCTGCCACGAGATCGCCTATATCGCCTACGGAAAACTGCTCGCCGAAGGCACTGTGGACGAGGTGATCGCCGGCACCGGCCTCGTCACCTTCACCGTCTCCGGCCCAGGCGCCGACCGTCTGCAGTCCGAACTCGAAAACCAACCCGGCATCGACATGATTGCCCCCTTCGGCACCAGCCTGCATGTCGCCGGCCGCGATGCCGCGACCCTTGAACAGGCGATCGCTCCCTATCGCGACAGGCCGGGCCTCAAATGGGAAAAGGGCGAACCGACGCTGGAAGACGCCTTCATCGACCTGATGCGCCGCTCGGAGGACAATTTCAAATGACCCCGGCGCCCGGCAACACCAACGGCAATGGCAGCTCCTTCGGCCGCTTCTGGGCGATGACGGTCAAGGAATTCATCCAGATGACCCGCGACCGCATCACGCTCGCGACCATGGTCATGCTGCCGATCATGCAGCTTTTCCTGTTCGGCTTTGCCATCAACACCACTCCGCACAACCTGCCGACCGCCGTGCTGATGCGCGAAAACAGCGATGTCGGCCGCTCCATCCTCGCCGCGCTGAAAAACACGGATTTCTTCGAGGTCAAATCGGTCGTCACCCGCGCCGAGGACATGGATGCCCTGCTGCAGTCCGGCGAGGCCCTGTTCGTCGTCGAAATCCCCGAAGGTTTCGAACGGTCGCTGCGGCGCGGCGATTCTCCCTCGCTGCTGGTCGCCGCCGACGCCACCGACCCGGTCGCCGCAAGTTCCGCGCTCGGCGCGCTCTCCGGCATCATTTCGACGGCGCTGGAAAACGACCGCCAGGTCACCTTTGCCGAGCCCGTGAAACCCGCCTTCCAGATCGTCCAGCACCGCCGCTACAATCCGGCCGGCTCTTCGACCTTGAACATCGTTCCCGGCCTGCTCGGCACGATCCTGACGATGACGCTGCTGATCTTCACCGCCCTCTCCGTCACCCGGGAGGTGGAGCGCGGCACGATGGAGAACCTGCTCTCCATGCCGATCAAACCGCTGGAAATCATGCTCGGCAAGATCGCCCCCTACGTGCTGATCGGCCTCATCCAGGCGCTGGTGATCATCGGCGTCGGCATCCTCGTCTTCCGGGTGCCGATCCTCGGCGATCCCCTGTCGCTGACCGCCGCCACCGCCCTCTTTGTCATAACCAACCTGTCGATCGGCTACACGTTCTCGACGATCGCGGCGAACCAGTTGCAGGCGATGCAGATGGCGATGATGTTCTTCCTGCCGAACATCCTCCTTTCCGGCTTCATGTTCCCCTTCGCCGGCATGCCTGGTTGGGCGCAGTGGATCGGCGAGGCCCTGCCGCTCACCCACTATATCCGCATCGTCCGGGCGGTGATGCTGAAGGGCGCCGATATCGGCGGCCTCGGCTACGATACGGCAGCGCTCGCCGCCCTGATGGCCGTCGCCATGCTGATCGCGGTCCGCCGTTTCCGCCGCACGCTGGATTGAGGAATAAAGCCGCTTATCTCGCGTCTGCGGTATAAGCTTGGATTCCGCCTTGCTTTATTCTCGTGCATTGCACAAAATCCTTGCAACGATCATCGATCGGCCCGGTAAAGCGGCCGGCAAGGGGAAGTATGTCGATCAAGGCAAGTGTCTACCACCTTACCCACTACATGTACGACAAGCCTGTCCGTCTCGGACCGCAGATCATCCGCCTCAAACCGGCTGCCCATTCGCGCACCAAGGTGCTCAGCCATTCGCTGAAGGTGACGCCCTCCAATCATTTCGTGAACCTGCAGCAGGATCCCTACGGCAACTACCTCGCCCGCTTCGTTTTTCCGGACCCGGTCACCGAGTTCAAGATCGAGGTCGATCTCGTCGCCGACATGACGGTCTACAATCCCTTCGACTTCTTCGTCGAAGAGGAAGCGATGAAATGGCCGTTCAGCTACCCGCCCGAACTGGTCGAGGACCTGTCGATCTACATGGTGCCGGAGCCGCCGGAACCCGCGCTGGCCGACTACATGAAAACCTTCGACATGTCTCCGGACCAGCCGACGGTCGACATGATCGTCGGCATCAATGCCCGCCTGCAGCAGGCGATCGGTTACGTCATCCGCATGGAGCCGGGCGTGCAGACGCCGGAGCAGACGCTGACCTCGGCCATGGGCTCCTGCCGTGACACCAGCTGGCTGCTCGTCCAGATCCTCCGCCATCTCGGCCTCGCCGCGCGTTTCGTCTCCGGTTACCTGATCCAGCTGACGCCGGACCTGAAGGCGCTCGACGGCCCCTCCGGCACCGAGGTCGATTTCACCGACCTGCACGCCTGGTGCGAAGTCTACCTCCCCGGCGCCGGCTGGGTCGGCCTCGACCCGACTTCCGGGCTTCTGACCGGCGAAAGCCATATCCCGCTTGCCGCGACCCCGCATTTCCGCAACGCCGCCCCGATTTCCGGCGGTTATTTCGGCGAAGCGGAGACCTCCTTCGCCTTCGACATGAAGGTCAATCGCGTCGCCGAACATCCGCGCATCACCAAGCCGTTTTCGGACGAATCCTGGGAGGCGCTCGACAAGCTCGGCGACCAGGTCGACCGCGTGCTGCAGGCGCAGGACGTTCGCCTGACCATGGGCGGCGAACCGACCTTCGTGTCGATCGACGATTTCGAATCGGGCGAATGGAACACCGATGCCGTCGGCCCCACCAAGCGCGAAAAGGCCGACATCCTGATCCGCAAGCTGCGCGAACATTTCGCGCCCGGCGGTTTCCTCCATTACGGCCAGGGCAAGTGGTATCCCGGCGAGACCTTGCCGCGCTGGACCTTCTCCCTTTACTGGCGCAAGGACGGCCGGCCGATCTGGAGCAATCCCGACCTGGTGGCTGAGGAAGGCCAGAGCTACGGCGTCGGCGACGACGATGCGGAGAAACTCCTGACGGCGCTTGCCACCGAACTCGCCATCGCGCCCGAAATGGTCGTCCCGGCCTACGAGGATCCTGCGGAGTGGATCATCCGCGAAGGCAGTCTGCCGGAAAACGTCGACCCTTCCAATTCGAAGCTCAAGGATCCGGAAGAACGCAACCGCATCGCCCGGGTTTTCGAACGCGGCCTGACACGGCCGAGCGGTTATGTTCTGCCCGTCCAGGCCTGGAATGCCCAGGCCAGGGGAAGCTCCGGCGGAAAGCGCTGGGTCAGCGAGAAATGGAGCACCCGCCGCGGCAAGATCTTCCTCGTGCCCGGCGACAGCCCGGTCGGTTATCGCCTGCCATTGGGCACCCTGCCCTATGTGCCGCCGTCGCAGTTTCCCTATATCCACGAGGCCGACCCCTCGATACCGCGCCAGCCGCTGCCAGAGGCGATCGTCCCGGCCGGCCGCGCCATGCCGGAATCCTCCTTCAAGGCAGGCGACGCCGCCAATCCCGGTCGCGTGGAACAGACCCTCGGCGAGATCGGCGGTGCGGTGCGCACCGCGATCTCCGTCGAGCCGCGCGACGGAAGGCTTTGCGTCTTCATGCCGCCGGTCGAAAAGATCGAGGATTATCTCGAACTGATCGCCGCTGCCGAGAACGCTGCGACCGCAATCGGCCTTCCCATCCATATCGAAGGTTATGCCCCGCCCCATGACGAGCGCATCAACGTCATCCGCGTCGCGCCCGATCCGGGCGTCATCGAGGTCAACATCCATCCGGCCGCAAGCTGGAAGGAGACGGTTGCGACCACCACCGCGATCTACGAGGAAGCCCGCCAGAGCCGCCTCGGCGCCGACAAGTTCATGATCGACGGCCGCCACACGGGCACCGGCGGCGGCAACCACGTCGTGGTCGGCGGCGCCAATCCGAACGACAGCCCGTTCCTGCGCCGCCCCGACCTGTTGAAGAGCCTGGTGCTCCACTGGCAGCGCCATCCGTCGCTCTCCTACCTGTTCTCCGGCCTGTTCATCGGCCCGACCTCCCAGGCGCCGCGCATCGACGAGGCCCGCCACGATTCGATGTACGAGCTGGAAATCGCGCTTGCCCAGGTGCCGGTGCCCGGCCAGGGCGCTCCCCCGCTGCCATGGCTGGTCGACCGCCTGTTCCGCAACTTGCTAACCGACGTCACCGGCAATACCCATCGCTCCGAAATCTGCATCGACAAGCTGTTCTCGCCCGACGGCCCGACCGGCCGCTTGGGCCTCGTCGAGTTCCGCGGTTTCGAGATGCCGCCGAACGCGCGCATGTCGCTTGCCCAGCAATTGCTGGTCCGGGCACTGATCGCCCGCTTCTGGAAAAACCCGCTTCAGGGCCGGTTCGTGCGCTGGGGAACGGCGCTCGCCGACCGCTTCATGCTGCCGCAATATGTCTGGGCCGATTTCATGGACGTCCTCCAGGACCTTCGCGAAAACGGCTTCGACCTGCGTCCCGAATGGTTCGAGGCCCAGCTCGAATTCCGCTTCCCCTTCTTCGGCGAGGTCGAATACGAAGGCTCCAAGCTCGAACTGCGCCAGGCGCTCGAACCCTGGCATGTGATGGGCGAGCAGGGTGCGATCGGCGGCACCGTGCGTTACGTCGATTCGTCGGTGGAGCGCCTCCAGGTCCGGCTCGAAACCACCAATCCGTCCCGCTATACCGTCGCCTGCAACGGCCGTGCCGTACCGCTGAAAGGCACCGGCACCTCCGGCGTCTCGGTGGCCGGCGTCCGTTTCAAGGCCTGGCAACCATCCGCCGGCCTGCACCCGGTCCTGCCGGTTAACACGCCGCTCACATTCGACATATATGATACATGGTCCGGCCGTTCGATCGGCGGCTGCATCTATCACGTTGCCCATCCGGGCGGGCGTAGTTATGACACCTTCCCGGTCAACGGCAACGAGGCGGAAGCACGCCGCCTCGCCCGGTTCGAGCCGTGGGGGCATACGGCGGGCGGCTATACGCTTCTGGCCGAAACGCCCTCGCCTGAATTTCCGCTGACGCTCGATCTGCGCCGGCCGCAAGGAGTCTGAAACGCCCGATGTCCAAGGCACCGGCAACCGAACGCAAGGCAAAAGGGGGGATCGCTGGCGATCCCCTTCTCGGTTATGCCGCATTGCCCGGCGTTGCCGACGAGATGCTCGATGCGAACGGCCAGATCCGGCCGGTCTGGCGCAACCTGCTCTCCCATCTCGGCCGCATGACCGAGCACGAGCGCCGCGAGCGTTTCGCCCGTGCCGACCGCTACCTGCGCGATGCCGGCGTCTTCTACCGCACTTACGGCGCTCAGGGGAGCGGCGAGCGTAACTGGCCGATCAGCCACGTGCCGGTCCTCATCGACGGCAAGGAATGGGAGACGGTCTGCAAGGGCCTGACCCAGCGCGCCGATCTTCTGGAAGCGCTGATCGCCGACATCTACGGCGACAATAAGCTGGTGCAGGAGGGTTTCCTGCCGCCGGCGCTGATTGCCGGAAACGCCGAATTTCTCCGCCCGCTGGTGGGCGTCAAGCCGGTCGGCGGCCACTACCTGCATTTCTGCTCATTCGAGATCGGCCGCGGACCGGACGGCAACTGGTGGGTGCTTGCCGACCGCACCCAGGCGCCGTCCGGCGCCGGTTTCGCGCTTGAAAACCGCGTCGCCACCACCCGCGCCTTTTCGGACATCTATGCCGAATCGCATGTCCACCGCCTCGCCTCCTTCTTCGGCGCCTTCCGCGACGCGCTGCAATCCCACAAGCAGAACCCGGAGGACCGCATCGCGGTCCTGTCGCCGGGTCCTGCCAACGAGACCTATTTCGAGCACGCCTATATCGCCCGCTATCTCGGCTTCATGCTTCTCGAAGGCGAGGACCTGACGGTCGTCGGCGACCGCGTCATGGTCCGCACCGTGGCTGGCCTGAAGCCCGTGGGCGTACTCTGGCGCCGCCTCGACGCCGCTTATGCCGATCCGCTCGAACTCAACCAGCACTCCCATATCGGCACCCCCGGCATGGTGCAGGCGCTACGCTCCGGCGCGCTCACCTTCGTCAACGCGCTCGGCTCCGGCATTCTCGAGACCCGCGCGCTGCTGGCATTCGCCCCGACCGTCTGTCGGCGGCTGATCGGCGAGGACCTGATCATGCCCTCGATTGCCACCTGGTGGTGCGGGCAGAAAAAGGAACGCGAGCACGTCGCCAAGAATATCGAGCGCATGGTCATCGGGCCGGCCTATTCGCGGCTGCCCTTCTTCGACGACAACGGCCAATCGGTGCTCGGCTCGTCGCTGCGCAAGACGGCGAGGGACACGGTCGGCGACTGGCTTGCGACCGAAGGCGCCAAGCTGGTCGGCCAGGAGGTCGTGACGCTTTCGACCACGCCGGCCTACGTCAACGGCAAGCTCACGCCGCGGCCGATGTCGCTGCGCGTCTTTGCCGCCCGCACCGAACACGGCTGGCAGATCATGCCGGGCGGTTTTGCCCGTATCGGCGCCGGCGACGACGTGGCGGCGATCGCCATGCAGTCGGGCGGGGCCGCCGCCGACGTCTGGATCGTCAGCGACAAGCCGGTCGCGAAGGCGACGCTCCTGCCGCCCGAGGAAAGTTTCACCCGCAACATGCCCGGCAGCCTGCCGAGCCGCGCGGCCGACAATCTCTACTGGCTCGGCCGTTATATCGAGCGGGCCGAAGGCGCCCTGCGCATTCTGCGCGCCTGGCACCTGCGCTATGCGGAGTCTGCCGATCCGAAGGCACCGCTTCTGGCCGACGTCACCCGCTACCTGAAGGGCATCGATGTCGAGATGACCAAGGCGGTGCCGGCGTCGCTTCTGCGCAACATCGACAGCGCCATCTATTCGGCGAGCAACATTCGCGACCGTTTCTCGCCGGACGGCTGGCTGGCGCTGACCGACCTTGCCAAGACCGCCCGCCGCTTCCACGACACCGTGCATGCGGGCGACGACGCCTCGCATGCAATGACGGTGCTCCTGCGCAAGCTCGCGGGTTTTGCCGGTCTGGTGCATGAAAACATGTACCGTTTCACCGGCTGGCGTTTCCTGTCGATCGGCCGCCACCTGGAGCGCGGCATGCACATGACCCGGCTGCTCGGCCACATGTCAGGCCCCGACGCGCCGGATGGCTCGCTCGACATGCTGCTCGAGATCGGCGACAGCGTCATGACCCACCGCCGCCGTTACAACGTCGCCACGGCAAGGCTGACGGTCGCTGACCTCCTGGCGCTCGATCCCCTGAACCCGCGCTCGATCCTGTTCCAGCTGAACGAAATCCGCACCGAGGTGGAGCAATTGCCGAACGCCTTCGTCAACGGCCAGATGTCGCCCTTCTACCGCGAGGCGATGCGGTTGCATTCCGGCCTTGCGGTGATGACCCCGGAGGGCATGAACGACGACACCTACCAGAAGATCGAACTGGAGATGGAGAAGCTGTCCGATATCCTCGGCCAGACTTATTTCAGCTGATGCTTTACGATCTCTCCCTCCACATGGGTTATACCTACGACGTGCCGGCCTCGGGCGCCCGCCATGTGATCCGCCTCCTGCCGCTGTCCCTGCCCGACCGGCAGCGGCTGATTGCCGGCTCGATCACCGTCGGCCCGCATGCCGACGAGCGGACCACGTTCATCGATTTCTTCGGCCAGCAGGCGACATCCGTGCTGCTGCGTGCGCCGCACGAAAAACTCGACATCCGCATGCAGGCCCGCGTCATGGTGGAAACCACCTCGATGACGGCGGACCTGTCGCCGGAACTGGCGACGCTCGCCGACGAACTGGCGGATTTCTGGTCGGTCAATGCCGCCTCCCCGCATCACCTGACCGGCGCAAGCCCGCGCCTTGCCGAGGAACCGCTGATCGCCGCCTATGCCCGCGAGATCGTCAAGCCAGGCCAGACCGTGCTGGAGATCGCGCTTGGCATCTGCGCCCGTATCCACAAGGACTTCACCTACGACGCCAAGGCGACCGAGGTCGATACGACCCCGAAGGAGGCTTTCCGGCTGAAGCGCGGCGTCTGCCAGGATTTCACCCATATCATGATCGTGGCGCTCCGCAGCCTCGGCATCCCGGCCGGTTATGTCAGCGGCTTTCTGCGCACCATTCCGCCGCCGGGCAAGGAGCGCCTCGAAGGCGCCGATGCCATGCATGCCTGGGTGCGGGTCTGGTGCGGCGAGACCATGGGTTATGTCGAACTCGATCCGACCAACAACATTCCGGCCGGCAGCGACCATATCGTCGTCGGATACGGCCGCGACTATTCCGACGTCGCCCCGGTCATCGGCATGCTCAAGGGTTACGGAAACCAGAATGCGGTGCAGGCGGTGGACGTCATTCCGCTGAAATCCTGAAATCCCGCTCCGTTTTGGCGCTGATTCTTGGCATTCCGTAAAATTGCAACGAATGGTTTAGGCCTTCCTATACCCGCCAGGAATACACCACGGGTGTTCAAATGAATTGAACTCTGGGGGCCATGATGAAGCACACAATTTTTGCGCGGCTGGCGAAGGACCGCGCCGGTAATTTCGGTATCATGACGGCTGCACTGCTTCCCGTCCTGCTGGCGGTCGGCGGCGTCGCAGTCGACCTGACACAGGCGATGGATCAAAAGAACCAGCTCCAGGCGCTGGCGGACAGCGCCACTCTCGCTGCGGCGTCCGCCATGGCCGCCAAGGGCACGATGACGACGGCGGAAGCCCAGAAGCTTGGCGCCGATATGTATATCGCCCAGAAGATGGAGGAGCTCAAGAATTCCGGTGCTTCCGCTGAGACGCTGGCTGCGGAAGAGGCCAAGCTCAGAGCGAACACCCAGACATTGGCAACCTCCTCGGGCAGCTCCACGACGGCTGCCAGCTACGAGGTCCGCATGAAGTCGAGCTACGACGTACCGCTCAGCGGCCTGACCTCGTTCCTCGGTTTCCCGACCGTGCGCGTCAGCGTCGAAAGCGTCGCCGCCAGCGGCCGCGAAGGCAACGCCCTCTCCATGTACCTGGCGCTCGATGAATCGGGCTCGATGAAAGAGGACACGACGACGATCAATTCCGCCCAGCCGACCATACAGCAACCCTATTCGTGCGGCAAAAACAACAAACAGATCTGCTATAGGGATGTCCCCAACTATCTGACAAAAATGGAATCTCTCAAGGCGGCTGCAGGGGTGATGTTTGAGGAGCTGGAAATAGCCGATCCGAACCATGAACTGATCCGTGTCGGCGCCGATTCCTACGACGACCAGACGAAGGCCGAGCAGAGCATCCAGTGGGGTACTTCCCTCGTGGACAGTTATGTCAACAAGCTGCCGGAACCGCCGTCGGGCGGCACCGACGCCAGCGGCGCGCTGACCAATGCGCTGAATGCGCTGAAGAATGCCAACGCCACCGAAAAGACCGCCCATGACGGCAAGGGCAACACCAATTTCGATCGCTACATAGTCTTCATGACCGACGGCGAGATGACCGGCTACAGCGGGACCTGGAACTCGACGATCGACGCCAGGGTCCGCGACATCTGCTTTAACGCGAAAAGCGACGGTCTCACGGATGCCGCAAAGCTGAAGCTGACGGAAGGGAAGCAGCTCACGGAAGAGGAGATGGGGAAGGGCATCAGGATCTACACGATCGCCTTCATGGCGCCGGACAGGGGCAAGAGCCTGCTGAACTACTGCTCCAGCGGCCCCGGCTATTATTACGAGCCGACCAACATGACGACGCTGGTGCAAACCTTCGGCGAGATCGCCCGCAAGGCTGCCCAGACCGGCACTCGCCTGACCAACTGAACTTGCCTTTCAGAAAGGCTGCAAAAACGCCCCGCCCTCACCGGCGGGGCGTTTTTCGTTGGTCTTGTCCGAGCGATACACGCAAAGATAAATCGGTCATTGCGCAGTGTCATAACGGTGCATAAACTGTCCTTATACATCTTGCCAGATGGACTGAATCGGACGCCCTTCCTCCCGCTCCCCCAGAAAGTTGGCGACATATGAACAACACGTCTTCTCCGGTCGAAATTCCTCAGCCGGCCCCCCGCAGCTCCCGTCCCGAAATCATGGCGGAAGAGATCATCGAGCGCCTGACCTACCGTATCGGCAAGGACGCGAAGGTGGCCAAGCCCCACGACTGGCTGACCGCCACCATCCTGGTGGTGCGCGACCGCATCATCGACACCTGGATGGAATCCACCCGCAAGGTCTATCGGACCGGCGGCAAGCGCGTCTATTACCTGTCGCTCGAATTCCTGATCGGCCGCCTGATGCGCGATGCCGTCAGCAACATGGGGCTGATGCAGGAAATCCGCGACGCGTTGTCTTCGCTCGGCGTGGATATCGACGTGATTGCGGTTCTGGAACCGGATGCCGCACTCGGCAATGGCGGTCTCGGCCGGCTTGCCGCCTGTTTCATGGAGAGCATGGCGACCGTCGACATCCCGGCCTACGGTTACGGCATCCGCTACGTCCACGGCCTGTTCCGCCAGCAGATGGCCGACGGCTGGCAGGTCGAGCTTCCGGAAAGCTGGCTTGCCCACGGCAATCCCTGGGAATTCGAACGTCGCGAAAGCTCCTACGAAATCGGTTACGGCGGCACGGTCGAAACAGTCGGCGGGTACGACGAGACGCCGCGCTACGTCTGGAAGCCGGCCGAACGCGTCATCGCCATGGCCTACGACACGCCGGCAGTCGGCTGGCGCGGAAAACGCGTCAACACGCTGCGCCTCTGGTCGGCCCAGCCGATCGACCCGATTCTATTGGACGCCTTCAACGCCGGCGACCACATCGGCGCCCTGCGCGAAAGCAACAAGGCCGAAAGCCTGACCCGCGTCCTTTATCCGGCCGACGCCAACCCGGCCGGGCAGGAACTGCGCCTGCGCCAGGAATTCTTCTTCTCGTCGGCTTCGCTTCAGGACATCCTGCGCCGCCACCTGCAGCAATATCCGGACTTCACGAACCTGCACGAAAAGGTCGCGATCCAGCTCAACGACACCCACCCGGCCGTGTCGATCGCCGAGCTGATGCGCCTCCTGACCGACATCCACGGCATGGATTTCGAGCAGGCCTGGTCGGTCACCCGCCAGACCTTCTCCTACACCAACCACACGCTGCTGCCGGAAGCGCTGGAAACCTGGCCGGTACCGCTGTTCGAGCGCCTTCTGCCGCGTCACATGCAGATCGTCTATGCGATCAACGCCCTGATCCTGATCGAGGCACGCAAGCAGAAGAGCTTCTCCGATACCCAGATCCGCTCGATCTCGCTGATCGACGAAAGCGGCGACCGTCGCGTCCGCATGGGCAACCTTGCCTTTGTCGGCTCGCATTCGGTCAATGGCGTCTCGGCCCTGCATACGGACCTGATGAAAGTCACGGTGTTCGCCGACCTGCACACGATGTATCCGGCCCGCATCAACAACAAGACCAACGGCATCACCCCGCGCCGCTGGCTGATGCAGTGCAACCAGGGCCTCACCTCACTGATCCAGGAAGCGATCGGCGACGAGTTCCTCGACAATACGGACGCCTTGCAGGGGCTCAACGCCCATGCCGACGACAGCTCCTTCCAGGAGAAATTCGCCGCCGTGAAGCGGGCCAACAAGGTGCAGCTCGCCAATCTCGTCGGCAGCCGCATGGGCATCCGCATCGATCCGTCAGCGATGTTCGACATCCAGATCAAGCGCATCCACGAATACAAGCGCCAGCTGCTCAACATCATCGAAGCCGTCGCCCTCTACGACCAGATCCGCTCGCATCCCGAGATGGACTGGGTCCCGCGCGTAAAACTGTTCGCGGGCAAGGCGGCGCCGAGCTATCACAACGCCAAGCTGATCATCAAGCTCGCCAATGACGTGGCGCGCGTCATCAACAACGACCCGGCCGTCCGCGGCCTGCTCAAGGTCGTCTTCGTGCCGAACTACAACGTCTCGCTCGCCGAGATCATCGTTCCGGCCGCCGATCTCTCCGAGCAAATTTCGACCGCCGGCATGGAAGCATCCGGCACCGGCAACATGAAGTTCGCGCTGAACGGCGCGCTGACCATCGGCACGCTCGACGGTGCCAACGTCGAGATGCGCGACCATGTCGGCGAGGAGAATATCGTCATCTTCGGCATGACTGCCGACGAGGTCGCCAAGGTCCGTTCCGAGACCTACCAGCCTCGCGCCATCATCGAGAAGTCACGGGAACTTGCACAGGCGCTCAACGCCATCGCCACGGGCGTTTTCTCGCCGGACGACCGTTCCCGCTTCACGACCCTCACCGACGGCATCTACAATCACGACTGGTTCATGGTCGCCGCCGATTTCGACGCCTACGCGGAAGCCCAGCGTAACGTTGACCAAATCTGGTCCGACCCTAAATCCTGGTATTCGAAGACAATTCGCAATACCGCCCGGATGGGATGGTTCTCCTCGGACAGAACTATTCGTCAGTATGCGTCTGAAATCTGGAGAGCCTGATGAAAAAATCGCCGCGCGTCGATGACGGGAGAGTCCCTGGGGAGATTCCGTTATCCGAGATCGAGGCGATTTTGGAAGGCAGGCATACCAATCCCTTTGCCGTCCTCGGGCTTCACAAGCTCGGGGACGCGTTCAGGGTCCGTTGCTTCGTTCCGGGTGCCGAGGCCGTCACCGCACTGTCGCTCGGCGGCACCGAACTCGGCGAACTGACGCGCCGCCACGATGCCGGATATTTCGAAGGCCTCGTTAACGCCACCCACCTGCAGCCCATCCGCTACCGCGCCCGCCGTGGCGATGACGAATGGGCGGTCACCGACCCTTATACGTTCGGCCCGGTGCTCGGCCCGATGGACGACTATTTCGTCCGCGAGGGCTCGCATCTGCGCCTGTTCGACAAGATGGGCGCCCATGCCCTGAAACACGAGGGCGTCGAAGGTTTCCACTTCGCCGTCTGGGCGCCGAACGCCAAGCGCGTTTCCGTCGTCGGCGATTTCAACGGCTGGGACGGCCGGCGGCACGTCATGCGGCTGCGGGTGGACACCGGCATCTGGGAGATCTTCGCCCCCGACATCAGGCCGGGCGCCGCCTACAAATTCGAAATCGTCGGCAAGAACGGCACCGTCCTGCCACTGAAAGCCGACCCTTACGCCCGGCGGGCCGAACTGCGCCCCGACACCGCCTCGGTCACTGCACCGGAACTCTCCCAGGCATGGGACGATGCCGCCCACCGGGAATTCTGGGAAAAGGCGGACCACCGCCGCCAGCCGATCTCGATCTACGAGGTACACGCCGGCTCCTGGCGCAAAAAGCCGGACGGCTCCTTCCTCTCCTGGGACGAGCTCGCCTCGGAACTGATCCCCTATTGCACCGACATGGGCTTCACCCATATCGAATTCCTGCCGATCACCGAACATCCCTTCGATCCGTCCTGGGGATACCAGACGACCGGGCTTTTCGCCCCGACCGCCCGCTTCGGCGAGCCGGAAGGATTTGCCCGCTTCGTCAACGGCTGCCACAAGGTCGGCATCGGCGTCATCCTCGATTGGGTACCGGCGCATTTCCCGACCGATGCCCACGGCCTGCGTTTCTTCGACGGTACGGCACTCTACGAACATGCCGATCCGCGCCAGGGTTTCCACCCGGACTGGAACACCGCGATCTACAATTTCGGCCGGCTGGAAGTGCTTTCCTACCTCGTCAACAATGCGCTCTACTGGTCGGAGAAATTCCATCTCGACGGCCTGCGCGTCGATGCCGTCGCCTCCATGCTCTATCTCGACTATTCGCGCAAAGAGGGCGAATGGGTGCCGAACGAATATGGCGGGCGCGAGAACCTCGAGGCGGTGCGCTTCCTGCAGAAGATGAACTCGCTTTCCTACAACGCCCATCCGGGCGTGATGACGATCGCCGAGGAATCGACCTCCTGGCCAAAGGTCTCGCATCCCGTCCACGAGGGGGGCCTCGGCTTCGGCTTCAAGTGGAACATGGGTTGGATGCACGACACGCTGAGCTACATGCAACGCGAACCGATCCACCGCAAACACCACCACAACGAACTCACCTTCGGCCTCATCTACGCCTATTCCGAAAACTTCGTCCTGCCGCTGTCCCACGACGAAGTGGTGCACGGCAAAGGTTCGCTGATCGCCAAGATGGCCGGCGACGACTGGCAGAAATTCGCAAACCTGCGGGCCTATTACGGTTTCATGTGGGGTTATCCCGGCAAGAAGCTGCTGTTCATGGGCCAGGAATTTGCCCAGTGGAGCGAATGGAGCGAAACCCGCTCGCTCGATTGGAACCTGCTCCAGTACCATCCGCACGAGGGCATGCGCCGCTTGGTCCGCGATCTCAACTTCTGTTACCGCTCCAAACCCGCGCTGCATGCGCGCGACTGCGAGGGCGAAGGTTTCCAGTGGCTGATCGCCGACGACGCGGAAAATTCCGTTTATGCATGGCTGCGCATGTCGCCGGGAGAAAAGCCGGTGGCGGTGATCAGCAATTTTACGCCCGTCTACCGTGAAAATTTCCGCATCCCCTTGCCAATCGAAGGCAGATGGCGGGAAATCTTGAATACCGACGCCGAGATCTACGGCGGTAGCGGCAAAGGCAATGGCGGTCGCGTTCAGGCTGTGAACGCGGGAGGAACCGTTCAGGCCGAAGTCACGCTGCCGCCGCTGGCGACGATCATGCTCGAACTGGAACAAGCATAAGGGACCTTGGGAGGGAACGATGAACGAGAAAAGAATTCAGCCTCTGTCGCGCGATGCCATGGCCTATGTGCTTGCCGGCGGCCGCGGCAGCCGATTGAAGGAACTCACCGACCGCCGCGCCAAGCCGGCAGTCTATTTCGGCGGCAAGGCGCGCATCATCGATTTCGCGCTCTCCAACGCCCTGAACTCCGGCATCCGCCGCATCGGCGTGGCGACGCAGTACAAGGCCCATTCGCTGATCCGCCACATGCAGCGCGGCTGGAACTTCTTCCGCCCCGAGCGCAACGAGAGCTTCGACATCCTGCCCGCCTCCCAGCGCGTCTCCGAGACGCAATGGTACGAAGGCACCGCCGACGCCGTCTTCCAGAACATCGACATCATCGAGGCCTACGCGCCTGAATACATGGTCATCCTCGCCGGCGACCACGTCTACAAGATGGACTACGAATACATGCTCCAGCAGCATGTGGATTCCGGCGCGCAGGTCACCGTCGGCTGCCTGGAAGTGCCGCGCATGGAAGCCACCGGCTTCGGCGTCATGCACGTCAACGAGAAGGACGAGATCATCGCCTTCGTCGAGAAGCCCGCCGATCCGCCCGGCATTCCCGGCAATCCCGGTTTTGCGCTCGCCTCGATGGGCATCTACGTTTTCCACACCAAGTTCTTGATGGACGTGCTGAAGCGCGACGCCGAAACGCCCGGCTCCAGCCGCGATTTCGGCAAGGACATCATCCCCTATATCGTCGAGCACGGCAAAGCCGTCGCCCACCGTTTCGCCGATAGCTGCGTCCGGTCCGATTTCGAGCGCGAACCCTACTGGCGCGACGCCGGCACGGTCGACGCCTATTGGCAGGCCAATATCGACCTGACGGAAATCGTTCCGGGGCTTGATATCTACGACAAGTCATGGCCGATCTGGACCTATGCGGAAATCACCCCGCCGGCGAAATTCGTTCACGACGACGAAAACCGCCGCGGTTCGGCGACCTCGTCGGTCGTGTCGGGCGACTGCATCATCTCCGGTTCGTCGCTCAATCGCAGCCTGCTCTTCACCGGGGTGCGCGCCAACTCCTATTCCCGCCTGGAGGGGGCGGTCGTGCTGCCGAATGTCCGGATCGGAAGACGCGCGCAGCTTCGCAATGTCGTCATCGATCACGGTGTAACCATTCCGGAAGGCCTGGTGGTCGGCGAGGATCCCGAAGTCGATGCGAAGCGTTTCCGCCGCACCGAAAACGGCATCTGCCTGATCACCCAGACGATGATCGACAAACTGGACCTGTAACGCGTTATGGAAGTGCTTTCGGTTGCGTCCGAAGTCTATCCGCTGGTCAAGACCGGCGGACTTGCCGATGTGGCCGGGGCGCTGCCGCTGGCGCTGAAGGGCCATGGCGTTTCGGTCAAGACGCTGATGCCCGGTTATCCGGCGGTGATGCGGGCCGTCAAGGACGCGAAAGTCGTTGTCAGCTTCGACAACCTGCTCGGCGCCAGAGCGGATGTCCTCGAAGTCGAGCACCAGGGGCTCGATCTCCTGATCCTCGATTCCCCGACCTTTTTCGACCGCCCCGGCGGCCCTTATGTCGATGCCACCGGCAAGGACCATTTCGACAACTGGCGTCGTTTCGCGGCCCTCTCCCAGGCCGGCGCGATGATCGCGCAAGGGGCCATGGCGGACGGCATTGAGGGCTGGCGGCCTGACATCGTCCACGTGCATGACTGGCAGGCGGCGATGGTGCCAGCCTACATGCGCTATTCCGATAAGCCGGAAGTGCCGACGCTCATCACCATCCACAACATCGCCTTCCAGGGCCAGTACGGCGCCGACATCTTCCCCTATCTCGAGCTCCCGGCGCATGCCTTCAGCATCGAGGGCGTCGAATATTTCGGCGGCGTCGGTTACCTGAAGGCAGGCCTGCAGACGAGTTGGGCGATCTCGACCGTCAGCCCCTCCTACGCCGAGGAAATCCTTACCCCCGAATTTGGCATGGGTCTCGAAGGCCTGCTGACGATCCGCCAGGGCGACCTGCATGGCATCGTCAACGGCATCGACGCCGAGATCTGGGACCCGGCGACCGACCCCGCCGTGAAAACCCACTATAACGCCACGACGCTGAAGACCCGGGCCGAGAACACGCGGGCCGTTACTGAGCGCTTCGGCCTCGACCAAGAGGCCGGACCGCTCTTCTGCGTCATCTCGCGCCTCACCTGGCAGAAGGGCATGGACCTGCTGGCCGACACGCTCGACGATCTCATAGACATGGGCGGGCGGCTCGCCGTGCTCGGCTCCGGCGACCGGGCGCTCGAAAACGCCTTCCATGCCGCGGCCAAGCGCCATCCCGGCAAGGTCAGCGTCCTCTCGATCTATGACGAGCCGCTCTCCCACCTGATGCAGGCGGGCTGCGATGCGATCGTCATCCCCTCGCGCTTCGAGCCCTGCGGCCTCACCCAGCTCTACGGCCTCAGATACGGCTGCATTCCCGTCGTCGCCCGAACCGGCGGCTTGAACGACACCGTCATCGATGCCAGCCACGCCGCGATCGCCGCCAAGGCAGCCACCGGCGTATCCTTCAGCCCGGTCACCACCGACAACCTGCGCCGGGCACTCCGCCGCACCGTTCGCCTCTACCATCAGCCGAAGGTCTGGACGGGGATGCAGAAGCAGGGCATGAAATCCGATGTATCCTGGGAAAGGAGCGCCGGACTTTACGCCGGCCTCTATGCCAGCCTTATTGCCAAAAAAGGATCATGACCATGATCAAGACCGTCACCACCGCCCCCTATCAGGATCAGAAGCCAGGCACATCCGGCCTGCGCAAGAAGGTCCCCGTCTTTGCGCAAGTGAACTATGCGGAGAACTTCATCCAGTCGATCTTCGACAGCCTCGAAGGCTTCGAGGGCCAGACGCTGGTGATCGGCGGCGACGGCCGCTATTACAACCGCGAGGTCATCCAGAAGGCGATCAAGATGGCCGCAGCCAGCGGCTTCGGCAAGGTCATGGTCGGCCAGGGCGGCATCCTCTCGACGCCCGCCGCCTCCAACATCATCCGCAAATACAAGGCCTTCGGCGGCATCATCCTCTCGGCCAGCCACAATCCCGGCGGTCCGACCGAGGATTTCGGCATCAAGTACAATATCGGCAATGGCGGCCCGGCCCCTGAAAAGATCACCGACGCGATCTTCGCCCGCTCCAAGGTCATCGATATCTACAAGATCGCCGATGTCGCTGATCTCGATCTCGACGCGATCGGCTCTTTCGACGTCGCCGGCATGGCGGTCGAGGTGATCGACCCGGTCGCCGACTATGCCGAGCTGATGGAACAGCTGTTCGACTTCCCGTCGATCCGGGCGCTGATCGCCAGCGGCGTCAATGTCGTCATCGATTCGATGGGCGCCGTCACCGGCCCCTATGCGCGATATATCCTCGAAAACCGGCTCGGCGCTCCGGAGGGTTCGGTGCGCAACGCGGTGCCCCTGCCGGATTTCGGCGGTCACCATCCGGACCCCAACCTCGTCCACGCCAAGGAACTCTATGACGACGTGATGAGCCCCGACGGACCGCATTTCGGTGCGGCGTCAGACGGCGACGGCGACCGCAACATGATCGTCGGCAAGGGCATGTTCGTCACCCCGTCCGACAGCCTGGCGATCATCGCCGCCAACGCCACCGTCGCTCCGGGTTACGCCCGCGGCATCGCCGGCATCGCCCGCTCCATGCCGACCAGCGCTGCCGCCGACCGCGTTGCCGAAAAGCTCGGGCTCGGCATGTACGAGACCCCGACCGGTTGGAAGTTCTTCGGCAACCTGCTCGACGCCGGCAAGGCAACCGTCTGCGGCGAAGAAAGCTTCGGCACCGGCTCCGACCATGTGCGCGAAAAGGACGGCCTCTGGGCGGTGCTCTTCTGGCTGAACATCATGGCCGCCCGCAACGAAAGCGTCGAAGAGGTCGTCAGGAAGCACTGGGCCGAATACGGCCGCAACTACTATTCCCGGCACGACTACGAAGAAGTCGATTCGGACGCCGCCAACCTGCTGATCACCGCGCTCCGCGACAAGCTGGCGACCCTCCCCGGCCAATCGTTCGGTGCGCTGAAGGTCGCAACCGCCGACGACTTCGCCTATCACGACCTGATCGACGGTTCCGTCTCCAAGAACCAGGGCATCCGCATCCTCTTCGAAGGCGGCTCCCGCGTCGTCTTCCGCCTCTCCGGCACCGGCACCTCGGGCGCCACCATCCGCGTCTACGTCGAGCGCTACGAGCCCGATCCGTCGCGCCACGCGATCGACACCCAGGAGGCGCTCGCCGACCTCATCACTGTGGCCGACCAGATTTCCGATCTCCGCAAGAGGACAGGCCGCGACAAGCCCACTGTGATTACCTGAGCCTATGGCAAAAACGGCGATCCAGGGCGGCGTGACTCTAACCGCAGACGGCGCGGATTTCGCCGTCTGGTCGCACCATGCCGAGCGGATCGAGCTCTGCCTCTTCGACGCCGAGGGAAAGAAGGAAACCGCCCGCCACCGGCTGGTGCGCGGCCGCGACGACATTCATCGCATCTCGGTGCCGGCGCTCGGTGCGGGCACCCGTTACGGCTACCGTGCCTGGGGTGCCTACGATCCCGACAACGGCTCCTGGTTCGATTCATCGAAACTGCTCGTCGACCCTTATGCCCGCGAACTGGACCGCCTCTTCCGCCACGACGCCCGGCTCTCGATGTTCGGCGTCGACACCGCCGATCTGGTGCCGAAGACGGTCATTACCCGCGACCCGCTCGCCAAGATCGGCCGGCCGATCCTGCCGCCGGGCGGCTTCGTCTACGAGGTCGCGGTCAAACCCTTCACCATGCTCCACCCGGCGATCCCCGAAAAACAGCGCGGCACGGTCGCAGCGCTTGCCCATCCCTCGATCGTCGCCCACCTGAAGAAAATCGGCGTCGATGCGATCGAGCTGATGCCGATCACCGCCTGGATCGACGAACGCCACCTGCCTCCGCTCGGTCTCACCAACGGCTGGGGCTACAATCCGGTCGCCTTCATGGCGCTCGACCCGCGGCTCTGCCCGGGCGGCATCAGGGAACTGCGCGAGACGGTCGCAACGCTGCACCAGGCCGGCATCGGCACCATCCTCGACCTCGTCTTCAACCATACCGGCGAGAGCGACCGCTTTGGCGCGACGCTCTCCATGCGCGGCATCGACAACCGCTCCTATTACCGCCATGTCCATGGCGAGCCCGGCCATCTGGTCAACGATACCGGCACCGGCAACACGGTCGCCTGCGACCACCCTTACGTCCGCCGGCTGATCATCGATACGCTTCGCCATTTCGTCGTGCATGCCGGCATAGACGGTTTCCGCTTCGACCTCGCCCCGATCATCGGCCGCACAGAAAGCGGTTTCGACGCCAAGGGCGAGACGCTGAAGGCGATGATCTCCGACGAGGCGCTGAAGGACCGCATCCTGATCGCCGAACCCTGGGATATCGGCCGTGGCGGTTACCAGCTCGGCAATTTCCCGGAACCCTTCCTCGAATGGAACGACCGCGCCCGCGACGACATGCGTCGCTACTGGCGTGGGGACCAGTGGACGACCGGCGCGCTCGCAACAAGGCTCTCCGGGTCATCGGATATCTTCGAAAAGTCCGGCCGCAGCCGCACCGTCAATTTCCTCGCCGCCCATGACGGCTTCACCCTGATGGACCTCGTCTCCAACGAGCACAAGCACAACGAGGCGAACGGCGAACAGAACCGCGACGGCCATGGCGAGAATTTTTCCTGGAACAACGGCGTCGAAGGCGAGACCGACGATGTGACTATCCTTGAGAACCGCCGCCGCGATGTCGCTGCCTTGCTCTCCACCCTGTTTGCCAGCCGCGGCACCGTCATGTTGACCATGGGCGACGAAGCCGGACGCAGCCAGCGCGGCAACAACAATGCCTATTGCCAGGACAATGCCATCACCTGGTTCGATTGGAGCAAGATCGACAAGGTGCTCATCGAACACACCTCCATGCTCGCCGCGCTTCGAAAGCGCTTCGCGGTCTTTACGGAGACGTCCTTCTTCACCGGCAACGGCGATGTCGAATGGCTGTCCGCCTCCGGAAAGCCCATGGAAGTCGGCGACTGGGAAAATCCCGGCAACCCGGTGCTCGGCATGCTGCTGAAGACGCTCGACCGGCAGACCGACAAAGACACCCGCATCGCCATCCTCTTCAACCGCGGCCACGAGCAGGCAAGCTTCGCGCTTCCCGGCTGGGGATGGAAACATTTCGCCTCCCGCGAACTGTGGAATCAGGTGCTCCCCGCCCGTTCGGTCCGTTTCTGCATCGAGGAATGATGCGCCGCAAAAATCACTCGCCAACCAGGGCAAACCCTGTAAAGTCCGCCAGCCATCAGAGCAGTTCCGGGAAAGTATCAAGCGGTATTCCGTCCGGAATTGCGTCAGCTTTCTGGAAGAAATCAGTGAGGTCGCATGCGTGAAATTTCGCTAACCGAGGTCGAGGGTCTGGTTGGCACGGAAGTCGGCGTATCGGATTGGCTCACGGTGGATCAGCCGATGATCGACCTCTTCGCCAAGGCCACCCACGACCACCAGTTCATCCATGTCGATCCGGAACGGGCGCTGACAGAGAGCCCCTTCGGCGGCACCATCGCCCACGGCTTCCTGACGCTGTCGCTGCTGTCTGCCATGAACTTCGACTGCGTGCCGAGGATCCGCGAACAGACGATGGGTATCAACTACGGTTTCGACCGCATCCGCTTCATGTCGCCGGTCAAAAGCGGCAGCCGCATCCGCGGCCATTTCACGCTGGCCGAAATCCGCTTCCGCGGCGCCGGCATGCTAATGACCACCTACGACATCTCGATCGAGATCGAGAACGAGAGGAAACCGGCGCTGACGGCCATCTGGATCACCATCATCCAGTTCGACCCGAAGGACCGGCCCGAAGGAGTGTGAGCGCCATGGCGTCCGAAGAGGAAATCAGGCAGGCGTTCCGGGAACAGATCGTCGCCGGCCAGATCCTCGGATCACCTTTTACCCCGCGCCTCGGCAAGTTGATGCTCGAACATCTCGACCGTTCGACCGAAGTGGGCAGGCGGATTTTGAGCTGGGAAGGCGATCCCCGCACAAGGGGCGACCTAGTGCCCACCCGCCTCGCCGGCGCCCTGCATGCGCTGATCATCGACGGCAAGGACGATCGCCTGAAGGCCGCCTACCCGCCGAACGACGTAAGCGACGACGTGCTTTGGACGGCGATCGCCAGCGCCTTCCAAACCCATGAAGCCTTCATCCTCGAACGGCTGAATTTCGCCCCGCAAACAAACGAGGTGCGTCGGTCGAGCGGCTTGCTCGCGGGCTTCCTCACCATTGCCGATCTGTTCCGTCGGCCGTTGATCCTGTCGGAATTCGGTGCCAGCATGGGCCTCAATCTCAATTGGGACCGCTATCATCACGATCTCGGCGGTTTGCTCTGGGGCGACCCGTCATCTCCGGTTAGGCTGGAGCCCGATTGGCAAGGTCCGCAGCCGCCGAATGTCGAGATCACCATAACCGACCGCGCCGGCTGCGACCTCAACCCGCTCGACCCGAACTCACCGCAGGACAGCCTGCGCCTGCTGTCCTACATCTGGGCCGACCAGACGGACCGGGTGGAACGCACCCGGTCCGCACTTGAAATCGCCCGCGTCAACAAGGTCCTGGTCGAAAAGGACGACGCGCTCGCCTGGCTCAAGGAAAAGCGCCTGAACAACCTGGTGCCCGGCACGGTCCATGTCATCTACCATTCAATCGCCTGGCAATACCTGCCGCCGGAAGCCCGCTCGGCAGGCGAGGCGATCATCGCCGAGGCCGGCAGCCGGGCGACGGAAGCAGCCCCGCTCGCCCGGTTGCAGATGGAAATGGACGACGATCCGAACAGCGCGGCGCTCAGCCTGCAGATCTGGCCGACCGGCGAGATCCGGGAGCTCGGCCGCATCGATCCCCACGGCCGCTGGGTGAAATGGAAGGGCTGGCAAGCCTAGAACCCGTGCGCGAACTGTTGATCGCCATTCCCGAAACTTGATGTTAGCCTGTCCCTCGGGTGCTAATGGTTCCGGGGGATGCTGATGTTTCCGCTGTCGCATATGATGAAATCCTTCATTCGCCGCGGCCGATTGACGGTCATTGATGCAGAGGGCAACCGCCATGTGTTTGCCGGCACGCCCGGCCCCTCGGTGACCATGCGCCTCACCGACAAACGGCTCTACCGGACCCTCGTGTTCAATCCGGAATTGGCGGCCGGCGAAGCCTATATGGACGGCACGATGCGGTTCGAGGACGGCTCGACGCTGCGCGATTTCCTGACGCTGTTTTCGGTCAACCGGCTGTCGCTCGGCTCCTATCCGCTCCAGAAGGTTCTGCGCAGCATCAAGATGCGCTTCCGCAAGCGGCAGCAATCCAACCGCAAGGGCCAGGCGCAGCAGAACGTCGCGCACCATTACGATCTCGGCAACGACTTCTACAAACTCTTCCTCGACGACAACATGCTCTATTCCTGCGCCTATTTCCGCGAGCAGACCGAGACGCTGGAACAGGCGCAGCGCAACAAGCTGCGGCTGCTGGCTGCCAAGCTCGGCCTCAAGCCTGGCATGAAAGTGCTCGATATCGGCTGCGGCTGGGGCGACCTCGCGCTCTACCTCGCCAGGCTCGAAGACGTCGAGGTTCTCGGCGTCACCCTGTCGAAGGAACAGCAGGCGCTCGCCTCCTCACGGGCGCAGGCGGCCGGGCTCGACAACCGTGTCCGCTTCGAGCTCAAGGATTATCGTGACGTGACGGAAAAATTCGACCGCATCGTTTCGGTCGGCATGTTCGAGCACGTCGGCGTGCATCATTACGACGAGTTCTTCGCCAAGCTGAACAGCCTGATGCCGGACGATGGCCTGGCGGTGCTGCACTCGATCGGCCATATGAGCCCGCCCGGCATGGCAAGCCCGTGGCTGCGCAAGTACATTTTCCCGGGCGCCTATTCGCCGGCCCTGTCGGAGGTCTTCGAGGTGGTCGAGCGCAACAGCCTGTGGGTGAGCGATCTCGAATTCCTGCGCGTGCATTACGCCACCACGCTCGCCCACTGGAGCGAGCGGTTCGAGAAAAACCGCGATGCCGTCATCGCCCTTTATGACGAGCGATTCGCCCGCATGTGGGAATTCTACCTGATCAGCGCCGAGATGATGTTCCGCACCGGCAGCCAGCTGGTCTTCCACATGCAGCTCTCGCGCTCGCGCGATGCAGCGCCGATCGTGCGCGACTACATCACCGACCAGCAGCGCGCCTATATCGAGCGCGAAGCCGCCCTCGATCTGTCGCTGTGACCCCGCAGCCTTCTAAGCCCCCATTTCCATCAGCACGAAACCGATGAGCGGCAGCAGCGCCGCGCCGATCGCGAGGTGGGCGGTGCGGGTCGGCGTCAGGCCGACGGCCGCGCCGGAAATGCCGGCCCCGATCAAGCCGGCAATCGGGATCGAGAGGCCCCGGTCGATTCCCGGCACCAAGAAGGCGATCGCCCCGGCGACCGACGCGCAGGCGCCGATCAGCGCACCCTTCCAGATCTCGATTCCGGCAAGCTTTGCGGCAATCGCCCCGCCGATCACCGCCGCAACGACGGCAATTGCCATCAGTGTGAATTGTCCCATGACATCCTCCCCGTTCTCATGAGGAGAGTGAGGTTCTGCAGGATGAAGTCAAGCCAGGCGATTGTCTTAGACGGCCGCGTCCTGTGCGCCTTCCGCCAGCAGACCGAAGGCGTAGTCCGAGAACGACCGCCACACCTCCATCCGGAAGGCATCGTCGCCGGTTCGCAGAAGCACGATTTCCACCTTGCCGAAAACGGTCCGCGAGCAGGCGCCGACCGGGAAGACCTTCAGTGACAGGTCCTGCGGGCAGCCGGCATTGATCGCCGCCGCGGCCCCCGGCCCCGACACCAGGATCGCCGTATTGCGGTGGGAAACATCCGTCGCCGAATGGAGCGCGCCGGAATTCTTCGCGGCCTGCATCAGCCCGCCGTTCCCGTCCGCGATCACCAACCATTCATCCGGCCCGAGCCACAGCGCGGAGCGGCCATTGGCGGAAGCCGAGGTTTTCGGCCTGACGGGCAGATCGACGCCAAGCGCTGAGGAGAGTGCTGCGACATCCTCGGCCCTGGCGCGCAGCGAAATGCGCTCGGCGGGCGGTGCGGCTTCGAGGCGGACGGTCGATGAACCGCCGTGGAAACCGGAAAGAGGCGAAGTGCGGTTTGCCAGATCAGCCCCAGAATCAGCCATGGATGCGGCCTCCATCCTTGTCGAAGAACACCATGTCGGTCACTTCCACCTCGATCGTCCTGTCTTTGAGCGGCACATGAAGCGTCTCGCCAATCCGCGCCCTTCCGCCGGCAACCAGTGCCAGCGCGATCGAGCGGCCGCAATTCTCCGACCAGTAGGCCGATGTCACGTGGCCGAGCATGGTCATCGGCTTGGCCTGGTTGGGATCGGCGACGATCTGGCCGCCCTCCTCCAGCACCACAGCCGGGTCCTTGGTCAGCAGCCCGACAAGCTGCTTGCGGTTTTCGCGCACAAGGTCCGGACGCTTCAGCCCCCGAATGCCGACGAAATCCGGCTTCTTGGAGGAGACAGCCCAGCCGAGCCCCGCATCGTGCGGCGTCACGGTGCCGTCCGTATCCTGGCCGACGATGATATAGCCCTTTTCGGCGCGCAGCACGTGCATGGTCTCAGTGCCGTAGAGGCAGGCGCCCATCGGCTCCGCCCGCTCCCAGATCGCCTTCCAGACGGCCGGACCGTAGTCGGCCGGCACGTTGATTTCGTAGCCGAGTTCGCCGGTAAACGAGACGCGGAACAGCCGCGCCGGAACGCCCATCACGCTGCATTCCGCCACGCTCATATGCGGAAAGGCCTCGTTGGAAATATCGACGCCTTCGACGAACGGCTGGATGATCTCGCGCGCCTTCGGCCCCTGCACGGCGATGACCGCCCATTGCTCGGTGGTCGAGGTGAGCCAGACCCTGAGATGCGGGAACTCCGTCTGCAGATAGTCTTCCATATGATGCAACACGCGCGGCGCCCCGCCGGTCGTGGTCGTCACATGGAAACGGTCCTCGGCAAGCCGACCGACAACGCCGTCGTCATAAACGAAACCGTCCTCGCGGGTCATGATCCCGTAGCGGCTCTTGCCCGGCTTCAGGCTGCCCCAGGCATTCGTATAGAGGAGGTCAAGGAACTGCGCCGCATCGGGGCCGACGACCTCGATCTTGCCGAGCGTCGAACCATTGAACACGCCCGCTACCTCGCGCACCGTCCGGCATTCGCGGTTGACGGCAGCCAGCATGTCCTCGCCGCGCTTCGGGTAATACCAGGCGCGTTTCCAGTTGCCGACATCCTCGAACTCGGCGCCTTCGGCCGTTTCGAGCGCGTGCATTGGCGTCTTGCGCGCCGGATCGAAGAGTTCTCCGCGCGAATGGCCGACCAGCGTGCCGTAGGTGACCGGCGTATAGGGCGCGCGGAATGTCGTCAGCCCCACCTGGGGGATCGGCCGGTCGAGCATTTCGGCGGCGATGGCGAGGCCGTGCATGTTGGATAGCTTGCCCTGGTCGGAGGCCATGCCGTTGGTGGTGAAGCGCTTGATATGCTCGATCGAATGCATGCCCTCGCGCACCGCAAGGCGGATGTCCTTGGCGGTCACGTCGTGCTGGAAATCGACGAAGGCCTTCACCGTCGTATCCGGCCCCGCACCTTCAGCCGCACCGATCATGCCGCCGGTCCATTCGAACCGGTTCTCGCCCGCAAGCGCCACCGAACCGCCGCCGGCCGCAATCGCCTCGTCTATCAGTTCGGCAAGGTCGTCCGTGCCGTTGCAGGAGCCAACGGAAACGCAATCCTGCGCATAGATATTCGGCAGGAAGCGCTGGTTGACGTCGTCGAACCGCAGTTTTCCGCGCGACTGCGAAAACAGGTGCACCGAAGGCGTCCAGCCGGCCGAAACGATCAGCGCGTCGACCGAAATTTTGCGGGCATCGCCGCCACCGTTGCGCGCCACGGTCATCGAGGAGATCCGCAGCCGGCCGCCGGTATCGGTCACCGAATGGCCGCTTAGCACGGAGATGCCGAGCGCACGGGCTTCCGCCAGCAGCGTCTCGCCGGGATCGGCACGGCAATCGACGATCGCAACGATCGAGACGCCCGCCCGCTTCAGGTCGAAAGCGGTTTCATAAGCCGAATCATGCGCCGTGTAGACGCCGACCTGTCTTCCGACAGCGACGCCGTGATGGTTGAGGAAGGTGCGTGCCGCAGACGCCAGCATGATGCCCGGCCGGTCGTTATTGGCAAACACCATGTGCCGCTCGATCGAACCGGTCGCCAGCACCACCTTTTTCGCCCGCACCTGCCACAGCCGTTCGCGGGGCAGGTCCTTGCCGGGCTTCGCGACATGGTCGGTCACCCGCTCCACGAGGCCGAGGAAACCGTGATTGTAATAACCGAACACCGTCGTGCGGGTCAGCACCGTCACGTTCGGCATGGCCTTCAGCTTTGCCGCCGTCGCCTGCGCCCAGTCGTAACCGTTCTGTCCGTCGATCGTGGTCGCCGCGTCGTAGTGGAGGGCGCCGCCGACCTCCGGCTGTTCGTCGACGAGGAAAACGCTTTGCCCCGTCGCAGCCGCCGAAAGCGCCGCCGTCAGGCCGGCAACGCCGGCGCCGGCAACCAGCACGTCGCAATGGGCGTAGCGGTTGGCATAATGATCCGGATCTTCTTCGGTCGGCGCAACGCCGAGGCCGGCCGCACGGCGGATGAAGGGTTCGTAGATCTTCACCCAGGCCTCGCGCGGCCACATGAAGGTCTTGTAGTAAAAGCCGGCCGCAAAGAACGGCGAAAACAGATTGTTGACCGCTCCGACATCGAACTTGAGCGACGGCCAGCGGTTCTGCGAGGCAATCTTGGCGCCGTCGAAGACTTCCTGCACGGTGGCGCGTACGTTCGGCTGGCGCCGCGCCGCGTCGCGTGACACGTCGATCAGCGCGTTCGGCTCTTCCGGACCGGCAGACAGTATGCCGCGCGGCCGATGATATTTGAACGAGCGGCCAAGCAGATGCACGCCATGCGCCAAGAGCGCCGAGGCGACGGTATCGCCTTCCAGCGCCGTATAACTCTTGCCGTCGAAGGTGAAGCGCGCCGTGCGGGCAGGCGTCAGCCGCCCTGCCCCCTTGATGCGGAAAGTGCCGGAGTTGGAGGAGGCGCTCATCGTGCGTCTCCTTCGGTCGCTTCATAGGTCTCGACGGTCTTTTCCGAGGCTCCGGTTTCCGGGAGCGGCTGCTTCGGCATTCCCGCCTTGTAGGTCATCAGGAACCTGTCGCTCACCGTGTCGCGCGCCGCGTTGAAGAACCGGCCGCAGCCGTGGATATGCCGCCAGCGTTCATAGGTGAGGCCTTTTTCGTTGTTGCGCAGGAAGAAATATTCCGCGAATTCCTCGTCCGAAATCGCCGAGATATTCTCCGGCCGCGCAATATGCGCCTCGCCGGCCCACCGGAATTCCAGTTCCGAGCGATCTTCTTCGCAATAGGGGCAATGGATCAGCAGCATGAAAGTCTCCCGGCACATGGGGTCGGTGTAAAGGCCAGCCTCGCATTCCTTCTTCTCCCCAGCGGGGAGAAGGTGCCCGAAGGGCGGATGAGGGGGCGAGCGACGAAAGGCGCGAGCGTCCGAGCGACAAGCGAAGGACGAGCCTGCCTTGAAGCCCCCCTCATCCGGCAGCCGCCACCTTCTCCCCGCTGGGGAGAAGGTGGACCCCATCCACCACTCGCAAACATGTCCAAAACCGCCAACATCAATGCGCCACCGCCGCGGCGGCCGCCTCGTCGATCAGCCGGCCGGTGCGGAACCTGTCGAGGTTCAGCCCCGCCGCCAACCGGTGCGGCTCGCCCTTGGCAATCAGATGCGCGAAGAGATTGGCCGAACCCGGCGTCGCCTTGAAGCCGCCGGTTCCCCAGCCGCAATTGACGAACAGGCCCGGCACCGGCGTGACGCCCTGGATCGGCGAGCGGTCCGGCGTGTTGTCGGTGATGCCGCCCCACTGGCGCATCATCTTCACCCGCCGGAACATCGGGAAGAGTTCGCAGATGGCGTCGAGCGTGTGGGTGATGATCTGCAGCCCGCCGGTCTGGGAATAGGAATTGTACTGGTCGGTGCCGGCGCCGATGACGAGTTCGCCCTTGTCCGACTGCGAGATATAGGCATGCACCGTGTTCGACATGACGACGCAGGGGAAGATCGGCTTCAGCGGCTCGGAGACCAGCGCCTGCAGCGGAGTTGAATGGAGCGGCACCCTGACGCCCGCCATCTCCATCACGACGGACGAATGCCCGGCGGCCGAGACGCCGATCTTCTTTGCCCCGATGAAACCCTTGCTCGTCTCTACGCCCAGGACGTCGCCGTTCGGGCCGCGCCGGATGCCGGTCACTTCGCAATTCTGGATGATGTGCACGCCGCGGTCGGACGCTGCACGCGCATAACCCCAGGCGACCGCATCGTGGCGGGCCGTGCCGCCGCGCCGCTGCAGGGCGGCGCCGTTGATCGGGTAACGCGCCGTCTTGGAAATATCGAGCGGCGGCACGAAGGCCTTGGCCTGCTCCGGCGTCAGCCATTCGTTGTCGATGCCGTAGAGCCGGTTGGCATTGATATGCCGCTTGAAACTCTGCATGTCATGGGTGTTGTGCGACAGCATCATCACGCCGCGCGGCGAATACATGACATTGTAGTTGAGATCCTGGCTCAGCCCCTCCCAGAGCTTCAGCGAATGCTCGTAGATGTCCATGCTCTCTTCATAGAGATAGTTGGAGCGGATGATCGTCGTGTTGCGGCCCGTATTGCCGCCGCCGAGCCAGCCCTTTTCGATCACCGCGACATTGGTGATGCCGTGTTCCTTGGCCAGGTAATAGGCAGCACCCAGGCCGTGCCCGCCGGCGCCGACGATGATCACGTCGTATGCGCTGCGCGGCTCCGGAGAGGCCCACTGCGCTTCCCAGCCCTTGTGGGCACGCATCGCCTCGCGGGCCACGGCGAAAACCGAATATCTGCGCATCTCGCCTCGAACTCCTCGGATCGTCAGCCCTCATCGCAGGGCCGGCATTTGGGTAGTGCCATACCCATCGCAAATCAATATGCGTCGCAATGGCTCTATTGCGACGCATTCGCCTTCTCCATCGACACGGGCAAGATCGTCCGCCGATTGGACGATATCCGACCGAGGTGCCGGACGCTCCGACACCCGGCCGAGATCTTGCGAAACCGGGCCAGATAACCATCGGATCGATCGCTTCCGGCCGGGGTCGCATTCGGATCATCGGCGGCGACAGGCTCTTCCCATTCCTGCCGCCCCGCAAAAGGCCGCAGAATTGGCGCAATCAACCTTAATGCGTCTGGACTTCGCACATCTCTTCTGCTATCTGCCGTCATCAATCGCACGGCTCCAGGCCGAGCGGACGTTATTCTTTCGCCTCGAATCGTACCGATCCAGGCGAGCAACAAACCAAAGGAACGGGATTCACGTGCAGGTACTAGTCCGCGACAACAACGTCGACCAGGCGCTCCGCGCTCTCAAGAAGAAGATGCAGCGCGAAGGCATTTTCCGTGAAATGAAGATGCGCGATTATTACGAGAAGCCGTCGCAGAAGCGCGCCCGTGAAAAGGCAGAGGCTGTTCGTCGCGTTCGCAAGCTGGCCCGTAAGCGCATGCAGCGCGAAGGCCTGATTGCAGCTCCGGCTCGCACGGTTCCAGCACGCCCGGCTCGTTGATCGGCCGTTTTTTGGACGTTTTCATGTGCTTTCAGGGCGGTGGCGACATGGGCGCCGCCGCTCTTTTGATTTGGTCCGAGACTTACAATGCCTTTGCCCCGACATGAGGAAATGCGCCTGATGGCCGCCAAAAATCCCGTTCTCTCTCGTGGAACCGAAATTTCCGGCCTCTTGAACCATGTTTCTCCCGTCCGCCGCAAGACAGCATTGCCTGCCGCGCTGATCGCCCTTCTGGCACTCGCCGGCTGCTCGACCACGACCTCGACCGACATGATCACCGTCGATCGCGCCCAGGGGTCCCAAGAGAACATCGCCTCGCTCTCTTCCGTCATCAGTTCCAGTCCGCAGGATCCGGAAGCCTACAATGTCCGTGGTACGGCCTATGGACGCGCCGGCGAGTTTTCGAAGGCGCTGGAGGACTTCAACCGCGCCATCCAGCTCAATCCGCAGTTCTACCAGGCCTATGCCAACCGGGCGCTGGTCTATCGCAACATGGGCAAGCCCGTCGAAGCGGCCAACGACTACAACCGCTCGCTGCAGATCAACCCGAACTACGACGTCGCCTATATCGGCCGCGGCAATATCTATCGCCAGGCCGGCCGTACCAACGAAGCCTTCAACGACTTCAACAAGGCGATCCAGCTGGAAACCACCGATGGCCGCGCCTGGCACAATCGCGGCCTGATCTACCAGGGGCGCGGCCAGCACGCCCAGGCGATCGACGATTTCTCCAAAGCCATCTCGCTGTCGGCGAATTCGCCGGAGCCCTATAACGGCCGCGGCATTTCCTATGTCGCCCTGAACGACGACGACAACGCGTTTGCCGACTTCAACCGCGCGATCGAGCTCAACGACAAGCTCGCCGAATCCTGGGCGAACCAGGCACTGGTCTATGAGCGCCGCGGCGACAAGGCGCGCGCCTACAAGTCCTATTCGCACGCCATGCGTCTCGATCCGAACTACAAGCCGGCCCAGGACGGCGCGACTCGCACCCGCGCCAGCACCTGATATCCCCGCCTTTCGGCCGAGCTGATTTCCGTCCTGCCTCAGATATAAAGTGCCGCCATCTTGCGCCAGGCACCGGCCCGGTGCGCGCGGCCATCCCAGACATGCATGCGATGCCCGACACCCTTTTCGGACAGAACCTGGCTGAGATGCTGGTTGTTGTCGAGGAAAGGATCGGCGTCACCGATCGTCAGCACGATCTCCACCTGCCGCAGCCTTTCGAGCTGCCATCCGCTGCTGATGCCGGGCAGGAAATGCGACGGGGTGTGGAAATAGACGGTATCGTCGTAATAGCCGTCCAGCAGGTCGCCGAACGCTTCGACCTTCAGCGTCAGGTCGTACCGCCCCGAAAACGCGACGAGCTTGCGGAACAGGTGCGGATGGCGAAAGGCGATGCTGGCCGCCTGGAAGGCACCAAGGCTGCAGCCCTGCACGATCGTGCAGTCATGTCCGTTTCGGGTCGCCATCAGCGGCAGAACCTCGTTGAGGATGTAATCCTCGAATGCCGCATGCCTGCGGATCCGCACCGAGGGATGCTGGTGTGCGTCGTAAAAGGTCTCAGCCGCCAGCCCGTCGACGCAATAGAGCTGCAACTGGCCGGCGCGCACCTTGTCGGCGAGGCTTCCGACGATGCCGAGCTCTTCATATTCCCAGAAACGCCCCTCGCGGGTCGGGAACATCAGCACCTTGGCGCCGGCATGACCGAACACCAGGAGTTCCATGTCTCGATGGAGCCGCTGGCTGTACCAGCGCAGATATTCGCGGTTCATGACACCTTGAAAAACTGTCCGACCCTCTCGCGAAGGGCCGCCTCTTGCAACATGCTACCAGGATAGTCGAAATGTCCGGCGTCCAGGATGAAGATTTCATTAAATTTTGATTTCGGAATTGCGTTGGCGACGGCGAACTGGCAGGGCGGCGCAACCGCCGGATCGAACAGCGCGACGCTCGTCAGCATCGGCACCGTGATGCGGCTCGCCGCCACCGCCGAATCATGCAGGCGCAGCGTCTTCAACGCGTTGCCGTATTTCGCCTGATAGGCCTGGACGGAGGCAGCACTGCCGATGCTTTTCAGCTTCAGCCGCAGCTCCTGATGCCCGAAGGTCGGCAGCGACAGATGCCCTCTATCGATCCGGTTGTCGAAGGGGATGGCAAGCCCGCCAATGCCCCCGCCGAAGCTGATGCCGCTATAGCCGATATGGCCGGAAAGCCAGGGGTAAAGGGCGATCAGCATGCTCGCCGCGACCCAAAGGTCGTCGACGCAGCCTCCGATGATGTAGCGGTCCGGCTTGTCGATATCGTGCAGCACATGCCAGTGGGAGTCCGGCGAGATCGGCGGCCGGGTACTGCGCGACATGCCGCGGAAGCAGGGAAACAGGACGGCGGTCTCCTCCACCGGAATATCGAGATCCGGCGCGTCGCGCCCGCCATATCCGTGGCCGACGACAAGCCCGCGCCTGATCTCTCCCTGCCGCGGCAAAAGAAGCCAGCCGCCGATCGGAAACCGACCGGTCGACATATAGGCGATGTCGAAGACATGCCATTTCGGATGGTCGAGCCCGCTCTTGCGCAGGCCCGGCTCCGGATCGATTGTCATCGCCCGCCGGTACCGATCCCTCCAGAACGTATCGAAACCCTCCGGCGCTTGCGGCGGCACCACGGCCTGAAGCTGCTTCAGCCCCATGCCGTAGGTGGGATCGAAATCGAAAGGGTGACTGGTGGGGATGGTCATGGGGCGTCTGTAAGATCCGAATATTGTTACGACTTGATGAGTCGAACCACGCTGCGAACGTGAACCACTGCAAGGATCAGGATGCCAGGAGCGTTAATTTCATAGAGAACGATATGACGCGCGTGAATGTGGCGGCGCACTGATTCGCCAAAATCGGGAACGGCCTTCCCCATGCGCGGATTCTCTGCAAGGAGTTCGAAGCAATGCGTCAGTTCATCAACGTAGTGCTGCGCCTGCAACACTCCAAATGTCTCAATCCCGTAGCGAATGATATCGACAATTTCTGATTCGGCTCTGGGCGTAAGCCGATACTCAGGCACGTCTAGCCTTCTTCGCCTCTACGAGCCGCTCTGCCTCGGCAAACAACTCGTCCATACTCCTCGTCCCAATGCCGCTCGCCTTAGAGGCTTTGATCAGGTGGCGCACCTCTTCAAGCGAAAGCTCTTCGCATTGCCGAACTCGCTCCTGTGTAACCAGTTCGCTCACATACTCAGCGGCATTAGCATATCCGCCGCTGCGGACTTGTTCATCGATCCAATCCTTGGCAGCGTCCGGAAGTGATATAGTTATGCTCGCCATCTTAGCCTCCTGCTCACTTCCAATGTCGCACGATCCGTCTTCACAAAAAAGCCCGGCGATGCCGGGCTTCATGTTCACCGTTCAACTGGCCTCAGTGCTTCATCGCCTTGACGATGTCCTCGGTCATCTTCTTGGCGTCGCCGAGCAGCATCATCGTCCCGTCCTTATAGAACAGCGTGTTGTCGATGCCGGCATAGCCAGAACCGAGCGAGCGCTTGACGAACAGGCAGGTCTTCGCCTTGTCGACGTCGAGGATCGGCATGCCGTAGATCGGCGAGGTCTTGTCGTCGCGGGCCGCCGGGTTGGTGACGTCGTTGGCGCCGATGACGTAAGCGACGTCGGCTTGCGCGAACTCCGCATTGATGTCTTCCAGCTCGAATACCTCGTCATAGGGCACGTTGGCTTCGGCGAGCAGCACGTTCATATGGCCGGGCATGCGGCCGGCGACCGGATGGATCGCGTACTTGACCTCGACGCCGTGGCTTTTCAGCGTATCGGCGAGTTCTCGCAGCGCATGCTGGGCCTGGGCGACGGCCATGCCGTAACCCGGCACGATGATCACCTTCTCGGCGTTCTGCATCAGGAAGGCCGCGTCGTCGGCCGAGCCCTGTTTCACCGTCCGCTGCACGCCGTCGTCGCCGGCAGCAGATGCCGTCTCGCCGCCAAAGCCGCCCAGGATGACCGAGATGAAGGACCGGTTCATCCCCTTGCACATGATGTAGGAGAGGATCGCACCCGAGGAGCCGACCAGCGCGCCGGTGATGATCAGCGCGAGGTTGCCGAGCGTGAACCCGATGCCGGCGGCCGCCCAGCCGGAATAGGAGTTCAGCATCGACACGACGACCGGCATGTCGGCGCCGCCGATCGGCACGATCAGCAGCACGCCGAGTGCCAAGGCCAGCACCACGACCAGCCAGAAGTCGAAATGGCTTTCGGTCTGCACCAGGCCGAAGACGAAGACGACGACCAGCACCAGCAGGCCGATATTGATGAAGTGCCGGTAGGGCAGCATGATCGGCTTGCCGGACATCCGCCCGTCGAGCTTCAGGAAAGCGATGACCGAGCCGGTAAAGGTGATCGCTCCGATCGCCGCGCCGAGCGCCAGTTCGATCAGCGCCTGACCGTGGATATGGCCGACCGCGCCGATGCCGAAGGAATCGGGCGCGTAAAGTGCCGCCGCCGCAACCATCACCGCGGCAAAACCGACCAGCGAATGGAAGCCGGCGACGAGCTGCGGCATCGCCGTCATCGGAATGGTGCGGGCGATATAGGCCCCTGCCCCGCCGCCGAGGCTGAGCGCCAGCACGATCAGGATAAAGCCGCCGAAGGTGGGCGTGGCGAGCAACAGGGTGGTGACGATGGCGATACCCATGCCGACCATGCCGTAGACATTGCCCTTGCGGCTGGTCGTCGGGTGGGAAAGGCCCCGGAGGGCCATGATGAACAGCACACCGGAGACGAGGTAAAGGAAAGCTGCGAGGCTCTGCGACATGGTATCCGAACCCTCAGCGATCTTTTTTCTTGTACATGGCGAGCATTCGGCTGGTCACCAGGAAGCCGCCGAAGATGTTCACCGAAACGAGCACCAGCGCGATAAAACCGAAGCCAGTCGCAAAGCCGCTCGCCGATACGCCGACCGCAAGCAGCGCGCCGACGACGATGACCGAGGAGATCGCGTTGGTAACCGCCATCAACGGCGTGTGCAGCGCCGGCGTCACCGACCAGACGACATAATAACCGACGAAGATCGACAGCACGAAGATCGCCAGCCGAAACACGAAGGGATCGATCGCCCCGCCGGTTGCGGCGCTCGCCGCTTCCGGTGCCTGGGCGGCGGCGCTCATCACGGCGGTCACGGCCTGGTCGAGCTGCTCCAGCGCCTTGTTCATTGCTTCACCGGCCATCACAGATCTCCATTGCTTGCGGCTTCATCTGCGACCGGCTTTTTGCGGGCGCGCACCGGCTTGGCAGCCGCCGGCTCCTCTATGGAGATTACGGCTGGAGCGGATGTCGCGGCTGAGGCAGCAACCGGCGTCTCGCCACCGGCAAGCGCAGCCGCGGCCGCCGCAAAATTCGGATGCACGACTTGGCCGCCATGGGTCAGCATGGTCGCCTTGACGAGCTCGTCCTCAAGATTGACGGCAAATTCCTTGGTGCCCTTGTCAACCATGGTCTCGATGAAGGCGAACAGGTTGCGGGCATAAAGCGCCGAAGCGGAGGCGGCGATGCGGCCGGCGACATTGGCGTAGCCGATCACGGCGACACCCTCGACATCGGCGACCTTGCCCTTTTCCGATCCTTCGATATTGCCGCCGCGTTCGACGGCGAGGTCGACCGCCACCGAACCCGGCTTCATCGACGCCAGCATGGCGCGCGTCACCAGCCTCGGGGCCGGACGGCCGGGAATGAGAGCCGTGGTGATGACGATGTCCTGCTTGGCGATATGCTCGGCAACCAATGCCGCCTGCTTTGCCTGATAGGCTTCCGACATCGGCTTGGCGTAACCGGCGGCGGTTTCGGCCGCCTTGAATTCCTCGTCCTCGACCGCGATGAACTTCGCGCCGAGCGAGGCGACCTGTTCCTTGGCCGCGGGGCGTACGTCGGTTGCCGATACCACGGCGCCGAGACGGCGGGCCGTGGCGATCGCCTGCAGGCCGGCAACACCGGCGCCCATGACGAAGACTTTTGCGGCGGGCACGGTGCCGGCGGCAGTCATCATCATCGGCATGGCGCGGCCGTATTCATGGGATGCGTCGATGACGGCGCGATATCCGGCAAGGTTCGCCTGGGAGGACAGCACGTCCATCGACTGGGCGCGGGTGATGCGCGGCATCAGTTCCATGGCAAACGTGGTGAGCCCGGCTTTCGCCATCCCGGCAAGGGCGGCCTCGTTGCCGTAGGGGTCCATGACAGCAAACACCACGGCGCCCGGCTTGTAGGACGTCATCTCCGCCGCCGTCGGCCGATTGACCCTCAGGATGATATCGGCCGAGCCGACCTCCCCGGCACCGGCAATGCGGGCACCGGTGGCTTCGAAATCCGCATCGCGAACACCGGAGGCAAGGCCGGCGCCGCTCTCGATCACGACCGAGAGCCCTAGCCCTGTCAGCCGCTTGACGCTCTCGGGCGAGGCGGCGACGCGCGGTTCGTCGGAACCTTCACGGCATACAAATACGATCTTCGGCAAAGACTGTCTCCTCCCAGTCGATATCGCAAGGCGGGCGAAAAGCTTCGCCCTTCCTCAAAGCCGGTGGCCGGGCTGGCCGAACCGGATCAACGCAGCAGGAAAACGCCGGCTATATTGAGAATGATGAAGACGAGAAGGCTGCCGATGAAGCCCGCTCCGCCGAAGAAACCGGCAGCCATGGCGATCATCAGAACGACGATGACCATCGTGCCCCATTTCGCACCCGCGATGAAGGCGTTGTAGGTCCTGTCGTGTTCCGCATAATCCATCGAAGCACCCGTTTCCACCGGCCCGCTATGGTGATTGTCCATCAGTCCCGTCTCCTTCATCAGCCGCACGCGCCCGCTCGATCGAAGCGTCGGCGCCTGCGGGGAAAACCCTTGTCGACATCCGGAATCATGCCTCGTTCGGCACGATGGAGGTCACTTCAGGCCTTACACAAAGCCATGGGAAAGCGCAATGCCGCCACAATGGCTTCCGGTACGCCCAGGCGTCGGCGCTTCAGGTCAGGTAGGACATTTCGGGGGAGTTCGGCCGGCCGGCGATGCGGGCCGTCGGCAGGATGGTGAGCGGCGCGGTGTCGAAATTCGAGGAGCGCGCAAACAGCAGGCGGCGTTCATAGGCCTCCGACTGAAACGCCGGGAAGCGCTTCATCATCTTGGAGCGCAATTCGCGGGTCTGCGATGCGAGCAGCATCAGATCGAAATCGTATTGCGGGATCCGCCGCGGCGGCACCACCGGCTGGGCATAGAAGAACCGGCGATAAAATGCCGCATGCGCCGGACGGATCGGCTGCAGCACGCGGTCCGCGTCGAAATAGATCGCCGCGACCGGCGTCAGCCGCACCGTCAGGTAAGGCATGGCCGAAAGTTCGCTGGCATATTCCGGAGCAATGGCGAAACGCGCCGAGTCGATCAATGTCATCCCGGCGTCCAGAAGGCCATTCACGGCCTCGGGGAAAATGCTGATCGACTGGCAGACCCTGTGTTCCGGCGTGACGTGGTGGAGGCGGATCGTGCTGACCAGTTCCTCGTCGTAATAGACGCCGAAGACATGCGCATTCTTGTCGAAGTCGATCTCATCGATGAGCTTGGTCGCAGCGACCGGCAGCACGTTGTGGGTCTTGTAGGCCCTGTATCGCAGCCGGGCGATATCCTCGAAATCTTCGTTGCTCTCGATACGCCGATATTCGACATGGTCGAGCGTGGAGAGAAGTTTTGCTGAAAAGTTTCCGTCAGAAAATGATTGGCCTAAGGGCATTGGGATTTGTTCCATGAGCTTTAACCATGGATTAACCCTAAAAGACCCATAGCCCGCAATGAATGGGCATCGAATTGAATAAAATTCTAAATGTTATGGTTAACAAACTGTTAACGACCGCTCGCCGGCGTCCCAAAACCGTTAACACTGTTCCAGTTTCAGGCGGGATTTAGCGCGCGGCGGCCCGAAGAGGCGAGGTCTGTGCATTTTTGGCACCACGCCGGATGGACGAAAGCTTGGGGCCAGGAGCAGCCTCGGCCGCCAGTTCGATGATCTTTTCGGAAGCGACCGGCACGGAAAACACGTAACCCTGGACCAGATCGGAGAACCGATGGCGGTTGATCAGCGCGAGCTGTTCCTTGGTCTCCACGCCTTCGACGACGATCTTGAGACCGAGTTCGCGAGACAAATGCACGATGCCGCGCAGGAGCTTCAGCTTGCGCTGGTCCTCGGCGATATTGCGGATGAACGCCCGGTCGATCTTGACCACGTCGAGCGGCAGGGAGTCGAGATAGCTGAGGCTCGAGAAGCCGGTGCCGAAATCGTCGATCGCGATCGTCACCCCGGTCACCCGGAACTGGTTGAGAATGGCGCTGACCGCCACCGGCTCGTCCATGAAGCAGCTTTCGGTGACCTCGAGATGCAGCCGCGACGGATCGAGCGAATAGCGCTTCAGCACGTCCGCCACATAACCGACGATGTCGTCGTTGCGCAGGTCCTGGATCGAGAGGTTGACGGAAACGGCCATTGGCTCCGGCCAGGTCGCGCAGTCGCGGCAGGCCTGGTCGAGCACGAGGTGAGTGATGTGCGAGACGAGCCCCATGTCCTCGGCCATGGGGATGAAGACGTTCGGCCCCACCATGCCGCGCTCCGGGTGGCGCCAGCGCACCAGCGCCTCGCTGCATTCGATGCCGGAACCGTCGGGACGATACATCGGCTGATAGACGACATGCAGGCCGTGGTTCTCGATCGCCTGGCGAAGGTCGACGCGGAGCTTCTGCTCGTCGATATACTGGGCGTCCATTTCCGAAAGGAACACTGTCAGCGTGCCGTTGCCGGTGGATTTCGCGTGGTTGAGTGCAAGGTCCGCCTTGATCTGCCAGTTTTCCATGTCGAAGTCCTGCGACGGCAGGATGACGCAGCCGCTGTTCATCGAAACGGGAAGACGAAGCCCGTCGACGTAATAGTCGCCCTGGATCTCGGCGTGGATGCGGCGGATCTGACGCTCCAGCTCGCAATCGTCGTCGCCGCCGGTCAGCAACACGACGAACTCGTCACCGACCAGGCGGCCCGCCAGCAGTCCGTCGCTCTTCAGTGCTGCAAGCCTTGCCGCGATCGCCGCAAGCAATCGGTCGCCGACCACGTGGCCGCGCAGGTCGTTGACATGCTTGAACCCGTCCACGTCGAACATCGCGAGCGCCGCCAGGGCTTCGCCCCGCCGTTTCAGCTTCTTTGTGGCAAGATCCGCGAAGTGGCCGCGGTTCGGCAGGCCGGTCAAGGCGTCGAACCGCACCATGTGCAGCACCTTTTCCTCGGCTGCGAGACGGGCGGTGACATCTTCGAAGATCAGCACGACACCGCCGTCGGTGCGCGGGCTGACCGAGAATTCGAGATGACGGTCGTCCTTGAACTTGAAGAGCGCGCGTTCGAGCGAGCCGTCGGCAAGTTTGGAAAGCTGGCGCAGGATGGTCTCGGGCGCATTCTCCGCATCCTCGCAGAGCACGGCGGCGAAATCGCGGTCCTTGAGATCGCTCTTCTTGTCGAGGCCGAGCAGATCGCGGGCGCGGCGGTTGATCACCTGAATCTTGCCTTCGCCGTCGAGCATCACCAGGCCGTGGGAAATGGTCTTCAAGGCGATATCGAAGCGGCCGGCGATGATCGCCATCTTCCGCGACGCGATGACGTTTTCATAAAGGAATTCGCGCACCCCGTTGGCCATCGACCTGGTGGTAAGGCCGAAGGGGATGAGCAGCAGCGACATCAGCGCCAGATGCAGATCCTCGGTAAAGAGGCAGGCGATCAGGATCGGACCGCAGCAGCCGAGCGTCTGGAGATCGACGGCGATGCGCGAGCCATAGTTGCGGCCGACGATCGACATCATCGAGCCGAGCGTCATGGCGATGCAGGTGAAGCCGACGAACGGGTTTTCCAGCACCAGCAGGGCATAGCCGCTGGCGATGCCGAGCAGGAAGGCCGCGAGGAACGCGCCGATCACATATTGCTGCTCCCAGGCGGCGATGCCGTCATAGGTCAGCGCCCCCTTGTCCACCTTGTCGAACCGCTGGAACCAGTACATGCGATAGGCAAAGACCGCCGCGAAGCCGCAGGCGAACAGGAGATAGAATTGCGCACCACTGTAATGGAAAACGAGCAGGCACCACAGGACGTGAACAACCACGCCGGTCCATAGTGTGCCGCGATTTCCAAATAGCGACGTGACGAACGACAGATACACATCCGTCGACAGCGTCTTCGCTTCTGTCTCTTTCATCGGGTTCATCCCTTGTCTTCCGGTCGACACTGCGGGAAACCCTTTAAAAATTGCTTGTCCGCGGGCCGCAGCCCCCCTTTCATTGGGGGGTTCTTGAGAGTTTGCTGAATAAATTGACAACAGGATAGCTAAAATTTCGACCACGCAACCTTCGGCAGAGACGCAACCTCTTCCCGGCTTGCGCAACGCCTTTCGATCCCTGCTTTTTGTAGACGAAAACCCAGGCTTTTAGGACTTTCCTTTTATTAGACCTTGGTTTACATCGCCATGCCAGGGCGGGCGGGATAAGAGAGACCCGTTGAATTGGGGAAACCATGGCTGCATTGTTGAAGATCAGCGGTCTCATCGACCGCCTCAGCGAAATTATTGGCAAATTTTCCGGCTATCTCGTTCTCGCCTGCACCCTCATCAGCGCCGGCAATGCGCTCATCCGCTACCTCTTCAACTACAGCTCCAACGGCTGGCTTGAAATCCAGTGGTATCTCTTCGGCTTCGTCGTGCTTCTGGGCGCTTCCCACACTCTGAGGCTGAATGAGCATGTGCGCGTCGATCTCATCTACGGCGCCGTTTCCGACCGTGCCCGCCTGTGGATCGATACGATCGGCCTGATCGTCTTCCTCATTCCGGCCTGCATCTATCTCGCATGGCTTGCCTGGCCGTTCTTCGCGCTCTCCTACGCGCAGGGCGAAGTGTCCTCGAACGCCGGCGGCCTCATCCGCTGGCCGGTGAAACTCATCATCGTCGCGGGTTTCAGCCTCCTGGCGCTGCAGGGGTTTTCCGAACTGGTGAAGCGCATCGCCGGTCTTTTGGGCGTCCTCCGGGTCGATACGACCTACGAAAAGCCGCTGCAATAACACCATTTTCGGGGGGATAACCGCTCATGTTCCAATACGGTATAATGCCGCCGGCAATGTTCATCGGCATGATCATCTTCATGCTTTACGGCTTCCCGGTCGCCTTTTCGCTCTCGGCCGTCGGCCTCTTCTTCGGTCTTCTCGGCATCGCCACCGGCCATTTCGAATTCGCCTTCATGCAGGCGCTGCCGTTCCGCATCTTCGGCATCGTCTCCAACGACCTGTTGCTTGCCATTCCCTTCTTCACCTTCATGGGAGCGATCCTCGAGCGCTGCGGCCTGGCCGAAGATCTGCTCGAAGGAACCGGCAAGCTGTTCGGCGCCGTTCCCGGCGGCCTCGCCTATGCGGTTATCATCGTCGGCGCCATCCTCGGCGCGATCACCGGCACGGTCGCCGCGTCAGTCATCACCATGGGCGTGATCTCGCTGCCGATCATGCTGAAATACGGCTACAATCCGCGGCTTGCGACCGGCGTCATCGCCGCCTCGGGCACGATCACCCAGGTCATCCCGCCCTCGCTCGTGCTGATCGTTCTGGCCGACCAGCTTGGCCGTTCCGTCGGCGACATGTATCTCGGCGCGATCGGACCCTCGATCCTGCAGGTGACGATCTTTATGCTGTTCATCCTCGGCCTGTCGATCTTCCGGCCGAAGGACGTTCCGCCGCTGCCGCCGGAAGCGCGGGGCGAGATGAACATGGCCCTGGTCATCAAGGTCCTCTGGGGCATGGTCCCGTCGATCGTGCTGATCTTCCTGGTACTCGGCACCATTTTCATGGGCCTCGCGACCCCGACGGAAGCAGGCGCACTCGGTGTCGTCGGCGCCATGGTGATCGCCGCGATGCATCGCCGCCTCACCTGGGATCTGCTGCGTCAGGGCATGCATTCGACGATGACGATCACCTCCATGGTCGTCTTCATCCTGGTCGGCGCCACCTGCTTCAGCCTCGTCTTCCAGGGCATGGATGGCGGCCTGTGGATCGAGCATCTTCTGTCGCACGTTCCCGGCGGAGCGCTCGGCTTCCTGATCTTCGTCAACATCTTCATCTTCTTCCTCGCCTTCTTCCTCGATTTCTTCGAGATCGCCTTCATCGTCATCCCGATGCTGGCGCCGGTCGCGAGCGCTCTCGGCATCGACCTGATCTGGTTCGGCGTGCTGCTCTGCATCAACATGCAGACCAGCTTCATGCACCCGCCCTTCGGCTTTGCGCTCTTTTACCTGCGCTCGATCGCGCCGAAATCGGTGAAGACGAAGGATATCTATCTCGGCGCCATCCCGTGGCTCTGCATGCAGCTGGTTCTCGTCGCCATCGTGATCTTCTGGCCCGAGTCCGTCACCTACTGGCTGGACAAGGCGCCTGACGTCGATCTCAACACGATCAAGATCGAGATCCCCGGCTTCGGCAACGGCGGCGGCAACCAGATGCCGAATTTCGGCCTGCCCCCGATGGACGGCGCCCCGGCTCAGCCGGGCCAGCAGGGCCTGCCCGGCATGCCGAACTTCGGCGAGCCACCGAAGATCAACCCGTAAGGGCAGCACCCGTCCACCCTGGACAGGGACCATATCTTAGGAGGACAGAGTTGACGCTCTGTCCTCCATCGCTATTCCCGCCAAGCAACGGAGCCCAGCGAAGTCCGGCCAGCCCGGAGCCCCTACGTCAAACTCGTCTTTTGGCCGTTCCTCTACCGCAATAGTCGTATGCCGATCGAGGTCCGGTGCCAGATCCCGGCGCAGCTAACACTTAGGTAGCCATACTAACCGGCCCGTCGAGCCTATAAAGTTTGACAGACGGCATGATGCTGAAGTCGGTCGTCCCCAAATCAGTTTGGCTGAAGCGCTCGGGGCCTGACATGCAGATAAGCCACGTATTGCCGAATGCTATGTACGTTGTGCGAAGGTCGATCGGTCGCACCATCGTCGAGCCGTTGCGGCGCAGGCGGTTTGCGAAAGAGAGCGACGTCTTCATTCACTGCACCAACCGGGGATACATCTTCAAACTCGATCCCGCGCAAAGCATCGACGAGGCCATCTTCGTCGAAGGCTGCTTTGAAGGACGGTTTCTGGAATTCCTGCAGGGCCGATTCGAGCCCGGCGCCGTGGCACTCGATGTCGGCGCCAATATCGGCAACCACGCCATTCACCTCAATCGAGACTTCACCGAGATCCATTGCTTCGAGCCGAACCCCGAAGTCTTCAGGCGGTTGACCGACAACATTCGCTCGAACCGGCTCACCAACATCCGACTGCATCAAGCGGCTCTCGGCGATTGCGACGACACGCTCATGTTCCGCGAAAATCTCGAAGGCAACCTGGGCGCCAGCGGCTTTGTGCACGATGACCGGCCATCGGGGCATAGCCGCATCCTGCGCCTGCCGGTTTTCCAAGCCGACAAACTCGTCAGGCAGCTCGGAATAACCAGGGTCGATTTCATCAAGATCGATGTCGAGGGGTTCGAGCAGCGGGTTCTGAAAGGACTGCGCGAAACCATCGCCTTCAACCGGCCTATCGTGTCCTTCGAGTTCCACGGCCATCTCGCAGGGCCTGACGACTTCGGCAAGCTCACCGCCTGCCTGCCGGATTATCAACTCTACGACCTGGAATATGCGCCGGCATCGGCTTCAACGCTGGAAAAGCTGAGATGGAATTTCCGCCATGGCGGTGCGCCGGTTCTCAAACGGTTCGATCGCCCCGAGGCGCGGACCTATGAAAACATACTGGCCTTTCCTTCCCCGGAAGTCTTCAGCCGCTTCACGAACCGCCCTTCGGCCTCCCGTTCCTCGGCTTGATGCGTCCCGGCGGCATCAGCACAGACAAAAACCCCGGACCTTTCGATCCGGGGTTCCTGAAATGACACTTGCCTGATCTGGGATCAGAGCTTGCCGCTGCGCTGCTGGATCATCATGAACGTGTCGTAGGTATATTCCGACAGCTGCATCCAGAGATAGGCTTCCTTCTTGAAGGCGACCTGGTCTTCGTAGATCTTCTTGAACGTCTCGTTCGAAGCCGAGATTTCCTTGTAGACCTCAAGAGACGCCTTGTAGCAGGCTTCGAGGATTTCCTGGCTGAACGGGCGAAGGGTGGTGCCCTGCGAGACGATCTGCTTGATCGCCGTCGGGTTCTTCGTGTCGTATTTCGCCATCATGCTGGTATTGGCAAACGCGCAGGCGTCGGTCAGTGCCGCCTGGTAACTCTTCGGCAGGGCGTTCCACTTGTCCAAATTCATAAAGGCGTGGATGACCGGGCCACCTTCCCAGAAGGCCGGATAGTAGTAGTATTTGGTCACCTTGTAGAAGCCGAGCTTGTGGTCGTCATAGGGGCCGACCCATTCCGCCGCATCGATCGTGCCTTTTTCGAGCGCCGGATAGATGTCGCCGCCAGGTATCTGCTGCGGCACGACACCGAGCTTCTCGACCACCCGGCCGGCAAGCCCGGCGATGCGCATCTTGACGCCCTTGAAATCGTCTACGGTATTGATTTCCTTCCGGAACCAACCACCCATCTGGGCGCCCGTATTACCCGCGGGAAGCCCGTAGACATTGTGCTTGGCGTAAAATTCGTTCAGGAACTTGTTGCCGTTGCCTTCGTAGAACCATGCATTGCTCAGTCGTGCGTTGAGGCCGAAAGGAATTGCAGTGCCGATGGCAAACGTTGGGTCCTTGCCTACGAAATAGTAGGAGCAAGTATGACACATTTCGACCGTCGCGTTACTGACGGCATCCAAAGCCTGACCGGCGGGCACGACTTCACCGGCCGCAAACGGCTGAATGGTGAAATTGCCGTCGGTTGCTGCGGCGACATGCTTGGCGATGTCTTCCGCGCCGCCATAGATGGTGTCCAGCGACTTCGGAAATGAAGACGTCAGACGCCAGGTGATTTTCGGGCTCGACTGCGCGATGGCCGGTGCGGCGAGCACCGTAGCGGCAGCTGCGCCGGCGCCGGTGACGGCGGCCTTTTTAAAGAATGAACGACGATCCATGAAATACCTCCCAGTAAGACAAACCGGAGGGATTATCTGTTCCCACTCCCCCGATCCTGCGGCGAGGTAAACATTTTGGCCTATGGGTTGCAAGCGCCGGAGCTAATATTCCTTAATGCGGGAACGCCTTTTGTCCTTAGACTTTCGTAGCGTCCCGCCGAAACTGGATTCACAAGATATTTCAAAGCGCCAATGCTTATTCTTTGGGCAGCGCTCTCCCCCGAAGCGGCCCTCGATCTTGACTTGAAGCGCGGTGACGCGGCACAACGAAAGGAGACGCGATAGCGAGCCTCGTTGGAGAGCCTGATGCCGAAACCGATCGTCGCCCTGCCTGCCGATATCCGCCAACTGGATGGAGCGATCTGGCATGCCTCGCCGAACCAGTATGTCCAGGCGGCATTGAAAGTGGCGGATGTGATGACCTTCATCATTCCGGCTTTCGAAGAAGGTAACGAGACCGACGCCATCCTCGACCGGGTCGATGGCGTGCTGGTTTCCGGTTCGGCGACCAATGTTCACCCGTCGCTCTATGGCAGAGAAGCAACGGCCGGCGACGGTCCCTTCGACCCGGCCCGCGACGCGACCTCCCTGCCCCTCATCCGCCGGGCGATCGACCGCGGCATTCCGCTGCTCGCCATCTGCCGCGGCATCCAGGAACTGAACGTGGCACTGGGCGGCACGCTGGCAAGCGAAATCCAAAACCAGCCGGGCATCTGGGACCACCGCAAACCCGATGTGAAGGAGCGCGACAGCATGTATGCGATCCGCCAGCCGGTCTTCATCGAGGAAGGCTCCTGCATCGCCAACTATCTCGGGCTGACAGGCGAAGTCCAGGTTAACTCGCTGCACCGCCAGGCGATCGCCGAAACCGCTCCTCGGCTGAAGGTCGAAGCGACGGCCGAAGACGGCACGATCGAGGCGGTTTCGGTCATCGACGCGAAAAACTTCGCCGTCGGGGTGCAATGGCACCCGGAATACTGGGCGGAAACCGATGCGCCGTCACGGGCGCTGTTCCAAGCCTTCGGCGAGGCTGTCCGCGCCTATGCGGCCCGCAAGACGCTGACCAACGTGGCGGCCTGACGCGACTAGTGTGTTGAACCTCAGGCCCTCGGCCGGTGCACGCCGGTCGATTGGCGGATGCGCATTTCCGGCTTGATCAGATGGATGCCGTCCGGCTCGTGACTGCCGGCGAGGCGGTCGAGCAGGGCGCGCGCCGCAAGCCGGCCGACTTCTGTCTGCCCATTCCACACGGTCGTCAGCGCCGGTGTCGCGATCGAAGCTTCCTCGAGATCGTCGTAACCGGTGACGGAGATGTCATGGCCGGGCATCAGCCCGGCACGGGCAATGCCGTTCATCAGGCCGATCGCCACCAGATCGTTCCAGCAGACCGCTGCTGTCGGCTTCTGCGGCAGGGAGAGAAAATGCACCGCCGCCTCGAACCCGCCCTGCTTCGAACGCGGACCGGGCAGGCGGAGGTTCGGATCGACCTCGATGCCCGCCTTGCGCAGCGCGTTGACATAACCCTGGTAACGGTCGCGGCCGGTCGATGTCTGGTCCGTACCGCCGATCATGGCGATCACCCGATGACCGAGGCCGATCAGATGGTTGGTGGCAAGTGAAATGCCGTAGCTGTCGTCTCCGCGATAGGTCGGCAGTTCGACGCCTTCCATCGAACGGGCAACGAGGATGGCCGGCATGCCGTTCTCTTCGGCCAGCCTCATATCCTCGATCGGCGTGCCGATCGCCGGCGACATGATCACCCCGTCACCACCGAGCTGCAGCAGCGTTTCGATAAAGGTACGCTGTTTCTCGACCGAATCGTAATGGTTGGAAAGGATGAAGGTATGGCGGCTGCGGTCGAGCTCGCTTTCGATCGCTTTGAGGATTTCCCCGTAGAACGGGTTCATGATGTCGTGCACCACGACGCCGATAATGCCGGAACGCGAGGTACGCAGGCTGGCAGCCCGGCGGTTGTAGATATAACCGAGCGCTCTTGCCTGTTCCTTGATTTTTTCCCGGGTATCGGCCGCCACGAGCGGGCTGTCGCGCAGCGCAAGCGATATCGTGGCAGTTGAAAGACCAAGGCTCTCGCCAATCGTCGACAACTTGATCTTTTGCGCCATTTCCCCCACCCGCAATGGCCGGCATCGCTATCCGATGCTCGAATTAAACTTTAAATAAACAATTTAATTCCGTGCGACAATCCTGTGACCGCGAAAATCTGGAGGGAAATCAACCTCTGTCGTCCGAGGGCTCGGACTGGAGATTCTGCTCGATGGTTTTGAGGAGCTTGAGGAGAGTGCGGATCTCCTTGTCGGAGAGGCCTTTTGCGGCGATCGAGCCGCACTCGGAGACCGAGCGGCCGATCTGTTCGACGGTCTGCAATCCGGCTTCGGTCAGATGCACCTTGGTGAGGCGCCCGTCTGTGCCGTCAGCGCGACGTTCCAGAAAACCCTGAGCCTCCATGCGGCCGATCGTGCGGGTCATGGTCGGAGCCTTGACGCCGAGCCGTATGGCGAGCTGGCCGGGGGTCATGCCGTCTTCTTCCGCGAGGATCAGGATGACACCGTCCTGGCCGGCATAAAGCCCGCTTTCGCCGAGGCTGCGGCTGAGCGCCGTGCGCATGGAGCGGGCGGCCTGGGTGATTGCCGGCGCAAGGTCGGTGGCCGAAAGGCCTTCCAGTTCCTTCTTTTTGCCGGACTTGGCTTTTTTATCGCCCTTCTTCTTGCTCATTCGCTCCGCCCGTTTTGCCCTAAAGAAGTAGCCGTTATATCTGTGGCGCGCTATCCATATCGAAACCGGGAAACCACCGCCAGATGTCGCACCCTTCGCCACGCTATCATGACAATGATACGACACTTGCGTCCACAGAAAGGCGAAACTGGGTCGCCGTCCTGCCGCTCGGCGCCCATGAGCAGCACGGACCGCACCTGCCGTTCGAGACCGATACGCTGATCGCCGAGGGCCTCGTCGCCCGCTTGATCCCTGCCCTGCCTGCCCACCTGCCGGTGACGTTTCTGGCCGTGGAGCCCGTCGGTTATTCGATAGAACATATGGATGTCGCCGGTACGAAGACACTTGCCTTCGACGAAGCCGTTTACCGCTGGCTCGGCATTGCCGGCGACCTTCATGGCCGGGGCATCAACAAGCTGGTGCTGCTCAACGCCCATGGCGGCAATTCGCCGCTCACGACCATCGTGGCGACCGAGGCGCGGGTGCGGTTCAGCATGCTGGTGGTCGCCACAAGCTGGACCCGCTTCGGCCAGCCCGCCGGCTGGATCGCCCCGGAGGACAAGGCAGTAGACATCCACGGCGGAGACATAGAGACTTCGGTCATGCTGGCGCTCCATCCGGATAGGGTCAACATGACCAGGGCCGAAAACTTCCCGTCCCGCCAATCGGACTTTTCCCGCGACTTCAGACATCTGCGCGCCTACGGCCCACATGCTTTCGGCTGGAAGATGTCCGACCTCAACCCCAAGGGCGTCGCCGGAAACGCGGCGGCGGCGACGGCGGAACGGGGCGAGATGCTGGTCGCGCATGCTGTGAAGGGGATTATCGAACTGCTGGAGGATGTGGCGCGGTTTGATGTCGGGACACTAGAGCATAGTTGAATCGACGGCATGATAAGCGTATATTTGGACCATCTAATTGGACCACGGAGCACGTAATGGAAATTTCAGTGAGCGAGGCCAAAGCAAGTCTGACTGAACTCCTTCATCGCGCGGAGGCTGGAGAAGATGTTGTTCTCACGCGAAGAGGTCATAAGATCGCAAGGCTTGTACCCATTGAGCCGGAACTGACGCGCGATCAACGCAGAGCGCTGATCGAAGAGATCAGAGCAATGGCGCCTGCACCTGATGGCAACGACGTACCCGCGGAGCGAAGCCAGGATTATCTCTATGGTGACGATGGCCTGCCGGCATGATTGTGGTCGACACGTCAGCGTTGATCGCCATCGTCAAGAATGAAATTGGTGCCCTTGACTGCCAAGAGGTGCTCACAGGGGAATCGAAGGTACTCCTCAACGCCGCTACTCTCACCGAAGCACTGATTGTGGCTCGTGGAAAGAAATGTCTGGCTGGTCTTACCAACCTGATTGACCGGCTTCCCATCACCATCATCGAACTGGATGCTGTAAGAGCAGAACGGGCTGCGGCCGCTTACGCTCTGTTCGGCAAAGGCTTTCACAAGGCTTCGCTCAACTTCGGCGATTGCTTCGCTTATGCGACAGCGAAGGAATTCGACTGTCCGCTTCTCTATGTTGGTGACGATTTCGCAAGAACAGACGTGGTTTCCGCAATCGTTTCGCCGTCAGCGTGAGTAACAAGATCACTTGGCGTCAGCTGCAATTCCGATGTGATCTTATAACATACAAACCCTTTGAACTCGCCCCGGCTTGCCCTTATATGAGACGAACAAAGCTTCCGCGCCGATCGGGCGCTCTCAAGTCCTCGAGGTTTCCATGACCGAAACAGCCCCCGTCAAGCCCGTTCCCGTCACCGTGCTCACCGGTTATCTCGGCGCCGGCAAGACGACGCTCCTCAACCGCATTCTCTCCGAAAGCCATGGCAAGAAATACGCGGTCATCGTCAACGAGTTCGGCGAGATCGGCATCGACAACGACCTGATCGTCGAGTCGGACGAAGAGATCTACGAAATGAACAATGGCTGCGTCTGCTGCACCGTGCGCGGCGACCTAATCCGCGTCGTCGAGGGCCTGATGCGCCGCCCGGGCCGCTTCGACGGCATCATCGTCGAGACCACCGGCCTTGCCGATCCGGTGCCTGTCGCCCAGACCTTCTTCATGGATGACGACGTGCGCGCCAAGACCGAGCTCGATGCGGTCGTCGCCCTCGTCGATGCAAAACACCTGCCGTTGCGCCTCAAGGACAGCCGCGAGGCCGAAGATCAGATCGCCTTTGCCGACGTCGTCGTCATCAACAAGACCGATCTCGTCACCCCGGAAGAGCTGGCGATCATCGAAGACGTCGTCCGCGCCATAAACCCGACTGCCCGCGTCTACAAGACCACTCGTTCCGGCGTCGATCTCGCCCGCGTGCTCGACCAGGGCGCCTTCAACCTTGAACGCGCGCTCGAAAACGATCCGCATTTCCTCGACCACGGCCATGACGACCACGTCTGTGGCCCGGACTGCGACCATGACCATGGGCATGACCACCATCATCATGATCACGACCATCATGCGCATGACCATGATCACGATCATCACGGCCATGATCACCACCACCATCACCACGGCGAAATGTCGCCGATCCATGACGTGACCGTGAAGTCGATCTCGCTGCGCGGCGGCGAGATGAACCCGGAACGGTTCTTCCCCTGGATCCAGAAGATCACCCAGACGGACGGCCCGAGCATCCTGCGCCTAAAGGGCATCATCGCCTTCAAGGGCGACGAGGAACGTTATGTCGTTCAGGGCGTCCACATGATCGTCGAGGGCGATCACCAGCGTCCGTGGAAGGATGGCGAGAAGCGCGAATCGCGCCTCGTCTTCATCGGCCGCGATCTCGATGTCGACAAGATCGAGAAGAGCTTCAGGGCTTGTGAGGTAGCGGCATGACGCCGAAAAGTGTGAAGCGGTTTTCGGACCACGTCATGCCCGGGAGCAATGCTGCGTAATGCCGACTGTTGCACCGCTTGATCTCGAAGGCCATGTCGTCGCCGCGCATTTCCTTGGCGACGTCCCATTCTTCGCTACCGCCGCCGGCACGATCCACCGCCTGGATGGCGGCGAGAAAGTCACGGAGGCCCATCAGGGTCTGCTGACCTGCATCCGCGATCCCTTCAGCGCCACGCTGCTGACCGGCGGCGAGGACGGCAAGGTGATGCGCATCGGAAGCAATGGCGAGGCGACCCTGATCGCCGAAGCGCCGCGCAAGTGGATCAGCGTCGTCGCCGGCGGCCCGCAGAATGCGGTTGCCTATGCGCATGGCAAGTCCAGCTTCGTGAAGCAGAGCGACGGCACGCTGAAGGAATTTCCCGAAGAGCGCAGCGTCGAAGGCCTCGCCTTCGCCGGCAAGGGTCTCAGGATCGCTGCTGCCCGTTACAACGGCGTGTCGTTGCACTGGGTCGGCACCAATGCCCCGCCGGTCGATCTCGAATGGAAGGGCGCCCATAACGCCGTCACTTTCTCGCCCGACGGACGTTTCCTGGTGACGACCATGCAGGAAAACGCCCTGCACGGCTGGAAGCTCGACGGCAAGCCGGGCGAAAACCGCCATATGCGGATGACCGGTTATCCGGCCAAGGTGAAATCTCTCTCCTGGTCGCCAAAGGGCAAGTGGCTCGCCTCGTCGGGTGCTCCGGCGGCGATCGTCTGGCCGTTTTCGGCAAAGGACGGGCCCATGGGCAAGGCGCCGCAGGAACTCGGCACCCGCGCCAATATCATGGTCACATCGGTGGCCTTCCATCCGGCCGAGGAAGTGCTCGCCATCGGTTTCATTGACGGCATGATCCTTGGCGTCAGGCTCGCCGACGCAAAGGAAGCGCTTCTACGCCGGCCCGGCAAGGGCGGCATTACCGGATTGAGCTGGAGCGCCAACGGCAAGCTCGTTGCCTTCGCGTCCGATGCCGGCGATTGCGGCGTCATCGATATCGCAGCCTGAAAGCTTGCAGCACGAATAACCGCGGCGGAAAAATCTCCGCCGCGGCCTGGTCCATGCGGGATGGGCAGGCAGCGTGTATGAAGTGGTATGGGTGTCAGGCCGTGCTGCCTGCCCGATCGCTCCGGCTTTTTCGAAAGGTGGGTAACGGATGGTCTGGATCCGAAACTTGAACCTTTCGACGGTCGGCGCCCTGACGGCACCGTCCTCACCTTTACGACCATCACCGGACGCCGGATGCTCTCCGTAGGATGCGACCCGGTTCGCGACCCGGCCCCTGCCCTGTGACGCGACCACTATAACCGCGCCGGCGCAGGCGAGGATGCCGCGGAATTCTTTCGACGGAAAAATGCTTCAAACGAAAAAGGGAATTTCTGTTCGCCGCGGCGAAAGCGTCCCCGCCTTCACGCCGCTTGGCGGTCTTCCTCGAACGTATCGATACCGTCGCGGCCATTGCGCTTGCGGGCATAAAGCGCCAGGTCGGCCCGCTGCAGCAGGGTTTCCAGGTCGCCAGGACCGCATATCTCGGTCGCCACGCCGATGCTGAGTGTCGGCTGCACGACAAGGCCCTCCATTTCGGCGAGGGAAGCGGCAAAGGCGGCGCGGATCTTCTGGGCCGTCTCGACTGCCTTTTCGACCGGGCATCCCTTGAGGACGATCACAAACTCGTCGCCGCCCTGCCGAGCGAAGAGATCGTGGCTGCGCAGGTGCAGGGATGCAGAGGAGGCGAACCGCCGCAAGACCTCGTCGCCAACCCCATGACCATGCGTATCGTTGAGCTGCTTGAAACGGTCGACATCGATAAGCATCAGGGCGACCGGCCCTGGCTCGAGACCAGCATAGGAACGCATCAGGCCGCCGCGGTTGAGCACCCCGGTCAGGGCGTCGCGATCCGCCAGGTAGGTGAGCTTGTTTCCCGCCCGTTCGGCCGCCATCAGATTGATGACGATGCTTCGCAATGCCAGGAAGGGCGCCGCCCAGAGCCCCAGCCAGGCATCGGCGCCGTTGCCGGCGGCAAAGAGGCCGCCCTCTCCGATCCAGCCCGTCACCGCAAGGACGGTGCGCGCTGCAAAGATGGCGGCAGTCGGCAGGTAGATCGCAGCGACCAGCCATGCCGACCGCAGCCTCTCCTGCCGTGCGAGGCGAATACCCTCCAGCATCACCAGGAGGTCGCCGAGGGCGCAGACGAGCGAGAAGATGGCGATACGCGGCGCGGTACTGGCATCGTCCCGCCACAAGAGGATGAGCGGCGCCGAAAGAACGGCAAGGATCAGCCAACTCAGGCCCCAGCGGGCCGGACGGCCGCCGAAAAGCCGGACAGAGACGATCAGCAACAGATAGCCGACCAGGATCAGGTTGTTGCCGATCAGGACCGAGACGACATCCGGGAACACGTTCCGCAGGCCGACGCTGAACAAGCCGGCTCCGATGACGATGCCGCTGGCGCTCCACCAGAACAGCCAGCGTTCAAACCGGCCGCTGGAATAGGCGATCATCTGGACGATGCCCAGGATCGAGCAGGTCATAGCCGAGACGATATAGATCGTCCGCAGATCCAGCATGAAGCACCCCCAATGGCGACGCGGGGCATGTTAGCGTCAGGCGGTTACGATTTGGTGTGCCCGGCCATTCAAGTTTATACGAACTGGCTTCAAACGATGCGGACGGCTCCGATGATCTCGGCGAGCAGGTTGTGCAGGTCGTCGCGATAGCCGCTGCGGGCCGAGGGACCGCTCTCGTCTGACGTCATCACCACGGTGAGGCCGAGCGAGGGGACGATATAGAGCATCTGCCCGCCATAACCCCAGCCGAACTTGACCTCTTCGCCGCCGATATTGCGCAGGAACCAGCCGTATCCGTAACCGTCGCCGGAAAAACGCGAATTGGTGCGCGGCGTCCAGGACTGGTCGATCCAATCCTTCGAGACGACCTGGCGGCCGTCTTTCGTCTTGCCGCCGTTGCGGTAGAGTTCCCCGAACGCCAGAAGCGAGCGGGCGGTCATCGCCATCTGGTTGCCGCCGAGATAGATGCCCTGGCGGTCACGCTCCCAGGAGCCGATCCGGAACCCGTCGACCGGATCCAGCCATTCGCGCGCCAGCGCCAGCGTCGACTTCCCGCCGACCTTGGTGAGGACCGCCGAAAGCAGGTGACTGGAGGCGGTCGAATAGAGCATCGAACCGCCGGGATCGTCGTCGAACGGCTGGGCGAGTGCGAACCGCACCCAGTTGCGGCTCGCGATCCAGCGGCCATAGTTCGGCCCGGACAACCTTCCGAGCCCCGCCTGCATCGAGAGCAGATTGCCGACGGTGATCGTGTGGATGCGCGAATCCGGATTGGCCGGCAGGTCGGCCTTCAGGATCGGCGCGATCTTCTGGTCCGGACCTTCGAGCAGCCGGCGGTCGATGGCGATGCCTGTCAAAGCCGAGATGATCGATTTCGAGGCTGACTTGATGTTGGTGGAGGCGTCCAGCGAATGACCGTTGAACGCCCGCTCGGCCAGCATCTCGCCACTACGGGCGACCAGAACGACCTTCAAGGGCTCCAGCTCCGCCGCACCGCCGAGCACGGTATCGAGCGTCACGGGCGGCTGCGGCACAGGTGCCTGGGGCGCGCCCTGGGCAAGGCTGCGGGCCGCAGTCAAGGCGAAAGGGAGGGACAGGAGAGTTGCGCGGCGTGTGATCATGCAGCGAAGCTAGGACGGCCAGGCGGCCGAGACTATGGCGGAAAGGGTGGATTCACGCAGAGATGATGGAGTGTGAAGCCACTTCCCCGCATATGCGAGGCCCCGTTCCGATTCCTCCAGCAACGAACACCTTCAAGGATCATCCACGGTGGAGCAAAAACGGAAAGCAGTGTATTGGACCATCCCGACCGTCTTGATCGTTGCGTAGCCGATTCCCTCACTGGACCGGACCCGCAGCGCCGGGACAGCCGTTTATACGATCGGATACGACATGGCCAAGGCACCCAAGACTGAACATTCCGAACTCGCCGGCGAATTCACCGACGACGGCATTACCGTGCTGGTCGATATCTACCGCCCCGCCGGCACCCAGGGCGACTGGACGCTCGAAGTCATCACCGAAGAGGATGACGTCACCACCTGGGAAGAGCCGTTTCCGACCGACCGCGAAGCCTTCGACGAGTTCCTGGCGACCGTCGAGCGCGACGGCATCCGCTCCTTCTTCGGCGAACCCGAACCCAATCCAGCGGTGCATTGATGAAGAATGTCGAAGACCTGACCACATCCGCCAAGACCATGCACGACCGTTATGCCTCGGGGCGCATGGACCGGGAAATCGTTCGCCAGTGGGTGTTGGGTCTGAGCATGTATCCGGAGCCCTACGGCCGGCATATCCAGGAGGCGGCCTCCTGGTTCAAGCCTTCCCGCGACGACCTGGACCCCGTGGAACTGAAGATCGCCGACCTTGCCAAGCTGCAGGCGATCTATCGGCCGTAAGACACCTCAAAGCCCGGCTTCGGCGAACACCTTGACGATCCAGTCGAGGAAAACGCGCACCCGCGGCGAAAGCTGGCGGTTCTGCGGATAAAGCGCCGAAAGCAGTGTCGGCGGCGGCGGGAAATCGGCCAGCACTTCGACGAGCACGCCCTCGTCGATATCCCGCTGCAGGCGATAACGGGGCGCCTGTATGAGCCCGAAGCCGCGGCGGGCGAGATCGACCATCGTATCGGAATTGTTGACCGTCAGCCGGCTTGGAAGGGTGACGTAGCGCACCTCGTCACTGACGACGAATTCGAGCGGCATGATCTGGCCGGTGCGCGACGAGATGAAGCCGATGGCGATATGCCCTTCCAGCGCATCGGGTGATTTCGGAAGCCCGTGTTTCTCGACATAGGTGCGGCTGGCGCAGGTGATTTCGGTGATGGTTCCGAGCCTGCGCATGATCAGCCCGCTGTCGTCGATCTCGCCTGCGCGGATGACGCAGTCCACGCCTTCACGAACGAGATCCACCAGCCGGTCGCCCTGGCCGATCTGCAGTTCCAGGAGCGGATAACGGTCGAGGAATTCATGAAGGCGCGGCAAGAGGACGGTGCGGGTCAGAAACCCGTGCGCGTCGACCCGCAGCAGGCCGCGCGGCTGCGCGTCACGAAAGATGTTCTCCGCCTCGTCCACCTCCGCGAGGATCGCGAGGCAACGCTCGTAGAAGGCCCGGCCGTCGAGCGTCGGGGTGACGTAGCGCGTCGTCCGCTCCAGAAGTCGCGTGCCGATCCCCTCCTCGAGCTGTTTGACCGCTTCGGTGACGGTCGAACGGGCAAGGCCGAGATCCGCGGCCGCAGCGGAAAAACTGCGCCGTTCGACAACCCGGACAAAGAGCTGCATGCGGTCGAGGCGATCCATGACCTTGTTCACCACAGGCGAATTCTGATGTCAATTCGCCGCCAATTGTTCTTGAGCCGTGTCAGCAATATCTCCTGCCCACCAACCAAGGAGAGATCCCATGACCACCAACGGACAACGCGTCGCGATCGTTACCGGCGCTTCGAAGGGCATCGGCAGAGCCATTGCGCTCCGCCTCGCTGAAGACGGCATCGCCGTCGTCGTCAACTATGCGACCAGCCGGCAGGCCGCCGACGAGGTCGTTGCACAGATCGAAGCGGGCGGCGGCAAGGCGGTCGCGGTGCAGGCGGATGTCGGCAGCCCGACCGCTGCCGCAACCCTGTTCGACGCCGCCGAACAAAGCTTCGGCGGTGCCGACATCCTCGTCAACAATGCAGGCGTGATGCGGCTTGCGCCGCTCGCCGAGATGGACGACGAGACTTTCGAATTCCAGCTTGCCACGAACCTGATGGGAACGTTCCGCGGTATCCGCGAAGCAGGCAAGCGGCTGCGTGACGGCGGCCGCATCATCAATTTCTCGTCGAGCGTCGTCGGCGTCTACGGGCCGGCCTATGGCGGTTATGCCGCCACCAAGGCGGCCGTCGAAGCGATGACCCACGTTGCCTCCAAGGAACTCGGCCGGCGCGGGATCACCGTCAACGCGGTCGCGCCGGGTCCTGTCGAAACCGAGATGTTCATGACCGGCAAGTCCGACGAACTGGTCCGGAACATCGTCAAGACAATCCCGCTCAGCCGTCTCGGCCAGCCGCAGGAGATCGCCACCGTCGTCTCCTTCCTCGCCGGCCCGGACGGCGGCTGGGTCAACGGCCAGGTGCTGCGCGCCAATGGCGGCATGATCTGAAACACCAAAACCAAAGGATAGAACAATGCCATTCGTGAACATCAAGACGCCCGAAGCCGCGCTCAGCAAGGCCCAGAAGCAGGAGATCGTCCACCGCACCACCGAGATGCTGGTCGAATACCTGAGCGAGGCCGCACGGCCTCACACCATGGTGCTGATCGAAGAGGTGAAGGACGGCGGATACGGCCGCGCCGACGAGATCTACGTCACCCCGGACGCCTATCGGGCCAAGGACAGCGACTGAAAGATCGGGCGCTCACGCTCTCGCCTGGCGCTCCCACCGGGCGGGAGTGACCGGCGGCATATATTCGTCGTCGACGGCGGCACCGCCGTTCTGCATGCGTTGAAAGCTGAAAAAACAAGGCCGGCGCCACCTGTCTGGCGCCGGCCCTGTCCCCCACCGATTTTTTTGTTTTTCTAGAAGCGGTAGGTGACGCCTGCCCCGATCAGCCAGGGATTGATTTTCGCCTTGCCGCTCAGCGGCCCGAGCACGTCGTGGTCGGCTTTCCATTTGGTTTCGAGAAAAATCTTCTTCACGTCGAAGTTCACGCCCCAGTGCTGGTCGATCATGTAATCGAAACCGACCTGCAGGGCCGCGCCGACATTGTTCTCGACGTCCAGATTGTGGAAGCCAGGCTTTTCGGACTGGTTGTAGAAGAGCGAATAATTGACGCCGGCACCGACATAGGGCTTGAAGGCGCCGAAATCGGTGAAGTGGTATTGCAGCGTCAGCGTCGGCGGCAGAAGCCAGGCGCGGCCGACCGGCACGCCGACGGCACCGTCTTCCCTGATATTTGCATAGGTCGTCCCGAGGACCAGTTCGGCCGCAATATTGTCGGTGAAGAAGTAGCTGATATCGAGTTCGGGGATGACCGAGTCGGAAAAGGAGAGGTCCGAACCCGGCACGCCGTTGACCGAACCGCGGTTCTCAGTGATGACGCCCAAGCCGCGCACGCGGATCTGCCAGGGGCTCGATGCCGCCACGGGTTCCTCCGCCGGAGGGGCAACGGAAACGGGCGTCAGATCCGCCGCCGCTGCCCCGAATGCGAAAAAAGCCGCACCCGCGCCCGCGATCCATCTCAGATGCCGTGCCGCGCTCGTGTCCATGTAAGCTCTCCTGCTTGCGTTTTGATCTTGCAGGGAGAGGCTTAGGCGCGGGCGACGAGAGTCGGATTGATCAGGATCAACCGCTGCCAGCGGATGCGCGGCGGCGGCCCGAAACGGAGAATTTGTCGCACGAAAAACCCCGCCTCCCCGCGGGCGCTCCAACAGGAACGCTCCACCGGAGAGGCGGGGTCTGGGCAGATCGTCGGGGCGCGAGGCCTTGAGTGCTGAATGCCTTGGGCCGAAAACTCGACCTTTGTCAGGCCAGCTTGCGCCCGTTGGCGACGATCATGCCAGCGGCACCTTCAAGCCAGCCGGCCTTGAGTTCGAGCGCCAGGAAACGAGAGCGCTCGAAGGGGCCGGGCATGACGAGATGCCGGGTCTTGTCGGCGAAGAAGCCGAACCGTTCGTAATAGGCCGCATCGCCGACCAGCAGGACAGCACCGTGGCCGCGCTTGTGGGCCTCGGTGATCGCTGCACGCATCAGCGCCGCCCCGATGCCCTTGCCTTCATGAACGCAATCGACCGCAAGCGGGCCGAGCAGCAGCGCATCGATGGCCTGGCCTTCGGACGAAATGCCGGCCTCTACGTTCCAAAGACGCACGGTGCCGATCACGTGGCCGGCGCCGTCGCGCGCAACGATGGCGAGCCCTTCGGCCGGCACGCGGTTGCGGCGGATCTTTTCCGACGACTTCCGGCGACGATCCGGGCCCATGGCGCGGTCGAGCAGGGTTTCGCGGGCGACCACGTCGGCCGGCGTTTCGGCGTCGATGGTGAAAGTGGAGTTAGGCGCAAAGAATGCGCGTACAGAATCAAGAACAGCGGCCATCGTGGCCTCCCGTACCCAATACCGTTATGAGCGGCGATGAAGAGGAATTGTGAATTTGCCGCCCCGACTGGTTACGGGGCCGGCGGAAGTGACACGTCTTGGGGAGCGGCAAGCCGCCCCTTAGATGACGTAGGCCTTCAGGGGGTCGAAACCGTTGAAGGCGACGGCCGAGTAGGTCGTCGTATAGGCGCCGGTGCCTTCGATCAGAACCTCGTCGCCGATCGTCAAGGTGACGGGTAGCGGATACATGTTCTTCTCGTACATCACGTCGGCGCTGTCGCAGGTCGGGCCGGCGAGAACGCAGGGTTCCATCTCGTCGCCGTCCCGCTCGGTGCGGATCGGGTAACGGATGGCCTCGTCCATGGTTTCGGCCAGACCGCCGAACTTGCCGATGTCGAGGAAGACCCATCGGTGATTGTCGTTGTCCGACTTCTTCGACACGAGGACGACTTCAGCCTTGATGACGCCCGCATTGCCGACCATGCCGCGCCCCGGCTCGATGATCGTCTTCGGCAGATTGTTGCCGAAATACTTGCGCAGCGAAGCGAAGATCGCCTTGCCGTATTCCTCGGCCTTCGGCACGTCGCGCAGGTACTTGGTCGGGAAACCGCCGCCCATGTTGACCATCTGCAGAACGATGCCCTGCTTTGCAAGCGAACCGAAGACGCGCTTGGCATCGGCAAGAGCCGCATCCCAGGCATCGACCTTGGTCATCTGCGAGCCGACATGGAAGGACACGCCGTAGGACTCCAGGCCCATCTGGTGCGCGTAGACGAGCACGTCGACGGCCATCTGCGGCACGCAGCCGAACTTGCGCGACAGCGGCCATTCGGCGCCTTCGCCATCGGTCAGCACGCGGCAAAATACCTTTGCGCCGGGAGCCGCACGGGAGATCTTCTCGACTTCCTCATGGCTGTCGACGGCATAGAGGCCGACGCCGAGCGCGAAAGCGCGAGCGATATCGCGTTCCTTCTTGATCGTGTTGCCGAAGGAGATGCGGTCGGCGGACGCACCGGCGTCGAGCGCCATCTGGATTTCGGCGACCGAGGCGCAGTCGAAGTTGGAACCCATCGAAGCGAGCAGCTTCAGGATTGCCGGTTCCGGGTTGGCCTTGACCGCGTAATAGATCGCGCTGTCCGGCAGTGCATGACGGAAGGCGGTGAAATTGTCGCGCACGACGTCGAGATCGACAACAAGATACGGTCCTTCGGGACGCTGGGTCTTGATGAAGTCAAGGATGCGAGCAGTGGTCATCGGTCAGTCCCTTCAAAATCTCAAAGCTCCGGCTGTGAACCGGAGGACAAAGGACGGATGAGAATGCGTTCAGCCCGGTTGGTGGAGACACCGGTACCGTGAACACGCTCAAACGCGCGATAAGTGGATCAACGCTCTGCCACGAACAATGATCCGGCTTTGTCTGCCATGGATTGGAGGGAGGTCCCTACCGCACTTCCGGCAATGATGGTGTGCCTCTTCAGTAACCCCCGCTGATGGAAAGCAGGGAGAGAACAAAAAGGCCCGCACCGTCGTTGCTTCAGATGTCCTCGCATTTCCCGGATGGCCGGAATAGCGACTGGAGGGGTTAGTTCCAGGTACCTTACCGATGACCTCACCAAATAGAGGGTCGGCGGACACCCACGGGCACGTGCGACTTTGGGCTGACCGGGGAGATAAGAATATTCGCAGTCATAATCAAGAGTTTTTTTGCCCATCACCGAAATTTCGCATTGCACAATTCCATGCTAAATCCCAACTACGATCGACCAGACCAAAAGGGGCGACATTTGGACACTCTAACGCGCATGCGGGCCTTCATCGATGTGGTTGAAGCAGAAGGCTTTTCAGCCGCAGCCCGGCGGACCGGTCGGTCGAAGGCTCTGCTTTCCAAATACGTGCGCGAACTGGAAGACGATCTCGGCGCGCTGCTGCTCAATCGCACCACCCGCCAGTTCTCGATGACCGAGGCCGGCCACACCTACTACCGGACCGCTGCCGACATCCTCAAGGAGATCGACAATCTCGCCGACCTGGTGCGCGAGAACAATGCCGACCTGAAGGGACGCCTGCGGGTTTCCGTGCCGCGGACCTTCATCGATGCCGAGGTCGGCCAGTCGCTGATCGATTTCGCCAAGAGCCACACGGAAGTGTCGCTGGAAATCGTCGCCGAGGACCGGTTCGTCGACCTGATCGAGGAAAATTTCGACCTCGCGATCCGAATCACCAAGCTCGAGGATTCCGGGCTGATCGCCCGAAAGCTCTCCGACTTCCGGGTCTATACGGTAGCGACCGCCGATTTCGTCGCCAAATACGGTCCGCTCGAACACCCGCAGGACCTGAACCGCGTCCCCTTCATCATCGACACCAATTCCCGCTGGCACAACAATGTCCGCTTCACCGACAAGGACGGCTCGACCATCTCGGTCGCCGTCAGCGGCCCGGTCGAGATCAACAGCCCGCAGGCGACGTTGCGTGCCGCCCGCGCGGGCCTCGGCGTCGCGATCATCCCGGATTTCATCGCCAACGCCTCGATCCAGTCGGGCGAACTGGTGACGCTGTTCGACGATTATATTGCCAAGGACCGAGGTATCTACGCGGTCTATCCGCATCGCCGCTACCTGCCCGCCAAGGTCAGGAGCTTCGTCGACTTCCTCTCCACCTGGTTCCGCCGCCAGCATTGACCGATCCGGGCGCCCGGCGCCTCACCGGTCCCTACGGCGAATGAGGTAACGCCTCCGCGGCAAGTCGACCTATTGGCCGGCTTGCTCGAGTCTGGCCTCGATCAGCATAGTACGGCTCAGCGTGCGAAAATCTGGCATCGCGGAGGATCGACGTCCATGCAGAAAAGCCTGGCGATGTTCGTGTCGGCACCGGTGATCGAGGCCGCGAACGGCAAGCTGGTGCTCGACAAGAAGTTCGTTTCCGGCATGGCCCTGCATGTGCGGCATTGGTCGGGGCCGGTCACCTGTTTCATCCGGCGCGGCGCGACCGACATACCGTTCGGCGGCCGCTACGACATCGGCGAGCTCGATTTCCGGGTGCGTATCCTGGAGCCGGAGGAACGGGTATCGGTGGACCATCTCGCCGATTTCGACCTCGCGCTGCTGTCGGGAGATTCCTACCTCGACCTCTTACCCCCCGAGGCGATTCGGAAAGCCCGGAGCGCCGTGGTCTACTCGATCGAATACACCCACCAGACCCGGCTGCAGATCATCTCGCTCGACGATACGCGCAGCCTGCCGCGGAAAATCTACGGCATGGCCTGGACGGTGATGCAGGAATACAAGCGCAAGCGCGCGTTCCGCGCCGCCCGCGGCATTCAGGCAAACGGCTACCCGGCCCACACGGCCTACCGCGACATGGGCGGCAGCCAGCTCCTCTATCTCGACAACCGCATGAAACCGGCGATGTTCGCGACGCCGCAGGAGATGACCGCCCGAAAACGGCATCTCCTGAGCGGCGAGCCGTTACGGCTCATCCATTCCGGGCGGCTCGAACCGATGAAGGGCGTGCAGGACCTCGTTCCGATCGCCAGACTGCTTGGCGAACGGGGCGTCGATTTCACGCTGACGATCTACGGCGAGGGAAGCCTTTCCGATGCGATCGCCGCCGATATCCGCAGGCACTGGCTGCACGACTGCGTCTTCCTCAAGGATCCGGTCGATTTCGAGCAGGAGCTCGTGCCGCTGACCCGCAACCGGGCCGATATCTTTCTCAGCTGCCACAGGCAGTCGGATCCCTCCTGCACCTATATAGAGACGATGGGCTGTGGCGTTCCGATCGTCGGTTACGACAACAGGATGTGGTCGGCGCTGATGGCCGAGTCGAAAGCCGGCTGGATCGCCCCGCTTGGCGACATCAGGGCGGTGGCCGACCGGTTGACCGCCCTCGACAAGGACCGCTCGTCCATCCTGGAGTGCGCCGAGAATGCGCTTCGGTTCGCCCAGGGCTGGGATTTCGAAAGCCAGTTCCGCAAGCGCATGGAGCATCTGGAAAATCTCACCCGGCACTAGACCGGGGCTGGACATGTGACCGGTTCGAGTCGAAATTCCGTCTCATTTACGCTGCACTGCAAGGGGCGGACGAACCGGGAGCCACAGGGCGAATGCGATATCGAGTCATGACCATTGCCGCGCTGGCGGCAGCCTGTCTTCCGCTGCCCGCTATCGCCCATCCACACATCTTCGCCGAGGCGCGGCTCGAAGTGGTAGCCGGCACCGACGGCAATATCGCGGAACTGCACAATGTCTGGCGGTTCGACGAGGTGTTCTCGTCGAGCGTGCTGCTGGATTTCGACAAGAACACCGACCTGAAGCTCGACGCGAAGGAACTTGCGGCCCTCGGCGAGGTGATGCGCAAATCGCTCGGCGACTACCACTATTTCACGACGATCACCCTGAACGGCGCGACCGTCGGGGTGCAGAAGCCGGACGTGATCCACGTCTCGCTCGACGGCAACCAGCTCCTTGTCCTGTTTGCGGTCAAGCCCGAAAAGCCGGTGCCGCTCAAGGGCCGGCTGACCTTCGGCGTCTACGACCCCTCGATGTACACCTCGATCGACTTCCCGACCGATGGCGACCTGAACGTCAAGGGCGACGGTTTTTCGCATTGCCAGCACAAGGTGGTGCGCCCCGACCCCGATGAGGTGATCTCGCAGAACAGCAAGTCGCTGACGGACGCCTTCTTCAACGATCCGACGGGCACCGACATGTCGAAACTCTTCGCCACCCGACTGGAACTGACATGCTGACGATCCGCCGCGCCCTCTCCCCTTCGGCCATGATCCCTGCCCTTCTCGTTGTAGCGGCGGCAGGCATCCTGATGGCGGGTTCGGCGCATGCGCAATCGCCTCTCGGCGTCGGTTCGGCCGAACCCTCCTTCTCGGTCGGCGGGCCGCTCGGTCCGTTTTTCGCCTGGATCAATTTTTACCAGCAGTCCTTCTACCGGGCGCTGACCGGTTCGCTGAAGGCGATGCGCGAGGACCCCTGGGCGCTTTCCGGCCTGATCGGGCTGTCGTTCGCCTATGGCGTCTTTCATGCCGCCGGCCCCGGCCACGGCAAGGCGGTGATCTCCTCCTACATGATCGCCAACGAGATCGAACTCCGGCGCGGCATTGTCATCTCCTTCATCTCCGCGCTGCTGCAGGGCGTGGTGGCCGTGCTGCTCGTCGGCGCGGCCTATCTGGTACTGCGCGGCTCGGGCATCACCATGACGGCGGCGACCCAGGCGATGGAGATCGCCAGCTTCGCCATGGTCGCCCTTTTCGGCGCCTGGCTGCTGGTGAAGAAGATCCGGGCGCTCCGGATGCGCGTCGTCAACATGCCCATGGCAGCCCCCGCCGGTAACGGACGCGGCTCCACCGGGCTCAATTTCCAGGCCGTCGAGATCGACGATCACGACTACCAGGGCACCGGCGACTATTGCGAAACCTGCGGCGTCAGCCACATGCCCGATCCCGCCCTGCTGAAGTCCAGGGATTTCAGCCTGCACGAGGCCTGGTCGGCGATCATTGCTGTCGGCCTGCGCCCCTGCTCGGGCGCGATCCTGGTGATGAGTTTCGCGCTTTTGAACAGCCTCTATCTCGGCGGCGTGCTTTCGGTTCTCGCCATGTCGATCGGCACTGCAATCACCGTCACCATCCTTGCGACGCTCGCGGTCACCGCCAAGGACCTCGCCGTCCGCTTTGCCGGCCCGGGCTCGCGCGCTGGGCGGCGTGTCACCCATGCGATCGAGATCGGCGGCGCCTTGTTCGTGCTGCTGGTCGGCCTGTCTCTGCTCGGCGCCGCGCTGCAGGCCTCCGGCTCCGGCGGCTGACGCCGATCAGACCGTGACGACGATCTTGCCGAACTGCGCATTTGATTCCAGAAAGCGATGCGCTGCGGCGATCTCCTCGAACGGAAACGTCCTGGCGACGACCGGCTTCAGCAGCCCTCTCTCCACACCATCGGCAATGAAGGACCTGGCCTCCGCCAGTCGAGCCGGATCGCCGGTGATTTCGTGGACAAGATAGCCCCGTAAGGTCAGGCGTTTCGCAAGCACCTCGAAGAGGGGAAACGGCGTCGGCTCTCCACTCAGGCCACCGTACTCGATGAGGATTCCGCCCTGCGACATCGCGGCGGTCAGCGGCTGGAAAATCGGCCCGCCGATCGCATCGAACACCACCCGGACACCGTCCTTCCCGGCGATCTCCTCAAGCCTCGCCTGCAGGTCCTCCTCCGAAGAAGCGATCACCTCGGCCGCTCCCGCATCCAGCAGTGCCTGCTTCTTGACCGAGTTGCGCGTTACGGCAATCGGGACGGCACCCACGAGCTTGGCCATCTGGATCGCCGCCAGTCCGACACTGCTGGATGCCGCGGTGATGACAATGAAATCACCGCGTTTTAGCCCCGCAATGCCGATAAGCGCGCCATAGGCGGTCAGATAGGCCATCCAGAGCGCCGCGGCGCCGACGAAGTCGAGCCTTGCCGGATGTTTGACGACCATCGATTCGGGAAAGGTGACGAGATCGCCATAGGTCGGCCAGCGGACCATCGAGATCGGCGGTATGATGCTGACGACATCGCCCACGACGAAATTTCTCACCCCTTCACCGAGCGCATCGACGATACCGGCCGCTTCGAGCCCGAGGCCAGATGGAAACACCGGCGTCTCGATATAGGTGCCGGCGCGAAGCAGCGCTTCGGCGCGGTTGAGACCGAGCGCCTTGACCCGGATGCGGACCTCCTCCCTGCCGGGCGGCTGAGGTTCGAAAGTCTCGATGCGCAGAACCTCCGGCCCACCATGTTCATGAAAGCGGACGACACGTGCCATTTCTTCCAGACTCCAAAATAATCGAATGGAATGAGCTATGCCGATCTCCAGATCGGCGATAAATCAGCCTTTCGGTATTTCAGAAGAAACCAGGTGTTTTGAATATGGATCGGCTGACCAGCATGGCCGTCTTCGTCAGGGCGGTGGATCTCGGCTCCTTCGCGGCCGCTGCCGCAGCGCTCGACATGTCGGCGCCGATGGTCGGCAAGCATGTCCAGTTTCTGGAAGAGCGGCTCGGCGTGCGACTTCTCCATCGCACGACGCGCCGCCAGAGCCTGACGGATTTCGGGCGGGATTATTACGACCGCTGCCGGCTGATCCTGTCGGAGGCTGCTGCCGCCGATGCGCTCGCCGCAGATCATCACTCCGAACCGCGCGGCAGGCTGCGCATCACCATGCCCGTCCATTTCGGCCGGCATTGCGTGCTTCCCGTGCTGATGGAATTTGCCCGCGGGTATCCGGCGCTGGAGCTGGACCTCTCCTTTGCAGACCGCCTCGTCGATCTTGCGGAAGACGGCTATGATCTGGCGATCAGGACCGGTGAGCTCGGCGACCGGAGCGGTGTGATCGCCCGCAAAGTGGCCCGCCAGCAGATGATCGTCTGCGCCTCGCCGGCCTATATCGCGGAAGCCGGACAACCGCGCGCGATTGAGGATCTGATGTCCCACCGGGCGGTTGTCTATCGCCGGACCGGCCCCGTTCCGCCCTGGCTGTTTCCGCGCGATGGCGCCCCGCCCGTCGAAGTGTTGCCGCCCAATCGTTTTCGGCTTGACGATCTCGACGCGGTTGCCGATGCGGCGGCGATGGGAATGGGGCTTGCCTGGCTGCCCTCCTGGCTGGTGCGCGAACGTATCCGCCAGCGCGCACTGGTGCGGCTGCTGCCGGAAGAGCCACCATTTCTGTATGATTGTCATGCGCTGTGGCTGCAGACGCCGCATCTGCCACTCAAGGTCCGCCTGACGGTCGACGCCTTGGCCGCCGCGCTACCCCGGCTGATGACTTGAGGCGTTTATCTACGGCGCTGGTAGCGTGCCCGCAGCCAGAAGATCGCGAAGAAGCCGAGCAGCAGCACCGAGCCGACGACCACGGCCAGCACCGGGGAAAACTGGGCGATCCACATGACGATCGTCGGCAGGAAATAGATCACCAGTCCGACGCCTGCGAGGATCACCGCCGCGGCGATCGCCTGCGATTTTGCCTCGGGCGTCATGCCGCCACTCCCTTGGCAAGCTCGGCGCGGATATCTTCGAGCCGCCGCTTCTGGGTGCCATCCGCCTCGAAATTCTCGGGCGAAAGCCATGCTTCGAAAGCGGCCTTCAGGAGCGGCCATTCCACATCGATCATCGAAAACCAGGCAGTATCGCGATTGGCGCCCTTGGAGATGACATGCTGGCGGAACACGCCTTCGAAGGTGAAGCCGTAGCGACGGGCGGATGCCTTGCTTGGCTCGTTCTCGTTGTGGCATTTCCATTCGTAGCGGCGGTAGTCGAGCCCTTCGAACACGTGCCTGGCCATCAGGTAGTGCACTTCGGTCGATAGCGGCGAACGCTTCATGGCGGCGCCGTGCGCGACGGAGCCGACCTCGATGACGCCGTTCTTCGGGTCCGGCCGCATGTAGCTTGCCATGCCGACCACCTTGCCGGTGGCGTTGTCGCGCGACACGAGCGTCACGAAATTCGAATGGACGCGAGCGTTTTCCAGCCAGTCGCCGAAGGCGCCGACATCGGCAAAATCGTCGTTGGGGAAATATTTGAGAAGCGGATTGATGCCCTCGGCGCCGCCGAGCCCGTCCCACAGCGCCTGGAGGTGGGTGCCCCTGTCATAGGGTTCGAGCGTCACGAACCGGCCCTTGAGGGTGACCGGAGCCGGGGCGGCAACTTTGTAGTTCTTCAGATCGCGCATGTCAGCCTCTTGCATCGTGGCTGAGGCTTAGGCCAGCGACGGGGGAAAGGCAACGGGGGCGACGCCCGCACGCCGGTCAGGCGACAAGACTTCGCGAAGATGCACGGAGGCAGATTGAATACCGCGTCTTCGCCGTCAAGATCGCCCATCCGGATATTCCGCCGGCCCTTTGATCTCGATCTTGTTGCCGAACGGATCATGAATGTAAAACGAGTGCCCCATGCCGCGAGCCCCGCCGTGGAAAGCCTCCTGAGCAATCTCGATACCGTGGCTTTGCAAATGCAGGCGCAGTTCGTCGTGATCGAAAGGGCTCGTGGCGATGCAGATGTGATCCACGTTGCGGCCACCGGTGACCGGAGGAGCAGCCTTTTTGCCGCCCGGATGCGTTATGTCCCACAAAACGATCAGCGACGACCCGCACCAGACCTGTTCCATCCCAAGGGCCGGGTAGGAATAACCCGGCCGGCAACCCAGGACGCCGCAATAGAAATCAAGCGCACGCTCCATGTCGTCGATCAGAAGGACAACATGATCGATGCCGACAGGAGAAAAAGGGATTGCCATGACGGGTCGCCTTACGCCTTGACCTTCGCGGCCGATACCGTCGCGTCGATATGGGCGATCAGCGCATCGTCCAAGCCGAGGCGGCCGGCGAGCAGATCGAGGTAGCCGCGTTCGGCGCGGGTGTCTGGATCGATGGTCAGGCGCGAGGCGGCGTAGATCTCGACCTTCTGCTCTTCAGTGCGGGCAGCGGCGACGAGGTCGTCGATATCCACCGGATTGGCGAGCTCGTTCTCGATGAAGGCTTCCGCCTCGGCGCCGAGATCGACCGCATGCACCTTGTCCATGATGTTGGCGCGCTCGCCGGCATCGATATGCCCGTCGGCCTTGGCGGCGGCGATCATCGCCCGCACGAGCGTCAGCGCGAAATCGTTGGTGAGAGCGGGAGACTGCGGATGGAAGGGGGAATCGGCCGGCGGCGTCAGGAGCGGCTTGTCGGCCTGAGGCGCCGGCTGAGGCACGGCTTCGGGAGACTTGCCGGACTGATAGTTCTTGTAGGCGAGATAACCGAGGCCGGCGATCGCAGCGATGCCGCCGACCGCTGCGACATTGCCGGCAATGTTGCGGCCGGTCTTGGTGCCGAGGACGGCCGCGAGGATGGCGCCGGTGGCGAGCGGGTTGTTCTTGGCAAGCTGGGTCGCCTGCCCTGCCCGGTCCCTCACACTTCCTCCCGACATGCCCGGAATCTGTGACCCCAGAAATTGGTCGAGAAGCTTCTTTGCGTCGAACATCGCACATCTCCCTGTTGTGTTTCCGGGGGAAAGATAGGGATGCGATTGTGAAATTACAAAGACGGACTGCCGGGTTCTACGCCTTCAGCGCCGCCGCTTCGAAAGCGAGCTTGGTGATGCCGGCCCAGTCGCCGGCCGAGACCAGCTCTTTCGGCGCGACCCAGGAGCCGCCGACGCAGATGACGTTCGGCAGCGACAGGTAGTCGTTGGCGTTCTTCAGCGAAATGCCACCGGTCGGGCAGAACAGCGTGCCGGCGAGCGGCGAAGACAGGGCCTTCAGGTAAGCGGCGCCGCCGGCCTGTTCGGCGGGGAAAAATTTCAGCACCTCGTAGCCGGCTTCGCGCAGCGTCATCACTTCGCTGGCGGTCGCAGCACCCGGCAGAAGCGGCACGGGAGAGTCCTTGGCAGCCGAAAGCACGCCGGGCGTCACGCCGGGCGAGACGATGAAGGTCGAGCCCGCCTTGACGGCCGCTTCATAGTCGCGGGCGTTGAGGATGGTGCCGGCGCCGACATTGGCGCCTTCGACCTCGGCGGCCACCGCCTTGACCGCGTCGAGGGCGGCAGGCGTGCGCATGGTGATCTCGATGGCCCTCAGACCGCCGGCGACCAGCGCCCGCGCCAGGCCCACAGCAGATTTCGCGTCATCGACGATCAGCACCGGTACCACCGGCTGCAGTTTCAGGATGGAAAGCAGCTTTTCCGTCTTGCCGGTCATGGTAAGGTCTCCGCTGAAACGATTGAAACTTTGAGGTCGAGATACCCCTCAAGCCCGCCATTGTCGAGAAAAAACAGGCCTCCCACGTCGAACGGGTTTGCGGGACGCGGAGTTTGCACTAGGGTTGCAACAATTGTGGAAGTTCCCGAGGCGGCGGGTGGAGCATGGCCAAGGAAATCGAACGGAAATTTCTGGTGAAGAGCGACGGCTGGCGCTCGGAGGTCTCATCGTCCTCCGATTTCCTGCAGGCCTATGTCGCATCTGGCGACGACCGTTCGGTGCGGGTGCGGATCATGGACGGCAAGCGCGCCAAGCTAACCATCAAGATCGGCAGGGAACTGCTTGCCCGCGACGAGTTCGAATACGAAATTCCGCTTGGCGACGCCGAGGAGATGGCAAACGCCGCCGTCGGCGTGGTGCTCCAAAAGACCCGCCACGAGGTCCGGCACGAGGGTTATACCTGGGAGGTGGACGTCTATGACGGAGCCTACAAGGGACTGGTCGTCGCCGAGGTCGAGGTGGAGGACGAGGGCGCGCTGCCCGACATTCCGGGCTGGATCGGCGAGGAGATCACCGGCGACCGGCGGTATTCCAACATGGTGATGGCGACTGAAGATTTGAGCGGAGAATTGTGTCATGGCGTACCGTCTGCGGCCCGCTAAATCCTTCACCGACGAGTTCCGTTCGGTTGCGGAAAGCCAGCTTTCCCACGCGATCCGGCTGCTGGAAGAACAGCCGGACGGGCCGCACGAAGCGGTGCACGACGCGCGAAAACGCTTCAAGCGGGTGCGCGCCCTATACCGGCTGATCCAGCCGGATGCAAAAACCTTCCGCCGGCAGGAAAACACCCGTATCCGCGACATGGCGCAGACGCTGTCGGCCGTGCGCGACGCCACCGCGCTGGTCGAGACGGTCGATTATCTCGCCGGTCATGCAGGTTCTCCCGAAGAGCTTGCCGCCCTCACCGCGGCCTCCAAGGCGCTCAGCGAACGTCGCGACCGGATCGCTTCGGAGGAACACGACCTGCCGGCCAAGATGGCGGCCGCCGCCGACACCTGCCGCGCGGCGATCGCTGCCCTCGACGACCTCGACCTCGACGACGATCCGCACAAGTCGGCCAAACGGCTCGCCAAGGGCTGGAAGGACCAGCGCGAGAAGGCGCTCGGCGCACTCGCCGGCTGCGAGGAACACGGCGATGCGGAGACCTATCACGAGTTGCGCAAATGCGGCCAGACCTACTGGATGCACCTGTCGCTGCTCGGCGGGATCTGGCCTTCCGCCATGCTCGCCAAGCAGCAACAGGCGAAGGCCCTGGTCGATCTGCTCGGCCACGAACACGATCTTTCGGTGCTGACTGGGCTCGTCAACGAAAACCCGGAACTGTTCGGCGACAGCGACACGCTGGCCCGGGTACTCGGCGCCATCATCGCCCGCCAGCAGGCGCTGCGGCACGCCGCGCTGGAAGCGGCTCACGAGGTGTTTGCCGACAGCGCCGAGACGGAAAGCGGCCTGATTGCGCTGCTGTGGGAAAAGGCGGCCACCGCACCCCGCAAGGAACGACGTGCGGCAAAGGTGCACAGGGCCGTCGCGGCGCACGAGAAAGAAACCGCGTTGCGCGGATAGTCCGGAGACTGTATTTCAGCGCCCATGACCGAAAACATCATGCAAACCCGCCCGGAGGCCCAACCGGAAGCGACGGGCGCCTGGCTCGTCGCCGCGCTCTATCATTTTGCGCGTTTCGACCGCTATGAGAGCTTCCGCGAGCCGCTGCAGGCCTTCTGCGACGAGAACGGCATCAAGGGCACGCTGCTGATCGCCCGCGAGGGGATCAACGGCACGGTTGCCGGTTCCGACGCGGCGATATCAGGCCTTCTCGCCTATCTGCGCGCCCAGCCGGAATTCGCACGCCTCGAGCACAAGGAAAGCCGCGCGTCGAAGATGCCCTTCCTGCGCATGAAGGTGCGGCCGAAGAAGGAAATCGTCACCATGGGCGTCGAGGATATCGACCCCAAGCGCATCGTCGGCACCTATGTCGAGCCGAAGGACTGGAACGCGCTGATTTCCGATCCGGAAACGATCGTCATCGACACCCGCAACGATTACGAAACGGCGATCGGCATCTTCAAGGGCGCGGTCGATCCGCAGACCAAGACGTTTCGCGAGTTTCCGGACTGGGTGAAGAACAATCCCGGCCTCCACAACAAGCCGAAGATCGCCATGTACTGCACCGGCGGCATCCGCTGCGAGAAGGCGACCGCCTTCATGAAGGAACAGGGCTTCGACGAGGTTTTCCACCTGAAGGGCGGCATCCTCAAATATCTCGAAGAGGTGCCCGCAGAGGAAAGCCTCTGGGAGGGCGCCTGCTTCGTCTTCGACGAGCGCGTTTCCGTGGAGCACGGCCTGAAGGAGGGCAACCACAAGCTCTGCCACGCCTGCCGCAGCCCGATCACCGCGGAAGAGGTGACCTCGCCCCATTACGAGGAAGGCGTCTCCTGCTCCACCTGCTACCCGACCCGCACCGAGGAAGACCGCGATCGTTACCGCCAGCGCCAATTGCAGATCGCGCTCGCCAGGAAGCGTGGCGTGAGGCATATCGGCGGGTAATAGGGCGTCGTTTTTGATTAGTAGTCCTGAAGGACCGACATTTCCACCCATACATTGGTGGGGCTGCCTTCAGCATTGCTCTGGGTAACCACGGTCAGCCATTGCCTCTCGCCTTCAACAAGATAGATAACGCCGGTCTCCGTAACCTGCTTGCTGACCGTCCCCAATGCAGCCTCTTTCAGCGCCGTCTCGAACGCTTGCAATCGCTTTGGCGAGCATTCCCGGCTTTCTTTCATGGTCAAGGCATGCACGAGGTCCAGCGAGCAGGTTGAAGAAAAAAGCCTGTGATAATTCTGGAACGTTACGAAAAATCTGGATCCACTTGGCATCGTATAATGCTCGTGACCATAAATCGGGCTCGGTGCCGATGCGGCCTGCGAAGAAGATTTTGCCTCCTTCCAATCGCCTCTTTCTGCACCGCTTCTCAAGGCTGCCAGGCTTCCGCCATTCGCAATACAGAGCTTGAGAACATCGTCAAGCGCACAAGCGAAAACCCGGCCCGGACTTAACGCCATTAAAAGAACGAAACAGATGAAAAAACGCATGGAGCATCCCCTCGCCGCTTACGCCGCTCCGCTCATCCCGCCCGGCAGGCGGTTGCCGCGGTAGATGATGTCGATCTCCTGCGACGACATCGGCTTGCCGAACAGGTAGCCCTGCAACTCGTCGCAGCCGGTCAGGCGCAGTTGTATGGCCTGCGCATCGGTTTCGACGCCCTCGGCCGTAACCGGGATTTCCAGCGAGCGGGCGAGCGCCACGGTCGCCTGCAGAAGATCGACGGCGCGGCCGCCCTCTTCCAGCGCGTGCACCAGCGACTTGTCGATCTTCATCCGGTCGAAGCCGAACTGGCGCAGGTACCCGACGCTCGAAAAGCCGGCGCCGAAATCGTCGAGGGCGATCTTCACCCCGAGCTGCTTCAGCTTGGCAAGCGCAGCGCGAGCACGTTCGGGGTTCTGGATGAAATAGCCCTCGGTCATTTCGAGCGTGATGCGGGAAGGATCGGCACCGGTCTTGCGGAACACCGAAGCGACGTGCAGGGCAAACGCCGGATCGCGGAACTGGCCGGGGGAGATATTGACCGCGAGCTTGAGCTCCGGCCACAGCGTCAGCGTCTCGCAGGCGCGGTGCAGCACGAACAGGCCGAGTTGGTCGATGAGGCCGGTCGATTCGGCGATCGGGATGAAGACGTCGGGAGATACGGGGCCGTACCCCGTACGGTGCCAGCGCGCCAGCGCCTCGACGCCGATGATGCGCCATGTCCTGGCATCGACGACCGGCTGGTAGACGACGTTGATCTCGCGGCGCTCGATGGCGATCCTGAGGTCGATCTCCAGCATGTTGCGCTCTTCGCGCTCGGCATCCATTTCCGGCCGATAATATTCGGTCCGGCCGCGGCCGGTTTCCTTGGCGTGATACATCGCCATGTCGGAACGCCGCACCAGTTCCTCGCCGGAGACCTTGCCGCGCGGCGAAATGGCAACGCCGATGCAGGTGCCGATCGTCGCCACCCTTTCGCCGATCACGAAGGGTTCGTCGAAGAAACCGAGAATGCGGTCGCTCAGCGTATCGACGACCCTTCCGATATCCGTGGCGGCGAGCGCGATGGCGAATTCGTCGCCGCCGACGCGGGCAAGGGTCGCCGTATCGCCGACCAGCGTCTTGAGGCCGGCCGCGACGCCGCGGATCAGCTTGTCTCCGGTGCCATGGCCATAGGCGTCGTTGACTTCCTTGAACCCGTCGAGATCGAGATAGAGCAGCGCCACGTCCTCGTTGCTGCGGCGGCTCTGGAGCACCAGCGCGTCGAGTGCTGCAAAAAAGCCGGCGCGATTGAGAAGCCCGCTCAGCCGGTCGCTCATGGCCAGATGCCGTGCCGCCGCCTCGTCCGCCTTGAGGCGATTGAGCGTATTGCTGCCGCTGGCGAAGAGGAGGAGGAAAAACAGGCCGACCATCGCCAGCGCGCAATAGACGAGCGGCCGGACCTGCAGATAGGCGGTATTGCCGGGCATGCGCGAATTCCAGACGAGCCGCTGCAGCGCCTTGCCGTGGATATTGCGGATCTCCACCATGTTGGGAACCGTATCGCCGGCACCGGCAAAACGAAGCCCCCCGATGACATAGGTTTCGGAGAGCTTCAGGATCTTCTTCTCGTCGAGATGGCGGCCAAAGATCAGGAACCGGCGCCCCTCGACGGGTTGGGCGAGTTCACCGGATTTCGGGCGGATGAGCGCCACGCCGACGGCCGCGACGCCGTTTTTGGTCCCCACGAAACCCACCGCCTCCGGCACGGTTCCGGCACCGGCACTGCTTGCCTTGTCGAACAGCGTCCAGAGCGAGGTGTCGAAATAATTCTGCGGCGACCAGGTGACGGGGGCGCCGTCCTGATAGGCCATCAGAACATTGCGGTCCGTATCCATGATGAGCGCCACGTCGAAAAGATCGCTGTTCGCGGTCATGTCGCCGTAGTTGCCGACGACCCAGGCATCATCGCCGGCATAGACGAACTGGGCAGCGTCGTCCCACGCCGCGTAGTCATTGAGCGTCGCATGCAGCTGCTCCTGGAACGTCTGGATCGCGCCGGAGGTCGTCTCGCGCGAGCGCTCGTCGTCGAGGCGATTGGCATAGTCGGTGATGCGGTCGAGCGCGGTCAGGATGAAGATCGTCACCAGCACCACGACCACGGCGAAGGCAAGTAGCATCGACGTCACGGCGGAGCGACGGCCAAGTGTAGCGGAGCGGCGAAAGCGGGACGGAAGAAGCCGCATCTAAGACCTCGTGAAGCCCTACATCTTTCGCGGGTATTCCTTCAGATAGCGTTAAAGGAAAAGGCCGGCCCCCACGCATGAGAGCCGGCCCACCAAGTATTTTCGAAAATTCTATATTATTACCAGGCGGCGATGACGGCGCCCTTGAACTGGGTGTTGACGAAGTCCTTCACCGGAGCGCTGTGATAGGCTTCCACGAGCGTCTTGACCCAGGCCGCATCCTTGTCCTTGGACTTGACGGCGATGATGTTGATGTAAGGGGCCTTTTCGCCTTCCTTGGCGATCGGATCGGTCTTCGGGTTGAGGCCTGCTTCCAATGCGTAGTTGGTGTTGATCACCGACGCATCGACGTCGTCGAGCGAACGCGGCAGCTGGGCGGCGTCGAGTTCGGCGAACTCGATCTTCTTGGCGTTTTCGGTGACGTCGGCGGGGCCGATCTTCAGGCCCTTGGCGGCGTCGACCTTAATCAGGCCCTGGTCGGCGAGGATGAGCAACGCGCGACCGCCATTGGTCGGATCGTTCGGGATGGCAACGGTGGCGCCCTGCTTCAGGTCGGCGAGGCTCTTCACCTTCTTGGAATAAACGCCCATCGGGAAGTTGACGGTCTGCGCGACGCCGACGATGTCGAACTTGCGATCCCTGACCTGGTTGTCAAGATAGGGCTGGTGCTGGAAGGAATTGGCGTTGAGTTCGCCATCGGCCAGCGCCTGGTTCGGCACGACGTAGTCGGAGAATTCGAGGATCTGGATGTTGAGGCCCTTGGTGGCCGCGACTTCCTTCACCTTTTCCATGATCTGGGCATGCGGGCCGGGGGTGACGCCGATCTTGATGTCTTCGGCAAGCGCCGGGCCGGCAGCGAAGGCGGCGAGCGCCGCAGCGATGATGAGCTTCTTCATAAGTGTCTCCTTGGGTTTGCTTATACGCGCCAGTCTTCTTGGGTATGTCTTGGGAGGCTGGTTTTCGGAATAATTTCAGGTCTTGCGGTTGCGCTTGTCGAAGCGGCGGGCCAGCGCGTCGCCCAGGCTCTGGATCGCCTGGACAAGCACGATCAGCACGACGACGACGGCGAGCATCACGTCCGGCATGAAGCGCTGGTAGCCGTAGCGGATGCCGAGATCGCCAAGGCCTCCGCCCCCGACCGCGCCGACCATGGCCGAATAACCGACCAGGCTGACGAGGGTGAGCGTCAGCGCCAGCGTCAGGCCAGGTTTCGCCTCGGCGAGCAGCACCTTGAAGACGATCTGCAGCGGCGTCGCCCCCATGGCGCGCGCTGCCTCGATCAGGCCCTTGTCGACCTCGCGGATCGCCGCTTCGGCAAGGCGCGCGACGAAGGGAATGGTCGCGACCGTCAGCGGCACGATCGCCGCATAGGTACCGATCGAGGTACCGGTGACGAGGCGCGTGAATGGGATGATCGCCACGACCAGGATGATGAACGGCGTCGAGCGCGCCGCATTGACGATCGCCCCGATGATGCGGTTCAAGGCCGGTGCGGGGAAAAGCTCGCCCTTGCCGCTGGTTGCCAGGAACACGCCGATCGGCAGGCCGATCAGTGCGCCGATCAGGCCGGCGACCGCGACCATCTGCAGCGTCTGGCCGAGCGCTTTCAGGAGCAGGTTGAAGAGCATGTCAGGCGACATAACCGAGCACCTCCGTGGAAAGACCGGTTGCGGCATAGAAGCGCTCGGCGCGTTCCGTGACGGCAGGATCGGCCGGATAGGCGACGACCAGCGAGCCGTAGGGTTCGCCGGCGATTTCCTCTATCGTGCCGGCGAGGATGTTGACGTCGGCGCCGAGTTCGGTGACCAGCCGGGCGGTCAGCGGCTGGAAGGCCGTCGAGCCGAAGAAGATCAGCCGCACCAGCACCCGGTCGCCGACAGACGGCTGCGGCTTCAGGTTCGAGCGGATCCATTCCGGCAGGTTGGTTCCGAGCGCTGCCGACAGGAGCGAGCGGGTCGTCTCGTGCTTGGCGCCGGTAAAGACGTCGAAGGTGCGGCCCGCCTCGACGATCTTGCCGCGATCGATCACCGCGACGTCGGAGGCGATGGTCTTCACCACCTCCATCTCGTGGGTGATCAGCAGCACGGTGAGGCCAAGCTCTGCATTAATGCGCTTCAGCAGCGCCAGGATCGACTGCGTGGTTTCCGGGTCGAGCGCCGAGGTCGCCTCGTCCGAAAGCAGCAGTTTCGGTGAGGTGGCGAGCGCCCGGGCAATGCCGATGCGCTGCTTCTGGCCGCCGGAAAGCTCGGCCGGGTAGCGGTCCGATTTGTCGCCAAGGCCGACGAGATCGATCAACGGCACCACCTTGTCGCGGATCGCCGTGGCGGAAAGCCCAGCGATCTCGAGCGGCAGCGCGACATTCTCGAACGCCGTGCGCGACGAGAGAAGGTTGAAATGCTGGAAGATCATGCCGACCTGGCGGCGCAGATCCCGAAGCCCGTTTTCCGACAGGCCGCCCACCTCGACACCGTCGACGACGACGCGGCCGGAGGTCGCTTTTTCCAGCCCGTTGACGAGGCGGATCAACGTCGACTTGCCGGCGCCCGAACGACCGATGATGCCGGTGATCGCGCCACGCGCCACGGAAAGGTCGATGCCGTCGAGCGCGGTGAACTGGCTCTTGTCGTCGGCACCGCCGAACCGCTTGGTTGCCGCCTCGAACGCCACCATCGGCCTTTCGGCAACCAAGGGAGACGGCGCGGTTTCGACCGCAGTATGAAGGATTGTCATTTCAGCTCTCAGATTTAAGTCGGATCATCCCGGCGACCGACACCGGATATTTATCGCTGTCCAGCTATCGGACGAGGCGGCACATTCGATGACAGGTGACTTTCCGGAGCATCTTGGTCGTTTTCCCAGAGGGCAATATCTAAGGCCGGCGGCCTTTTCGATGCCGCATAAATGCCCGGACGCGCCTGCGTTTGACAGGGATGTTTTTTCAATTATCTCACAAGGCAGAAAAAATCTTCCAGCATTTGCGAAATCAGCCCTGTTTATGGTTGCCCTTCGGGAATAACGACGCGAGCTCGCGATACCACTTGCCGCTGTTCTTGATCGTCCGTTCCTGGGTCTCGTAATTTACATGCACGAGGCCGAACCGCATGCGGTAGCCTTCCGCCCATTCGAAATTGTCCATCAGGCTCCAGGCGAAATAACCCTTCATCGGGTAGCCGTCCCTGATGAGGTCGGCGACGACCGAGAGGTGCTGGACATAATAATCCAGACGCGGCTGGTCATCCACCTCGCCTTCGACGGGTTCCATGTTGTAGCAGGCGCCGTTCTCGGTGATGTAGCAGTCCGGCAGGTCGTAGCGGCGGTAGAGATCCTCGACCAGCAGCTTCAGCCCCGGCGCATAGACTTCCCAGCCGATATCGGTCTTGACGTCGCTGGCGGGCTTGGCCTCTATCGTCCAGGGGAAATCGCCGCTGCGCGTAGGCTCGTCATGGACGCGGTCCGGCTTGTAGTAGTTGAGGCCCCACCAGTCGAGTTTCTGGTTGATGACCTTCAGGTCGCCGTCTTCGACGACCGGCATGCGGTCTCCGAGCGCTTCCAGGAATTGCTGCGGATATTCGCCCTTGAAAACCGGATCGAAGAAGGCGCCGTTGTGGAACTGGTGGGCGCGCTCGGCAGCTGCGAGATCGGCCGGGCTCTCGGAGCCGGCGATGATCGACGCGGCGTTGATGACGGTGCCGACCGGCACGTCCGGGGTCACATGCCGGATCGCCTCGACGCCAAGGCCGTGCGCGAGGTTGACGTGGTGCATGGCGGCGAGCGCCGCCTGCATGTTCTTTTCGCCCGGGGCATGGATGCCGTAGAGGTGGCTGAGCCAGACGATGCACCAAGGCTCGTTGAAGGTGGCAACCGCATCCAGCCGGTCGCCAAGCCGCGCCATCACCACCTTGGCGTAACGCTGGAAGGCATAGGCCGTCGAACGTGCCGCCCAGCCACCCTCGCCCATCAGCGAAAGCGGCAGGTCCCAATGATAGAGCGTCGCATAGGTCTTGATGCCGCGCGCCTTGCAGCCGTCGATGAGGCGATCGTAGAAATCCAGCCCCTTCTCGTTGATCCGCCCGGTGCCGTCCGGGATGATCCGCGGCCAGGCGATCGAGAACCGGTAGGCTTCGACGCCCATCTCCTTGATGAGATCGAGATCCTCTTCCCAGCGATTGTAATGCTCGCAGGCGATATCGCCGTTGTGCCCCTGATAGACCCGGCCCGGCATCTTCGAGAACGCATCCCAGATCGAGGGCTTGCGGCCATCCACCTTGGTGGCCCCTTCGATCTGGTAGGAGGCTGTCGCGACGCCCCAGAGGAAATCACCGGGAAACCCGGCCGCGAATTTTTCGGCGTCGGGCGTTTTGAGATTGCGAGGCTGGGGATTGCTCATCTTGGGATCGGTCATGAGGATGCCGCCATATCTGTTGCGCGAGGGGCCTGCCGGACCACCTTTCGCGGCGGTTTAACCAAGGGAGGCGCAGTTGTACAGATGAGAATTCTGAAACGTTGCAGGATCGCTGTCTGCTCCCTCCCCCTTGTGGGGAGGGATCTTCTTTTTCGTGAGGATCTTCTACAGGAAAACCCTCCCGCCTGCAGGCCACCCTCCCTCACAAGGGGAGGGTTAGATATGCCTCACGCACCTCGGGCTACCTCTCCCTTGGCGGGAGGGTTACAGAGTGGTGATTTATCACAGCCAAATCATGACTTTGTTTAATTTCTAGGCGCCTAAAGCTTCATCCACGCCCCGTTCTTCTTCGAAGAAGCCACGCACGCCTCGACGAACGCCACGCCCTTCACGCCGTCGTCGACGGTCGGGTAGACCACCGCCTTGTCGACCGCGACGCCTTGTCTGGCCGCGTTGATGGCGCGGGCGGCTTCCGTGTAGATGGTCGCAAAGGCTTCGAGATAACCTTCCGGGTGGCCGGACGGGATGCGGCTGACGCGTCCTGCTGCGGCACCGGAGCCGGCGCCGTTGCGGGTGATCAGGCGCTTCGGTTCGCCGAACGGCGTGAACCACAGATAGTTCGGATCCGCCTGCACCCATTCGATGCCGCCCTTGGTTCCGTAGACGCGGATCTTCAGGCCGTTCTCGTGGCCGGGTGCCACCTGACTGCACCAGAGCATGCCCTTGGCGCCGCCCTCGTAGCGCAGCATCACATGGGCGTTGTCGTCGAGCCTGCGGCCCTCGACGAAACTGTCGAGATCGGCGGCGAGACTTTCGAGCGTCAGGCCGGTGATGAAGGCGGCGAGGTTATAGGCATGCGTCCCGATATCGCCGGTCGAACCGCCGGCACCCGACTGGGCCGGATCGGTGCGCCAGACGGCCTGCTTGGCACCCGTCTGCTCGACCGCCTCGGTCAGCCAGTCCTGCGGATATTCGACCTGCACGACGCGGATCTTTCCGAGTTCGCCGTTCGCGACCATTTCGCGGGCCTGCCGCACCATCGGATAGCCGGTGTAATTGTGGGTGAGGATAAACAGCGCACCGCTCTCGTCGGCCGCCTTCTTCATCTTCTTGGCGTCAGCAAGATTGGACGTCAGCGGCTTGTCGCAGATGACGTGGATGCCACGCTTCAAAAACTCCTTGGCGGCCTCGAAATGCACGTGGTTCGGCGTGACGATCGACACCGCCTCGATGCCGTCCTTCAGCCGCGCCTCGCGGATCGCCATCTCCTTGTAGGAACCGTAGGTGCGCGACGGATCGAGTCCGAGGTCGCGGCCCGAGGCGATCGCCTTTTCCGGCGTCGACGACAACGCGCCGGCGACGAGATCGAACTGGTCGTCCAGCCTTGCAGCCATTCGGTGCACCGCCCCGATGAACGCCCCCGCCCCGCCGCCGACCATGCCAAGCCGGATGCGCGGCTCCCGCGCCTGTTCGTCCTTGCCTTCGATTGCCATGATGATTCTCCTCGAAAAGATTGAAAATGTGTGGCGACTGCCGGGCAGTCAGGAGTTCTTTGCAGCCTTGCGGGGCCTGCCGCCCTTGGCGCCGTTAGCGCGGCTTGCGGCGATTTTTAATGGCGACTTGGATTGTCCACCGCGGCGTTGTGCCTCCATGAAGGTCCGGCTGCCGAAGACGCCGTTCATGAGGCTGGAAATCGAATAATCTATATCGAGGCTTTCCCAATGCAGGCCGGTTTCCCCGAGAAACTCGACTTCGGCCAGTTGTTCATCCGTTGCCTCCGCCAAGCCTTCGAGAGAACGGGCGGGGACCATGAAAGCGGCCCCGTTGGCGAACTCCACGACGATCCGGCCGGAAGCAGCATCGAACCGAACGGAGACTGGAATGGGCCTTTGTGCCCGCTCCGTTTCCCACCGTCTTTTTGCCTGGGTGAGTTCGGCATCCGTGATCTCAACCATGGTACTTTCTCCACGTCTCCAGGAATAACTGCCGGTTGGCCTCGATGATTTCGGCCGCTCGGCGGACGTCCCTGTCGGACATCCCGCCCTGGGTCAGGACTTTCAGTGTCTCAATGTCGATCCGCGCTTCGCCGTCACCATAGACATGCACGTGAGGCGGCTCGTGGTCCGCCGTGTAGATGACGAACCGCAGGCCGTGCTGCCGCAGGACGGTGACCATAGATCAATAACCCAACTTGTTAGGTATCTCAAGTTCGCCTCCCGAAGAAGATTGCCCCTCATCCGCCCTGCCGGGCACCTTCTCCCCGCTTGCGGGGAGAAGGACGCAAGACGCCGCCTCCCGGTCCCTCAACGGCCTCGTGGGGCACGTCCCCTCTCCCCGTTTTGACGGGGAGAGGGTGAGGGTGAGGGTGAGGGGCAATGCCCCGGCGCGCGTTATCGCTCAAAGCCCGAGCATCCGCCTATTTGCCGCCTCGTCCGTGCCGCCACTGGCAAAATCGTCGAATGCCTTTTCCGTGACACCGATGATGTGCGCCTTTACGAATTCGGCGCCTTCGCGGGCTCCGTCCTCGGAGTTCTTCAGCGCGCATTCCCATTCGACCACGGCCCAGCCGTCGAAATCGTTGGCGGCCATTTTCGAGAAGATCGAACCGAAGTCCACCTGGCCGTCGCCGGGCGAGCGGAAGCGGCCGGCGCGGCCGACCCAGCCCTGGTAGCCGCCGTAAACACCCTGCCGGCCGGTCGGGTTGAATTCCGCGTCCTTGACGTGGAACATCTTGATTCGGTCCTTGTAGATGTCGATGTTGTCGAGATAGTCGAGGCATTGCAGCACGTAATGCGACGGGTCGTAGAGCATGTTGGCGCGCGGATGGTTCTTGACCCGCTCCAGGAACATCTCGAAGGTGACGCCGTCATGCAGGTCCTCGCCGGGATGGATTTCGTAACATACGTCGACGCCGCAGGAATCGGCATGGTCGAGGATCGGCGTCCAGCGCTTGGCGAGTTCGTCGAAGGCGGTCTCGACCAGGCCGGCCGGGCGTTGCGGCCACGGGTAGATGAACGGCCAGGCGAGCGCGCCGGAAAAGGTCGCATGCGCCTTGATGCCGAGATGTTTCGACGCCGTCAGCGCCATTTTCACCTGCTCGACTGCCCAGGCCTGGCGTGCCTTCGGATTGCCGCGCACTTCGGGTGCGGCAAACCCGTCGAAGGCTTCGTCATAGGCCGGATGCACGGCGACGAGCTGGCCCTGGAGATGGGTGGAAAGCTCCGTCACCTCGACGCCGTTCGCCCGCGCCACGCCGGCAAATTCGTCGCAATAATCCTTGGAGGAGGCAGCCTTTTTGAGGTCGATGAGTTGGCCGGCCCAGGTCGGCACCTGCACGCCGACATATCCCTTGTCCGCCGCCCATTTGGTGATCCCGTCCCAGCTATTGAACGGTGCCGCATCGCCCGCGAACTGGCCGAGAAAGATGGCCGGGCCCTTGATCGTCTTCATGATGTTTCCTCTTCCGAAATTGGATGGCCTGCAAATGGCAGCCTCAATCCCCGATTCCTGTGCTGCTCACAGGAATCGGGGTTGGGAGGAGCGGCGCCCACACGAGCAGGCGCCGCCGATCTTCGTCAGGAAGCCGTTATCAGAACGGCGAATCCGGGAAATAGAAGTTCTTGGCATTGTCCTTCGTCACCAGCGTGGCGTCGAGGATGTAGGTGCCGCTGACCGGGACCTTGTCATAGAAATTGCCGGCGGTGAGTTCCATGGCGGTCGCCACCATTGCCGGCGGATAGAGCACGTCGACCGGGATCATCTTGTCGCCGTCCATGACCTTCTTCACCATATCCTTGGAGCCCGCGCCGCCGACCACATACTTGATGTCCGTGCGCTTGGACTGAGCGATGGCTTCGAGAACGCCGACGGCCATGTCGTCGTCCTGACACCAGACCACGTCGATCTTCGGGTGCTTTGTCAGGAAGTCCTGCATGACCTTGAACGCGTCGTCGCGGCTCCAGTTGCCGAACTGGCGATCGAGCACCTTCACCTTGGAACCGGCAATGCCCTTGTCGAAACCGTCCTGGCGCTGCTGGTCGATCGGGATCGGCAGGCCGCGGATGACGACGACCTGGGCGTCCGGCGTGGTCTTCTTGATGTATTCGCCGGCGACCTGGCCGAGCGCCGGGTTGTTGCCGGCAACGTAGAGGTCACGGATGGTGCTGTCGTTGACGGAGGGCGCGCGGTCGACGAGCGCGACGAACGTACCCTTGTCCTTGACCTGCTGGATGGCGTTGACGAGCGGATCCGGATCGGACGGCAGGATGACCAGCGCGTCGAGACCCTGGACCGCGAGATCCTGCACGGCGTTCGCCTGGCTTGCCGCATCCGGCGAGGTCTTGACGATGACGTTGAGGCCCGGATGCTCCTTCATCAGGAGCTTGGCGACGCGTTCGGCATGGAACACGACGCCGGCAGTCCAGCCATGGTCGGCGGCCGGAATGGAAACGCCGATCGTCACCTTCTTGTCCTGTGCGAAGGCGGTGCCGGCGAGAAGCGCCAGCGACGCCATGGCCAGTCCCAAAATTTGTCTGCGCATTGTTTCTCTCTCCCACAATATCAGGGTCTTTAATATTTCAGGACCGGGCGCGACCCATCAGCTCGGTCAGTTCTCGTTGGCCCGCTTCTGCGGGCTAATCCGCTTCAGCGGCCTACCTCCGCATCAGCGACCTCTGGACCAGCATGGCGATGATGATGATCGCTCCCTGAATGGCGCCGATCAGGTATTCGCTGACGAAGTTGGACAACAGCATGATGTTGCCGACGATTTCCAGAATGAAGGCGCCGCAGATCGTGCCCCAGATGCGGCCGACCCCACCGCGGAGCGCGGTGCCGCCGACGACGACGGCGGTAATCGCCTGCAGTTCCCAGAAGCTGCCGGTCGTGGCGGACGTCGAGCCGAGGCGCGGCACGTAGAGCAGCACGGCGACAGCGACGCAGAGCCCCTGGATCACATAGGTGACGGTGCGCACCCGGTTGATCGAAATGCCGGAATAACGCGCGACGTCCTCGTTCGAGCCGACCGCGGTGACATGCCGGCCGTAACGGGTGCGGTAAAGCACGAAGGCGGCGATGGCGGCGGTGACGAAGATGACGATGATCGGGATCGGCACGCCGACGAACGAGCCGGAATAGACCGGCCGGTAGAGCGCCAGAATATCGCGGTCGCGCACGGTGATGGCACCGCCCTGGCTGAGCCAGGTGGTGAGGCCGCGATAGATGCCCATCGTGCCGAGCGTGGCGATGAAGGGTTCGATCCGGCCGACCGTGGTGATCAGGCCGTTGGCGAGCCCGCAGACGGCGCCGATCGCGATCGCCAGCGCCATCCCGGAAACCAGCGCCAGCGCCGGGTCGGCGACCGTTCCCGAGTTCAGGAACAGGATCATCAGGCTGGCCACGAAGGCGAGCATCGCACCGACCGAAAGATCGAGCCCGCCCGACGTGATCACATAGGTCGCGCCGAGAGCGATGACGGCGATGAAGGAACTGCGCGTCACGACGTTCAAGAGGTTGGCGGACGTCATGAAGTTCGGGTTGGCGAAGTAGCCGAGCACCAGGAGAAGGGCGAGCGCGATGAACGGCGCGACCGCCGCCATGTCCCAGTCCTTGGAGGTCTTCGGTGCCTTGGCCGGTTCGGTTGCGACATTCGCCATCACGCGGCCTCCTCTTTATTGACGCCTGTCGCCAGCACGACGATCTCGTTTTCGTTCATATGGTCCCCCGTCACCTCGCCGACGATCCGGCCGGAGCGCATGACGAGGATGCGGTCGCAGATACCGATCAGTTCCGGCATTTCGGAAGAGACGACGATGATCGAACGCCCCTCCTCTGCCAGTTTGGCGATAAATTTGTAGATCTGTTCCTTGTTGCCGATATCGATGCCGCGCGTCGGCTCGTCGATGATGACGATCGACGGATCGAGCAGCATCATCTTGGCGAGCAGCAGTTTCTGCTGATTGCCGCCGGAAAGCTGGCCGGCGAGGATGTCCTTCCGGCCGGTACGAATGTCGAAATCGCGGATCGCCTTGTCGAGCGCGTCGCTTTCGCGCTTGCGATCGATCTGCAGCGCGCCAATGAACTTGCCGAGCGAGGCGAGCGTCAGGTTGACGATCAGGTCCTTGGTGAGCAGCAGGCCCTTGCCCTTGCGGTCTTCGGACAGGTAGACGATGCCGGCCTTGAGGCTTGCATGCACGTCCTTGAAATTGACGGGCTTGCCGAGATGGCGGACCACGCCGCGGCTGGTACGAAGGCCGACCATGCCCTCCATCAGTTCGGTGCGGCCGGCGCCGACGAGGCCGGCAAAACCGAGGATCTCGCCCTTTTTCAGCTGGAACGAGGCATCCTGCGCATATCCGGGAACGTTGAGATGCTCGACCTCGAGCACCGTCTCGCGCGCCTCCGCCGCGTGACGGTCCGGATAGAGTTTTGCGACGTCGCGACCGACCATCAGCCGCGCCATGTCGGCCGGCTGCAGTTCGCTGACGTCATGGCTGGCGACGAGCCTTCCGTCGCGCAACACCGTCACCCGGTCGGCAATCTCCTTCACCTCCGGCAGGCGGTGGGAAATGTAGAGGACGCCGACGCCCTTGGCGCGGATCTGCCGGATGACCTTCAGCAGCGCATCGGTCTCGTGCGGCGTCAGCGACGCCGTCGGCTCGTCAAAGATGACGATCCGGTGCGGCACAAGCAGCACGCGGGCTATCTGTACCAGCTGGCGCTGGGCGATCGACAGGCGGCTGACGATGGTGTTCGGATCGATATCGCTGCCGAGCCCGCGGACAGCCTTGGCTGCACCTTCGTTCATGGCGCGGTCGTCGATGAAGACGCCCTTGTGCAGCTCCCGGCCGAGATAGATGTTCTGGGCGACGGTCAGGTCCGGCGCCAGCAGGATTTCCTGGTGCACCAGCACGATGCCGCGATGTTCCGCATCGACCGGGCCGGAAAAGGTGACGGCCTCGCCATCTATCCTCATCTCGCCGCGGGTCGGGGCCAAATTGCCGGCGATGATCTTCATCAAGGTCGACTTGCCGGCGCCGTTCTCGCCGATGATCGCGTGGACCTCGCCGGCGCGGACGTTGATATTGATGTCCTTGAGGACCTCGACAATGCCGAATGTCTTGGAAAGGCCGGTCGCTTCGAAGAGCGTCACGGCGGGGCTCGCCTCCACAGAACTCATCACGCAGCACCCATGACCATAGGGCAACGCACGGCCCGACAGCGAACCGCTGCGTTACCGACAGCACGCCTGTATATGATAATCTGCACCCAAGCTCCTCCCATGAGAACGCTAGCCCAGATTCTGAGGTACGTAAAGCAGATTTGCCGTAAACCAAGCGGGAAAGGTTCGTGCAAATCATCTTCCGGTTGGCGACCGCGGCGCCACCTCGTCTGGCGCAAGCTTGGTGAGGGTGAGGCGTCGCCTCACCCTCTGTCTTCGTCAAACGTAACGATTGACGACGTTTTCCAGGTATTCTTGGCGGCCGGACTTCGGTTCCGGGTTGATGTCCTGCTTTTCTACCCAGGAGGCGATGTCGTCGAGCTTGTATTCGCCGCGCAGCATCTTGCTGTATTCGGGGCTGTCCCACTTCTCGTAGCGGGCATCGAGCGGCGCCTTCAGCGCACCATCGTCGAGCATCTTCGCCGCAGCCTTGATGCCGCGGGCGCAGCAGTCCATGCCGCCGATATGGCCGATCAGCAGGTCCTCAGGGTCGAGCGACTGCCGGCGCAGTTTTGCGTCGAAATTGGTGCCGCCGTTCTGGAAGCCGCCGCCGGCGAGCACATGGTAATAGGCCAGCGCCATTTCCGGCACGTTGTTCGGGAACTGGTCGGTATCCCAGCCTGACTGCATGTCGTTGCGGTTCATGTCGATCGAACCGAAAATGCCGAAGGCGTTGGCCATGGCGATCTCGTGTTCGAAGGAATGCCCGGCAAGGATCGCATGACCCTGCTCGATATTGACCTTCACTTCCTTGTCCAGCCCATGCTTCTGCAGGAACGCGTAGACGGTCGCGACGTCGTAGTCGTACTGATGCTTGGTCGGCTCCTGCGGCTTCGGCTCGATCAGGATCGTGCCTTTAAAGCCGATCTTGTACTTGTATTCGACCACCAGATTGAGGAAGCGGCCCATCTGGTCGAGCTCGCGCGACAGGTCCGTGTTCAGCAGCGTTTCGTAACCTTCGCGGCCGCCCCAGAGCACGTAGTTGGAACCGCCGAGGCGCTTGGTGGCGTCGAGGCAGGTCTTTACAGTCGCCGCGGCAAACGCAAAGACGTCCGGATCCGGATTGGTGGCGGCACCCGACATGTAGCGGCGGTTGGAGAAGAGGTTGGCCGTGCCCCAGAGAAGCTTGACGCCGGTTTCGGCCTGCTTCTTCTCGAAATAGTCGACGATCTCGTTGAGGTTCCTGGTGTTCTCGGCGAAGTTATTGCCTTCCGGACGCACGTCGGCATCGTGGAAGCAATAGAAGGGCGAACCGAGCAGCTGGAAGAATTCGAAGGCGACATCGGCCTTCATCTTCGCCGCTTCCATCGTGTCGGAGAACCACGGGCGCTGGAAGGTCTGGCCGCCGAAGGGGTCACCGCCCGGCCAGGTGAAGGTGTGCCAGTAGGCGACGGCAAAGCGGAGGTGATCCTCCATGCGCTTGCCGGCGACGATCTCTTCGGGGTTGTAGTGGCGGAAGGCGAGCGGATTGGTGCTGTCCGGGCCTTCGTATTTGATCTTCTGGATGTCTCCGAAAAAGCCTGTGCTCATGGGGTGTTTCTCCTTGGGTTCGAATTGTTGTCTGGCGGGTGGGTCGCCCCCTCATCCGACCCTTCGGGCCACCTTCTCCCCGAGGGGAGAGGGGAACTGAGGCACCGCCGCGAACCTCTTCTCCCCTCGGGGAGAAGGTGCCGGCAGGTGGATGAGGGGGCGCCTCATATTCAATGCGCCAGCGATCTGATCGCCGGATAGAGCGCCCGGTAGCGGGCGTATGCGGTGTCGTATGCCTCCGACAGCCCGGAGACCGGCTCGATGGTCTCGTCGGTTTTCGGTGCAGAGCAGACGGAAAGCGGGTCGGCGCCGGTGGCGGCGATGAGGCCGAGGCGTGCGGCGCCGAAGGCAGCTCCGAAATCGCCGTCGGCCGGAATATCCACCGGCACGCCGAGAGACGTGGCGATCGACTGCAGCCAGTAGCGCGAGCGCGAACCGCCGCCGATGGCGGTAACGCGGGAAATCGAGGTGCCGGCGGATTTCAGGGCTTCGAGATTGTCCCTGATCGCGAAGGTCACGCCTTCCAGGACCGCCTGGGTCAGTACCGACCGGCTGCTTTCGTGTTCAAGGCCGATGAAGGCGCCGCGGATAGCCGCATCATTATGCGGGGTGCGTTCACCTGAAAGATAGGGCAGGAAGGTGACGCTGGAGGGAGCCTTCAGCGTATCGCCGAGTTCCTGGGTGAGTTCGGCGGCCGTTTTTCCGGTGATCTGCGAATACCAATTGAGCGCGTCTGTCGCCGACAGGATGACGCCCATCTGGTGCCAGGTTTTCGGCAGTGCGTGGCAGAAGGCATGTACCGCGCTTTCCGGCTTCGGCAGATAGGAAGCGTTGGCCGCGAACAGCACGCCGGACGTGCCGAGCGACACGAAGGCATGGCCCTCCGCGACCGTGCCCATGCCGCAGGCCGACGCCGCATTATCCCCTGCCCCGCCGGCAATCACGACGCCTTCCGCCATGCCCCACTTGTAGGAAAGTTCGCCGCGCAGCTTGCCGGCCTGTTCGGTGCCCTCGACCAGCGACGGCATCTGCTTTTCGTCAAGGCCCGTCGCGGCGAGCAGTTCGGACGACCACTTGCGGGCGCCGGTATCGAGCCAGGACGTGCCGGCCGAATCCGACATTTCGGACATATGCTCGCCGGTCAGCAAGAGGCGCAGGTAATCCTTCGGCAGCAGGACCTTGGCGACCTTGGCGAAGATGTCAGGCTCGTTTTTGGCGACCCAGACGAGCTTCGGGGCGGTAAAACCGGGGAAGACGATATTGCCGGTGAGCTTGCGGAAGATCGGGTTGGCATCGAGGGCTGCGGCTTCCTGATGCGAACGGGTGTCGTTCCAGAGAATGCAGGGGCGCAGCACCTTGTCTTCGCTATCCAGCAGCGTCGCGCCGTGCATCTGGCCGGAAAGGCCGATACCCTTCACCGCCGCCAGCTCCTTCGGGAATTTTGCCTTGAGGCCGGCGACCGCTTCTTCGGTGGCGCGGATCCAGTGGGCGGGATCCTGCTCCGACCAGCCGGAATGCGGACGCGAGACGTCGAGTGATCCGCTCGCCGAACCGATGATCTTCTGATCGCCGTCGATCAGCATCGCCTTGACGCCCGAAGTGCCGAGATCGAGACCGAGATACATGGTGGTTCTCCTAATGCTCCGCCCTTCAGGGCAGATTGTCTTTCAAGAATATGTCGATACGGATGCGTTCCTGGGCGGCGAGCACCGGCAGGCCGTCCGCCTTGGCCTTCAGCACGCGGATCGCGCTTCTGACCTCGTGGCCCGCGTCCTGGTTCAGAACCGCGTCGATGACACCGTTTGAAAGTGCTGCGCGGGTCGAGGCGGTGAGTTCGTGGGCGATGACGAGCGGCCGGCGGGGGCCGTGCGCCGTCTGCAGCGCGCGGATCAGGCCGCGGTTGCCGGCACCGAGACTGTAGATGCCGGCAATGTCCGCATTGCGGCGCAGCGCCTCCGCGACCATCGTCTCGGAGAGCGCCGGATCGTCACGGCCTTCAAGGACGGGCAGGATATGGACGTTCGGATAGGCGTTTGCGATGACGGTCGAAAATCCTTCCAGCCGCTCGCGGTGGTCGCGCACCAGCATGGAGCCGGCAAGCACCGCAACGGTCGCCCCCCGTTCATCCATGAGCGGGCCGCTGAGGAACCGCCCCATCAGGCTGCCTGCGGTGCGCCCGGCGGCGATATTGTCGATGCCCGCATAATGATCGCGGGAGGACTCCGGCAGGTCCGACACGAGCGTCACCATCGGGATGCCGGCCTCGCTGAGGCGTCGGGCGGCCGCGCGAACTTCCGGCGCGTCGATAGCGACGAAGGCGACCCCGGCCGGCTTTTCGGCAAGGACCGCCTCGAGCGATGCGACCAGCGCGCCCGGATCGAAGGGCGGCACGTCGACGATGCGGATGTCGGTGCGCTCCGAGCTGGAGCGGGCAACGGCGCCGCGGACTTCCTCGGTGAGACCGATCATGAAGGAGTTGTCGTTGGCCGGCAAAATGAAGACGAAGGAATAGGTCCGGCTTTTCGCAAGATTGGCGGCGGCGAGATCGCGCACGTACCCGAGCGAAATGATCGCATCCTCGACCTTGCCGCGGGTGACGGAACGCACGCCCGGCCGGCCGTTGAGAACCCGGTCGACAGTCGCAAGGCTGACGCCGGCGATCTTCGCGATGTCGTGGACTGTGGGCTTCATGAATTCCTCCGCCGACCGTGTTAGCGGAAATTCTGAGGTACGTAAATCAAAATTTGAGGTACGTGTTTCACGCAAGCTCGAACACCCAAAGAAAAAGGCCGTCACTCGCGTGGCGGCCCCTCTCCCGGCGGTGGAATGCTGCAATCAATGCCCGCCGCCACCGGCGCCCGCGGGGCGGGCCGGCTTGGCGATCAGGAAGACGAAGAAGATCAGGCTGCCGAACAGCCCCGTCAGGATGAAGAAGACATCCATGAAGGAAAGCAGCAGAGCCTGCTGGGTGATGATGCCGGAGAGCCTCTGGAGCGCCACGGCGCTGCCGTCGAGGCCGAAGGAATTGTAGTTGGCGCCGACGCTGTCCAGCCAGTTGAGCGCTGCCGGATTGCCGTAGTTGACGTGCTCGGAAAGCCGGGCGTAGTGCTCGTCTGAACGCTGGGTCAGCGCCGTGTTGATGACCGCAAGGCCGACCGCACCGCCGAGGTTGCGGGTCAGGTTGAAAAGGCCGGACGCGCCCTGGATGCGCTGCGGCGCGAGCGTCCCGAGCGCGATATTGCTGATCGGCACCATGCACATCATCATCCCGAACCCGCGCAGGATCTGCGGCAGCAGCAGCTCGTAGAAATCCCAATCGGCGGTGATGCCGGTCATCAGCCAGGTACCAGCCGCAAACGAGCCGAAACCGACGGCCATCAGGATGCGCAGGTCGACACTGTTCGACAGCCGTCCGACGAGCGGCGCCGAGACGAACATGGCGATGCCCGAAACGAACATCGTCTCCCCGATCATCAGCGAATCGTAGTGACGGACGCGACCGAGATAGAGCGGATAGAGATAAGTGAGCCCATAAAGCCCGACGCCCATGATGAACGAGAACAGCGAACCGAAGGCGAAATTGGCGTTGCCGAATGCCCTCAGATCGACGATCGGGAACTCGACCTTGAAGGCACGCCAGAAGAACACTACTGCGCCGCTGACGATGAAGACTGTGCCTATGACGATCTTGTCGTCGCTGAACCAGTCCTTGTTGTTGCCTTCTTCCAGAACGTATTCCAGCGCGCCGAGGAAGACCGCCATGGAGGCGAGCCCCCACCAGTCGAACTTCTTCATCAGCTTAAGCTGCGGCTTGTCGAAGTCGATCAGCGTGAAGGTGACGACGGTGACGATGATACCGGGGATGACATTGACCAGGAACAGCCAGTGCCAGGAGAAGGAATTGGAAAGGTAACCGCCGACCGTCGGGCCGATCGTCGGGGCGAGCGTCGCGACGAGGCCGATGATCGGCGACACGATGCTGCGCTTCGACGGCGGGAAAATGGTGAAGGCCGCCGCGAAGACGGACGGGATCATGCCGCCGCCGATGAAGCCCTGGATGGCGCGATAGACAATCATCTCGTCGATATTCGTGGCAGTGGCGCAAAGGATGCTGGCCAGCGTGAAACCCGCCGCGCACATGGAAAACAGGATGCGCGTCGACATGATGCGGGCAAGCGTGCCCGACAGCGGGATCATGATCACTTCGGCGATCAGGTAGGAGGTCTGCACCCAGGCGATTTCATCCGAGCCGGCGGAAAGGCCGGCCTGGATTTCCGCGAGCGAGGCCGAGACGATCTGAATGTCGAGGATCGACATGAACATGCCGAAGACCATCGCGAAGAAGGCGATGAGCTTGCGTCTGTCCATCGGCTGATCGGCCGGCATCGCCATAGGGGGCGGACCCGCCGTGGCCGTTGCTCCTGCCATGGCCGCTCTCCTTGGTTCTCTTTACTTGGCAGCGACGGCGCTGATGCCGGGCGCGGTCCGGGTATCGACGTCGACGACGACGCTCAAGCCGGCACGAAGGCGCTGGCGTTCGAGGTCTTCCTTCGGGATCGAGATGCGAACCGGAACGCGCTGCACGACCTTGGTGAAGTTGCCGGTCGCATTTTCCGGCGGCAGCATCGAGAAGACGGCGCCGGAAGCCGGCGCGATCGACACCACAGTGCCTGTGATGTTGTGATCCTCATAAGCATCCACGTGCACGCGGACCTTGGAACCCGGCTGCAGGTTGCCGAGCTGGGTTTCCTTGAAATTCGCCTCGATATAGAGCTCGGTCAGCGGCACCAGCGACGCGAGCCGCTTGCCGGTCGAGACGAGATCGCCTGTCTGGACGGAGAGGTTGCCGATGACGCCGTCATAGGGTGCCTTCAGGACCGTGAAGTTCAGGTCGCGCTGGGCCTGGTCCCGGGCGAGTTCCTGGGTATGGATCGTATTGACCGCCTCGTCGCGCTGGGCACGCAGGAGGCCGATATTGGCCTGGGCCGACGCGACTGCCGCCTGGCCGGCAACGAGATTGGCGCGGGCCTGTTCAAGCGCGATCTCCGCATTGTCGAGCGCGGCGGCGGTGCCGACCGCACTTGCCTGCAGGCTCGTCGCGCGCTTCTGGGTGATTTCGGCACCGCGAACCGCGGCTTCGAGAGCGCCCTGCTGGGCCTGGGCCTGCTTCAGCGCCGCTTCGCCGCCGACGATCTGCGCGTCGATGCGGGAGACGGCGAGATTGGCGGATTGGATAGCCGTCTGTGCCTTGCGAAGTGCAAGCTGATAATCGCCGTCGTCGAGCGTGACGAGCGGTTCGCCCGCCTTGACGGCCTGGTTCTCGACGACATTGACCTTGGCGACATAACCGGACACCTTTGGCGAGATCACCGCGATATCGCCTTCGACATACGCGTCGTCGGTGGAAACCAGGAACCGACCATCGATCCACCAGTTGTAACCATACCAGCCAGCGCCACCGAGGAGGGCAAGCGCGATGACAGGCAACAGCAGACTGCGGCGTTTCTTCTTTTCAGGCGCCTTGGCGACCGCGGGAACCGCAATCGCCTCGGCCGTCGCGGGCTGTTCCGCAGCCGGCGAGTCCTTAAGGGCCTCAACCTTGGCAAGGCCAGCGTTTTCCATCGTCACGGCGCGCAGTGCGCCGGAATTCTGAGAGGACGTCATCTTGTATCTACCGTCTTGGGAGCGTCGTATTCCATCGAACCGATCGGTTCAGCGAGCTTGACATAGACCCATCGATGACACATATCAAGGGCAATCGAACCGCTCGGTTCGAAAAGGTTAAAAAAGGGCATCGAAATGGCCAGGCAGACAAGGAAACTGGAAAGGTGTGATCCGGTTCCCGCCGGACGTTTCGCAGCGGGCGAGGACCCGGCGAAACGGGAGCAGATTATCGACGGGGCAAAAAGCGTCTTCATGAAGCTCGGCTTCGACGCGGCAAGCATGAACGACATCACCCGCGAGGCCGGTGTTTCGAAAGGGACGATCTACGTCTACTTCCAGAACAAGGAAGACCTTTTCGGCGCGATCATTGCCCGTGAGCGCGAACGGATCACGCTGCGCATGCGTGATATTCTCGCCGGCAGCGAGGAGGTCGAGGACGGCCTCTACCGCTTCGGCATGGGTTTTGCGACGCACATCACCGCATCGCAGGTGATCGAGGCGATGCGTACCGTGATCGGCGTCGTCGATCGCCTGCCGAGCCTCTGTCGGCATTTTTTCAATTCGCCGACCCAGAACGTCCGCACCGTGCTCGAGGATTTCATCAGACGCCACGTGGAGCTCGGCAATCTCAAGGTAGAGGATACCGATCTCGCAGCCCGTCAATTCGTCGACATGGTAAGCGGCACCTTCTTCAAGCTTCGCCTTTTCGGCGATCTCGACGACGTCCCGCCGTTCAACGAGATCGACCACGTCGTTACCGGAGCGATCCGGGTTTTCATGGCAGCCTATGGCGTCCATGACAATTCCGTGACCGCAAAAACGAAAGAACATGCCTGATTTCAGGAGGTTGTAGCGCAACCTCCTCTTGTCTTCCGCTCATCAATCCTTAAATCGGTCAGGCAATTACGCCTTGAGATTGAAAGAAGGGAATGTTGATGCAGGATATCGTCGTGCTGGTTCAGGATCCGGCCGCCTGGGTGGCGCTTGTCACCCTCGTCGTCATGGAAGTCGTGCTCGGCATCGACAACCTCATCTTCATCTCCATCCTCACCAACAAGCTGCCGCCCGAAAACCGTGAGCGTGCCCGCAAGATCGGCATCGGCCTGGCGCTCGTCATGCGTCTCGCCCTGCTCGGCACCGTCGCCTGGATCGTCCAGCTTACCAACCCGATCTTCGAGGCCTTCGGCCACGGCTTCTCGTGGAAGGATCTGATCCTGATCGCCGGCGGCCTTTTCCTCGTCTGGAAGGCGACCAAGGAAATCCATCACTCCGTCGATGTCGACGACCACAAGGAAGACCTGGTCGGCGCCGGCAAGGACGTACTGAAGATGAGCTTTGCGTCTGCGATCGGCCAGATCCTGCTGCTCGACCTCGTCTTCTCGATCGACAGCATCATCACCGCCGTCGGCATGACCCCGCATCTGCCGATCATGGTGGTCGCCGTCCTCGCCGCCGTCACCGTCATGCTGATCGCCGCCACCCCGCTTGCAAACTTCATCGAGAAAAACCCGACCATCGTCATGCTGGCGCTCGCCTTCCTGCTGATGATCGGCGGCACCCTGATTGTCGAAGGTTTTGGCGTGCACGTGCCCAAGGGCTACATCTACGCCGCCATGGCCTTCTCCGCGGCGGTAGAAGCGCTCAACATGTTCGCCAAGAACGCCCGCAAGAAGAAGGGCGGCGGAACGACGCTGCATTGATGGTGGCGTTTCCCTTCCATCAAGTCGAGCATCACCTTGATGCCATATTCAGCATATGCCAGATAAAGCATCAAATGGCGCGAGCGACCCTAATTATGGATCGGAAATTTCATCTGGATGATGGAAGGATCATCCAGATGAAGGTCTGGCAGCTTCCCGATCCCAACGTGGAACGTCCACATGGATTGAAATATTCGCTTTTCTTCGGACGCCCGGGAGAGCGAATTATTGGCTACGACAACGAAGCTGGCAAAGGCGATCATCGCCATTATCGCGATCATGAGGAAGCCCTATCGTTTCGAGAGCCTCGAACGGATGATCGGGGATTTCGAAGACGATGTCCGCCGGGAGTTGAAGGTATGAGCGAAGTTCGGATCCACGTTTCCAATATGGACGCGTTTTTCGAAAACGCGACAAGGGATGGAGCACGGATCGACGCCGGCGATTTCAGCCTGCAGCCGGGCGAGATCGCCTTCGAAAGCATGGATCTTCTCTTAAAGGTGCTGACCGCCAATCGCTGGCGGCTTCTGCGCGCCCTGAAAGCGGCTGGCACCTCCTCGATCCGCCAGCTCGCTCATTCCCTGAAGCGGGATTATCGCGGGGTCCATGCCGACGTGGTCGCTCTGGCCGAGGTCGGTCTAATCGAAAAGACCGCGGAGGGTCTGGTCAAGGTTCCCTGGGATCGCATCACGGCAGAAATGGCGATCACTGAAGCGGCCTAGTTGGAATGCAAGGAATTGCTCCGGCTTTGCGGGGCCGCTCAGTTCTTCGCCAGTTCCCGTTCGACCGCGTCGACTAGGCGGCTGTCCTGCGCATCGACGTCGGGCGCGAAGCGGGCCTTGATCTCGCCGTCGCGGCCGATCAGGAATTTTTCGAAGTTCCAGACGATCTCGCCGTCTTCGACCTCGATGCCGAAACCCCGCAGCTTTTCCTTCATCGGGCCGTCGCCGGTGGTCGGTACGCCGGAGCCGGTGAGGCCCTGGTAGAGCGGATGCTTGTCTTCGCCCTTCACGGAGATCTTCGAGAAGATCGGGAACTTGACGTCATAGGTGAGCTGGCAGAATTCGACGATCTCGGAATCCGTGCCGGGCTCCTGGCCCTTGAAGTTGTTGGCCGGGAAGGCGGTGATCACGAAACCATCGCCGCGCTTGTCTTCGTGGAGTTTTTCGAGGCCTTCGTACTGCTTGGTCAGGCCGCATTTCGAGGCGACGTTGACGACCAGCATCACCTTGCCCTTGTATTCGGCAAGCGTCGTCTCGCGGCCATCGGCCAGCTTCACCGGCACGTTCAAAACATCAGTCATCGACAAATCTCCATTCAAAACAATTCAATAGCCCCACGGCCATACCCTAGCGAAGCGACCTGCGTTGTCCAGTGGATAGGTCCCTCTTGCGCCCACTGCGCTGGAACTTTAAGCCTCACCACATTGATCGGCTGCGCGACCGCACCATCTCCATCCTTCTGCCAGCGGTGATTCTCCCGCTGGACCTCTCGACGTCAAGGGCGGCATGACCACTCAGCAGATCCTCGCGTTTTCCGTCATCGCCATCATGATGGCGGTCTTTATCTGGGATCGGTTCCGTTATGATGTGGTCGCCTGCTGCGCGCTGGTGCTGGCCGTTGCGCTCGGCGTCGTGCCGGTCGACAGGGCGTTTTCCGGCTTCTCGGACGACATCGTCATCATCGTCGGCAGCGCCCTGGTGGTCAGCGCAGGCGTGGCGCGCTCGGGCATCGTCGATACTGCCATCAAGAAATTCTTCCCGAACCTCAACACGCTGCACACCCAGCTCGCGCTGCTGATGATCGTCGTGGCGGTGCTTTCCGCCTTCATCAAGAATATTGGTGCTCTGGCGATCATGATGCCGGTCGCCTTCCAGTTCGCCAGGAAATCGGGCGCCTCGCCATCGAAATACCTGATGCCGATGGCTTTCGCCGCCCTGCTCGGCGGGCTGATGACCCAGATCGGCACTTCGCCCAATATCGTCGTCTCGCGGCTGCGCGAAGAGCTGACCGGCAGGTCTTTCACGATGTTCGACTTCACGCCGATGGGAGCGATCCTCACCGTCGTCGGCATCACCTTCCTGCTCTTCTTTCACTGGCTGGTGCCGAGCCGCACGCGGGAGAACAGCTCGATCGAAGAGGCGGTGGAGATCACCGATTACACGTCAGAGGTCTCCCTGACCGCCGGCTCGACGATGCTGGAAAAGCCGCTCAGCGACCTTCTGAAGCATGCCGACGGCGAAGTGCTGGCCACTGCCGTTTTGCGCGGGACGTCCCGCATGTCGCCCTTTCCGGACCTGACGTTGCGCGAAGGCGACGTGGTGATGCTGGAAGGCCCTTCGAAGGCGCTCGACCGGATCGTCTCCGGCGGCAGGCTGAAACTGTCCGGCAAGCCGCTGAAGGAAAAAGGCCAGGCACAGACGGACGTGATCTCGGTCGAGGCGATCATCACCCAGGAATCGTCGCTTAAAGGCCTGTCCGCCAAGGAACTGGCGCTCTCCTATACGCGCGGCATCAATCTTCTGGCGATCAGCCGGCGCGGCGAACGGCTGAAGCAGCGGCTGGGCGAGCTGACGCTGATGGCCGGCGACGTGCTGGTGCTGCAGGGCAGCCGCAAGAACCTGCCCGCCGTGCTGCAGGATTTTTCCCTGCTGCCGCTCGCCCAGCGCGAAATCCTGCTCGGGACACAGCGGCGCGCCTTCATTCCGCTGGTCATCCTGGCGCTTGCCATGGCTGCGACCGCAGTTGGCGTCGCCCCGGTCCCCGTCGCCTTCTTCACCGCCGCCCTCGGCATGGTCGTCTTCCGGGCGATCCCGCTCAACGACTTTTACAAGTCTGTCGACGGGCCGATCCTCGTCATGCTGGCGGCGCTGATCCCGGTTTCGGATTCGTTGAGGACCACCGGTGGCAGCGAACTGATCGCGGGCTGGCTCGGCCAGGTGGCCGCGACGCTTCCGGCCTGGGGTGCCCTGGGGCTGATCCTTGTCACTGCCATGGCGGTGACGCCATTCCTCAACAATGCCGCGACGGTGCTCGTCATGGGGCCGATCGCCGCGAGCTTCGCCACCAGTCTCGGCTTTCGGCCGGAGGCGTTTCTGATGGCGGTGGCGATCGGCGCCGGCTGCGACTTCCTCACCCCGGTCGGCCACCAATGCAACACGCTGGTCTTCGGCCCCGGCGGCTACAAGTTCTCCGACTACCCGAGGCTCGGCCTGCCTCTTTCTTTCCTGATCATCCTCGTCAGCGTGCCGGCGCTACTCTATGTCTGGCCGGTGAGGTAGGGCTGCGGCCGAGTACCTTGACGCCAAAAACCTTGACGCTCGCGGCTGAATATGGCCTAAGCCTGCGCCAATCCGCATTTCAAAAACAGGCTTGGCGCCTTCCCGGCCGCCACAGATAGAGCATTCTTCATGATCGCCACGAAGCCCCGCGTCCGCATCGCCCCCTCACCGACCGGCGAGCCGCATGTCGGCACCGCCTATATCGCGCTCTTCAACTATCTCTTCGCCAAGAAACATGGCGGCGAATTCATCCTGCGCATCGAGGATACCGACGCGACGCGCTCGACGCAAGAATTCGAGCAGAAGGTTCTGGACGCGCTGCGCTGGACGGGCCTGACCTGGGCCGAAGGCCCGGATGTCGGCGGACCCTACGGTCCTTACCGCCAGTCCGACCGCAAGGACATGTACCAGCCCTATGCCCAGCAGCTGCTCGACAAGGGCCATGCCTTCCGCTGCTTCTGCACGCCGGAACGTCTGGAGCAGATGCGCGAAGGCCAGCGCGCCGCCGGCAAGCCGCCGAAATACGACGGTCTTTGCCTGAACCTGACGGCCGAGGAAGTGACCTCCAAGATGGCGGCGGGCGAAGGCTCGGTCATCCGCATGAAGATCCCGACAGAGGGCTCCTGCGACTTCCATGACGGCGTTTACGGCGACGTGTCGATCCCGTGGGATTCGGTCGACATGCAGGTGCTGATCAAGGGCGACGGCATGCCGACCTATCACATGGCCAACGTCATCGACGACCACCTGATGAAGATCACCCACGTGGCGCGCGGCGAGGAATGGCTGGCCTCGGTGCCGAAGCACATCCTGCTCTACCGCTATTTCGAGTGGGAACAGCCGGTGTTCATGCACCTCTCCCTGATGCGCAACGCCGACAAGTCGAAACTGTCGAAGCGCAAGAATCCGACCTCGATCTCCTATTATTCCGCGCTCGGGTACCTGCCGGAAGCGCTGATGAACTTTTTGGGCCTGTTCTTCATCCAGATCGCCGAAGGCGAAGAGATGCTGACCATGGACGAGCTCATCGAAAAGTTCGACCCGGACAACCTCTCCAAGGCCGGCGCGATCTTCGACATCCAGAAGCTCGACTGGCTGAACGGCCGCTGGCTGCGCGAAAAGCTGTCTCCGGAAGAGTTCATCGCGCGGACGCTCGAATGGGCGATGGAAAACCAGCGCCTGACCGAAGGGTTGAAACTGTCGCAGAGCCGAATTTCCAGGCTCGGCGAGCTGCCGAACCTTGCCGGCTTCCTCCTGTCCAACGATGTCGGCCTGACGCCTGCTTCGTTTGCTGGCCTGAAGACGAGCCCGGCGGAAACGCTGGAGATCATCAATACGGTGCAGGCGGATTTCGAAAAGATGCTCGAGTTCAACACCGAAACGATCGACGCCGAGCTGCGCGCCATTTCCGACCGTCTCGGCAAGAAACTGCGCGTCGTCACCCCGCCGCTGTTCGTGGCCATGTCGGGTTCGTCCCGTTCGCTGCCGTTGTTCGACTCGATGGCCCTGCTCGGCCGCTCGGTGGTTCGCCAGCGGCTGAAGGTCGCGGCGACGGTGGTGGCCTCGATGGTAGGCGACGGAAAGTAAAGGCATACGCGACGGGTCCCCTCCCCATTGTGGGGAGGATTACGCCGAGCCAGCCGCACCGGCGAAACAACATAAACCTGCCCGAAGAAGGCGAAACACGATGACCGACAACACGACGACCGAAACCGCCCTCTCCTCCGACGCCACCCAGGTGCGCGCCCAGAAACTCGCTTTGCTTCGCGAAAAGATCGGCGACGTCTATCCGGCGCATTTCCACCGGACGATGACCAATGCGGAACTGGCCGAGAAATACAAGAACCTGGAAGCGGACGTCGAGACGCAGGATATCGTCACCGTCGCCGGCCGGGTCTATTCCTCGCGCAATTCCGGCATGTTCATGGACATCCACGATGCATCCGGCAAGGTTCAGATCTTCTCCCACAAGGACACCACGCCGCAGGAAGCGCGTGACCTTTTGCCGATGGTCGATATCGGCGACATCATCGGCGTGACAGGCGTCGTGCGCCGCACCAAGCGCGGCGAGTTGACCATCAACGCCCAGAACATCACCATGCTCACCAAGTCGCTGCTCCCCATGCCGGAAAAGTGGCACGGCCTGTCGGACATCGAGCTACGCTACCGCAAGCGCCATCTCGACATCATGACCAACGAAGAGTCCAAGCTCCGCTTCCAGCAGCGCAGCCGCATCGTCTCGGGCATCCGTCGCTTCATGGAAAACGACGGCTTCATGGAAGTCGAGACCCCGATGCTGCAGGCGATCTACGGCGGCGCCACCGCAGAGCCGTTCAAGACCCACCACAACACGCTGAAGCTCGACATGTACCTGCGCATTGCGCCGGAACTGTTCCTGAAGCGCACGCTGGTCTCGGGCCTCACCGACAAGGTGTTCGAGATCAACCGCAACTTCCGCAACGAAGGCGTCTCCACCCGGCACAATCCTGAATTCACGATGATGGAGTGCTACTGGGCCTATGCCGACTACGAGGACATGATGGACCTCGTCGAGCGCATGTTCTCGACGCTCGCCATGACCATCCACGGCACGACCGAAGTGAAGTTCGGCGACAAGGAACTGTCCTTCAAGGGCCCGTTCAAGCGCGTGCCGATGCCCGATGCGGTGAAGGAAGCGACCGGTATCGACTTCCTTGCCATGAAGACCGACGAGGAAGCCCGCGCCGCCGCCAAGGCCGCCGGCTTTGCGGTCGAGAAGGACTGGACCTGGGGCGAATGCCTCGCCTTCATCTTCGAGGAAAAGGTCGAGGGCACGCTGATCCAGCCGAGCCACGTGACGCATTTCCCGAAGGACATCTCGCCCTTCGCCAAGGAAGTCCCGGGCGAACCGCGCCTCGTCGAACGCTTCGAGACCTATTGCAACGCCTGGGAACTGGGCAACGCCTTCTCCGAACTCAACGACCCGGAAGAGCAGCGCAAGCGCATGGTCGAACAGCTCGAACAGGCCCATGCCCGCGGCGAAAAAGACAAGCAGCTCGATGACGAGTTCCTCGACGCCATCGACCAGGGCATGCCGCCCGCCGGCGGCCTCGGCATTGGCGTCGACCGTCTCGTCATGCTGCTGACGGACTCACCGTCGATCCGCGATGTGATCCTGTTCCCGGCGAGACGCGCCAAGGCGGATTGATAGGGTTCGCCTCCGCCACCACGGCCACCACGGTCGTCATCCTCGGGCTCGACCCGAGGATCCACCGGCTGGGCACTGCGGATGCTCGATCCTCGGGTCGAGCCCGAGGATGACGACGGAGAGCCCGGTTTACTCCCCCCTCAATGCACGACCTTCTGAGCCGGATCCTTCGCATCCGAAGCCGACACCGCCCGGGCGGGTTTCGCGGGTGCAACTGGCGCCGGTTGGCCCCTGAGCTTTGCGAGCCATTCGGCGCCGGCGGCGTCCGCGTCCGTGGCGCCGGCGGTCTTGGCCGGAGCCGGTTCGGCATGCGCCGTTTCCGGCGGCTTCGCGTCGGAACGAACGGCATCGCCATCGGTCTGCTTCGACCAGCGCTTGCCGCCTTCCGCAGACGTGCGGGGCGCGGGCGCGGGTTCCGATGCCTTGGCGACGGCCGGGGCTGCGCCGGGTTTCTCCTGCTCGCCGCTGCCGGAGAACATGCCCATTATCGAGGCGAGAAAACCTCCCTCTTCCTTTTTCGGTTCGGCAGATGCGACCTGGGCAGCCGCGGCCGGCTTCTGGTTGCCCTGGCCCTGATTGGGGGCCTGATAGGCAATGGACTTGTTCGGTGCTGCGGGCGCCGGATGCGCGTCGGCTGCCGGAGCAGCATGGGTGGTGGCTGCCTGGGCAGCGGCATGGGTTTCAGAAGCGGCAGGATTGCCAGCGGGTGCATGGTCTTGCGCAGGGGCTTCCTGCCCAGAGCCGAAGATCATGCCGGTGACGGAACTGAAGAAGTCGCCGCTCTCCTTGGCAGCGACCTCGCCGCCATGCCCCTCGGCCGGAGCGCCGTGAGCGTCCGCCGGAGCGCCATGACCGTTCGCGACCGGTTCACCATGGCCGGCGGGTGCGCTCGGCGCGCCGTGACCGTCAGCCTTCGGCTTCTGGCCGTGTTCGCCTTCCGGCGTGGCGACAACCGGGCCGACGCAATCGGCGTGGTCGGTCAGCCGGGCGGTAAGCGCCTCGACATCCTCGAGCGGCAGGTCGATGCGCATGCCGTAATATTCGCCGTTCGAATTGGCGGTACCGTCGAGGTAGTATGCTGAATAGGGCTGGGCGTCGGTGCCTTCGGGCGCCTTCTTGGGGTCCGGGATATAGACGACCTGGGCGCCGATCGCGCGGCCGCGCATCTGGGCACGGTCGCGGGGGCCTGCCTTGTCGATCATCGCCACCTGGACGAGATCGGCCTTTTCCCTCTCCTGGACCGCCTTGGCGACACGCAAGGCCGTGCGGATGCGCGCCAGTCCGTCACCGGCCTCGTCGCTCACCACATATTTGCGGATCCAGTAACGCTGGTCCCGCTTGATCTTGACCGTTTCGAGCGCGGTACATTCCAGCCCGTTGATCTCCAGATAGGAGGGGCCGAGGATCTTGTCTGCGCCGATGAGCACAGCCGCCGCGCCGCTGCCACCGCCGAGAACGACGATACTGCCCATGAGGATGAAGACGAGCTTCTTGGAAAACCGGAACTTCAGACCCTTCACTTGCCGAACTCCGGCATGGTCAACTCCATTTTTACGCAGAACAACAGGATGGAATAGTGCCGGGATAGTCGCCTATTCTTGTTGAGGAAGCTTTAAGCCGCAGGGTTCTTTTCGCCCTCCGGAGGTCTTTCTCGCAGACGGCGTGCTTCATTCCGGAACGGCCCTGCTTTTGATGCATCCCTCTTGCACAAATCGAACCGCGGGTATATACCCGCTCTATGCCGAACGATACCTGCCATTGCATTCTGTTGCGCAAGGCCTCCCGAAAGGTCTCGTCCTATTACGACGAGGCCCTGGCACCGCTCGGCGTCAACATCGGGCAGTTCAGCCTGCTGCGCAACATCAACCGGCTGGCGCCGATCTCGCTGACCGATCTCGCCGTCCAGGTGGAACTGGATAGGTCGACGGTCGGCCGCAATGCCAAGGTGCTGGAGCGCATGGGTCTGGTGGCGATCGGCCATGGCGAAGATCAGCGGGAAGCGATGCTGACCGTCGCACCGCAGGGCCATGCGATCTTGAAACAGGGCGCGCCGCTGTGGGACGGCGTCCAGGACGATATCGAGGCCCGGCTCGGGGCCGAGAAAACCAGACAACTGCAGGAACTGCTTGCAGCCCTCTGATTTTTAACCAGAAGCGGGTATATACCCGATTTTATCAGCTGCCGGTGCGGCAACGACCAGGAAAGGGACAGACCATGATCTCCAATCGCGCCGCCCAATGGATGGCGGCCAGAAATCTGCATTATGGATGGGTGGTCGCCATCACCACATTCCTGACCATGCTGGCGACCGCCGGCGCCATGGGGTCGGCCGGTGTGATGATCCAGCCGCTGCATCAGGAGTTCGGCTGGGATATCGCCGACATCTCCTCGGCCATGGCCGTCCGCCTGGTACTTTTTGGCCTGCTCGGACCGTTCGCCGCCGCCTTCATGAACCATTTCGGCGTCCGCCAGGTCGTCACCTTTGCCCTGGCGCTGATCATGGGCGGCATTGTCCTGTCGTTGTTCATGACCCAGGTCTGGCAGCTCGTGGCGCTCTGGGGCGTGGTGATCGGCGTCGGCACCGGCATGACGGCGCTGGTCCTCGGCGCAACGGTCGCGACCCGCTGGTTTTCCAAGAGCCGCGGTCTCGTCGTCGGCCTCATGACCGCCAGCAACGCCACCGGCCAGCTCGTCTTCCTGCCGCTGCTCGCCGCCATGACGGAAGCCTATGGCTGGCGCACCGCGCTCACCTTTACGGTCGTCGTCATCTCCGCCGCGATGCTGCTGGTGCTACTTTTGATGCGCGACTATCCGTCCGATGTCGGCCTGCCGGCCTATGGCGAGACCGCGGTGACGCCGGCGCCGAAGCAGGACCACAAGTTCCTGGCGACGCTCTATTCGCCGATCGGCGCGCTTCGCCACGCCTCGAAGAGCGGCACCTTCTGGGTCCTGTTCGGCACGTTCTTCGTCTGCGGCCTCTCGACAAACGGGCTTATCCAGACCCACTGGATCTCGATCTGCGGCGACTTCGGCATGGCAGCGGTCACCGCCGCCAGCACGCTTGCGGTGATCGGCATCTTCGACTTCTTCGGCACCATCTTCGCCGGCTGGCTGTCGGACCGCTATGACAATCGTTGGCTGCTGTTCTGGTTCTACGGCCTGCGCGGCCTGTCGCTGGTCTACCTGTCCCTCTCCGGCTTCAGCTTCGTCGAGCTGTCGGTCTTCGCGATCTTCTACGGCCTCGACTGGGTGGCGACCGTGCCGCCGACCGTAAAGCTTGCCGCCGCCGAATTCGGCCGCGAACGGGCCGGACTGATCTTCGGCTGGGTGTTTGCCGGCCATCAGATCGGTGCGGCCACCGCTGCCTTCGGTGCCGGATTCCTCAAGAGCGACTTCAACACCTATATGCCGGCCCTGCAGATCGCCGGCGTGATGTGCATGATCGCCGCGGTTTCCGTCCTGCTGCTGCGCAAGCCGGGTACCGCCAAGCTGGTGCCGCAGCCGGCCTGATGACGCCACACCAGACCTCTCCGGCGGCCGTCATTCGCCGCCGGAGATTACCTGCCGTTGCAAAATTGCAAACTCGCCAGATATGATATTTGGTGCGCAAAGCGAGCCGCCGCGGGAGGCATCATGTCGTCGATCACCTCGGGCAACGCCGTTCAATATGCCGACAGCAGCAAGCTCGCTGCTCGCGGACGCCTCAACAGGGAATATACGATCGCCGAAACCGGCTGGTTTCCGTGGGTTGCGCGGAAACTGCCCCTGCGGGAGGGGGACTGCGTCCTGGATATCGGCTGCGGCCCGGCCTGGTTCTGGGCCTCCGTCATCAACGATATACCTGAAAATATCGATCTCACGCTTGCCGATCAGTCTTCCGGAATGGTGGAAGAGGCGCTCGCACGCTGCACGCCCCTGCCCTTCGGGTCGGTCACGGGCCGTCAGGCGGAAGCTGCCACCCTGCCCTTCGACGACGATAGCTTCGATGTCGTCATCGCCATGCACATGCTCTACCACCTGCCCGATCCGGCAGCCGGAATCGCCGAAATGTTCCGCGTGTTGAAGCCCAGTGGTTCGCTGGCGGTCACCACCAACGGCATGGGCAACATGCGCGGCATCTACGAACTCACCACCGTGTTCGGCAGCGAGCCATTCGATCCGAGCGCGGCCGTTTTCGGATACGACAAGGCCGAGGAGTTGATGCGCGCGAGGTTCGGCGATGTGACCTTCTCCCAGCACCCGGCAAGAATGCGGATTACAGATCCGGAGGACGTGTTTCTGGCATTGACTTCCTACCCACCCGGCGACGGCGCGGACGAGGCTCAATTGGACGCGTTCCGGCAAGCAATCGCCGCCGCATTCGAGCGCGGCAACGGCGTGCTCGAGGTGGAGAAGGAAACAGGCCTGTTCGTCAGCAGAAAGCCGGACTGATCGCGGCGCGGACCTGAGCCTTCGCCAAATACAGAAAGGCCCGTCGCGAGACGGGCCTTTCTTCATGCCGGCGGTGGAAGCGGGTATCAGGCGGCCGCGAGGGTCAGTTCCTTCTTGACCATCTGGCGCAGCGACGTGAGGTCCTTGGCGAAGGCACGAATACCTTCGGAGAGCTTTTCGGTCGCCATGGCGTCCTCGTTCATCATCCAGCGGAAGGACTTCTCGTCGAGCGACTGCAACGGCTCCGCGTTGAAGGTTTCCGGCACGAGCTTGCGCTCCAGCTTGCCGGTGTCCTTGTCGAGCTCGTCGAGCAGAGCCGGGCTGATCGTCAGGCGGTCGCAACCGGCCAGCGCTTCGATTTCACCGGCATTGCGGAAGGAGGCGCCCATGACGATCGTCTTGATGCCGTTCGCCTTGTAGTAATTGTAGATGGCACGCACCGACACGACGCCCGGATCGGTCTCGGCGGTGTAGTCCTGGCCGGTCGACTTCTTGTACCAGTCGAGAATGCGGCCGACGAAGGGCGAGATCAAGAACACTTTGGCTTCGGCGCAGGCGATTGCCTGGGCCTGGGAGAACAGAAGCGTCAGGTTGCAGTCGATGCCTTCCTTCTGCAGCACTTCCGCGGCGCGGATGCCTTCCCAGGTGGAGGCGAGCTTGATCAGGATGCGGTCACGCTCGATGCCGCGCTCCTTGTAGGAGGCGATGATCTGGCGGGCCTTGGCGATCGACGCTTCGGTGTCGAAGGAAAGGTCGGCATCGACTTCGGTCGAAACGCGGCCCGGAACCAGCTCGGACAGGGCGGCACCGACGGTGATCGCCAGGCGGTCGGCGACGGCGGACACGACTGCGTCCGGATTGCCGGACTGCTTGCGGCCCCAGGCGATCGCTTCCCGGACCTTGTCGGCGAAGATGGGCGTGCCGAGCGCCTTCAGGACGATGGTCGGGTTGGTGGTGCAATCCACGGGCTTCAGGCGGGCGACCGCCTCGATGTCGCCGGTATCGGCAACGACCGTGGTCATGGAACGAAGCTGCTCTAGTTTAGACGTCATCCGAATATTCCTCGATATATGGAGAACTAAACGCCTGTTGCGCGATTTGGCTCCTCCGGCGCGTTGGTAAGAACTATCCCCCGCCCGCGGTTAAAAAGTCAAGACATTTGTCCTTCGGAATTGACATATGTGTCAGTTGGAACAAGTATCATCTCGCTTGTCCATCATCGTCCCGGAGGCCCGTTGGCTAGGCTCAGACGCGAGACCCACACCGCCTATTCCGAAGCCGCCTCCATGAGGCTGCGGGCGGCATGGCTTTATTATAACCAGGGATTGACGCAGAAAGATGTCGCCGAACGGCTGGGCTTGAGCCGCTCGACTGTGATCCGCCTGCTCGACGAGGCTATGAAGCGCTCCGAGGTGCAGATCTGGATCAGCGAGGGCATCGATACCTGCGTCGAGCTGGCGATCCGGCTGGAAAAGGCTTACGGCCTCGACGAGGCCGTGGTCGTGCCCGCCCCGCGCGACAACAGCGCTGCGGCGCTCGCCAGCTCGGTCGGGCTGGCGCTGGGGCAATTCCTCTCCGAAGTGGTGCAGGACGACATGACCATCGGCGTCGGCTGGGGCCGCACGATGACCGCCTCGCTCGGCAGCTTTCGCCCGCCGCGGCGGAAGAACTGCAAGGTCGTGTCGCTGCTCGGCGGCATCGTCGCCGTACACCAGACCAATCCGATCGATTACACCTGGCGTTTCGCGGGCCAGCTCGGTGCCGAATGTTACATGTTCCTCGCCCCGCTTCTGGTCGACTCGGTCAAGACCAAAAGGGCGCTGATCGAGGAATGCGGGCTGAAGACGATCTACGACCTTGCCGAAAATCTCGATCTCGCGGTGGTGAGCTGCGGCGACATCGGCCCGCATTCCACCTCGCTGTCGGAAGGGTTCATTTCCAAGGCGGAGCTCGACCGGCTGATCGCAGCCGGCTGCGTCTGCGACACGATGTTCAACTTTCTCGACGAGGAAGGCCGCTCCGTGGATCACAAGCTGAACGAGCGGGTGATGTCGGTGGATCTCGATACGCTGAAAAAGGCCCGGCACATCGTGCTGTCATCGGGTGGCGCGCACCGGGCGGTCGCGATCCGCGCAACGATCCGCAGGATCGGGTGCCACACGCTGATCACCGATGAGACTGCGGCCAGGGAATTGTTGCGGCTGAACGAACCCTCCGAGAGCGCACAGGGGGCGGCCTGACCCTTGGCTGCACCACCGGCCGCGCGTGAACGAACGGGCAATCAGGCAGCCGTCAGGAACTCTACTCCGAGGGAATTGATCCGCCGCCAGCGGACTTCGCATTCGAAACGTCGGCCATCCGACAGGGCGAGGCCGAAGCTCTCCGGCACGGACAAGGCATTCTCGATCTTGATCAACGCGCCGCCGGCCGAGATTTCCTTGACGATGCAGTCGAAGGCCGAATGATCGCCATTGAAGATGATCTTGGCGCCTAGAAAGCTTTTCGATCTCTGGTATTTGCGCTCATGCACCCGACCGCGTCCTTCGACGATTACTTCAGTAATCGCTTATATTCCCCAATTGGCAATCCCGCAATCCTCAGAGGCCATCCATGACTTTTGCTGGCGACTTGGTATCTGCCTGCTCGCGGGCCGGCAATGGAACCTGAACGCTGAACTCAAGCGTTCGGCCCCTTACGCATTTCCCGCTTCCCAGCCCAGGATCGCCCGCTTGCGCGTCAGCCCCCAGTGATATCCGGTCAGCGCGCCGCTCTTGCCGAGTGCCCGGTGGCAGGGCACCACGAACGAGATCGGGTTGGCTCCAACAGCCGCACCCACCGCGCGGCTGGCGGTCGGCTGGCCGATGTCGTTGGCGACGTCGGAATAGGTGACGGCCTTGCCGAACGGGATCTTCAAGAGGCTCTGCCAGACGCGCACCTGGAAATCGGTGCCAATCAGCACGACCTTCAGCGGCCGATCGCAGGACCAGTTCGCACGGTCGAAGACGCGGCCGACATAAGGCGCCGTCATCTCCTGGTCGGCAACGTATTCGGCATTCGGCCAGCGGCGCATCATGTCGTCGAGCGCCGCCTGTTCATGGCCGAGATCGGCAAAGGCAAGGCCCGAGAGACCGCGATCCGTGGCCATGACCAGTGCCTCGCCGAAGGGCGACGGGTGGAAACCGTAGCGGATCGTCAGGCCGCCGCCGCGCGCCTTCCATTCGCCGGGCGACATCGCCTCATGGGTGACGAACAGGTCGTGGAGGCGGCCGGGACCGGACAAGCCGAGCTCGTAGGAGGCTTCGAGCAGCGGCAGTTCCTCCTTGCCGAGCAGGCGCTTGGCATGATCGAGGGTCACGGCCTGAAGGAAAGCCTTGGGCGACAGCCCGGCCCAACGGGTGAATACTTTCTGGAGCTGGGTCGGCGATTGGCCGAGCTCGGAGGCAATCGCCTCCAGCGACGGCTGGTCGCGGTAATCGAGCGTGATCATCTCGATGACGCGGCGGACGGTTTCGTAGTCGGAACCATCGGGCGTCACGTCGATAGGCGGCGAATCGATCTGGGCGAGAGCGTTCATGATCTATCTCCTCTGCAGCGCCGCGCACCGGCCAACCTGGACCTTGGGCGCGCAAAAATCGCTGTGCAACTGGTATGCTGCTTAGATGCGCCTTCGGCTTGACCGAAACCACCCGTTTCTTGCCCCTATTGCAGGTTTTCCAACCCACTTAGACGCGCTGCTTGACGGTTGCCAGGGCTCCTCTGAAGGCCTTGGCGAAACTTTCCCGATCGTCCGGATTGAGGAAGGAGCCGATATCGGTGCCGCGCCCCTCGCCCGTCACAGACATGGACGTGATGCCGAATTCCTCATGGCGGCGGACATTGAAGCGCGCCCAGAACGGATTGAAACGGTGCTCCACCACACGCCCCGCCGGCGAGAATTTCCGGATCGACAGGTTGCTGCGCGAGACAGTCACTTCCTCGCGCGCGCGGCCCGAGCGGTAGCTCATCTTCAGGGCGATGTAGAGGCCGAGGAAATCCAGCCCGAAGAAGAAACCGATCGGATAGGCGCCGGTAATCAGGAAAAAGCCGCCATAGAGGAGGCAGATGCCGCCCGTCAGAACCAGAACGATACGAAAGCCCGTTCTGCCGAGCGAACGGTAGGGCGTCAGTTCGGCTGCAAAAACGGGCTGTTCCTCGGAAACGTCCACGTTGATTTCCCTCCTGCGGGATGCCTATACAGGCATATGGCGACTCCAAAGATCAAATCCAAAACCAGCACCCCGCAAAAGTCAAATCACGCGCCCGAGCGCAAGGCCGCACCCAAACCCACGCGCTTCAAATCCGCCTATTCGAAAGCGGAGATGGAGGAGATTTTTCGCCGCTTTTCGGTGCAGCGGCCGGAGCCGAAGGGCGAGCTGGAGCACGTAAACCCGTTCACGCTGGTGGTGGCGGTGGCACTGTCCGCCCAGGCGACCGATGCGGGCGTCAACAAGGCGACGCGGGCGCTGTTCAAGGTCGCCGATACGCCCGAAAAGATGCTGGCGCTCGGCGAAGAGGGCGTCACCCAGTATATCAAGACGATCGGGCTCTATCGCAACAAGGCGAAGAACGTCATCGCACTCTGTCGCATGCTGATCGACGAGTTCGGCTCGCAAGTGCCGAAAACGCGCGAAGAGCTGATCCGCCTGCCGGGCGTCGGCCGCAAGACGGCGAATGTGGTGATGTCGATGGCCTTCGGCGTGCCGACACTGGCGGTCGACACGCATGTCTTCCGCATCGCCAACCGGCTCTTGATGGCGCCGGGCAAGACGCCCGACGAGGTCGAGGAAAACCTCCTGAAGGTGATCCCAGACCAGTATCTCTTCCACGCCCACCACTGGCTGATCCTGCACGGCCGCTACTGCTGCAAGGCGCGAAAACCGGAATGCGAGCGCTGCGTGATCGCCGATCTCTGCCGCTCGCCGGAAAAGACCGTCGACGTGCCGGCGCCGCTTGTGGAATTGCCGCAGCAGCTAATCGGCGAGCCCGTCGAGTAAGGCGGCGATTGCGGCCTCCCTGAGCCCTCCCCGCCTAAAGCTTGAAACCGGGATCGCGCTTTGAGACCGCCTTGTGGAGATGCACCATCAGGCCCGCGGCAAACAGCGGCGTCAGCAGGTTGACGATCGGGACCGCCAGGAAACACGCGATCAGAAGGCCAGCCAGGAACACGGTGGAGGAATGTTTCGAACGGAAGGCCCGTGCTTCCGCAGGCGTGCGGAACCGCATCGCCGCGAACTCGAAAAATTCCCGGCCGAGCAGATAGCCGTTCACCATGAAGAAGGCGATCAGGTTGATGCCGGGGATGAACAGCAGGAAAAGGGCCACGATATTGCCGACGATGACGACGCCCAGAAACTGGATCGAGCCGATGATCGCCTGGGCGAGCGGCATCGCCTTGCCGGGCGCATCGATCGGATAATCGCGCTTCTCGACCACTTCGGCGACGTCGTCAAGGAACAGGCCGGCGATCAGCGCCGTGATCGGCGCGATCAGCAGAGCGAGCGCCAGCGCCAGTCCGATGCCTGCAGCAATCGCCGCAAACAAGGTGAGCCAACCCGCCCAATCCGGCAGGTCCGGGAAAAAGGCCGCGAACCACGGCCAGGCATAAAAAATGAAGACTTCGCGCAGGGCGAACCAGAGACCGATCAGTACAAGGGCGGTGAGACCCAGCGTCTTCCAGAACACGGAACGGGTTTCGGGTGCGAAAAGGTTGGCGAGCGAAAGGCGTGCGGCGTCGAGGATCATCGGCGTCTCCAGGTTGGCGGGTGAGATGTAGGTGGGAGGGAGCGGCGGAGCAAGGAGCAGTGAGATGGCGGATATAGGAGAAGCGACCGCAGCCGGCTCCCCGCTCAGATATTCAGGAAAAATCTTGCGGACATGTCACATGGGCGGATCCTGTCTCGTCATGGTGTCGTAACCAACAGAAGGAAACGAACCATGAGTGCCAGACTTAACCCTTTCGCCGCCGCTCCCTCGCTGATGAAGGCCTGGATGGGCGTCTCGACCGATGTTGATGCGAGCCTCGAGCCCAGCCTCATCGAACTCGTAAAAATCCGCTCCTCGCAGATCAACGGCTGCGCCAACTGCATCAATATGCACACGATCGAAGCGCGGGCGCGGGGCGAGAGCGAGCAGCGCATCTACCTGCTGTCCGCCTGGCGTGAAGCTCCATGCTATTCCGATCGCGAGCGCGCTGCGCTAGGCTGGACCGAAGCCCTGACCCGGCTGTCCGAAGGTCATTCATCCGGAAGCAGCTACGAGGCTCTGAAAGCCGAATTCACGGAGGAGGAACAGGTGAAACTGACTTTGATGATCAATGTCATCAACGGCTGGAACCGCCTGGCGGTAGGCTTTGGCCTGTGGAACAACGCCGCGGGTGCCAAGACCGCTCAGGCAGCGGCCTGATGCAGGGTCTCGACCATTCGGACGCGGCAGCCAGCTTCGACCCGCTGCGTCCGAAGCTCATGCGCGTCGCCTACCGCATGCTCGGATCCGTATCCGACGCCGAGGACATGGTGCAGGAGGCCTTCATCCGCTGGATGAAGGCCGATCGCCAAGAGATACGCGAACCGGAGGCATTCCTGCGCCGCACCGTAACGCGGCTCTGCCTCGATCAGCTGAAATCGGCGCGGCGACAGCGCGAGACCTATATCGGCCCCTGGCTTCCCGATCCGGTCATGGAAGAGGAAAAGGAAGAAGACGTCACCTTGCCGCTGATGCTGGCGCTCGAACGCCTTTCACCGCTGGAACGCGCGGCCTTCCTGCTGCACGACGTTTTCGGGCTGGGATTCGAGGAAGTCGCAACCACCATCGAGCGTGACATGGCCGCCTGCCGCCAGCTTGCTGCCCGCGCGCGCACCCATGTTCGCGAGGCGAGAACTCGTTTCCAGGTCGACAAAAAACGGGGCGTCGAGCTTGCCGAGGCCTTCTTCGCCGCCTCGCGCAGCGGTGACATGACAGCGCTGGGTGCCATGTTGGCGGCAGACGTCAGCGTTCATGCCGACGGTGGCGGCAAGCGCCCTGCGGCCACGGAGCCCGTTCTCGGCTTCGAGGCGGTAATGAAAGTGCACGCCTATCTCGCGGATCAGTTTCAGAAGAACGGCTCCACACTCGTTCGCGCCGGGTTCGTCAACGGATTGCCGGGCTTCGTCACGATGGAGGCCGACGGTGAGTTGCAGACAACCGCGCTCGATATCGAGGACGGGAAGATCACGGCCATCTATATCGTGCGCAATCCCGACAAGTTGAGGCATCTGCATTAGCCCCTGCGAGGAGGCTCCCGGGCGCCGAGCCCGGCTCCATCCCACGCAACTCATCCCGGCGGTATCCATCGCCTTCCCTGCTTCGAACAGGTTGCCGAGTACTCCACCACAATCGGCGCAGACGAGAGAGATGGCGATGGCACGTCCAATCCCGACAAGCGTCGGTTAATCTTCCGCGCGCACTCGAATACAACTTTAATTGTATATTAATACAACTTTAAACATCTCCGCCACGCCAGGAACTCTCCTGTTGGCTTCCGGTTCAACCGCGTGCAGGCTGCAATCCAGCGGCTGACGAACCGCTCGATTTTTGCCTTCGACTGATATGTTTTTTGGATTTGTTCGGAATGATCTCTTTTGTCGTCCGGCTGAGAAGCCGTGCACATTTCATCGTTAGGAGCAATGTCGGTGCGAAAAATGCGACCTTCATGGGCGCAAGCGCGCGCCGGAAGAAAGAAGCACGGCAGAGGCTTGGGATCCTGATCGCCGGCTTCCTTGCGATCTATTTCATCGTCGGCGCGCGCCTTGTCCAATACGGTCTTGCCGAACCGGCCGCGACGGGAGCAATTTTCAGTAGTCCCGTCGCATCCAGGCCGGACATCGTCGACCGCAACGGAGCGCTGCTGGCCACCGACCTCAACATGACCTCGCTCTACGCCGACCCGCGCCGGATCGTCGATGCGGACGAGGTCGTCGAAAAGCTTGCCTTCGTCATCCCCAACCTCGACTGGAGCGAAACTCACAAGAAGCTGAGATCGCAGACCGCATTCCAGTGGCTGAAGCGGCAACTCACCCCGAAACAGCAGGCGGATATACTGGCGCTCGGCATTCCAGGCATCGGATTCAGACCGGAGAAACGTCGGTTCTATCCAGGCGGCGTCACCGCCTCTCACATCGTCGGCCATGTGAATGTCGACAACCAGGGCCTCGCCGGGATGGAGCGATATCTGGATCAGCAGGGCCTTGGCGACCTTCGCCTGGCCGGGCTCACCGGCGGGGTCCCGCTCGAACCCGTGAGGCTCTCCATCGATCTCCGCGTCCAGAATATCGTACGCCAGGTCGTCGCCAACGCGATGACCGCCTATAGGGCCGAGGCTGCGGGCGCCGTGGTTCTTGATGTCGATACCGGCGAGGTGAGGGCGATGGCATCGGTGCCCGACTACGACCCGAACGAACCGTCGCGGATGTTGCCTGACGGCAGTGTCGACAAGGACTACGAAAAGGGCTGGTTCAACCGGATAAGCAATGCCACGTTCGAGATGGGCTCGACGTTCAAGAGCTTCACGCTGGCGATGGGGCTGGACGAAGGCAAGATCACCCTGAATTCCGTCGTTGATGCGTCCCGGCCGATCCGCATGGGCGGTTTCACCATCAAGGACTTCCGCGGAAAGAACCGGCCGCTGACGATCTCCGAAGTCTTCCAGTATTCATCGAATATCGGCACCGCGGCGGTTGCGGATAGGGTCGGGATCGACGGCCATCAGCAGTTCCTCACGAAGCTCGGGCTTCTCTCCAGGATGGAGACCGAGATGCCGGGGGTGGCAACGCCAACCCAGCCGAGGACGTGGAAGAAGATCAACTCGGTCACCATCTCGTTCGGCCATGGTGTGGCAACCACGCCGCTGCAGACGGCGGTTGCCGCCGCCGCTCTGATCAATGGAGGTACTCTTGTTCCTCCCACGTTTCTTCCCCGCTCCCGACAAGAGGCCGAACAGGTTTCTCGCCCGGTGATAAAGCAGGGCACCAGCGCCGATATGCGCTACCTGTTCACCTGGAACGGCGTGAAAGGCTCCGGACGCGGCGCCCAGGTCGAAGGTTTCCAGGTCGGCGGCAAGACGGGCACGGCCGACAAGGTGATCAACGGACGTTATGCCAAGGACATCAATTTCAATGCCTTCGTCGCAGCCTTCCCGATGGACAGGCCCAAATACATCGTGCTTTCGATCATCGATGCTCCGCAGACAGGCGAACACGGCGGACGCACGGCGGCATCCACCGCCGCCCCGATGATCAAGGAGATTATCGGTCGATCAGCGCCGTTGCTCGGCGTGCAGCCCCGTTTCGGATCTTCGGGCGCTCCGAACCTGCTGATGAACTATTAGACTGCGGTGTCTCGACGGTTGCGGTGGCTGCAAATGCGCTGAAGCGCCCGGTCTTGCAAAGCCGCGCAGGGCCTACGACATCCCCCGTAATTCCTCCCGGTGACGGACCATCGCCAGGAACCGGCGGTAATCCAGCCCGTACTGCTCGGCCCGCGCCGGGTCCGGCAGCAACTCCGTCCCCCCGCCGTCCATCGCCTGCCCTGCTTCGAACAGCGAGCCGAATACGCCCCCGGCAACCGCGGCCGCCATCGCCGTGCCGAGCAGCACTGCGTCCCGGTTCTCCGGGATCACCACCTTGCGGCCGGTGACGTCGGCGTAGAGTTCGACCAGCAGCGGGTTGTTGACGTGGCCGCCGGTGACGTGGAGGGTTTCGAAGCGGTAGCCGTAACCCGAAAGCGCATCAAGAATGTGCCTGATGCCGAGCGCGATCGAGACGCAGGTGCGCCAGTAGAGCCGGCAGAGGCCGTCGAAGGAGGTGTCGAGCGTCAGGCCGCTGATGACGCCGGTCGCGTGCGGGTCGGCAAGCGGCGAGCGGTTGCCGTGGAAATCCGGCAGGACGTGGAGGTTCGGGGCGATATCGCCCTCGGTCTCGCTGCGCAACTCTCCGACGCGGGCGATGATGCGGCCATGCAGTTCCGCCGTCGGTTCGCCACCGGCCGCGTGCATCATCACGATATGATCGAGCAGCGCGCCCGCGGCCGATTGTCCGCCCTCGACCAGCCAGTGGCCGGGCAGGATCGCCTCGTAATAGGGACCCCAGAGGCTGCGGCCGGGCTTGGAATCTTTCGTGAAGGCGACGATGCAGCTCGACGTGCCGCCGATCAACGCCACGCTGGTCTCGAGCGTCGAGCCACCCGAGGCACCACCCGACACCCCGCCGAGCACGCCGAAGGCGCCGGCATAGGCGTCGATCATGCCGGGGGCCACCTGCACCTTCGTGTCGAGGCCGAGCCCATCGGCCGCCTGCCTGCTCAGGCTTCCCAGACTTGTCCCGACGCCGATCGTTTCGTCCGGCAGACCGCCCTTTTCGAGCAGGTCTTCGAGGCCGGCAAGCGACAGGTAATCGGCACTCCAGCCGGGGTTTTCGTGGGCGAGATAGTTCCACTTGGCAGTCAGCGTGCAGCGGGAACGTGCGGGCGAGCCGGTCGCCTTCCAGGTGAGGAAATCGGCGAGATCGAAGAGATAGCCTGCCTTCGCCCAGCTTTGCGGCAGATGCTGTTTCAGCCACATCAGCTTCGGCATTTCCATCTCCGGCGACAGCGAGCCGCCGGAAAATTCGAGCACCTTGTGGCCGGTGGCGGAAAGCTGGTCGGCTTGTTTGATCGCCCGATGGTCGAGCCAGACGATGGTGTCCTGGTTGGCCTTGCCGGTCGTGGAAACCGTGAGCGGCCTGCCCTCCCGGTCGCGGGCGACGAGCGAGCAGGTGGCATCGAAGCCGATCGCGGCGATACGGTCGGCAGCGATGCCTGCCTCCGCCATAGCCTCCCTGACGGCGCGGCAGGTGGCCGCCCAGATATCCTCGGAATCGTGCTCGGCGTGGTTTTGCCTGGGGCGGAACATCGCGATCGGGTGCTTGGCCTTGGCAAGCAGGCGCCCGCTGCGATCAAAGACGCCGGCGCGGGCGCTGCCCGTGCCGATATCGACCGCAACGAGATGATCACGCATCCGGATTCGTTTCCTGTCCCTTGTCGCCCTGCAGTTCCAAGGATCGCACTAAAGCACGGTCGAAGAAACGGAGCCGCTGCGACCCTCTATATGTTTTTGGACAAGGTGGATCAAATCCGGCATGGCGTCAAACACGACTTCCGGCGAAAGCGCGTCGATCTGCTCCCGGTAGCCGGGAACGCTGGCATGCGAACCGCCGACGAAGGCAAAGACCGACATGCCGGCGCTGTGGCCCGCCTGAATACCGGCGGGACTGTCCTCGATGACGATGCAGTTTTTGGGATCGGCGCTCATTTCGCTGGCCGCATGCAGGAAGAGATCCGGCGCCGGCTTGCCCTTTTCCACCATCGTGGCGGAAAATATGTTCGGCTCCAGCTTGTCGATCAGCCCGGTCAGCGTCAGCGACAGACGGATACGTTCCGGCTGGCTGGACGAGGCGACGCAACGGCGGAAATTCAAGGCATCCAGCGCCTCGGTTATGCCCGGCATCGGCTGCAGTTCGGCGCGGAAGCGGGCGTAAAGATCGTGGCGCATGTCTTCGAGAAAGGTATCGTCCGCCTCGACACCGAATTCCTCGCGCATCGTCTTGGTGACGGTGCCGAGGCTGCGGCCGAGAAAACGGCGATAGGCTTCCTCCGCGTCCATCTCGACCCCCTTGCGGCGCAGCGCATCGACCAGCACGCGCACGGAAACCGGCTCGCTGTCGACGAGAACCCCGTCGCAATCGAAGATCACCAGTGGTCCCGCCGCCTGTTGCACGTCCATCACCCGCTATTTGACGAGCTTGCCGTCGAGATAGAGCTCGAGCGTCTTTGCCGTCCCTTGCTCCCAGAGCGTCTTCAGCGCATGCGCAAAGCGGGTGCGGAACAGCTCGGATTTCGCAACGTCGCCGAAGATATCGCCAAGCGCAAGGAAGGCGTCCGGGTTATCCTTGGCTTTCAGCGCCGCGGCGTTCAGGCGGTCGGCGCTGGCGTCGTTGAAGACGATCTCCTTGCCGCTGTCGGAGGTGCCGGCGAAGTAGCGGCACCACAGTGCCGAGACCAGCGACAGGCCGATGATGTCCTGGCCCTTGGCGAGCCGGTCGGCCGTCGAGGGCAGGATGAATTTCGGTTGGCGGTTGGAGCCGTCCTGCGCCAGCCTGGGGATGGTATCGCCGATCTTCGGGTTGGAGAACCGCCGCTCGATCAGCTTGTAGTAGTCGACGAGGTTGGTATCCGGCACCGGCGGGATGACCGGAATGATCTCGTCCTTCTCCAGCTTTTCCAGAAAGCCGCGGATCAGCCTGTGCTCCATCGCCTCGTGCACGAAATGGATGTCGAGAAGGGCGGCCGGATAGGCAATGGCTGCATGCCCGCCGTTGAGGATGCGTATCTTCATCAACTCATAGGGTGCCACGTCCGGCACGAACTGGACGCCGACCTCTTCCAGCCGCGGCCGGCCGGCGGGGAACTTGTCCTCCATCACCCACTGCTTGAATTCCTCGCAGAACACCGGCCAGTTGTCGTCGATGCCGAAATCGTTCTTGAGGATGTCGATCTCGCGCTGGCCGGTCGCCGGCGTGATGCGGTCGACCATCGAGCTGGGAAAGGCGACGTTCTCGTGAATCCAATGGGCGAAGTCCGGATCGGAAAGCCGGGCAAGCCCGATAATCGCGTTCTCCGTCACCTCGCCGTTTCCGGGAATGTTGTCGCAGGACATGATGGTGAAGGGTGTGACGCCGCGTGCCTTGCGCTCCTTCAGGCCGGCGAGGATCAGGCCGAAGACGGTCTTCGGGCTCGAAGGGTTCCGGCCGTCCTCGGCGATTGCCGGGTGGGCGGGATTGAACCGGCCGGAAGCGTCGATGAAATACCCGCCTTCGGTGATCGTCATCGAAACGATACGGATTTTCGGGTCGGCCAGCGTCTCGATCAGGGTCGCGACGTCGCCGGGGGCAATGATGTCGATCATCGGCGCGGTGATGCGGGCGGCGGTTCTGTTGTTGTCCTGCTCGACGACGGTGGTCAGGAAATCCTGCGCCTTCAGCTTGTCGCGCATGGCACCGTCGGACGGCATGACGCCGGCGCCGATGATTGCCCAGTCATGCGCCTTGCCGGTGTTGAACAGGTCGTCGAGATAGATCGCCTGGTGGGCGCGGTGGAAATTGCCGACGCCGAAATGCACGATGCCGGCAGTCAGGCCCTTGGGATCATAGGCCGGCACCGCGGCGGTGGCCGCAGCGTCCTTCAAGCTCGCCAGCGAAAGCTTCACAGTCATTGTCTTTACTCCGATATGGCCGGTCAGGCCTTCAGGGCGAGGCCCTTGTCGTCGAACCGATGCAGCTTGGCCTCATCGGGCGTCATGTAGACCGTGTCACCGTGATAGGCGCCGAACTCCCCGTCGCATCGCGCGGTGATCTGGCCGATGCCCTCGACATCGAGATGCAGGAACGTGTCGGCGCCGAGATGTTCGGCGACCTTCACCGTGCCGCGCCAGATGCCGCTGTCCTTGGAAAGGTTCAAGTGTTCCGGCCGGATGCCGGCGGTCTTGGCATTTTTCGACTGCGCATAGGCACCGTCGACGAAGTTCATGTGCGGGGAGCCGATGAAGCCGGCAACGAACAGGTTGCGCGGGCTCCTGTAAAGATCGAGCGGCGAACCGACCTGCTCGATATTGCCTCGGTTCAGCACCACGATCTTGTCGGCCATGGTCATCGCTTCGACCTGGTCGTGGGTGACGTAGACCATCGTCGTCTTGAGCTGATGGTGCAGGTCGCTGATCTCCAGCCGCATCGTTCCGCGCAATGCGGCATCGAGGTTGGAAAGCGGCTCGTCGAACAGGAAGGCCGAGGGTTCACGGACGATCGCCCGACCGATCGCGACGCGCTGGCGCTGGCCGCCGGAGAGCTGCGAGGGGCGCCGTTCGAGATAGTCGGTGAGGTTCAGCACGCGGGCCGCATCCGTCACCTTCTTGTCGATCGCGGATTTTTCCATCTTCGCCATCTTCAGCGGGAAGGCGATGTTGTTGCGCACGCTCATATGCGGATAGAGCGCATAGGACTGGAACACCATCGCCAGGCCGCGTTCAGCGGGGGCAGACTGGGTGACGTCCTTGCCGTCGATCAGGATATGTCCGCCGCTGACATCTTCCAGCCCTGCAATCAGGCGCAGCAGCGTGGACTTGCCGCAACCGGATGGGCCGACGAAGACGACGAATTCGCCGTCAGTGATTTCGAGATCGATCGACGGAATGACCTTGGCCTCGCCGAACACTTTCGACACTTTTTGGAGCGTGATGCTGCCCATGTCCGTTTTCCTTACTTAACCGCGCCAAACGTGAGGCCGCGAACGAGTTGTTTCTGTGAGAACCATCCGAGGATGAGGATCGGCGCGATCGCCATGGTGGACGCGGCCGAAAGCTTCGCCCAGAACAGGCCTTGCGGGCTGGAGAACGAGGCGATGAAGGCCGTCAGCGGCGCCGCATTGGTGGTCGACAGCCGGATCGTCCAGAACGACTCGTTCCAGGCGAGGATGATGTTGAGGAGCAGCGTCGAGGCAATGCCCGGCACCGCCATCGGCGTCAGCACGTAGACGATCTCCTGCCAGAGCCCCGCCCCATCCATCCGCGCCGCTTCCAGGATTTCGCCCGGGATTTCGCGGAAGTAGGTGTAGAGCATCCACACCACGATCGGCAGGTTGATCAGCGTCAGCATGACGGTCAGGCCGATGCGGCTGTCGAGCAGGCCGAAATCGCGAAACAGAAGGTAGATCGGCACCAGAACCGCGACCGCCGGCATCATCTTGGTGGAAAGCATCCACATCAGGATGTCCTTGGTCCGCTTGGTCGGCGAGAAGGCCATGGCCCAGGCTGATGGGATCGCGATGATCAGCGCCAGGATGGTGGAGCCGACCGACAGGATCACCGAGTTCATGAACGGCTTCAGGTAATCACGCTGCGTCTGCACGGTGATGTAGTTCTCGAACGTGCCGGACGGCCAAAGGCTGAAGCCCGCGATCGCTTCCGGCTCGGTCTTGATGCTGGTGATGATCGTATAGAGGATCGGGAAGAAGATGATCAGCGCGACGATCCAGGCGGCGGCGGTGGCGGTGACCTTGTGTCTTGTCGTAACGTTGCGTGCCATGATCTTCTCCTACCGGTCCAGGTTCTTGCCGACGGCGCGCATCAGGAAGAAGGCGACGATGTTGGCGAGCACGACTGCGATAATGCCGCCTGCCGAGGCACCGCCGACATCGTAGCCGAGGAGCGCCGTGCGATAGATCAGGAAGGCGAGGTTGGTGGAGGCGTAACCGGGGCCGCCATTGGTGGTGACCAGGATTTCCGCATAGACGCCGAGCAGGAAGATCGTCTGGATGAGGATGACGACGGTGATCGACCGAGCGAGATGCGGCAGCACGAGATAGACGAACCGGTTGAGGAAATTGGCCCCGTCCATCTCCGCCGCTTCCTTCTGCTCGCCGTCGAGCGACTGCAGCGCGGTCAGCAGGATGAGCGTTGCGAACGGCAGCCACTGCCAGGCGACGATGACGACGATCGAAAACAGCGGATATTGCGCGAACCAGTCGACCGGCCGGAGCCCGAAGAACCTCGAGATATCGGCAAATACCCCGTAGCTCGGATTCATGATCATGTTCTTCCAGACGAGCGCGGCCACCGGCGGCATCACGAAGAAAGGCGATATGATCAGGATGCGGACGATACCCTGCCCGAAGATCGGCTGGTCGAGGAGGAGTGCGATGGCGATACCGCCGATGACGGTGATCAGCAGCACCCCGCCGACGATGACCAGCGTGTTCCAGATCGACTGGAAGAAGGCGGGGTCGGTATAGAAGAACTCGTAGTTGAACAGACCCGTAAAGCTGACATTGGACGGATCGAGCAGATTGTAGTTCTGGAACGAGAACCACAGCGTCATCGCCAGCGGTACGATCATCCAGACGAGAAGAAGCAGAACGGAGGGCGCCATCATCAGGCGCGCCAACGTCTTGGTGTTTTGCGTTGCCATATCGACGCCCTCCCATGGAACGTGGTCGTTCCAGTTATCCCGCGCCTTTTTCTTTTGGGGAAGGAGACCGACGCAGGATGCAGGTTTTTGTTGTTGTCTGGTTGTTGCCGGATTGCCTTGCCTAATCGCCGGCCGCCTCAAATCTCAAGGCGGATGATCTCGGCCAAGATCCGGCTGTCCGGCGCAGGATTGCCGGACAGCCGTGGCTCTGGAGCTTACTTCGGATAACCAGCGCGCTTCATTTCGCGCGTCGTAGCCGTCTGGGCCTGGGCAAGCGCATCGGCGACCGTGGACTGGCCGGCGACGACTGCCGAGAACAACTGGCCGACATTCGTGCCGATCGCCTGGAATTCAGGGATCGCCACGAACTGGCCACCGGTATAGGGCACCGGCTTGACGGTCGGCTTGGTGATATCGGCAGCGCCCATCGCAGCAAGGGTCGGGGCTGCGAAGGCGGCGGCCTTCTGATAGTCGGCGTTGTTGTAGAGCGAGGTGCGGGTGCCCGGAGGAACGTTGGCCCAACCTTCCTTGGCGGCGACGAGCTGGGTATATTCCTTGCTGGTTGCCCAGGAGATGAACTTCTGCGCCGAGTCAGCCTTCTTCGAAGAGTTCGGAACCGCGAGGTTCCACGACCACAGCCAGTTGCCATGGTTCTTCATCTCGCCCTTCACCGGGAAGAGCGCGTAACCCACCTTGTCGGCAACCTTGGAATCCTTCGGGTTGGAAACGAAGGAGGCGGCCACGGTGGCGTCCATCCACATGCCGCATTTGCCCTGCTGGAACAGCGTCAGGTTTTCGTTGAAGCCGTTCGAGGATGCGCCGGACGGGCCGGCATCCTTCATCAGGTCCACGTAGAACTGCAGCGCTGCCTTCCATTCCGGCTGGTCGAACTGCGGGGTCCACTTTTCGTCGAACCAGCGGCCGCCAAACGAGTTGGTGAGCGCCGTGATGAACGCCATGTTCTCGCCCCAGCCGGCCTTGCCGCGCAGGCAGATGCCGTTCACGTCGGTCTTGCGGTCGGTGATCTTGCGAGCCGCATCGCCGATGAATTCCCAGGTCGGGTTTTCCGGCATCTTGAGGCCGGCCTTCTCGAACAGGTCCTTGCGATACATGATCATCGCCGACTCGCCGTAGAACGGCGCGGCATAGAGCTTGCCGTTGACGGTCAGACCGCCCTTGATCGCCGGCAGGATGTCGTTGGTGTCGTACTTGTCGCCGAGCTTGTTCAGCTCGAGCAGCCAGCCCTGCTTGGCCCAGATCGGAACTTCGTAATTGCCGATCGTCAGGATGTCGTACTGGCCGCCCTTGGTGGCGATGTCGGTGGTGACACGCTCGCGCAGCACGTTTTCTTCCAGCGTGACCCAGTTGATCTGGATATCCGGGTTCGCCTTGGTGAACTCGGAAGTCAGGCCTTGCATGCGGACCATATCACCGTTGTTGACCGTCGCGATGGTGAGGGTTTCAGCCGAAGCTGCGGTGGAGAAAAGGCCGGCAAGCGCCAGCGCCGAGCAGGCGCCCAGCAAAATCGTCTTCAATGTCATATCTTCCTCCCAGAAGATGAGTAACGAGCATTCGCTTTGCTCATGGGCAATTACCCACATAATGGCGGAGAAAGTCAATCACCAATCGTCGCTGCAATGCAGCAGACATCGGTTATCTGATTGATTTTGCTAGCTGTAATTTTTGCTCACCGACCGAGCAATTGCTCCGCAGTCGCCTCGTCGGTGATCACACCGTTGATGATATTGCCCTTGAGCGCGGCGGAAATCGCCTGGAACTTTCTGCGTCCCTGCGCCAGACCGATGACGGAGGAGGTCTCCCGCGAGGGGATCGGCACGCTGGCGACGCGATCGTTGATGGAATTGGCGAGAAGCCGGCCCTGATTGTCATAGACCCAGCCGCAGATCTCGCCGGCCGCGCCTTCCCGGACGAGCTTTTGCATTTCCTCCTTGCCGAGAAAGCCGTCGACGCAGAGTGGCCCGTCGGCCCCAAGTTCGCCGATGCCCACGAAGGTAACGTCCGCCTGCGCCCCGAGTTCGAGCGTCGAGCGCACCAGCGCCTGGTCGTGCAGGGTCTCGCGCTCCTCGGCGGAGGAACAGAGAACCGGCAGCGGCATAGGAAAATGCCGCGCCTTGATGGCGTCCGCCATCGAGAAGATGACGTTGTAGAAGGCGGCCGATCCGTCCGGCCCGATATTGCCGGTCAAGGACACGATACGGTGCTGCGGGCACTCCATCGGCGGCAGCTGGTCGACGGCAGCCTTCAGCGTCCGGCCCGTGCCGACCGCGATGACGATCGGGTCCGGGCGCTTCAGCCAGCGTTCGATCTCGGCGGCACCGGCTTCGGCGATCCCGACGGTGCTGGAGCCCCCCACCGGATCGCTCGGCACCACTTCGACATGCTTGAGGTCATATTTCTTGCGCAAGGCCTCGGCGAGTTCCAGGCAGGCTGCAATTGGGTGGTCGAGGCGCACCTTGATCAGCCGTTCGGCAACCGCGAGCGACACCAGCCGCTGGGCCGACTGCCGCGAAATGCTCATGGCCGCGGCGATCTCGTCCTGGGTTCGCCCCGCGACGTAGTAGAGCCAGCCGGCCCGCGCCGCATCGTCGAGCCGCCCTTGCGTATCAGACCGTTTTGCCATGGCAGAAATTCTCCTCCACCTGTTGCTGCCATGGTTTCGGATGGTCTGTCAAACGGTTGGAAGAACGGGGCGGAGCAACGCAACCTGTATAATATAGCCTGAGGGGCACCTCGTGACGGCCACTCCCTCACGCCATGCGCAGCGCATTGTCTATCACCTGCCCCATGAGATCGTATCGGGCGCGATGAGCCTCTTTCGACGCCTCCAGCCATCCGGCCGCATCGATCTTGGTCAGGTCGAGCAAATGGCCTGCCCGCTCAGAAAGCTGTTTCAAGTATTGCAGCTGGGTGCGGCCGTTCCCCTCGCGAAAAGGATGGACGTAGTTCACATCACCGATGATCCGGGCTACCTCCGCCGCGAACACCGATCGCTCCAGGTCTTGCAGAAAATCGGACTTCACGATGCGGCGGTGAACATCTGCCATACCGGTTTCGATATATTGCCGGAACTGGAATTGGCTCTCGCCCTTGGAAATTTCGACGGTGCGGATCTGTCCCGCCCATTCATAGATATCCTGGAAGAGATGGCGGTGGATTGACTTCAGGTGCTTGAGATCGAAGTCGCCTTGCGGGATACCTTCGCGGGCTCGCATGGTCGCGATTTCGCGCTCGTAATAGTCGAACTTGTCAGCGTCGGCTAGGCCGAGCTTGTTTCGGAGAACACCAGTCCCTGGATAGACGTAAGGATCGTCGCTCATTCCGCCGCTTGCTGTGCAGCGGCGGCACGGGCTCGCTCAAGAATGTAAGCCCTCTGGCGTTCCGGCGACCAACCCTCGCGGTCGAACATTTCGAACATCGCGATCTGCTCCGCATCGAGGGGATTGCCCTCGATCATTTGGAGGTGCGCCGCTTCAAGCGTGCGTTGCCGGATCGTGTCCTTGTCGCTCATGTGAGAAAGTATCCTCATATCAAGACGGCAAACCGCCCGGATTTCTGACACCACAAAGATACCAGAAATCCGGGTGACCGGCAAATTCAGCGATCAATCACGGCGCGGAAAACCCTCACGCCACCTGCACCACATGCCCCGCACTCACCTCGCGGTACTCCCGCTTCGGCGGCACGTAGTTGACCGGGCGGATCGGGCTCTTGATTTCGTCGGTCGACATGTTGCGCTTGATCCGCCGGCGGGACGGGTCCGGAATCGGCACGGCGGACATCAGCTTCCGCGTATAAGGATGCTGCGGGTTCTCGAACACTGCCGCACGAGGGCCGATCTCGACGATCTCGCCGAGATACATGACCGCCACCCGGTGGCTGACCCGTTCGACCACCGCCATGTCGTGGCTGATGAACAGGAAGGCAAGATTGAGGCTCTGCTGCAGGTCAAGGAGAAGGTTGCAGACCTGCGCCTTGATGGACACGTCGAGCGCCGAGACCGCTTCGTCCGCCACGATGATCTTCGGGTCGAGCATCAGGGCGCGAGCGATCGCGACGCGCTGGCGCTGGCCGCCGGAAAACTCGTGCGGGAAGCGCTTCATCATGTCGGCAGAAAGGCCGACCTTCTCCATCAGGCTCGCCGCCTTGTCGCGGGCCTGCTGTTTGGTTCCGAGGCCGTGCTCGATATAGGGTTCCATGACCGCCGAACCGACGCTCATGCGCGGGTTCAACGAGGCGAACGGATCCTGGAACACCATCTGGATCGACCGGCGCATCTGGCGCAGCGTCGGCTGGTCAAGCTTCATAACCTCATAGCCGTCGAGGGTGACCTCACCGCTGGTCGGCGTGATCAGGCGAGTGACGGAGCGGCCGGTGGTCGACTTGCCGCAGCCTGATTCGCCGACGAGTGACAGCGTCTCGCCCGGGAACAGATCGAAGGAGACCTTTTCTACCGCATGGACCGCGCCGGACTTGCGGCCGAACAGGCCGGAATGGATGTCGAACCGGGTGGTCAGGTCCTTGACGTCCAGGATCGGCGTCTTGCCTTTGCCGACCGTGTCGGTGACGTCGGCAAGCAGCATCTGTTCGCCGGTCTTGATATCGACGATCGGGAAACGCAACGGCAGCTTGCGCTCGCCCATCGAGCCGAGACGCGGCACGGCGGACAGAAGTGCGCGGGTATAGGGATGCTGGCCGCGGTGGAAGATGTCGCCGGTCTCGCCCGTCTCCACCGCATCGCCGCGATACATGACGATGGTGCGGTCGGCGACTTCGGCCACCACGCCCATGTCATGGGTGATGAAGAGGACCGACATGCCCTCCTCTTCCTGCAGCACCTTGATGAGGTCGAGGATCTGGCCTTGGATCGTCACGTCGAGCGCAGTGGTCGGCTCGTCGGCGATCAGCAACTTAGGTCTCGCCGCCAGTGCCATGGCGATCATAACGCGCTGGCGCATGCCGCCGGAAAACTGGTGCGGATATTCGTCAAAACGCGACGAGGCGTTAGGGATACGCACCTTTTCGAGCAGGCGGATGACTTCCTTTTTCGCATCGGCATTACTGATGTCGGTATGGACCGTCAGCGCCTCGGCGATCTGCTTGCCGATCGGGAAGATCGGGTTGAGCGAGGTCATCGGCTCCTGGAAGATCATCGAGATGTCTTTGCCGCGGACGCGGCGCATCTGCTCTTCCTGCAGCGACAGCAGTTCGCGGCCGTTGAGGAAGACCTGGCCTTCGATCCTGCTCGAATTCTTCGGCAGCAGCCGCATGATCGACAGCGAGGTGACGCTCTTGCCCGAGCCCGATTCGCCGACGATCGCCACCGTCTCGCGCGGTGCAACGTCAAACGAGATATTGCGCACCACGGTGCGCCATTCGTCGTTCACCCGGAACGAGGTGGAAAGATTGCGGACCGACAGGACGGGGGTCACCGAACCGCCGCCCTGTTCCATGGAAGTGCCGGAAAGCAGCATGGAAATCTCCTTCGGATCAGGCGGCGAGCGCGGTTTCGGCGAGCGTGACCCAGTAGCTGACGCCAAAGGGAATTGCCTCGTCGTTGAAATCGTAGGCTGCGTTGTGGAGGCTGGCGGTATCGCCATTGCCGATGAAGATGAAGGCGCCCGGGCGCTTCTCCAGCATGTACGAAAAATCTTCGGCGCCCATATGCGGTGCCATGCCGGTCTGCACGGCCTTGGGGCCGGCAACCTTGGCCGCGACCTCGACGGCGAAATCCGTCTCGTTATCGTGGTTGAAGGTGACCGGATAACCGCGGCGATACATGATATCGGCCGTCGCACCATGGGCGATCGCGGTCGATTGAGCCACTTCGCTCAGGCGCTTCTCGGCAAAATCGCGGGTTTCCGGCAGCAGCGTGCGCACCGTTCCGGCCATCTTGACATAGCCGGGGATGACGTTGCTCGCCTCGCCGCCGTGGATCGAGGCGACGGTGACGACGAGCGACTTCAGGGGGTCGGTCTCGCGCGAGACGATCGACTGCAGCGCCAGCACGATATGCGAGGAGATCAGGATCGGGTCGATCGAATTGTGCGGCTGCGCGGCATGGCTGCCGCGGCCGTGGACAGTGATCTCGAACGTGTCGGCCGCCGCCATGATACCGCCCTTGCGGGTGGCGAAACTGCCGACCGGAAGCTTCGGCTCGTTATGCATGCCGTAGACTTCCTTGATGCCGAACTTCTCCATCATGCCGTCGTTGATCATCGCCAGCGCGCCCGCGCCACCCTCTTCCGCCGGCTGGAAAATCACCGCGACCGAACCTTTGAAATTGCGGGTCTCGGCAAGGTATTGAGCCGCGCCGAGCAGCATGGCGGTATGGCCGTCATGGCCGCAGGAATGCGCCTTGCCGGGCGTCTTGGAAGCCCAGGGTTTGCCGGAGGTTTCGAGGATCGGCAGCGCGTCCATGTCGGCGCGGAAACCGATCACCGGACCATCGCCCTGGCTGCCCTTGATGATTGCCACGACGCCGGTCCTGCCGATGCCGGTCTCGACGACGTCGCAACCGAATGCCTTCAGCTTCTCGGCGACGAATTTCGAGGTCTCGTGAACGTCGTAGAGCAGCTCCGGATTCTCGTGAAGATGGCGCCGCCATTCGGCGACCTGATCCTGCATTTCCGCGACGCGATTGATGACTGGCATTACGCAGACCTCATTGTTTTCTTGCTGTTTCCCACTCTGGTCGGAGCGGATATTGCGACGCGAAGACACGATTTTGCAAGCTTCAATTTTCCGGCTTGAACGGAAAATAGGCCTATGCTTAGATGGCTCAAAATTTGATCATGCTCGCCAAAAGCGGCAGGATGAAACTTGTTCTTGAAGTAGTTTCGGAGGAGGAACGGACAAGAAATACGCTGCGAAGTCAATAAGTTGAGGAAGGCGACTTCGCAGTCCCGAGGCATAAAAAGCCGGCTTGACCGGCATGCCCAACCACAACTCATAAGAGAACGATAAGGGGAATAGCAGCATGAAAAACCTCAAACTTCTTCTGGCCGGCACCGTAGCCGCCCTGGCCTTCGCAGGCTCGGCCGCCTACGCGGCCCCCGGCACTGACGGGGATCTGAAGATCCTGTTCTGGCAGGCCGTTTCAACGATGAACCCCTACCTCTCCGGCGGCACCAAGGAAGTCTACGCGTCCTCGATGGTGATCGAACCGCTCGCCCGCTACGACGAAAAGGGCGGGCTCGTGCCGACGCTGGTCACCGAGATTCCGACCGTCGAAAACGGCGGCGTCGCCAAGGACCTGATGAGCATGACCTGGAAGATCAAGCCAGGGGTCAAGTGGTCGGACGGCACGCCTTTTACCGCTGACGACGTCATCTTCACCTGGAAATACTGCATCGCGCCGGACGGCGGTTGCGCCCAGGCCGCCCAGTACGAGGGCGTCAAGAGCGTCGAGGCGCCCGATCCGCAGACGGTCAAGATCACATTCACCGAACCGAAGCCCTATCCCTACAGCGCCTTCGTCGGCGCGCAGTCGCCGGTCATCCAGAAGAAGCAGTTCGAAAACTGCGTCGGCGCCAAGGCCCCGGGCTGCACCTCGGCCAATTTCGGCCCGATCGGCACCGGTCCTTTCGTCGTCAAGGAATTCAAGCCGAACGACGTCATCACGCTGACCGCCAACACGAACTACCGCGATACGGCAAAGCCGGCCTTCGCGTCGGTCACCCTCAAGGGTGGCGGTGATGCTGCGTCGGCCGCGCGCGCCGTTCTCGAAACCGGCGAATACGACTATGCCTGGAACATGCAGGTAGAGCCGGAAATCCTCGCCAAGATGGTTGCCGCCGGCAAGGGCAAGTTGGTGACGTCCTTCGGCACGCAGGTCGAACGTATCAACCTCAACCACTACAATGCCGATCCGTCGCTTGGCGCAAAGCGCTCAACCAAGGACGCTGGCCCGCATCCGTCGCTCTCCGACCCGGCAGTCCGCCGCGCGCTTTCGCTTGCCATCGACCGCGACATCATCGTCGAGGCCGGTTATGGCGCAGCCGGCAAGGCGACCTGCAACATCGTGCCCGCACCGGCAGCAGTCGCTTCCACCAAGAACGACAGCTGGTGCCTGAAGCAGGATCTCGTGGCAGCCAACAAGCTGCTTGACGATGCCGGCTGGAAGAAGGGTCCGGATGGCATCCGCGCCAAGAACGGCGTGAAGCTCTCCTACCTCTACGCGACCTCCACCAACTCGGTTCGCCAGGCGACCCAGGAACTGGTGAAGGACATGTGGTCACAGATCGGCGTTGGTGCCGAATTGCGCAATGCCAGCGCCTCGGTCTTCTTCGGCGGCGATCCGGCAAGCCCGGACACCTTCCAAAAGTTCTATGCCGACGTCGAAATGTACACCAACAACTTCGACGGCACCGACCCGGAAAAGTATCTCGCAGAATGGCTGTGCGACAAGGTGCCTAGCCCGGCGAACGGCTGGCAGGGCCAGAACATCCCGCGTTACTGCAACCCGGCCTATGACAAGCTGGTCGGCGAACTCTCCAAGACCGCCGAACTCGACAAGCGCGCCGCGCTTGCCAAACAGCTCAACGACATGCTGACCGAGGAAGGCGCGCATATCCCGCTCGTCCATCGCGGCAGCGTCTCCTCGCATTCTCTCAAGCTCGCCGGCGTGAAGATGAATGCGTGGGACAGCGAACTGTGGAACGTCGCCGACTGGTCGCGCGCGAAGTAATGCCGATCGCCGGGCCTGCCCCAGGGGCAGGCCCGGCGCCCGCATTTTCTTCTCCGTGCTAGTCTGGAGACTAATGGATGTTCACATACACTTTGCGGCGATTGCTCTTCGCAATCCCGACGTTGCTGATCATCAGCTTCGTCATTTTCGCGCTGCTTGATCTTGCACCCAACGATCCCACCGGCGACCTGCCGTTGACGATCCCGCCAGAGGTCCGCGAACAGATCCGCGCATCGCTCGGCCTCGATCAGCCGTTCTTCTTCCGCTACCTCTATTGGCTGCAGCAATTCTTCATCAACGAACCCCTCAACATCCTCGAACGCATGACCGGTTGGCAGTTCGGCGATGGAAACCGCATGCGGGTGCTTTCCTGGGCGACCAGAAGCCCGGTGGTCGACCTGATCGTCCAGCGCCTGCCCCAGACGCTGTGGGTCGTCGGTCTCGCCTATGTGTTCGGAGTGTTGATCGCCGTTCCGATTGGCGTCATCTCCGCCTACAAGCAGTATTCGATCTTCGACCAGATCGGCACGTTCGTGTCGATGGTCGGTTATTCGGTACCGACCTTCTTCACCGGCGTGCTGCTGGTGGTGATCTTCTCCTCCTATCTGCAATGGTTCCCGTCGGTCTATGACACCAACCTTGTCGTCACCGACTTCTCGAGCTTCGTCCAGCAGATCAAGCAGATGGCCTTGCCGGTGGCGGTGCTGTCGCTCTTCAACGCGTCGCAGATCACCCGCTTCGTGCGGGCCTCGATGCTGGACAACCTGCACCAGGACTACGTGCGCACGGCGCGGGCCAAGGGCGTCAAGGAAAAGTCGGTTCTGCTGATCCACGTTTTGCGCAACAGCCTGATCCCGGTCGTCACCGTGATCGCGCTCGGCGTGCCGACGATCTTCTCGGGCGCCATCATTACCGAGCAGATCTTTCGCGTGAATGGCCTAGGCCAACTTCTGATCATCGCCGTCCAGGGTGCCGATATCCCCCTCGTTCAGACCCTGACCTTCATCTTCGCGGTGCTGATCGTGCTCTTCAACCTCATCGCCGATGTGCTCTACGGCATTCTTGACCCGAGGATCCGTTATGACTGATGCGACCGTCGCAACCGCGCCGCCCGCCAAGGCGGCAACTCCCACCCGATCGGCCCTTGCAGACATCTGGCGCCAGTTCCGTGCCCATAGAGGCGGCGTCGTCGGGCTTATCGTCTTTACCTTCATAGTCCTGGCGGTCTTCGTCGGCCCGTATATCCACCGCGTGGCCCCGAACGCCATCAACATCCGCGACAAGAACCAATGGCCGTCTCTGGCTCATCCGTTCGGTACCGACAACCTGGGCAAGGACATGCTTGCCCAGGTGCTTGCCGGCGGCCGCATCTCGCTTGCGGTCGGCATCACGGCCATGCTGCTGGCGCTCTTCCTCGGAACGCTGGTCGGAGTGGTTTCCGGATATATACGCAGGCTCGACGGGCCGCTGATGCGCATCACCGACCTGTTCCTGGCCTTGCCGCTGCTGCCGCTGCTGCTCGTCATCCTGATGCTGTTCCGCGATACCCTGCGGGCTGCATTCGGGCCCGAAACCGGCATCTTCATCCTGATCGTCTTCGTGATCGGGATCACCAGCTGGATGCACACCGCCCGCATCGTGCGCGGCGACGTGCTGGCCGTCAAAAGCCAGGAATTCATCCTGGCAGCGAAATCGAGCGGCATGCGGGAATATCGGATCATCCTCAAGCACATCCTGCCGAACGTGCTGAGCTCGATCATGGTTTCCGCGACATTGGGCATCGCCTCGGCGATCATCACGGAATCAGCGCTCAGCTTCCTCGGCCTCGGCTTTCCCTCGGATTTCCCGACCTGGGGACGGCTGTTGTTCGATGGGGCAAACTTCCTGCAACTCACGCCTTCGCGCGTTTTGTGGCCGGGACTGGCAATCTCCGCCACGGTGCTCAGCGTCAACTACATGGGAGACGCTATCCGCGACGCGCTCGACCCAAGGGCACTCAAGCACTGATCTTACGGACACCGGCTCGATCCGAATGGCGGCTGCAAAGCCGCCATTTTTCATTCGGCCCAGCCCCAAAAACAGCCCTGAAAAAATTTTGAAAAAAGTTTCGAACTGCCGGAACCTATTTCCGGGGCGCTCGTTATATGAATGTTCGAAGGCGACCCCCCGTCCCCGCCCTACAAAGCCTTCGGACATACTCTTCAATCCCCCTCGAAGAGACGAACTGGCTCGGCTCCGTCAATCGGAACCGAGCCAGCTCAGTTTTGTGGGTAGTGGGTGATGATCGCTACGACAGAGCGCGGGATTTCAGCAAATACCTTCGTCGCGAGACGTCAGGCCGACCTCGAAAACTACTCACTACGACCAATCACTACCGACTCTCTTTCAGTCCCCGCCACTCTCCAGCGGGAAGACCAGCCGATAGCTGATGCGGTCGCTGGAGATGACGTATTGCGCCTTGCCGTTGACGGAGGCCGGAACGACACGTTCCAGCACGGTGCTGCCGAAATGCGCTTTCAGCGAGTCCTCGGTATCTTCGGGACTGCGGCTGGCGTCCAGCACCTCGTCCCAGATCATTTCGAGCGAGTCATGGCCGTTGAGATGCATGCGGGTGCAGGTGACGTTGATCACCCTGCCGCTGCGCAAAAGCGAGCCGTGGCTGACAGCGTTGACGATCAGCTCATGCAGCGCCAGTCCGATATGCAGCGAGGCGTTCGGCGTCAGAAGAATATTGTCGCCGTGGACGCGCACCAGATGCTTGTTCTCTGGCAGGTATTTTTCCGTCTGCTGCTGCACCAACTCGAAAAAGTAGGCGCCGCGCCAGCTGGAATCGGTGATCAGGTCCTGGCTCTGCGAAAGGGAATAGAGCCGCCCCCGGAACTTGTGCAGAAACAGCTCCAGCGAACCCGAATATCGGGCCGTTTGCAGCGCGATGCTCTGGATGATGGCGAGCAGGTTCTTGGAACGGTGGCTGACTTCCCGCAGCAGCGCGCGCAACAGCCGCTCGCGGTGACGCTCCTCGGAGCGGTCGATGATCGTGGTGACGAAATGCAGGCCGCCATTGGAGAATTCCACTGTCTGGACCCGGAACTCGTAGATCTGCTCGGTGCCTATGGTAATCTCGATATGGCCCTTGCGCCCGGCTTCCGTCATGCCGTCCTTGAGGGTCGCGAGCTTTGCCCCGACCTCCTCGCCGAACAGGCTGACATCGGTGGGTGTCCTGACATGCTCGACAGCCCAGACCTCCGGAAGATGCGTGACGAAGAGGTAATTCCGGCCGGCGTCCTGGATCATGATGCTGGCGCCGAGATCCACCAGCGCCGGCATGAAAAATTCACGTAACTTGTCATCACTCTGACCAGCCTGCTGCCATGTCAGGGGATGCACCAAATTCCTCACTCCGTCCGCGGGCTAGCTGGGAAAACTGGGCGCCTGCCGAACGCATGGATACCCGCATTTATGAGCATGATTATCCGCCTTTTATAGGACGTCAAACGCGCCGGAACAACCCGACGACCAGCGATATCAGCAGCAGTGCGAGAAAGAGGAAAAACAGGAGCTGGGCGAGACCCGTTGCCGTTCCCGCTATGCCGCTGAAGCCGAGCGCACCGGTGACAATCGCCACGAGCAGGCAGACAAGAGCATAATACAACATGGGTTTTCCTCTTCGGATGCGCCAGAACGCCCACCTGTTGTATATTGTTCCGGCCTGCCGGCCCGACTGCCGCCGATGGGATCAAGCAGCGGCCCTGACGGCTTCGTTGAAGAACAGCGCCTGGCTGATCAAGGCCTTCACCATGTCCGGATTGAACGGCTTGGTGACCAGGAAGGCCGGTTCCGGGCGTTCGCCGGTTAGAAGCCGTTCCGGAAAGGCGGTGATGAAGATCACCGGCACGCTCGAAGACTTCAGGATTTCGTTGACCGCGTCGATCCCGGAGCTGCCGTCAGCAAGCTGGATGTCGGCCAGCACCATTTTCGGGTGCGAAGACTGGAAGAGCGATACCGCTTCCTTGTGGGTGCGGGCGATACCCGTGACGCGGTGGCCGAGATCCTGCACCATCTGCTCGATGTCGAGCGCGATCAGCGGCTCGTCCTCGATGATCATGATGTCGGTTGCCACCTGCCGAGAGATTTCGCGGGTCGCGTCTTCGAGCAGGCGGTTCACCTCGGCAGTGCTGACTTCGAGGACTTCGGCGGCTTCCTCGATGCTGAAACCTTCGACCGAGACCAGCAGAAAGGCATGCCGCGACTGAGAGGGAAGCATCGAGAGATTGGCTGCCGCGCGCTGCTCCCAGGCGAACGGCGATTCGATGGGGCGAATCTCAATGTTCGTGGAACCAAAAATTGTAACAAAGAGTTTATAGAGCGAGACACGGTCCTTGGACGTTTCGGGGAATATCGAAACGTCTGCGATCAACGCTTCCAGGACCGCGGCAACATAGGCGTCTCCCGAGGTCTGTGATCCGGTGACGGCGCGAGCATACCGACGCAGATATGGAAGGTGAGACGCAACGCGTGTGGTGAGTGACATACAAAATCTCCCTCGGTGCCCAGTGGGCAATTGACCTGTTATGAACGTGGGCCTGGAAAAAAAGTTCCGCAAGAGTGGAACTTTTTTTGCCGCCAGGAATTCTTCTGCCCGACGATATCGCAACAGGCTGCCCGCGTGATGAGTGACGACGACAATAGAAAAAAAGAAGAGATGACAGCAATCCAGCCCCATGAAGTCCGACCCGGAGCGGTGCCGCCGAATGCATCCATATCCCGCAAGTTACGGGACTTCTACGACGCAGTACAGGAAGAAGGTATTCCGGATCGTTTCCTCGATCTTCTCGAACGCCTGGAACAGGCAGAGAAGAACGCTAAGCCGGTGAACGCAAAATGAGTAAGGAAGACGAGATCGACGATCGCGGCTTCAAACGCGACCTCCTCGCGTCGCTGCCCAATCTGCGCGCTTTCGCTGTATCCCTGACCGGCCGGCACGACAAGGCGGACGACCTCGTGCAGGATACGATCATGAAGGCCTGGGCGAACCAGACCAGCTTCACCGCCGGCACCAACATGCGGGCCTGGCTGTTCACCATCCTGCGCAACGAATTCTACAGCCAGATGCGAAAGCGCGGACGCGAGGTGCAGGATAGCGATGGCCTGTTCAGCGAGCGGTTTTCGGTCCATCCGGAACAGTACGGCCGGCTCGACCTCCAGGATTTCCGCAAGGCCCTCGACAAACTGCCCGACGATCAGCGCGAAGCGATCATCCTCGTGGGCGCTGCCGGTTTCGCCTATGAGGAGGCGGCTGCCATCTGCGGCTGCGCCGTCGGCACGATCAAGAGCCGCGTCAGCCGCGCCCGCACTCGCCTCCAGGAGCTGCTAGGCGTATCCGGCGAGGGCGATTACGGCCCGGACGCAGGCGACGCGGCGATCACCTCCCGCGCCTTCGGCAGCTGATCTTCCACACTTGAGAAGACGCCGCTCACATCCGGGCGGCGTTTTTGACGGCGTCGACGAGGTGGTGGTCGTCGAACGGTTTTGCGACGACGGCTATTCCGTCCCAACCCTTCAGACCGTCCATGTCGTCGACACTGAGCGTCGTGAAAACCAATCCGGCCCCGCAGGCTCTCAACCGAAGCGCGGCATCCTCGCTCTCCCCTCGAACCAGGGCGGAGTCGATGACGACGACGTCAAACAGGCCTTGCTCCAGATCCATTGCATAGGTGCGCGGCGTAGCGATCTTAACCTCGCAGGCAAGCGCCTCGGTAAGAACGGTTTCCACTTCCATGGCCACCAGGAACTCCCGATCGACAACGAGGATTCGCAACAATTAAGTCCGCCCGAGATTCGACAACGAAAATCGGCTAGACCACCGAAAGAACGCCCAGTCATTTACAAAAGACACAGGGCGATCACAAACCGCCTGCTATTGTTCTGGGAGGCCCTCTTTCGTCGAGAGCAGCCCCCCAGCACAACGCGAAATACGGCCGCCTGCGCGAGGCAGGCAGCCGTAGACGATCGGGCGGCCGAAAAATCCGCTACTCGGCCGGCTCGGGATCTCGGCGGCTCGAAGCACCCATGGTTTTCGCTGCGAGGAAGCCTAGACCGCCGACCACCGCGACGAGCAGCAGCGGGCGGGATTTGACGAGCAACGGCAATGCCGTCAGAGCCGCCGTCATCATCAGCGCCTTGGAACTGTTGGAGGTTGCGGCTTCCCGTTTACGACGCTGTTCGACACTGTTGGCGATCACGACCCACAGATAGACGGCGAGTGCCAGCACAAGCGCGCCGCCGGCGACTGCCAGCAACGCTATCGGCGCCCCCCATATGCCGGCGAGATAGACGGCGAGCGCCGCCACCAGCAGCCCATAAGCGGTCAGCAGGAAAAGCAGCACCAGCGCGTAAAGGGCCGCGTTTCTTTTGAGCCTGCGCGTGAACGCCGCGACATCCATCGCGGCGAGCGAAGCCAACAGGGGACCAAGTCCTGCCATCATCAGCGGCGCGTCAGCAGCGCGAACAGGAAGCCGACGCCGGCGGCGATAGCGACGGCCTGGATAGGGTTGGAGCGGATCTGACGCTCCAGGTCCCTTTCCATAGACAGTGCCTGATCGCGCGCAGCTTCCACCATGTGCATCGAGGCGTCGGCGGCATCGCCGGCGACGCGGCGAGCCTTGCCCTTGTATTCGCTGGCCTTCTCGGTGCCAACCGCGGCAACGCTGCGGGTAAGCGCTGCGATATCGTCACGGAGCTGCTGAATCTGGGCTTCGACATCCTTGCTGGCTGACGAATTCTGGCCGGTGCCGTTGCGGGCGAAGTCGGTCGTGGGGTTGGCTGCGGGCATATCGGATCTCCTGTTTTGCGGACCTTAGAGGATGCGCGCCGCGGAAGGCTTTGCGCAGAATCAAACGGCGTCGGAAACGTGGAACGGGATCGGTCCCCCCAAGCGAGCGGCGCACGCCACTCACTTCACGGTTCTTGTCGCCGCCGTTGAACGCTGCAAAGGCGCGATTGTTCCCCGGCACGGTTGCGCCGAAGCGGAAATCACCCGGAAGGTTTGGAAAACTTAAGGGGCCGGCGGCTCGGGCCAGGCGGAAACGCCCCCGGTCCATTGTTCGAAGGCCCTGGAGAGCTTCAGCACGAGCAGGTCGTCGTAGCGCGGGCCGACGATCTGCAGGCCGATCGGCATGCCGGATTTCGAAAAACCGCAGTTGATCGACGAGGCCGGCTGTTCCGACATGTTCCACGGCACCGTAAAGCCGATATGCTCGAAAGGTTTCGAGGGATCGTTGGTCGGCGAGGCCCATTCCGCCGGATAGGAAACGATCGGATTGGTCGGCGAAATCACCGCATCGACGGTTGTGAACAGCCTTCCGCAGGCCTTGCGCATCTCGATCGTCTGGTTGAAACCGCGCACTGCCTCGACGCCGGAAATGTAAGTCCCGCCTTCCGCCCACTGGTAGATATAGGGAAGGATCAGCGCCCGGCGCTCTTCCGGCATTTTCTCGATATCGCCCCAGAAGCGCGAGCGCCAGAAACTGTCTAGCCCGTCGAGCATGATGCGGTTCATGACCGGTTCGACCGGCATGACGATCGCCCCTGCCTCTTCGAAGCGTTTGGCGGCGGCCACGACCGCATCGCGGACCTCGTCCTCGACGGCAAGGCCGATGCCGGCGTCGAGCATCAGGCCGATCTTCAGACCCTTGACGTCGACGTCGAAATCCAGCCAGTCGAAATCGTTGGGCGGCAGCGAGGTGCCGTCGCGCCAGTCGGGACGCGACAGCGTCGCCATGGAGAAGGCGGCATCTTCGACGGTGCGGGTCATCGGCCCCGCGCAGCGGCCGACATAATAGGGATCGACCGGAATACGGCCCTGGCTCGGCTTGAAGCCGAACAGCCCTGTCCAGCCGGCCGGCAGGCGCACCGAGCCGCCGATATCCGTGCCTATATGCAGAGGGCCGAAACCGGCGGCACCGGCGGCCGACGCGCCGGCGCTCGATCCGCCGGGGTTCTGGGTGAGATCCCAAGGATTGCGGCTGAGGTGATGGAAGCTCGACAGGCCGGAGGAGAGCATGCCGTAGTCCGGGCAGGTGGTCTTGGCAAAGATCACCGCGCCGTCCTCTCTCATCCGCGCGGCAATGGGCGCGTCTTCCGTGGCCGGCACCAGTTCGACCGCGGCGGTCCCGAGTGGCACCGGCTGCCCCTTGGTGGCGATCAGTTCCTTCAGCGTCACCGGAATGCCGTCGAGCGGCCCAAGCCTCGTGCCCTTCATCCAGCGATCGGTGGAGGCTGCGGCCTGCGCCCTGGCGCTGTCCGGATCGTAGAGATAGAGCGCCTGCACATGTGGCTCGAAGGCGGCGATGCGGTCCTCGACCGCCAGCCAGTATTCCGAGGGCGAGAGCTTCCTGGCCGAATAGAGATCGAGCAACTCACGGATCGTCAATTTCAAGAGGTCATTCATCGCAATATCTTCGTTTTTCGAAATCAGGAATTGTCGCGGGGATCGAGGAGGTCGCGCAGGCCGTCGCCGAGCATGTTGAGGCCGAGCACGGCGAGCGCGATGGCAAGCCCCGGCATCAGCGCCAGCCACGGTGCCTGGCCGAGGAAAGTCTGCGCGTCGGCCAGCATCCGCCCCCAGGTGGGCGTCGGCGGCGGCATGCCGAGACCGAGAAAGGAGAGGCCGGCTTCGGTGAGGATCGCGAGGCCGAGCTGGATCGTCACCTGCACGATGATCTGGTTGGAGATGTTCGGCAGCACGTGCACGAGCGTGATCTTGGCTTTCGGGCGGCCCATGCTGACGGCGGCGGTGACATAATCCCGCGTCCAGATCTGCAGGGCAGCGCCGAGCGCAAGCCGCGCAAAGACCGGCACCATGAACACGCCGATGGCGATGATCGCCGTGAACCGGCCCGAGCCGATGAAGGCGCCGAGCATCATCGCCGAGAGGATTGGCGGAACGGCGAAGATGATGTCGCAGCCACGCATGACGACGAGTTCCAGCCAGCCCCGCCGCATGGCGACGACGACGCCGATGGCCGTGCCGACGCTTGCGCCGAGAAGCACCGCGAGAATGGAGGTCGACAGCGAATTCCAGGCTCCGACCATCAGCATCGAGGCGACGTCGCGGCCGAACTGGTCGGTGCCGAGGAGGCCGAAATCGAGGGGAGCCTTGAGTTTGTGGACGATGTTCATTTTCGTCGGCGGGAACGGCGTCCAGACAAGCGACAGCAGCGCCACGGCAAACAGCACCAGCGTGATGACGAGCCCGATGAGGAAGACAGGGCGGCGAAGCAGTTTCCTCATTGCGCACCGGCCCTGAGGCGCGGATCGACAACCAGATAGGCGAGATCGACCAGGAAATTCATCAGGATCACCAGGGCCGAGAAGAACAGCACGACATCCTGCATGACGATGATGTCCCGCTGGGAGAGCGCCTGATAGGCAAGCCGCCCGAGGCCCGGCAGGTTGAAGACGTTCTCGACCAGCACCGCGCCGGCGATCAGGAAGGTGAATTGCAGGCCGAGCATGGTGAACACCGGCACCAGCGCGTTCGGGACGGCGTGCCGCCAGATGGCAATACCCTCGCTCAGGCCCTTGGCGCGGGCGGTGCGCACGAAATCCTCGTTCATCACCTCCAGAACCGCGGCCCGCGCCACGCGCGTCAGCACGCCGGCCTGCGGCAGGGCGAGCGCCACGGCCGGCAGGAGGAGCGCCTTGAGGCCTTCAAACAGCCCGGCATCCCAGCCGGGAAACCCGCCCGCCGGCATCCAGCCGAGCATGGTGGAGAACAGGATGATCAGCAGCAGCCCGACCCAGAAGGCCGGCACCGCGATGCTGATATAGGAGAACAATCCGGCGACGAAATCAAAGAGCCCATTGTGCTTGCGCGCCGCCTGAACGCCAAGCGGAATGGCGATCGCCACCGAGAGCACGATGGCGATCAGCGCCAGCGGCAGAGTGACCGCAAGCCGTTCGCCGATCAGCCCCGCAACCGGCACGCCATAGGTATAGGACTGCCCGAGATCGCCCCGAAAGACCCCGGCGAGCCAGGCGAGATAGCGCACGGGGAGCGGCTGGTCGAGACCCAGCTGTTTCTGCAGCGCCGCGAGCGTTTCCGGGCTCGCCGAGGTGCCGAGCATGATCGCCGCCGGATCGCCGGGCAGCAGGTCCATGACGGTGAAGATCAGCAACGAGACGATGAGCAGCGTCACGGCAAGGCTCAAGGTTCGGCGGATGACGATGGAGATCATGGGTTCATCACCTCCCTCTTCTCCCCCACGGGGAGAAGTGCCGAGCGGACGCGAGGCGATGAGGGGGCCGGCGGAGCCGGGCCAATCGATCCAGTGGATCGATTGCAGCAACTGAAGTGGAAGGCGAAGTGTTAGCCGCGCCCCCCTCATCCGACCCTTCGGGCCACCTTCTCCCGGCTGGGGAGAAGAGGGAGCTCGCGGTTACCACTCTATTCCAGCTCATAAGCCTGCTTCACTCTACCCAATGAACATCCGTCAGGACGTTCGAAGGGATCGGTTCGTTTTCCCACAGGCCCTTCACCTTGCCGTCCCATACACCGAGTTTCGGCATGACGAACAGGAAGAGCGCCGGCACGTCGTTGGCGAGAATGGTCTGAGCCTCGCCGTAGAGCTTTTCCTGTCCGGCGGCATCGGAGGTCATCTCGACCTTTTTCAGCACGTCGTTGAAGGCCGGGTTCTTGTAGTTGAAGTAGTAGGGATCGCGGGAATAGATGTCGATGTCCATCGGCTCCGCATGCGCGACGATGGTCATGTCGTAATCGGCGGCCTTCAGCACGTCGGCCACCCATTTCGCCGGGAACTCGGTGGTCTCGATGTTCATCGTCACGCCGATTTCCGCAAACATCGCCTGCAGCACCTGCGAGGTGCGCTGCGCATAGGCCATCTGCGGCGCCTTGATGGTGAAGGTGAAGCCGTTCGGAAAGCCGGCCTCGGCAAGCAGCGCCTTCGCCTTGGCGACATCATAGGGATAGACGCCGGTCAGGTCCTTGTAGCCGCGGTCGTTCGGCGTGTAGTGGCTGCCGATCGGCGTGCCGAAACCGGACCAGGCGCCTTCCACGACGGTAGCGCGGTCGACCGCCATCATCAGCGCCTGACGTACCTTTTTGTCGCTGAACGGCTTGCGGGTGTTGTTCATGCCGGCGACGACCTTGAGTTCGGTATTGCCGATAACGGTCGTCAGCCGCTTGTCGCCCTCGAAGGACTTGATCAGTTCGGGCGCCCCGAATTCCGGGAAGGCATCGACGTCGCCGGCCTTCAGCGCCGCGGCCTGGGCCTGCGGATCGCTGATAAAACGGAAGGCTGCGGTATCGAGCTTCAGGGAAACGGCCTTGTTCCAGTAGTCCGCATTCCTGGCGAGATCGACCTTGGAGCCCTTCGACCAGCTGACGAACTTGAACGGGCCGGTGCCGATCGGGGTCGTCTTGTTGTCGGCGGCCGATTTCGGTTCGACGATGGTCGAGGACGGCCAGCCGAGCCAGTAAAGCAGGCTGCCAGCCGGCTGCTTGAGTTTCAGAACGAGCGTCGAAGCATTCGGCGTCTCGACCGTGTCGATCGAGGCGAAATAGCGCTTCTGGGGATTGACTGAGTCTGCGCCGCGGGCGCGGTCGATCGAGAACTTGGCAACCGCGCTGTCGAAGGCGACGCCGTTGTGGAACTTGACGCCCTGGCGGAGCTTGAACGTGTAGGTCAGGCCATCCGGCGAGATCTGCCAGCTCTCGGCAAGCTGCGGCTTGATCTTTCCGTCCCTGTCGATGGTCGTCAGGCCTTCGAAGATGTTCTGCCAGGTCACCTGGCCGATCGCCACCGGTGCGGCGACCGTCGGATCGAGCCCGGCCGGCTCGATCGCCATGCCGACGGTGATCGCGGTTTTTGCTGCCGCCTCCGCGCCGGTTTGCCCTAAAAGCAGGCCCGCGCTGATCGCAAGGCCAAAAGCTGCACTCTTCAATATGGTCGCAGAGCCCAAAAGCGTCATCCTGCCCATCCGTCATCCCCTTTTTTGGAACGAGACCCGCCTGATCGGCACCTGCGGGATCGTCGATTGCCAAAAGTGTGTCATTTCGCAGGTGCACACACAATGCAGAATTTTGTGTTCTCTGTGTAGCCGAAAACGCTACACCGAATGTAATTAAGCGCTTGCCCTTTTAGGCGCCGATTTGCGCGCATCGGCGCCGCGCATGAAGCGCTCGATGAAATCGACGAGCTTGCCCGCCGCGAACGACAGTTGGCGGTCCGGCGCGACGCACAGATCAATCGGCGTGCGCACCGCCTTGCCGGCGGCGATCGGCACCGCCGCAAGCTGGCCGGCATCGATTTCGCGCTGCACCGCAAGCGCTGGCAGCAGCGTAACCGCCGCGCGGCGCAACACCAGTTCCTTCAGCATCTCCAGGGAACCGGTGACGAAAACCGGATCGAGTTCCAGCCCGTCCTTGGCGAACAGTTCCTCGAAGGCCTGTCGCGCGCCGAAATTCTTGTCGGGAAGAGCGAGCGGCATCCGGACGAGGTCACGCAGTGTCAGTTCCCTGGCACCGGCGGACGGATGATCAGCGGCCATGATGACGTCATAGGTGATCTCGGAGCGCAGCCGCACCTTCACCCCGGAAATCTTTGGTGCGAACAGCGTCACGACCAGATCGGCCTCGGCGGCGGCGAGCGCCTCGACCGCCTCGCGCGCACTGGTGATCGCCACCTCGAACCGCAGCTTCGGGTAGCGCAGGCTGAATTCCGCAAGCACCGGGGCGATCAGGTTGGCGACCGTCGCGCCGTTCGCATAGATCACCACCTTGCCGCGCTGCAGGCCCTGCAGGTCGTCGATCAGCTGGTGGACATGTTCGAGTTCGCGCAGCGTCCGCCCTGCCCTCGCCGCCAGCAGCTCACCAGCGGCGGTCAGCTTGATGCCGCGATTGCTGCGCTCGACGAGCGGCGTGCCGAAATAGTGTTCGAGGTTCTCGATCTGGCGCGAGACGGCGGTGGCAGCAACGTTGAGATTCTCGGCCGCCGCCCGCATCGAATTGGTGCGGACCAGTTCGTCGAAATACATAAGCGCCCGAAGCTGCATGCGATCCTGCCGGCTGAAACATGTCGCCCGAAAGCGGGGACCGGTTTCGGGATAGCGACATAGATAAAATCGAGACGCCCGTCAGCCGCGGCGAAAACCCTCGCTGGCGACGAGCAGCTGGCGGGTATAATCGGCGGAAAACTCGCGGTTTTCCAGCGCTTTCCGCGGCACCGTCTCGACCACCTTGCCGTTTTTCATCACGGCCAGCCGCTCGCACATATGGCTGATGACGCCGAGATCGTGGCTGACCATCACGAAGGTGAGGTTACGGTCGCGGCGCGCCTGTTCGAGCAGGTTCAAAATTTCCGCCTGGATCGAGGCATCCAGCGCCGAGGTCGGCTCGTCGAGCAGCAGGATCTTCGGTTCCAGGATCAGCGCCCGGGCAATCGCGATACGCTGCCGCTGGCCGCCGGAAAGCTGGTGTGAATAACGGAACCGGAAGCCCGACCCGAGACCCACCTCGTCCAGCGCACGGTTGATGCGCGTCTCGATATCGGTGAAACCGTGGATGACCAGCGGTTCCAGCAGCAAGCGGTCGACCGTCTGGCGCGGATGCAGCGAGCCATAGGGGTCCTGGAACACCGTCTGGACGGTGCGGTAGAACTCCTTGTCGCGCTTGCGGCCGGAATAGGGACGGCCGTTGACGCTGAGCGTGCCCTGGTCGAAGGAGGCAAGGCCCGAGACTGCACGCAGGAGTGTCGATTTACCGGAACCGGATTCGCCGACGATGCCGAAGGATTCGCCCGTGCCGATATCGAAATTCACATGATCGAGTGCTGCAAACTCATCGTATGTGACGACCATGTCGCGGATGGAGAGAGCCGATGTCATAGCGCCCACTCCGGCTTGCGGTCGAGCACGGGCAGCGGATGCCGGTCGGAACCAATGGTCGGCAGGCAGTTGAGCAACCCGCGCGTATAGGGATGCTGCGCATCGGCTAGATTGGCAGCCGGCAGTTCCTCGACGATCCGGCCCGCATACATGACGATGACGCGGTCGCAGAAGGAAGAGACGAGCCTGAGATCGTGGGAGATGAAGATCAGCCCCATGCCTCGGTCGGCCACGAGCTTGTCGAGGATATCCAGCACTTCGAGCTGCACTGTGACGTCGAGCGCCGATGTCGGCTCGTCGGCGATCAGCAGTTCCGGGCCGCAGATCAGCATCATGGCAATCATCGCCCGCTGCCCCATGCCCCCGGAAACCTCGTGCGGATAGAGCGAAAAGACCCGTTCCGGATCGTTGATCTGCACCGCCTCCAGCATGGCGAGCGCCCGCGCCTTGGCCGCCGAGGTCGAGATCTTCTCGTGCGTCTTCAGCGTCTCGACGATCTGCCGGCCGATGGTCATCACCGGGTTCAGCGAATATTTCGGGTCCTGCAGGATCATCGCAACCTTTTTGCCGCGCAGGTCGCGCCGCTCGCGGGCCGGCATGGCCAGGAGATCCCGGTCGCCGAAAGCCAGCTTCCGCGCGCTGATCTTGGCGTGGCCAGGGGTCAGGCCCATGATCGCGCGCCCGGTCTGCGACTTGCCGGAGCCGGATTCGCCGACGATGCCGAGCCGTTCGCGGCCGAGCGCGAAGGAGACGCCGCGGACCGCCTGCACGTCGCCGGTACGGGTCGGGAAGGTGACGCGCAGATCCTCGACCGTCAGGAGCGGCTTGACCGGCACCGTCATTGGCCTGCCTCCTTGGGATCGAGCGCATCGCGCAGGCCGTCGCCGAGCAGGTTGAAGCCGAGGCTGACGATCAGGATCGCAAAACCCGGCATGGCGGCGACCCACCATTGATCGAGGATGAAGCGGCGGCCCGAGGCGATCATCGCGCCCCATTCGGGAAGCGGCGGCTGGGCGCCGAGCCCGAGGAAACCGAGGCCGGCGGCGGTGAGGATGATGCCTGCCATGTCGAGCGTGACGCGCACGATCAGCGACGAAAGACAGAGCGGCATGACATGGCGCAGCACAATGCGGAAAGGCGAAGCGCCCATCAACTTCACCGCAGAAATGAATTCCGAATTGCGGAAGGTCATCGTCTCGGCCCGTGCGATACGGGCATAGGGCGGCCAGGAGGTGACGGCGATGGCGAGGATCGCGTTCTCGATACCGGGACCGAGAGCTGCGACCAGCGCCAGCGCCAGCACGAGTTTCGGGAAGGCGAGGAAAATGTCCGTGATCCGCATCAGCACCGCATCGACCCAGCCGCCGGCATAACCGGAGACAGTGCCGACGATCAGCCCGATCGGGGCGGCGATGATCGCCACCAACACCACCACCAGCAGCGTCAGCCGCGAACCGTAGAGCAGCCGCGAGAGAATATCGCGGCCCTGGTCGTCGGTGCCGAGCAGATAACCTGGCGAGCCGAGCGGCAGGAGGCGGGAATTGCGCAGGTCGCCCTGCACCGGGTTATGCGGCGCCAGGACGTCGGCGAACGCAGCCACCACCAGCAGCAGCACGATGATGGCGAGGCCCAGCAGCGCAAGCCGGTTCTCGGCGAACCGGCGCCAGATCACGTAGGCGCGACCAAGTTGGGCCTGGCGGCGCGAGGCGGGTCGGTCGGACAGCAGCCATTCGCGGCTATAGGGCTTTGGGGTCTCGTCCAGGGCTATTGAGGGCCGGCTCATCGGTTTCGTGTCCTGGGATCAAGCGTCCGATACAGAAGATCGGAGAAGAGATTGATGCTGACGAAAACGACGCCGATGGCGATCGTTCCGCCGAGCACGGCATTCATATCGGCATTCTGCAGCGAATTGGTGATATAGAGACCGAGCCCGGGCCAGGAGAAGATGGTTTCCGTCAGCACCGACCCCTCGAGCAGACCCGCATAGGACAGCGCGATGACCGTCACCAGCGGCACCGCCGCATTGCGCAACGCGTGGAACCAGATGATCCGCGTCTCCGACAGCCCTTTGGCCCGCCCGGCGACCACATATTCCTGCGCCAGTTCGTTCAGCATGAAGGAACGAGTCATGCGGCTGATATAGGCGAGCGAGAAATAACCGAGCAGCGACCCCGGCAGGATGATGTGACGGAACAGGTCCCAGGTCACGTCCCACTGGCCCTGCCAGATGGCGTCCAGAAGATAGAATCCGGTAATTGGCGTGAACGTGTATTCGTAGACGATGTCGATGCGGCCCGGATAGGCAACCCAGTTGAGACGCGCATAAAAGAGCACGAGCGACAGAAGGCCCAGCCAGAAGATCGGCACGGAATAACCGATCAGGCCGATCACGCGAACGATCTGGTCGGCGATGCTGCCCCGCTTGACCGCCGCCAGCACCCCGAGCGGCACGCCGATCAGCGCCCCGATGAGCGTGCCAATCGTGGCAAGCTCGATCGTCGCCGGGAACACCCGGGCAATATCGGCCATGACAGGATTGGTCGTCAGCACGGAGGTACCGAAATCACCGGTCACGGCCTGCTTGAGATAGATCCAGAACTGCTGGTAGAGCGGCAGGTTAAGGCCGAGCTCTTCGCGCACCCTTTCTACGACATGCGCCGGCGCCCGGTCGCCCACGATAGCGAGCGCCGGATCGATCGGCACGACGCGGCCGATAAAGAAGGTGACGGCAAGCAGGCCGAGGAATGTGGTGGCCGCGGTCACGATGAACCGCAGCACCGCCATTGTGGAAGAGGATGCACGGCGCCGTCTGCGCCGTGTCGCTACTGTCGTATCGATCAAGGTCAAGGAAGCGGCCTTTCAGGCTATTCCTTCGACACCGTATAGACGAAGTTCGTATCGAAGCTCGGGCCAAGCTTGAAGTTCTTGAGCTTGGGCGAATAGCCGGCCACTTCCGTCTGCTGGAAGATGAGGACGAACGGGCTCTGCGCCAGAACCTTCCGCTGCAGGTCTTCGTAGATGGTGGCGCGCTTGCCGGCATCCTTTTCGAGCAGCGCACCCTTGGCGGCGTCCGAGAGTTCCTTCGGAACCTCCCAGGCGTTGCGCCAGGCAAGCGTCTTGGTCTTGCCCCCGTCCGAATTGTCGGGGTTGATCGTGAAGGTCTCGGCGTTCGAGTTCGGATCGAAATAATCCGAGCCCCACTGGCCGATATAGATGTCATGCGTGCGGGCACGGAACTTGGTCAGCGTCTGCTTACCGTCGCCAGGAATGATCTCGAGCTTGATGCCGGCTTGCGCCAGCGTCTGCTGCACGCTTTCGGCAATGCCGGTCACCGGCTGCGTATTGCGCACATCCATGCTCACTGTGAAGCCGTCCTTGAAGCCTGCCTTTGCCAGCAACTCCTTGGCCTTCGCCACGTCCAGCTTGTAGGGATTTTCGTTGAGCGCGCCGAGTTGGCCCTTGGGAAGGAAAGTCTGGTGAATCTCGCCGATGCCCTTGATCAGCGTCGCACCGATTGCCTCGTAGTCGACAAGATACTTGAAGGCTTCAACCACTTCCGGCTTGGCCAGGTTCTTGTTCTTTTGGTTGAGGCTGAAGTAATAAACCGTGCCCTTGGGTGCCGACGTGAGCCGGATGCCGTTCTTCTTCTGAACCGCATCGAGATCGCCCGGCTCCAGGTTGCGGGCAACGTCGATATCGCCATTTTCAAGCGCCAGACGCTGGCCCGAGCTTTCCTTCATGTGACGGTAGATAACCCGCTTCAGCTTCGGCTTTTCGCCGTAGTAGTTGGGGTTGGCCTCCATGATGACGGCTTCGTTTGCGCGCCAGGCCATCGTCTTGTAAGGGCCGGAGCCGGCATAGCCGGTCTTCATCCATTCATTGCCGAAATCCGTGTCGTATTTGTAGTCGGCGTTCGGCGTTACCTTCTTGGCATGTTCCATCACGACCTTCTTGTCGACGACGGAAGCGACCGTGGCGGTCAGCACGTTCAGCACGAAGCTCGGGGCATAAGGCTTGTCCACCGTGAACACGAAGGTCGTATCGTCGGTGGCCTTCGCCTTTTCTGTGACATTGTCGCCCGTCAGGCCGAACTGGGTGAGCAGGAAGGCTGGCGACTTGTCGAGCTTGACCGCGCGCTCGAAGGAGTAGGCAACATCGGCGGCAGTGATCGGATTGCCGGACGCGAATTTCAGGCCGGATTTCAGCTTGAACGTGTAGGTGAGGCCGTCGCCGGACGTCGTCCAGCTGTCGGCCAGGTCGCCGATTACCTTGGATGTATCGGCCGGGTCCAGCATGACGAGCTTGCTGTAGCAATTGGCGGTGATCTCGGCGGTCGACAGCTCGAACGCTTCGCCCGGGTCGATCGTGATGATGTCGTCGATCGCGAAGCCTTCGACGAGCGTATCGGCCGGCGTCGCGGCAAAGGCCTGCGGTGCCGCCGACAGCAGCAGCCCGAGTGCGGCGCTGGTGGACAGCACTCGAAGGCTCTTGTTGAGCGAATGGATCATGGTCTGCGTACCCCTGTTTTTGTTTGTTGGACCTTTGGAAAGAAGCCTATTCGTGCCAGGCCTTCCCCAAAACTCTGAGCCAGTTTTCCCGGCATAGCTTTTTCAGCTCTGCGTCAGCGTAGCCCGCTCCCTTGAGCGCCGCAACCAGATTTTGATTGCCCGCAGCATCATGTATTTCTTCGGGAATCGAGGCGCCGTCGAAGTCCGATCCGAGCGCCACGTGATCGATGCCCATGCGTTGCACCATGTGGTCGATATGGCGCACCATGTCCGAAAGCGGCGTGGCGACATTGTCGCGCCCGTCGGGACGCAGCATGGTCACCGCATAGTTGAGACCGACGAGACCGCCGCTCTCCCTGACCGCGTCGAGCTGGCGGTCGGTGAGGTTGCGGGCGACCGGCGTCAGCGCATGCGCGTTCGAATGGCTGGCGATCAGCGGCTGGTCGGAAGTCCTGGCGACATCCCAGAACCCCTTCTCGGTGATGTGGGCGAGATCGATCAGGATGCCGAGCGTGTTGCAGGCCCTGACCAGCTCGAAGCCATGGTCTGTGAGGCCCGGTCCGGTGTCGGGCGACATCGGATAGGCGAAGGGCACGCCGTGGCCGAAGATGTTGTGGCGGCTCCAGACCGGCCCAAGCGAACGCAGGCCGGCGGCATGGAAGACTTCGAGATTGTCGAGATCCGCATCGATCGCCTCGCAGCCTTCCATGTGCATGACGGCGGCGAAACGGCCGGCGTCAATCGCCTTGCGGATGTCGGCGGTCGAACGGCAGAGCTGCCACGCGCCGGCGCGGTCGAGGCGCAGCGCAATCGACGCCATTTCGAGCGCGGTCGTCAGCGACGGAAGATGATCGAGCGGGACGGATAGCGGCGTGACGTAATGGCCGTTCTGATCGGGTTCCTTCAGAACCAGTTCGCCGGACGGGATATAGATGGCGCAGAGACCGCCTGCGAGACCGCCGGCTTTGGCGCGCGGCCCGTCGATATGGCCGCCTGGCGTACCCTTGGCAAATTCCGCAACCGGATCGCCGCCCGCCTTCATGTTCCGCCAGAGCCGCAGGAGCACGTCGTTATGGCCGTCGAACACCAGTTCCATGAAGTTTATTCCCGATTGTCGTGTGAAAGTTCCAAGGTGAGCAATGCGGCGATCCTAGCCCGCCGCTCCTCTTTCGCAAGCCGGAAAACGCGTCAGGCCGTCCAGTTCCCCTCGCCCGCCTTCGTCAGCATCGGGGTCCTGAAAACGCCTGTCACACGCGGCCGCCATTCGGTGCCGAACACATCGAGCTTGTCGTGCCAGCGCTCCGATTGCAGCATGGCCGCACCGATGACCACCGGCTCGATGCTAAGCGAAGCCATCAGCGTCAACCCAGAGACGATCGAGGTGCCGCTGGAAATCACGTCGTCGATAAGCGCCACGCGCCTGCCCTTTATCAGCGGCAGCATCCGCGGATCGGCATAGAGGCGCTTCTGCTGTTCGGGCGTGGTGATCGAGGAGAGCGGCACCGACAGGCTCTCGTCGTACCAGAATTTTCGTGAGGTCCCGAGCGGCACATAACGCAGGTGGCCGAGCGCGCGGGCGACGGCAGCCGCAAGCGTCAGGCCCAAAGTCGGCAGGCCGACGATGACTTCCGGGCGAAAGGCCGCGATCTTCGGCGCAAGGTCGGCGGCCAGCGCGTCCTGCACATCGAAACTTGCCTGGTTGATGATCAGGGAGGCGAGCGCGTGCTCCCCGCCTGCAAGCGGCCGGATCGGCAGCCTGATCTGGCTGCCGTCATCGAGCGTGGCCGGGAAGAAGCCGGAAAACGGCCCCGCCCGATCGAACGATCCTGCCGGATGGACGTCCTGCCAGAAATCATGCGGCTGCATTCGCTTTTCCTATTCGAGAATTTCGAGGATCGGCGATTCCAATAGCGTGCCGGTGGCAACGTCGGCAATGCCGCGATCGGTCTGATGCGGGCCGGGATTGCAGGCAAGGGTCGCGCCGAAACAGGCCTTGAACACGAGATAAGGCGGCTGCCAGTCGACAAGACCATCCATGGCAGTGCGGATTTTCCGGAAACCTTCGGCCACCTCCGCCATCGGCGCCTCCGAGACGAGGCCGGAAAGCGGCAGCGGCAACAGGGTTTCGATCTTGCCGCCGGTTGCCACCGCCATGCCGCCGCCGGCCTCGATCACCGCATTTGCGGCAGCCGCCATGTCGGCCGGGTCGGACCCGAAGACGGTGAGGTTATGGCTGTCATGGGCAAGCGTGGTGGCGAATGCGCCCTTCCACGTGCCCCAGCCGGTCAAGAACCCAAGACGGGTGCGGCTGTCGGCCCGGCCGTGGCGGTGGGTCACGGCGATTAACGTCGTGCCCTCCGGGGGTACCACGTAACCATCAACGACATCCGCATCCGTCTGCCCCCAGTTCGTGAAGCGCGGACGGTCGATCGTCGCGAGCCTGACTTTGCGGCCCTTTGCGGGCAGTTTGAAATCTTCCGCCTGAAGCGGCTTGAGCTTGACCGAATCCTGCAGAACGCAGGGGTCGGTCGCATGGAGTTCGACCGTCATGACGCCGTCACGCGCGATCAGCGTGCCGCTGGCAAAGACATGGCGGGCGCGGAAATCCGTGAGATCCTCGAAGAGGACGATATCGCCTCGCCGACCGGCGGCGATCAGGCCGAGATCGGCGCGGCCGATGCGGACAGAAGCATTGAGCGTCGCCGCCTGCAGCGCCCATTCCGGTTTCATGCCATAACGCACCAGCCGACGCACCACGTCGTCGAGGCCGCCGCCCTGAACGAGATCGTCCGGAAAGACGTCGTCGGTGCAGAGCGTCACCGTCTGCGGCAAACGTCCGAGCGCATTGAGTGCCTCGACGAATTCCGGCAGCAGATGATCATGGGATCCGCGCATCTCGATGGTCAGGCCCGCACGCAGCTTGGCCATCAGGTCGGTGGCGGAGACGAGCTCGTGGTCGGAGGTGATGCCCGACGCCATGAAGGCTGCGAGATCCGGCCCTACGAGGCTGCGGGCATGGCCGCAGACCAGCTTTTCGGACACCAGCGCGGCCTGCACGATGCCGCTCATGCGCGGATCGCGGTCGATGACGCCGCGCATGTTCATGACTTCGGCAAGCCCACCGATCTTCGGCCAGAACAGCATTTCCTCGATCGTCCCCGCGTCGAAATCGGCGCCGGCCATTTCGAGGCCGGGCGCCGACGGCACGCAGGACGGCGCCAGAACGACGGCACGCAGCGGCAGCGGCTTCACCGCTTCGAGCGCCCAGGCCACACCTTCGGTCCCGTGCACATTGCCGAATTCATGCGGGTCCCAGACGACGGTCGTCACACCGCGCGGCAGCACGGCGCCTGCATAGGTCGCCGGCGTCACCATCGAACTTTCGATATGCATATGCGTGTCGATGAGGCCGGGCGAGACGAACGTGCCCGTCGCGTCGATGATCTCGGCCGCATCCGAGCGGGAGCCGGTCTCATGGACGCTGGCGATTACCGGCCCGACGAGGCCGATATCGGCCGGGCGCAGCTCGCCCGTCACCATGTCAACCAGCGTGCCGCCGGATATCAGGATGTCGAACGGAGCATCTCCGCGTGCCGCGGTGACGGCACGGTCACGTAAGCCCGGTTCGGTGAATTCCTGTACGCTCGAGATGATACTCTTCACCAGCTTGCCTCTGCCCGCAGTGTTTCAAGAATGATGGCTCTCGCTTTCCCGACGTCGATATCGACGCCATAGGCCGCATTGAATTCGCCCCTGCCGGTGCGCGTCTCGACAACGGTGCGGCCGCGCGTCAGCGTGCCGGACAGCTCGACATCGATGCGCGCTTCGCGCCAGGTGACATGTTCTGGAAAGGCCAAGGCGACGGCCGCGACCGCATCGTAGAGCGCCATGGCCGGCCGGCCGCGGCTGGTGGCGATCGCCACGAACCCGGCGAGCAGATCGGCAACCAGTTCGGCATTGCGCCCGCCGGCAGCCCGGATCGGCGCGACGTCGTCCGGCGCGCAGAGCACCTTGCGGCAGAGATCGAGATCGACCATCCGCAACGGGATCTTGTGAGCGAGCACGATCGCCAACGCTTCCGGATCGGCAAAGGCGTTGAACTCCGCGGATGCGGTATGATTGCCGGTGGTGACCCCGCCGCCCATCCAGGTGAGATCGGTGATTCTGGCTGCAAGATCCGGCCGGGCGAGCGCCACTGCCGCGATATTGGTGAGCGGTCCAAGCGCCATGATGCGGCGCTCACCCCCCTCTTCACCATCACCTTTGCCCTTTTCGAGCCAGGAACAGAGCGCTTCGAAGGCGTCGGCATGAAACACATCCGGTGCTTCGGGCAAGGCCCGGCCGGCGGTCGGGATGCCGGTCTGGCCCAGGATACCGGTCGCGGTCTCCATTTTTGCGAGCACCGGTGCGGCGCGTCCCGAATGGACCGGGAAGGGCCAGACAAAAGCGGAGGCTGCGCCGGCTGCATTGCGGCGGACATGCTCGATAGCCGCGTTGCCGAAGACCAGCGAAACGCCGTCGACGCCGAGCCCCGCATGCGCTGCGACCATGATCGCAGCGATGTCGTCGAAACCCATGTCCGTGTCGATCCAGATACCCATGTCGGCGGATCCTACACGAATCGCGAGAGCGGCGCGGCCTTTTCGACCGGCAGATCGAAGGCAAGAGCATCGCCCAGCGCATGCGCCGGCTGGCTCGCCTCCACCTCGGCCTTGATCGGACCGAAGGAGCTGTCGAGCAGGTATTCCCGTGCATCGCCGGCAAAGGATGTACCGCGCACGGTGCCCTGGAAAGGACCTGTCCCCAGGGTCACCATACGCGGCCGCCAGGCAAGGCCCGCCGCTGAAGGGGCCCCGCTGGAAACGTCGCCTGAAAGGTCGATGAGACCAGCACTGGTCTTCATCTTTCCGTTTTCGAGCGGGAAAATGTTTTCGAACCCGACGAAGTCCGCGACGAAGGACGATGACGGGCGATTGTAGATGTCTTCCGGCGAACCGATCTGCTCTATCTTACCGCTCTTCATGACCACAATGCGGTCGGCGAGCGCCAAAGCTTCGGCCTGGTCGTGGGTGACGAAGATCATCGTCACGCCGGTTTCCTTCTGCACCCGCTGCAGCTCGGTGCGCATTTCCAGCCGCAGGCGGGCGTCGAGGTTCGACAGCGGCTCGTCGAGCAGCAGCACCTTCGGTTCCATCACCATCGAACGGGCGAGCGCCACGCGCTGCTGCTGGCCGCCGGAAAGTTCGGCCGGCTTGCGGTTGGCGAAGGCCGACAGTCCGACGGATTTCAAGCCGGACTGGACCTTGGTATCGAGTTCGGTGCCGCGCATGCCCTTGAGCTTCAGCCCGAAGGCGACGTTCTCGTAGACCGAGAGATGCGGGAAGAGCGCGTAGGACTGGAACATCAGGCCGACGGCGCGTTTGTTGGCCGGCACCCGCGTAATGTCGGCGCCGTCGAGGCGCACATGGCCGCTCTTCACCGCCAGCAGACCGGCGATCGCCCGCATCGTCGTGGTCTTGCCGCAGCCGGAAGGGCCGAGCAAAGCGATCAGCTCGCCCTTGCGGATATCGAGATCGAGGTTCGCGACGGCAACGGAATCGCCATAGGCGAGCGTCAGCTTTTCGAGCGAGAGATAGGACGCATCAGACATAGCGGGAGAACCCCAGGAAACGTTCGGCAATAAAAACGATGCCGATGGAGAGGAAGGCGAGCAGCGACGAAAGCGCTGCGACGGAGGGATCGAAGACGATTTCCATATAGGCGATCATGTCGACCGGCAGGGTGCGCACGCCTGGCCCCGAGAGGAACAGCGATACCGGCACCTGGTTGAAGCTGGTGACGAAGCCGAGGATGAAGGCCGACATGATGCCGCCGCGGATGTTCGGCATCACCACCCGGAAGAAAGCGCCGAGCCGCGAGGAACCGAGCAGCACCGCCGCTTCCTCGATATCGGAGCGCAGGTTGTCGAGGCTGGCGGAGACGACCCGGACCGCATAGGGCAGGACCAGCGCCGTATGGGCGAGGAACAGCGCCAGCGTGATGCCGACCTGGAACGGCACGACGATGTAGCGCAGCAGCGCCAGGCCGACGATGATGCCCGGCACGATGATCGGCGCCGAGACGACGGTGCGGACGATCTCCGCTCCCGGCAGCTTGTAGCGCGACAGCGCATAGGAGGCCGGAATGCCGAGGACAAGCGCCGCCGCCGTGCCGCCGATCGCCAAAAACAGCGACATGCCGAACGAGGCGCGGAAACTCTCGACCGTGAAGACCTTGGCGATCCAGCGCAGCGAAAATCCCTGCGGCGGGAAGGCAAGCGTCTCGCCCGCCGAGAAGGATGCCGCGACGATGATCAGGAACGGCCCGATCAGGAAGGCGATCACCAGGAGGAGCGTGATCGGAATGAAGAGGCTGCGCAGCGTCATGCCTGGCTCCTCTGCTTGTTGCGCGCCGTGGCGACCCGCTTGAGAAGGATGTTGGCGGCAAAGCTCATGACGATCAGGATAAAGGCAATGACGCTCGCAGCGACGAAATTGTTGGAGACCGCGACCTGCTGGTAGAGCAGCGTTTCCAGCATCAGCACCTTTGAGCCGCCGAGGATGGCGGGGGTGATATAGGCGGTCAGCGAGCCGGTGAAGACCAGCGTGCCGCCGACGACCAGGCCTTCCTTGGTGAGCGGCAGCACGACCTTCCAGAACACCTGGAACCAGTTGGCGCCGAGTACGCGCGCAGCCGGAATGGCATCTTTCGGCATGTTTTCGAGCGCCGAGATCAGCGAGATGATCATCAGCGGCAGGAAGAGCTGTAAGAGGCCGATGAAAATAGCCGTCTCCGAGAACAGGATACGCAGCGGCGCTTCGGTGATGCCGAGCGCCTGGAAAGCCTGATTGACGATGCCGGTGCGGCCGAGGATGACGATCCAGGCATAGGTGCGGGCGACCGGCGAGATCATCAGCGGCAGCACCACGAGGCCTGTGACCTTGCCTTTGGCGCCGGGTTCCAGGCTGACGATCGCGAACGCCGCCGCATAACCGATCACCGCCGAGGCGATGGTAACGAGGGCACCGAGCCGGAGCGTGCGCAGGAAGACCGTCTGGTTCAGCGAGTTGGAGAAGAAATCCGTATAGGCGGAAATCGTCCAGCCGCCGGTCGGCACGCGAAATCCATCCGATAGCAGGATCACCACAGGCACGAGAAACACCGCCGCCGCGAAGATCGCGGCCGGCAGCGCAAGTGCCAGCGCTTCAGCCCTGTTCTGGAACATGGTGGTTCGATCCTGTTCAATGAGTCGGGATGCGGGCAGGCATTCGCGCGCTGCCCGCATCCCTCAGCCTTGGGAGGCTATTCCGTGGTTGCGTTGGCCCTTACTGGCCGACCTTCTCGTTCCAGGTCTTGATCCAGCCGGCACGGTTGTCGAGTGCGACGGCGGACGGGATCAGCTTCAGGCTCTTTGCCGTTTCCTCGCCATAGGTGAGGTTATTGGCAATCGCTTCGGGAAGCTTGACGTCCTTGTTGGACGGGCTGTCGATCAGCTTTTCGGCGAGCTTGGTCTGGACTTCGGTCGAGAGCCAGAAATCCATGAACTGCAGCGCGAGGTCGCGGTTCTTGGAGCCCTTGGTGACCGTCATGACGTTCATGCCGCCCGTCTGGCCTTCCTTCGGTGTGGCCCAGGCGATCGGGAAGCCGAGCTTGGTGAAGGGCGCCCAGGTGAAGCGGCCGATCGGCGCTGCCCAGATTTCTTCCTGCTGCATCAGCTGCACCAGCTGCGACGACTTCTCATAGAAGGTGACGATCTCGCCCTTCTTGGCGCCGACCGCTTCGATCGGGGCCTTCAGGTCCGGCGTATCCTTGGCGAGCGCCAGGCCCAGCATGTAGAGCGCCGGCGGGCCCTGGTTGGTGGTGACGTTCGGCCATGCGACGTGGCTTGCATATTCCGGCTTCAGCAGATCGGCCCAGCTGTCGATCTTCATCTTGTCCGAACGGTAGGCGATCGAGGTTGCATAGAACGTGTAGCCGACGCTCATGCCGTCGCCGTTCGGATTTTTGGCAACGTCATAGAGCTTGCTGAAGTTCGAGAGCTTGGAGGTATCGATCTTGTCGGTCAGGCCGGCGCGCGAGGCGGCGAGCGCATCCGCCATCGAGATGACGGCCATGTCGACGACCGGGTTAGCCTTGTTGGCCTCCATCTTGGCGAGGCGCTCGACGCTGTTGCCGGTCTCGACGACCAGCTTGCAGCCGCAGATCTTCTGGAAGGGATCGTAGACGATCTGCTTGTATTCGTCCTGGGCCAACGCATAGACGGAAATCGTCAGCGTCTTTTCCTGGGCGAAGGCCGGGGTCTGCGCGGCACCCATGGTGAGCATCAGGGCGGTGCCCGACGCAAGAATGACCTTGTTCATGATGTGATTTCTCCTGCTGTCGGCTTGTTGGGGGTTGGGGCATGCAAATTCGGAGTGCGACCGGTCTGCGGGGCGGCCGTCGACTGGCGCACGATGAGCTGCATCGGGACGCGATCCGTCTCGGAGGTAACGTTGCCGGTCGAAACCTCCTCGGCTCCGTTCTCGGTCTCTCCCTCGGGCTCGATCGCGCGGATCAGCGCGGCAATCGCCAGATCGGCGATCGTCGCCATGTCCATGCGTACCGTGGTGAGCGCCGGCGTGACCACCGCCGACCAGATGAGGTCGTCGAAACCGGTGACGCTGACCGTTTCCGGCACGCCGATGCCGGCGCGCTGCAGCTCCGTCAGCGCCCGAAGCGCCGAAAGGTCGGAGACGGCTGCAAAGGCCGTAAAACCCGCCCTGGCCTTGTCCGCCAGACCGAGCGGGCAGCCTTCGCCCGAAACCGCCTCGACTTTCTCGATCCACATCGTATCGCATTCGACCTGCGCACCGAGGCCGGCTTTCAGCCCGCCGATACGGTCGTTCTGCACGTTCGAGGAGGCGCTGGTGCCGATCAGCAGCACCTTGCGATGGCCGAGCTCCGCAAGATGGCGGCCCATCTGGCTGCCGCCGTCCCAATGGTCGGCCGAAACGGTATTGCCGGGCGTTGAGGGCGTATCGATGACGGCAACGGGACAGCCGACATCGGCGATCCGCGTGCCGCGCCGGGGAACGATGACCATGCCGTCGACGCCGCGTTCCAGAAGCCGCCCGATCGCCTCGGTCTGCGCCGCGATATCGCCGCGGGAGTCGGCGATGAGCACGCCGTAGCCGGCATTCGCGGCGGCGTTCTCGATCGCCTGGGCAATCTGCGGGAAGAGCGGGTTGGCGATATCCGGGAGGACAAGGCCGAGCACGCCGGTGCGGCCGGTGCGCAGCGCCCGGGCGGTCAGGCTCGGCACATAACCGAGCTCGCTTGCCTTGGCCCGAACCTTCTCGATAAGCTCCGGAGACACCCGTCCCTTGCCGGAAAGCGCATTCGACACGGTCGCCGCCGACACGCCAAGGGCGGCAGCGATGGCGCTCATGTTCGGTCCGGGACGGGGTGAAGCCATATCATGCTCTGATTAAACGTTTAAGCACGAATACTTTGATCAACGACCTTTGTCGAGTCGTTTGTAAATGCCAGTCCGGATATCCCCACATGCGGGCTTGACTTCCCCGCCCCGACCTGTGGAAATCCTCGGATATCCATGAGGAAACAGTGATGCAGGGCGACGAGATAACCGGCCTTTCCGCGACAGCACTTTCGCAAGCGATCCACGATGGCCGGGCCTCCTGCGCCGGAGTGATGACGGCCTATCTCGAACGGATCGACAGGCTCAATCCCGCAATCAACGCGATCGTCAGCCTGCGCAGCCGGGAAGAGCTTCTGACCGAAGCCACGGAACGCGACGCAGAGCTTGCCTCTGGCAAATCGCACGGCTGGATGCAGGGAATGCCGATCGCCATCAAGGATCTCTGCGAAGTGAAGGGCATCCGCTGCACCTATGGCTCGCCGATCTTTGCCGATTTCGTGCCTGAGAAGGACGAGGTGATAGTCGAGCGCATTCGCGCGGCCGGCGCGATCATCATCGGCAAGACCAACACACCGGAACAGGGGCTCGGCTCGCAGAGCTACAATCCGGTGCACGGTGTCACCAGGAACCCCTACGACCTGACCAAGACGGTCGGCGGTTCGAGCGGCGGCGCGGCGGCGGCCCTTTCGGCACACCTCCTGCCGGTCGCGGATGGCGGAGACATGATGGGCTCGCTGCGCAACCCCGCGGCCTTCAACAATGTCGTCGGTTTTCGCCCGAGTTTCGGCCGTGTCCCCTCCTCCCTGAAGCTCGAGAACTTCATGGGCCAGCTCTCCGTCCTTGGACCGATGGGCCGCACGGTGCGCGATATTGCCGCCCTGCTTTCGACCCAGGCCGGTTACGATCCGCGCGATCCGCTATCCCTGCCGACCGAGGACCTGACGCCGCAGGACGGCCGCGACTTTTCAGGCGCCCGCATCGCCTGGCTCGGCGACCTCGGCGGTTACCTGCCGTTCGAACCCGGCGTGCTGGAGCTCTGCCGCGCGACGCTTCCGGTTTTCGAACGGATCGGCTGCACGGTGGACAGGTTTGCTCCGGACTTCGACATGGACGACCTCTGGCTCTCCTGGACGACGCTGCGCAGCTGGCTGACCGCAAGCGGCATGCGCGACAACTACGACGATCCGGAAAAGCGCGCCAAGATGAAGCCCGAGATCATCTGGGAAATCGAGCGCGGGCTCGACATGACGGCGCGCGAGGTGCATTTCGCCTCGAAACGCCGCAGCGCCTGGTATCAATACCTGCTGACCGTGTTCGACCGGTACGACTACCTGATCCTGCCGTCCGCCCAGGTCTTCCCCTTCGATGCCGAAACCCATTGGCCGAAGGAGATCGGCGGCCGGACGATGGACACCTATCACCGCTGGATGGAAGTGGTGGTCCCCGCCTCGATGGCCGGCCTGCCGGTCGCCGCCATGCCCGCCGGCTTTGGCGCCAACGGCCTGCCCGCCGGCATCCAGATCATCGGCCGGCCGCGCGCCGACAAGGCGGTGCTGGAGATTGCGCTGGCTTATGAGGCTGCGACCGATTGGTTGGACATGCGGCCGAGGCTTTAACGAGGGTGCGCGGCGTTTTTAACCCTCCCCCTTGTGGGGAGGGTGGCCGGCAGGCGGGAGCGACTGTCTTGCCGGTCAAGCGTTTTGCCATGGTTTATTGTCCCGGATGATGGCGTTGAGGATTGTGAGGAGCTTTCGCATGGTCGCGACGATGGCGACGATCCTGGGTTTGCCGGCGGCGACCAGACGGTCGCGGAATGCCTTGAGTATCGGGTTGTGGCGGCTGGCGACGAGAGCCGCCATGAACAGTGCCGCCCGCACCTTGCCTCTGCCGCCGCCGATGAAGCTCTTGCCCTTCCATTGGCCCGATTGCCGCGTCCAGGGCGCAAGCCCCGCCAGCGCGGCGATCTGCCGTCGGTCCAGGCCTCCGAGTTCCGGCATCTCGGCCAGAAGCGTGCGGGCCGTCGCCGGTCCCACGCCCGGGACCGAGACCAGCAGCCTCTCGCCCACCCGCCATAAAGGCGACTTGCGGATATGCTCGACGAGATCGGCATCCAGGCTGTCCAGCTCGCGCCGCAGGGCCGCCAGCAGCCGCTTGATGCTCTTCTGCGCCTGCGTCTCCACAACCATGCGCAACCGGTTTTGTTCGGCCACGATCATCTGCACGATCTGCCGCCGGCGATCGACAAGCGCCGAAAGCGCCTGGGTTTCGGCATCCCGCAGGGGGCGGATTTCCGGCCGCGTCGCAGCCACGAAGGCCGCAATGACTTCAGCATCGATCGGATCGGTCTTGGCACGGCGGCCGATCGCGTTGGCGTATGCGCGCACCTGTGCCGGATTGACCACGATGACCGCAAACCCGGCAGACGACAGCCCTGCCGCCGCCAGCATCTCGAAGCCGCCGGTTGCCTCCAGCGCCACCACGCAGCTTGCCTCCGCGCCATGCGTCGCCTTCAGGCGCCCGATCAGGTCGTCGAGGCCGGCATGGCTGTTCTCGACGAAGAATGCCGTGCCGAGCGGCGCGATCGAGATGTCCAGTCGCTCCTTCGAAACGTCGATGCCAACGATGATATCCATCTTTTCCCATCCTTGCCTAAACGGGCTTTGCCTTCGCAAGCGGCCCTGGCGACTGTTTGGGTTCGATGGAACGACGGATGGAGACCCAGGCTCCCGCACGGGCTTGATGTCCCTGAGGGGAAACGATCTTCCATCCGCCACCGCATCTGGCAGTAAATCGTCAAAAGCGGATGAGGGAAAGTTACAAGGGGTTTTAATGCTGGATGAAGTCCCCTCCCCAACCCCTCCCCACAAGGGGGAGGGGCTTCACGCACCCGCTCTACCAGCCCACAACCTCTTCCCGATACCGCCCGACCTCCTCGATCAGCCACGCCCGAAAAGCCACCACCGGCCGAAAATCGACCTTGCTGAGCGGCGCCACCGCATAATAGGCGCTGGGGCTCGTCACCTGATGCGGAAAGGCCTCGACGAGCTGGCCGCTCGCCAGTTCCGAGTCGATCAGGAAAAGCGGCATCAACGCAACGCCGAGGCCCGCGATGCAGGCCTGGGCGACGTTGCCGAACTGTTCGAAGCGCATGCCCTGTGACGGCGTTCCGCTGATGCCGAGGCTTTCGAACCAGTGGTTCCAGGCGCCCGGCCGCGAGGCCATGTGAAGCAGCGGCAGGCGCATCAGGTCCTCGGCCTTTTTGATCGGGTGCAAAGCGAGGAATGCCGGCGATGAGACCGGCGCCACCATTTCCTCCATCAGGAAGGTGCATTCCGCGCCCGGCCAGTCCGGCCCCTTTTCACCCCTGGGCCCTATGTGGATCGCCATGTCGATGCCGTCGCGATCGAAATCGAAGACCCCGATGCGGGTGGCGAAATTGAGCGTGATCTCCGGATGCCTTGCGACGAATTGCGGGATGCGCGGCATCAGCCAACGGGTACCGAAAGTCGGCAGGATCGCGAGGTTGAGCTGATCGCTATGCCGTTTGGTCATGACCTGCAATGAAGCTGAACGGATCTGCGACAGTGCGTTCGCAACCACCTTGGCGTATTCCGCCCCCGCCGAAGTGAGGCTGACGCCGCGGCTGGTGCGGTCGAAAAGCTGGATCCCCAACTGCTCCTCCAGGCCGGAAACCTGCCGGCTGATCGCCCCTTGCGTCAGCGACAGCTCTTCCGCCGCGCCTGAGAAACTGCCGAGCCGGGCGACGGAATCGAAGGCCGCGAGCGCGGAGGTGGAGGGGAGCAGTTTTCGCGAGAGGCTGACCATTGCCTATTACTATAGATCATGGCTTGATGAGTAAACGGTGCTTGCTCTCGGGCGCCGTGCTGGCGATAATTCTTTAAACTTCAATTTGCCAGATTTCAAACCGGAGGCAGACCCTTGGCTTTTTCCTGGAACGATCCCTTTCTTCTCGAAGAGCAGCTGACCGACGAGGAGCGGATGATCCGTGACGCGGCTGCCGCCTTCGCCAAGGCCGAACTCCTGCCGCGCGTCCAGGAGGCCTATCTCGACGAGACGACCGACAAGGGCCTCTTCAAGCTGATGGGCCAGACCGGCCTGCTCGGTGTGACCCTGCCGGAAGAATATGGCGCAGCCAACGCCTCCTACGTGGCCTACGGCCTCGTCGCCCGCGAGATCGAACGTATCGACAGCGGCTACCGCTCGATGATGAGCGTGCAGTCCTCGCTGGTCATCTATCCGATCTTCGCCTACGGCTCCGACGAGCAGAAAAAGAAGTATCTGCCCGGCCTCGTCTCCGGCGAACTGATCGGCTGTTTCGGCCTGACCGAGCCGGATGCCGGCTCAGATCCGGGCGGCATGAAGACCCGCGCCGAAAAGATCGAAGGCGGTTACCGCCTGCGCGGTTCGAAGATGTGGATTTCCAACGCACCGATCGCCGACGTCTTCGTCGTCTGGGCAAAATCGGAAGCCCATAACAACGAGATCCGCGGCTTCGTGCTCGAAAAGGGCATGAAGGGCCTCTCGGCGCCGAAGATCGGCGGCAAGCTGTCGCTGCGCGCCTCGATCACCGGCGAGATCGTCATGGACGGCGTCGAAGTCGGCGAGGATGCGATCCTGCCGAACGTTTCTGGCCTCAAGGGTCCCTTCGGCTGCCTCAACCGCGCCCGCTACGGCATCTCCTGGGGCGTCATGGGTGCGGCGGAAGACTGCTGGTTCCGTGCCCGCCAGTACGGTCTCGACAGAAAACAGTTCGGCAAGCCGCTTGCCGGCATGCAGCTCTACCAGAAGAAGCTCGCCGACATGCAGACCGAAATCACCCTTGGCCTGCAGGCTTCGCTCCGCGTTGGCCAGTTGATGGACCAGCACAAGATGGCCCCTGAAATGATCTCTATCGTCAAGCGTAACAATTGCGGCAAGGCGCTGGATATCGCGAGGCAAGCCCGCGACATGCACGGCGGCAACGGCATCCAGATCGAGTATCACGTCATGCGCCATTCGCAGAACCTGGAGACGGTCAACACCTATGAAGGCACGCATGACGTCCACGCGCTGATCCTGGGCCGAGCTCAGACCGGTATCCAGGCATTCTTCTGACCCCAGGCGAATAGGCTTATCCGATAAAAGCCCGGCCGCTTCCAGCGCGCCGGGCTTTTATATCTTGGCATTTCAGCCGAATGGCGGTCGCGGGTTCACACGCGCGCGCCCAGGGTGACGAGAAGTTCATCCAGCTGTCCGAACTGTTCGGGCATCGCACCTTCCATGCCGGCGCAGGATTCGTCGGCCGCTTCCTTGGAAGGATAAAGTTCATGCAGGACCAGCAGCGTCCTGCCGCCTTCCTCCTCCTCGAAGGTGACCGTGGTGACGGAGCCGTTTTCGCTTTCGTCATTGGTCCAGACGAGGCGCGAGGGCGGCGATACTTCAAGATATTTTCCGAAGAAGGTCATGGAGCTTGCGGCGTCATGTCCGAACGTGACGCTATAGCCCCTTCCGGCGCGGGCATCCATCTCGCAGGCGAGAAGCGGGACGCCGCTGGACTTGGGCGCCCACCACAGCTTGAACAATTCGGGCTTGGTCCATGCGTCGAATACGAGGCGGACCGGGGCGTTGAAACTGCGCGTCACGACGACTTCGCGCTCCGATTTCCGTTCGACCGCCGTGCTGCCATTGCTCACGTTTGGTTGCCTCCCCTAGCCACGCCGGGCAGCTTCGATTGCCGCGACGTCGATCTTCTTCATGGTCATCATCGCCTCGAAGGCACGTTTCGCCTCTCCGCCGCCGACAGCCAGGGCTTCAATGAGGACACGTGGCGTGATCTGCCAGGAGATACCCCATCTATCCTTGCACCAGCTGCATTCGCTTTCCTGACCGCCGTTACCGACGATGGCGTTCCAGTAGCGATCGGTCTCTTCCTGGTCTTCGGTCGAGATCTGGAAGGAAAACGCTTCGTTGTGCTTGAAGGTCGGGCCGCCGTTCAGGCCGATGCATGCCACTCCGGCAACGGTGAATTCCACCACCAGCACATCCCCCTGCTTGCCGTCCGGGTAATCGCCGGGCGCGCGCATTACGGCGCCGACCGCGCTATCCGGAAAAGTCTCAGCATAGAAGCGGGCGGCCTCCTCGGCGTCCTTGTCGAACCATAAGCAGATCGTGTTCTTCGCCATTGCATTTCTCCCTTTTCAATCTGGTTGCGCGATCGCCGATGGCGACCATATCTTAAAGACGCACGGGCTTTCGCTAATCCGACATCCCGCGGAAAAAATTTGCATCCACTCACCAACCGCGCCGTTTTTCGTCATTGGAGAAATTCCCGCCTTCGGTGTATCAGTGAAACGCTGCCGTGATCGGCGGCGAGGAAATGAAACAAAGGTCGTTGTGAAGAATGCACGCCATGGAGAATTCGGCGGAAGGAGCCGGTGGCGGTTTCAATGTCGGCGAGCGTCTTTGTCTGGTGCGCAAGCAGCACGGCCTGTCGCAGCGGGCGCTGGCGGTCAAGGCGGGCGTCACCCATTCCCTCGTCTCATTGATCGAGAAAAACAAGGTGAGCCCTTCGGTCGCCTCGCTGAAGAAGATCCTCGAAGCAATCAACTATCCGCTGACCGACTTTTTCGCGCTGACGCTGCCGCCGGTCGACCAGGTATTTTACCGCGCCGATGAACTGACGCCGCTTTCGACCGGCGCTTTGACGCTGCTGCAGGTCGGCGACGCCAAATCCCACAGCATCCAGATTTTCCACGAATTCTATGAGCCCGGCGCCGATACCGGCGAGACCATGCTGCAGCATGAGGCGGAAGAAGGTGGGGTGGTCGTCGCCGGCGAACTGGAACTGACCGTCGGCAGCCAGACGCGTATCCTCAAAAAGGGTGACGCTTTCCTCTTCGACAGCCGTCAGCCGCACCGATATCGCAACGTCGGAACCGAGCGCTGCGAGGTGGTAAGTGCCTGCACGCCACCCTATCTTTAAGAAGAGCAACGTTGATTGTTGCTGTCAATTATTTTAGGTCAGAACCCGATATTCCCGGACCCTCTCCCAACGCCTTAAAACGGCGTATCCAGCCTTGAAATGAAAGTGGACACCATGCACAGCTATCCCGACGTCAAGCTTTTCATCAACGGCGAATGGCGCGATGCCATCGGCGGCGAAACCATCGATGTTTCCGATCCCGCGACGGAAGAAGTGATCGGGAAAATAGCCCATGCCCGCAAGGCGGACCTGGACCTGGCGCTGGAAGCCGCCGAAAAGGGTTTCAGGATCTGGCGCGACACCTCGCCCTTCGACCGCTCAAAGCTGATGCGCAAGGCTGCCGACCTGTTGCGCCAGCGCGTCGACCAGATCGCCTATTACATGACCCGCGAACAGGGCAAGCCGCTCGCCCAGTCGAAGATGGAAGTCATGGGCGCCGCCGACACGATCGACTGGTTCGCCGAAGAAGCCCGCCGCACCTATGGCCAGATCATCCCGGCCCGCATGAGCGGCGTCTCGCAGATGGCGATCAAGCTGCCGGTCGGCCCTGTCGCCGCCTTCACGCCCTGGAATTTCCCGCTCAACCAGGTGGTCCGCAAGCTCTCCGCAGCCCTTGCGACCGGTTGCTCGATCATCGTCAAGGCGCCTGAGGAAACGCCCGCTTCGCCGGCCGAACTGATCCGCGCCTTCATCGATGCCGGTGTGCCCGCGGGCGTCGTCAACCTCGTCTACGGCATTCCGGCCGAGATTTCCGAATACCTGATCCCGCATCCGGTCATCCGCAAGATCTCGTTCACGGGCTCCACCCCGATCGGCAAGCATCTGGCCGCCCTTGCCGGCAAGCACATGAAGCGCGCCACCATGGAACTCGGCGGCCATGCGCCGGTGATGATCTTCGACGATGCCGATCTCGAAAAGGCGATCGAAGTGACCGCCATGTCGAAATTCCGCAATGCCGGCCAGGTCTGCGTCGCCCCGACCCGCTTCCTCGTGCAGGACGGTATCGCCGACAAGTTCACCGCCGGTTTCGTCAAGGCGGCACAGGCGATCAAGGTCGGCAACGGCCTGGAAGACGGCGTGACCATGGGGCCGCTCGCCAACGAGCGCCGCATCCCGGCCATGGAAGCGCTCATTCAGGACGCCATCACCCATGGCGGCGAGCTGAAGACCGGCGGCCACCGCATCGGCAACAAGGGCCACTTCTTCGAGCCGACGGTGCTCTCCGAAGTGCCGACCTCGGCAAAGATCATGAACGACGAGCCCTTCGGCCCGATCGCGATCATCAACCGCTTCTCGCATTACGACGATGCGATCGCGGAAGCCAACCGCCTCCCCTTCGGCCTCGCTTCCTATGCCTTTACCGGCTCGGTCAAGACCGCTCACGCGCTCAGCCGCCAGGTGGAAGCCGGCATGCTGACCATCAACCACAATGGTCTGGCCTTGCCGGAAGTACCGTTCGGCGGCATCAAGGACTCTGGCTACGGCACGGAAGGCGGCTCGGAAGCCACAGAAGCCTATCTCGAAACCCGCTTCGTCAGCCAGATGAGCTGACCTGAAGGTTTTTTTGAACCGAGCTCTCGACGCCGGTCGGTGCCCTGCACCGACCGGCGTTTTCTTTTGCGCTTGCTCGCATCATTCGAGTCAAATACCAAAACAAACAGTGAACACCGGATGAAGCGCCATGGCCGAGACTGAAGCAGCACCGCTCCTGAAGGAAATCTTCAACCGCGATCGCCTCCGGCATTTTGCGGCGGAGACCAAGGCCATCCATACCGGCTTCGATGGGGAGCGCTTTCTGACGCTGACTTCCGCCGGTCTTGACGATCTGAGCATCATGCAGCGCCTGCGTCAGATCGCCATCGCCTACCACGCAGTCCTGCCCGGCGGCTTCGAAAAGAATATCGACATCCTGCGGGCACTGGCACCCCGCATCAACCACGGCTTCGCCTCCATCGTGCTGCCGGAATATGTGGCGCTCCACGGCCATGAGCATTTCGATCTGTCGATGGATGCGCTCGCCTTCTTCACCCGCTTCGGCTCGTCGGAATTCGCCGTCCGGCATTTCCTCCTGAAGGACCTCGCCCGGACACTGAAAGTGATGGAGCGCTGGTCGCGGGACGACAACGAACACGTGCGCCGACTTTCGAGCGAAGGCTGCCGGCCGCGCCTGCCCTGGTCGTTCCAGCTGAAAGAACTGATTGCCGACCCCTCCCCTGTCGCGCCGATCCTCGAAAACCTGAAGAGCGACCCGAGCCTTTACGTGCGCAAATCCGTCGCCAACCATCTGAACGACATCACCAAGGACCACCCTGCCTGGGTGTTCAACAGGATCACTGACTGGCCAAAGGACGACCCGCGCACCGTTTGGATTATCAAACAGGCGCTGCGCACGCTGATCAAGAAGGGCGATGCGAGAGCGCTGCACCAGCTCGGCGCCGGCGAAAAGGCGGAGGTAAAGGTCGACAGTTTCATGGTGACGCCGTCGTCGCTGAAACTTGGCGGCGCGGTGAAGATATCGGCCAGGATGGTGTCGACCGCGTCGGCGCCGCAGAAGCTCGTCATCGACTACGCGGTCCACTACGTGAAGAAGGCCGGCGGCACCTCGAAGAAGGTCTTCAAGTGGAAGGAGATCACGCTGGGTGCCGGTGAGAGCAGCGAACTCACGATCAGCCGCGCCATCCGCGACTTCACCACCCGGATCCATTATGCCGGCCGGCATCCGGTCGAGCTGGTGGTCAACGGCGAGGTGCTGGCTGAGGGTGCGTTTGAACTGATGACTTAAGTTTTTTCGGCCAGGCTGGCGGGTGCGGCCCCCTCACCTCGCCTCCGCTACGCTCGGCTATCCTCTCCCCGAGGGGAGAGGATAGCCTTTTCCCTCTTCGGTAAAGAAGGCAACGAAGACCGTGCTGCATAACCTCTTCTCCCCAGCGGGGAGAAGGTGGCCCGAAGGGTCGGATGAGGGGGTGGCACTGGCGCAGGCCTATAGTGTCAGGATCTCTTCCTGGCGAAGTCACCCAACGAGAACCGCCTAGACCGCAAACACCTTCGCCCGCCGCAGCGTCACAAAACCGCCCTCGCCCGCCTTGACTGCTCGTTCCGGCTCGACGTCGAATTCCAGCTGTTCGCCGGTCTCGGTGGTCGCCAGCACCCGCCGCCCGTCCGGGCGGTCGAGCACGCGGGTGATGCTCGCCGGAATGCCCGGCCCCTGTGCTGACCAGTCGAGATCGGCGGGACGGGCATAAAGTTCCGCCTTGCCGTCCGCCATGCCGGAAACGTCGATCGCAGCACCGCTTGCATAGGCCTTGCCGTCGCGCACTTCGGCGGCGAGCACGTTGGCGTCGCCGAGGAACTTCATCACGAAGGCGGACTGCGGATTGCGGCAGACCTCTTCCGCCGTGCCCTGCTGGATGATGTGGCCGTCTTTCAGGATGACGACGCGATCTGCGAGATCCAGCGCCTCTTCCTGGTCGTGGGTGACGAAGATCGTGGTGATGCCGAGCTCGCGGTGGATCTCGCGCAGCCAGCGGCGCAGGTCATGGCGCACATTGGCGTCGAGTGCGCCGAACGGCTCGTCGAGCAGCAGAACCTTGGGATCGACCGACAGCGCCCGGGCCAGCGCCACGCGCTGCCGCTGGCCGCCGGAAATCTGCGCCGGGAACCGGTCGCCGAGACCGTCCAGGCGCACCAATCTCAGCAGTTCTACGACGCGCGCGTCGATCGCCGCCTTCTCGCGCTTCACCTTCGAGACCTTCATGCCGAAGGCGATGTTTTCCGCCACCGTCATATGCGGAAACAGCGCGTAATGCTGGAAGACGAAACCGACGCCGCGGTCGCGCACCGGAATGTCGGTAGCGTCCTGGTCGCCGAAATAGATGTGGCCGCCGTCGGCATATTCGAGGCCGGCGACCATGCGCAGGATGGTCGTCTTGCCGGAACCGGACGGACCGAGCAGAGCGACGAGTTCGCCGCTTTCGATCTCAAGCGAGATATCCCGCACGGCGCGAAAGGTTTCGAAGGTTTTGACGACGTTTTCGAGGCGGATTTTCATTGGGTTTTCTCCGCGGAATTGGCGACCAGAGCCGGGCGACGGACGCGGCCGGCTCCCTGGCGCTCAAGCGCCACCTTGGCGATGATGGTGAAGACGGCGATGAGCGCCAGGATGGAGGCCGCGGCAAAGGCGCCGGCCGCCTGGTAGTCGTGATAGAGCAGCTCGATATGCAACGGCAGCGTATTGGTCTGCCCGCGGATATTGCCCGAGACGACCGAGACCGCGCCGAACTCGCCCATGACGCGGGCGTTGCAGAGCACGACGCCGTAAAGCAGCGCCCATTTGATGTTCGGCAGCGTCACCGAGAAGAAGGTCCGCCAGCCGGACGCGCCGAGTGAGGTGGCAGCTTCCTCAAGATCGCGGCCCTGCGCCTGCATCAGCGGGATCAACTCGCGGGCAACGAAGGGGGCTGTGACGAACATCGAGGCGAGAATGATGCCGGGGATCGCAAACAGGATCTTGACCCCGTATTCGTCCAGCGTCGGACCGAAGACGCCCTGCAGGCCGTAGACGAAGAGATAGGCAACACCCGCGACGATCGGCGAGACCGAAAACGGGATCTCGATGACGACCAGCAGGAAACGCCTGCCCCAGAAGTCGAACTTGGTAATCGACCAGGCGGCTGCGACACCGAAAGTTGTGTTGACCGGCACGGCGACGATTGCCGCAAACACCGTGAGCCCGATCGCATGCAGCGTATCCGGATGAATGATCGTGTCTCGATAGACAGCCCAGCCCTTTGAAAAGGCCTCGACGCCGATGACCACCAGCGGCGCAACGATCAGCAGGGCGACGATCACCAGAACGATGCCGATCAGCATCCGGCGGAAGAGCGGCTGGTCGCCGACGCGCGGCGGCTTTCTGCCGGTACGGATCGCGCCCATGGTCACCCCCTCACCGTGTAGCGAAGCGCCCGCGACTGCATCCAGTTGGTGAGCGCGAGCATGACGAAGGCCGCGATCAGCAGCACCGAGGCAATGGCGGCTGCGGCCTGGTAATCGTATTCCTCCAGCCGGATGAAGACGAGAAGTGCGGTGATCTCCGTCGACATCGGCTGGTTGCCGGCGATGAAGATGATCGCACCAAACTCACCGAGCGAGCGGGCGAAGGACAGCGACACGCCGGCAAGCAGCGCCGGGGTCAGAAGCGGCAGGATAACCTTGCGGAAGATTTGCCAATCCGAGCCGCCAAGCGACTGCGCCGCCTCTTCCAGCGCCGGATCGAGATCTTCCAGCACCGGCTGCACGGTGCGCACGATGAACGGCAGCGAGGTGAAGCACATCGCGATCATGATGCCGAGCGGCGTATAGGCGACCTTGATGCCGAGGTCGGCAAGGATGGAACCGAACCAGCCGTTGGTGGTGAAAAGTGCCGTCAGGGCAATGCCGGCCACCGCCGTCGGCAGCGCGAAGGGCAGATCGACCATGGCATCGACGATCCGCCAGCCCGGGAACCGATAGCGCGTCAGCACCCATGCGAGCGCCAGGCCGAAGAACAGGTTGAAGACGGTGGCACCGAGCGCGGAGAGCACGGTGACGCGGTAGCTCGCGAGCGCCCGGGACGAGGAGACGATCCGCCAATAGTCCTCGGGCCCAAGGCTCGCGGCCTTGAAGACCAGAGCTGCCAAAGGCAGGACCACGATCAGCCCGACATAGAACAGCGTCACCCCCAGCGACAGGCGTAACCCGGGCAGGACATTGCGTCTCAAGCGGTCGTTTCCTCTTTGCACGGCAAAGCCCGGCGAACTTTCGTTCGCCGGGCGAGGCTTGGTTGAAGTTCAATCTGCGCTTAGCGGCTGCCGTACAGCTTGTCGAGAGTGCCGCCGGAGGCGAAGTGGTCCTTCTGGATCTTGTCCCAGCCGCCGAAGACGTCATCGACCTTGACGAGGCGGATTGCCGGGAACTGGTCCTTGAATTCGCCCGCGACCTTTTCGTTCTGGACGCGATGGCCGAACTGGGCGGCTATCCGCTGGCCTTCTTCCGTGTAGAGGAAGTCGAGATAGGATTTCGCAAGGGCTTCGGTGCCGTGCTTCTTGGCGACCTTGTCGACCACCGCGACCGGGAACTCGGCGAGAAGGCTGACCGACGGGATGACGCTCTGCACCTTGTCGGCGCCGTACTGCTTGACGATGCCCCGGGTCTCGGCCTCGAAGGTGATCAGCACGTCGCCGGTTTCGCGCTCCACGAAGGTGGTGGTGGAGGCGCGGCCGCCGGTATCGAAGACCGGCACGTTGTCGAAGATCTTGGTGATATAGGCATCGATCTTCTCTTCGTCGCCCTTATAGGCTTCCTTGGCCCAGGCGTAAGCGGCGAGATAGGTGTAGCGGGCGTTACCGGAGGTCTTCGGATTCGGGAAAACGGCGTGCACGTCAGCGCGAGCGAGGTCGGCCCAATCCTTGATGTTCTTCGGATTGCCGGCGCGCACCAGGAACGACGGGAAGGAATAGAAGGGCGAGGCATTGTTCGGGAATGCCTTGGTCCAGTCCTTGGCAACAAAACCCTGTTTGGCGAGGAAATCGATGTCGGTCGACTGGTTGAAGGTCACGACGTCGGCTTCAAGGCCTTCGGCGATCGAACGGGCCTGCTTCGAGGTGCCGGCATGCGACTGGTCGATGGCGACGCCCGGATGGCTCTTGATGAAGGCCTCGTTCTCGGCGACGAACAGCTCGCGCGAAACGTCGTAGGAGGCGTTGAGCAGCTTCGTCGGAGACTGGGCCAGCGCGGGGGTAACAAAAAGCGCGGCCAAGGGAGCAATAAGCGCGGTGCCGAGGATCAGGAGGCGGTTCATGCAAGTCTCCGGTGTTGGATTGTGCCGGTGAAACTACCGGTACGCCCAGCAAACGGCGAGGAACCGCGGACTTTCCTTTGTGACGGGGTTAGAAATTTTGTCCATTATTCGCCATAAACGGCGGAGCTTTTCGCGCGCCATCCAGACCGGCGCTGCTTCGTTGGAAGAGGCAGCACCGGGGAGTCTCGGCTAAGCCCTGTCGCGGCATCGTCAGGCGGTGGCGTGCGGGACATCCATCTCGTGGATAGCCTTCCTGATCTCCGTGCGGAATTCCGGAGTATCGTGGTGACCATGCACGGAAATGGCATGCTGCACGGCTGCATTGACGAGTTCATCCGCGTTGTCCGCCGAGATCGCAACGGTGCATTTCATCTCGCTCGGAAATTCGCGGCAATCGATGTATTGGCGTCCCATGTCTGCCTCCATCACAAGCCCTGAACCGATTGCTCAGAGGACAGGAATTTACTCCCTTTGCGCAGAGGAAACAAACGCCGCCGGCCTGATCAATCGGCCTAGCTCGTCCTGCCCGCCTTCTCTCGCAGCATCTGGATGATGGCGGAGAAATCGTCCGCGCCGTGCCCCGTCCTTTCAAACTCGGCATAAAGCTCGGCCGCGTGGGCACCGAGCGGCGTGGCGGCACCAGACTGTCTTGCGGCCTCCTGCGACAGCGTCAGGTCCTTCAGCATCAGCGCCGCGGCAAAGCCCGGTCTGTAGTCGTTATTCGCCGGCGAGGTGGGCACCGGACCGGGCACCGGGCAATAGGTGGTGAGCGACCAGCACTGGCCTGACGAGGTGGAGGCGACGTCGAACAGCGCCTGATGCGAAAGGCCGAGCTTTTCCGCGAGGCCAAATGCTTCGCAGACGCCGATCATCGAGATGCCCAATATCATGTTGTTGCAGATTTTTGCCGCCTGGCCGGCGCCGGCGTCGCCGCAGTGGACGATCTTCTTTCCCATCGCCTCGAGGATCGGCTTGCCCAGGGCGAACGCCTTTTCCGAACCGCCGACCATGAAGGTGAGCGTGCCGGCCGCCGCCCCGCCGGTGCCGCCGGAGACGGGTGCATCGAGCGAGATGCAGTTCATGACATCCGCCAGTTCATGTGCCTTGCGGGCGCTTTCCACGTCGATGGTCGAGCAGTCGATGACGAGAGTGCCCTCGGGGATGAGCGTGGAGAGATCGGTCCACACGGCCGTGACGTGCTGCCCCTTCGGAAGCATGGTGATGACGCATTCCGCATCGCGCACCGCCTCCGCCAGCGCACCGGCGGCCTTCACGCCCGTCTCGGCGGCCGCCTTCACCGACGCTTCCGACAGGTCGAAACCGCGCACCTCATGACCGGCTTTCACAAGATTGGCGGCCATCGGCCCACCCATATTGCCAAGGCCCACGAAAGCGATCTTGGTCATGTCTTCCTCCCGTCGTCGTTGTTGTTTTAAAGTCTGTGATCCGGAAACAGAACCGGATGCCGCGCAGCGAAATAGCGATCGAGATCCGCATCCCCGACCTCCTCCAGCGTCGCCGGAGACCATTTCGGATTGCGGTCCTTGTCGATGATCGCGGCGCGCACGCCCTCGTAGAAATCGTGGTTGCGCAAGATTTCGGCGCCGGCGGTGAATTCCCGCTCCAGGCATTCGACGAGGCTCGAACTTTCGCGGCCGCGCCTGATGAGCCGAAGCGCGAGCTTGAGGCTGGTCGGCGAGCGCTTGGCGATGATGTCGCGCGTCCTGATGGAGAATTCATCATCCTCTCTATTCAGGGCTTCCACAACCTCCTCGACCGTGTCGAAGCGGAAAACCCGGTCGATCAGGTCGCGATGGGCTTCGAGCGGGCTTTCACCCGGCGTAACGGCGAAACGATCGATCACCGCCCTCACCTGCTCGTCGGACGCACCGCCTTTCAGTTCCCCCAGCGCCTCGACAAGCAGGCCGAGCCGCTCCGAGGGCACGTTCACGTCGGCAAGATTGGTATAGATGGCGTCTGCCGCGCCGATCACCTCGCCCGTCAGCCCCATCCAGGTGCCGGTCTCGCCGGGCGCGCGCGGGAGCAGCCAAGTTGCACCGACATCCGGGACGTAGCCGATGCCGGTCTCGGGCATGGCAAGACGGGTGCGTTCCGTGACGATCCGGTGTTTTCCGTGCGAGGCGACGCCGACGCCGCCGCCCATGACGATGCCGTCCATCAGCGCCACATACGGCTTCTCGTAGCGGGAGATCATGTAGTTGACCGGGAATTCCTCGCGCCAGAATCGCGTGACGTCAGGATCGTCCGACTTGCCGCTTTCGTAGATGACCCGGATATCTCCTCCGGCGCAAAGGCCGCGCTCTCCCTCGCCTTTCAGGATGACACAGGAGACTTCCGGATCGCGCGCAAACTGCTCCAGCGCCTGCTTCATCGCCCGCACCATGGCGAAGTTCAGGCTGTTCAGCGCCCTCGGCCGGTTGAGCCGGATGACGGCGGCCGAACCGATACGGTCGATGAGGACTTCGTCGCTCTGGGCAGGTGTGTCGGACATGCGTTTCTCCGGTCTACCGATTGTCCGCCAGGATCATCTCGGCCGCCTTTTCGGCGATCATGATCGTCGGCGAGTTGGTGTTGCCGGAGACTATATTGGGCATGATCGAGGCATCGGCGATACGCAGCCTTCCGACTGCGCGCATTTTCAGGCGGGGATCGACGACGCTGTCCGGATCGGATCCCATACGCGCGGTGCCGACCGGATGGAAGATCGTCGTGCCGATGTCGCCGGCCGCCCTTTCGAGGTCCGCATCGGTCTCGTAGGAGGGGCCGGGCCTGTATTCCTCAGGGTGATAGCGCGCAAAGGCTGGTTTCTTGACGATCTCGCGGGTGATCCGGATCGACTTGACGGCGACGTCGCGGTCGGCGGCGGTCGACAGGTAATTCGGATGGATGCCCGGTGCCGCGGCAAAATCCGGGCATTTCAGATGCACCGACCCGCGGCTCTCTGGACGAAGATTGCAGACGCTCGCGGTCATTGCCGGGAACGAGTGGACCGGTTCGCCGAACTTGTCGAGCGACACCGGTTGGACGTGATATTCGAGATCCGGCGTCTCCTTGTCGGGGCCGGATTTGGTGAAGATGCCGAGCTGGCTCGGCGCCATCGACATCGGCCCGGAGCGCCGGAAGGCGTATTCCAGCCCGATCGAGGCCTTGCCGATCAGGCTCGACGCCTTTTCGTTGAGGGTCGGAACGCCGGTCACCTTGTAGACGAGGCGGAGCTGCAGGTGGTCCTGCAGGTTCTCACCGATAGCCTTGACCTCCTTGACCACTTCGACACCCGCCTCTTGCAGGACGTCGCCGCGACCGATGCCGGAGAGTTCGAGGATATGCGGCGTGCCGATCGCGCCGGCGCTGAGCACGGTTTCGCGTCTCGCATAGGCCTTCTTCGCCACCCCGTCGTGCTGGAACTCTACGCCCTTCACCTCGCCGTTTTCGATGATCAGCTTTCGAACATGCGCCTTGGTGAGCACCGTGAGGTTCGGCCGCTTCATCGCCGGGCGCAGGAAGGCCTTGGACGTGTTCCAGCGGATCCCGGAGCGCTGGTTGACGTCGAAATAGCTGGAGCCCTCGTTGCTGCCGCGATTGAAGTCGTCGACGATCGGGATTCCGGCCTCTTCCGCTGCCTTCTGGAAACTGTCGAGCACCGCCCAGCGAAGACGCTGCTTTTCGATGCGCCATTCGCCGCCGGCGCCGTGCATCTCGTCGGCGCCCTTGTAGAAATCCTGGGATCTCTTGAAGATCGGCAGGACATCGTCCCAGCCCCAGCCGGTGCACCCCATCTGCCGCCACATGTCGTAGTCGTAAGCCTGGCCGCGCATGTAGATCATGCCGTTGATCGACGAGCAGCCGCCGAGGATCTTGCCACGCGGGTAGGAAAGCGAACGGCCGTTCAGCCCCTCTTCCTTCTCGGTGGTAAAACACCAGTCCGTGCGCGGATTGTTGATGCAATAGAGGTAACCGACAGGAATATGCACCCAATGATAATTGTCATTGCCGCCCGCTTCGAGGATCAGCACCCGGTTGCCTGGGTCCTTCGATAGCCGATTGGCCAATACGCAGCCGGCGCTGCCCGCCCCGATGACGATGTAGTCGTAATTTTCCATGCTTATGCTCCAGGGAGAAGCGCCCGCGAGCCATGCCCGCAAGCCGCATCCCTGCGCCCTCCCTCTATCTTATCGTCTGTGCTCGAAACCGAGCTTCCGGCCGAGCCGGGAGGCGTAGAATTCCCCGATAATGCCGCGCCGGAAAACGAGGACGCAGACCATGAAGATCACGCCGGTGACGATCGTCACCGGGAATTGCGAGGTCGCCAGATAGTTTTGCAGCGTGACCACCAGGCCAGCGCCGAAGATCGGCCCGATCAGCGTGCCGATGCCGCCGAGCAGCGTCATCAGGATCACTTCGCCCGACATCTGCCAGGCGACATCCGTCAGCGTCGCGAACTGGAAGACCAGCGACTTCAGCCCGCCCGCAAGGCCTGCCAAGGCCGCCGACATCACGAAGGCGCCGAGCTTGTAGCGGGCGACGGAGTAGCCGAGCGAAATCGCCCGCGGCTCGTTCTCGCGGATCGACCTGAGGATCATGCCGAAGGGCGAGTTGATGAACCGCCAGATGATCACCATGCCGATCAGGAACACGGCCAGCACGAAATAATACATGTTGGTCGAGCTGTTGAGATCGATGAAACCGAACAGATGGCCGCGCGGCACCGACTGGATGCCGTCCTCGCCCTGGGTGAACTCCGCCTGCAGGCAGAAGAAGAAGAACATCTGCGACAGCGCGAGCGTGATCATCGCGAAATAGATGCCCTGCCGGCGGATCGCGAAGAACCCCATGACCAGGCCGAGCAATGCTGCGCCGACGACGCCTGTCAGGATACCGAGTTCCGGCGGAAAGCCCCATTCCTTGACCACATGGGCGGTGAAATAGGCCGCGCCGCCGAAGAAGGTCGCGTGGCCGAAGGAGAGCAGCCCGGTATAACCGAGCAGCAGGTTGAAGGCGCATGCAAACAGCGCGAAGCACAGGAGCTTCATCAGGAAGATCGGGTAGAAGAACATCGGCGCGAGGATCAGAGCCGCGAGCCCGATGATCACGAAGATCGTGTAGGTCCTGGAAGCGGTGGCCGAGCGCTCGATACGCGGCTTGGCAGCGGTTTGGGTCATCTCGCTCATCTCACGCATCCCGTCCGAAAAGGCCGGCTGGCCGGAGTAGAAGCACGATTGCCATGATCACGAAGATCACGATGTTGGATGCTTCCGGATAGAACACCTTGGTGAGGCCCTCTGCAATACCGAGCATGTAGCCGGTGACGATGGCGCCCATGATCGAGCCCATGCCGCCGACCACGACCACCGCGAAAACGACGATGATGATGTTCGAGCCCATCAGCGGCGAGACCTGGTAGATCGGCGCGGCCAGCACGCCCGCAAAGGCGGCGAGCGCCGCACCGAGCCCGTAGGTGAGCGTCAGGAGCACCGGCACGTTGACGCCGAAGGCCTGCACGAGCACCGGATTTTCGGTCGCGGCGCGAAGATAGGCGCCGAGCTTGGTCTTCTCGATCAGCAGCCATGTACCGATGCAGGCGACCAGCGAGACGACGACCACCCAGCCGCGATAGATCGGCAGGAACATGAAACCGAGATTGGTGCCGCCGGCAAGCTGCGTCGGCACCGAATAGGGTTGGCCGGCCGCGCCGTAGAGATAGCGGAACGTGCCCTCGATGGTCAGTGCCAGGCCGAACGTGAAGAGCAGGCCATAGAGCGGATCGAGATCGTAGAGTCGCGACAGCATCGTCCGTTCGATGATGGCTCCGAACAGGCCGACGACGATCGGCCCGAGGATCAACGCAACCCAGTAGTTGATGCCGAAATACTCCAGCATCAGCATCGCCGCAAAGGCGCCGAGCATGTACTGCGCGCCATGTGCAAAGTTGATGACGCGCAGAAGGCCGAAGATGACCGCCAGGCCGAGGCTCAGAAGCGCGTAGAAGGACCCGTTGATCAGGCCGATCAGGAGCTGCCCGAGAAAGGCCTGAAGCGGTATGCCGAAAATCATCGTCATAACGTTACACTCCCAGCACTTTATGCAGCATGTCCATCTTGCCCGGCAGCTCAGCCACCGGGAAATTCGCGACCATCCGCCCATGGTCCATCAGGTAGAACCGATCGGCGACGCGGCTCGCGAAGCGGAAATTCTGCTCCACCAGGAGCACCGTCATGCCACGCTCCTTCAGCGTCTTCAGCACCTCGCCGATCCGCTGCACGATAACCGGCGCCAGGCCTTCGGTCGGCTCGTCCAATATCAAAAGCTTGACGCCGGTGCGCAGGATGCGGGCGATCGCCAGCATCTGCTGCTCGCCCCCGGAGAGTTTCGTGCCGGGGCTGGAGCGGCGCTCCTCAAGGTTGGGGAAGAGCTCGTAGATCTCAGCGAGCGACATGCCGCCTTCGGCCACGACCGGCGGCAACAGCAGGTTTTCCTCGACGGTCAGCGTCGAAAAGATGCCGCGCTCCTCCGGCACGAAGCCGATGCCGTTATGCGCCGTGCGATGCAACGGCACGCCGAGCATATCCTTGCCCGCGAAACGGATTTCGCCTTTCCGCTCACGGATGATGCCGACGATGGTTCTGAGCGTCGTTGTCTTGCCGACGCCGTTGCGACCGAGAATGGTGATCGTCTCGCCCTCGCCGACCGTCATGTCGACGCCGTGCAGGACGTGGCTTTCGCCGTACCAGGCATTGAGGTTGGAAACTTGCAACAAGGGTGCCATCAAGCCTCCTCCGTGCCCATGTAGGCGGTGCGGACGCGCGGGTCCTGGCTGACGGTGGCATAGTCGCCCTCGGCGAGGATTTCGCCGCGCTGGAGCACCGTCACATGGTGGCAGATGTCGGCGACGACGGAGAGATTGTGCTCGACCATCAGCACCGCACGGGTCTTTGCCACCTCGCGAATGATGTTGGAAACGGTACCGATATCCTCCTGGCCCATGCCGGCCATCGGCTCGTCGAGCAGCAGCACCTTGGGATCGAGCGCCAGCGTCGTGGCGATCTCAAGCACGCGCTTGCGGCCATAGGAAAGGTCGGCTGCGAGCGCATTGCGCTCGCGCTTCAGGCCGACCGACTCGATCAATTCGTCGGCCCGCGCATTCAGGCGATCGAGCGAGGAGACCGGAAGCCAGAACTGCGTCGAAAGCCCGTTCGTCCGCTGCAGCGCGACGCGCACGTTGTCGAGCACCGTCAGATGCGGAAAGACCGCCGAAATCTGGAAGGAGCGGACCAGCCCCATACGGGCGATCCTGTCCGGCGGCGTTTTGGTGATGTCCGTGCCCAGAAGCGTGATCGAACCCGCCGTCGGCTGCAGGAACTTGGTGAGCAGGTTGAAGACGGTCGTCTTGCCTGCGCCGTTCGGGCCGATCAGCGCATGGACGCGCGCATGGTGGACGTCGAGATCGACGTTTTTCACCGCCATGAAGGCGCCGAAGCTTTTCGAGAGGCCGCGGGCGGACAATACCACCCGCGACTCTTCTTGTTTTGCTGTCGCGGCGACCGCCATTATTTCACCAGATCGCAGCCGCTCTTGGCGGGATCCATGTAGGCGTCCTTGCCCGGGATGGTGGCGAGTACGGTGAAATAATCCCAGGGTTCCTTGCTTTCACCCGGCTTCTTGACCTGCAGCAGGTACATGTCGTGGATCATCCGGCCATTCTTGGCGACCTTGCCGCCGCGGGCGAAGAAATCGTCTACCGGCATTTCGTGCAGTGCCTTGGAGACGGCATCCGCATCGTCGCTGCCGGCCTTCTGGATTGCCTTCAGATACTGGGTAACCGCCGAATAGGTGCCGCTATGGACCATGTTCGGCATCTTTTTGGTGCGTGCGAAGAACTTCTTCGCGAACTCGCGGCTCTTGTCGTCGAGGTTCCAGTAATACCCCTCGGTCAGGGTCAGGCCCTGGGCCGCCTGCAGGCCGAGGCCGTGCACTTCGGCGAGCGTGAAGAGCAGTGCTGCGAGGCGCTGACCGCCGGCGGTGATACCGAACTCCGCGGCCTGCTTGATGGCGTTCGCCGTGTCGAGGCCGGCATTGGCAAGGCCGACGACCTTGGCGCCGGAGGACTGTGCCTGCAGCAGGAAGGACGAGAAATCGGTGGTGGCGAGCGGATGGCGGACCGCGCCGACGATCTTGCCGCCGGAGGACTTCACGAAGTCGCCGGTCTGCTGCTCGAGCGAATAACCGAAGGCATAGTCGGCGGTGAGGAAGAACCAGCTGTCGCCGCCCTGCTTGACGAGCGCGCCGCCGGTACCGACCGCCAGTGCATGCGTATCATAAGCCCAGTGAAAGCCGTAGGGGCTGCAGGCCTTGCCGGTCAGATCGGTGGTCGCCGCGCCTGTGACGATGTCGATCTTCTTCTTTTCCTTGCCGATTGCCTGCACGGCGAGCGCCACAGACGAGGTCGTCAGCTCCATGATCGCATCGACCTGCTGGGTATCGTACCACTGGCGGGCGATGTTGGAGGCGATGTCCGCCTTGTTCTGATGGTCGGCATCGACGATCTCGATCGAAGCCCCGAGAACCTTGCCGCCGAAATCCTCGACCGCCATCTTGGCCGCCTCGACCGACGACTTGCCGCCGAACTCGGAATAGACGCCCGACTGGTCGTTCAGGATGCCGATCTTGACCTTGTTGTCGGACGCACTCTGCGCGAATGCCGCGCTGCTTGCGAGAACGACGGCCAGGGACGTTACAAGTGACGTCATAATTGTCTTGCGCATAATTTCTCCTCCCAGAGAATAGGCCCAGAAAATTTGAAGGGTCTGTTCAAAATTGGTGAGCCGTTCTCCTCAAAGCGGCTGCTCCGGATTGCATGGTTCAGGAAAACGGCCGTTGACGCAAGCAGGCCGCTGTAATTAATTGCAAACAGCATCTGTGCATTTTTGAACAGACGGGAACGAATTGAGCAACAATCAGAACTTCACCTGGGACGATCTGCAATATTTCCTGGCCGTGGCGCGCAGTGGACAGCTGTCCACCGCGGCACGTCAATTGCGCACCAGCCACGCGACCGTGTCCCGGCGCATCGACCGGCTGGAATTCGCCCTCAAGGTCAAACTGTTCGAGCGCAATCCACGTGGGTATGTCCTGACCGGCATGGGCCAGCGCTTCATCGAGACGGCGGAGCGCATCGAGACCGAGGCCGACCGGCTGCAGGCCGATGTCGCCTCCGGCACCACGGCGCAGCGCGGCGTGGTTCGCTTAAGCACGCCGGAAGGGTTTGCGAATTTCTTCTTCGCCGACAAGATCCGCAGCTTCTGCGACAGCCATCCGAACATCTCGCTGGAACTGGTGACGATCCAGCAGATCATGTCGCTGTCGCGCAAGGAAGCGGATATCGCCGTCTCGCTCGATCCACCGAAGGACGGGCCTTATCTGACGGAAAAGCTTACCGACTACAGTCTCAACGTCTACGGCGCGAAGTCGTACCTCGCCAAGGCCGGTCCGATCCGCTGCCGGCAGGATCTGCTGTCGCATCCCTTCATCGGCTATATCGAGGATATGATCTTCGCGCCCGGGCTCGACTATCTTGGCGACGTCCATCCGGGCATCAAGGCGCGTTTCCAGAGCTCCAGCATCTTTGCGCAGCTGACCGCGACGCTGAACGGTCTCGGTCTTTGCGTGCTGCCGAACTTCATCACCCGCACGCGGCCGGATCTCGAAATCGTGCTGCCGGAAGAGGTGGAACTGAGACGCGGCTACTGGCTGATGTGCCATCGTGACCTGAGCCAGATCCCCCGGGTGCGGATGGTGAGGGATTATATCTTCCAGTCCGTCAAGGCCAATCAGGACGCCTTCCTCAGGAGTTACCAGGCTCCCGAGGAAGGCGCTCGCCGTTACTCCGCTGCCATCGGCAGGTCGTCACGGCTTTCGAAGAGGTCGCCCTGATTGGCGGGCGACCGGTCGTCCTTGTTCTTCTTGGGTTCGCGGCCGAAGAAGAGGGCGTAGGCGGCTGGCAGGACGAGGATCGTCAGCACCGTTGCGACCAGGATACCGCCCATCATCGCATAGGCGAGCGGCCCCCAGAACACGCCGCGCGAGATCGGGTAGAGCGCCAGCACGGCTGTCAGCGCCGTCAGCATGATCGGCCGGAAACGGCGTACGGCTGCACCGACGATCGCCTCCATCCGCTCCATCCCCGCCGCGATGTCCTGGTCGATCTGGTCGACAAGGATGATCGAGTTGCGGATGATGATGCCGAGCAACGCGATGACGCCGAGGATCGCCACGAAGCCGAACGGCGCACCGGTCATGAGCAGCGCCATGGCAGCGCCGATGATACCGAGCGGACCGGTCGCCAGTACCAGCATCGCCTTGCCGAAATGCTGCAGCTGGATCATCAGCAGCACGAGGATGACCAGGAGCATGATCGGCGCCTTGGCAGCGATCGAGTTCTGGCTTTCGGCTGCATCTTCCGCACCGCCCTGGATCTCGACATGATAACCGGCAGGCAGGCTGGCACGCAGGTCGGCCATGCTGCTGTAGAGGTTCATCGACACCTGGGTCGGTTCGATGCCATCCGGCAGCGTTGCCTTGACGGTGATCGTCGGCAGGCGGTCGCGGCGCCATTCGATGCCCTGTTCGAGGACAGGCACGACCTTGGCAATCTGCGAGACCGGGACGAAGCCGCCGAAATCCGTCGGCACATAGACCGACTGGACCGCCGAGAGCAGGTTGCGGGTGGCATCCGGTTCGCGGACGACGATCGAGACGGTTTCCTCGCCATCGCGGAAGTCGCTGACCGGAGCGCCGGAGACTGCTGTCTGCAGCATCTGGCGGACACGCTGCGAGGTGACCCCCAGCGCCCGGGCACGATCCTGGTCGATGACCAGTTTCATGGCTGTGACCGGTTCCATCCAGTCGTCATGGATCGCGCCGAACAGCGGCTGCTGCTGGTAACGTTCCTTGACCTGGTCGGCGATGCGGCGCACTTCCGCCGGGTCCGGGCCGGTGACGCGCATCTGGACAGGCCAGCCGACCGGCGGGCCGAGGAACAGGCGGTCGACCTTGCCGCGCACGGTCGGGAAGTCCTGCGCGAGGATGGCGCGCAGCTTGACGATCAGACGCTCGCGGGCATCGACGTCCTTCGACATGATCAGGAGCTGCGCGTAGTTGGGGTTACGGAGCTGCTGGTCGAGCGGCAGGAAGAAGCGCGGCGCGCCCTCGCCGATATAGGTCGCGACGAAGGTCTTGTCCGCGTCGGGCAGGATCTTGTCTTCAAGGGCTTTCGCCTGACGTTCGACTTCCTCGATCGCCGTGCCTTCCGGCAGCCACATGTCGACCAGGATTTCCGGCCGCGAGGACTGTGGGAAGAAGCTCTGCGGGATGAACTGGAATGACCACAGGCTGCCGACGAAGGCGCCGAGAGTGAGAAGCAGCACGATAGCCTTGTGACGCACGGACCAGCCGACCGCATGCCGGACGCCGCGATACATCCGGGTGTCATAGGCATCGTGATGGGTGCCTGCGTGCGCCCGCTGCTTCAGGATCATGTAGCCGAGCCAGGGAGTAAAGTAGACGGCCACGAACCACGACACGACGAGCGCGATGCCCACCACGTAAAACAGCGAGCGCACGTATTCGCCGGCGGTGGAATCGGCGAAACCGACAGGGATGAAGCCGGCAGTGGTGATCAACGTGCCGGTCAGCATCGGAAAGGCGGTGGATGAATAGGCGAAGGTGGCGGCATCGAGGCGTGCGAGCCCCTCCTCCAGCTTCCGTTCCATCATCTCGACGACGATCATCGCATCGTCGACGAGCAGGCCGAGCGCGATGATCAGCGCGCCGAGCGAGATGCGCTGCAGCTCGATGCCCATGTAGAACATGATCGCGAACGTAGCTGACAGAACCAGCGGAATGGTGATGGCGATGACGATGCCCGAACGCCAGCCGATCGAGATCAGCGAGACGATGAGGACAATGACGAGAGCCTCCAGCAGGGCCTGGGTGAACTCGCCGACCGCTTCGGTGACGACTTCCGGTTGGTTGGAGACCTGCTCGACGGAAACGCCGACCGGCAACGTCTGTTCGAAGCGCTCATAGGTGGCTTCGACCTCGTGCCCGACGTCGGTTACCTTGAAGCCCTTCGCCATGACGACGCCAAGCTGGACGCTGTCGTGGCCATTGAAGCGAAACTTGCGCTGATAGGGGTTTTCGAGACCGTTGGTGACGGTGGCGATATCGCCGAGCCGGATCACTTGGTCGCCGGCGCGAAGGCGCAGCTCGCGGATATCTTCAGGCGTCGTGACGCCGCCTTCGACCGCAATTCGTACCGAGCGCTCGGCAGTCTCAATGTTCCCGGCGGGATCGATATTGTTCTGGCCGGAGAGCGCGTCGCGGATGTTGAGGACCGTGAGGCCGCGCTCGGCGAGCGCCTTGGACGATACGTCGATGAAGATCTTCTGCGGCTGGTCGCCGAGAATGACCGCCTTTTCGACGCCGGGCGTGGCGAGCAGCATGTCGCGGGCCTGGATCGCGAACTGCTTCAGCTCAGGATAGCTGTAGCCTTCGCCGCTGATCGAATTGAGGGTGATGTAGGTATCACCGAACTCGTCGTTGAAATAAGGACCGAGCAGGCCGGCCGGCAGATCCTGGGTGATGTCCCCGATCTTCTTGCGGACCTGGTAGAAGGCGTCGTTGACCTCGGCGGTGTTGGTGTCGCCCTTGATCTGTACCGTGGTGATCGCCACGCCGGCGCGGGTATAGGACTTGACCCAGTCGAGATGCGGGGTTTCCTGCAGCTTGCGCTCGACCTTGTTGACCACCTGGTCCTGCATCTCCTGGATGGAGGCGCCGGGCCAGACGGTCTGCACGACCATGACGCGGAAGGTGAAGTCGGGATCTTCCTTCTGGCCCATGTTCATGACGCCAAGCGCGCCCATGACGATGATGAGGCCGAAGAGGAAGCGGGCGATGCTCGGATGGGCGATCGCCCAGCGGGACAGGTTGAACCCGCCCTTTTCCGGGGGATTGGCCTGATGAGAGGAGCTCATGGTCTTGGGTCCTTTAAGCCTGGCGATCAGGGCGCGAGCGATGCGGTGGTAAGGCTGCTGACGCTGCCGAAGCGGGAGGCGATGGCTTCCGGCAGCTTGACCTTCATGTCTTCTTTCATGAACTGGGTGCCGGCCGAGACGACGAGGTCGCCCTTGGCAATGCCTTCGGCGACGCGAACGCCGTCGTCGGAGAAGTCGGCGACCTTGACGGCGCGCGAACTGACGGTGCCCTTGCCGCGGTCGACGATCCAGACGACGGACTGGCCGTCCTTCTTGGAAAGCGCTGCAAGCGGAACGGCATAGGTGGCGATGGCATTGTCTTCGTCCGCCTCGATCGTCGCGGTCATGCCGAGCAGGACCCGCGGGTCGTCCGGCAGGCTGACGCGAACTGCAAAAGTGCGCGATTGCGCATCGGCACTACCGGCCACTTCGCGGACCTTGCCGTCGAGGACGAGATCGGTAGCCGACCAGAAGCGAGCCTTCACCGTCTTGCCCGGCTTGAACTGAGCGACGTCCATTTCCGGGACGGCGATCTGCACTTCCTTGCTGCCCTCGACCGCGACGGAGAGGACCGGGGTACCGGACGCGACCACCTGGCCGATATCGGCGCTGACCGTCGTGACGATGCCGTTCTGGTCCGACTTCAATTCCGTATAGGCGACCTGGTTGCGGGCCTGGTCGAGCGCCGACTGAGCCGATTCCCTCTGCGAGATGGCCTGGTCGTTGGCAAGTTGCGCCTGTTCGAACTGTGATTGGGAGGAAATGCTCTTTTCGGCAAGCGTCTCGGCCCGTCGGCGGGCGAGGCCGGAGATTTCGACCTGCTTCTGGGCGGAGGCGAGATCGGCCTCGGCACGGCGCACAGCGAGCTGGTAATCGACGGCGTCAAGCTTTGCGAGCACGTCGCCGGGGCGAACGCGCTGGCCGACATCGACGAGCCGTTCGGTGATCTTGCCGGCGACGCGGAAGCCGAGGTTCATCTCGGTGCGCGCCTTGACGGAGCCGGAATATTGAAGTTTGCGGCCGTGATCGGCGGCGGCAACCTCAGTCACCTTGACCGGGCGGACGACTTCCGGGGCTTCGGCTTTTTTCTCTTCCGAGCAGGCCGTCAGTGCGCCGAACGCGGTCGCGACTAGAAGGCCTTTGATGAGAAACGAGACATTATGTCTGGTCTTTACGAAAAACATTGTTCCGCACTCCTGGTGGCGGGTTTTCGATCAAGACGCCCCCTTGGCGCCCCGGAATTATTTCAGGCGAATTATCTGAGGGCCCTGAGGCCGAATTCCACGAGATCCTCGGGCTTGCCGATCCGGGTCTCCAGAAGGCAATCCGCAATGAGCTGCGGATGACAGAGGATGACCACGGACGACATGAAGCATTCGGCCGCGAGCTGGTGATCCTGCTCGCGGAACTCGCCGGCTTCGATGCCGTCCTTGATAAGGTCAGCAATGACGAGGCGGATGCGTTCGAGATGCTGCTCGATGACCGGCCATTGCTGCTCGATGGCGATCACCACCATCTCATGCACCTTCTTCTCGTCGAGCATGGTCTCGAGCGTGAAGCGGTGCTGCTGTAGGACGTGATTACGCAGCCGTTCGGCGGCGCTCACCGGCCGCTTCGCGTTGGCGAGTGCCGCCTGATAGCTGCCGTCGAGCATACGGTGCGCCAGGGCCTGATGGATGTCGGCCTTGGACGAGAAGAAACGGTAGATATTGGCGGGCGACATGCCGAGATCCCGCGCGATATCCGCCACGTTCGTCTTCGTGTAGCCGTAATGTTTGAACAGCCGCTCCGCCGCATCAAGGATGCGGCTGACATTTTCCTGCCGCGAGGTGTCCAGGGTATTTTCGCTGGTATCCATACCGCTGAAGTCTTTCGTTTTACGTGTGACGATTTTCATCTTTCGTCAGTCGTAAAGAAAAATCCGTCATCCGTCAACCCGTGTCGGCTCGTCGTCGTGGGGAGCGCAAGATAAAAAGTTTGGGAAACAGGGAACCAAAATGGGACTTGGACATTATGTCGCGTTAGACCACGGGCTTCGTGGGCCGGGGAAGAGTAATGATCCTGTTGCATAGTCACAACTTTTCGTTGTTGCAGAGCGTTAGAGCACTAACGTCGTGGGCCGGGGACTATTGATGAGTGTGCCGCAAAGTTACGACGTTTCGTTGCTTGACGAGGAACGCTATCGTCTTCTCGTAGACGCCATCACCGACTATGCGATCTACATGATTGACCCTGAGGGCAAGATCGTCAGCTGGAATCCCGGCGCCCAGCGTTTCAAGGGATACGAGGCATGGGAAATCCTCGGCGAGCACTTTTCCCGCTTCTATACCCCGGAAGACCGGTTGGCGCGGGCGCCCGAGCACGCTTTGCGGACCGCTGCGACAGAAGGCCGCTTCGAAAAGGAAGGCTGGCGGGTCCGCAAGGACGGCGGCCGCTTCTGGGCCCATGTCATCATCGACCCGATCTGGGGCCGTTCCGGCGAGCTTCTCGGCTTCGCCAAGGTGACCCGTGACCTGACCGAACGGAAAAAAGCCGAAACGGAACTCCGATTGAGCGAGGAGAAATTCCAGCTCCTCGTCCAGGGAGTCACCGACTATGCTCTCTACATGCTCGACCCGGACGGTTGCGTCAGCAACTGGAACGCGGGTGCCGCGCGCATCAAGGGCTATACTGCGGACGAAATCGTCGGCCAGCATTTTTCAAAATTCTACACGCCGGAGGATCGCGAGCGCGGCGAACCCACCCGTAGCCTGGAGACCGCACGGCGCGAGGGGCGATTCGAGAGGGAAGCCTGGCGGCAGCGCAAGGATGGCACGCGCTTCTGGGCGCATGTGATCATCGACGTGATCCGCAACGAGGAAGGCACGCTTCTCGGCTTCGCCAAGATCACGCGCGACATCACTGAAAAAGTCGAGGCGCAGAAGGCCCTCACCCAGGCGCGCGAGGAACTTTTCCAATCCCAGAAGATGGAGGCGATCGGCCAGCTGACAGGGGGCGTCGCCCACGATTTCAACAATCTGCTGATGGCCGTGCTGGGCAGCCTGGAAATCCTGAAGAAACGCCTACCCGACGATCCGGCGCTGATGCCGCTGCTGGATAATGCCATTCAGGGTGCCGAGCGGGGTGCTGCCCTCACCCAGCGCATGCTGGCATTCTCCCGGCGACAGGAATTGAACATGCAGGCCATCGACGTGGCGGCACTTGTCGGCGGCATGATGGATTTCGTTCAGCGCTCGCTCAGCGCCTCCGCCTCCGTGGAAACCCGCTTTGCCAAGAACCTGCCGCACGTCGCGAGCGACCCGGTTCAGCTCGAGACCGCGCTTCTGAACCTTGTCGTCAATGCCCGCGACGCGATGGCCGGCGGCGGCACGATCGTCATCAGCGCCGAGGAATATTCGGCCGACGAGACGACCGGTAGGCTGAAGCCCGGCCGATATGTCCGGCTCTCGGTCGCCGATAGCGGCGAAGGCATGGACGAGGAGACCCTGATCCGCGCGACGACGCCTTTCTTCACGACCAAGGGTGTCGGCAAGGGAACGGGGCTCGGACTTTCCATGGTGCAGGGCCTGACCGAGCAGTCGGGCGGCAAACTCGATATTGAAAGCCAAAAGGGCAAGGGCACCACTGTTTCGCTCTACCTGCCTGCGGTAGATGCAAACGATTGTCCGCAGTCTTCGGAGAAGAACATGCCTTCACCAATTGCAACTCCCCGAGGACGCCTGACCATTCTCGCCGTCGATGACGACGCGCTGGTCCTGATGAACACCACGCTGATGCTGGAGGATCTCGGCCACACCGTGATCGAAGCCTATAGCGGCACCGATGCCCTGAAGGAGCTGAGAAGCGGCGCCCATGACATCGATCTCGTCATCACCGATCACTCGATGCCGCGCATGACCGGCTCGGAACTTGCCGCCGTCATCCGCGAAGAAAGACCGGGCCTTCCGGTGGTGCTGGCAACCGGCTACGCGGAATTGCCCACCGGCGGCGACGATCGGCTGCCGCGATTGCCAAAACCCTTCTCGCAGAACCAGCTTGAGGAGATCATCGCCACGGTTCTCGCCGGCGGGCGCTGAACCAATCGCCCTCGCCGCGCGTTGTCGTGCCGTGTCAGAACGGAGTACGACAATGGTCTTCAAGCATCAGCATTTTCACGAGACGCCCCCTGAGGTGGAGGCGGAATTTCCGCCAGGCGCGACGCTCGAAGGGGCGGTCTCCGATGCGCTGGCGTCTGCCGGCGGTATCGATGCAAGCGACGTCGCCGTCATCGCCCGCGGCTCCGAGGTCACGTTGAGCGGCACGGTCCAGCTGGAAAGCGAGATTGCACGAGCCGAGGAGGTGGCGCTCGGCGTCGGCGGAGTGGCCACCGTGCGCAACGAACTCCGTTTTACCCGCCCGATGTAACCCCCGATAAATGGTGTACGGAAAGGCTCGGGCGTCGGACGGCCGGGCCTTTCGTTTGGCTCCGCCTATCGCGGTAGCGCATAGGCGATCACGTAGTCGCCGGGCTTGGTGCCGACCGAGCCGTGTCCGCCGGCCACCATCACCACGAACTGGCGCCCGTCGTCGACCGCATAGGTCATCGGCGTCGCCTGCCCGCCGGCCGGCAGCCGCGCCTTCCAGAGTTCGCGGCCGTTGGTGAGGTTATAGGCGCGCAGGTAGTTGTCGACCGCAGCGCCGAGGAACGCCACGCCACCCTTGGTGATCATCGGCCCACCGATGCCGGGCACCCCGACCTTGAAGGGCAGCGGCAGCGGCGTCATGTCGTAGACCGTGCCGTTGCGATGCTTGTAGGCGATCTGGCCGGTCCTGAGGTCGACGCCCGAGACGTAGCCCCATGGCGGCGCCTGGCAGGGGATCTGCAGCGGTCCGAGGAACGGACCCATGAAGACGCCGTAGGGCGCGCCCTCGTTGCGGTTGAGGCCCTGCTCGCTGCCCTTCTCCCCCTGGCCTTTTGGCGGAATGTCCGCACGCGGCACCAGCCTTGAGGTGAAGGCGAGGTAGGTGGGCATGCCGAACATCACCTGCCGTTCCGGATCGACCGCGACGCTGCCCCAGTTGAACGTGCCGAAATTGCCCGGATAGATGATCGAGCCTTTCAGCGACGGCGGGGTGTATCGGCCGAGATAGTTGTACTGGTGGTACCAGATGCGGCAAACCATCTGGTCGAACATCGTGATGCCCCACATGTCCCGTTCCTCGAGCGGCCTCGGCTTGAACGACAAGGCCGAGGTCGGCTGCGTCGGCGCGGTACGATCTTCCGGGATGGCACCTCCGGGCGCCGGTTCCTCGGTGATCGGGATGATCGGTTCTCCGCTGCGCCGGTCGAGCACGTAGATGTCGCCCTGCTTGGTCGGACCGACCAGCGCCGGCACCACCGTATTGTCCGGCTTGGTGATGTTGAGGAGAACCGGCTGAGCGGGGACGTCCATGTCCCATAGATCGTGATGCACCGTCTGGCGCACCCATCGATCGGCGCCGGTATTGAGATCGAGCGCGACAATCGAGGAGGAATATTTCTCGACATTCTCGCTGCGGCCCATGCCGAGCTGGTCCGGCACCTGGTTGCCGAGCGGTATATAAACGAGGCCCAGTTCCTCGTCGACGCTGAACACCGACCAGCTGTTCGGGGAGTTCGTCGTGTACGTCTGGCCGGGCTGCAGCGGCTGCGTCTGGAACGGGTTCCCCGAATCCCAGTTCCAGATCAGCTGCCCGGTATTGACGTCGAACGCGCGGATGACGCCGGACTGCGACTGGGTGGAATAGTTGTCGTTGACCGCCCCGCCGATGATTATCTTGTTGCCGACGATCGCCGGTGGCGAGGTCGAGTAGTAGTAACCGGCCGGATTGTACCGCATGCCGCTGGTGAGCTGCAGCGTTCCGTTGTCAGCGAAAGAGGTGCAGACCTGGCCGTTCGCGGCATCGAGCGCAATCAGCCGCGCGTCCGACGTCGGCAGATAGACCCGTTCCGCACACGGACTGCCGGCAGCGGCGGCTGCGTCCTTGTAATAGCTGACACCGCGGCAGGTCTGGTGCTGGCGATCCGGGTTCATTCCGGAATTCGGGTCGTATTTCCATTTCTCCTTGCCGGTCGTCGCATCGAGCGCGATCGCAAGATTGTGCGGCGTGCAGAGATAGAGCGAATTGCCGACCTTGAGCGGCGTCACCTGATAGGTCGTCTCGCCCACGTCGTCAGGGCGCTTCACGTCCCCGGTCTGGTAGCGCCACACTTCCGTGAGGCTGGCGACGTTGTCGACCTTGATCTGGTCGAGCGGCGAATAACGCTGCCCATAAGGAGTTCGTCCGTACTGGTGCCATTCGCCGGGCGGCACGTTGGCGCCCATCGGCGGAGCGGCCGCGACGGACTGTTCGGGAAGCTCGCCGCTCTGGTCCAGCGGATCAAGGAACATCGAGACGACGGCGACGACGACCGCGATCATCAGCGCAATTCCGAGCGGCAGGGCACTGGCGCCGTAGCGCATGCCGGTCGGGCTTGAAAAGCCGAGCGGGGTGCGGACCCAAGGGGTCAGAAGCCAGAGGCCCAGCACGATGATCAAGCCGCCGCGCGGGCCGAGCTGCCACCAGTCGAGCCCGACTTCCCAGATCGCCCAGGCGAGCGAAGCCAGCACGATCACGGCATAGACCCTGAGTGCCATGGCGCTCCTCAGGAAAAGCAGGATGCCGGTCAGCACGAAGCCAAGACCGCAGATGATGTAATAGGCGCTGCCTCCAAGCAGCAGCAGTTGCCCGCCGCCGACGGCCAGAGCCAAGCCGATCAAAATGAAAACGACCGCCGTAATCCTGATAGCCATAATCAAAACCCTATCCGAACTGGAAAATCCCCGGGCGCGAAAACCTCGCGGTACCCCGAGCCATCAACACAAGCTCTGTGCAAAAGTTCCAGCTCGTGTTCCCGCGATGCAAATTTAAAGGAACTCTCCCGCGACCAAGCAGGTTCTGACATCGCTACAAGGAGTTGGAAGGATGCTGACATCGGCCAAGGGACCAGCCTTCGAGACGCCGGGCGCGGATGGCGGCAGGGTGCCGGACGTCAGGCAGGATGCGGAAAACTGCACCCGTTGCGACCTCTACAAGAACGCCACGCATCTTGTGTTCGGCGAGGGACCGCCGAAGGCGAAAGTGCTGTTTGTCGGCGAGCAGCCGGGAGACAAGGAGGATCAGGCGGGCAAGCCATTCGTCGGGCCGGCGGGAAAGCTCCTCGACCGCTGTCTGGAGGAGGCCGGTATCGAGCGCGACATCTGCTACGTCACCAATGCAGTGAAACATTTCAAGTTCACCCCGCGCGGCAAGCGCCGCATCCACGCCAAGCCCAATGCCGGCGAAGTCCGGGCCTGTGCCTGGTGGCTGGCGGCTGAGCTGCGCCTTGTCCATCCGAAACTCGCCGTAGCGCTCGGCGCGACGGCGCTTTATGCCTTGCTGGGAAAGCAGGCGAAAGTGACACGCGACCGCGGTACGGTCCTGAGATCGCCGGATGGCCTGCCGGTGCTGGTGACCATCCACCCTTCGGCACTGCTGAGGACGCTGGATCAGCCGGATGCGGAGCTCAACCGGGCCCGTTTCGTCGAAGATTTGAAAAAGATCGCAGAATTTCTGGAGTGATGATGACCTACGAACTTTATTATTGGGACGGCCTTCAGGGTCGCGGCGAATTTGTGCGGCTGGCGCTGGAAGAGGCCGGAGCTGACTATGTGGATGTCGCCCGTACCGATCGCGGCACAGGAAAGATGATGGACTATATCCACGGCAAGCACGGCTACGATATGCCCTTCGCACCACCCTTCCTTAAAGATGGCGACCTGATCGTCTCGCATGTCGCCAACATTCTCCACTATCTCGGGCCGAAGCTGGATCTGGTGCCGGAAGACGAAAAATCCCGCCTCTTCGCCCACGGGCTGCAGCTGACGATCACCGATTTCATCACGGAAGTGCACGACACGCACCACCCGATCAGCACCGCCGATTATTACGAGGATCAGCGGCAGGAGGCCAAGGCTCGCACCGGAGCCTTTCTGAAGCACCGGGTGCCGAAATTTATCGGCTATTTCGATCGCGTCATCACCGCAAACCCCACAAAGAGCGGCCATGCGGTGGGTGACGCCCTGAGTTATGTCGACCTGTCGCTCTTCCAGCTCGCCGAGGGCCTCCACTACGCCTTCCCGCGCGCCCTGAAAAACTTCGACAGCGATTATCCGAACGTCGCCAAGCTGCGCGACGCGGTCGCCGGACGTCCGAATATCGAAGCCTATCTCAAGTCGAAGCGCCGGCTCGCCTTCAACGAGTCGGGCATATTCCGGCATTACCCGGACCTCGACCAGGATCCGGTCTGACCGGCTAGATAAACGCGAAAACCGGGGCGATCGTCACCAGGACGATCGCCACCGCGATCAATATGAACTTCATGACGACCTCCAAAGAAAAAGCTGTCGCGATGCGGCAGCTCAGTTGGTTTCTTCTCCCAATTCCTGCAGAATTTGATGCCGCGCCCGGTTGAGGCGGCTTTTCACCGTGCCCACCGCGCAATCGCAGATCTCCGCCGTCGCCTCGTAACTTTCCCCGAGGATCGCGACCAGCGTCAGCACTTCACGATAATGCGGCGGCAGTTTCTGGAGCGCACGCTGGACCTCCTGGGCTCTTGCCGCCATCTCCTGGCTCGCCGCTACCGGCGTATCCCCGGAGATGTTCTCCTCGATCCCCGGCGCCTCGCGGCCGAGCACCTTCGCACGCGTATAAAAGGTGTTGCGCATGATGGTGAAAAGCCAGCTTTTCAGCTTGGTGCCTGGCTCGAACTTGTCGAGATTGGCGAGCGCCTTCATCAGCGTCTCCTGCACCAAGTCGTCTGCATCGCTGGGATTGCGGCAGAAAGTACGGGCAAATGCGCGGAGAGCCGGAATAAGCCTCACTATGTCTGCACGTGCAGGATCACCATTCAACTGTGATTCAGACACCGTTGCCTACCTCTCCGAAGTCTTCATGGCTGGAATGACGGGGGCAAACGCACGCCTTGCGTATTTGGTTCCCCCAAGATGAATGCCCTGTTCATCTTCGTGACGGAAAGCGCGCCTCGCTCGAGGGAACAAACAGGTCAGCAGGCCTGTTGATAGGACTTTCACGGAGTTCTGCCGGGAGTTCGGATATGGCACCGCGTGCAAACTGGAAAGGATATCTGAAGGTCGGAGAGCTGAGCTGCCCGGTGGCGCTTTATACGGCTGCATCGACGTCCGACCGCGTCAGCTTTCACATCATCAATCGCGAGACCGGCAACCGCGTCCACCGCCAGATGGCCGACGCCGACACCGGCAAGCCGGTCGAAAGCGAGGACATCGTCAAGGGTTACGAAGTTTCGAGCGGTCAATACGTCTTCCTCGAACCTGACGAGGTGAAGGCCGCGGTACCTGAGAGCGACAAGGCACTGGAGCTCGAGATCTTCATCCCATGTAACGGCGTCGATACCATCTTTATTGACCGGCCCTATTATCTCGCGCCTGCCGACAAACCCTCCGCAGAGGTCTTCGACCTGATCCGAAAAGGGCTGAAGGAGAAGAATGTCGTCGCACTCGCCCGCACCGTGCTCTTCCGGCGGCTGCGCACGCTGCTGATCCGACCGAGCGAGAAGGGGCTGATCGCCAACACGCTGAACTACGACTACGAGGTCCGGTCGGCCAAGGAAATCTTCTCCGACATCAAGAACTTCAAGATCGAGGGCGAGATGCTCGATCTCGCCCAGCACATCATCGACACCAAACGCGGCGAATTCGACCCGAGCGAGTTCGACGACCGTTACGAGGCAGCACTTGCCGAGCTGATCAAGGCGAAGATCGAAGGCCGCAAGCTCAGGAAGCAGCCGAAGCCGGAACCGAAGAAGGTCTCCAGCCTGCTCGACGCACTGCGTCAGAGCGCCGGCGGCAGCAAGAAGACCGCGCCGAAGAAATCCGCCAAGAAAACCGTATCTCGTAAGACTGCCGCCCCGCAGAGAAAGGCGAGCTGATCATGGCGCTCGAAACCTACAATCAGAAGCGCAACTTCAAGGCTTCCCCCGAGCCCCAGGGGAAAGTCTCCGGCCGCAAGGCCAAGGCATCCGGCAACAGTTTCGTGATCCAGAAACATGATGCTACCCGGCTGCACTACGATTTCCGGCTGGAAATGGACGGCGTGCTGAAAAGCTGGGCCGTCACCCGCGGCCCGAGCTTCGTGCCGGGCGAAAAGCGGCTTGCGGTGCATGTGGAAGACCATCCGCTCGACTATGGCGGTTTCGAAGGCATGATCCCGAAAGGCAATTACGGCGCCGGCGCCGTGCTGCTCTGGGATCGCGGCACCTGGGAACCCATCGGCGATCCCCACAAGGCCTATAGGAAAGGCCATATGGAATTCGAGCTGAAGGGCGAGAAGCTGGAAGGCCGCTGGCACCTGATCCGCATGGCCCCCAGAGAGGGAGAAAAGCGAGAGAACTGGCTGCTGGTCAAGGGCGAGGACGAATTCGCCCGCGCCGAGGGCGACAAAGACATTCTCGACGAAATGCCGCTTTCGGTGAAATCAGGCAGGACGCTGGATGAAATCTGGGGCCGCAAGGCACCGGCGGCAAAGAGTACGGCCAAACCGAAAGCAAAGGCGAAATCCGATCCAGAACCGGAAAAATCCGACATCGCAGCGTCGAAGATCAAGGGCGCCCGGAAAGCCGAACTTCCGGATTTCGTCGAGCCGCAGCTTGCGACGCTGGTGAAGAGCGCGCCCTCCGGCAAACGCTGGGTCCACGAAATCAAGCTCGACGGCTATCGCCTGCAGGCCCGTGTCGAAAATGGCAAGGTAAAGCTGTTGACGCGCACCGGGCTGGATTGGACGCACAAGTTCGGAGACGAGATTCTCGCGGAATTCGCAAAGCTTAGCGCGACCGATGCGATCATCGACGGGGAAGTGGCGGTCGAGGCCGGTTCCGGCGCCACGGATTTCTCGCTGCTCCAGCAGGACCTCAGCGAAGGCCGGGACGACCGCTTCACCTTCTACGCTTTCGACATTCTTCACTTGGACGGTTACGACCTGACCGGCGCGACGCTGCTGAAGCGCAAGGAGGCGCTGGAAACCCTGCTGACCGGCAGCGGCCCGGCCCTGCGCTACAGCGAGCATTTCGGGGAGGAAGGCGGTCTGGTCCTGAAACATGCCTGCCGGCTTAGCCTCGAAGGTATCATCTCCAAGATCTCGGACGCGCCATACCGTCCGGGCCGCGGCCGCGATTGGGTGAAGTCGAAATGTTCGGCACGGCAGGAATTCGTGGTCGCCGGATTTGTCCCCTCCTCCGTTTCGAGGACGGCGATCGGATCGCTGGTCATGGGATATTACGACAAGGGGAAGCTGCGGCATGCCGGTCGCGTCGGCACCGGTTATTCGAATGCCGTGGCGCAATCGCTTTTCAAGAGCCTCCAGGAGATCCAGGCCGGCGAAAGCCCGTTTGACGAAAAGCTCGCGGCGGTGGAAAAGAAGGATGTCGTTTTCGTGCGGCCCGAGCTGGTGGCGGAAGTGGAATTCCGCGGCTGGACGGCGGATGCGCATATCCGCCATGCGGCCTTCCGGGGCTTGCGCGAAGACAAGGACCCGAAGGATATCGTCCGGGAGGGCGGACCTGTGAACGCAGCGGAACAACCGAAGCCGCCGAAACGGACGGTCAATCTCACCCATCCCGACCGGGTCTACTGGCCGGATGCCGGGGTGACCAAGGCCGGGCTTGCCGACTATTACACCGAAGTCTGGCGGCTGATGGCGCCCTTCGTCGTCAACCGCCCGCTGGCGCTGGTGCGTGGACCCGACGGCATCGGCAAACAGCTTTTCTTCCAGAAACACGGCTGGAAGGGCATGACCAAGAATGCCGTACTCGTGAAGGACCCGACCGATCCGGCGGAAGAGGACATCACCATCCGCGACCTCGACGGGCTGCTCGGCCTGGTTCAGGGCGCGACCCTCGAAATTCATCCCTGGGGCTCCAACCTCGAGGACTGGGAAAAGCCGGACATGGTCAATATCGACCTCGACCCCGGCGAAGGTGTGTCGTGGACCGAGATCATCGCCGCGGCCCACGAGGTGAAGCGTCGTTTCGAGGACATGGGACTGGTGGCTTTCGTCAAGACCTCGGGCGGCAAGGGCCTGCATGTCGTCGCCCCCGTCAAGCAGAAGGCGGAATGGCCGGAGGTGAAGGCGGCGATGAAGGCGCTGGCCGACGGCATGGCCGGCGACGATCCCGACAAATATGTCTCGACGATCACCAAGTCGAAGCGAAGTGGCAAGATCCTCATCGACTACCTGCGCAACGGGCGCGGCAATACCGCCGTGGCGCCCTACTCCACCCGTGCCCGCGCCGGCGCGCCGGTCTCCATGCCGATTACGTGGGACGAACTCGGGGGAGCGATCGGCCCCAACTACTTCACCGTCAACAACGCCCCGGCCCGCATCGCCCAGCAGACGAACGATCCCTGGGGAGATTTTCGCAAGGCAGAAGCCCCGATCGAGTTCAAGGGAAAGAAGAAACGGTAGAAACCCGGGGGAGGCTCACTTCCTCGGCGCCTTTCGTTCCGCCTCCAGGCTCTTCTTCAGCGCGGCGGTGATATCGATCACGTTGCTGCTGCGCTCGGGCGCCTTCTCCTCGACCTTCTTCCTGGTCTTCCGGCTCTTCTTGCGCTCGGCGATGATTTCGAGCAGCCGGTCCTGGACCGGATCGTCGGCCATCGAAGGCTTCCAGGCTTCGGTGCGCTCGTCGATGATCTTCTTCATCATCGACAGATGCTCGGCATCAGCCTTCTCCTTCGGTTTCTCCACAGCGTATTCGTCGGCGTCGCGTACTTCGTCGCCGTAACGCAAGGTCCAGACCACGATCCCCTTGTCCTTGGGCAGCAGCAGAACAGCGCGCTCTCGACGATACATGACGAGCCGGGCAATGCCGCCGGTCCCGGTCTTTGCCATGGCCTCGCGGATCACCGCAAACGCCTCGGCGCTCACCTCGTCGTCCGGCGCCAGGTAGTGCGGTCGGTCGTACCAGATCCAGCCGATCGAGTCCGCCGGCACGAAAGTCTCGATATCGATCGTACGGGTGCTTTCGAGCCCGACATCCTCGATCTCTTCGTCTTCGAGAAGAACGTAGTCGTCCTCGCCCTTCGGATAGCCTTTGACCTGATCGTCGTCCTCGACCGCCTCACCTGTTTCGGCATCGACATACTGGCTGAGGACGCGATTGTTGGTCTTGCGGTTGATATTGTGGAACCGCACCTTGGCACCTTCGGAGATGGCCGGCGTCATCGTCACGCGGCAGGTGACCAGCGAGAGCTTGAGATAACCTTTCCAGAATACGCGCGGCGCCACGGAAAACTCCTTCGTTTGCCCGATAACCCGCGCCGCCTCCGCTTGGTTCCGGAACAAACGTTCGATCCAAACCGTTTTCGTGATGAAACAGGCCAGGAGAAATCAGATGAGCACCAACAGCACTCCCAACTCCGTGCAGAAGGGTTCGCCCAAAAAAGCCGAGCAGTCGGCTCGCGAGCGCGGCGAAAAGAAGGAGCTGGACGAGCAGCTCAACGAGGGGCTGGAAGATACCTTTCCGGCGAGCGATCCCGTCTCGAGCACGGTGACATCCATCCCATCGGGCACGCCGAAACCGCCCAGGCACTGATTTTCCCAAAAACCTCTGGAACAAATGCAGCGGCTCCCGGATAGGGAGTCGCTTTATTCATTTGTCCTCTGTGACTTTTTCGGGATATCCGAAGTTAGCCGTAATGATGTATGGAAAGCTAATGTAGGGTTATGGCGGGCGGACATTGTTCGGCAACGGATATGCCGGCGGTGATTACGTCAGAGGTCGGGATGACGAAACAAGACACTCCGGTTGCGGAACAGGACGTCAGAATGGGACGGCGGGTTAACCGCAAGGTCTCGGTCCTTCTGACCGAAATCGAGAAGGAAGAGGTCCCTGATCGGCTGCTCGACCTGGCGCGCGAGCTGCAGAGGGCACTCAACGAAAAGAGCGACGGCCGCACCGATTGAGGCTGTCCGTCCTGGATAGGCCCGCCTCAAGCCATCAGAGCTGGGTCGAAATCAGGTTGTCGACGCGCACACGCCCGCCGATCACGCACCGCGGCCCGTTCGGTGCGAACCGGCCGCTACTGTCCTCGATCACCGTATAGAGCTTGTCGCTGCGGAAGGCGCTCGCCATCTCGGTCGAATTGCCCTCGCAGGGCGAAGCATCGATTTCCATGAAATCCAGTTCCGCCTGGCTCGCCACGAGCCGCGCATCGCCGGCGGTCTTTGCCCGGACCACCACTTCGCCATGCGGTGGCGAGTTCTGCCAGTTCGGATCCTTTGGCGCAGCTGTCGGCACCAGCCGATAGATCTTCAGCCTGTCCTGCATGTCTCTCTCCCGTCGTAAGCATTTTTCTAGTTGACGATCAAACGCCGTCCGAGCGTTCCGGTTCCATCAAGTCGCATGGAACTTTTCCGGCAACCATGGGTTCCTCCGCTGCGGGCGATCATGCCCCTGATAAGGAGAAAGCCGATGAAGAATGAGCAGCCGAAAGCTGGCCGTCCCGGCGAGACCTCGCAATGGCCTCGATGGGAGGGCCCGGCGGAAAGCCGCCCAAGCGGTTATCTTCAGGGCGAAGCCAATATCTTTGCCGAGGGACCGGAGCAGGAAAAGCAGATCGGCAAGGGACCGGACGGTTACGAACGCCCCGACGATCTGATCGCACAGGACGTGAATGAACAACTGACGCAGGATGCCTTTCTCGACCCGACCAACATGACGGTCTCGGTGGAGAACGGCGAAGTGACATTGGAGGGGTACGTGGCCCACCTTGCGGACAAGGAGCGCGCCCAGGACGTCGTCCTCGACATCCAGGGTATCACCGCCTGCCGCAACAATCTTCGAATAGCCCCCGAAAGGCACTGATCTGCCTGGAACCTGTGAGGCGGTCAGTCGTTAGATGCCTCGCAATCCCTGCCTCAAGAATACTCATCAACAAGGAGAGACACCCATGGCCAATAAGACCCTCGACGACCTTTTCCATGAAACCCTGAAGGACATCTATTACGCGGAACGCCAGATCGTGAAGGCGCTGCCGAAGATGGCGCGGGGCGCCCAGGATCCGAAGCTGAAGGCGGCATTCGAAAAGCACAGGGAAGAAACCGAAGGCCAGATCGATCGCCTGAAGCAGGTCTTTGAGATCATCGGCAAACGGGCCCAGGGCAAGACTTGCCCGGCCATCGACGGCATCATCGAGGAAGCCGAGGAAATCCTCGACGAGTTCAAGGGCACTCCGGCCCTCGACGCCGGCCTGCTCGCCGCGGCGCAGGCGGTCGAACACTACGAGATCAGCCGTTATGGCACCCTGCGCGCCTGGGCTCAGCAGCTCGGCCACCGGGATGCGGTAACGCTTCTCGAACAGACGCTCGCCGAGGAAAGCAAGACCGACGAGGCTCTGACGGCCCTTGCCAAGACTGCCGTCAACACAGCGGCCCAGAAGGCTGCGTGACATTTCGAGCGATCGGAAGAAAGGCGCGGCCTCGGCCGCGCCTTTTTCGCGACCCGTACATACAAAAAAACCCGGCTTCCGCCGGGTTTTTCCTCCCTTCCGGCCTCCTCAAGCCGGGAAAGATCGCCTCAGAACCGAAGCATCGGGGTGTCCGTGCATGGTCGGAATCGGCAACATCTCGCCGTTCGGCGCCTGTCGCCGGAAAATCTCCACCCGACCGCTTCGGTCGCGCGCCACATGGGCCTTGGCGGCCTCCATGGCGAGTTCATAGGTGTGGTAATAAGACGCAGACTGCACGCCGTCTATGACATAGACCCAGCCGGTTGCGTGTGGAACGATATCGCAGTACTTTCCCATTGGATGTGTCTCCTTCCCGGCGGCCATAAGTACATTCGACAGCCAAAAGTTCCGCCTCCGGGGAAGTTTTTTTTCGAGTGTTGGCCGCGTCTCGGCCGGGTTGCGATTTTTCGTTTTGACCAGGGAACTTTTCCGCGCCGCACACGTTTGGGGCGCTTGGGCGAATGGAGACAAGAATGGCGGAATCCGAAGAAATCTGGATCAGAAAGCGGGCCTACACGTTGTGGGAAGAAGAAGGCTATCCCTCGGGCAAGGATAGGGAGCATTGGGAAAGAGCCAAGCTCGAATATGCGACGCTTGGGCCGACCGCTTCGAAAAAGCCTGCGGCAGGATCGGGCGGCAAGTCCGCGACCGCCGTGAAGCCGCCAAAGGCGGCGTCGAAGGCTGCAACTCCCAAACCGGCAGCGAAAACCGCTGCAGCCAAGGCTTCTCCGGCAAAGACAACTTCCAAGGCACCGGCCGCTGCCATGCCGGAAGCCGTCCAGCCGGCCAAGAAGCGTTCCAAGAAGGTTCCAGCTGGCGCCTGACGCCGCCTGCCACCCATCTTCATCACCATCGTTACTGGTCGCGGCGACTGACATCATTGCGGCCGCGGGTTCGTTTATCCTGGAAAATCGAAATGGCTTTTGCGTCTGAACTTGGTCTCGTTTCCGCCTTGACGGAGGAACGTTGGCCAAGGCGAAAACGTTCTGGAGGGTGAGACTGGCAGATGGCGGAGGCACGCATGATGAACGCTTACGTCCCGATCGGCGAACCCCGTCGAGATGAGCGGAGCGCGGGCGGACAGGGGATCAATACTGGTTATGGAAAGCGGGGGCTTCCCGGCATGAGAATTCTTTCGGTCACCTCCGAAATCTTCCCCCTTGTGAAGACGGGTGGCCTTGCAGACGTGACCGGGTCTCTGCCCAAGGCGCTCAGCCCCCTCGGCATCGAGACCACCTCCCTGATCCCCGGTTATCCCCAGGTCATGCAGCAGCTGAAGAGCGCCATGCCGCTGGTCACTTTCGAAAACCTGCTCGGCGAAAAAGCAGCACTCCTCCATACCCGCGTCGAAGGCCTCAGCCTTTTCATCCTCGACGCGCCCGCCCTCTACGACCGGCCCGGCGGCCCTTATGTCGACGAAGAGGGCATCGATCATCCCGACAACTGGAGGCGGTTCGCCGCACTTTCCCTCGCTGCGGCGGAAATCGCCGATGGATTGCTGCCGGGCTGGGTTCCGGACCTGGTTCACACCCATGACTGGCAGTCTGCACTGACCTCGGTCTACATGCGCGAACGCGGCTGCAAAACGCCCGTGGTTCTAACCATCCACAACCTCGCCTTCCAGGGCCAATACCCTGCCGGCGTGCTGATGAGCATCGGCCTGCCGCCAGAGGCCTATTCCATGAACCGCATGGAATATTTCGGCGATATCAGTTTTCTGAAGGGCGGCCTGCAGACGGTCGATGCGATCACCACCGTCAGCCCGACCTATGCTCGCGAAATCCTCACCCCGCGCTTCGGCATGGGCATGGACGGGGTTCTGAATGCTCGCGTCTCCGTCCTGCGCGGCATCGTCAACGGCATCGATCTCGATATCTGGGACCCGTCGACGGATCCGCACCTGCCCCGCAATTACGATGTCGGCACGCTGCGCCGCAAGCGCGAGAACCGCGCCGTGCTGCTTCGAAAATTCGGGCTGAACCCGGCAAACGAAGGTCCGGTGTTTTCCGCCGTCAGCCGGCTGACCTGGCAGAAAGGTTTCGACATGTTCGCCGATACGGCGGACGAGATCATCCGCCACGGCGGCCATGTGATCGTCTTCGGGCAGGGCGACCGCGAGATCGAGCGGGCTCTGTCGGATACCGCCGCGCGTTTTCCGGGCCGGATGGCGGTGCATTACGGCTACGACGAACCGACGGCGCATCTGGTCCATGGCGGGTCTGACGCCATCGTGCAGCCCTCCCGCTTCGAACCCTGCGGGCTGACTCAGCTCTACGCGCTGCGCTACGGCTGCGTCCCCGTCGTCTCCCGCACCGGCGGACTTTCGGAAACGATCATCGATGCCAATGACGCAGCCATGTCGGCGCGCGTCGCAACCGGTTTTCAGTTCCATCCTGTGACCACGGACGGACTGAGGCTCGCACTTCGCCGCGCACTGCACGCCTATGCCGACCCGAAAATGTGGGCGCGGCTGCAGAACCAGGGCATGAAGGCGAAATTCTCCTGGGAACGCAGCGCCCAGCAATATGCCGCCGTTTATGCCAATCTTGTGCTGAAGTCCGGCCATATTGTCTCGACAAGCTCGGATATCCGTCGCGCGACGCTCTAGCCTTCCCATCAGCGGACAAAAAGAAACCGGCTCGAAGGCCGGTTTTTTTATGGAGCAAAGGGAAGAAATTCGAGGGCCTTACGGCCTACGGAAGAGTGCCAGGCTGCGCGCTTCAAGCTCGAAATCCTTTTCCTTGGTAATCACCAGGCCGCGCTTGGAAAGGTCGGAGGTGGTGAGTTCAAGCACCCAGCCGCCCTCGCCGAACTGCGGGATGCGGAACGGCACATTGCCCTCGAACGGGTTGAAGAGCAGCAGGACGTCATGCCAGATGCCCTCCTCTTCCCGAAGATCGGTCCGGCCGATATGGAGGCCGAGCGTGGAGCCTTCGTCCCACTGCTCCGGTGTCTGAAAACCGCCGCCGGCGTTGAACCATTTGATCTCCAGGCCGTCGCGCCAGTTCTCACGACGCAGCAGCGGCTGTTCGCGTCGCAGCTTGATGATCTGGCGGGTGAACTCGCGCAGCTCCTCGCAGCCCTCGGGCAGGTTCTCCCAATGAACCCAGGAAATGTCGCTGTCCTGGCAATAGCCGTTGTTGTTGCCCATCTGACTGCGGCCGAACTCGTCGCCGGCAAGCAGCATCGGCGTGCCGTGCGAGAAGAACAGGGTGGCGAGGAAATTGCGCTTCTGGCGATCGCGCACCGCATTGATGCCCTCGTCCTCGGTTGGCCCTTCCGCGCCGTAATTGTAGCTGCGATTGTCGTTGTGGCCGTCGTTATTGTCCTCGCCATTCGCCTCGTTGTGTTTGTCGTTGTAGGAAACGAGATCGTTCAGGGTGAAACCATCATGGGCGGCGATGAAGTTGACGCTCGCCCAAGGGCGGCGGCCGCGCTGATCGTAGAGATCGCCGGAACCGAGCAGGCGGGCGGCGAAGTCCGTGGAGACATTGGTGCCCTTCCAGTATTCGCGCACCGTGTCGCGATACTTGTCGTTCCACTCCGCCCAACCGGGAGGGAAACCGCCGACCTGGTAACCGCCGGGACCGATATCCCACGGCTCGCCGATCAGCTTTACCCTCGAAAGCACCGGATCCTGGCTGATTGCGTCGAAGAACCCGCCGCGCTGGTCGAAACCCTCCGGCTCGCGGCCGAGGATGGTGCCGAGGTCGAAACGGAACCCGTCGACATGCATGCTCTCGGTCCAGTAGCGCAGCGAATCCATGATCAGCTGCAGCACGCGCGGATGCGACGTGTTGACGGTGTTCCCGGTTCCCGTGTCGTTGATGTAATAGCGGTGCTGGTCGGGCATGGTCCGATAGTAGGAAAAGTTGTCGATGCCCTTGAACGACAACGTCGGCCCGAGCTCGTTGCCCTCCGCCGTGTGGTTGTAGACCACATCGAGAATGACCTCGATCCCGGCATCGTGGAACGACCGCACCATGTCGCGAAAGCCTTGGATCCCTCGTGGTCCATAGTAGCGGGAGGCAGGCGCGAAGAAACCGAGCGTGTTGTAACCCCAGAAATTATGCAGGCCCTTGTCGAGCAGGTGCTGATCGTCGGGGAAATAATGGACCGGCATCAGCTCGACGGAGGTGATGCCGAGGCTCTTGATGTATTCCACCGACGCCTTGTGGCCCATGCCGTCGAATGTGCCGCGCAACTCCTTCGGAATGCCCGGATTGAGCTGGGTAAAACCCTTCACATGGGTCTCGTAGACGATCGTCGCCGGCCAGGGAATGTTCGGCCGGTTCTGGTCCTGCCAGTCGAATTCGTTCGGATCGATGACCCGGCATTTTGGCATGAACGGCGCGCTATCGCGCTCGTCGAAGGTCAGATCCTTGTCCTCGTGCAGAAGATCGTAGGCGAAATGTGCCTCGTTCCAGTCGACTTCGCCGTAAAATTCTCGGGCGTATGGGTCGATCAGCAGCTTGTTCGGGTTGAAGCGATGACCATTTTCAGGGTCGTATGGGCCGTGGACGCGGAAGCCATAGAGGGCGCCAGGCTTCAGTCCCGGCACATAGCCATGCCAGATTTCATGGGTGTATTCCGGAAGCTCGAGTCTGGCGATCTCTATCTTGCCGCTCGGATCGTAGAGGCAAAGCTCCACCCGTTCCGCATGGGCCGAGAAAATCGCGAAATTGACACCCTCGCCGTCAAAATTGGCTCCAAGCTGAAGCCAGGAGCCGGGCTCGATGACAAAGTGGTTTGATTTCGTATCCATGCGGCACCCAATTGAAAGACTGGCGTCATAATGGTGCGGCACAACATTTCGTTCCCTGCGCCTCGAGGAAAACTATGGATTGCCCGATCCGGTCGCCGGCGGCGGATTACCCGGCGTCGTATTGGTGGTCCCAGATGGCGATGTCGCCGGGCTTTGGCCACCCGTTCCCGTCTGCGGCGACGGGTTGCGATCCGCAGGCGCCGTATTGCCGGACTGCTGCGGCGTGTTGTTGATCGGATCGCTCTGTTTTTCGCCACTGTCGCTACAGGCGCTCAGAAGCACGACGGTCGACAGCGCAACAAGAAAACTCTTCATGTCTCATCTTCTCCGTGGGACTTGCGAAACGCGGCCTGCCGGCGATGCGCATCGAGCGCGATCACCTTCTCGACCGCGGCGACATCCTCGGCGGTGGCGGCCGGGATCGGGTCGCTGGCGATGGCTTCCAGCACTTCAGGCGCCAGCGCGCCGTTGCGAATGACGTATTCCAGCGCCTCGCGGGTCTGCCGTTCGGCCTTCAACTGGGCGTAAAGGGCGAGGATCAGCCGGTCGCGCGCATCGCGCTGACCCTGACGGCCTTTTGATCTGGCGAATTCTGCCATGGTCTTCCTCCATGTTCCTGCTGAAGGGTCAACTTTCGGTCCCGGCGATTGTTCCCTCGGCCAGAACCTCCTCTATCTCCTTGAAGAGGCGAAGCACGGGACAAGGAGGAAACCATGTCGACGCTGACATCACATGAACTGGAGGGGCGCCTGAATGCCCACCGAGAATTGCTGATCGAGCTCTTGTCCGCGATGATCGGGGGCGAAGTGACCATCACGTCACTCCTCAGACGGCTGCGCGACGACGCGACGTTCAAGGACAACGAGGAGGATCCGGGCGTGTTGCCGGAAGGCGCATTCGCAATCGAGAATTCCGCGGCGCGCGAGGTGCGGTCGATCCTCGACGCGGCACGTGCGAGGGCTGCAGCCGACGAGAATTGAGGTGTCGTTAACCGTGCCAAGTCACATTTAAGGCGATCCCGCCACGTTTATGGCCATTTCGTGGAACTACAATGCGACTTTCTCGTTCATTCACGACCGAAGCGATGGAGGCGACGATGGTCAGAGAATGGGTAGAAGCAGCAGGCTTTGTTCTGGTGATCGCCGCCTGCTACATGATGGTCATCCCCGTCTGAGTTTCAAGCTCCTGGGGAGGAGAGAGGCCTTGATCTAAGGCCCACTGCTCTCGCGGCTGGCAAAGAAGGCCGCGAGAGCGGCAAAATCTTCTTCATTCAATTTTTTTGCCACCTCGGTCATCAGGTGGCTGAAGGAAGACCCGCCTCGCACACCTGCATGGAGGAGGCGGAGCTGGCGCTCCAGATAAGGGGCGTTTTGACCCGAGATGCGCGGATAGGCAGGATTGCCGCCGGGCTTTTCGTGGCAACTGAGGCAGGCGGGAATTTTGTCTGCCGCTCTTCCCCTTTCCGCGATCTCGCGGCCCCTTTCCACGAGCTGCAAGTCAACCGGCACCGAAGGCCTTTGCGGTCTCGCCTGCTTGGCATAATAGGCTGCAAGTTCCGGCAGACTTTCCTCCGCCAAAGTCCCGACCGCGACTTTCATGACGCCGCTCGCCCGCTCACCATGCGCATAGGCACGCAGGCTGTTGAGCAGGTAGGCTTCCGACTGCCCGGCAAGCCGCGGGATGACGCTGTTGCCGTTGAGTCGCTTTTCCGCATGGCAGCTTTCGCAGGTGATCGGCAGCGGCGACACTTCGCCCGCGGTGCCGATACCATGCAGCCCGGACGCCTGCAGATAGGCATTGCCGTCCATGTCCGGCAGCTTTCGCAGGAACGCCACCATGTCCCAGATCTCGTCGTCGCGCACCTGCGTCGGCCAGGCCGGCATGCCGGTGAAACGCACGCCGTGCTTGACGATCTCGAAGAGTTCCGCATCGCTCCAGCTCGGAACCACCGTCTTCAGATCCGGCGGCGGCGGCAGCATGGCGAGCGCGGCGCCTGAAGCCTTTTGCGCCGGCGAGCCATGACAGATGGCGCAGCCGGTCTCGAAATGCCCGGCCGCCGCTGGCAGCAGCGCCGGGTTGCCGAGCGGCGGCACTTCGATGGAAAGAGCCGCAGTCCGGATCGAATTGCGCATCACCCAGTGCAGAAACCAGTCGGTCATTCCCCAATGACCGGTGCTCGCCTTGACGCTCATCAGTCCGGACCAGGCGAACCCGAGCCCCAGCAGCGGCGCTACGATCACCAGGATCGCGAGATATTTCCAGCGGATCGTCATCCGGCTACTCCTCCCAAAGCCCCGGCCTAGCGCGCTGTGCAAGCAACGCCCCCTGCCCGCAGTCCCCAACGGCGGAGCGTCGCTGCGACGGCAGGTGTCTCGGCCTTTCACCGTAAAGCGGATGGAGAGAAAGGGAAAGCAGCACGCCAAAGGCCGAAGGTCGGGGCTTCAGCAAGAGAGCCGGGAAAATTCGACACCGAACGTACCATCGGGAATTTTGTTCCAGACGACCGATAACTTTGTGTAACCGACTGTGAAAAAGATGGAACGAATCCCCCGACGATGGGTTTGCTCCCCTGTGAACGGGCAATCGCCCGGCATTCGCGACGGGAGAAAATCATGAGACACTTTTTAACAATGCTCAGAAACAGGCTCACCGGCACTCACCAAAAGAAGACTTTCGCCGTGGCCCATCCGGAAGAACTGCAGGTCGTCGTACCTGATGCCGTGGTCCTTCCATTGCCCAAGTCGCCCCGTGAGGAAATCAGCGTCCCCGCCTCCATCAATGGCCGGGACCTCTCCACCGGCCGGCTTTGAGGCCGGCCGAGACTTTGCGAACAACAGAGCTTTCCAAAAAGGAGACCAGCATGACCACCATCGAGTCCGCCAACATCCTGATCCTCGCGGCCGACGGCTATGAGCGATCGGAACTGCGCGTCCCGCTGGAGGAACTGAAAAAACGTGGAGCCGGCGTCAAGATCGCGTCCATCAAGCCGGGCGAGATCAAAAGCTGGGACAAGAAGGACTGGGGCGACACCGTCCCGGTCGATCTGGAGGCCAGGAACGTCAACGCGGAGGACTTCGATGCTTTGGTGTTGCCGGGCGGCCAGATCAACCCCGATATCCTGCGTGACAACGAAGATGCCATGAAGGTCGTGCGGGACTTCGTGAAAAGCGGCAAGCCTGTCGCAGCGATCTGCCATGGCCCATGGTTGCTGGTGGAGGCCGATGCCCTTCGCGGTCGCAAGGCAACCTCCTATCATTCGATCCGCACCGACATCCGCAATGCCGGCGCATCCTGGAAGGATGAGGCCGTCGTGGTCGACAACGGCATTATCACCTCGCGCTCGCCCGAAGATCTGCCGCAATTCGTGGCGAAGATCGTCGAGGAAGTCCAGGAAGGGCGCCACAATCGCCGGGCAGCGTAACTCGACGTAGCTCGGCTCCGGCCGTCCGCACCCTCCTCGCGGGCGGCCGACACGGAAGTCTAGACCTGCTTCAGAAAAGCCAGAAGTCGCCGTTCGTTGGCGCGTAACTCCTTTGGCCGTGTCAGCGCCATCTTGTCCTGCATGACATTTTCCAGCGGCGAGACGTCCTCCGAGAGTGCCAGAATGCTCGGGTGGATATAGCTTGAGCGACAGACTGCCGGCGTGTTGTGCAGGGCTTCCGCAGCCGCCTTGCACATCGCCTTGATCTTCGGGCGCCGGCCCTCCTCCTCCACCACTTCCCAGGCCGCCATCAGCGCGGCAAGACTGCCGCCCCAGGTGCGGAACGTCTTGGCCGAGACGGCAAACCCCGCGGCCTTGGCAAGATAGGTGTTGAGCCGGCCCGAATCGATCGGACGCGGCACACCCTGCTCGTCCGGCCAGGAAAATAGCTGCCGGCCCGGCAGGTCGGCGATCTCTTCCAGGATGCGCTGCAGACGGGGGTGTTTCAGCGTGTGCTGCACGCGCCGGCCGCCCTTGGCGACGAAGCGCAACGTGACGGCTTCTCCGGACAGCGTCATGTGGCGCTTCAGCAGTGTGGTCGCGCCGTAAGTCTTGTTCTCCTTGGCGTAAAGACGGTTGCCGACCCGCAGATGGGTCGCGTCCATCAGGGCCACCAATGCGGCGATCACCGCATCAGACTTGTCGAGGCCAAGCTCCAGGTCGCGTTTCGCCTTGCGGCGGATCCGCGGCAGAGCCTCACCGAACCGGACGAGCTGATCGAACTTGCGTTCGCTGCGAAAGTTCTGCCAGTCGGGATGATAACGATACTGCTTGCGGCCGCGTGAATCGTAACCGGTCGCCTGCAGATGCCCGCGCGGATCGAGGCAGATCCAGACGTTCTCATAGGCAGGCGGCAGTCCGAGCGAGGCGATCCGCAGGCGATGCTCCGGATCCGAGAGCAAGGTGCCGTCCGGCAGGCGGTAGGTAAACCCCTTGCCGCGTCTGAGCCGACGGATGCCAGGCTCCGTATCGTTGACATAGGTAAGGCCGATGGTCTCGAGGGAATTCTGATCGATGTCGATCGTGGTGAGCATGGCGTCCATGGCCGACCAAACGGCGAGGACAGTACCTTCGTTCCGGCGCTGACGGAGATTACCGCTAGATGGCTATGTCCTTGAGGGTTTCGACGCCCTCGCCTCGTTCAAAGGCCAGGCGCGGCGCGTTCAAGGACCAGCGAAGCCCTTCGGTGCGGAAGTCGACCTCGACCTGGCCGGCGAAAGCCGCCGCCGCATGGCGCCTGATGATCGTCGTGCCGAACCCGGTGCGGGAAGGCTCGTGGACCGCAGGGCCGTCCCTCTCTTCCCAGACGAGCTCCAGCCGGCTTTCGCCGTCATCTTCATCGACCGTGTCCTTCCAGGCGATGCGCACTCTACCCTGCGGCACGGAGAGTGCGCCGTATTTCACCGAGTTGGTCGCAAGCTCGTGGAGGATGAGGCCAAGGTTCTGGACCGCTTCGGCCTTGAGGATAAAATCCGTGCCCTGCAGCTCGACCCGGTCGGCGGCGTCCGCGAACGTGCTCATGTGGATTTCGATGACGCGGCGGATCGAGACCCCGGCCCACTGTTCCTTCGCCAGCGCCTCGATGGATTTGCCGAGGCCCTGCAGCCGGGTGCTGATCGCCTTCTGGAATTCCTCCATCGTGGTGTCCTGGCGTGCCAGCTGGCGCATCATCGCCTGGATCAGCGTCAGGATGTTCTTGGTCCGGTGAACCAGCTCATGCAGGATGAGGTGAATCCGATCCTCCGCCTCGCTGCGGTCGAAGGAGGCATTCGAAAGGGCGATCGCCACCTGGTTGGCCTCGCGGATCTTCGTCTCCACCGGAGAGACGATCTCGCCCTTGCCGATCCGCTCGGCCATTTCGGCGATCTGCCGGATCGGGATGCGAAGCTGGCGACCGACGAGCCAGGCGATCAGCATGCCGACAGCGAGGAAGATGGCACCGCCGGCGATCAGCTGCCGCCACGTTGTCAGGATACTCGCCTGCGCCGCATCGATCGGCCCCCAGACGACTGCCTTCCACGTCCAGCCGGTGATCTGGGCGTAGCCGTACATTTGCCGGCGGTTGCCGTCGACGTCCTCGATCGTACCCTTGAAGCCTGTCATCAGCTTGAGCATGTCGGAGGGAAACGCCGTGCCGGAAGCGAGCGCACGGGCGCCGAGGGAGGTCACCACCTTTCCGGCCCCGTCCACGACCGCCACCGACCAGCCGGTAGGAAGCCCCTCCGTCGAGATCAGCGTCTGCAGGTCCTCGGCATTCTGCGTCATGATCATCGCGGCGCCGGAATGGGAAATCTCCTTGGGCAGCGGCATCGTGACGTTGAAGACATGCTTGCCGCTGGTGGCGCCGAAAAACACGTTGGAGACCTCTGTCACGCCGCTGTTCACAGCCGATTGGAGCGCCTGCATGCTGGAGATCTTGCCAAGCGGCGCGTCGAACGGCACGCGGGTGTTGAGCCGCTGCTGCCCATCCGCATTGACGACGAGAATATAGAGCGAGTCGGACCGCAGGCTGTTCTGGGTTCGGTTGTGGAAGGCACGGAGGTCACCGGCCTCAAGCTCCGGCGAAGTGACAAGCAGCCGAAGCGTCGTTGCCATGTCCTGCAGTTCACGGTCGATCGAGCGGGCGATCAGCTGAGCATCTTCCGCGGTCTCGCTTGCAAGGATTTCCCGCTCGTTCGCCTCCAGCTCTATCATCAGGTAACCGACGAAAATCAGCAATGGCAAAGCGAGGCCAGCCGCCAGAGCGACCAGATAGGCGCCGATCGGTGCCGTGGGAAAAAACCGCGAAACTCTAAACATTCCGCGTCTTTACCTTATGGAAAAAAGCTGGAGGTGCCTGTGCCACCTGCCGGCATTATTCATTTTCCGTGTCCCGCCATCCGCTAATATTCCAGCCGGTCTTATCTAACCGGTTTTAAAGGCCGGGCCAAGGATTGATTGCCGGCGATATGGTTTTCCAAACGGACGGCTCAGGTGTGCCGAGGCCGCTCCGACACGTCGAAATTTACGTCCCAGTCCTTTTCCGGCTCTTTTTCGCCGGGCGGGTTACGATGTTTGGTCGCGTCGTCGGAACCGGTGATCACGGTCGGTTTGGCGCTTGCGACGCCGTTTGCCTTGCCGTCGGCCTTGGACTTGGCGTACTGCCCCTCGGCATCCTTGTGAATTTTGGCGCTCTCGCTGTTCTCGGTCATGACGTCTCCTTCCCGAATGAGGTCAGGCCACCAACAGCGGCCTGACGCGTGGCACACGCCGGTTTCAGACCGTGGTCGAGCCCGCCAGCGTATCGGTCGAACTATTGTTGACGCGCAGGTTGTTCTGGACGTGCCGGACACCCGAAACGTCTTCGACCAGGTCCTCGGCTCTGCGCTTGTCCCAGCGGCTTGACACGAAACCGTCGAGCGTCACTTCGGACCCCTGGACCGTCACGGTAATGTTCGATGCGTCGAGCACCGGGTCGTCGCTGAGGCGATCATTGACGTCCTCCTCGATACGGGCGTCGGAGCGCTGATAGCCCTTGGGACCCTTGCCGCGATGCTCATCCATCTTCCGGCGATGTTCGGCACCTTCGTCACCGAACCAGGAGGCGACTTCATCACCGGCGCGCTCCATGAAGCCGCGCCTGCGGCCATAGTCGTCCGCACCGCGGAAGCGGCTGTCAGAACCGGAACGGTCTTCACCCACGAAACGGTAGTCCGAGCCGTATCGGTCGCCATAGGCCTGGTTGACGCGGTTGCGACCCGGCTCGTAGCTGAAAGACGAAGGTCGGCCGCGATAGGACTCGCGGGCCCAGGCCTGCGACCGCTCCGAATCGCCATAACCGGCCTCGAACCCGCCATCGTCGGATGCCCATTGTTCGCTGCGGCCGTAGCGGGGAAACCGTGAAGGATCGCCGTCCTCCCGGTTTGCATCACGGCTGCGCGGATCGTCGCTGGAACCGCGCACATAACCCGTATCGCCCGGGCGGTATTCGCTGGACGACTCGCGCGCGAAATCACGCTCGTCGCGCATCCGGTCGTTTCGATACCCACCCGATTGGGAATGATTTCCACTAGCCATTGTCTGTCTCCTCGGTCTGGTTTGGTCCCGTTTCGACGGGACACAGACTCAACCCCGCCTCCCCGGGATTGTTCCCCCTTTGGGAGGAATGCTGGAGGTCGATCGGGAGAAACGGCCACGACCATGGAGAGGCCCGGAAGAGTTTCACCGGCAGCGATTTCCGCCGGTTCGACATGGACGACGGTGCAGGAAACGGGCGGTGCCGCCTGCCCCCTCGCCGTCAGATTGGCACGAAGCTGCAGCAGGCGGTCCGCCAGCCCGCCAATCGACGGCAATCACGCCGTCTACAGAAAAAGGCAAAGCAGCGGAGGTCAAAGGCGTCTGCCCGCTTATTCGATGCGGCTGGTCGTCTGCGGATCGAAGACCACGGCCTTGTCGAGATTGAAGGCGAACGGGAACTTCTGGCCGAGCTCGACATGCACGTCGGAGCGGGTACGGGCGGTGAAGGTCGCGCCGTCCAGCTTGCCGGTGACGAAGGTATCGGAACCGGTCGGCTCGATCATCGTCACTTCCGCCTCGATCCGGGCGGTGGCGCGGGCCCGCGGATCGACGAGGCCCGCGTCGGTGATCGTTTCGGGACGCAGGCCCAGAATGACGTCCTTGCCATCCGGAAGACTGGTGGTCACGGAAGGCGGCATGGCGACCCTGACGCCGTCATTTCCGAACAGTGCGATGCCCTGCTGGCCATCGGCGCCGGAGACCTTGCCCTTCAGCATGTTCATCGCCGGCGAGCCCATGAAATCGGCAACGAAGAGATTGGCCGGGCGGCCATAGATTTCCGCCGGCGTGCCGACCTGCTGCACCATGCCTTCTTTCAGCACGACGATCTTGGTGGCAAGCGTCATCGCCTCGATCTGGTCATGGGTGACGTAGACGATCGTGGCGTGGGTATTCTGGTGCAGCGCCTTGATTTCGGCGCGCACTTCGACGCGCAGCTTGGCGTCGAGGTTGGAGAGCGGCTCGTCGAACAGGAAGACGCGCGGCTGGCGCACCAGCGCCCGGCCCATGGCGACACGCTGGCGCTGGCCGCCGGAAAGCTGGCTCGGACGGCGCTTCAGGAGATGCTCGATCTGCAGGGTCTTGGCGACCTGCTTGACCGCCGCCTCGCGCTGCGCCTTCTCGACGCCCCGCATTTCAAGCGCGAACGCGATGTTCTGTTCCACCGTCATGTTCGGATAGAGCGCATAGGACTGGAAGACCATGGCGATATCGCGCCGCGAGGGATGCAGGTCGTTGACCACCTGGCCGTCGATGACGATGTCGCCCGAGGACGGCGGCAGCAGGCCGGCGATCGCGTTGAGCAGGGTGGACTTGCCGCAGCCGGACGGGCCGACGAGAACCAGGAAGCCGCCCTTTTCGAGCTCGATATTGATGCCCTTCAAGATCTCGTTATTGCCGATCTTCTTGCGAATATCCTTGATTTCAAGAAAGCTCATGTGCGGTTATCCCTTGACTGCGCCGGCCATCAGGCCACGCACGAAATAGCGTCCGGCGACGACATAGACGAACAGCGTCGGAAGCGCTGCGAACACCGCAGCCGCCATATCGACGTTGTATTCCTTGACGCCGGTGGAGGAGGCAACGAGGTTGTTGAGCGCCACCGTCATCGGCGAGGACGTGCCGGACGAGAAGGACACGCCGAACAGGAAGTCGTTCCAGATGTTGGTGAACTGGTAGATGATCGTCACGACGATGATCGGTCCGGAACTCGGCAGCAGGATGCGCCAGAAGATCCGGAAGAACCCTGCGCCGTCGATCATCGCGGCCTTCACGAGTTCATCCGGAAAGGCTTCGTAGTAGTTGCGGAAGAACAGCGTCGTGAAGCCGAGGCCGTAGATCACGTGGACGATGACGAGGCCCGTGGTGGAATTCGAGAGCCCGAACGTGCCGAGCACGCGTGCCATCGGGATCAGGACGGCCTGGAACGGGATGAAGCAGGCAAACAGCATCATGCCGAAGACCAGCCTGTGGCCCGGGAAACGCCACTTGGTCAGCACATAGCCGTTGAGCGCGCCGAGCAGGGTCGAGATCAGAACCGCCGGAACCACCATCTTGATGGAATTCCAGAAATAGCCCTTGATGCCGACGCAGCTGACCCCGATGCAGGCCTCGCCCCAGGCACGAACCCACGCGGAGACCGAGGGATTGCGCGGCAACGCCAGCATGTCGCCGCCGCGGATTTCATCGAGCGACTTCAGCGACGTCGACAGCATGACGTAAAGCGGCAGCAGATAGACGAGTGCCAGGATGACCAGCGCGGCATAGATGAAATAGCGTGCGGTGCGGGCTCCGCCGGCGCTGACGGTTTCTTGTGTCGCGCTCATTGCTTTCTCTCCCGCAGTTCCGAATAGAGATAGGGCACGATGATCGCGGTAATGCCCATCAGCATCATCACGGCGCTCGCCGATCCGACATTCATCTGGTTACGGGTGAACGTGTAGGAATACATGAAGGTCGACGGCAGCTCGGTCGCATTGCCCGGTCCGCCGCCGGTCAGCGCGATGACCAGGTCGTAGGACTTGATCGCCATATGCGCGAGCACGATGAAAGCGGAAAGGAAGACGGGCCGCAGCAACGGAATGATGATGCGTCGATAGATGGACACCGTCGAGGCACCGTCGATCTGGGCCGCCTTGATGATCTCGCCGTCGATGCCGCGAAGCCCGGCCAGGAACATCGCCATGACGAAGCCTGACGCCTGCCAGACCCCGGCAATGACGACCGTGTAGATCGCCATCTTGGGATTGACCAGCCAGTCGAACTTGAAGCTCGTCCAGCCGAGATTGTGCATGGTGTTCTCAAGCCCAAGACCGGGATTGAGGAACCATTTCCACGCGGTACCCGTGACGACGAAGGAGAGCGCCATCGGGTAGAGGAAGATCGGCCTGAGCAAGCCTTCGGCGCGGATCCGCTGGTCCATGAGGATCGCGATGCCCAGGCCGAGGATGATGCAGATGCCGATATAAAGGACCCCGAAGATCGCCAGGTTCTGCATCGCCACATACCAGTTCGGCTGCGACCAGAGGCGGAAATAGGCGTCGAAACCGCCCCATTTGTAGACCGGCAGGATGCGTGAGGTCGTGAACGAAAGGTAGACCGTCCAGAGGATGAAGCCGTAGACGAAGACGAGGATCACGGCGAACGACGGCGCCAGCACAATCTTCGGCAGCGCGTTGCGCAATCCGTCCGCAAACGAGCGGCGCTCTCTCTGCGGCTCAAGCACGGGAACCGGTTCGATTGTCGTCATCATGACCTCCGGCAGACACCAGAATTAGGAGATACCGGCGAGCCGGAATTTGAAAAGTGGCCGGGAGACTATCCCGGCCACTCGATGTCAGAACTTTTGCGGAAGCGCGATCACTTGGCAGCCTTCACCGCTTCCGGCAGGCGCTTCAGCGCTGCATCGGTGGTGAGCTGGCCGTTGAGGTGCTGGGTGATGACGTCCAGCATGGCTTCCTTGATGGCAGCCGGCTGAGCGTAACCGTGGGCGAGCGAGCCCATCAGCGTGCCCTTGGAAGAGGCTTCCGTGAGATCCGCCATGCCCTTCTTGCCGCAATCGTCGAACTTTTCGTTCGAGACGTCGGTACGGGCAGGAACGGAACCCTTGACGGTGTTGAAGGCGATCTGGAAGGCCGGATCTTCGACGGCCGACGCCATCTTGAACTGAGCCTTTTCGGCGTCGCCGCCAACGTTGAACATCATGAACTGGTCAGCGTTGAAGAGGACCGAGCCCTGCGTGCCGGGGAAGCGGATGCAGACGAAGTCGGTGCCCGGCTTCTTGTTGGCGCGCAGCCATTCGCCCTTGGACCAGTCGCCCATTTCCTGGGCGCCGGCCTTGCCTTCGATGACGAGGGCGGTCGACAGGTTCCATTCGCGGCCCGAGAAGTTCGGGTCGAAATAGGTGCGCAGCTTCGACATGGTGTCGAAGACCTTCTTCATCGTGTCACCGGAAAGTGCCGCCGGATCGAGATCGAGAACGGCCTTCTTGTAGAATTCCGGACCGCCGGTCGAAAGCACGACGGCTTCCCAGAGCGTGCCGTCCTGCCACGGAACGCCGCCATGAGCGAGAGCGGTGAGGCCCTGGCCCTTGAAGGCGTCGAGCAGCGTGATGAGTTCGGCGATATTGGTCGGAACCTTGCCGCCGGCCTTGTCGAGCGCCGCTTTGTTGATCCACAGCCAGTTGGTGGAGTGGATGTTCACCGGCGCAGCGATCCAGTGGCCGTCATATTTCGAGAAGTTCTGGAGAGCGGCGGGGATGACTTTGTCCCAGCCTTCCTTCTTGGCGAGGTCGTCAAGGTTTGCGGCGACGCCCATTTCGGCCCAGTCCTTCAGGTCGAAGCCGAGAAGCTGAACGGCGGTCGGCGGGTCGCCGGCCGTGACGCGGGCGCGAAGCGCGGTCATGGCGGCAGAGCCTGCACCACCGGCAACCGGCATGTCCTTCCAGGCAACGCCCTGCTTCTGGAGGTTTTCCTTCAGCACGTTGAGCGCTGCGGCTTCACCACCCGAAGTCCACCAATGCAGGACTTCGACCTGTTCCGCGGCCTTGGCGGCACCGGCGGTCATGGCGATCAGTGCCGCACCTGCGGCGAGTTTGGCAATCATTCGAATATTCATTGAGAATCTCCCTTTGTATCCGGGCTCCTCTCCGGATATGGCGATTTATAACGATATAATTACAGTCAGTGTCAACCCGCTCAGGGGATTTTTTAGATCATAGGCCAACCTGCATAACATGAGGAAAAAACTGGCAAAATTGACAATCGGCGAATTTTTACTCAGGAATCGAGAAAATTCCTGGCGACTTTCGAAAAATTTGTAACGATATAGATGAGGCTCGCTCCGGTTTCCGGGGCGGGAGCGGAGGAGAAGAGGATATGTCGCTGGAAGACCTGGGGGACAAGGGTCGGCGGGCGAAGTCGGAGCGGGCAGCCGCAAAATCCGGCGTCGGCGCGAAGCCCACCCTTAAGACGATCGCCGAACTGACCGGGCTTGCGGTCACGACCGTATCGCACGCGCTTGCCGATGCGCCGCAGATCGCGCTCGAAACCCGGCAGCGTGTCCGCAAGGTCGCAGCCGATATCGGCTACCTGCCGGACCGGGCGGCGCAGCGCCTGCGCACTGGCCGCACCAATGTCATCAGCCTCGTTCTCGATCCGCACGAGGAAATCCTCGGCTATGCCACCTCGATGATCAACGGCCTAACCGAAGCGTTGCGAGGCACGGCTTATCATCTGGTCATAACGCCGCATTTTTCCGATACGCCGCAGATCGAACCGGTGCGCCATATCATGCGCAACCGCATGGCCGACGGCATTGTCTTCACCCGCACCGAACCGGCGGACGAGCGCGTCAAGCTATTGATGGAGAACAATTTTCCGTTCATCTGTCACGGTCGGACCGAGCTTGCCACCGCCCATCCCTATGTCGACTACGACAATTACAGTTTCGCGTATCAGGCCGCCAAAAAGCTGATCGCCGCAGGCGCCAGCAAGCTCTCGATCATCCTGCCGCCGGAGCGCTTCACCTTCGCCCATCACCTCAGGCACGGCTTCATGACGGCAGTGCGCGAGGAAGGCATCGGCTTCGAAATCGCCAGGGGCGTCACGCTCGACAGCAAGTCGGACGACATCCGCGACTATCTGTTCCAGAGAATGGGCGAGCCGGAGCGCCCGGACGGATATATCTGCGGCGGCGAGGTATCGGCGCTAGCGGTCATGGCATCCGCCTACGACCATCATCTCGAACTCGGCAGGGATATTAGGCTGGTGGCCAAGCAGACGTCGGGCCTGTTCGACCAGATCCGCCCCCGCGTGGAGACGATCTACGAAGACCTGACGGAAGCAGGTTTTCTGATGGGCAAGCTGCTGTTGAAGCGGATCGCCGGTCCCGCCCCTATCCAGGAATTGCAGGCGCTCCAGACGGTTTGACCGCCCGGAGCGCCGTCCGCGGCTTCTCAGTCCTCTTCGACGAAGACCTGCTCGCGCTTCTTCTTCACACTCGGCAAGAAGACGATGACGAGGACGAGGGCCGCGAGGAAGAGAAGGGCCGCGCTGATCGGACGCGTGACGAATGTCGCAGGGTCGCCCCGCGAAAGGATCATCGCCCGTCTGAGATTCTCCTCCAGCAGCGGACCGAGCACGAAGCCGAGCAGCAGTGGCGCCGGTTCGCAGCGCAGCTTCAACAGCGCGTAGCCGATGAGGCCGAAGAAGGCGACGGCATAGAGGTCGTAGACGTTCGAGTTGACGCTGTAGACCCCGATCGAGCAGAAAGCCATGATGATCGGGAACAGCACGTAGTAGGGGATGGTGAGCAGCTTCACCCACAGCCCGATGAGCGGCAGGTTGAGGATGACGAGCATCAGGTTGCCGATCCACATCGAGGCGATGATGCCCCAGAAAAGTGCCGGCTGTTCGGTCGCCACGTTCGGGCCCGGAACGATGCCCTGGATGATCATCGCACCGATCATCAGCGCCATGACCGGGTTGGCCGGAATGCCGAGGGTGAGCAGCGGGATGAACGAGGTCTGCGCACCGGCATTGTTGGCCGATTCCGGACCGGCAACGCCGGCAACCGCGCCGTGGCCGAATTCTTCCGGATGTTTCGAAACCTTCTTCTCGACCGTGTAGGACGCAAACGCCGCAAGGATGGCACCGCCGCCCGGCAGGATACCGAGGATCGAGCCGATGGCCGTGCCGCGCAGGACCGGTCCGACCATCGCCTTGAAATCCTCCCGCGAGGGCATGAGCTCGCTGACCTTCGCCATCAGCACGGAGCGGGTTTTTTCGTTCTCGAGATTGCGCAGGATTTCCGCGATGCCGAAGACGCCGACCGCGACCGCCACAAAGTTCAGCCCGTCCGCATATTCGCGGATCCCGAGCGTGAAGCGCGGTGTGCCGGTGTAGATATCGGTGCCGACGAGACCGAGCAGCAGGCCGAGAGCCACCATCGCGAGCGCCTTGACGATCGAACCGTGGGCGAGCGCGATCGAGGAGACGAGACCGACCACCATCAGCGAGAAATATTCGGCCGCGCCGAACTGCAGCGCGATCTGGGTAAGCGGCGGCGCAAAGATCGCGACGAGGAAGGTCGACACGGTGCCTGCAAAGAACGAGCCGATCGCGGCGATCGCTAGAGCTGCTCCCGCCCGGCCCTTGCGGGCCATCTGGTAACCGTCGATGGCGGTGACGGCAGACGAGGACTCGCCCGGCATGTTGATCAGGATTGCCGTGGTTGAACCGCCATATTGTGCACCGTAATAGATGCCGGCGAGCATGATCAGCGACGAGACCGGTTCAAGCTGGAAGGTGATCGGCAAAAGCATGGCGATCGTCGCCGTGGCCCCGATGCCGGGCAGCACGCCGATCAGCGTGCCGAGCAGCACCCCGATCAGGCAGAAGAACAGGTTTTCCAGCGATGTCGCCGTCGCAAAACCAAGCGCGAGATTATTGAAAAGATCCATCACTCAAACCTCAATAACCGAGCCAGGGCCCGAAACGGCGGAACGGAAGGCCGAGGCCATAGCTGAAGACGGCGACCGAGAAGACCGTCAGCGCCGCCGACAGGACGAGTGCGGTGAGCGGTTTCATGCGGCCCGAGGCGAAGGAGGCTATCAGTGCGGTGACGAAGATCGACGGCACGAAGCCCAGCCCGCGAACGGTGAGGCCGAAGAAGATCGGCGCCGGCAGGATGAATACCATGCCCCGCAATGCGAGCGCCCCGATCGGCCCTCCGTCCACCCGCATCGACTGGATGAGGATGATCGCGCCGAACAGGATAAGCGCGCAGGCGAGGATGAACGGAAAATAGCCAGGTCCCATGCGAAACGCCGTACCGAGCTCCAGTTCGAACGACTGGTAGGCAAAGAACAGGCCTGTCGCGATCAGCAGCAGCCCGCAGATCAGATTGGCAGTGTCGAATTTCAGCGAATTCATGGTGTCTCCGTGAAGTGGGAGATGCTTTGCCGGAGGTACCCTTCATCCGCTTGCCAGGCATCCCCTCCCCGCAGGGCGGGGAGAGGATCGGAGTTAGGGCAGACTGACCGCGGAAACCTTAGTCCGCGTACTGGCCGGCGGCATTGATGACCGGCTTCCAGCGGGCGATTTCGCCTTCGAGCTTGGCCTTCAGGGCTGCCGGGGTGGCGTCGCTGTCCGACGACGGCTCGGTACCGAGTTCGGCGAAGCGAGCGGTCACGTTCGGGTTCTTCAAGGCAGACTTGAGGGCCTTGTTGAGCTTGTCGATCGCGTCCTTCGGGGTGCCTTTCGGCGTGTAAAGACCATGCCAGATGCCGACCTGCATGTCCGGCAGACCGGCTTCCTTGACGGTCGGGATGTCCTTCAGGACGCCGAGACGTGCCGGGGACGTGACCGCATAGGCCTTTACCGTGCCGCCCTGGATCTGCTTGGTGGTGTTGGTGGTCTGGTCGCACATGATGTCGACCTGGCCGCCGAGAAGATCGGTCATGGCAGGACCGGTCCCCTTGTAGGGAACGGTGACGAGCGACGTCTTGATCGAGCTCATGAACAGCATGCCGCACAGATGCGAAGCGGCGCCGATGCCGGCGTTTGCAACGGTCACCTTGTCGCTGTTGGCCTTGGCATATTCGATGAGACCCTTGAGGTCGGTCGCCGGCATGTCCTTGCGGGCGAGAAGCGTCATCGGGACGTCGGTAACGAGGCCGACATAGTCGAAGGCGTTCAAGGTGTCGTAGGGCAGCTTGCGATAGAGCGAAGCGCTGGTCGCCATGCCGATATGGTGCAGGAGAACGGTGTAGCCGTCCGCTTCGGCATTCGCGACGCGGGCAGCGCCGAGCGTGCCGCCGGCGCCGCCGACGTTTTCAACGACGATCTGCTTGCCGAGATCCTTCGACATCGATTCAGCGACGAGGCGCGCGACGGTGTCGGTCGGGCCGCCGGCCGAAAACGGCACGATCATTGTGATCTGGCGCTCGGGATATCCCTGCGCATTCGCCGAAGCGGAGAAAAGGGAAAGCGCCGCAAGAGCGGTCGCGCCGATAAGGGCGTTCAGAATTTTCATCGGGGCTCCTCCAGGATGAAATGTGGCACAGCCGGCGCGCAAATTTCCTCCCGCGCCAACCTGAGGACCATCTGTGGCAGGGCGCGCAGCACGCGCAATCGTTGCGGAGGCCTTAAAACAGCATTTCCGTAAATACCGCGGCGCAACATGGGTGGATTCGGGAACAATCGGCAAAAAGCATGGGTGGAAATCCACACATGTCGCCGTTATCAACCGTCCCGGTCATCCTGCAGCATCTGCTCCGGACCGAGCAGCTTCTTGTCGAGCCCGTATTTCTGCATCTTTTCGTACAGTGTCTTGCGGGAGATGCCGAGGGATTCGTAGACTGGTCTCAGCGCGCCGCCATGCGCTGCGATCTCGCCGGCGATCAGGTTGCGCTCGAAGGCTGCAACCTTGTCTGCAAGCCGCCCTGCCCCATCCTTTGCGCCGCCGGTTTCGCCCGGCTTGGGATCGAGACCGAGCACCAGCCGGTCGGCGGCGTTGCGCAGTTCCCGGACATTGCCCGGCCAGTCGCGCTGGGCAATCGCCGAAATCACGTCGGCCGGCACTTCCATGTCATCGCGGCCATAGCGCGCCGCTGCCTCCCGCACCAACTGGAGAAAGAGAAGCGGAATATCCGATCGCCTCTGCGCCAGCGACGGCACATGGATGGTAGCAACGTTGAGCCGGTAAAGGAGGTCGGCGCGGAACCGGCCCGCCGCCACTTCCGCTTCCAGATCCACCTTGCTGGTGGCGATGAAGCGCACGTCGAGCGGCACGGTTTCGTTGGAGCCGAGCCGGGTGATGACCCGCTCCTGCAGTACGCGCAGGAACTTCGCCTGCAGGTCGACCGGCATCGAACCGATCTCGTCGAGCAGGATCGTGCCGCCGCGGCCATGTTCGAACTTGCCGTAACGGGGCCTCAGCGCGCCTGGAAAGGCGCCGGCCTCATGGCCGAAAAGCTCGCTCTCGATCAGGTTGTCGGGAAGAGCTGCGCAATTGATGGCGATGAAGGGCCGGTTGGCGCGCGAACTGATGTCGTGGAGGCCCCGCGCCACCACTTCCTTGCCGGCGCCGGTTTCGCCGATGATCAGCGTATCGGCATCCGTGGCGCCGATAGCGCGGATCCGATAGCGCAGATCGACCATGACCTGGGTGCGGCCGGGGAGCCGGGCTTCGACATCGTCGCGCTTGCCGGCAACGGCCCTCAGGCGGCGGTTTTCCAGCACCAGGCTGCGCCGGTCGAGCGCGCGCCGGATGATGCCGGCGAGATGCTGCGGCGTGAACGGCTTTTCCAGAAAATCGTAGGCGCCTTCCCGCATGGCCTTGACCGCCAGCTGCACGTCGCCATGACCGGTGACCAGGATAACCGGGATTTCCGCATCGAGCTCGCGGATCTTCTGGAGCAGCGTCATGCCGTCGGTTCCCGGCATGCGGATATCGCTGACGACGACGCCGTCGAACCCGAAGCCCGTCAGTTCCAGCACATGGTCGGCATTGGAAAAGGTCAGGACCGCCAGGCCGAAGAGCTCCAGCGCCTGCGCCGTCGAACGGCGCAGTTCCTCCTCGTCGTCGACCAGCAGAACCCTTTGCTCGCTCACTCGGCCTTACCTCTTTTCATAGTGCCTACTGCGGTGCGAAGCTGCTTGGGCGCAGGTGATGCGGGTATGGTTGTCATTCTGGCTGTCCTTGATGGCTCCGGCTGCTGAGCCGCCCGCTTCACCGACCTGG